>CAWEIE010000052.1:0-121490 GCA_963809025.1 uncultured Alphaproteobacteria bacterium | reverse complement strand
GAAGTCGATGACCAGGAAGGGACTCTCGCTCGGTATTGTCGCCACCGCCCTCGTCCTCGGCCTGCCTGCCACTGGCCAAACCGTCGTCGACGGCGACACCATCGACCTCAAGGGCACGATCTTCCGATTGCACGGCATCGACGCGCCCGAACTTCGACAGGTCTGCGCCGACGGCTGGCCCGCCGGGCGCGAGGCACGCGACTATCTGGGCGAGCTGATCGGCACGAAGGAGGTCAGCTGCACGACGCGGATGGGCGAGTTCGACCACGAAATCGCGGCGATCTGCCGAGCCGACGGCATCGATCTCGGCGCCGCCATGGTCACCGGCGGATATGCGCTCGCCTTCGTTCCCTATTCGGCACGCTACATCACCCAGGAGGACGCCGCGACGTCGGCCCGACGCGGCGTGCACGGTCACAAGTGCATCGCACCCTGGCAATGGCGGCGCGGTCATGAGTGACGTCGACGGTTATCCTCCGCGATTTTGACTCAGCCCTCACGCGATCACATTGCTGCCAAGTTCTTGGCTAAATCTTCGCCGCGGAAAATCGCAGACAACAGGTGTTGCGACTTTCCCACGACACAAGACCAAGACGACCGGACGCCCGATCCTCTGACCCCTCAAGGAACGCGAGATGCTCGATGAAGGCCCCGCGCCACAACGCATTGTGAACTCTTCATCTCCTCGCACCTCTCCCACTTTCGTGCAGATCCGCAAGCCCGCTGCAGCCGGCGATACAAAGCGAACGGTCGGCATCCTCCTGGGCGGGCTTGTTCTCGTGGGCGGGTTGATCTGGCTGGCGCCGCGCGATCCGCTGCCGCCGTCTGTGTCCGCCGAAGTCGAGGCCCCTGCGCCGCAGATAGCCGACGCGCCGGACACGAATCCCGAAGCAGGCACGCCGATTCCCGAGCCGCAAGCGCTGGCATTGCAGGAAGCGCCGCCGCCTGACGACACCGCTGCTGCGGCGGCGGCCGCCCCGGAAATGGGTTTGCCTGCCGGGGCGCCGGCTTCAGAGCCGCAGGCGGCGATGCCGGTCCCTGCCGTCGTCGAGACCTCCGCACGACTGAAGAAGGGCGGCACTGTCGCCGGCGCCCTGCATGGGCTCGGCATCGCCGCGAAAGATGTCAGCAATGCCATCGTGGCCCTGAAGTCGCGCGTGCGCCTCAACCGATTGCCCGTCGGCCAGGAAATCACCGTGAAGCTGGGGCCTGCGGAAGGCGCCGACGAGCCGCTTCTGATGGCACTCGCGATCCGGCCTGAGCCGCGCCGCGAGATCACGCTCGAGCGCGACGACAGCGGTGACTTCAGCGTCGAAGAGCAGGTCTACGAGACCGTGGCCAAGCTGCAGCGCACCGCGGGGACTGTCGATGGCTCGGTGATCAACAGCGCCGAGGCGGCCGGCGTGCCGCGGCCGGCACTGGTGGAAATGCTGCGCGCGTTTTCCTGGGACGTGAACTTCCAGCACGACATCAAGGTCGGCGACCGCTTCGACGTGCTGATCGAGCAGGCCTGGACCAGCGACGGCTGGCCGGTCGATGCCGGCCGCGTGCTGTGGGCCGCGCTGACCACCGGCGGCGGTGAGCAGAGCTACAGCATCTACCGCTTCAAGCCGCACGACGGCGAGGAGTTCTTCTACAACAGCGAGGGCGAGAGCGTCGTCAAGGCACTGCTGCGCACGCCGCTCAACATGAGCCGCATCTCCTCGCGCTTCGGCATGCGCCATCATCCGGTGCTGAGATTCACCCGCCTGCATGCCGGCATCGACTTCGCCGCACCTCCCGGCACGCCGATCCTGGCCGCCGGCGCTGGCCGCGTCATCGAAGCCGGCCCCAACGGCGGCTACGGCCGGTGGGTCAAGATCGGCCATTCGGACGGGCTGGCGACGGGATACGCGCACCTGTCGCGCATCGCGCCGGGCGTGCGGCGCAGTGCGCGCGTGCGGCAGGGCCAGGTCATCGGCTTCGTCGGCAGCAGCGGCCTGTCGACCGGCCCGCATCTCCATTTCGAGTTGCATCGCAACGGCCGGCCGGTCGATCCCCTCAGCATGGCGCGCACGGCGCAGCGCTCCCGGCTTGCCGGCAAGGACCTCGCGCGCTTCAAGGCACGCGTCGCCGAAATCGACCGGGCGCGCGACAGCATCGCCGCGCCGGCGCCACCGTAGGCCGGAGAGGCCGCGCCCCGACGGGCGATCAAGTTCGCATCGCGAGCCCGCGGCGACGGCGTATCCCTGGGTGCTTGCCCCTTGGTTTTCGTGCCAGACTACCCACCATGAAGCAGCACCAGCACCACGAAGCCATTGTCGTCGGCGCGGGCGTCGCCGGCATCTACCAGATCAAGCGCCTGGTCGACCTCGGCATCGAGGCCACCGTGCTCGAGGCCGGCGGCGATCTCGGCGGCACCTGGTACTGGAACCGCTACCCTGGAGCGCGCTTCGATTCGGAGAGCTGGACCTACGGTTACTCCTTCTCGCGCGAGCTTCTGGACGAATGGCACTGGAAGGAGCACTTCTCCGGCCAGCCCGAGAACCTGCGCTACCTCAACCGCGTCGCCAACAAGTTCGGCCTGCGCCAGTACATGCAGTTCAATTGCCAGGTCGACAGCGCGCGCTACGACGAGGCCGAGAACCTGTGGCATGTCAGCGTCTCCGACGGGCGCGAGCTCACCTGCCGCTTCCTGATCCTGACGCTCGGGCTGCTGTCGATGCCGACCCTGCCCAAGCTCGAGGGCATGGGGAGCTTCAAGGGCCGCTCGTTCCATACCTTCCACTGGCCGCACGAGCCCGTCGACATGGCGGGCAAGCGCGTCGCCGTGATCGGCACCGGCGCCACCGGCATCCAGGTGATCGGCGAGATCGCCGACAAGGTGGGCGAGCTCACCGTCTTCCAGCGCCGGCCGAACTGGAGCTGTCCGCTCAACAACGGGCCGATCTCGGAAAGCGAGATGGCCGACATCCGCCGCCGCTACGACGAGATCTTCGCCGCCTGCGCGCGCTCGCCCGGCGGCTTCGTGCACGAGCCCGACCGCCGCGGCTTCTTCGACGTGAGCCGCGAGGAGCGGCTGGCACTGTGGGACAAGCTCTACGACGGGCCGGGCTTCGGCATCTGGCTGGCGAACTTCCGCGAGATCTTTACCGACGAGAAGGCCAATGCCGAGTTCTCCGAGTACATCGCCCAGCGCATCCGCCGGCGGGTCAAGGATCCCAAGGTCGCCGAGAAGCTGATCCCGCGCGACCACGGCTTCGGCGTGCAGCGCGTGCCGATGGAGACCAACTACTTCGAGGCGTTCAACCGGCCCAACGTCCGGCTGGTCGACATCAGCGAGACGCCGCTGGTGCGCGTCACCGAGAAGGGCCTGCGCACGACCGAGCGCGACTACGAGTTCGACATCATCGTCTACGCCACGGGCTTCGACGCCATCACCGGCGCCTTCGACAAGATCGACATCCAGGGCGCGGGCGGCGTGAAGCTTGCCGACAAGTGGCGCACCTCCATCTCGACCTACCTCGGCATGATGATCCACGGCTTCCCCAACATGCTGATGCCGGCCGGCCCGCAAAGCGGCTCGGCCTCGACCAACTATCCGCGCGGCATCGAGACCGGCGTCAACTGGTGCGCCGACCTGCTCGAGTACATGCAGGCCAAGGGCTACAGCAAGGCCGAGGCGACCGAGCCGGCCGAGCAGCGCTGGACCAAGCACGTCGTCGACATGTACGCCATGATGCTGATGCGCAAGGCCAAGTCGTGGTTCACCGGCTACAACTCCAATGTGCCGGGCCACGAGCAGGGCACCATCCGCTACCTGGTCTACAACGGCGGCGCGCCCAAGTACGTGAACGTGATCAACAGCGTGGCGGCCAAGGGCTACGAAGGCGTCATGCTGAGCGCCGATCGTGGGCCGGCGCCGGCCGCCGGCCAGCCCTCGGCGGTGGCCTGAGAGGAGATTTAGTCATGAGCGACATCGCCTATACGCCGATCCTGCCCGACGGCTGGCCGCGGCCGCGCGGCTTCTCGCATGCCGTCGTCGCCAAGGGCACCAAGAGCGTGCGCATCGCGGGACAGATCGGCCGCGAGCCCGGCCAGTCGCACATCCCGCCCGGCACGGACGCCGGCACACAATGGCGCGTGGCGCTGGGCAACGTCGTGACCGTGCTGAGGGCCGCGGGCGGCGAGCCGCAGCACCTGGTGGCGCTGCGCGCCTATGTGACCGACATCGCCGAGTTCAACGCCGCCGGTCCGGCGATCGCCGCGGCCTGGGGCGGCACCCTCGGCAAGCACTTCCCGGCCATGACCCTGGTCCAGGTTTCGGCCTTGATCGATCCGCAGGCCAAGGTCGAGATCGAGGGCGAAGCGATCCTGCCCTGAGTCCTGGCCTGACACCCAGCGCGCCCTCGCGAACGGCGGAGGATGACCGGCATGTCAGCCGGCTCATGCTCTTCTTCGCCATCGTCTATCTCGTCGAGGGCATCGGCCAGGCGCGCGTCGGCATCATCTACCAGCCGCTGACGCACTATCTGAAGGAGACCGGCTGGACGGCGCTGCAGGTCGCCGCCTATTTCGCGGTCCTCAACTTCCCGTGGGTCATCAAGCCGGTCTTCGGCCTGGTCTCCGATTTCGTCCCGCTGTTCGGCTATCGCCGCAAGAGCTACCTGATCATCGCCAGCCTCTGTGCGGTCGGCGGCTATGCCGTCATCGCCCGGCAGGCCGATCCCGCAGCGTTCGCCCTGCCGCTGCTGCTCACCGCCTACGCCATGGCCACCGCCAGCACCCTGTGCGGCGCCCTGCTGGCGGAGAACGGCCAGGCCTTCCGCCTCAGCAGCAGCTTCGTCAGCCAGCAGTGGCTGTGGTTCTACATCGCCATCATGGCGTGCTCGTTCGCCGGCGGTGCGCTGATCGAGGCCCTGCCCGCCCTCTCCGCCTTGCAAATCGCCGCAGCCATCGCCGCCGTCGCGCCCATCGCCGTCGTGCTGGCGTCGCTGTTCCTGCTCGACGAGAAGAAGGTGGGCGCAAGCGGGCAGGAAATGCGGCGCACCTTCCAGAGCCTCGTGGCGGCGTCGAGGTCGGCCAAGCTCTACATCGTCGCCCTCTTCCTGTTCCTCTATTCCTTCGCGCCCGGCTTCGGCACGCCGCTCTACTACTTCATGACCGACGAGCTCAAGTTCTCGCAGAGCTACATTGGCATCCTGGGCGCGATCGCCTCGGCCGGCTGGATCGCCGGCGCCCTCGTGCATCGCTTCCTGCTGCGTGGCATGAGCTCAAAGACGCTGCTCACCCTCAGCATCGTGCTCCTGGCGGTGTCGGTGGCCTCGTTCCTGCTGCTGGCCGACCCGGTCACCGCGGCGGTCGTGAACTTCGCCAACGGCGTCGCCATGATGATCGCCACCATCGCCTCGCTCACGCTCGCCGCCGACTACTGTCCAAAACGCGCCGAGGGCTTTGCGTTCGCCGGGCTCATGTCGATCATGAATCTTGCGGAAATCTGCTCCAGCACCGCCGGCGCCTGGCTCTACGACCGCGTGTTCGATGCGCAGCTGGGACCGCTCATCATCGTCTCCGCCGCCTCGACCGCATTCGCGCTGCTGCTGGTTCCGCTGCTGCGTCTGGATTCCTCTCCCCCGCTAGGGGGAGAGGCTAGGTGAGGGGGCTTCGAAGGTTGTCTGTAACCCCCTCACCCCACCTCTCCCCCTAACGGGCCCTAACGGGGGAGAGGAGTCTGAATACGGAATGTGCTTAAGGCTTGGACAGCTCCAGATACTGGTTGCCCAGCCGGAGCTGAAGCGTGCCGCCGATGGCGCGGCCCCGGATCGCCATCTCCGTCTTGAGGCAGGTCGAGCTGAACATCAGCGCCAGGCCGGTGACGTTGCCCGCGGACGAGACCCTGAGCGTGATCGGCGCCATGCCGCATTCGCGCTGGATCTGCGTTCCCGAGCCGATGCCGTTGGTCACCTTGAGCTTGATGGTGACGACGCGACCATCCGCCCTTGTGGTCACCATGCCGACATAGAGGCCGTCGTGGGCATCGATCGGCCCGGCGTTCTCGAGGTTCGCCGGCTCGTCGTCGATCTCATGCGGCGGACGCCAGCGTTCCAGCGCCGCTTCGGCGCGCCGTTCGAGCAGCACAGGGTCGATCGCTTCAGCCGGCACATGCCAGCCAGCCGCCGCCGGCGACGGCCGCGGCGCCAAGGCAACGTAGATGCCGCCCAGCACGAGCGCCGTGCCGACGATCGCGCCGGCTCGTCGCATGCCTCGTTCGTCTCGGACCATGGAGCGCCTCCTGGTCGAACCGAGGCTTGCATCTTGAGATGCTTCCAGGTCGAATCATGTGGGATTCCCCACACAAGGAGCGCTTTCAGTCAGGCCGCAAAGCCCAGGCAGTACGCGCGCACCTGCTCGACGGGGATGCGCGCATGGCTTTGCACGATGATGAACTTGCCGCCGGGGTCCGTGCCCTTGGACAGGCGCGCCAGCCGCTCGAAGTCGCCGGCTTCCCAGACGCACGACCGCTCGGAAACAAGTTGGGTTGCCGCGAAATAGCAGGGGTCCCAATGGACATGATACTCGAATAGGTTGCCGTTGCGCTCGGCGACGCTGGTGTAGAGCGAGTACTCTGTCCACGGGATCGTGCCGAGCCGCCGGATCACCTCGACGCCCAACGTGGTCACTGCGTCGACCGCCCCGGAGTGAAAATGCGCCAACGCCTGGGTGGCAAGGTCGCCGTGGAGGATGTTGGGCGTGACCGACAGGCCATGATGTCCGGCGTCATAGGGAACGCCGGCCATCCGGGCGGCGCGCTGCCACCAAGCGTGATGGCCCTTGGGCTCCCAGCGTGACAAAGCCCGACCATCGTGCACGAACGTCATGGCGTCGAAATCGTCGACGCAGACCACATCGGAATCGAGCGTGAGGTAGCCGGCGAACCCAAGCCTCGACGGCACGTAGAGCTTGACGATCTGTTGACGAAACCACCCGGTCAACATGAAGTAACGGCTGAAGGGCGAGAAGAAGTCGCTTTCAGGGCGCACCGTGACGGTCACACCCGCCAGCGTCGGCAACCTGGCGCGGATGAAGTGCTCGTCACGCGCCGGCGCCACGATGAGCAATTGCAACGGTTGGCGATCCCGCCAGTGCAGGGCTAGCGTTTCGATCAGAAGACAGGCACGCTGCAAGTCGTCCTTGCGATGCAGGCGTCGCAGGGCCAGCGGTAGAATGGCCTGGCGGATTCCAGTGAACATTTTTCGCCCTCACGGCGATGCGGCCGTCGATACGTCCCATGGCCATCGTCGGCGTCGGCAATCTTAGGCCGACAGGCCGTGCCGCACTGTCCAATATTGGTCACCCCGGCTTCGGTCCGGAACGCGCGTCACTCCAGCCGGATGCCGGCGTCGGCGATGACCTTCTTCCAGACCTCGGTCTCGCGGGCGATGTGGGCCGCCGCCTCTGCCTCAGTGCTGGCGATCGTCTCCATGCCCTGCTGGGCGTAGGCCGCCTGCACCTCTTGCGCCTTGAGCGCCTTGGTCAGGATCGCGTTGAGCTGGGCCACGATCTCGGGCGGCACCTTCGACGACACCACGACGGCATACCAGTTGGTGGCGGCATAGCCCGGGAAGCCCTGCTCGGCGATGGTCGGGATGTCGGGATCGAACGGCGAGCGCTTGGCGCCGGTGACGGCGAGCGCCCGGATGCGGCCCTCGCGCATCAACGGCGTGGCGGTGGGCGCGCTGGCGATCAGCGACGGTACGTGACCGGCCACCAGGTCGTTCATCGCGGGCCCGCCGCCGCGGAACGGAACGTGGTTGAGCCTGGCGCCGCTGCGCGACTTCAGGAGCTCGCCGGCGAGGTGGCCGGCGCCGCCGACGCCCGACGAGCCGTAGTCCATGCCTTCCGGCCGCTTGGCGAGCTCGAGATACTCGGCCAGCGTCCTGGCCGGCACGCTGGGATGGACGACCAGCACGTTGGAGAAGTCGACGGCCAGGCAGACCGGCGCGATGTCGGTCTTCGGATCGTAGCCCGCGTCCTTCATCGCAAAGGGATTGACCGCCAGCATGCCGACGTTGGCGAACAGGATCGCGTGACCATCGGGCGGCGCGCGCAGCGCTTCGCGGGTCGCGATGTTGCCGCCGGCGCCGGGCTTGTTGTCGACCAGGACCGAGTAGCCGCCGCTCCTGGTCAGCTCCGCCCCCAGCACGCGCGCGACGATGTCGCCGCCGCCGCCCGCGGCGAAGCCGACGATCAGCCGCAGCTGCTTGGCCGGAAACGCCGAGGACTGGGATTGGGCCCGGCCCACCGCCGGCAACAGGGCGGCCGACGCGGCGGTCCCGATCAACGAACGCCGATGCATGAACGCTCCTCCGAAGCTTTTCAGCGGCGATCATGCCACCGCCCGGAGAAAG
Organism: uncultured Alphaproteobacteria bacterium; assembly: GCA_963809025.1. Taxonomy (GTDB): domain Bacteria; phylum Pseudomonadota; class Alphaproteobacteria; order Reyranellales; family Reyranellaceae; genus Reyranella. The sequence goes on along the minus strand of CAWEIE010000052.1, from coordinate 113,103 downwards.
GGTCTCTAGTCGGGCACGAATTTCGCGGACAGATAAACGCCGTTGCTGATGCCCATCAGGAGCATGAAGCCTTCCGGGATGTCGGGGATCATGTAGCTGGTGATCAGCTTGATCGCCACGAAGGCCACGGAAATGAGCGTGAAGAAGAGCATCTGGACACGCGTGACGTCGATTTCTCCCGGATGATGCGGCGTCACCACGAGGTCGGACCACACAGGCTGGCGCGGTATGAGGGCGGCCTGCTTGGTCCTTTCCATGACCTGCACCGGCGCGCTCGCGCTGTTGGTGTTGCGGGCCGTGACCTGGAAGACGTAGGTCGTATCGGGCAGCAGCCTGGAGACCCGGTGGCTGTTCTGCCTGATGCGGTCGTCGCTCTCCCGCCAGTCGGCAACGGCTTGCCGCGCATAGCTGACGGCATAAACCGCCGCCGCCGCACCGGTGGCCGGCGGATCCCATTGCAGGGTGACGGTGTGGTCGGTCGAAGCGATCACCGAGACGTTTTGCGGTGCCGCCGGGGCAGCGGCGGCGGCGGGAAGATCGGCTGACGGGGCCGCGGCCTGCGCATTGGCTCCCTGGATCCTTGATCCCAAGGTCGTCGCGCCGGCAATGCCCAGCAGCACCAGGGCGCCCGTCGGGATATCGATCAGGCTGCCCGACAGGATCATGACGTAGGTCGCGCCGGCGCCGAAGAGGAAGCTCCACAGCACGATCTGCATCTGCGACAGGCTCGCATAGCCTTCCCGCGTACTGACCAGCCGCATCCACGGCGAACGGCCGGGCACCTTGCGATGCACCGCCCAGGAATAGAGCAGGCCCTGCGCGCCCAACACGCACAACAGCGTCACCAACACGGCGTTCCATACACTGGTGACGCCAACCTCGAGGACGGTGGTCGCGAGAGTCGACTCTGCCGTGCCGACGATCACCTTCACGTCGGCGACCGGGACGATCATGCCGTTGTCGAACTGCGCCGGCTGGGTCGGATCGGCCGGCAGCTTGCCGCTCACCCGGTCGAACCACGAGGAGTCGACCCGTTTCAGCTCGGGCACCGTGACGCGGTAGACGGCCTTCATCGGCGTGGACTCGGCGGTCTGCACGGCGGCGGGTGGCAAGTATTGGGCCTGCTGGCCGCTCGACCAGCGGAAGCAGACCGTGACATCGGTGCCCTTCAGCATCTGCGTCGCGCTTTCGACCACGATGCGTACCTGGCCGCCGCGCGGCTGCCACGCCGTTCCCTGATCGACCTTGACCACGACATCGCTCGGCTTGAGATTTGGCGGCGCCGCATTGCAATCGGCCGCTGCCGCCGGGCCGCCGGGCAGGAGCAGCCCGGCGCACAGGCCGGCCGCCAGACCAAGCCATGCCCATCGCTTTGCACGTGCAGTTGTCATGTGGCTCTCCTCTCCCACGAGGGCGATGTGCAAGGGACTATGTCACTACACGTCCCGGTTGTCTTTCGGACATTTACTCCAGCGGCTTGAAGCCCGTGGAGCGGATGATCGGGCCCCAGGTCGCCGCTTCGGCCTTGATCAGGGTCGCGAGCTCGGCCGGCGTGTTGGACTTCGGCACCATGCCGAGATTGGCGAAGGCCTGGGCGATCTCCTTGCTGGCCAGCGCCTTGGCGATGGCGGCGGCGGCGCGGCTCGCGGTGGCGGCCGGCGTCGCCGCCGGCGCAAACAGGCCGAACCATTCGGTGACCACGAGTTCCTTGACGCCCTGCTCGGCGAAGGTGGCGACGTCGGGGTAGAACGGCGAGCGCTTCTCGCCGCTGGTCGCCAGAACGCGCGCGCGGTTGTCCCGGGTGTAGGGCAGGAACGAACCGTCGGGCAGCATCAGGGCCGCGAGCTGGCCCGCCATCATGTCGGCGAGCGCCGGCGCGCCGCCGCGATAGGGGACCGGCTGGATCGGCGCGTCCAGCGCCTTGGCCATGACCAACGTGAGGAAGTGCGGGAACGAGCCCTCGCCCGGGTTGCCGCAGTTGGCCTTGCCCGGGTTGGCCTTGGCCCAGTCGGCGAACTGCGCCAGCGTCTTGACCTCGGCCGGCACCACCGGGCCGACGGCACAGCCATGCACGAAGGTCGCCGCCAGCGACACCGGTGCCAGGTCGGTGCTCGGGTTGTAGGAAAGCTGCTTATAGATGTCGGTGTAGACCGTGACCGTCGAGGCCGGCGTCAGCACCAGGGTGCGGCCGTCGGGCGCTGAGTTCTTGAGCATTTCGATGGCGATGCGGCCGGCGGCACCCGGGCGGTTGTCGACGATGACGCTGCGCGCGTAGCCCGGCACCAGCTTCTCGCCGAGATGGCGGCTCACGACGTCGGCGCTGCCGCCCGGCGGGAAGCCGACGATGATCTTCAGCGATTCGAGCGCGTCCTGCGCGCGCACCAGGGTGGGCGATGCCAGGCCAGCCCCCAACGCCGCCGCGGCCCGAAGGACGCCGCGGCGCTTGATCGTCTTAATCATGATGTTCCCCCCGCCCGCTTTGAGCGCCTCAGCGCTCGCTTCAGACCCTCACATGCTTTTCGATGAATTCCACCATTTGCCCGAACATGGGACCGCATTTGGACAGGTCCGGCGAAGAGCCGGGCTTCCGCTCCATGTCGATGTATTCCAGGGCGATCGAGCCGCCGGCCTTGCGGTACGCGGCGCAGAAGCGCTGCGGCTCGTTGCCGTCGAACGTCGAATTCGGTGTCCTTGTAGTCGTGCATGATGTCGCCGTGCGCCTGGAACCAGATCGCGGGCGGCGTCAGCAGCTTCTCACCGCGCTCGAGCGCCATCGTCGGGCTGCCCTCGGACATGTTGGCTTCCGACTGCCAGTAGGAGTCGTGGCGACCGATGATCGACTTCGGCCACGGCGGCGGATTGGCGCTCGCCTCGGCGCGCTTGGCGTGGCGGTAGCGGGAGAGCGGATTGATCACCGGCCAGGACATGATCACGCAGCGAACGCTGGCGTCCTGGGCAGGCGAACCGGCCGGCAAGGGAATCGCCGAATAGCGCGCATCGTGCGGCCGCATGGCGACCAGCATGCCGAGGTGGCCGCCGCTCGACTGGCCCGACAGGCCGATGAGGTCGGGGCGCGTCTTCAGAGCGCCCGCGTTGGCCTTGGCCCAGCGCACCGCGTAGTTGATGTCCTGCACCGAGGCCGGATACGGGTCCTCGTCGCCCGAGCGGAAGTCGAGCGCGATCGACACGACGCCGTGCGAGGCCATGTATTCGTGGCGCAGCTTCTCGGTGTGGCGGTCGCTCATGCACCAGGCGCCGCCGTGGCACTCGACCATGGCCGGGAACGGGCCCGCGCCTTTCGGTTTGTAGACGGTCGCCAGCAACGGCTTGTCGCCGTGGCGCAGGTATTCGATGTCTTCGACGTCGAACGCGGCGGTCGGGGTTTCGAGGACAGCAGTGGCCATGGCACGTTCCTCCGTATTGGTTGTGCCTAGCCTACCCGTCTTTGCCGGGACCGCGCCACTCGCTCATTGCAGCGCGGGCCTCCGGCCCCTCATGATGCGGGCCGGAGGCCCGCGCTCCCAAACTACGGCAACATGACCTTGACCAGCCGGCCGCCCTGGACGTCGACGCGCTGCATCATGGAGCTGCCTTCGACCTGCGAGGTCTCCTGCCACTTCACGCTGGTGGTGGCGTACCAGACGCCGTCGGGCACGCCGGGGAAGGAGAAGCTGCCCGAGGCATCGCAGCGCGCCGTGCGCAGGGTCGAGACGTAGAGCGGATCGTCGCGCTCGAACTTCACCGCGCCCAGGCTGGCGGCGCGCGTGCCGCGGCTGGCGTTGCCGAAGATCGCCGTCATGCGCGCCCGCGCATAGGCGGTGTCGGGGATCAGGTTGGCCGACTGGCCGGCGCAGGTATGGGTCGTGCCGCCGGACTTCAGGCTGGCGTTGCCGCTCACGGTGTTGCGGCCGGTCTTGCGTGCCCACTCGACCTCGCCGGGGGCGATGCCCGTGGACAAAGCGGCCTGCTGCCCGAACTGCTTGTCGAACTGGGCGCACCCGGCGAGAGCCAGGATCGAGGCGAGAACGAGAGCAACAGGCTTCATGAGGGGTCTTTCTCCTTTTTGCCAGCCTAGACGGTAACGCGCGAGCCCGGCCTGTGATCCTTCCGTGAACAGGCGTATGCTCCGGCCAGCGTTGTCCGCAGAGAGCCTTTTAGCCCTGCGGCAGTGGTGCCGTTTCGAGACGCATAGTTGGCAGACGACTTCCCAGTGTGCGCAGGCGCGCGGCGGGACACGCGTATCTCCAGCCCACGCCTACGCTTACATCCGCATATGAAAACGACGACAGGAGGAAATCATGGCTCGCATTGCGCGGCGTAGAGTTCTGACACTGTCTGCTTCGGGCGGCATGGCCGCCATCCTGGCCAGCGGCCGGGCGCCTGCCTTGGCGCAGGAGACCAACGTCCACTGGCTGCGCTGGGCCGATTTCGTGCCGGCGTCTGACGTGCTGCTCAAGGGCCCGATCACGCAGGAATGCAAGAAGGCGACCGGTATCACGCTCAAGCTCGAGACCGTCAACGCCAACGACCTGCAGTCGCGCATCACCTCGGCGATCCAGTCGGGTGCCGGCGCCGACATCATCATGGCGCTGAACAACTGGCCGCAGCTCTATGCCGGAAGCCTGGCCGATTCGAGCGACGTGGCCGAGGAGATCGGCAAGGCCCAAGGCGGTTATCTACGAGATCGCCCGGCTGATCGGCACGGTCGGCGGCAAGTGGATCGGCGTGCCGTGGACGGTCGGCGGCGGGCTCATCGCCTATCGCAAATCCTGGCTCGAGGAGGCCGGGCACACGACCTTCCCCGAGACCTGGGACACATTCCGCGAGGCCGGCAAGAAGCTGAAAGCCAAGGGGCGGCCGATCGGCCAGACCGCCGGGCACACGTTCGGCGACGCGCCGGGCTGGTGGTATCCCTATCTCTGGTCGTGGGGCGGCAAGGAGGTCGAGGCTGACGGCAAGACCGTCGCGTTGAACAGCAAGGAAACGGTCGAGTCGATCAAGTTTGCGGTCGCGCTGTGGAAGGAGACCATGGACGAAGGCGGATTGGCCTGGGACGACACGAACAACAACCGGGCCTTCCTGTCGCAAACCATCAGCGCCACCAACAACGGCGCCTCGATCTACATCGAAGCCAAGCGCAAGCCCGACACCTACAAGACCGAGAAGGGCACACCGATGTGGCAGGACATCCAGCATGCGCGCATTCCCAAGGGGCCGGCCGGCCAGTTCAACATGCCGGGCCCGCAGACCCACATGTTGATGGGCTACTCGAAGAACCAGAAGGCGGCCAAGGACTTCTTGCGCTGGGCCCACTCCAAGCCGGTCTACGACCAGTGGTTCGTCTCGCAGCAGGGCTACACCTGCGGCGCCACCAAGGTGTGGGAGGAGCACGCGGTGTGGGATGTCGATCCGGTACTGAAGCCGTTCCGCGACCTGCCGTCGTTCGGCCGGCTGGCCGGCTATGCTGGGCCCGCCCGACCGCCAGTCCGCCGAGGTGATCAGCAAGTACATCATCGTCGACATGTACGCCAAGGCGATCCAGGGCATGCCCGCCGAGGAAGCTGCCAAGTGGGCACACTCGGAGGCGACCAAGGCGTACGCGTGAGCTGATTCAATCCTGTCCCTGCCAAAAGCTGCATCCGACAACATTGGTGATGCAGGGTACCGGGTATCGGCCGGCTGACGACCAAACCGATGGTCGCAGTCGGCCGATAGCTCGGTGAGTCCGTTCCAGTTGTGCGACCATTTTTTGCCGCCCGGAAGGTTCTCATGGCTTCGTTCCAGGTCCTGCGCCTGTGTCGCGCCCTCCGCCAATTCCTGCTCCAATCCCTGCTCGTTGCAGTCGTCGCCCTTGGCGCGATTGCCTCGACGGCCGCGGTGGCGGCGCCGTCGGGGCGAGCCACGATCGCCTGGCACGTGACCATCTCACCGAGCTGGTTCGACCCATCCACCGCGCCGCCGCAGATCACGCCGTTCGGCATGCTCTATGCGATCCACGATGCGCTCGTGCGGCCGTATCCCGGGCACAAGATGGGCCCAAGCCTCGCGGAGTCGTGGCAGGAGAGCCCCGACGGCAAGACGTACCAGTTCAAGCTGCGTCCGGGGCTGAAGTTTCACAACGGCGACCCGGTGACGACGGAAGACGTGAAGTTCAGCTTCGAACGCTACCGGGGCGCAGGGTCGAAGATTCTGCAGGAGCGCGTCGCGCAGGTCGAAATCGTCGATCCCCTGGTGGTGCGCTTTCATCTCAAGGCGCCGTGGCCCGACTTCATGACGTTCTACGGCACCACCGCCAGCGCCGCCGGCATCATCGTGCCGAAGAATTACCTGGCACAGGTCGGCGACGAGGGCTTCAGGAAGCATCCGATCGGCGCCGGCCCCTACAAGTTCGTCAGCCACAAGCCGGGCCTGGAGGTCGAGCTGGAAGCCTATCCCGGCTACTGGCGCCGCGTGCCGAACGTGAAGACGCTGATCATGAAGAGCGTCCCCGAAGCGACCACGCGCGCGGTGATGGTGAAGACGGGCGAGTCGGACATCTCCCTGGTTCTTGATGGACCCGAGGCCGAGGAGATCCAGCGCGATCCGCGCATGCAGGTGGTGGCATCCAAGCACGCGTCGATCTTCTGGATCGAGTTCACCGAGCAATGGGACGCCAAGTCGCCCTGGCACGACAAGCGGCTGCGCCTCGCGGCGAACCTGGCGCTCGATCGCAAACGGATAAACGAGGCGGCGTGCCTTGGCTTCTGCCCGCCGGCGGGGGTGATCGTGCCCCGCGTCATGGACTTCGCACTACAGGTCGAGCCGCCGACCTACGACCCGGGCAAGGCGAAGCAGTTGCTCGCCGAAGCCGGATATCCAAAAGGCTTCGATGCCGGGGAATTCGCGTCGATCCCCGGCTTTCCGACCGTGACCGATGCGGTCGTGAACGACCTGAACGCGGCCGGCATCCGCGTCAGGTTGCGCCCGATGGAGCGCGCGGCGTTCTACGCGGCCTGGCAGGAAAAGAAGCTGCGCGGCCTGTTCATGACCGCGGCCGGAAACTCCGGCAACGCCGCCAGCCGCGTGGAGACGTTCATCCAGTCCAAGGGCGCCTACGCCTACGGCGGCTATCCCGACATCGATGATCTCTTTCAGCAGCAGGCGTCCGAGCGCGACGCCGGACGGCGCGAGGCGCTGCTGCACAAGATCCAGCAGCTCACGATCGAGCGGGCGATGTACGCGCCGGTCATGGACCTTCGCACCCTGAACGGCATCGGGCCGCGCATCGCCAAACACACGATCACCGACGTCTGGATGAGTCCGTTCCCCTCTTACGAGGACATGGAACTCAAGAATTAGTTTCGGCGTGCCACGCTCTTTGCGTCAGCCGAACGCGGCGAAGATTTCGTCGATCGCCTTCATCTGGTTGCCGGCCGCCGAGGACGGCACCAGGATCGGCGTGTGCACGCCCGCCGCGCGCCAGGCGGCGAGCCCGTCGCGCACCTTGGCCGCCGGCCCGAACAGCGTGTTGTCGGCCAGCCACTTGTCGGTGAGGAACTTCGGCACGTCGTCGCGGCGGCCGTCGGCGATCGCCTTCTCGATCGCCGCCATCTCCTCGACGTAGCCCGCCTCCTTCCAGTAGTTCCGGTAGTTGGGCAGGAAGGCGTAGTTGGTGAGCGTGCGCCGGTTGACCGCGCGCGCGGCCTCGACGTCGTCGTTGATGCAGGTCGGGATCATGTTGCCGATCAAGAAGCCGGGATCGTTGCGCTTGGCCGCGGGCAGTGCCGCGAGCGACTGGCCCATGTGCGACAGCGCGGCGTTGGCGAACACCACGCCTTGGGCCAGCTCGCCCGACAGCGCCACCATCTTCTTGCGCAGCGCGGCGACGATGATCGGCGGCAGCGGACCGAACGTGGTCTCGGCACGGATCTTCTCGATGAAGGCGCGCGTGTCGGCCAGCGGCTTGCCCGGCGTCACGCCCATGCGCACGTAGGACGGCCCGTGGGCGATGCCGATGCCGAGACGGAAGCGTCCGCCCGATACCTCGTGCATCATCGCCGCACTCTGCGCGAAATCGACGATGGTGCGCTGGTAGATCGGCGCGATCGCGGTGCCGAAGGTGATCGAGCCCGTGTTCCACGCCAGCGCCTCGCAGGTCGACATGCCGCCGGTCGGGCTCGGCACATAGAGCCCGGCGAAGCCGCGCCGCTCGGCCTCCTGGCCGAGTTCGATGGTGCGGCGCCGACGCCCCGGCATGGCGATCAGGCACAGAGCGGGAAGCGGTTCGGACATCGTGCAGTTTCCTTCGGCTGGTATCGGTTTCAGCCGACTATCGCATAAGGCCGCTCATCAATCTTCTTGTCGAACCAGCCGCGTATTGATCTAGTGCCGACGGGGAGAACTGTAACCCGCGTACCAAAAAGCTCGCGGTCAAATCGGGAGGAAACCACATGAAATACAGCGCAATGCTCGTTGCCGCCGGTGTGCTGAGTGCCGGGACGGCGTTTGCCCAACAGGGACCGATCAAGATCGGCGTGCTCTATCCGCTGACCGGCGGCGGCGCCGTCTACGGCGCGCCGGCGCTGGTCGGCCACCAGATGGCGATCGAGGAACTGAACGCCAAGGGCGGCATCATGGGCCGCAAGGTCGAATCGATCGAGCGCGACGACAAGCTCAACCCGGCGACCGCCTCGTCGACGATGAAGGAGCTGATCACCAAGGACAAGGTCGACATCGTCCTGGGCGGGCTCGCTTCGTCGGTCGGCCTCGCCATGTCGGAGGTGAGCAAGCAGGAGAAGGTCGTCTATATCTCGACCATCCCCAAGAGCATCCAGATCACGACGGACAAGCTGCACAAGTACGTCTTCCGCACGTCGGCGAACACCGACCAGGAAGGCGAAGCGATGGCGATCCTGGCCGGCAAGAACAAGCTCAGCAAGATCTGCCATCTCGAGCTCGACTATGCCTACGGCAACGACCTCGAGGTCGGCATCCTGAAGGCGATGCCCAAGCACGCGCCCGACGCCAAGATCGTGCTGACCCTCAAGCCCAAGCTCGGCGCCACCGATTTCAATCCGTTCATCCCGCAGGTCATGGCGGCGGGCTGCGACGGCGTGCTGTCGGGCCTGTGGGGGCCGCACTTCGTGTCGTGGGTCAAGCAGGCCGCGCCGCTCGGCTTCTTCAACAAGATCAAGTGGATCTCCGGCGGCGAAGTCGGCAGCCACGAGATCGCCGGCGAGCTCAAGGGCGAGTACCCCGACAACGTGATCTCGAACACCTACGAGCTCTGGTACAAGGGCAACGATCCTTCCCATAAGGAATTCCAGGCCAAGCTCGCCAAGAAGCTCAACACGCAGGAAACGCCGCAATGGGCGGCGCTGGGATACATCGGCGTGATGTACGCCGCAGCGGCGATGGAGAAGGCCAAGTCGACCGATCCCGACAAGGTCGCGGAAGCGCTCGAGGGACTGTCGATCGGCACGCCGGTCGGCAAGCTCACCATCGATCCGAAGACCCACCAGGCCAACATCGGCCAGTTCTGGGGACCGATGGTCAAGAAGCCTGACCGCGCCTACCGCATGATGGATCCGGCGGATTACATCCAGCCGAAATAAGTGACGGCCAAGCCGTCATCCCGAGCGAAGTCGAGGGACCTTTTCTTGTCGATGCGCTGACAAGAGGAGGTCCCTCGGCTGCGCTCGGGATGACGGAACGGGGAGACCTTGAGTAAATGACCCTCACGATGTTCACGCTGAACGCGTTCTATGGCCTGGCGCTGGCCATGAACATGTTCATCATCGCTTCCGGGCTGAATTTGATCTTCGGCGTGCTGCGGGTGATCAACTTCGCGCACGGCATGTTCTACATGTTCGGCGCCTACATCACCTTCACCGTGGCCAAGACCTGGGGCGCGCCGTTCTTCGTCGGCGTGCTGGCGGCGGCGGCGGCGCTCGGGCTGATCGCCTTCGTTGTCGAACGCCTGCTGCTGCGCCACCTCTACGACAAGGAGCATTTGATGCAGCTCCTGTTCACCTTCGCGCTGGTGCTGCTGATGAGCGACGCGGCGAAGATGATCTGGGGCACCGACCAGTACTCGGTCGGCTATCCGCCGGGCATGGGCGGCGCGGTCAATCTGGATTTCGTCATCCTGCCGCAGTACCAGCTCTTCCTCTGCGTCGTGGGACCCCTGATCGCCGTCGCCATGTGGTTCGTGGTCGACCGCACGCGCTGGGGCCGCGTCGTGCGCGCCGCGACGCAGGACCGCGAGATGCTGGCGGCGCTCGGCGTCAACGTGCCGATGGTCTATGCCGCGGTGTTCACCATCGGCTCGGCGCTGGCCGGCGTCGGCGGCGCGCTCGCCGCCCCGCGCATCGCCCTGGTGCCGGGCATGGACGCCACCATCATCAACGAGTGCTTCATCATCGTCATCATCGGCGGCCTCGGCAACATGTGGGGCAGCTTCCTGGGGGCGCTCGCCTTCGGCTTCGTCGTGCAGTTCGGCACGGTTTTAGCGCCCAACTGGCAGGACGTGCTGCCCTACCTGCTGATGCTGGCGGTGCTGATCGTGCGGCCGTGGGGCCTGCTCGGGCGACCCGAGACGGGGCACTGACCATGCCGTCGCACCGCCAACTGATCGCCTCGGCGATCGTCGTGCTGCTGCTGGCGCTGCTGCCGCTGGCCGGCAGCCGCTATGCCATCGACCTCACCACCGAGGTGCTGATCTACGCGCTGTTTGCGTTGAGCCTCAACGTGCTGATCGGCTTCACCGGCAACATCTCGTTCGGCCACGCCGCCTACTTCGCCATCGGCGGCTATGCCTGCGCCATCCTGCTCACCACCTACGGCTGGCCGCTGGCGGCGGCCCTGCCGGCGGCGGTGGTGCTGGCCGGGCTGGTGGCGGCGGTGGTGGGCTTCTTCTGCGTGCGGCTGACGCAGATCTACTTCGCCATGCTGACGCTCGCCTTCGCCATGCTGGTGTGGGGCATCGCCTTCAAGTGGAAGGAAGTCACCGGCGGCGACGACGGCCTCACCGGCGTCAAGGTGCCGGCGATGCTCACCAACCACGTCAACTACTTCTACTTCACGCTGGCGGTGGTCAGCGCAGGCGTCGCCGCCCTCTGGGTGATCTGCCATTCGGCGTTCGGGCTGACCCTGGTGGCGATCCGTGAGAACAGCGTGCGCGCGGGCTTCATCGGCGTCGATACGCGGCGCATGCGCTGGGCCGCCTTCACCGTGGCCGGCACGTTCGGCGGGCTCGCCGGCGCGCTGTTCGGCATGTACCACCGCGGCATGTACATCGAGAACGCCTTCTGGACCGAATCGGCCAACGTGCTGATCATGGTGCTGCTGGGCGGCATCTATTCCTTCGTCGGGCCGATCATCGGCGCCGCCGTGCTGCACCTGCTGCAGGTCTTCACCAACCAGTACACGCCCTACTGGCCGACCGTGCTGGGGCTGATCCTGCTGGTGATCGTGATGGTGCTGCCGGATGGCCTGATCGGCCTGGCGAGACGCGTGAAGGCACGCGGAGGTCGATCATGACCACCATGCTCAGCATCGGCGGTCTGTGGAAGTCGTTCGCAGGCTTCGTCGCCACGCGCGATGTCTCCTTCGAACTTCTGACCGGCGAGAACCACGCCATCATCGGCCCCAACGGCGCCGGCAAGACGACCTTCTTCAACCTGATCACCGGCCATCTGCGGCCCGACAGGGGCAACGTGTCGTTCGAGGGCCGCGACCTGGTCGGCCTGCCGCCGCAGAAGATCGTGCGGCTGGGCATCGCCCGCTCGTTCCAGCGCATCAACATCTATCCCCGCTTGACTGTCTTCGAGAACGTGCAGGTGGCACTGATCGCCCACGAAGGCCAGCAGTGGAATCTCTTCCGCCCCGGCCGCTCCCTGCATCGTGAAGGCACGCAGGAGCTGCTCGAGCTGGTCGGCCTGGCGCCCGAGGCCCTGGAGACCGCGGGCGAGCTGAGCTACGGCAAGCAGAAGCAGCTCGAGCTTGCGATCGCCCTCGCCTCTCAGCCGCGACTATTGCTGCTCGACGAGCCGACCGCCGGCATGTCGCCGCAGGAAACCGGCGAGACCATCGCCTCGGTGCGCGACATCGTGAAAGCACGCGGGCTCACGCTGCTCTTCACCGAGCACGACATGTCGGTGGTGTTCGGCATCGCCGAGCGCATCTCGGTGCTGCATCACGGCGAGATCATCGCCTCGGGCGCGCCCGACGCGGTGCGCAACGACCCGGAGGTCAAGCGCGTCTATCTCGGGGAGCACGCCCATGGCTGAGCTTGGGGCTGAGCTTGGGGCTGACCTCAAGGTCGACGGCATCCATACCGCCTACGGGCTGAGCCAGGTGCTGTTCGGCGTCTCGCTCGAGGTGCAGGCCGGCGAATGCATCGCGCTCATTGGGCGCAACGGCGTCGGCAAGACCACGACCATGCGCTCGATCATGGGCCTGACGCCGCCGCGGCAAGGCCATGTGATGTGGAAAGGCCAGGACATCGCCCGGCTGGGGCCGCACCGCATCTGCCGGCTCGGCATCGGCTTCGTGCCGGAGGACCGGCGCATCTTCCCCGAGCTGTCGGTGTGGGAGAACCTCGACATCGCGCGGCGCGCCGGCGCCGGCGGCAGGACGACCTGGAGCGAGGAGCAGGTGTTCGCGCTGTTCCCCGACCTGGCCGAGATCCGCGACCGCCGCGGCGGCGTGCTGTCGGGCGGCCAGCAACAGATGCTGACCATCGCCCGCACCCTGATGGGCAATCCCGAGCTTCTGTTGCTCGACGAGCCGTCGGAGGGGCTGGCGCCCTTGATCGTCGAGCTGCTGCAGCAGCGCGTCGCCGAGCTCAAGGCGACCGGGCTCTCGATCGTGCTGGCCGAGCAGAACCTGCAGTTCGTGATGGCGCTCGCCGACCGCGTCTACATCCTGGAGAAGGGCGAGGTGCGCTTCACCGGCACGCCCGCCGACCTCAGGGCCGACGAGCGCATCGTGCACCAGTACCTGACGGTGTGACGGGCAAACGAAAGGCCGCCGCCTTTGCAGGCGGCGGCCGATGGTCGTTGCCAGGACACATTCCATCCGGAATGTGCCTTAGCGCAGCGGAATGTTGATGTTCAGGCTCGGGCTCGACGGATAACGATCGTAGCGATCGTAGCGCTGGTACATCGGCTCGTAGTAGGTCGGCGCCGGAGCATACATCACCGGGGGCGGCACAACGTAAACCGGCGCCGGGCGCACGACGCGAACGACCGGCTGCTCGACGATGTAGACCGGCGAGCCACGATACTTCTTGCCGCGGCCGCCTTCGCCGCCCTCGGCCGAGGTCGCCACCGTCGCGGCGGCGCCGATCACGCCGATCAGCAGTCCAGCCTTTTTGGCCAACGACATTTCAACCTCCTGTTTGATCGCCGGGGCAATAACGCGCACGACGCCTGCTGTGTTCCGTTTTCTTCTTCACGTTCGGCACCGATGATGCTGTGGAACCGCGTCGGCTGCTGGTGGCTTTGCTGTGACCGGCGCAAGCCGGAATCATTCGCAAACGCGGCCGGCTTTACGCCGCTGCAATCCGCTGCATGCTGCGGGCCATGATCCTGCCGTTCGACAGCGCGCTTCCCGACATCGCCTGGCCCGCCGCCGTTTCGGGGCGTGGCATGGCTACTCTCTCGCTGCTCTTCCAGCTCGAACGCACCCAATGGTGGCCCGCCGATCGCCTGCGCGACGCCCAGCAAGCACAGCTCAAGCAGCTGCTCAGTCACGCCGCGCGGCACGTGCCGTTCTATCGGCGCCGCCTCGGCAAGCTGGCCGATGCAGACGGCGAGGCGTTCTGGCAGGACTGGCGCGAGCTGCCGCTGCTGACGCGCCAGGACGTGCAGCAGGCGGGCCGCGACCTCGTGAGCCGCACGCTGCCCGATGGACATGGTGAGCTCACGGAAGTCTACACCTCGGGATCGACCGGCAAGCCGATCCACGCCGTACGCAGCGACCTGTGGCTGCTGATGTGGAGCGCGGTGACGGTGCGCGAGCATCTCTGGCACGGTCGCGACATCGCGGGAAAGCTCGCCGCCATCCGCGAATCGACCGCGGGCAAGGCGCTCTATCCCGACGGCGAGCACCTCGAAAACTGGGGCTTCTCGACCGCGGACATCTTCAGGACCGGCCCGTGCGTCAGCCTCAACATCGCGACACCGGTCGACGACCAGCTCGAATGGCTTGTCCGCGAGGCGCCCGACTATCTGCTGACGCATCCGACGATGCTCGACCGCCTGATTCGCCGCAGCGCCGAGACCGGCCTACGGCCACGCAAGCTGCGGCAGGTGCTGACGATCTCGGAGGTCCTGGCCCCCGGCCTGCGCGAGCTTTGCCGCGCCCAGTGGAACGCGCCGGTCGTCGACACCTACAGCACGCGTGAAGCGGGCTATCTCGCCCTGCAGTGTCCGGACACCGACAACTATCACCTGCAGTCCGAGACGGCGCTGGTCGAGATCCTCGACCCTGCCGGCAGGCCCTGCGCGCCGGGCGACATCGGGCGGGTGATCGTGACACCGCTGCACAATCTCGCGATGCCGCTGGTGCGCTACGACATCGGCGATCATGCCGAGGTGGGCGCCCCCTGCTCGTGCGGCCGCGGCCTGCCGGTGATCCGTCGCATCCTGGGCCGCCGACAGAACATGCTGCGCACGGCCGAGGGCGAGCGCTGGCCGCTCTTGTCGTCGGACGACATCGGCAAGCTCTTGGCGCTGGCGCCGATCCGGCAATACCAGTTCGCGCAGACCCATCCCGACCGCATCGAGGTACGCCTGCAGGCGGCGCGGACGCTCACCGACGAGGAGGCGCTGGGCGTCGTCGACTGGGGCCGGGCCAAGTTCGGCCAGGGATTCCGCATCGACCTCGCCTTCCCGTCCGAGCTTTCGCGCACCACATCGGGTAAGTTCGAGGACTTCGTCTGCCTACTGTGAGGAGAAGCCCGGATGAGCAATCCTGCCCTGCCGTTGCGACTGCATCACAACGCCTATGTCTGCGCCGATCAGGAGCGGACGCGCCGCTTCTACGAGGACATTGTCGGCCTGCCGCTGCTCGCCGCCTGGATCGAGGAGGCCGAGTTCCCGGAGTTCCCCGGGCGGCGCACGAGCTACAGCCACGCCTTCTACGGCATCGGCGACGGTGGCGCGCTCGCCTTCTTCAACTTCGCCGATCCCGAGGCGGCGGCGGCCTACCAGGCGAAGAAGCAGACGACCTTCATCCATATCGCGCTCGCCGTCACCGACGCCGCACAGTGCGCGATCAAGCAACGACTGGAAGGCGCCAAGCTGCCGGTGCGCGAGGTCGACCACGGCTACTGCAAGTCGATCTATGTCCAGGACCCGGACGGGCTTCTCGTCGAGTTCACCTCCGACCCGCCCGATGCCGGCGACATCGCCGCCCATCAGCGAACGACGGCGCATGACACGCTGCGGCGCTGGCAGGCGGGCGACCGGACGGTCAACAACGACATCCGCCCGCACCGCTGACATGGGTTCGCGAACTCAGCGGGTGGCGCGGGCTTCCAGTTCCTTGACCAGGGGCTCGACTTGGCCGCCGTTGCTCTGGATGTAGAGGTTGAACTCCGACCGCTTCATCTGGGACATGCTGACACCGGCGACCTTCAGGTCGGCGATGCGCGCGCCACGGCCGTTGTCGTGCACTTCCCACTCGATCCGGGTGGTCCGGCCGTTGGCCTGCGTCAGGACGGCTTTGACCATCGACACGCCGTCGGGCCGCGCGTCGACCTTGTCGATGGTGACATCGGAGGCCGCGAGCTTGGCCAGCCGTTCGCCATAGGCACGCGCTTCCGCAGCCTCCAAGGCTGAGAGGAAGCGCGCCCGCAGCGCCTCGCTGGCCTCGGCCCAGTGGCTGCCCAGCGCCACGCGCGCCATGTGAGCCATATCGAAATTGTTGCGCAGCACCTCGCGGACGGCGGCGTCGCGGCTGGCGCCGCTCTTGGTCCGGCCGATATCCGCGAGCTGGCCGGTCACGTTTTTGACGAATTGTCCGGGGTCGGCCGCCGCCCATACGGGCAGCGCGAACACTAAGGCCGCCGCAGCGACAGCCAAAAGACCATGAAAGACTTTGCGCATCGGGTCACCTGCCTTGGTCGCTCGGCGCGAGGGGACCAGTGAAGGTGACCACCCGGGAGCGAAAAACGAAGCATGCCCCCGCCGCAGAAGGGCGACGGGGTGCAGGACAAGCGCGCCGGGCACGCGCTCATGGATTGGATACGGTCGGTGCCACCCAGACGTCCCCGGATCAAGCACGAGGCGCTGGAAGGTGGGCTGTTGAGCGGGGGATAGCGATGCAGGATGGAGGCGGCAAAGCGACCAGAGGTCGCGGCCTTGCCGTCAATCTCCGAGGTCGCCCCAGCTCGCCACCCGCTCGATACGGATGGCAATGACGGGCAATCCCGCGATCTGCATGGCGGCAAGCTGCTCGTAACGCGCCTGCAGCAGCGCCTGCGCCCGGCCGTGCTCGGGGCCGTCGGCCAGGATCTCCGCCCGGCCGCGCAGCATGACCCAGGCGAGCCGCCGCCAGTCCTCGTCGTAGTGGTCGAAGACGACAGCGGCTTGCGGGTTCTCGAGGATGTTGCCCAGCCGCTTCAGGGGCCGGTCGGTGGCGCGCTTGGGCTTGCGATCGATGGTGATGTAGAGCGTGTCGTCCATCAGCCCGAAGCAGACCGGCACGACATGCGGCGCCGCGCCCGCATCGGCGGTCGCCAGATGGCCGACCCGTCGCGTGTCGATGAAGTGACGCTCGCGCGCCGACAGCACGATGGCACTGGCTCTGTTCATCGTCGTCATGTGTCAGTAGAAGAGTCCATGGATCAACAACTGGCAAGCACCCTCTACACTGCCTCGACATGGGTGCTGCCCGTGCTGCTGGCGATCACCCTGCACGAGGCAAGCCACGGCTTCGTCGCGCATCTGCGTGGCGACGACACAGCGTGGCGGCTGGGCCGCGTCAGCTTCAATCCGCTGAAGCACGTCGATCCGTTCGGCACCATCCTGCTGCCCGGGCTGCTGCTGTTCCTGCACTCGCCCTTCCTGTTCGGCTACGCCAAACCGGTACCAGTCAATTTTCGCGCGCTCAAGAATCCGCGGCGTGACATGGTGCTGGTCGCGGCGGCCGGACCCGGCATCAACATCGCATTGGCGTTCGCGGCGGCGCTGCTGGCCCACGCCGTCGGCGTCCTGCCGGTCGGCGCCCGGGAATGGACACTGCTCAACCTCCAGAACGCCATCGTCATCAACGTCGTGCTGGCGGTGTTCAACATGATCCCGTTGCCGCCACTCGACGGCGGCCGCGTCGCCGTCGGCCTGCTGCCCGACGTGCTCGCCCGGCCACTGGCCGCGCTGGAGCCCTACGGCATGATGATCATCATCGGCCTGATCTTCGTGCTGCCGATTGTCGGCGACCAGCTCGGCCGGAATCTGGACGTCATCGGCTGGCTGCTGCGAGGACCGGTCGACAGCATCATCGGCGTCATTCTGGGATTCACCGGCTACCGGTGAGCCGCTCCGGTCAGGCCGAGGCGCTGAGCTCCGCGGCGGTCAGCTCATACTGCTCGGCCATGTGCTGCAGGGCGGCGAGGGTCTCGGGATCGTTGATGGTGCGGGAGAGCCTGCGGCAGCGCCGGGCGTGGGCGAGAAACTCGTCGCGCCGACGCGCCGCGGTGATGTCGACCAGGAGGTTGAGGGCGCCGGTGAACTCGCCGGCAGCGTCGAACAGCGGCGTCGGATAGGGCAGGAAGGCCACCCGCCGGCCGTCTGGGCGCTCGGCGATCGCTGTCACGCCGCGGATCGAGCGCTGTTCCTTGATTGCCGCCGCCATCGGGCACTGGTCGTGCGGCAGCGGCGCACCGTTGTCGGTCATGAGCTTCCAGGTGACGCACCAGCGGTCCCGGTGGGCAACCGGCGTGCGACCGGCAAGGTCGACACACGCCCGGTTGTACCAGGTGATCACACCTTCCCGATCGGTCACGTAGAGGGCCGTCGGCAGATCGTCCAATGAGCTAGGGTTGCCGTCAGGGCGTCCATCCAAGGCCTTCAGGGCGACCTGGACGATTTCCTCGGCATCAAGACCTTGAGACACCACGCTTTTACCGCTCCTGACGGCCTACAACGCCAGGATTCCCAGAAAGTTTCAGCCAGACGGGCGCCGGCGAACTTGTCACAGGTTGCGAGGGGCGTTTCGCCAGGAGGCTGGCGCTACGACCGGGCGCGACTGTTCCAAAACCGGTAAAGGGCGTTCGCATCGCCGGCGAACAGATTGCGATCGCAATAGGCGACACCGGCCACCGCCCGTGCCTGCGCGCCGTAAGCGACGTCGGTTTCGGTCTGGTTGGCGGCGTACTGCCAGAGCTTCCAGCCGCGATCGGCCCATGCCCAGGGGATCTCGGGCTGCTCGCGATAGTCGGCCAGCCAGAGATCGCAGCGCGCCAGCAGCGAACCGGGCTGCACCGGCTGGCCCAGACTGAGCCCGCGCCGACCGTATTTCTGGCCGTTGGCCCATTGCGGATGGGTGTAGAGCAGCGGCAGCCGGCCGGTCTGCTGGCGCACCACCTGCACGAAGGTCTCGGCCTGGGCCAGCGTCATGGTGTTGCGCGGATTGCCGTCGTTGGGCTCGAGGTCGAGCGCGATCAGCGTCGAGGGGCCCGGCCGCACGACCGACAGGAAGGCCATCGCCTGGTCGGACCCGGCATATTGCCGGGTGCCGAAGTGATAGGCGCCCCACAGCAGGCCCGCCTGCTCGGCCTGCGGCTGGCGGATGGCGTAGGATTTATCGACGAAGTCGCCGCCTTCGGTGGCCTTATGGATGACGCCTAAAATGCCGCTGCGGCGGACGGCGGCGAAGTCGCTCACCTCGACGCCGTGGCTGATGTCGATGACGGCATCCAGACCGGTCGGCCCGGTCGGCGGATGGTCGATATAGACATCTCCGCCGCGTCTTGCGACGGGCTGCTGCCCGCCACACCCCGCCAACGCCAGGCTGGCCAGCCCGCCACCAAACACAACTCTGCGGGAAACCATCCCCCACCCTTCATTAGGCAACCAAAGGCATCATAGCACGGTTGGGCTGTGGGCTGGTGTGTGTTGGTCCCCGATTGGTCACGCTGTGTGCCTGATCAGGTGTCGTATCTGCAACAGACGACGAGGTGCGATCATGCTGGGCGACGGCACAACAGAGTCATGGTGGCGCAGGGTCTGGCCGCTTGGCGGCCGCCGCAACAAATCGCCTGCCAACGATGCCCTGTTCATCGACGTGATGGCCGACTTCTCGCGCAAGCTCAGCGAGCGGGTGGCCCGACAGTCGGCTGGCGGCCTGGCGGGTGCGGCGCAGGAGCGCCGCGAGGCGTTGAAGGCCTATGACCGCAGGCGCCGGCGCCAGCAGATCATGACGGCGGGCGTCGCCGTGGGCGCGCTGATCGCGCTCGGCATCGCCTCCCTGACGCCGCCCACCGCCGCGCCTGTCGCGGCTCCGCCCGCCGTCGCCGCCGCCCCGGTCGAACCGGCGCCGCCTGTCATGGTGGCCGCTGTCCAGCCGACCGTCCTGCCCGACGCGACGTCAACCGTGCCGCCGGCGGAACGCGCTCCCTCGAGCACGGCGCCGCTGGCCGCGCCCGAGCCGCTGCGCGGTGAAGACGTGCGGGAAGTCCAGAAGCGACTGCAGGGCTTCGGCTTCAATCCCGGGCCAGCCGACGGCGTCGCCGGACGCATGACCGCCGGCGCCGTCATGAGCTACCAGCAGAGCAGAGGCCAACCGCAGACCGGCGACATCGACCGCGAGCTGCTGGAGCAGCTTCGTCAGGATCCCGCGCCGCAGGTGGCGGCGGCGCCCATGCGAACGGCTCAACGCACGCGGACATACACCGCCGCCCGCCCTCCCCGCCCGCTCGATCAACTCGGGCGCTGGCTCAACTCGCTGGTGCGCTGACGCCGTCCGGTCACACCAGGTCGCGGGGAATCGCACAGTCCCATTCGCGCTGACAGACCTCCTCGTCGCCCGCTCGGGCGCTGAGGCTCGCCTGCAGGCGAAAGGCGTCGCGTGTGCAGGACAGGCGCATCCACACGTCGGAGTGCACCTGCCAGTCGCCGCGCCGCTTGGTCTCGGCCCGTCGCATCTCGGCGACGGCGCTGGTCGGATCGTCGTCCTTCACGTCGAGATGGTATTTGCCTTCCGTGTCGAGCTTGAAGCCGAGCGTGTCGCGGACCGGCGTCGCCGTCTCCGCCGCCGGCAAGGTCGGCAGCGACGCATCCTCCGGACGCGGCGGCCGTGCCGGCAGGTCGAGCGCACCGCCGAGGATCGTCACGGTGGCATCGTGCGGCGCGGGCCAGACCATCGGCCAGTACGCGGTCGAGAGCGCGAGCCTGATGCGGTGGCCGGCGGGAAACGCCGCGCCGCAATCGTTGAGCTGCAGGCGCACGCGATAACGCTCGCCCGGCACCAGCGGCGATGGCGCGGCATGGCTGTCGCGATGCGCAAGGTTCAGCACGCCGAAGCTCACGCGCAGCGATTCGCCCGACGGATGGACGTCGCACAGCCGGACCACCAGGTTGGCGACAGGCTTGTCGCAGGCAAGGTCGAGCGTGACGACCGGCGCGCCCAGGATCTCCATGGTCTGGTCGAGCGGCGGCGTCTCGAACAGCAGCGAGCGGCTGTCGTCGGGACGCTGATCGCCCGCCTGATCGCGACCGCGTCCGAACGGACACCATTCGCCACCCTCGCTGCCCAGCGTTTGCGGCGAGCGCACGTCGCGCGGTGCAAGCGGCGCGCTCGGCAACGCCAGCCCTGAGTCGGCCAGGAACAGTCGATCCGGCTTGCGGTCACGCGGCGGCCAGGCGGGCTCGGCCACCCAGCGGCCCGGCAATGTCTCGTGATGCGAGGCCGGCTGATGGCTGGCGGTCATCCAGGCGCGCAGCATCGGCTCGTCCATGACGCCGGTCGGCTTGCCCTTCAGCCAATGGTCCCACCAGCGCAGCATCTCCTGCAGGAAGCCGATCTGCGGACCGGGCTTGGCGAAATGCGGATAGGCATGCGCCCACGGACCGATCAGACCCTTGCGTGGCACGTCGAGATGCTCGAGCAGGCGCGGGACGCTGTTGGTGTAGCCATCGGTCCAGCCGCCGACGGCGAAGACCGGGCAGCGGATGGCGCTGTACTCCTCGCACACCGAGCCGTGCCGCCAGTAGGCGTCGCGCCGCTGGTGTCTCAGCCATCGCTCGAGGAACAGCGGCATGTTCTGCAGCCGCTCCAGCCACATCTCGCGCCAGCGCTCGCCGACCAGGAGGGGATCGGGCGGATGGCACATGTCGGCAAAGAAGAAGCCGCCCCAGCCGAGATCGGCCGAGGCGAGCTTGGCGCCGCCCATGTAATGGACGTCGTCGGCGTAGCGGTCGTCGGTCGAGCACAGCGTGACGATGGCCTTGAGCGCCGGCGGCTGCCGGGCGGCGACCTGCAAGGCGTTGAAGCCGCCCCACGAGATGCCGAACATGCCGACCGCGCCGCTGCACCATGGCTGGCTGGCGAGCCAGTCGATCACCTCCAGCGCATCGTCGAGTTCCGGCTGGCTGTATTCGTCGGCGAGCACGCCCTCGGAGTCGCCGCTGCCGCGGATGTCGACGCGCACCGCGGCATAGCCGTGCCCGGCGAGGTACGGGTGGGTGAGCGCGTCGCGCTCACGCGTGCCGTCACGCTTGCGATAGGGCAGATACTCCAGCAGCGCGGGCACCGGGTCCGCTTCGGCGTCCTCGGGCAGCCATATACGCGCTGCCAGCCGCGTGCCGTCCTTCAGCGGGATCGTCGTGTGCTCGATCTCGCGGACCGCGCGGGGAAAGGACGTGACGATCAAGACGACTGCTCAGGCGGCGTAGAGCCTGATCGGATCGTCAAAGCCTTTCAGGCGGTACTCCCGCGGCTCGACGCCGGCGAGATCGGCGCCGACGCTGCGGCAGACATCCTCGGTCACCAGGATCTGCCCCGCCTCGGCCGCCGCCTGGGTGCGCGCGGCGGTGTTCACCACCGTGCCGATGGCGGTGACGTCGCGATGCGAACGGCCGAACTCGCCGAAGCTCACCTGGCCGCAATGGATGCCGATGCCGACGCCGAACTCGTCGCGGCGCGCCGCGAAGTCGCGCTGCATCTCGCGCGCGGCCAGCACGGCCTGCCGGGCATGGTCGGCGTGGCAGATGGGGAAGTTGAATATCGCCATCACGGCGTCGCCGATGGTCTTGTTCAAAAGCCCGTCGTGACGCCAGATGGCGTTGGCGCAGCGGTCGTAGAACGCGTCGAGAAAGCCTGCCATTTCGGCCGGCGATTTCGACTGCGACAGCTGGGTGTAGGCACGCAGGTCGGCGAACAGGACCGTGGCGTCGATGGTCACCGTGCGCGCCTTCATGGTGCGCTCGAACATCAGCTCGCAGATCGTGCAGAGGTTGGGGTTCATGCGGCTTGGCCGTATGCCGACGACGCGGAATGGCGCCGACAGCACGCCACGCAGCGGTATCGGCATGTGCTTCTGCTGCCAACAGCCCTTGCAGATCGTGGAGTAGGTCAGTGTCACGCCGTCACCAGCATACAAGTTGTCGCGATGGTGGAAAGCTTCTACTGGTCGAAGGCGGGGGACGGCCGATGTCGGCAAGCAACAAATTCCTGATTTTCGCCATCGTGCTCCTGCTCGCGGTGATCGGCTATCTCGCGGTGGACCACCTCGGCCGGGCGCCTGCGCCGGCTCCGAACCCCGCAGCGACCGAGCCCGCCACGCCCGCACCGGCGGCACCCTCCGCTCCTGCCGCCGCGACCGCTCCAGCCCCTGCACCCACCGCCGCGACCGGCGCCGACGAGGCGGCAACCAGGCAGGCCTATGCCGAGTGCGTGTCAGGCCTGTTTCCGACGCAGGCCGACGCCCAGAGCCGCGCCGCCGCCTGCTCCAAGGCGTTGCAGAGCCGCCAGCTCAAGCCTGACGAGATCGCCTTGGCGCGATTGACGCGCGGCATCGCGCGCACGGCGCTCGGCGACAAGGCGCTGGCCGGCGAGGACTATGCCGAGGCGGTGCAGCGCTACGACCGGCTGATCGATCCCAGCAACCCCGATTCGCTGGCGCTCTACCGGCGCGCCGTGGCGCTCGATGCCAGCGGCCAGACCGACAAGGCGATGGACGACTACAGCGCGGCGATCAAGACCGACCCGAAGTCGTCGCTCGCCTTCCTCGGCCGCGGCGTGCTGCTGGCGGTGCGCAAGCGCGCCTACGACCGCGCCGTCGAGGACTTCGACAAGGTGCTGGTGATCGAGCCCAACAATGTCGAGGCGCTGGTGAGCCGCGGCGACGCCTTCGGCCAGCTCGGCGACTTCGGTCGCGCCATGGCCGACCTCAACCGCGCCGTGGCGCTGGCGCCCGACAAGCCGACCGTGCTCGTGGCGCGCGGCCAGATCGAAAGCCGGCGCGGCAACCTCGCCGGCGCGGCGCGCGACTATGAGGCGGCGCTCAAGGCCGATCCGCGCTACGCCACGGCCCTGGTAAACCTCGCCGCCGTCCGCGCGATGCAGGGCCAGCCCGGCGCCGCCGTCGAACTGCTCGACCAGGCGATCACCATCGCCCCACGCAATCCGCTCGCCTTCTACAATCGCGGCTATGCCGAATTTGCCCTCAAGCAGTACGACAAGGCGATCACCGACTACGGCTCGGCCATCGAGATCGATCCCGGCATGGGGCTGGCCTACAACAACCGTGCGCTGAGCCGCGCCGTCGCCGGCAGCGACCTGGTGGCCGCCCTCGCCGACAGCGACCAGGCGCTGAAGCTACTGCCGCTGAACCTGGAAGTCCGCGACACGCGCGGCTTCGTCTACCTGAAGCTCGGCGACCCCGCGCTGGCGTTGGCTGAATACAACGTCGCGCTCACGATCGATCCCAACCGCGCCCTGTCGCTCTACGGCCGCGGCCTGGCCAGGATCAGGACGGGCGACGCCGCCGGCAAGGGCGACCAGGAAGCGGCGCTCACAATCAATCCGGAAGTCGCTGACGACTTTTCGATCTATGGGCTGAAGTAGCTCTTGTCAGCCCAGTGCCCGGCGATAGGTACGGTCGGCCAAGGCATCGGCGTTGTGGTCGTAGCGGATGACGGAAGGGCGGTCGGGGTGGTGGGCGCGCAGCTCCAGGATCTCGGCCCACGTCTTGCCGGCCAGGGCATAGATCGCTTCGAGCCGCCGGCACGCCGCGGGATCGGTCGGATTGAGGCGCAGCTCATGCTCGGCATCGTCAGCTCCGCCGCCCATGCGGTCGAGCTCGCGCTCGAGAAACGCCAGGCGCCGCGCGATCACCGACCCGTCGTCGTTCATGCCAGCCCCCTTGGCGCACGCTCGTAGAGCCAGAGTGCCTGCTTTGCAAGGGCTTGGCGGGGCACGGTACCGCCTTCATCCACTTTGGACCTTATTTGCAGCTCGCCGCCGACCCGGGCGCACTAGATTGAGGAAACGGAAGAGCGCCGGTACCCCGGAGGAAGCCATGCCGCTGCACATGGATATCGTGCCGATCCGTCGCCTGGTCGTGATCGTCGCCCACGGCGAGGTGACGGCCGACGACCTTGCCGACAACGTCAAAGAGCTGATCGCGGCCCGCATCGCGCACTATGACGAAGGAGCAGATCGACCAGATCGCCGAGACGCTGTGCGGCGATCCCAACAGCGACATGCGCGGCCCCGTCGCTTTCATCGTCAGGCCCAACGACGAGGGCTTCGCCAAGGCCTTCGCCGGGATCACCGAGGGCGATCGTCCGGTCAGACTGTTCCACAGCCTGCACCAGGCGCGGCGCTGGCTCGAGGAGCTCCGCCTCGCCGCGACCCACTCGACGGCCCGCGCAGGGACGGCGCGCGTCACAGGCAAAGCCAAACACTAGACAAGCAGCGACAATACGACCTCACCCCAAGAGCATCGAGACGCGCACTTCGTGCGCTCCTCAGGGCGAGGCTCTCTCGTACTTGGTCACAAAGGTTACGACGGGCTGGCCTGCGGATCGTTGGGCGGCGGACCGGGAATTCGGATGAATTAAGATAGTTCCGCCCTATCCGAATTCGACGCCGCAGAAGCTTCGATTCGCCGGGCCTCTTTTGGCCCTTCGGGCATTTCGGATAGTTTCGCTGGCCATTTTCGTTCGGGAGCGTTTGGTTCGGCAGTTTCGCCATCGACCTCGCGCCGGGCCTTGCCGAACGGGCCCGCCGGCCGGCTGTTGTGGATCGGATAGACGATGCATAGAGCGACAGACGCCGGATTCTACCTAGTACTGTCGTGCTTGTCAATAACTACAGTTACTATCGGCAATCGCAATGCCGGCGATGGCGCGTTTCGCCATAGCGACTTTTGGCGCTCCAGAAGGGGGTCCCTATCGCGGGCGGGGCCTGCGTTCGGTATGGCGTCTTGGATGAAACCCGAGAAGGTCGCTCAGCGCGGCGCATCAAATGGACGCCGGACACTTTGGCCGCCGCCTGGGCCGAGTTCAACGAGAAGTACGGGGTGCCGATCAACCTAAGCGTCGGTAAATCGGGTTCGAAATACCCGAGAAGTCAGTTGAATGAGGCGTCCCGGATTTATAGCGCCGCACGGCGCTTGGGGCTTGTCGATCGGCTCAAGGGCGAGAACGAATAATCGCGGGGATCCGTCCGCTTCGGGTCAAACGCTACAGGCCGCATTTGGCGACGCCGCGGGCCAAGTCCGAAATGATCCGAAAGCTGACCTGATTCCAATGCCTTAATCGGCGGTCCCATGCTCCTCGGTGTCTGTAACCGAGGAGAATGACTATGCAGGATGAAGTGATTGTCACCCCGACGTCTCACAAGCGCGTGCCCTAGAACAAAGGCAAGCTGACAGGAGGCAAGCCGCCGCTGCGACCGAAACATGTCTGGGCGATCCGGACGAAGCTCCAGATCGAAGGCAGAGTTCGCGACCTCGCGATGTTCAATCTGGCGATCGACAGCAAGCTTCGCGGCTGCGACGTCGTCGCCATACGGGTCGAGGATGTCGCCGCCAGCGGCTACACGGCGGATCGCGCAACCGTTCGACAAAAGAAAACTGGTCGGCCCGTCAGATTCGAATTGAGCGAGCAGACCCGCCAAGCCATCGATGATTATCTGAAGACCAGCAACAAAGGACCCGGCGAGTTCCTGTTCACGGGTCGTCGTGGGCCACAAACCAGTATGACGACCCGCCAATATGCTCGACTTGTTTCGGAGTAGGTCGGGAGCGCCGGACTGGCCCCGAGGCTGTTTGGGACCCATTCGTTGCGGCGCACAAAGGCCACCCTGATTTACCGACGGACCGAAAATCTCAGGGCCGTTCAGCTTCTCCTTGGGCATACCAAGATCGAAAGCACGGTGAGATATCTCGGCATCGAAGTAGATGACGCCTTGGCAATAGCGGAACAAGTTGACGTCTGAAGTACCCCGGGCAGAGCGGACTTGCTCTGCCCGACCCTCAGCCGCCGTTTCGGACCAAAGGCGGACATACAGGCGTTTGAATTTATCGTTATTGCATTGTCAACCATCGCATAGGGCGTGTAACGCTCTCCTGCTGCCTTGACCGCAAGCCGCGAACCGGAAGGAATTTGTTCAGATGCTTAGGAAACGCGATCTGCTTCGCTCTGCTGCGATGGCCGCACTCGCTGCCACGACGGTGAAGTCCACCCCGGCAATTGCGCAGAACAAGGCCGAATGGCCCAGCCTGTCAGAGGCCAAGGACATCGCCGAAGAAGGCTTCATCTACGGCTTACCGCTCGTGATGAACTATGCGGTCATGCAGGAGTTTGCCGTAGACAAGAACTCGGGACAGTTCAAGGCGCCGTTCAACGAAATCAACAACATGCACCATGTCGCCACCCCGGCGGACACGGCAATCATCACGCCGAACAGCGACACCCCTTACTCGTTCGTCTGGCTGGATTTGCGCGCTGAACCGATGGTCATCTCGGTGCCGACGATTGAAAAGGACCGCTACTACTCGGTCCAGCTCATTGACGGCAACACCTACAATTTCGGCTATATCGGCACTCGCGCCACGGGGACCGAGCCGGGCGACTATCTGGTGGTCGGCCCGGACTGGAAGGGTGAAACGCCGACCGGGATCAAGCAGGTCTTCCGATCGACGACGCCGTTTACGTTCACGGCTATCCGCACTCAGCTCTTCAACCCCGGCGACATGCCGAACGTCGAGAAAATTCAGTCCGGCTACAAGGCGCAGCCGCTTTCTGCCTTCCTTAAACAACCCGCCCCGCCCGCCGCACCGAAGATCGATTTTGTTCCTGCCGCCACTGCCGGGATCAAGGATAACTTCTTCCAGTATCTCGACGCGGCCCTGCAATACGTCCCTGAGACGCCACGGGACAAGGCGATTCGCGCGAAACTTGCGAAAATTGGCATTGGCCCCGGCAAGACTTTCGAGTTCAAGGATCTATCGCTCGAACACAAAGCCGCAATCCTGGTGGCCATGAAGCAAGGTGACGACAAGGTCGACAGATGGCTGGCCCGCGGAAACAAAAACATCAACGGCTGGAACATAGGCTCGTTCTTTGGCAACGAGGCCTTCTTCAACGGCGATTGGGTGATGCGGGCCGGGGCTGCCAAGGGCGGTCTCTATGGCAACGATGCCGTAGAAGCCATGTACCCTTATACTCGAACGGACGCGACCGGTGAGCCGCTCGACGGCAGCAAGCACAAGTACACCATCACGTTCGCACCCGGCCAGTTGCCGCCCGTGAATGCGTTTTGGTCCGTTACGATGTACGACGGCAAGAGCCAGTTCTTGGTCAAGAACCCAATCAATCGCTACCTCATCAACTCTCCGATGTTGCCGGCGATGAAAAAGGACGCGGACGGCTCGCTGACGCTGTACATTCAAAAAGACAGCCCCGGTGCGGACAAGGAAGCAAATTGGCTTCCGGCGCCGGATGCCAAGATCTATCTCGTGATGCGCCTATATTGGCCGAAGCCTACGCCACCTTCGATCCTGCCGGCGGGCGAAGGGACATGGCGGCCATCCGGTGTGAAACAGGTCTCGTAGAGGACGCAGGTCTCGACGCCTCTCCGCAGCAAGGTCGTTGCGATAACGGTTCTCGTGCTGTCCGGTCTGGGTCAATCTCTGACGAACTGTTCCGCGTGACCAATGTCTGGAATCGGTCCAAAAGCAGAAGTCGACGACCACGCTTTATTGGGTTTTGACGCCAATCAGCTCGACACCCGGGCGATCGCCTGGGCGAGCTGCTCCATGCGGAAGGGCTTGCGCAACACCGGGAACTGCTCGGGTGCGGCGCTGGCCGAGGCGGCGTAGCCGCTCACCAGCACGATCGGCAGTCCGCGGTTGCGATGACGCAGCTCCTCGGCGAGCTCGATGCCGTTCATGCCGCCGGGCATGACGATGTCGCTGATCACGAGGTCGAATTCCTCCGCCTCGAACAACAGCAGCGCCTTGCCGGCCGCCGCGGCGGGCGAGGCGTCGTCATCGTGGGCGCTGGGCCGCGAATCGTGCGAGCGCGGCAGATAGAGCGTGACGACGGTGCCGCTGCCCGGCGTGCTGTCGATCGTGACCGTGCCGCCCGACAGGCGGCAGAAGCCGTGCACCTGCGACAGGCCGAGCCCCGTGCCTTTGCCCACGGGTTTGGTCGTGAAGAAAGGATCGAACACCCGCGACAGGACATCCGGCCTCATCCCCTGCCCGCTGTCGCTCACCGAGATCACCACGAAGGCGCCGCCGAGGCCATCCGGCGCGCGCCCGGCCTCGAGCTGCCAGTTCTCCGCCGAGATCGTCACGGCGCCGTCCTGCGAGATGGCGTCCCGGGCGTTCAACACGATGTTGAGCAGCGCCAGCTCGAACTCGCTGCTATCGACGTGGACCATCCCGAGATCGCGTGCGAGGGCGAACGCCAGACGCACCCGCGGGCCGACCGTGCTGCGCAGGATCGTTTCCAGCTCCCTGATGGTCGAGGCCGCATCGATCACTTCCGGATTGAGCGGCTGGCGGCGCGAGAAGCTCAGGAGCTGGCGGGTCAGCGCGGCACCGCGGCGGCTTGCCGATTCGATGGCAAGGGCCGCCTGGGTCGCCCTGAGCCGACCGCCTCCGGCGGGCCTTGCAGTCCGTCGTTGAACGGGCGTCGACGGAGGCGGCATTGGCAGCCGACCGCGAGGACGGCCTGCCTATGCGGATTGCTTTAGGACGGCCGCAGCACCGAGACGCGGCGGGACTCGCGGGGACTACGCAGTCGTGTGCGACGGTGCGCGTTTGGTTTCAGGGCAGCGACGGTGACGGCAGCGCGTGACCAGCGGCCAACCCTTCGATCGCTTCCATGAGGACCGGCACCAATATGGGCTTGGCGATGAAGGGCGCCCGTCTCAGTGCGTTCGGCAAGTTTTCCTGGTCGTAACCGCTGACCACGACGTAAGGGATCCGACGTGCGTCGAGGCAGTCGGCCAAGTCTGCCGCCGAGCCGTCGACGAGCTTGGCATCGAGAATGACTGCATCAACGGGCCGGGATTCGATCTCTTTCAAGGCGTCGGCCACTGACGTCACGGGGCCGAGGGAGGTGCCGCCAGCGCGTGTGATCTCCTTGGTGAGCATCAAGCCGATGAGGAATTCGTCTTCGACGATCAGGACAGATTTGCCACTGAGCCAGGGAGTCATTGACCGTCCTCCTTCATGGGCGGGTGCTACGGTCATTGCAGAATGTCCCGGATGCTGGTGAGAAGAACGCAGGTGCAGCCCGTCTCGCTCCAGACGCGCTCATCGGCGGTGCCCGGCGCACAGTAGCTGTAGTCGCCCGGCCGCAACTTGCGCTCGTCGATCCAGAGTTCGCCGTCGAGAAGATGCAGCTCTTCGGTGCCCGCGTGGGTGTGCGCGGGATAGTGTGCGCCGGGTGCCAGGCGCACCAGCATGCTGACCCGATGCCTTGTGCCGTCGGTCGCCAACAGCTTGCACTCGATGCCGGGCGCGACCTGTTCCCAATCAGGCTCGGACCACCGGGGAGCTGGCGGATGCACCGGCGGCTTGCCGGTCTCCGCGGCGACCCGCCGCGCAAGACGCGCCTGCAGCGATGTTGGCGGACGCAGCATGTCGGTCGGCCACAACACGAACCGGTCGACCACCGGGCGCAGGCTCTCCAACTCGCGCTGGCAGTGCAGACAGCCGTCGATGTGGGCCTGGATCGGCCCCCGTTCGCTCGCCGGGGCGGCCTGCAGGGCATGGACGCAGGCCAGCTCGGCCCGTTCGCAGGGGGAATCCCACGGTTTCATACCCTCTAGAACGACAAACGCGAGCCGCTGGATTGGTCCGAATGCGCGGGGAAAGCCCCTGCAGTCGCTTCAGCGAAGGATATCCGTGGTGCTGGTGACCAGAACGCAGGTGCAGCCGGTCTCGCTCCAGACGCGCTCGTCGTTGGCGCCGGGCGGGCCGTAGTTGTAGTCGCCGGGCAAAAGCTTGCGCTCGTCGATCCACAGCTCGCCGTCGAGGAGATGCAGCTCTTCGACACCGGCATGGGTATGCGCCGGATAGCGCGCGCCGGGCGCCAGGCGCACCAGCATGCTGACCCGGTGCCGTTCGCCGTCGGTCGCCAGCAGCTTGCACTCGATGCCGGGTGCGACCTGCTCCCAGTCCGGCTCGCGCCATTGCGGCGCCGGCGGCGGCACCGGTGCTCTCCCGGTCTCCGCGGCAATCCGCTGCGCAAGGCGCGCCTGCAGCGACGTCGGCGGACGCAGCACGTCGGTGGGCCAGGAGACGAACCGGTCGACCACCGGACGCAGCGCCTCCAACTCGCGCTGGCAGTGCGGGCAGTCGGCAATATGGGCTTCCGCCGCGGCAACATCGCTTGTCGGCAGGGCCTGGGCTGCGTAGGCCGAGGTCAACTCGCTCTGCCCGCAGCGGTCCTCGTCGAACGCGTTCATGGCATCCCCGCCTGTTCAGCCAGCGCTTGCCGCAACTTGTGCAGTCCCGAACGAATGCGCGTCTTGATGGTGCCGAGCGGCAGCTTGAGCCGCACCGCAGCTTCGGCGTGCGTCAGCCCACCGAAGAACGTCGTTTCGATCGCCTGGCGCTCGGCCGGCGTCAGCACCACCAGCGCCGCACGCAGCAATTCGCCCTGCTCGCGCAGCTCGAGCTCATCGCGCGGATCGGCAGCAACCTCGGGCTGTTGCTGCTGGATGTCGCCGCCGTCACTGCGCTTCTTTCGGCTGTCGAAGCGCAGACGATCGATCGCCCGCGAGCGCGCCTGGTTCATGATCCAGCCGAGCACCGTGCCGTTGGCGGCGTCGTAGCCCGCCGCGCGCCGCCAGACGTCATGAAAGACATCGACGGTCAGCTCCTCGGCGGTTTCCCGATTGGCCGTGATCCGCATGGCGAGCGTGAACACCATGCGATGCGCCCTCTCGTAGAGGGCGTGCAGCGCGAGCTGGTCGCCCGCGGCGATCGATCGGACGAGCGCCGCCCAGTCCTCCTCCGGCACCACAGCCTTGGACTTGGCGTACAGCACGTCGCCCAATGTCGCCGGCGACTGTTCTGCCCCTTTCTTACGGGGATCGACGGATTGGCGACTGGCCGCGATTTTGAGAATCCTCCACGAGTCGATCAGAAGCAGTCCTCAAGGATAGGCGCTTTGCCCGCCCCGGAACAACGGCTTCGAGATCCCGAAGGGACGTCGATACTGCGGAAGAACCGTTGGCAGCCGGTCTTGAAGGCGGCTGCCAACGGCTCGCGGAGCGGTATCGCGCCAATAGCGGCGTCGCTAGGACGGACGGAGCACCGAGACGCGGCGCGGAAAGCGGTGCCGGCTGAGGTCGGCTACCAGACGGGCAGTCAGCGCGGCAGCGTCCGCCACGGTGACGCCGTCGTCGGATACCGGCACGCCGGCCGCCTCGAGCAGGGCCTCGGCGTCCGACGCGACGGCGATCGGCTTGCCGTGTCGCCACGCCTCGTGAACGAAGCGCTGCGCCAACGTCTGTGCCGCCAGCGCCGGTCCCACCCCTGTCGGCACGAGCACGGCATCGTAGACGACCGATGGCGCGTTGGGCGCGGCGCGATTGACCTTCATCGGCCCGTCGCTGGCAGCGACGGTGCCGGCGCGCGGCCCGATGGTTTCAGGCACCAGCTCGGCGGCGGACAGCGCCTCCAGCATGGCCTCGACCTCCGCGGTATCGATGCCGTCGCCGACCAGCACGGCGACCTTGCGGCCTTTGATGGTGGGGGCAGGCTTGTCCATGCTGAGCGCCGGTGAGCGGAGCTTGTCGGCGTCCTTGCGCAACGGGCCGGCCGGCGTCGGCGCCGACGGCGTCGGCGCCTCGGGCGTGCCGGCAGGGCTCACGGCGATGCCGGTCGCCTCGGAAACCATGGCGGCGAGATCCTTGTGAATGTTCACCAGGATCTCGTTCATGGTGCGGTCGCGCACGACTTCGACGACCACCTGGTTCAGCTCGAAGGCGAAGGCAGCGGCGATGTGGTCCTTCTCCCAGTCGCTCATGCTGTTCCAGAACTGGGTCGCCTGGCTGAAGTGATCGCTGAAACTGGGGCTGCGCTCGCGCACCTTGGGCCCGGCCTGCTCCTTGACCGCGACCGACCGGAACGCCGCGGCGGCAGCGGGCGAATGCATCGGGCAGCCGCCGCCCAGGCTGTTGGGAAAGTACGCGACACGGCCCTTGTTGATGGTCATGCGGGCAAAGCCGTCGCGCTGGTGGTTGTCGGCCGGCCGCAGCGAGCGGTTGATGGGCAGCTCATGGAAGTTCGGCCCGACCCGGCGCAGCTGGGTGTCGATGTAGGAGAACAGCCGGCCCTGCAGCAGCGGGTCGTTGGTGAAGTCGATGCCCGGAACGATGTGGCCGGTGTGAAAGGCCACCTGTTCGGTCTCGGCGAAGAAATTGTCCGGGTTGCGGTTCAGGGTGAGCCTGCCGACAGGGACGCACCGGCACGATCTCCTCGGGGATGAGCTTGGTGGCGTCCAGGAGATCGAAGCCGAACTTGTGCTCATCGGCCTCCTCGACGACCTGAAGGCCGAGCTCATATTCCGGGAAGTCGCCGCGCTCGATCGACTCCCAGAGGTCGCGACGGTTGAAGTCGGGGTCCTTGCCCGAAATCAGCTGTCGCTTCCTCCCAGACCAGCGAGCACACGCCCTTCAGTGGCTTCCAGTGGAACTTCACGAAGCGCGACACGCCCTCGGCATTGACCAGACGGAAGGTGTGGACGCCGAAGCCTTCCATGGTGGCGAAGCTGCGCGGGAGGGCGCGGTCGCTCATCACCCACATCAGCATGTGGGCGCTTTCCGGCGTCAGCGACACGAAGTCCCAGAAGGTGTCGTGCGCCGACTGGGCCTGCGGGATCTCGTTGTGCGGCTCGGGCTTCACCGCATGGATGAGATCGGGGAACTTGTTGGCGTCCTGGATGAAGAACACCGGCATGTTGTTGCCGACGAGGTCCCACACGCCGTCGGGCGTATAGAACTTCACGGCGAAACCGCGCACGTCGCGCGGCGTGTCGGTCGAGCCGCGCGAGCCTGCCACCGTCGAGAAGCGCACGAAGACCGGTGTCGTGACGGCCGGGTCCTGCAGCGGCGCCGCCATGGTGAGATGGGCCTGGCTTTCATAGACCTGGAAGACGCCGTGGGCGGCGGCACCGCGAGCATGGACCACGCGTTCGGGAATGCGCTCGTGATCGAAGTGCGTGATCTTCTCACGCATCAGGATGTCTTCGAGCAGCGTCGGCCCGCGCCTATGGGATTTCAGCGAATTCTGGTCGTCGCTGACGGTCACCCCCTGGTTGGTCGTCAGTTCCTCGCCGGGGGCCAGCGTGTCGGGACGCAGGTTGGTAGTCTTGTCGGTCTCCTGCGGCGGCAGCGGCGGTTTGTCGTTGGGCGCTACCTGGCCCGAGGTGCGCGGCGGCAGCGGCGGCAACGTCTTGCCAAGCTTGGCGGCCATGGATGTCTCCGGCGTCGACTGGGAGGAACGGAGCGACGGTTTGGCGTCCCGCTTGTTTGCGCGGGGCCTGCGTTTGACTAACCGTTTGCTCGCCATGCTTGTGCTTCCTTGTGCTCGATGTCTGTTGGCGCACAGGGAAACGAGGCGATCAGTCTGGAGTTGCTCTGGCAAATGAGCGGCGGTCGCGACGCCCTCGAGCGGGCCTTCGCGTCCGACGCGTGCGAGCTGAATTTTGCAGCAGCCAGCAACCATTGCTGGCGCAGCACTTTGTCCCGTCGAGAACAATCCAACAGCAACGGAGGACTTCATGACGAGGACGATCTCGCTTTTCGCCGTCGCCGCGATCGGCGTGGCGATGGCTGCGCCGGCGTGGGCGGCGACCGACGCCGAGTGCCAGGACATGTGGAAGAAGGCCGACGTCAACGCAGACGGCACCCTGTCCGACCGCGAATCGCTGCGCTACGTGGCGCTGATGCGGGTCGGCGACCGCAAGATCGCCACCGAGGGCCGCATCACCCAGGCCGAGTTCATGGATGCCTGCAAGGCCGACATCTATGCGCCGCGCAAGGCCGACCAGGGCGCGCCCCTGAAGGGCGCCAACAGCTTCACCGAAGGGCAGGCCAAGGACCGCGCCATCGGCCATGGCGGGCTGGACGCCGTCGCCGGCCTCAAGAAGGACGATGACGGGATCTGGCGCGGCACCGGCACGCAGGCGGGCAAGACCGTCGAAATCGCCGTCGACTACAAGGGCAACGTCGTCACCAAGGCGCAGCAGTAACCCCATCGGAAGGACACGACATGAGAACCGTATGCCGAGTCTATGACAGCTACGCCCAGGCCCGGGCGGCCGTCGATGCGGTGCAGGGGGCGGGCGTGCCCGCCGCCGACATCAGCCTCGTCGCCAACAAGTACGTCAGCGCCGAACACGCCGACGTGCACGACATCCCCGAAGCGGCCAAGGGCGCCGGCATCGGCGGCGCGCTGGGTGGCGGCGCGGGCCTGCTGGCCGGCCTCGGCCTGCTGGCGATCCCGGGCCTCGGCCCGGTGGTGGCGGCGGGCTGGCTCGCCTCCACCGCCGTGGGCGCCGCGGCCGGGGCGGCGACCGGCGGCATCGTCGGCGCGCTGGTCGATGCCGGCGTCGACCGCGACCATGCCGACGTCTACTCCGAGTCGGTGCGCCGCGGCGGAACCATGGTGACGGTGCGCGTTCCTGACGAGCACGCCGGCCGCGTCGCCGCGCTGCTGGAGAGCCACAAGCCCATCGATCCGGTGGTGCGCGGCGCCGAGTACCGCAAGACGGGCTGGCAGACGTTCGACGAGAAGGCTCCGCCCTACCGGCCGAGCCAGGCCGAGATCGACCGCATGCGGGCGAACTGGCCGGGCTGAGAACGACAGGAACCAGGACAAGGGCAGGCGCGAAGCCTGCCCTTCGTCGTTGCGACCCGCACTGCCCGTTCAATGGTGAAGCTCAATAGTGAACCTGCGTCGGCGTGACAGTTTGATTGGAACGTCCCATGACACGCCTCGTTGTCGGCGTAGTTTTCACCCGCAACACCACCGAGGTCCCCCAATGCCAAGCCGCGACAAGCCCGACGCCATCGCCCTGCTGAAGGAAGACCATCGCAAGGTCGAGGACCTGTTCGAAAAGGCCGAGAAGGCTCGCGACGAGGATCGCAAGAAGATGCTGGTCCAGGAGATCTGCACCGAGCTGGTGATCCACACCATCGTCGAAGAAGAAATCTTCTATCCAGCGTGCAAGGACCAGATCGCGGACGAGGAAGTGCTCGACGAGGCCTATGTCGAGCATGACGGCGCCAAGGTCCTGATCGCCGAGCTGCTGGACAGCGCGCCCGACGCCGAGTTCTACGACGCCAAGGTCACGGTGCTGTCCGAGATGATCAAGCACCACGTCAAGGAGGAGGAGAAGCGCTCGGAAGGCCTGTTCGCCCAGGCGCGCGAGGCCGGCCTCGACATCGAGGCGCTGGGCGAACGCATCATGGCGCGCAAGGAGCAGCTGAAGCAGCAGTTCGCCGGCGGCAACCTGCCGCCGCCGCATACCCGCAGCTTCTCCGGCCACAAGCTGGTGCAGGACAACCCCGTCGCCGCGGCCGGCGACGACTGACCACCGAGCCTCAGTGCCTCTGTTCCTGCTCGACCGCGACGCGTCGTCGTGATCAACGGCAAGGACAACATCAAGACGCCCGCCGGGCATCAGCTGATTCCCGGCGCGGCAGAGGCGATTGCCCGGCTGGACGGCGCCGGGCACGTTGTGGGAGGCACTGGAGCGACTTGGCGAGCGCCTGTCCGAGACGCCGTTTGTGGGCGACCAGGTTGAGGACCTGAAGGCGGCGGTCGTGCCGGTTGCCAGCGCGTCCTGGTGCGCACCGGCCTCGGTGGCAAGACCGGGGCTGCCAGGCGCGGTCGCGTTAGACAGTTGTCCCTCGCGGCAACCGCAGGGCCAATCCAGGCATTGCTCAGGACCATGAGTGATCGAGCACCGAATGCCGACCGCGCCGCCCATGCCATGCGAGAGGACGTCGTGCGGGTGAGCCGCGGGCGACCGTGCCACTGGGTGACGGTACACGAGATTGCCCAGCGCCTTGGCCTGGATGACAAGGCCAGCGATGCCGCGGTGCGGCGGGCGATAGAGCAGGGATGGTTCGTCGCAGATGCCGATCCGCCGCACAGCGTGCGCCTCAGCGCCGTGGTGACACAGCCTGGCTGACCTTCAGGCTGGCGTGAGGTCTTCCATCTCATGCTGCAGGGCGCGCTCCTGGTCGTGGAGCAAATCGCCCAGCGCGCTGTCGATCAAGCGCATGGCGACCGTCACGTCGCGCGCCGTCGCCCCATGCTTCTCGGCCAATCTCTCGAGACATTCGCGAATCTTGGCTCTGGTCTCTGCCCGATCCTTCTCGAGTTCGGTGAGGCGCTCGAAGGGGTCGATACGGCTTTCGAGATGGCGCGCCCATCCCGCTGGAAGATAAAGCTGGCTGCCCAAGCGACCCTCCTCCGCTGCCGGCGGTCGGCCAACGGCGGGCGGGCCGGATCGTTGCCTGGGCAGAGTCCTCGGTGAAAAAGAGGATCACGCTCGGGCCGTTCCTGTTCTCGCTCGCCGGACACTGGCTGTTCGACTGGGGCTGTTCGACTGGTTCGCCTATGTCAACGACCAGACGGCGCACGGCCAACCGATCGGGCTCAGCGGTTATACGGCGCTGATGTTGCGCGACACGTCGAAGAACCGGCAGCCGGAATTCCTTCAGCTGCTGTGGCAGGTCAGCGGCCTAGCGTTCTTTCTCTATCTCGGCTCGCCGGCCAACGACCCAGGCGACCGGAGTCCTTCGGATGCAGCGTCGTTCACAGGGAACATGCGAAACCGGACTAATTCACTTGCTGGCGTCGCGCCAGCTCGGCCCGAGAGGCACGCTCGCCTTCAACAGCGATCGCGAGCATTCGATCCGGCGATCGCTGGCATCGCACAACCTGATCTGCCGTTGGCGGTGCTCCATGATGGTTCGCCGTGTCACGGCCAGAGCGCATTCGGCACGAGACTTCCAATGCTCACAGTCAAAGAAAAAATAAATCGGGCGGTAGGCCGAGAGCTCGTCCGGGTCGCCGTCACCGTCTTGCGCATCCAGAAGAAGGCTTGCCGGAGAGGATATGCGCGCGGGCGAAGGCCGCGGCAAGGTCTCGGCAGGCGCCTGCTGGTTCGCCGCGCGACGTTGCGCCTTCTCGATCAGACCTTCGACGTATCCGGTTATGGCGTGGATCGACCTCTGCTGCATGAGCAGCGGCGCCTTGGGCAAGGCATTGAAGCGGAGCCGCCCCAGCGGTGTCAGGCGCAGGCCGTTGCTTGCCCGCTGAATCAGGGCAAGAGCGATCAACCTCGATGCAACCCGGGCATCGACGACAAACGAGCCGTGCGCGATGCGACGCAGCGCGATCTCTTCCAGGGGGCTGAGAGGGGCAATCAAACCGTCGGCCATGAAGCCTCCGCTCTCGCCTTGATCAAAGCAGCGATTACGCCGTCGGGCAATGGTCATCCGCCGGTAGTTGGCGTTTTGTATTCAGAACGATGTGAAGGATCGTCATTTCCACTTGCCGCTGCAACACCGCGCCGGCCACCACGTTTTCATCGACGCTGGCCACCGCGTCGGCCTCCGTCCCCCGCCTCTTCCCCTGTGACGCGCCCAGTGGGGGCCGGAGTTCTCTACCGTACAGTCGGGTTTGCCCATGCGTTGCACCATCCATCCTGCCACCGCTCAGGACGTCGCCAGCGCCGTGATTGGCCATGATGCCTGGTCTCAGGACACCAACGAGGGCGGCCGCGACAACCTGGATGCGCTGCTCGAGGCCTGCGCAATGAGCCGGCAGGTCTGGACGGCAGCGAATGCCGAAGGCGACCCTCTGGCTTTCATTGGCGCTGCCCCGTGGGCGGAGGATAGCGGCCGTGGCCGGCTGTGGTTCGTCATCCTGGCGGCCTATAACGGCAACGACGCCGACCTGAAATCGGTCATGCGCCTCACCGTGACGGAGATGCTGCAGGTATTCGCCCAGCTGGAGAACCATGTCAGCAGCGAGCAGGCCTGGGCACTGGAGCTGATGCGCGACGCGGGATTCACCGTCGAGCCCGCGGAGGCCACGCCGAACGGTGTCCGTCGTCATCGCGTCTGGATCGATGCCGACACCGCCGGCGGTGCTTTGCCCGCCGCCTAGAACGGTTACCGACAAGGCTTCGAGTTCGCGCCGTCGTCCGCCGGCGAGCCGGTCAGCGCCGCCGTTCCGGGCGATCTCCAAAGCGCAAGTACGATATCGTACGGCACACACCCGACCGTGTCGCAACGCAACGATCGTTCCCGCGTTGGCCAAGTGGAGGGCTGGAGGCTCGAAGCATGGAGACGGCGGCATCCGCCACCCGCGACATCATCGTCATCGGCGGATCGGCCGGGGGTCTCGAGGCGCTACGAACCCTGATCAAGGGTTTCGAGCGGGATCTGCCGGCTGCCGTCTTTGTCGTGCTGCATCTCGGGCCCACCAGCCGCTTGGTCGATAGCCTGGCCAAAGCCGGACCGCTTCCGATTGTGCCGGCGGCGACAGGTGCGCGCTTCGAGCGGGGCAAAATTTATGTCGCCGTCCCCGGATGCCATCTCCTGCTGCATGACGGCCATATCCTGTTGCGGCGCGGTCCCCGCGAGAACCTGTCGCGCCCGGCGGCCGACGCCCTTTTCCGGTCGGCGGCGGCATCCCTTGGCGGACGGGTTATCGGGCTGGTCCTGTCAGGCGCACTGGCCGACGGCACCGCGGGATTGCGGGCGATAAAGCGCTGCGGCGGGCTGGCCGTCGTCCAAGACCCTGCCGATGCACTGGTTTCGAGCATGCCGCGCAGCGCCCTGCGCCATGTCGATATCGACCATGTCTGCCGGATCGACGATATGGCGCGGTTGCTGGCAAGACTGGTGCGCGAGCCAGCCGGTCGAACCCCCGACATCCCGCTCGACATCCGGATCGAGGCCGCGATCGCCGCCCAGGAGCTGGCGGACATGCGCGCAGACGACATGCTCGGAACACCTTCCCGTTTCACCTGTCCCGAGTGCCATGGGGCCTTGTGGGAGATCGACGATGGAAGCATGCTCCGGTTCCGATGCCATGTCGGTCACGCCTTCGCAGCCGACACGGTTCTCGCCTCGCAGGGCGAGGAGGTCGACCGGCTGCTGGGGACCTTGCTGCGCTCGCATCAGGAACGTGCGGCACTGGCCCACCGCATGGCGGAGCAAGAGCGTGCCAATGCTCGCCACGGGCTGGCCGAGCATCTCGAGGAGAGGGCGCGCGACTACGAGCACGACGTCGAGATAATGAAGAATTTACTGCGCAGCGGCGAGGCGGGCTCCGGGGCGATGCGGGACCGGGCAGAGGGGAGCGTCGCGGAGTATGACGACCAGGCAAGGTAAGGACGAGCCGCAACCGTTGCGCAATGGGCCGATACCGATCGTCGGCATCGGCGCCTCGGCGGGCGGTATCGGCGCGCTCGAGACGTTGGTGCCGCTGCTCGAACCCGGCGCCGGCCTGGCGTACGTCGTCGTCCAGCACCTCGATCCCGATCGCGAGAGCGTACTCAGCGCGCTCCTGGCGCGGACAGCGCGGCTGTCTGTCATCAAGATCGCGGACCAAGCGACCATTCAAGCCGACCACGTCTATGTGATCCCACCCAACGCTGCGCTGGCGATCTCCGACAACCGCCTGCAGATCAGCGCGCCGCTCGAGCAACGCTACCAACGCACGCCGATCGACGGCTTTTTCATCTCGCTCGCCGAGGCGAACGGCGAAGCCTGTGCAGGCATCATCCTGTCGGGCACCGGCAGCGACGGTACGCTCGGCCTGCGCGCGATCAAGGAGCACGGCGGGCTCACCGTGGCGCAGGACGCTGCCGAATATGACGGCATGATGCGCAGCGCCGTACGCAGCGGCATGGTCGACTTCGTGCTGCCGCTGGACAAGATCCCGAGCAAGCTCAACGACTATTTCCGGCACTTGACCAGGGTCGACAGCCGCAAGGGCCCCGACGGCGTGCGCCAGGAGGCGGCAGACCATCTGGCGCAAATCTCCGCGCTGCTGCGCGCGCGCACGGGCCACGACTTCAGCGGCTACAAGGACAAGACGGTGGCGCGCCGGGTGCAGCGGCGCATGCAGGTGCTGCAGATCGACGAAGTGCCCGACTTCATCGATCGCCTGCGCAAGGAGCCGCAGGAACTCGACGCGCTGCTGCAAGACCTGCTGATCGGCGTCACCAACTTCTTCCGCGACCCGCAGGCCTTCGAGGCGCTCGAGCGCGAAGTCATCCCGAAGCTCTTCGAGGGCAAGGGACCGGACGACACGGTCCGCGTCTGGGTGCCCGGCTGCTCGACCGGAGAGGAAGCCTATTCGATCGCCATGTTGCTGCGCGAGCACATGCCAAAGGCGCAGAACGCGCCGAAGCTGCAGATCTTCGCCAGCGACATCGACGAGCAGTCGCTGCAGATCGCCCGCACCGGCCGCTACTCCGCGACAGTTGCCAAGGACATCCCGTCGGCTCGGCTGGAGCGCCATTTCGTGCGCGAGGATGGCACCTATCGCATCGCCGGCGATCTGCGCGAGATCTGCCTGTTCTCCTCGCATAATCTGTTGCGCGATGCGCCGTTCTCCAAGCTCGACCTGATCGCCTGCCGCAACCTTCTGATCTATCTCACGCCGGAGCTGCAGAACCGGCTGATCCCGTTGTTCCATTATGCGCTGAACGACGGCGGCATCCTGTTCCTCGGCAATTCGGAGAACGTGACGCGCCATTCGCGGCTGTTCGGCACGGTCGACAAGCAGCATCGCCTCTTCTAGCCGGCAGCCGCAGATCGAGCGGCGATTGCCGGAGTTCCCGCTGACCGCACCGGAAGGTGGCCGCCGGCACCTTGCCGCGGCGCCGCGAGACGCGGCCCAGCAGGAATCGTTGCAGGGCCTGGCCGAACGCCAACTTCTCGAGCGCTATAGCCCGGCCTACGTCGTGATCAACGGCGAGGGCGAATTGCTCCACGGCTCGGCCCGAACCGGCAAGTATCTCGAGCTCGCGGCGGGCGCACCGCGCACCGAGATCTACAGCATGGCACGGCCGGGCCTCAGACCCGACCTGCGCGCGGCTGTGCACAAGGCGATCAGTACCGGCCAAGTCGCTGTTCAGCGGAACGTCACGGTCGGCACCAATGGCGGACGCCAGACCATCGACCTCACCATCCATCCCATCCGGGCCGCGACGAAGCGCGATTCGGTCTACATGGTGATCTTTCAGGACGTCGGCGGCATCAGGACCGCAGCAGATGCGGAAAGCGTGGAAACCGCCGACCAGCTCGAGAACGCCAGCTTGCGGCAGCTCGAGATGGAGCTTCGCGCCACGCGCGAGCGGCTGCAGACGACGACGGAGGAGCTCGAATCCTCCAATGAGGAGCTGAAGTCGGGCAACGAGGAGCTCTCCTCGATGAACGAGGAGCTGCAATCGGCCAACGAGGAGCTCGAGACCTCCAAGGAGGAGCTGCAGTCGATCAACGAGGAGCTGCAGACCGTCAACGCCGAGCTCAATGCCCGGGTCGAGGAGCTGAGCCGCGCCAACTCCGACATCGCCAACCTTCTGGAAAGCACGCAGATCGCTACTGTGTTTCTTGACCGCAACCTCGCCATCAAGAGCTTCACGCCTGCCGCCAAAGACCTGTTCCGCCTGGTCGAGAGCGATACCGGCCGACCGATCACCCACGTGAGGGCACGTTTCCAATCCGACAACGTGCAGGAGGAAGCCGAGCGCGTCTTGCGCACCCTGTCGACCATCGAGCGCCAGGTCGAAAGCAACGACACCGACGCTCAGTACATCATGCGCATGATGCCCTACCGCACGGTCGACAACGTGATCGGCGGCGTTGTCGTCACCTTCGTCGACATCACCCGGATCACCGCCGCCGAAACGCGAATCGGCGAGCTGACCCTCGATTTGCGCAACCGCGTGCAGAGCCTGGAGACACTGCTCAACCTGCTGCCGGTCGGGATCCTGATCGTCGAGGACGATCGCACCGACCCGGTGCGCCTGAACCGCTACGGGGCGCAGCTCCTCGGCGAGAACAGCCGAGCGGACGACGGCGCGGGCCTACGGCCGTCCAAGGTGGCGCTACGTGTCTTTCAGGACGAGCGCGAGCTCGGCCCGAGCGAGCAGCCACTGTACCGGGCGGCGCATTCCGGACAGTCCGTGCCGGCCTTCGAGGCCGACGTCATGCGGGCCGACGGAAGGCGGAT
Organism: uncultured Alphaproteobacteria bacterium; assembly: GCA_963809025.1. Taxonomy (GTDB): domain Bacteria; phylum Pseudomonadota; class Alphaproteobacteria; order Reyranellales; family Reyranellaceae; genus Reyranella. Next base: position 70,370 of record CAWEIE010000052.1, on the reverse strand, counting down.
AAGCGTCATGATGTCGGCGACACCGATGTTCGACGACCAGGGCAAGGTGCGCGGCGGCATCGCTGCCATCCTCGACATCTCCGAGCGCCGGGTGGCGGAGGCCCATCAGCGGGTCCTGCTTTACGAGCTGCAGCATCGGGTCAAGAACATCATCACCACCATCGGCGCGCTGGCCAGCCGCATGATGAAGGACAGCAGGTCCCTGGAGGAATTCTCTCCCGCTTTCCTCGGCCGCCTGCGCGCCATGGCGGGGACGCACGAGCTGCTGTCGCACGGCAACTGGACCGGCGCCAGCTTGCGCGCCCTGATCGAGGCGGCGCTCCAGTCGCATCTCGGCAACGACGGGACGACGGTGGCCCTGCGCGGTCCCGACCTCACCTTGACGCCAGGCGCTGCGTCGACGCTGGGCCTGGTGTTCTACGAGCTTGCCACCAACGCCACCAAGTACGGCAGCCTGTCGGCCGACGGAAAGGTCGCCATCGCCTGGCGCGTCGACGGGCCGCCAGAGCTGGGCAGCGTCGTAATCGACTGGATCGAGAGCGGCGGACCATCCGTGAACGGTCCCATCGAGCCCGGCTTCGGCACCAGCTTCGTCACGCGCAGCATCGAATACGAGCTGAACGGCACAGCGGAGGTGCAACCGGACAAGGGCGGCCTGCGTTGGATGATATCGTTCCCGCTGCAGCGCAACGTGCAGCGGCGGACAGGGCACTGAAACGGGCAAAGGCGCGGAATGGCCCAGCTGGACAAGGCCTTCACGGGGCTGCGGATCCTGGTCGTCGAGGACAACTTTCTCGCCGCCGAGGTCGTTCGCGACGTGCTGGAGAGCAACGGCTGCACGGTGGTCGGGCCGGTCGGCCGGATCGCCGACGGCCTGCGCCTCGCCGAGCAGGAAGCGCTGGACGGCGCCGTGCTCGACGTCAACCTGAACGGCGACTGGTGCTTCCCGATCGCCGAGGTCCTGCGTCGGCGCGACGTGCCCTTCATATTCCTGACCGGCTACGACGATGCAGCCATCATCCCGGTCGAGCTGCGGCCTGCCCGCCGACTCAGCAAGCCGGTCCTCGGGCCACTCCTCATCGAGGCGCTGTCAGAAGTCATTTGAGCTGGCTGACCTCATCGAGATGGGTCTCGAGGGTCGGCAGCATCACGTGAGATGCGCCGGACGCCGGCAGCGCGGCGAAGGCGTCCGGTCGCGCGAAGGGGTTGGGAGACAGCGGCGACCGCCTCGGCTTGCCGGAACGGTGGTTGAAGGTGCGGCGGCTGGCGCCCAGCGCGCGCAGCAGGGAAAGTTCTCGCAGCACGACAAATCGCGCGTGGCTATCGTTTGGTCGCATGCCATGCTAATGCCGCGATTAGTGCGGCAGTTGCATCGGGCGACGCTTTTGTACGGTCAGGAACGGCGCACGGTTAAGAAACGGTTACAAACCGGTCCCGGCGGTCAATGGCGCGCCAGTCCGGCCAAGCCCGCAGGATCGAGCACGACGATACTACGCCGCGTCGAGCGGATGAGATGCCTGCCTTCAAGCGTCTGCAGGCTCGTCGTGATACTCGGTCGGCGCACGCCGAGGACTTCCGCCAGCACATCGTGCGTGAGCTCGAGCCGGCGACTGCCCAGACGATCGGTCGCCTGCAGCAGCCAACGCGCGAGCCGTTCGACGATCGTGGCGCGGCCGCTGTACGAGATGGTGTCGCCAAGACGATGCAGCGCCACGCCGACCTGACGCAGCAAATCGCGGCGCACGCTCGCGTCGCTCTCCGCCAGGCGTTGCAAGCTGTCGGCCGGGATACGCCAGGCGCTCCCCGCCGCCAGCACCATCGTATGGCCCGGCGAGACCCCGTCACCCAGCAGAACGCCCGGCGCCGTCATGCCCTCCCAGCCGACGCTGTCGACCTCGATGCGTGTCGCCGCTGTCGTGCCGGCAAAGATGGAGATCAACCCCTCGATCGGGAAGTAGACGTAGTCGACCGGCCGGCCGGCGACGTTCAGGATCTCGCCACGACGCAGCACGACCCGCTCGAGCGAGGCTGCCAGTGCGATCTTGGCCGAAAGCCGAAAAGAATCCAGGACGGCATTTGCGAACGTCGGCTCGAGCGGCGATGGGTCGGCGGCGGGCGCCCAGCCGACCAACGTCTGCAGCGCCGACTTCAAGACGGCGGGCTCGAACGGCTTGCTGAGCTGGGGCATCCTGCTGAACTCGTCGGGGACGATCGTGTTCGGGCTGTAGGCCGTCAGAAACAGGAATGGGACGCCCTTGGCGATGAGCGCCCGGCACATCGGGAAGCTCGGCGCGCCGGCAAGGTCGATATCGAGCAGGGCCCCGTCGGGGGCACCCTCGGCGATCAGGGCCAGCCCTCTTTCGACTGATGGCGCGGCGCCGGCGACGGCGTAGCCGCAACCCCGGACGAACTCCTCCACTTCCGTCGCCATGAGGTAGTTGTCCTCGGCGATCAGGATGCGCGGGCGTGGCATATCGATGTCGAGCGGCATTCAGCTCCCCTGCTGACCAAGGAGTGTAACACCGGACGCAGTGGTCTGGTTCCGGACCAAGGCGTGATTGTGGGGACGTACCGTTACGTACGGTAACTTCCGTATCGAATGAGGCATTCCTTCATGGCGTTCCGGACTCGCACCAGTCCGGCTTCCCGGCGAGATGGCCCTGCCAGGCCGACTTCCCCCATCGCCGGGTCGTGAAACGGGCCCACCCGATATCCCCATCGGGTGGGCCTTTTCTTTGGCCTCAGTGGTCGAGGTCGAAGGCCTCCGATTGCGCGACCTCCTTGAGGTTCATCCGCCCTTCATAGATCGGCCGGCCGCCGGTGGTCGGACCTGGATACTGCACGAACAGCACGGTGCCGCCGGTCTCGGTCCGCATCTCGTTCTCGTAGTGGGGGTCTTCCATGTAGACCAAGGTACCGGGGCCGTACTTGCGATCACCCATCTGGAATTCCCCCTCGATGATGTACCAGACCTGCGCGAAGTCGTGCTTGTGGAGCGGGAAACCCGCGCCCGGCTCGTAGCGCAGGAAGCCGACATTGGGCACGGTCGGCCGTTCGGGCGTCGGATGGAACAGGAACTTGGTGACGTTCCTGAAGCGGCCCATTTCCCAGTCCATCTCGTCGGGATGGCGGAACTCCGGGGCATTGTGGGTCATCGGTTTCCTCCCAGTACATCGCCGAGCCCGCCGAGCGCGTTCAGCGCCGGGGCAAAACCGGTGAGCGGCGCGGTCTGGATCACCGCCTCGATCACCTCGGTGCGGCTCAGCCCCATGTTGAGCGCCGACTGGCCGAACTTCTTCACCTGGCCCTCGAGCTTGAGCGCCGTGAAGGCTGCCACCGCGACCAGGGCGCGCTGGCGCAGGTCGAGGCCTGGACGAAACCAGATCTCGCCGTAGCCGTACTGGATGGCCAGCGGATAGAGCGCGCCGGTCACTTCGTTGCCGGGCGCGGCATAGCCTTGTGTCGCCCGCTCGCCGTGCAGCTGCCGCATCAGCTTGCCGCCACGCTCGCTCAGCACCTCGAGGGAGTCTTCCCGCGCAGTCTCCTCCGGCATGGCGACGCCCTGCTCGGCAAACACCGTGCCGGCCGTTTCGACGGCCTCCTCGGAAGCAGCGAAGCCCGCATAGATGCCGATCTGGATCAGGATCTCGACGATGGCGCGCGGCGAGAGGCCGAGGTCGAGCGCGGCGGCGACGTGGCGGCGAAGCTTCTTCAGGCGCTGCACGGCGCCGAGTGCGGCGAGGGCGCAGACCATGCGGTCCTCCAGCGCAAGCCCCGGCCGGCTCCAGATCGCACCGTACACCGCCTCGGTGTTGAGCGTGCCCAGGAAGGCGGGCGCCCCATCGTCGTTGCCGAACAGGCGACGGCGCATGGCCTCGCCCTTGTCCCTCAGGGATGCGCGTGTGGTCATGGCCTACTCCGCCTGAACGCCGGCCTTCTCGATGATCGGCCCCCACAAGGCGATCTGCGCGGCCAGCATGGCGCGGTGCGCCTCGGGGGTCGCTTGGTCGACAGGGAAGAGCACGGTCTCGATCTTCTCGAGCTGTTCGGCCACCGCCTTGTCGGCCACGACCTCGCGCAACGCCTTGTTCAGCGTCTCGAGCGCCGGCTTGGGTGTGCCGAGCGGCGCGTAGAGGCCGAACCAGGTGCTCATGTGAAGGCTGGGCATGCCGACCTCATCGGCGGTCGGCACGTCGGCGAGAGAGGGCATGCGCTTGGAGGCGGTGAGCACGAAGGCGCGCAGCTCACCGGAGCGGATGGCGCTGGAGGTGGTCGTCGGCAGATCGCACAGAAGGTCGACCTGGCCGCTCCTGATGTCGAGCATGGCGGGCGCGGCGCCCTTGTACTGCACCATGGTGACGGGCGTGCCGATCGCCTCCTGGAACAGCATGGCGCAAAGATGGGTGGCGCTGCCCATGCCCGACGAGGCGAAGGTGACCTTTTCCTTGTTGGCCTTGGCGTAGGCCACGAGCTCGGCGAACGTCCTGGGCCCGAACTCCTTGCGCGAGAGGATCACCATGGGTCCTTCGGCGAACAGCCCGATCAACTCGAAAGACGCCAGCGGATCGAACGCGAGCTTCTTGTAGAGCGCGGGCATGGTGGACAGGCCGATGTGGTTCAGCAGCAGCGTGTAGCCGTCGGGCTTGGCCTTGGCCGCCAGCAGCGTGCCGACGGTGCCGCCCGCGCCGGGTGCGTTCTGCACCAGCACCTGCTGGCCGAGCCTGGCCTTCAGCGCCTCGGCGAGCGTGCGCGCGAGGAAGTCGCTGGCCCCGCCCGGCGCATAGGGCGAGATCAGGGTGATCGGCCGGCTGGGCCAGACCTCCTGGGCCCAAACATTCGACATGGGCGGCAGGGCGAGCAGAACAGCGAAAACGACAGCCGCGATGCGACGCACGATTTCCTCCGCTTCCGTTTTGCAGAGGATGCTGGGCGAATCGGCGAGGCTTTACCAGCGTCTTTGCGGGCGTAGACTTCGCCCATGCAGATCGAACGGCCTCATCCCAAGATCGGAGCGCTGGTCACCGGTGTCGACGTGCGTTCGCTGAGCGATGACCAGTGGAACACGCTCTACCGGACCTGGCTCGACAGCGTCGTGATGGTGGTGCGCGACCAGACGCTCACCAAGGAAGAATTCCTCGCCTACTCGCGCCGCTTCGGGCGGCTGAAGCCGCATCGCGTGCGCAAGACGCGCGATCCCGAGCATGCCGAGCTCACCGTCATGGGCATCGGCGCCAGGAAGGCGGACGGCCAGGTCAACCAGGCGATCTACAATCGCGGCGGCCATTGGCACACCGATTCGCCGTGGGACGACGAGGTCTGCAAGGGCACGCAGCTCTATGGCATCGCCATCCCCTCGACCGGCGGCGACACGGGGTTCGCCAGCATGTACGAGGCCTACGAGGCCCTGCCCGACAGCCTGAAGCAGCGCATCGCCGGGCTCAGTGCCGAATACATCTATGGCGGCAAGAAGCGCGAGGGGCACGAGCTCCTGGAGCCGGAGGACCGGCAGCGGCCGCCGGCCGTCTATCCCATCGTGCGCAAGCACGAGGAGACCGGCCGCACCTCGCTCTATGCCAATCCCCATCACATCGTGCGCATCCAGGGTCTCGGCGAGGCCGACAGCGAGGCGCTGGTCAAGGAGCTCACGCCCTACATGGTCGAGACGCCGGCGCAGTACCAGCACAAGTGGCGCGTCGGCGATATCGTGATCTGGGACAATCGCTGCGGCCTGCACAAGGCTTGCGGCGGCCATCCCCCCGACGAGCCGCGCATCCACTGGCGCACCACCATCATGCAGGACGAGATCCAGCGGCGGCTCGCCGCATAGTCATGGTGGCATTGAGCGAGACCACGACGATTGCGCTGCCGGCCGACGAGGTCTGGCCGCTGCTGAGCGACCCGGCCCTGGTCGCCTCGTGCATTCCCGGCGCCACGCTGTCGCCCGATCAGGGCGACGGGCTGTGGCGCGGCTCGGTGCGCGTGAAGTTCGGTCCGACGGTCGCGGTGTTTCGCGGCGAGGCCACCCTCGCCTTCGATCATACGGCGCGAACCTGCACCATCGAAGGCCGCGGCATCGACGGGCGCGGCGCCTCGCGCGCGCTCGCTTCGGGGGTTGTCAAGGTCAGCGGCAAGGAGACGACGGAGCTCGCCATCGACGGCAGCTTCAGCGTCACCGGACCACTGGAAACCTTCGCCAATGCCGGCGGCGTGCATGTCGCGCGCGCCCTGCTCGGCGAATTCTCGACCAATCTTGCCAAGCTGGTGGCCGAGCGGCGACCGACGCAGGCGGAGACGCCGCCGGCACCGGCCACGATGCCATCGCCGCCCGCCACCGAGCTGCGGGCGGGCAACCTCATGTGGCGCGCATTCCTGTCTTGGCTGCGCAGCCTCTTCGGAAAAAGGGAGACACCGAGATGAGCAAGCTGCAAGTGACCGACATGCTGGCCCGCGCCTTCGCCGCCGAGGGCGTCGACGTGCTGTTCACGCTGATGGGCGACGCCAACATGTACTGGTCGGTGGCGATGTCGAGGCTGCCCGGCATGCAGGTGGTGCATGCGCGCCACGAGCATTGCGCCGTCGCCATGGCCGACGGCTATGCCCGCGCCACCGGCAAGGTCGGCGTGGCCTCGACGACCTGCGGGCCGGGCTTCACCCAGATCATGACGGCGCTCACCATCTCGGCGCGCAGCAACACGCCGCTGGTGGTGTTCGCGGGCGACGCGCCGCTCGCCGCCTCGTGGTACATCCAGCAGATCGACATGGCGCCGCTCGCTCTCGCCTGCGGCGCGCACTATGTCGGCGTGAAGCACGTCGATCGCGTGCTCGACAACGTGCGCGAGGCCTTCCAGGTGGCGCAGGCCGAGCGCAAGCCGGTGGTGCTCTCGGTGCCGATGGACCTGCAGAAGCAGGCGTGGCCGCATCTCACCGACTACACGCCCTCCTCCGAGCTGGTGCCGATGGCGCAGCGGCCGCTGCCCGATCCCGCCATGGTCGACCGCGTCGCCGACATGATCGCCGAGGCCGAGAAGCCGGTCGTGCTGGCCGGCCGCGGCGTCATCCGCTCCGGCGCTCGCCAGGCGATCGAGGCGCTGGCCGAGCAGTCGGGCGCGCTGCTGGCGACGTCGCTGCTGGGCAAGGGCCTGTTCGACGGCAATCCCTGGGCCCTCGACATCGCCGGCTCCTTCGCCAGCGACTTCGCGCGCGAGCGTTTCGCCGAGGCCGACCTGGTGATCGGCGTCGGCGCCGGGCTCGGCCATTACACGACCGAGGGCGGCTATCTCTATCCCGGCGCCCGGACCGTGCAGATCGACATGAACCCGCGCGGCCTGTGGCAGGGACTGCGCACTGCCGACCTCCATGTGCGTGCCGATGCCAAGGCGGCGGCCGAGGCGATCGTCGCACGCCTGAAGGCGCGCGGCGTGTCACGCAGCGGCTTTCGCAGCGCCGACATGGCCCAGCAGATCGCCAAGGATTCGCCCGACTCCAAGGAGTTCCAGGTCCAGCCCAACACCGTCGATCCGCGCAAGGCGATCGTCGAGCTCGACCAGGCGATCCCCAAGGACTGGGACATCGTGGTCGGCGGCGGCCACTACTTCAGCATTGCCATGACCCACATGAAGGGCCGGCCGGCCGACAAGTATCATGTGGTGAACGAGTTCGGCGCCATCGGCTCGGGCCTGCCGGCCGCCATCGGCATCGCCGCGGCGCGCGGCGACGGCAAGGTCATGCTGATCGAGGGCGACGGCAGCATGCTGATGCATATCCAGGAGCTCGAGACGATCCGCCGCCAGGGCATCCGCATGCTGATCTCGGTGATGAACGACGGCGGCTATGGCGCCGAGTTCCACAAGTTCCGCGCCAACGGCATCGACCCTGCCGAGGCGATGCACGGCCGCGGCGATCTCGCCGGCGTGGCGACGGGCTTTGGCCTGCGCGGCGCCGCGGTGACCGAGATGGGCCGCTTCGGCCCGCTGTTCCGCGAGCACCAGGCGGCCAACATCGGCTCGGTATGGGACATCCACACCGACGACCTCATCCCGTCACGCGCCTACCGGCGCGTTCACTATGGCGAGGCTTAGGACTTCGGGCGCGTGTAGCCGCGGCCTTCCATGCAGTCGTTGAAGAACTGAAGCTCGGCGCTGCTGCGGTCGGTGTTGGCCTGCTGCTGCGCCGCCACCATGCCGGCGCCGCCCAAGGTCGGATTGCTGGAGCCCAGAGGATAAAGGCGCGCAGCGGTCTGCTGCGAGGAGGTGCGGCACTGCGCCGTGTCGCCGGCGATGGCGGCGTCGGTCGCGCCGGCCTTCTGCCATGGTGCCGGCGCGCCGGCAGACCCGGCGCAGGCGGCAAGTCCGGCCGACAGCGCCAAGCAAAGCAGTGTCCCGATCGGCGTGATGTTCGACATGTCGCCCAGTCTACTCCCAAAATAAATCAGGCGATCCTGTATCTTTTCGATGTCGTCGTTCGTCTTCCAGACTGAAAGGACGGGTTGCAATCACTTAACCAAAAGGTTAAGTATGGCCCGGCTCCCTCGTGAGGATCGGTCGATGAAGCTGTTTTACGGTTGGATTGTGGTGGCTGCCGGCGGCCTGCTGGGATGCGTGTCGATCGGTGCCGTGTTCTCGCTCGCGGTGTTCCTGCAGCCGATGGCGGATGCGACCGGCTGGTCGCGCACCGGCGTGTCGGGCGCCATGACGATCGTGTTCCTGACGATGGGGATCGCCTCCTTCGGCTGGGGCGCGCTGACCGACCGCTTCGGGCCGCTGCCCGTCGTGCTGAGCGGCGGCGTCCTGCTGGGGCTGGGCCTGGCACTCGCCAGCCGCGCCACCAGCCTGCTCGAATTCCAGCTCATCTATGGCCTGCTCGTCGGCGGCGCCACCGGCGCGGTGTTCGTGCCGACGATGACGACGGTGACCGGCTGGTTCGAGAAGCATCGCAGCCTCGCCGTCTCGCTGGTGTCGGCCGGCATGGGCATGGCGCCGATGACGATCTCGCCCTTCGCGAGCTGGCTGATCACCAACTACGACTGGCGCACCGCGCAGCTCGTGATCGCCATCATGGCCTGGGTGCTGCTCGTGCCGACGGCCTTCCTGGTGCGCCGCGCGCCCCCGGTGATCGACGAGCGCGAGCGCGTCGCTGCGGCACCGGGCGTGACGATGGGCTCAGCCGAGCCCGACATGACCGCGGGCCAGGCGCTGCGCTCGCCGCAGTTCTGGGTGCTGTCGCTCACCTACTTCTGCTGCTGCGCCACGCATTCCGGGCCGATCTTCCATACCGTGAGCTACGCCATCGCCTGCGGCCTGCCGGTGATGGCCGCGGTCACGATCTACAGCGTCGAGGGCCTGGCGGGACTCGGCGGCCGCATCGTGTTCGGCCTGGCCGGCGACCGCTTCGGCGCCAAGCGCGTGCTGGTGATCGGCCTGTTCGCCCAGGCGCTGGGCGCCGGCGCCTACTTCTTCGTACGCCAGCTCGGCGAATTCTATGCCGTGGCGGCGGTGTTCGGCCTGATCTACGGCGGGATCATGCCGCTCTATGCCGTGATCGCGCGCGAGTACTTTCCGATGCGCATCATGGGCACGGTGATCGGCGCCTCGACGGTGTTCTCGGCCGGCGGCATGGCGCTCGGCCCGGCGGTCGGCGGCTGGATCTACGACACCACCGGCAGCTACGGCTGGCTCTACATCGGCTCGTTCGGCATTGGGCTGGGCGCCATGGCGATCGCCCTGCTGTTCCCGCCCTTCCCCTCGCAGCGCACGGCGGCCCAGCCGGCATAGCCCCTAGTCTTACTGAGTCAGTAAGACTAGGCGTCGAACATTTTCCGCAGCCGCGGCGCCACCTCGCGGGCGAAGCGTTCGAGGCTCGCATTGGTGTCGTCGGGCTTGAGGCCCGGCGGCACCGCCCAGGTGACGATGTCGGTGAGCCCGAACTCGCGGATGAAGGCCGCGAGCTCCTTCACGCAATGCTCGACATCGCCCACCACCCAGGTCTGCGGGATGCGATCGGCCTCGGCGATGCCCTGGACGCCGCCATGGCCGCCGGCTTCCTCGCGGAAGCGATGGTAGATGTCCATGCGCCGCCGCTCGGCGACCCGCACCTTGCCCCAGTCGCGTTCGCGATCGTCGGTCACCAGGCAGGACTTGATGATGCCGATGCGATGGCTGGCCGGATCGCGGCCTTCCGCCTCGAGCTTCGCTGCCCACGGGTCGAGCGACTGCCGGCGCGGTCCCTGCGGCAGCAGGTTGGCGCCGACCCGCGCCGCGCGCAGCGCCCCCGCCTCCGACATCGCCGCCACCCAGAGCGGCGGCCCGCCGGGCTGCACGTAGCCCGGCGCGATCTTCACATCTGAGAAATTGTAGCGCTTGCCGGCATAGCTGAACGTCTCGCCGGTGAAGGCGAGCTTCAGCACGTCGAGCCCTTCGTCGGTCAGCGATACGCGACGCGACACCGGCAGGCCGAAGCCCCTGAACTCGTGTGGCGCGTAGCCCATGCCCACGCCGATCTCCACGCGCCCGCCGCTGATGTTGTCGAGCACCGCAAGATCCTCGGCGAGTCTCAGCGGATGGTTGAAGGGCAGCAGGCAGACGTCGCACGAGAAGCGCACGCGCTTGGTCCGCGCCGCCATCGCCGCCGCGACGGGAATCCACGACGGCAGGTAGCCGTCGTCGACGAAGTGATGCTCGGTGAACCACACGAGGTCGAGCCCCAGCCCGTCGAGCCATGCCACCTGATCCATGATCGCGGCATAGAGCGCCTGGTGGCTCAGGCCCGATTCCGGCGGATTGCGGAAATCGTAGGCGACGCCCAGACGCAGGGGGTTGGCCATGGGTTTTCTTCCTCGCTCGCCTTGAATATCGCTGCCGTCGAGCCTACGTTCGCGGCCGTTCCAAAGCCAACAGGATGTGCAGCGATGGATTTCCAGCCGACAGCAACTCAACGCCTTGCTCTCGGGGAAATCCGTCTTCATGCCTGCTTCAATCACGCTCTCCCATCTCGCCTGGTCGACGCCTGACGGCCGGCCCGTCCTTTCCGATCTCGATCTCAGCTTCGGCAACGAACGCACCGGCCTCGTCGGACGCAACGGCGTGGGCAAGAGCACGCTGCTCAGGCTGATCGCCGGCGATCTGTCGCCGCAGTCCGGCGAGGTGTCGCTCGCAGGCACGCTCGGCATGCTGCGCCAGGCCGTCCAGGCCGATCCGCGCGAAACGGTGGCCGACCTGTTCGGCGCCACCGAGGCGCTGGCTCTGCTGCGGCGCGCCGAACGTGGCGATGCCGATGCCGAGGCGCTGGCACGCGCCGACTGGACCCTCGAGGCGCGGATGGCGGCCGCCCTCGACCGGCTCGGCCTGCAGGCCGGGCCGGAAACGCCGCTGTCGACGCTGTCGGGCGGCGAGCGCACGCGGATTGGCCTCGCCGCCCTCGTCTTCAACGAGCCCGACTTCATCCTGCTCGACGAGCCGACCAACAACCTCGACCGCGACGGACGCCGGGCGGTCATCGACCTTGTGGCCGGCTGGCGCGGCGGCGCGATCGTCGTCAGTCACGACCGTGAGCTGCTCGAGACTCTGGACGCGATCGTCGAGCTCACCGGCTTCGGCGCCGCGCGGTACGGCGGCAATTTCAGCCACTATCGCGAGCGCAAGGCGCAGGAGCTGGCGGCGGCGCAGCACGAGCTTGCAGACGCCGACAAGCGCGTGGCCGAACTCGCCGAGCGCACGCAGGCCGTGGCCGAACGCAAGGCCCGCAAGGACCGCGCCGGCACAAGGAAGCGTGCGAAGGGCGACATCCCGCGCATCCAGCTGAACACGCTCAGGAACCGCAGCGAGGCCACCAGCGCCAGCAATGCCCGCCTGGCCGAACGCCGCCGCGCACAGGCCCTCGAGGATGCCGCGTCGGCCCGCGAGCGCATCGAGGTGCTGCAGCCGCTGAAAGTGGCCGTGCCGTCGACGGGACTTCCGGCCGGCAAGACGGTCCTGAAGATCGATTCGGCGAGCGTCGGCCACGACGATCGGCCGGTGATCCGCAATCTCTCCTTCACCGTCACCGGTCCGGAGCGCATCGCCGTCACCGGGCCGAACGGCTCGGGCAAGACGACCCTGCTCGCCCTCATCACCGGACAGTTGGCGCCGTGGACGGGAACGGTGCGCCTCATGGCCGGCTTTGCCATGCTCGACCAGCAGGTCGGCCTGCTCGATCCGTCGACGTCGATCCGCGACAACTTCCGGCGCCTCAATCCCGAGGCCGACGAGAATGCCTGCCGCGCCAGCCTGGCCCGCTTCATGTTCCGGGCCGATGCCGCGCTGCAGGTCGTCGGGAGCCTGAGCGGCGGGCAGTTGCTGCGCGCGGGCCTGGCCTGCGTCCTTGGCGTGGCGCCGCCGCAGCTCCTGATCCTCGACGAGCCGACCAACAACCTCGACCTCGATTCGATTGCGGCGGTCGAGGCGGGATTGCGCGCCTACGACGGCGCCCTGCTCGTGGTCAGCCACGACGAGGCCTTCCTGCAAGCGGTCGGCATCTCCCGTCGTCTCGAGCTATGATTACCTGACGGGCATCACCGAATTGCCGACATTCATCAGCTGATAGGGCGGCACGAAACCCGGCAAGGCGGCAAGGCGCTGGCGCCAGTCATGGATGGCCGGAAACTGCGCCTCGATATCGAAGCCGGTCTCGGCCGCCGGATAGAAGACGTATCCGGCCAGCGAGAAGTCGACGATGGTCAGCCGGTCGCCCAGCATGAAAGGCCGCTCGGCGAGATGCCTGTCGACGATGCCGAAGGCGTTTTCGACCCGCGCCTTGAAATAGGCCATGAGCGAGGGATGGCTCGGCTCGGGCGTCATCACGTTCAGGAAGCGGTGTGGTGCGTAGCTGCCGGTGAACTTGTGATTGTCGAACAGCATCCAGCGCAACGCCTCGAAATGCTGGTCGTGGTCGTGCGCGAACTTGCCCGTGGTCTCGGCGAGCCAGGCCAGGATCGCGCCCGACTGCGACATGTGCCTGCCGCCGACGTCCAGCACCGGCACCTCGCCCATGGCGTTGGTCGAGGCGCGCCACGCCTCGTCACGCATCTGGCCCCCGGCGAAATCGACGCCCACAGGCTCCCAGTCGAGGCCGGCGCAGTTCAGGTAAAGCGCAACCTTGTAGGCGTTACCCGAAGCGCCGATGCAGTAGAGCTTGTAGTGCGCCATGTCCCCACCCCTCCGAGGCGGGAAGCTGGCATACGCAGCTGCCAGTTTCTGTCAGCATTGCCATTGCGCCGTGCCGGGCGTGGCGACACGGACGCGATAGAGCGACGTCGAGGCCGTCACATAGAGACTGCACAGGTCGTCGTCGCCGAAGCAGAAATTGGCTGCCGTCTCGGGCAGGCGGATAACGCCGAGACAGGCGGCGTCCGGGGCGAAGACATGGATGCCGCCGGGACCGCAGCAATAGACGTTGCCCGCGCTGTCGATCTTCATGCCGTCGGGTGCGCCCTTGCCCGGGCCCGTGGTCTCCGCCCAGACGCGGCCGTCGGCGAGGGAGCCGTCGGCCGTGACGTCGAAGCGGCGGATGTGCTTGCGTTCGGTGTCGTTGACGAACAGGTGCCGCTCGTCGAGCGAAAAGCACAGGCCGTTGGACTGGCCGAAATCGTCGGCCAGCAGGACCGGCGCTCGCGGATCGGCGCCGACCCGCCAGACGCCGCGGAAGTCGAGCTGCAGCGGCCGCGGATTGCCGTAGTACTCGAGGCGGCCATAGGTGGGATCGGTGAAGTAGATGGCGCCGTCCGACTTCACGACGACGTCGTTGGGGCTGTTCAGCTCCTTGCCCTGGTGGTGGCTGGCGAGAACGATGCTCGTGCCGTCGGGTTCGGTGCGCGTGAGCGTGCTGGTGGCGTGCTGGCAGACGACCAGACGGCCCTGGCGATCCCAGGCGAGGCCGTTGGACTGCGCGCACGGCTTGCGGAAGGTCGAGATGCCCTCGCCTGCCGTCCATTTGCGCATATGGTCGCCCGGCATGTCGCTGAACAGCAGATAACGATCGCGGGCGTGCCAGAGCGGGCCTTCGGTGAACAGGAAGCCGCCTGCCAGGCTCGACGCCGCCATTGACTTGCCGACGACCGAGCCGAACCTCGGATCGCGAACCTCGATATTGTCGCTCATCTTCATCTCGTCTGCATTTCCCCCAGGCATCAGGTTCTAGCCCGATCTGCGCGCGCTTCAAAATGCCGGCCGAAGCCGCTTGGCGAGGTTCGCGGCAGCGCCTGTCAGGCTGTCGTAAGGCGCACCGACTAGGCTCCCCTGGGAGGCCGATGACGTCACTTCACTCGGTGTGAGGGACCTCCATCGCGCACGGTGGGAAGCACATGGACCTGCTGCACAATCTGATGCTCGGCCTGAGCGTCGCCGTCACCATGCAAAACCTGCTTTACGCCTTGCTGGGCTGCATGGTGGGCACCTTGATCGGCGTGCTGCCGGGCATCGGACCGGTGGCGACCATCGCCATGTTGCTGCCCATCACCTTCCACCTGCCGCCGACCGCCTCGCTGATCATGCTGGCCGGCATCTACTACGGTGCGCAGTACGGCGGCTCGACGACGTCGATCCTGGTCAACCTGCCGGGCGAGGCCTCGTCGGTGGTGACCTGTCTCGACGGCTATCAGATGGCGCGCAACGGCCGCGCCGGTGCGGCGCTGTCGATCTCGGCCGTCGGCTCGTTCTTCGCCGGCACCGTCGGCACGATCATCATCGTCATCTTCGCCGAACCTCTGACGCGCATGGCCCAGAAGTTCGGCCCGGCCGACTACTGCTCGCTGATGGCGCTCGGCCTCGTCGCCGCCGTCGTGCTGGCCAGCGGCTCGGTCATCAAGGCGATCGCCATGGTCTTCCTCGGCCTGCTGTTCGGCCTGATCGGTACCGACGTCAACACCGGCGCCCAGCGCTTCACCTTCGACGTCCCCGAACTCAGCGACGGCATCGACTTCGCGCCCATCGCCATGGGCCTGTTCGGCATCGCCGAGATCGTGGTCAATCTGGAACGACATTTGACGCGCGGCGGCGCCATCAAGGTCGGCTCGCTCTGGCCGACCCGCGAGGAGATACGCCGATCGATTCCGGCGGTGCTGCGCGGCACGACGCTCGGTGCCCTGCTCGGCGTGCTACCGGGCGGTGGCCCGACGCTCGGCGCCTTCTCGGCCTACACCCTGGAGAAGAAGATCTCCAAGAATCCGGGCGAGTTCGGCAAGGGGGCGGTCGAGGGCGTGGCCTCGCCGGAGGCGGCCAACAACGCCGCGGCGCAGACCTCGTTCATCCCCATGCTGACCTTGGGCATCCCGTCCAACGCGGTGATGGCGCTGATGGTCGGCGCCATGATCATCCAGGGCATCCAGCCCGGGCCCGAGGTCATGACCAAGAAGCCGGATCTCTTCTGGGGCATGATCGTCTCGATGTGGATCGGCAACCTCATGCTGGTCGTCATCAACCTGCCGATGATCGGCATGTGGGTGAAGCTCTTGACGGTCCCGTACCGATTCCTCGCCCCGGCGATCCTGCTGTTCTGCTGCATCGGCGCCTACAGCCTGCAGAACTCGACCTTCCACGTCATGCAGGTCGCCATGTTCGGCGTGCTGGGCTACATCTTCGTGCGGCTGGGCTGCGAGGGCGCCCCGTTCCTGCTGGGGCTGGTGCTGGGCCCGCAGATGGAGGAGTACTTCCGGCGCGCCATGCTGCTGTCACGCGGCGATCCGATGGTGTTCATCGAGCGGCCGATCAGCCTCGGCCTCTTGATCACCACCGCACTCCTGCTCATCCTGATGGCCCTGCCCAGCATCAAGAAGGCGCGCGAGGAAGCCTTCCAGGAAGAAGGCTGACCCCCGCGCGTCCTCGGCACGTCTACTCGGTTACGACGCCGCAGATGATCCTGTCGCCAGCATTGCCGGTGGGGTCGGTCTTGTAGTCGTCGGCACTGGCATGGATGATGACTGCCGACCCGTCGGCATCGAACAGCGAATTGGGTTGGCCCTTGACCAGCGAGATCATCGGATTGGCGATCTCGACGACAAGTTCGCCGTTCGCCGGAATGTGCAGGTTGGGCATGTCGCCGGCGTGGGCGCCCTCCTTGGCTTCCATGCCGTGCTTGTGGCTGGCGGGGTTGAAATGCCCACCCGCGCTGGTGAACGGCGGCTCGCACTTGCCGACCGCGTGGATATGGAAGGCGCGTTCGCCCGGCGGCGCTCCCTTCAGCGTCATCTTCAGGAGAACGCCATGCGGGGTCTGGGTCAACTGGACCTGGCCGACGTCCTTGCCCTTGGCATCCTTCAAGGCCGCCTTGGCACTCTGGGCATACGCGGGAAGCGCCATCAGGCAGCTCGTCATCGAGACTGCACAGAACCACCGAGCAAAAGACATCGTCACCTCCATGTGATCACGGCCAAAACCAACGCATCGCTCTTGACGTCGTTGCCGCTGCCCTTCAGGCGCTGGCTTCCTCCTCTACCGTAGACCGGCCGAAGCGGCGTTGGAACAGGCTCATCACCATGAAGCCCGCCTGCAGCGGGATGCCGAACAGCACGATGCCGATGGCGAACAGCACCAGCCGGTCGTTGAAGTCGGAGAGCTGCTCGGCCTGGCGCAGGATGACGGTAATGCCCTCGGTGACGCCGATCGCGGCACCGGCGCTCGACGACATCACCATCACGAAGAACGCGCGGGTGATGTTGGGGAAGAACAGGAATGCACCATGCGTCGCGCCGGCACGCAGGTGCTGCATGCTGTCGACGCCGGCATCGGCAACGTAGGCTGCCGAATAAGGCACCAGCGACAGCGCCACCGTCATGACGCCCGACAGCGCGAAGGGTACGCCGAACAGCGTCGCGTCGCGTGGGATGGCGTTCAACAGGAAGAACATGACGACGAAAGTCGGCGCCGCACGCATCAGCGAGATGATCGAGACCGTGATCATCTTCACGGCGCCGCCAGTCAGGCGGCCGGCCGCCAGCAGCAGGCCGAGCGCAAGACCGATGACGAGGGCGATGGCGGCGATCTCGAAGTTGATCACCATGCCGGCCAGGAACTTCGGCAGGAAGTCACCCGAGAGGAGGTCCATCGGCCCGCTCATGCTGCGGCCCGGCGATGCTCGAGGATCTGCTTTGAGCTTGCCGCACAGCCAGACCACCACCAGCACCACGGCGGTGTAGAAGATCAGCAGGATGCTGTAGGTCGTGATCCGGCCGCTCGAGAACGAGGTGATGTCGGTGAGCGAACTGAGCAGTTCGGGCGCCCCGACGAAGCTTGCGATCGGCGTGCCCTTGGCGGCGTTGATCAGGAAGGCCACGATCTGCGTCGCTGCACGGCTCAGCGCGCGGCCGAACAGGCCGCCTTGCATGCCTTCGGCGCGCAGGCTCCACATCGCCTCGCCGATCGCCTGGCCGGCATTGCTGCCGTTGGCCAGGCCCAGGGCGGCGATGGCCGCCCCGAGCACCGTCACGGTCGATAGCGCGAACAGGCCATGGGCGATGGTCGCGGCGATCACCAGGGTCAGCACGATGGGCGACGACTGCAGCGCCATCGTGACCAGGCGCGCCGGCCAGCGCAGCAGGAACGAGCGCGAGCCCATCGCCGCGCCCAGCACGAGCGCGAAGACCAGAGTCGCGGCGAGCGCGCCGGCGATCAGGACCAGCGAGTAGAAGACCCCGTCCTTGAACAGCGACCACGCCGGCGCCGTCGCGAGCATCGGCAAGGCGAGATCGATGCCGGTGCGGTCCTCGACCCAGTTCTCGAAGCTGGTGACGTCGGCTGCGAAGCTGGTCGGCTGCAGCGCCGTGTTGAGCGGCGGCAGAACGCAGCTCGGGTTGGCAGAGCCGGCATCGGTGTTGCACTCGGGCTTGCGCCAGACCTGTTGCTGCTGCTGCAGGAAGCCAAGCCGGATGCTGTGCAGGCGGCCGATATCGATGAACAGGCCGTCGCGATGGAAGACCTGGCTGATCAGGTCGAGCGCGCGCGCGAGCTCGGCGCTGCCCTGGCGCGCCACGGCCATGCCCCATGGCACCTGGGCGAAGCCGAACTTCTGGAAATAGCGGGAGTTGAAATCCTCGTCGGTGAAGTACTTGGCGAAGAAGCTGTCGTCCTGCGCCGCCAAGGTGCACGTCTGGTCCTTCAGGCGGTCGGGCAGCACGCCCGCCTCGTCGAACAGCATGAGGCGCGCGCCCTGCGACACCAGCTCGGCGTTCGAGCCGTTGCCGACGGTGACGCACACCGTGCGGCCCGGCAGGTCGAGCATGCTGGCCACGGGAAGCTCGCGCGGGCCGACAACGGTCGTCTCCGACCGGTAGTAGTGCGGGCGGATGAAGCGCACCTGGCCGTCGCGCTGGGTGTTGTGGCCCATGGTGGCGATGGCGAGATCGATGCGGTCCTCGGCCAGCAGCGGAATGCGGGTGGCGGCGTTGACACGGACGAAGTCGACATCGACGCCCAGCATGCGTCCGATCGCCAGCGCCACGTCGACCTCGTAGCCCTCACGCTTGTCGCCCTTGCGTTCGGCGAACAGCGGGTAGTAGTCGCGGATGCCGATGCGGATCTTCTTGGCACACAGGATCTTGATCAGACGGTCGACGTTGGGCTGGCTGCAGGCTGCCGGCAGCTTGGCGCGCGCCGCTTTGAGCAGCCCGGCCAGGGCGGCATCGGGGGTTTCGGCGTGAGTGGGTGAAAAGGCGGCGAAGAGGCCGACTGCCAAAGCTACGAGTGCCATCGCGCGAAACAGCAACCCTGTCATCCCGAGCGTAGCGAGGGACCTTTGCTGTGGCCTCAAAGGTCCCTCGGGCTTCGCCCTCGGGATGACAGCGATCATTGTCCTACCGCCCCCTGCTTGGCGATCTCGACGATGTGCATCTCGCCGAAGGCGTAGGGACCGTAGCGGTGGATGGTGCGGCCGTCCTGGACGGCGAGCACGCTGGCGGTCATGCGCGAGAGCTTGTCGCCGGGAACGTAGACCAGCGTGGTGAGCGCAACGTCGAGCGTCAGGCCGTGCCCGGCCAGGATCTCGCGCGAGCGGCCGAGGTCGACGAAGGCGTTGTGGGCGATGATGGCGCGTCCATCGGCGGCGAGATGCGCCTCGAGCCCCTCGAGGAAAGGATCGAGCAGCGCGCGGCCGTTTGTGCCGCCCGCGCTCCAGCTCGGCAGGCGGCCGGGAACGTCGCTGCGCTCCATCGGGAAGTGCGGCAGGTTGGCCACGATCAGATCGAAGCGGCGCCCGGCGACGGGCAGCCACATGTCGCCGAGGTAGAGCTCGGCCGTCTCGCCGTGGCCGAGCTCGGCCAGCAGCAGCATGCCCGAGGTGACGGCATCCTCTTCGATATCGATGCCGCAAAGAGAGGCCGCACCCAGCTCGCCCAGCGCCGCCAGCACGACACCGCTGCCCACACCGATCTCGAGCACCTTGGCGCCGCGCACCTCGGCAGCCTTCGCCTGCAGCACCTGGATCAGGGCCGCGGTATATTCGCTCGGTCGCAAGGCCGCGAGCGCCAGCTTGGACGAGGTGTCCGGCACCAGTCTAGGCTTCGACACGTCAGTTACCCCCAAAACACACTTCCCAGGCACAGTCCCCACCAATGCCCTGCGCACAAACGGCAACCTCTCCTAAAGCATATTCCGTTCGGCTGTAATCAGCCGAAGTACGCGCATTCCCGATTTGATGGAACCGCGAGCGGTTCCATCAAATCGGGAATCGCTCTATGCCGTCACAGGCCGCTTGACCAACGTCGACGCAACCGGATCGTCGGGAAACTCCGCCAGTATCTCGCGGTAGCGGCGCGATGCCAAAGCGTAGTCTTCCTTGACCAGGGCCTCATAGGCGAGCCGCGTCAACTTGCACAACCGCTGGGTCTGCGGACTGGGCTCCAGGCCGGGATCGTCGGCGCCGTAGACACCCATCAGCTCGTAGATCGGCACTTTGCCGCGCCGCCCCTTGACCGTGACGTCGTCGATCGGCCGCACGCAGAGCCGCTCGCCCGCTTCCTTGAAGACCGCATGGCTGATGAGGATGCGGGTATGGAACTCCTTGTTGGTGCCTTCCAGGCGCGCGGCGATGTTCACGCCGTCGCCCATCACGGTGTAGCTCATGCGCTCCTTGGAGCCGATGTTGCCCACCAGGACGGCGTCGCTGTGGATGCCCATCCGGACGTTGAGCGGCTTCAGCCCTTCCGCGCGCCAGCGCTCGTTGAGCGCGTCCATGCCGCGCTGGATGCGCATCGCCGCCAC
Source organism: uncultured Alphaproteobacteria bacterium (assembly GCA_963809025.1). Lineage (GTDB taxonomy): Bacteria > Pseudomonadota > Alphaproteobacteria > Reyranellales > Reyranellaceae > Reyranella. The sequence continues at coordinate 50,151 of CAWEIE010000052.1, read as the reverse complement.
GCATGACCGCCAGGCATGGTCGTCGAGCAGCGCCGGGGCGCCCCAGAAGGCCATCACGCCGTCGCCGATGAACTTGTCGATGGTGCCGTGCTCCTGATTGACGGTCTTGGTCACCAGCTCGAGATAGGCCGACACGCGCAGCAGCAGCTCCTGCGACGGCACCTCCTCGGACATCGTCGAGAAGCCTTCGAGGTCGGAGAAGAAGATGGTGAGGAAGCGGCTGTGACCGCCCAGCTCCAGCTTCTGCTCCGACTGCAGGAGCTGCGTCACCAGGCCGATCGGCACGAAGGCCGAGAACGACTTAACGGCGGCATCGAGCGTGTCGATGGCCTTGGACAGCACCGAGATCTCTCTGATCGGCGAGCTCACCGACGGCAGCTGCTCGGTGCCCAGCTCCTGGATCTTGCCGACCTTGAAGGCGAGCTTCTCGAGCGGCGAGGAGACCACGCCGGTCATGAAGAAGATGATGGCGATCTGCAGCGCCATCGCCATCAGGCCGAAAACGGCGAGGCGAATGTTGTTGGCCTGGAAGGTGCTGGTGAAGTCGGCAAGCGGCGTGATGATGAAAAGCTGCCACTTCTTGCCGAACTCGGCCGGCATGGTCGCGAGACTTCGCGACGTAGTCCTTGCCGTCGCGCGTGAAGGTGTAGAGGCCCTCGCTGCCGCGCGGCCGGGCGCTGAAGGCGAAGGCCGGCAGATCGTTGTCGAGCGCTGTGACGTGCAAGAGCTCGAGCTTGCCGGCCACGTTTGCGTAGGTCTTGGAGAGGTCGGACGCCGCGATCACCCTGCCCTGATGGTCGAGCATGTAGCTCACCGTGCCCGGGCTGACCCTGCGCTCGGCGAGATACTCGCCGAGCCCGGTCAACGTCATGTCGATCGCTGCCACGCCCGAGAGCTTGCCGCCGGAATAGTACGGCGCGGCCACGGTGAAGCCGATCAGCCCGAGGGTTGCGAAGACGTCGGGATCGGAGATGACTTCCGTGCGAGCCTCCGCCGCGCTGCGATACCACAGCCGCGAGCGCGGATCGTAGGCGGTCGGCTGGTCGCTCGAGCCCAGCTCCTTCAGGTCGCCATCGAGATAGAGGAAATGATCGAGTGTCCGCTGGCCCTCCCGGGGCACGATCCAACGGTAGGCAAAGCGCGAGCCTTGCGGCGGCAGGCGGTCCTGCAGCATCACCTCGGGGTCGATGCGGCGCGTCTGGCGGAAGCTGCCATCCTCCAACCCGACATAGACGCTGACGATCTTGAAGCTGTGCACCAGGATGGTCTGGAAATACTTGAAGCAGCGGACCGAGGCGTAGAACTCGGGGAATTCATCGCCGATCGCCGCGGCCGACCGGACCAGCGACTTGATGGGAGTGAAGTCGTCCTGGATGTTGTCGATCGCCTCGTTGCGGAAGCGCTCGACCAGCGCCTGGGCATTGGCCCGGGCGATGCGGTCATTCGAGAAATAAGTGACGGCGATGATGGTGAAGAAGACGGGGACGGTGAGGACCACGAACGACGTCAGGATGCTGGGCTTGAGCCGCATATTGCGGAAGATGTTCATGGACCAGCCGTCATGGAGCGCGATGTCAGCCGCTTTCTGGGGGACAACCGATCGTACCCGATCGAGCTTTCACCGTCCATGCAACGATCCCCCCGGGTTAGGGCAGCGAGCGCCTCATATGCCAGTCGGTGGCCTGCTGGAAGGCGTGCCCGGCGGCCAGGATTCCCGCTTCATCGAAGCTGCGGCCGACGATCTGGAAGCCGACCGGCACGCCGTCGGCGGTCATGCCGCCCGGCAAGGTGAGCGTCGGATGGCCGCTCATGTCGATGGGCGCGGTGTAGCGCAGCCGGGACGCGATGGTCTGCGGCGTGCGCGCCTTCATGGCCGCCAGCGAGGGGGCGGCCACGCCCATCACCGGCAGCAGCAGCAGATCGATCGACGCCAGCAGGCGCTCGAGCTCGCCGGTGACGCGGGCGCGCAGGAGCAGCAGGCGGCTGAGCTCGAGGCCCGACAGGCCGAGGCCGAGATCGAGCAGAGCGGCGAACTCCATTCCGTACTCGGAACGCCGTGACGGAAACGTCGCCTCATGCGCCAAGGCCGCCTCGACGCCGCAGAGCGCCAGCCAGCGCTGCGCCGCCTCGTCGAGCTCGGGCAGCATGACGTCGACCAGCTGCGCGCCTTGCCCCTGCAGCGCCGCCATCGCGCCATCGAGCGCGCGCTGTGAATCGGCATCCGCGCCGATCAGGTTTTTGGGTACCCCTATCCGCTTGCCTTTCACCCCGGCGCCGGTCGCGGCGGCATAGTCCGGCACGGGTTGCGGCGCGGCAGTCGGGTCGTCGGGATCGGCGCCGGCGATGATGCCAAGCACGATGGCGGCATCGAGCGCGCTGCGGCACATCGGCCCGACATGATCGAGCGATTCGGCCAGCGGAAAGACGCCCGCCCGGCTGACTCGGCCCCAGGTCGGCTTGAGGCCGCTCAGGCCATTCATGGTCGAGGGAAAGCGGATCGAGCCGCCGGTGTCGGAACCCAGCGAGGCGAAGCATAGCCCCGCCGCAGTCGCCACGCCCGACCCGGAGGACGAGACGCCGGTCCAGTAGGCGGCGTTGAACGGATTGACCGGCGGATCGACCGACGGATGATGCACGCCGTAGGCGCCCTCGGTCATCTGCAGCTTGCCCAGGATCACCGCACCCGCCTGCTTCAGGCGGGTCACCACCGTCGCGTCCTTGGCCGGCACATGGCCGCGCCGGATCGCCATGCCGGCAGCCGTCGGCACGCCTTCGGTGTCGCAGAGATCCTTGATGCCAATAGGCACGCCGTGCAGCGGACCGCGCGATTTGCCGGCGGCAGTTTCGACATCGAGGCGTTTGGCATCGGCCAGTGCGCGCTCGGGCGTGAGGGTGGCGTAGCTCTTCAGCTTGGGATCGAGCTTGCCGATGCGGTCGAGCATCGCCCGGGTCGCTTCGACCGACGAAAGCTTGCGCGCCCTCAGTCGCCGCGCGACCTCGTCGAGCGACAGATAATGCAAGTCGTCCGGCATGACTTCCCCCTTCATTGCTGGAGCGCGCCACTCCGTGGCGCTCATACTCATGCTCCAAGACATGAGCGCCACGGAGTGGCGCGCCCCCAGCAAAGACTACAGCGCCTTGTCCATCACTTGGATATGTTCGCCGCGATAGTCACGCTGCTCAAGGGTACTCCAGCCCAGGCCGGCATAGAGTGCGGTGGCCGATGTGGTGAAGAGGTAGAGCCGGGCATAGCCGAAGCGCCGTGCCGCATCTTCGACGACGCCGACCAATGCCGAGGCAATGCCCTTGCCACGATGCTCGGGAGACACGTACACGCTGGCAAGCCACGGATTTCGTGGATCGCCTTCCAGATCGTCGAAGATGAGGGAAGCTGTGCCCGCGATGACGTCGGCAGCATCAAGGGCGACGAACGCAACCGGCACTCGGTCGACATTGAGCTTGCCCCGGATCCGAATCCGGCGTTGCTCGAGTGTCTCACCTGGATTGAGATGCCCCCACTCGGCGAAGCCCCAGGCCGCGACTTGGTCGGCGAGCTCGGGGTGTTCGACGAGGGGGACGATCTTCAGCGCTATTCAGCCGCCTTGAGGTTCACGGCCGCCGAACGGCCGCGCTCGGTGGCGATCTCGTAGTTGATCTTCTGGCCCTCGTTGAGGCCATTCAGGCCGGACCGCTCGACCGCGCTGATATGCACGAACACGTCCTTGCCGCCGTCGCTCGGCTGGATGAATCCGAAACCCTTGGTGGCGTTGAACCACTTGACCGTACCAGTAGCCATCACTCTCTCCTCGGCAGTTAGTCTAGCCTACTCACACAAATACACGCGCGGCCCGCGCGCTCGTTGCAACGGTCCGCGACAACTCGAAGAATTTGGAAATTAGCGCGTGGGGTGAGTCCGTAGCCGCAAAGGCTGGGCCGCCAAGGCATGGCCAAGTTCGTAAGTCGTAGGGCCGCATATCGGCAAATAACGCCGCCAAGTCAAGTTGGTTGCCTAAACGCTGTTCACATTGTGGCGCCGATTTTCCAAGGCTCGAATTCGTCGTCGCCGATGCCCAGCGCCTCGGACTTGGTCTTCTGGCCCGATGCCGTGCGCAGGATCAGGTCGAAAATACGCTGCCCGTTATCCTGGATCGTCTCCTCGCCGTCGACGACGGTGCCGCAATTGATGTCCATGTCGTCAGTCATGCGTTTGTAGAGGGAGCTATTCGTCGCAAGCTTGAGTGAGGGGGTGGGTTTACAACCGAACACGCTGCCCCGGCCGGTGGTGAAGCACAGGACATTGGCGCCGCCCGCCACCTGCCCGGTGGCCGAGACCGGGTCATAGCCCGGCGAATCCATGTAGACGAAACCCTTGGCGGTGATCGGCTGGGCGTATTCGTAGACGTCGACCAGGTTGGTCGTGCCGCCCTTCGCAACTGCACCCAAGGATTTCTCCAGGATGGTGCTGAGCCCGCCCGCCTTGTTGCCGGGCGAGGGGTTGTTGTTCATCTCCCCGCCGGTGCGCGCGCAGTGGTCTTCCCACCATTTGATGCGGCGCACGATCTTCTCGCCGACCTCGCGACTGACGGCGCGCCGCGTCAGAAGATGCTCGGCGCCGTAGATCTCCGGCGTCTCCGACAGCACTGCCGTTCCACCATGACGCACCAGCAGGTCGACCGCCGCGCCCAGCGCGGGATTGGCGGAGATGCCGGAATAGCCGTCCGACCCGCCGCACTGCAGGGCCAGGATCAATTCGCCGGCCGGGATCGGCTCGCGCTTGACGTCGTTGGCCTCGGCCAACAGCTCTTTCAGGAAGCCAACGGCGCGCATCACGGTCTTGGACACGCCGCCCTCGTCCTGGATGGCCATCGGGATCAGCTTCGGCCCTTCCTTCAATCCTTCGGCGTTCATCAGGCCGGCGATCTGGTTGGTCTCACAGCCGAGTCCCAGCACCACCACTGCCGCCATGTTGGGATGGCGCGTGTAGCCCGCGAGCGTGCGGCGCAGCACGTCCATCTCGAGGCCGGACGCCGCCATGCCGCAGCCGCCGCCATGGGTGAGCGGCACGACGCCGTCGATGTTGGGATACTGGGCGAGCATCGGCGCGAGCTTGCCCGCGATCATGCGGCTGGTCGCGGCCGAGCAGTTCACCGTGGTGACGATGCCGATGTAGTTGCGCGTCGCCGCACGGCCATCGGCTCGGCGATAGCCCATGAAGGTCGCGGCCGGCGCGATGTAGTCGGTCGGGCGCGCGTCGGCGCAGAAGGCATAGTCGCGCTCGAAATCGCCCATGACGCAGTTGTGCGTGTGGATGTGGGCGCCGGCTGCGAGATCCTCGATGGCGAAGCCGATGATCTGATTGTACTTGCGCAGCGGCTCGCCCTGCTTGACGGCGCGGGTCAGGATCTTGTGGCCGGGCGGCACGCGCGTGGCGGCGGCGACCTCGCCCTCCACCTTGGTGCCGGGCAGGATGTCCATGCGCGCCACGACGACGTTGTCGGCCGGGTGCAGCCGGATGGTGAGCGGTGCCGCCATTGTTCGTTCCTCCGAGAGGCGCAGGGTACTCGCTGAGGGCGCGCCACTCCAGTGGCGCGTCTTCTGGGAGCGCGGACCTCCAGGTCCGCTTACGCGCATTCACATGCGCGCTTGATCATGAAGCGGACCTGGAGGTCCGCGCTCCGGCAAGACCATGACGCGCCACTGGAGTGGCGCGCTCCCGGCAAAGACTACGCCGCGCGCTTGCCGCGAATGCGCCCGCCATCAAAGGAAAGTCGGGCGAAGAAAAGCGGGCCCGCTTTCGCGAGCCCGCCTTCCTTACGCTACGCTACGCGTTGATTCTTGGGCGTGATTACCGGCGACGATTGTCCCAGTTGTCGAAGGCGTTCGGGACGCCGTCGCGGTCGCGATCGCCGAACGCGCCCTGACGGTTGTCGTAGCGGTCGTACCTGTTGGGGATGCCGTCGCGGTCGCGGTCGCCATAGGGGCGCTGCGCCTGATAGCGGTCCGGCACGCCATCGCCGTTACGGTCCCAGCGACTGGGCGTGTAACGCCACTGGCTGCCGACCTGCGCCCAAGTGGGCGGCACGTAGCGGTAACCCGGACGCTCCGTCATCCACTGACCCGGACGCCAGACGTACTGGTCGTTGATCAGCTCATAGTGACCCGGCGCCCAGACGTAGCCGGCGCGCGGCGCCGGCACGACCTCATAACGAGTCGGCGGCGGCGGCGAGCCGAAGGTGATGCTCACCTGCGCATCAGCCGGTGTGAACGGCGCCGTAACGACCGTCGCCGTCGAAAAGAATGCGGCGGCGGCAAGGGACGTGATCGCCATACGCTTCAACATGACTTGCCTCCTTCTGCGCGATCCCATGATGGGCACCACGCTGGTGAAAGGTATTACGCAAGCCATCCCCCTGGCGTTTCGGGCTGATTGGAGGAATTCAGGCGCTCATTCCGCCGCTTTTCCGCCACCATCAGGTTCCCACCAACAGCAAGACGACGCCGGCGACGCTGACGACGATTCCCAGCAGGCCGATCGCGGGCAGCCTCTCGTCGCGCAGCAGGAAATAGCTCAGCACCACGGCGATCAGCGGGAAGATGGCGACCAGGGGCGCCACCACGGCGATCGAGCCCAGGCCGAGCGCGGCATAGAGAAGAAAGGTCGCCGTGCCGTTGGACATGCCGACGGCGATGAACCACAGCCGCCCGATGCGATCGGGTGGACCGGCCGCGAGCGCGCGGCGGCCGGCCAGCGACAGGATCACAATCGTCGACAGCGAATAGCCGATCGCGGCCGCAGCCAGCGGCTCATGCCAGATCGCGAGTGCCGACTTGATGGCGGGCTGGATGGCGCCGCGCACCAGCGCGGCGGCGAGCGGCAGGGCGAGAACCCAGACCGACCATCGTCGGCCGCCGGCGCCGCCGCGCAGCGCCATCAGGCCGACACCGGCCACCACCAGGAGCAGCCCTGCGACCTGCCCGAGCCCGATGCGCTCGCCCAGAAGAAGGACGGCGAACAGCACGGCGAAAAGCGGCGTGACGTTGCCCGCGGCACCGGCGACGGCGGGACCCAGGCGTTCGTTGGAACGCACGGACAGGATCGACACCACGACCGGAAAGACGCAGCCGACGCCGGCGAAGATCAGCGCCGCCCGCCAGTCGAAGCCCCGCCAGTCGACGAACAGCAGCGCGCCCAGCCAGGCCGCGATCATGGAGCTGCCGATCGTGTAGATCGGCGAGCGCCAGGACGGAACGGTCCGCAGGCCGTACTGGGTCAGGATCAGCGCCAGGGCGAAACAGAATGCCGCACCCAGTGCCAATAGGGTGGGGGCCAGGATGGCCGCATCCGCCATGGTCTGCTAGAAGCGCCGGCTTCCGACCGGAGAATTGAGGAAAATGGACACGCTCACCTACTGGAACGGCACCTGGCACGAGGGCAACCCGGCGATCCTGGGCCCGCGCGACCACGCCTTCTGGCTGGGCTCGATGGTATTCGACGGCGGCCGCGCCTTCGAGGGCTGCGGGCCGGATCTCGACCTCCATGCGGAACGCGTCGTGCGCTCGGCGCGCGCGCTCGGTCTCAAGCCGACCAAGACGGCCAAGGAAATCCTCGTCCTGATGCACGAGGCGGTGCGCCGCTTCGGCACCAAGGCCGAGCTTTACGTGCGGCCGATGTTCTGGGCGACCAAGGGCGGCCAGGGCCCGATCTCGGTCGACGGCGATTCCACGCAGTTCCTGCTCTGCGTCTATATCGCGCCGATGCGCGCGGGCACGCCGCTGACTCTCGGCCTCTGCCGCTCGATCCGCCGGCCGACGCCGGAGAGCGCGCCGACCGACGCCAAGGCAAGCTGCCTCTATCCCAACTCCAGCCGCGGCGTGGCCGAAATGCTGGCGCGCGGCTTCCAGAACGGCATCGTGCTCGACGCCGCGGGCAACGTGGCCGAGACCTGCAGCTCCAATCTCTTCCTGGCCAAGAACGGCGTCGTCAGCACGCCGGTGCCCAACGGCACCTTCCTCGCCGGCATCACGCGCAACCGCACGGTGAAGCTGCTGCGCAACGCCGGCGTGACGGTCGAGGAGCGCACGGTGACCACGGCCGATCTCGACGAGGCCGACGAGATGTTCACCACCGGCAACGCCGGCAAGGTGCAGCCGGTCAGCCGCTATGAGAGCCGCGACCTGCAGCCCGGCCCGATCGGCCGCCAGGCGCATGAGCTGTACATGGCGTTCGCGCGCACACAGCGGGTGATCTGAGGCGTCGGCGCGGCTACGCCGCGCGTTTGATACGGGACTTGCTATCAGGCGGGCCAATCGGATGGTGCTCGCCTTCATAGGCGTCGATCAGTGTCGCAAGGATGTTGAGCCGGTCGCCTTGAAGCGTTCCCAGCTCCGCACCCCATAGACGCTCGACTTCCTCCAGCGCCGCCTCGTAGTCCGCCTCGCTGCGGATCGGCTTTACATCAGCCATGTCGCATTCCCATAGACACTATTGCCGATGCAGTGATTTCAGAGCGACATCCGGCGCCGTCGCCACTATCTTCAAGAGTGCTGCCGCTGGCCCTGTAGGAGTGCAGCGTTGCTGCTCCCAATTCTGCAGCGTACGGACGCTCACATGCATCAGACGAGCGAATTCGCTTTGGCTCAGCCCAATGCGCTTGCGAACGCGCTTGACGTCGGGCGCGTCGACCTTGATTTGGCGTGACGGGCGAACCTTGCCCTTGGAGATGGCGGCGGCCTCCTTGAGGCTTGTCACCAGTTCGGCAAATAGCTTCTTTTCCATCTCACAACTCCTTTACCAAGCGACGCAGGGTCGCCGTCTCGGCAGCAGTTAGCGTGTCCTTTCGCGACTTCGGGTAGGCGAGCAACATCAAGATTCGGCCGTCCTGCCTGACCCAATAGTAGATGACCCGTATGCCACCGCTTTTGCCGCGACCTTGGGCAGCCCATCGCAATTTGCGGATACCTCCGCCACCTCGAATCAGGTCACCGCGCTCGGGGTTCACAGCGAGGTCAGCCTGCAAAGCCGCATAGTCGTCATCCGACAGCAACGCGACGATCATGCGCGTGAATGTCGGCGTCTCGATGAACAGCACCACGACAAGATATACGCTGCTAGCGTATAGGACAAGAGCTCGTCAGTCTTTAGGATCTCGCGTCCTGCGACGGCGGCGCGACGAATGGCAAGACCAGCAAGGCCAGCGCGGTGATCGCGGCGAGCATCGCCCAAGCTTCGTTGATAGCCCCGACCAGGCCGGCGCGCTCAACCAGCGGCCGGACCGTCTCGATGAGGGCAGCATCGATCGTGCGTGTCGCAGCGGTTGCGATCGTCTCGGGTGGAATGCCGACCAATGGCGACACCAACACATCGCCGCGTTTCAGGCGCTGGCCGATCTCCTCGGCCAGGATCGGCGCCCGGCCGTAGATCACCGTGTCGATCAGGGCGAGGCCGATGGCGCCGCCGAGGTTGCGCAACAAATTGAAGAGGCCGCTCGCATCGGCGACACGCTCCGGTGGGAAGTGGCCGAGCGCCAGCCGGGTCGGCGGCAGCAGGCAGAACATGATGGCCGAGCCGCGCAGGATCTGCGGCAGCAGCATCTCGTCGAAATCGGTCTCCCAGGTCTGGAAGGCGCTGAGACCGAGCCCGACGGCGAACAGCGAGAAGCCGCCCAGCATCAATATCCGTCCGTCGACGCGGCGCTCGAGCTCGACGGCGATCGGCGCGGTGACGAGCTGGGCGATGCCGGTGACCAGCATGATGCGGCCGATCTCGAGCGGGCCGTGTTCGCGGGCGAAGGCCAGGAACACCGGCATCAGGTAGACCGAGCCGTAGAGGCCGATGCCGAGCGTGAAGGAAAGAAAGCAGCCGACCGCGAAGTTGCGATCGGCGAGCGCGCCCAGGTCGACGATCGGTTGTGAACGGCCAAGGCTGCGATGAACGAAGGCGAAACCAGCGACCAGCGAGAGGAGAAGCAGGCCCACCACGCGCAGCGAGGCCCAACCGTGCTTGGGCGCGTCCTTCAGGCCGATCTCCAGGGCCGCCAGCGCCACCGCCATCAGGACGAGGCCGGCGATGTCGATCGTGCGGGCGTGGGTGTACTCGCCGGCCTCGCGCGGCAGGAAGGAGGCGGCGACGGCGGCGGCGGCGATGCCGGGCAGGACGTTGACCAGAAACAGCCAGTGCCAGGACCAGGTCTGGGTGATCCAGCCGCCGACCAGCGGGCCGACCGTCGGCGCCAGCACGGCCATGACGCCGGCCAGCGTCGTCGCCACGCCCTGCTGGCGGAAGGGAAACAGCAGGAAGACGGCCGAGAACACCGACGGGATCAGGACGCCGCCGGCAAAGCCCTGGACCACGCGCGCGATGATCAGCGTCTCAAACCCGCCGCTGGCCGCACAGGCGGCCGAGGCCACGGTGAACAGGCAAAGTGCGCCGACGAACAGCCAGCGCAGGCTGAGCACGCGCGTCAGCAGGCCGGTCAGCGGGATCGCGATCACCTCGGCGATGAGATAGGCCGTCTGCACCCAGCTCATCCGGTCAGGCGCGATGCCGAGCGCCTCGCTGATCTCGGGCAGCGACGTGACGACGATCTGGATGTCGAGCACGGCCATGAACATGCCGAGCGTCATGGCCGAGAAGCCGACCCAGGTGCCGGCGCCGACGCGTCGCTCGTCCGTCATTGCCGGAGGGCCGCTTGTTCCGCGCGGATGCGGATCCACAGCGCCAGTGCATTCAGCACCGAGAACACGATGCCGTACCACACCAAGCCGAAGCAGAGCGGCAGCACCAGGATCTCGGCGGCGACGATGCAGTAGTTGGGATGCGACACGAAGCGGTACGGTCCCTCCCTCAGCAGCGGCGCGCCGGGCAGGACGATGATGCGCGTCGTCCAGCGCGGTCCCAGCGTGGCGAGCACCCACAGGCGCAGTCCCTGGAGGATGACGAACAGCGCCAGCCAGCCCCAGCTCACGCCGACATCCGCACGCCAGACGGCGAGATACCACAGGCCGCCGAGCCACGCGGCGTGCAAGGCCACGATCAGCGGATAGTGGCCGGGCGCGGCCTCGCGTGCTCCCTGGGCAAGCAGGCGCTCGGTGTTGCGTCGGGACAGGACAAGCTCGCCGAGACGCTGCAGGGTCACCAGGCCGAGGATGGCCCCCGCCAGGACCATCACGCCGCCTGGGCCAGCGACAGGCAGGTGCAGGTGAAGCCCGGTCCCAGCGCCGTCAGCACGGTGCGCCCGGGCAGGCCTTGTTTCGCCAGCCGGTCGAGCACGAACAGCACGGTCGGCGCCGACATGTTGCCGTACTCCTCCAGCACGGCGCGCTCGTGATCGAGCGTGCCCTGGTCGAGACGCAGCGTCGCCTCGAGGGCGGTGATCACCTTGGCGCCGCCGGGATGGCAGGTGAAGCGGTCGACCGATGCACGCTCGACGCCGATGCGCGCCAGGATGCCGTCGACGGCGGCGCCGACCTTCTCCTCGGCAAACGGCGGGATGGCGCGATCGAAGATGACGCCAAGGCCGGTCGGATCGACCTTCCATCCCATGATGTCGAGGCTGTCGGGCCACAGATGCTCGCCCGCCCCTTCGATGCGCGCCAGGCCCGCCTCGCCGGTGCGCACGACGCAGGCCGCGGCGCCATCGCCGAACAGCGCCGTCGCCACCATGTTGGCGCTGGTGAGCTGATCCATGCGGAAGGCCGCGGTGCAGATCTCGATCGCCACCAGGAGCACGGTCGAGCCCGGCCGCGCCCGCGCCAGGCGATCGGCGATCGCCAGGCCTGAGACGCCGCCGGCGCAGCCCAGGCCAAACACCGGCACGCGCTCGACGTCAGACCGGAAGCCCATGCGACCGGCCACCCGTGCCTCGAGGCTGGGTGTGGCAATGCCGGTCGAGGAGATGGTGACGATGGTATCGACGTCGCGGGCCTCGCAACCGGCACCGGCCAGCGCGCGGCTGGCGGCCGCGACGAAGAGATCCTGCGCGCCGGCCAGGTAGGCGGCGTTGCGTTCCGGCCAGTCGAGGTTGGAGAAATACCAGTCGAGCGGCTTCACCGTGTAGCGCGTGCGGATGCCGGCAGTTTCGAACACCGGCGCCATGCGCTCGAAGGCTGCATAGCGGTGCGCAAAGATGCGCCGCGCCGCCGCCGCGGCGTCCGACTGAAGCAGCCGATGCGGCGGCACGGCATGGCCGACGGAGAGCAGCGCCGCGGATTGGCTGGGTTCGATCGACATCGGCTTCCTTTGAAGGGCGCGAATGTCTCATACTTGGGAGACATGCCGCCTGTTACCAGCCGTGATCAACGACTGAGCCGATAACAGCAAGTCACGATTTCTGGCGTAAGCGGACTGCAATTCAGGGGGTGTTGATGCTGCTGATCGGAGTCAATCGTTCGCCTTATACGCGCCGAGTTGCCGTCACACTCAAAGCCTACGGCCTGCCTTTCGAGCAGCGCGACCTTTCGGGCTTCGGCAACCGCGCCGAGGTGCGGGCGGCCAATCCGCTGGGGCGCATCCCCGCCCTGGTGCTCGACAACGGCGAAACCCTGGTCGACAGCGCCGCCATCGTCGACCATCTCGACGAGGTCGTCGGCCGCGAACGAGCGCTGACGCCGCCGGCCGGCGCCGAGCGGCGCGCCGTGCTGCGCGTCGCGGCGCTGATGATGGGCGCCTGCGACAAGGGCCTGCACGCCGCCTACGAGCGCAACCACCATCCGCCGGAGAAGGTGCATCAGCCGTGGATCGACGACTGCATGGCGCAGATGAAGCAGGCGCTTGCCGCCGTCGAGGCGATGGTCGAGCCGGGGCAGGATTACCTGCTGCTTGGCCGCCTCACCCAGGCCGATGTCACGGCCTTCATCGCCGAGCGACTGGCACGTGGCCTCAAGGTCGACACGCCGGCTGAGATGCCGCGCCTGCATGCGCACTGCCGCAGGCTGCTGGAGCAGGAAGCCTTCAGTTCGACCGAGCCTTGAGGCGCTACGGCCGGTTCTTGCCGGTGTTCCGGTAGAGATTGGCCAGGCGGGCCACCAGGAAGGCGACATACATCACACCCAGCACCTGCTCGATCACGATCAGGGCGCGCGCCATCCTGGTGACGGGCGTGATCTCGCCAAAGCCGGTCGACGTCAGCACCGTGAAGGAGAAGTACATCAGCGTTCCCCAGTCGAGGTGTTCGGACGGAGCATGCACCGTCGCGGCATAGAATGCATGTGGCTGGACCTGCTGCACGACGCCGAACAGGCTGGCGAAGGTGAAGGCGATCAGGACATAGGCCGCGACGGCACCGAACACCTTGTCGGTCGTGATGGGATGCCAGTCGAGCACGTAGTAGAGCAGCGCCCCCGTCACCGCACCCATGAAGGTCGCTGTGACGAGAAGCGTCGCCGGCCGCAGCCAGTGCTCGCCCAGCCGGTCGGCGGCGATGCCATGGATGGTAAGCAACGCCAGGATGCCGACGATCAGGAGCGTGCGACGGCGCGCGTGCAGCGCCCACAGCGCGAGGAGGAGAATGCCGAGCGTTCCAAAAGCGAGAAACGTGGCGCCGATCGCCGACTCCACGACCAGCGGATGGACCAGGATGAACGTCAGCAGGCCGGCCAGCAGCGCGCTGCAGCGGTTGCGGCGCAGAAAGGCGATACGGCGCAGCAGCCGCCGCCGCAGCCTCGCAGTCATTTCCATTCGGCAAGCTCGACGGTGATGCCTTCCGGCCCTTCCAGGAACACCAGCTTGCGGTCGTGGAAGCTCATCGGCTGGTTGCGCAGGCGCACGCCCGCCGCGGTCACCTTGGCGATCAGGGCGTCGATGTCGGCGACGGCGAAGCAGATGTGGTTGAAGCCGATGCGGTCGAGCCGGGCGATGTCGCCCTCGGCCTTCACCGGCGGCTTGAGGAAATGCAGGAGCTGCACTTCCAGCCGCGGCGTGGCGTCCTTCAACGCAAGAGTGATGTGGCGGGCCTCGAGGCCGGTGATGCCCATGTACTGGTCCATCACCGGACCCTTGATCACAACGTCCTTGTCGAGCTCGAAACCCAGCAGGGCGAAGAAGGCGATGGCGGCGGCAGGATCGGTCACGGCCACGGTGACGTGGTCGAAGTGTTTCAGCATGCCGTCATGTTAGCCCGCTTCACGACCGCGGGAACAGAAGCAGTCACCATGGCGTTGTTGGCGAATGCAAATCCAGGTCGTGTGCTGCCATCCCCTCGCCGACAGTTACGACCACGCGCTCTTCCAAGCCGTCGTCGACACGCTCGAGCAGAACGGCCATGGCGTGGTGGCGACCGACCTCTATCGCGAAGGCTTCGCGCCGGCGATGACAGTCGAGGAACGGCGCACCTACATGAGCAACGACTATGACGCGAGCGCCGTCGCCCGCTACGTCGAGATCCTGAAGCAGGTCGACGGCCTGATCCTGTGCTTTCCGCACTGGTGGTTCTCGATGCCGGCGATGCTCAAGGGCTGGGTCGATCGCGTGTGGGGTCCCGGCACCGCCTTCGTCTACGATCCGGACGACGGCCATCTCAGGCCCAACTTGCGCAACATCAAACTGTTCGGCGTGGTCACCAGCTATGGCTCGTCGTGGTGGATCGTGCGCGTGTTCGCGGGCGACGCCGGCCGCAAGGTGCTGATGCGCGGCATGAAGCCGTTGTGCGCCAAGGACGCCCAGTCGTTCTACCTCGCCCACTACGGCATGGACGCCTCCACGCCGGCCTCGCGGGAGGCCTTCCTGGAGACGGTCCGGCGTCGCATTGCCCGGATCTGAGGATCACAAAGCCGGCCAGTTGTCGGCAACCAACCCGCCCCGCCGGCGTTCTTACGCCGAGGGAGAACCATCATGTGGCGTAAGTGCCTGATTTCCTTCGGACTTTTGGCGATCGTGCTGACGGCCTGCAATCCGCAGCTGCTGATCGCCAAGCCGGACCCCAGTGACTATGAAGTGGTCGCGTTGATCGCCTAGTAAGTCGCTAGCGGCCGAGCAGCAGCCCGACAGCCGCGCCAACCCCGATCCCCAGCAACGTCAGCGCCAAGAACGCGCCCAGCCACATGAATGCCCGCTTGAGATGGTGGCGTCCATGATCGGTCAGTTCGTGCCACGCCAGGCCTTTGGAAAAGGCCGCGGGCTTGCGCACATGGCCGGCCGCCTGGGCGCGCCGCGTCACCAACCACGCATGCACCATGTGGTAGAGGCCGCCGATGAGGGCGGCGATTCCCAGCAGCCAGAACGGCGCGAACAGCAGCCAGACTTCGATATCGTCACTCACGATCACAGTTAGGCCACAGCGCAAAGCCGTCGTCGATACGTAAAGCAAAAACCAACGTCCAAACGGGGTGTCTTCACATGATGAAATATCTGGTCCTGGCCGCCGTCCTCCTCGGCACCACGGCTTGCGGCGATACATGGGGCCAGCGCGCCGTCACCGGCGGCGGCATCGGTGCCGGCTCGGGCGCCATCATCGGCGCGCTGACGCCGATCGGCATCCTGCCGGGTGCCCTGGTCGGCACCGCGGTCGGCGCCGGCTTGGGTGCCGCGACGACACCCCCCCGCTACTGATCGCCCCTACTCCCATCGGCGTCACCACGTCTCCTGCCACGGCCTGAGGTCCATCTCGAAGGTCCAGGCCGAACGCTTCTGCCGGTGGATCTGCCAGTAGGCCTCGGCGATGTCGTCCGGATTGAGGACGGCATCGGGGCCGGCGTTGTAGCGCTCGGGGAAGTTGGCCTTGATCCATTCGGTGTCGATGGCGCCGTCGATCACGACGTGGGCGACGTGGATGTTCTGCGGCCCGAGCTCGCGCGCCATCGATTGGGCGAGCGCGCGCACCGCGTGCTTGCCGCCGGCAAAGGCCGAGAAGCCGCGGCCGCCGCGCAGGCTCGCGGTGGCGCCGGTGAACAGGATGGTGCCGCGGCCGCGCGGGATCATCGCTTTTGCGGCCTCCCGCGCCGTCAGGAAGCCGGCGAAGGCCGTCATCTCCCAGACCTTGCGGTAGACGCGGGCCGTCGTGTCGCGGATGTCGAAGCGCACGTTGCCGCCGATGTTGAAGACGAAGACCTCGACCTCGCCGATCTCGGTCTCGATCTCGCGGAACAGGTTGATCACCTGCTCCTCGTCACGGGCGTCGGAGCCGAACGGATGGACCTTGCCGCCTTCCTCGGTGATTTGCGCCACCAGGTGCTTCAGCTTGTCGGCGCTGCGCCGCGTCACCACGGCCGTGTAGCCCTCGCGCGCAAAGCGACGGGCGATTGCCCCGCCCGTCGCATCGCCCGCACCGATCACGACACAGACCTTGTCTCTCGCCATGGGCGGTCTCCTTTGCCGTCAATCTGTCGACGGCTCGGAGGCCGCTCAAGGGAGATTACGTCATGACCGGCTGAGACGGCTGATTGCTGCTGACCAGGCCGGCGCGCAGGCGGATCTCCGCCGTGGTCAGGCCTTCGCCGTCCGGCCGCCAGCCCGGCGGGCCGAACATGTACATCCAGACCTCGCGCGGCGAGCGCGCCGTGCGCAGGTCCTTGAAGAGGCCGATCCAGGGCGAGAAGTTCAGGACGAACGGATTGCGCGAGGACACCGTGGGCGTGATGGTGCCGTAGTCGCAGGGCACGTCGGCGCGCTCGGGAATGTAGCTGCCGAACAGGCGGTCGAAGATCACCAGCACGCCGCCGAAGTTGGCGTCGAGATACTCCGGATTGCGCGCGTGATGGACGCGATGGTTGGACGGCGTGTTGAAGATGCCCTCGAGCCAGCCCAGCCGCGGGAACCAGTCGGCATGCAGCCAGAACTGGTAGAGCAGGTTCAGCACCAGCGAGGTCAGCACGACCGTCGGCGTGAAGCCCAGCAGCACCAGCGGCGTGAAGAACAGCGTCGAGCCGGTCAGCCGGCCGAGCCAGCCCAGCCGATAGGCGGCCGACAGGTTGAGCTGGTTGGGCGAATGATGAGGCGAATGGCCGGCCCAGAACCAGCGCGTGGTGTGACTGAAGCGATGGTACCAGTAGTAGAAGAATTCGAGGCCGAAGAAGAGCAGCAGGATCGAGCCGACATTGTCGAGCGACTGGGTGAAGAGGCGATGCTCCCACGTCCAGGCCATCCACGGCGCGATGATGGCGAGCGGCACGAAGCGCAGCAGCTGGCGGCCGGCCAGGTCGACCAGCGAGCAGGCCGAGGCCTTCCAGTCGTAGCCTTCGGGCCGGCTGCGCGAGAGCCAGACTCCCTCGACCAGGGCGGCTGTCAGCACGAGCGGCAGGATGACCATGTAGATCTCGGAGAGGTCGACCACAGCGGGCTCCTTGCGATTTGCCTGGCGATTTGCGCATCGGGCAATATATGAGCGATGCTCATGTTCCCGTACTCGCCTTTGCCGAGCCCGAACCACCATGCCCACACGCCGCCAAGCCGCTGAAATAAAAAGACGAATTCCTCGCCAGGCGCGCGCGGCCGAGACCGCGGCGACGATCCTGGAGGGCGCTGCTCAGATTCTGGAGGCCAATGGATTGGCCGGCTTCACGACCAACGCCGTGGCCGAGCGCGCCGGCGTGAGCATCGGCACGCTCTACCAGTACTTCGCCGACAAAAACGCAATCCTGCTGGCGCTTGCCAAGCAGCAGGTCGGGCTCGGCCTGGCGGACATCGCCCGGGCGCTGAGCGGCGAGATCGATCCCACGCCGGAGGGCCGCGTGCGCGCCATGGTGCGGGCGGCGGTGCACGCCTTCCGCGGCCGTCAGCGCGCCCGCAAGGCGGTGATGGAGGCGGTGCTGTCGCAGGGTCACCATGCCGAGCTGATGGTGCCGGTCGTCGCCTTCATCGCCCGGCACGGGGCGCTCGTGGGAACCACGGCGCAGCCGGTCTTTGCCACGCTGACGCCGCTCCAGCTGTTCGTGATGTCGCGCGCCATGATCGGCGTGCTGCGCGCCGCCGTCCTGGAGGAGCAGCCGTTCTTCAAGAGCCGCCCCTTCGAGGACGAGCTGGTGCGGCTGGTGATGGCCTATCTGCAAGCAACGACAGCAGAGGCATCGGCGCGGGTGTGATCTCACTCGCTCGATCTCACCGTCATCCCGAGCGGAGCCGCCCCGAAGGGGGGCGCAGTCGAGGGATCTGCTCTTCGCGGCGACAATGACTAGGTCCCTCCACTCCGCGTGGAGTTTACCCCGGACGAAGTCGAGGGGCGCTCCGGTCGGGATGACGGATCTTTGGGGTGGTTTCCGAGGTTTCCGAGATTTCCGCAGACCTCCCTTGTGGCGAGTGCTGGATTGACCCACCACCGATTGGGGGGTCGGCCCCCCATTCGCGAGCTCTCGTAAGAGATGCGCTGCACGAAGCCGGCGTCGCGCAGGCGATAGAGCAGCTGCTCGGCATCGCTGGCATTGACGCTGCTGTGCAGCGCCTCACGCCGAACCTCCTCGCGCGACACATCCGTCTGTCCGCTCGTCTTCAGCCAGCGAACGACCTGGCGCACCTGGCGATCGCGTTGCAGTCGGCACCATGTGATGGAACAAGGCGCGGGCGTGCGGCCGGAAGTAGTCGGACCACAGTCGCGCCGCACATCCATCTCCTCGGCACCGATATGCCCCGGCGCGCCGGGCGCGCCGCTTTCCGACCAGGACAGCAACGCCAGCACGCCGGCGAGCCGGGCCACCGTCCCATGTCCCTTGCCGAGCCAGGCTGCCTCCGCGCCGTCGGCTTCGCACTGCGCGGCATGCAGGCGCGGCAGGAAGGCATCGAAGGCATTCAGGCCGCGCTCATCGACGATCAGCTCCAGCGGATCGGCCGGCGTGCCGGCCCTGCGGGCGATGCGCCGAAGGTTGGCGAGCGCATCGCCGTCGGACGCGGGCTTGCAGCCGACCAGCGGGCCGCGCGGCGCCAGCACCGGCCAAGTGAACAGGAAGCGGCCGGCGAGTTCCTCGCTCGCCATCATCTCGCCGAGCCGCTCGGGCGCGAACGCAAGCAGCAGGCTCGCGGCAAACCGGTCGATGCGGCGCGCGCCGAGCGACAACGGATGCGCCGACCAGGCTTGCAGCCAATGGCCGCGCGCGGCATCGGCAAGGCCGGCCAGCCAGTCTGCGCCGTCGTCGCGCCACAGGACGACGCCGCGCGGGTTGGCGATGACGGCGTCGGCGACGGCGCTCAACGAGGTCTCGCTGACGACGGAGACCCGCTTGTCCTCCGCCCTGCTCCGCTTCGAGCGTGGCCAGCAGTTCGCGCATCGGCATGATCGCCGGCGACTTGCCGCTGGACGGCGGACCGACCAGGGCCTGCCAGAGCACCAGGGGCTCGTGCCAACGCGGCCCCAGACGCACGCTGGCCCCGCCGCCGCAAAGGCCGGCGACGCCCGCCAGCAGTGACTGCACGACATAGTCGGCAGCGCCGGTCGAGCGCGCCGTGTCGCAGGTCCAGTCGCGCCAGAAGGGCGGCAGCAGATCGAGCGGAAAAGCCGGGACAGCCAAACGCGTCCCCTCGAGTAGCGCCGTATCGATCTCGCCCCAGTCGTCGGGCGGCGCCGGGGGCCGCGGCCGCGCCTGGCGCAGGGCGAAGGCGAGGTTCCGCGGATTGACGATCTCCTCGGCTTCGTCGTCCTCGTCTTTTCTGCGGCGAGACATCAGACCCTCCTATGACCATGGTTAATAATAAATAACTATGGTATCATAGAACGAACCATGAACTCAAGTGGCTTTCGTGGTGCATTCCCCGGCGATCGACTCTAACCGTCTGGAGGGGTTTTCAGGGCACGGTCATGGAGCGGAGAATTTCTCCAGCGCCGGACACTTGTAAGCGAATAGTGGACGATTGTCGCCTGATTGCTTACAATCGCAGCGATGATCCGAAGCTTCAGGAGCAAGTGCCTTGCCGATCTGTGGGAGAAGGGACGGACCGCGAAGATCGACGCCCGGATGCATCAGCGCATCCTTCGCCGGTTGGACCGGCTGGACGTTGCGGCAAGAGCCGAGGAAATGAATCTTCCGGGTTTCGACTTCCATCCCCTGAGAGGCTTCAAGCCGACGCGCCTTTCGGTCCCTGTGAATGGGCCGTGGTGCATCACCTTCGAGTTTGCGGACGGCGACGCCTTCCGCGTCGATTTCGAGCAATATCATTGAGGAGACCAACATGGCTCAGACCGCCAAGCCTAACCCTGGACGGTGCCCGACCCATCCCGGTGCACTTCTGCGTGAAGACGTGATCCCGGCGACGGGCCGGAGCAAGACCGAAATCGCCCATATGCTCGGTATTTCCCGCCAGCACCTCCACGATATCCTGCGGGAGCGCAAGCCGGTGTCGCCGGCCGTCGCCGTTCGCCTCGGCAAGCTGTTCGGCGACGGAGGCGGCGTGTGGACCCGCATGCAAGCGGCTTACGATACGTGGCACGCGGAGCGCGTCGAAGATGTGAGCGGCATCCCAACGATTCGCGCGAAAGCAGCTTGAGGCAGGGCCGCGGCCCGCCAGCGCAGCACCGGCACCTGGCGCAGGTAGTGGGTGTCACCACCGCAGGCTGTGACGCCGAGTTCGCCCTGAGGTCGAGAAGGCCGCGATAGCGGCGCTCGATCCGCGCGAGCTGGAGCTCGGTCGGGAAAACGACATTCGGGCCTAGACCGCCTGCGGCAGCGGCACGTTGAGCAGCACGCCGAGTTCGCCCGCGAGATCGCAGCTCACCCGCGCATGCACCCGGGCCCTGCCTGTCGAAGAAGCGGCCGGTCGGGCTCACCGGAAAAACGCCTTCGTGCCAGATGCCGGGATGGATGTAGATGCCGAAGCTGCCGTCGGACCACAGCGCGATGAAGTCCTCGGCCTTCAGGTCGTCGCCCGGCTTGGCGACGGGCACGACGAACGGCTGGCCGTCGCCGAGCCCTAGGCTCTGGAAAATTCCTCACGTCCGCGACTGTACCTAACTCGTCGTCGGTGGTTATGTGACTGTAGCTGCACCCGCCAGGACTAGTCACGTTTGCGACGAAAGAGAGAGGTGGCTCGGGAAATTTGAACAGGGCGATAAGTGGACTTTTTGCCTGACGACGGCCCAGGATGCCGCGACCAGGAGAGAGCATGAGCAGACGATCCCGCCGAAACCATAGCCCGGGTTTCAAGGCGAAAGTGGCGTTGGCCGCGGCCCAGCGGGTAGGTCGTTGTCGAGGCGAAGCTCGTGGTGTTGCCGTTGGCGTCGGCCAAGGTCGCGAGCTGGCCGTCCGCGGTGTAGGTCCGCTGCACCAAGGGCCCGGCCTGGATGGCGGTGTTGTAGGTGCGCCAGGGCCGGCCGAGCGTGTCGTAGGTGAACTGCGTAACGCGGCCGATGGCGTCGGTCACCGTGATTTGCCGGTCCAGCAGGTCGTAGGCGAAGCGGGTGACGTTGCCGGCGGGGTCGGTGGCGGTGGCGACCTTGCCGCTCGGCGTGTAGGTCGAGCTGGTGGTGCGCAGCACGCTGCCGCCAGCGCTCTGCTGGACCTGCAGCAGTCGCCCGTCGGCGTCGTAGGTGTTGGCGCTCACGACGCTCGCCTGGCCTGTCGCCGCCGGCGGCGCGGCGCTCGTCAGCAGCCGGCGGGCGGCATCGTAAGTCCGGGTGGCGACATTGCCACTGGGATCGGTGACCGAGACGATGTCGCCCAGGGCGTTGTAGGCCCAGGTCGTTGTCTGGTTCAGCCGGCCGGTGCCGGCATCGGCGATCGACGAGATGCGGTTGGCGAACTCGTCATAGTCGAAGCGTGAGACGGTGCCCATCGGATCGGTGGCCGACGTGACGAGGCCCATCGAGTTGAAGGTGAGGGTGCGCAGGCTCGCACCTAGCAATGCAGGGCTAGGAGAAGGTGCGGGGATGGCAATTGCAGCGTCAGGCGTTGGGGGTATCTTTTCTTTGCCAAACCACGTCATCCTCTCGCAGCCCAAGATCAGAGACGATGTCTGCGGTAATTCGCGAAATTTCGTTCACATCTTGGATGTCCGGGTTCAGGTAGATCGTCGTCTCGCCTCGACTATCATTACGGTATTGCTTCAGCAGAAAGGGAATAAGGTCATCCTTTAGAAGGTAGGCCGCCTTGTAGTAGTAAAGTCCATCAACGTCTTCGGTGAACGTGATCCCCTTTTGGCTTTCGAAAAAACTCGGGGGATGTCGTATTGCAGCTTGTGGAACGAAGTGCTCTGTCAGAGGATTCCAACTGTGCTGCCGGATCATCGCGGCACCTGCGTGTTCTTCAAAATGGTCACCGATATAACAGCGTAGCCTTTATCGTTGACTATGACACCTGGCGTCACGCCACCGTACCATCGTGCCTGCCCTCCTGGGATTTCCCGACCAGCGCCCGGTTGTGGAGCAATCGCTGTCGAGAACTCAATACCCCTTTCTCCCCCCGGGAGTGCTCCGCGAAACGCCTGAACTGTCGGCGTAAAGCCGCCTCGGGGCGTGGCTCCCCAAACCTCGCCTGATTGCTGTTGTAGCATTGCCGTCTCCGCAGTTTGGGTGGGAGATTCCAAGCGGTGATAAACGACGGGTTCGTTGTTTCTGAGTGAATTGATTGCAGCACCTAGGCCGATACCGGCGACGCCTGCTGAAAGGCCAATACCGAGGGCTTCAAGTATTGGCGGAATGATCGGTGCCGCGCATGCCGGGACGCATGCGGTTTGGGTCCCACTCGGAAACGACGGGCCCGGCGAAGACTGCTCAGCGTAGGATACCGGGGTTACAGCGCTTGAGCTGCCGCCAAAGGAAGACTGGTCAGTGTAGGGCGCCGGGCTGCCACCATAGGATGAGCCGCCCCAACCGCTGTCGTAGTTTGACTGACCGGCCAAACCACGCGGATCTCTAACATTTAATGGATCGTTGCCAACGTAGGCATAGAGGTTTGTGCCACCGCTATAACCCGTCGGATCAACTTGTGTGAACCTGCCGATGCGTGGCGAATAATGCCGCGCCCGATAGTAATAGAGGCCGCTCTCCTGATCGAAGCGCTGCCCGGTGTAGCCGAAAGGCGTGGCGGCGGCGGCACTGTTGCCGTAGGGCTGGTAGTCGAACCTGGTGAGCGCGCCCGAGCTCGATGCGAACGACGCGATGATGGAACCTTGAAGATTGAGCAGTACGGTTTCGCGCGTGCCGCCGGCAATGTTCATCTGGTTCAGGACGGCATTGGGCCCGAGCCCATAGGCATACCAGCGCAGGAGGGTGCCGGTGCCGCCATTGTACTCCAGCACCTCGCGATTGTCGGCGTCGGTGACCGAGATGGTCGTCGTGCCGTTGACGGTGCGTGACTTGCGCCTTCCCTGGGCGTCGAAGGCGTAGGCGGCGGTATTGCCAGCGCCACTGGCCGACGTCATCCGGTTCTCAAGGTCGTAGCCCAGCGTGTAGGTGCCGTCGGAGGTGAGGTTGCCGTTGCCGTCGTAGGTCGGCGTCGTGGCACCTACGGCGGTGTACTGGTTGAGGGTGTTGGCGGTGTAGGCGGTGGTGGCGGGGCTCGCCGGATAGGACAGCCAAGTACTGTCGTCGACCGTCTGGCCGGTGCGCTGGTTCACCTTGTTGTAGGTGTGGCCGAACGTGACCAGAGGCCCGGCGGTCGGCGCTGTGGCCGCGGGTACAGGATCCCAGACCGTTCCCGTCAGCCGGTTCAGCGCATCGTAGGCGTAGGCCATGCCGTAGGTGACCGTGCTGCCGCCCGGCGGCACCGCCGCCACGATCGCCGCGCTGTTGTCGGCCGACACCGGTCGGCCGGCTATTGAGATCGTAGCTGTAGATGAACCGCCGGCCCGGAGGGTGGCGTCTTGCTGATCAACCGGCCTAGCGTGTCGTAGCCGAAGGCGATGGTGGCGCCGGCGCGGGTCTTGCGGCTCAGCACGTTGTCGAGGGCGTCGTAGGTGAAGGTCTCGGTGCTGCCCAGCGGATAGGTCGTCGTCGCCAGCCGGCCGAAGCCTTCGTAGGCGAAGGAGGTGGTGTTGCCGTTGGCGTCGGCCAGGGCCGCGAATTGGCCGCCCGCGGTGTAGATCCGCTGCACCAGCGGCCCGGCCTGGATGGCAGTGTTGGAGGTGCGCCAGTGCTTGCCGAGCGCGTCGTAGATCTACTGCGCGATGCGGCCCATGGCGTCGGTCACGGTGGTCTGCCGGTCCAGGAGGTCGTAGGCGAAGCGGGTGACGTTGCCGGCGGGGTCGGTGGCGGTGGCGACCTTGCCGCTCGGCGTATAGATCGAGCTGGTAATGCGCACCACACAGCCGCCAGCGCTCTGCTGGACCTGCATCAGTCGCCCGTCGGCGTCTTAGGTGTTGCTGGTGACGATGCTCGGCTGGCCCGCCGGAAGCAGTGACATCTATGCTTCTGGATTGTCCTTACGTTGCCAAACGACATCAGAGTCGTTCAAGCCCAAGCCCGAAACGACATCGGCAATGATAGCCGTTCTCTTGCTCAGATCGGTTACGTCTGGATTCGAATATATCGTCCTATGGTTCGGGTCATTCCCACGATACTGCTTAAGAACTATCGGTATAGGAGTACTTCCCGCGAGTAGCGCCACCCTATAATCGACCAGCCCATCCGACGCATGCGTGAAACGTATGCCTCTATCGCGTTCGACAAAGCTCGCTCGGCTTTCCCAATACGTTCTTCGATCGTTCGAAATGCTCAGTTAGAATTCTACCAATCGCAGTTTGCTCGCTCATCGCGGTACCTGAGTGATCTTTATGATTGCCACCGGCAATTGATAGCACAGCCTTGCTCTTGTGATAACATCTAGCGTCATGCTCGCCTTACGCAGCTGAGCCAGTCCGCCGGCAAAAGGAATCGCACTTCCATGCAATCTTCGTCGTGATACTCAATTGCCATTCTAGCCAGCTGAGCAGTAGGACCTACATAGGCATTAACTGCAGGACGCGTACCTCCAACCTAGATCAGTTTGCACCTTCGCAAATTTGTCTTGAGTCTGCTGTTACCTGCTTCTAATTTCGGGCGTAGCGCCTGAATTTACAATGCCGATGGGTTGACCACCGGGGCGTGAGGATGTCTGAGCGATTATTGCGGTACCCGGTGCCGATCCAGTTGGTCCGGGGCGAAGCTCGATGCCATACGGATTCAATATTAGGTACGGCTTGCGCACAGATCTGGGGTTCAGGAGTTTGCAACAGGTGTAATTCGCACCACCTGCTCCCGGCGGCGAAGGAAGAGCAGTACCGGACCTGGGCTGCCAACTGGAATAATTGGAGCTTGGACCCGCAAATGAAGCTGTAGGCGCCGTAAGGCGCAAACGTCGGAGACGAAGTCGAACCCGATCCACCTCCCCAATCCCAGCTGCCGCCCCAACCGCCTCCAGTACTGCCACCATAATAGTCGGTTGCCAACCCGGTTGGATCGTTTGCGTTGAGAGGGTCGTTGCCGAGCATAGGCATAGAGACCTGATCCACCAGTGTAGCCGATCGGATCCGCTTGCGTGAACCTGACCCCACTTCGTGCGAATAGTGCCGTGCCCGATAGTAGTAAAGGCCGCTCTCCTGATCGAAGCGCTGGCCGGTGTAGCCGAAGGGCGTGGCAGCGGCGGCGCTTGTGCCATAAGGCTGATAGCCGAACTTGATGAGCGCGCCCGAGCTCGAGTTGAACGACGCAATGATCGAGCCCAGCATGTCCGGCAACAGCGTGGCGCGTGTGCCGGCCGGCAACGTTTATCTGGTTCAGCGCGGCATTGGGCCCGAGCCCATAGGCGTACCAGCGCAGAATCGCACCGCTGCTGCCGTCGTACTCCAGCACCTCGCGGTTGTCGGCGTCGGTGACGGAGATCGTGGTCGTGCCGTTGACGGTGCGTGACTTGCGCCTTCCTTGGGCGTCGAAGGCGTAGGCGGCGGTGTTGCCCGCGCCACTGGCGGACGTCAGGCGGTTTTCGAGGTCGTAGCCCAGCGCGTAGGTGCCGTCGGAGATAAGGTTGCCGTTGCCGTCGTAGGTCGGCGTCGTGGCACCGACGGCGGTGTACTGATTGAGGCTGTTAGCGGTGTAGGCGGTCGTGGCGGGGCTCGCCGCCGGATAGGAGAGCCAGGTGTTGTCGTCGACCGTCTGGCCTGTGCGCTGGTTCACCTTGTTGTAGGTGTGGCCGAACGTGACCAGGGGCCCTGCGGTCGGCGCCGTCGCCGCGGGGGCGGGATCCCAGGCCGTTCCAGTCAGCCGGTTCAGGGCATCGTAGGCGTAGGTCATGCCGTAGGTGACCGTGCTGCTGCCCGGCGGCACCGCTGCCACGATCGCCGCGCTGTTGTCGGCCACACCGGTCGGCCGGCTGTTGAGATCGTAGCTGTAGGTCACCGCCGGCCCGGACGGTGGCGTCTTGCTGATCAGCCGGTTCAGCGTGTCGTAGCCGAAGGCGATGGTGGCGCCGGCGCGGGTCTTGCGGCTCTGCACATTGTCGAGGGCGTCGTAGGTGAAGGTCTCGGTGCTGCCCAGCGGATAGGTCGTCGTCGCCAGACGATCGAAGCCGTCGTAGGCGAAAGAGGTGGTGTTGCCGTTGGCGTCGGCCAGGGCCGCGAGCTGGCCGTCCGCGGTGTAGGTCCGCTGCACCAGCGGCCCGGCCTGGATGGCAGTGTTGTAGGTGCGCCAGGGCCTGCCGAGCGCGTCGTAGGTCAACTGCGCGACGCGGCCCATGGCGTCGGTCACGGTGGTCTGCCGGTCCAGGAGGTCGTAGGCGAAGCGGGTGACGTTGCCGGCGGGGTCGGTGGCGG
Organism: uncultured Alphaproteobacteria bacterium; assembly: GCA_963809025.1. Lineage (GTDB taxonomy): Bacteria > Pseudomonadota > Alphaproteobacteria > Reyranellales > Reyranellaceae > Reyranella. The sequence continues at coordinate 23,516 of CAWEIE010000052.1, read as the reverse complement.
TGGCGACCTTGCCGCTCGGCGTATAGGTCGAGCTGGTGGTGCGCAGCACGCTGCCGGCCAGCGCTCTGCTGGACCTGCAGCAGTCGCCCGTCGGCGTCGTAGGTGTTGGCGCTCACGACGCTCGCCTGGCCTGTCGCCGCCGGCGGCGCGGCGCTCGTCAGCAGCCGGCGGGCGGCATCGTAGGTCCGGGTGGCGACATTGCCCCTGGGATCGGTGACCGAGACGATGTCGCCCAGGGCGTTGTAGGCCCAGGTCGTTGTCTGGTTCAGCCGGCCGGTGCCGGCATCGGCGATCGACGAGATGCGGTTGGCGAACTCGTCATAGTCGAAGCGTGAGACGGTGCCCATCGGATCGGTGGCCGACGTGACGAGGCCAACCGCGTTGTAGGTGAGCTGCGTCCGTGCATTGAGATGCGGCGCCGCACCGACGTCGGCTGTCACCGCCAGGGCATTGCCCGTCCACGGATCGTAGTCGATCTGTGAAACCCGACCGAGCGCATCGGTGACCCGGGTCGGCTTGTTGAAGGTCGGATTGTAAAGATACGAAGTCGTCGTGGGCGACAGCGGCGACCCCGACTTGGCGTAGCGGATCACCGAGGCAACGTTGTTGGCCCACGGGTTCAGCGTCGCATCGTAGGTGTAGGACGTGATGCCCCCCTCGGGTAGGGTCTGCGAGCTCAGCCGGTCGAGTCCGTCATAAGCGGTCTTGGTCAGGCGGCCGAGACCGGCATAGTCCCTGATGTCAAACAGGGGCTTGCCACGCGGGTTGTAGTAAAGGACGTGCTGCGTGCCGTGGGGATCATCCTCCTCGCTGCGATAGCCGGCGAAGAAATAGGTCCAAGTCGCCCCGTTGGCATTGGTCTGAAGAGCAACCCGGCCCAGGCTGTCATAGCTGTTGGTGACAAAGGGAGACGGATTGGACGGATAGAAGATCTGATTGAGCAGGCCCTTCGGATAGCCGCCACCGGCGGGTGTATATGCAAAGGTCGTCGTATTGCCGAGAGGGTCGGTCGACGAGGTCAGATTGCCAGTACCGTCATAGGCATAGGCGACTTGGCGTGGCGGCCAGGCATTGTCAGCGACGGAAGTCAGCTGCTTGTCGCCATTGTAGCTGAGAGTGAGATTGCGCCCGACGCTATTGGATACGGACGTCAGCAATGCCGGAGACGAGGCATCGTAGGTAAACGAAACGCTAACGCCGGTCGGCATTGTCCAAGACGTTATGTTGCCATCGCTGTTGAATTGGAGAGTCGTGCCGTCCTTGTACTGCAAGGAATAGAGGCCGCTGCTCAAAGTTAGCCGATTTGACGACCCAAGTTGCGGATTATAGCTTCCGTCGGCCAGCAACATGAATTGCTCGCCCTGAGAGCCCGTAGTGATGTTGACCGTATTGGTGATCAACCGGTCCATCATCCACCTCTGCACAAGCGAGGCGACAAGGACCTTGTCGAACGGCTTGGCGGCGTCGCTGAAGAGATCCTGGATGACATGAAAGGCAGCGATGGCCGCGGCGCCGTCGATCGGAGAATCCTGGCCCAGGCCCTTCAGACCATCACTGTTCGCGACGGCAGTAATGGAAAAGCCGTGCGTCCAGCCAGGGCCCAAAGGACCCTTCACATAGAGGTTGTTCGAGTTGTAAGAGCGACTGAATGCAAGCCCGAGCGGAAACCCGGTAGAGCCCACTGCGAGATCGCTTTGGTCGTAGAGAAAGGAGCCCGACGAGAGGTCGATGGGATCATAGCTCACGTAATATGGGTAAGGCATGATCGGCGGCCCGATGAACTCGACCTCCTCGGCTGTCCAGCCGGGCGGTACGGGATAAGTCGAATAACCGCCCTTGAGGTTGGAAGAAATCTTGTACGTGATCTGGCGCAAGCCGGCGCCGGCCGGACCGATGCCGATGTAACCGGCGCCGGACCAATCACCTTCCGTCAAATTGCCATGCTTGGGCAGGACGAGGCGATAATCTGCGTTGATGTAATTCTGTATCTGGGCAAGGTCGCCAGCTCCATAGCCGACGAGTTGCCCCTGCACGGCGCTCCAATTTGTCGATGTGGCGTCGTAGATGGGGTCGTGCTGACCGTTCGCAATGTCGAGGAGCTTGATCGTCGAGACCGCGCCGACGTCAAGCCTGGCCAGATTCTGCGTCAGCGTGCCCCATTCCAGCGCACTCAACATCCCGCCGCCGGTGAAGAATGACGTTGTCGATCGGTTGACGTCATTGGTCAGGCTCGATGTCCCGAAGACGTTCCCTGGCAGGTCGACATAGGGTCCATTGACCTGCGCCGCGACGCCGACGGAACAGTGCGTGACCGTCTTGGTGCCGACGAGGCGATCGATGATGGCATTTGCCGCGTTGGCCTGCGCCAGCCACGAATAGCGTTTTGCTTCGAGGATCTCGCCTACAATCAGGGATCGGACTTCGACCACAACGACATGGTCATGCGCCTGAAGCCGACGCCGGACCACCCTTTCAGCTGATCGGCGGCTACTCTGCCGCCATCGACCGCGTGACCTCGATCCGCTTCTCCGCATCGAGCATCGACGAGTCGCGTGTCAGCGGGGCTGCATCCTGCATCCGCGCAAGCTGGAGCTCGGTCGGGAGAACGACATTTGGGTCTAAAGCGCCCGCGGCAGGGGCACGTTGAGCAGCACGCCGAGCTCGCCCGCGAGATCGCAGCTCACCCGTGCATGCACCCTGCCCTGCTTGTCGAAGAAGCGGCCGGTCGGGCTCACGGGAAAGACGCCTTCGTGCCAGATGCCGGGATGGATGTAGATGCCGAAGCTGCCGTCGGACCACAGCGCGATGAAGTCCTCGGCCCTAAGATCATCACCCGGCTTGGCGACGGGCACGACGAACGGTTGGCCATCGATTGGGAAGAAGAGCTGGCCGCCGTCGGGGTGGTAGTTGCAATGCCACAGCAGCACGCGATCGCCGGCGAGCGCGACGCCGGTCGCCGCCTGCTCGGGCCGCTCGCGAAAGCCGATGACATAGTGGCCGCCGACCGCCTCGTTGCGTCCCAAAAGCTCGTTGCCGCGCCATTCGCAGGCGAAGATGCCCTCGGTCGTGCCGCCTTCGTCGCCGGTGCCGGCATCGAGCTTGCGCCAGCCGGCAAGCGGCCACGGCACGATCTCGATGCGATGGTCGCGGGCGTGGGCGATCTCGCCATAGCCCGCGATCGACTGCTCGGTGGCGCGCACCAGCGGCACGTCGACGAGGCGCAGTCCCGCCGGGACCTTGGGATCGAGATAGTCGAAGACGACTTGGTCCACCGGTCTCCCTCGCGAATGGTCAAATGAGCGGCACTATCTCCACTGTCTCGGAATCGAGCACCAAGTCATCGGTGGCCCCCAGCAGCCATAGTGCCTCCGCTTGAAACCTCAGGATAGACCTCTCCCACCAGCGAGCGAGGAAATCGGACAGGATCGAACACTCCGACGCGTCGAGGCCATCGACAAGATTGTAAATGCCCACGACGTAGAGATTGGTCACGCGGCGACCCAACACTTGCTGAATGCGATGGAACACGTTGAGCCCATCGCGCTTCTCGGGATAGGCCCGCAAATAAAGCCGGCCGTGGTTGACGTTCCCTGAAAACAAGCCCCGCAGCTCGACGGCGATTGGCCCGATGCGTTTCAGGGCGTCGCGCTGGACGGCCTCGAGCACCGGCGGCGACTCGCCGATTGCCAGAGAGCCGCAAATGGTGGCGTGCAGCTTGTGGCGACGACGCTCGACGATGTTCCAGGCGATCTTGGATGCGATCGGCGATGCCTCGAGCTCGGCTTCGAGCGTCCGATAGGCCGCCGAGCGCCTCAGCAACGCATCGGCAATCGGCAAAACCAGCGAGAAGACGCGCCCATGCCGGCCCATGTCGTAAGGTTGGCCATCACGACGCGCGATGACGCGTCGATGATCGGGCGCGACCAAGGGCAGATGGGCAAGGCGGTACGCTTCGTCGAGCAGGAGCCCTTGCCCTTGCTCGAATTTCGTTCGGCTGGCGAGGTAGTCCAGCTCGTCGTCACCGCAGAACGCGACGTCGTCTGCGGCGGGCGCCATGTCAGGCAGCCCGGCTCAGATCCTCGCCGGCCAGCGCCCGCTCGATCAGCTTCACGACGTTGTCGCGGCCGTAGAGCTTGATGAAGGCGCCCATGCGCGGCCCCTGCTCGCTGCCCAGCAGCACCTCGTAGAGCGTCTTGAACCACTGGCGCAGCTCGGCCTGGGCGAAGTGGCGCTTGCCCGCTTCGTAGACCTCGTTCTGGATGAACTCGGCCGTCGAATCCTCCGGCAGCTTGCCGAGCGTGTCGGCGAGATCCTGCAGCGCCTCGCGCTCCTTGCCCGCGGGCAGGCGGAACTTCTTCGAGGCCTTCACGAAGTCCTGGTAGTAGGCCACCGCGCCCGTCAGCAGGCGGTCGAGGTAGGGCGCGTTCTCCGGCGTGGCGCCCGGCACGTAGCGGCGCAGGTACTGCCACAGCACGTCCTTGCTGTCGGTATGCGCCACGCTGGCGAGGTTGAGCAGCATGCCGAAATTGACGCCGGCCGCGCTGTTGGCCGGCGCCTTGCCGTCATGGATGTGCCAAGCCGCGTTCTCCAGCGCCTTGGCCGGCTCCTCGGCCGGCAGCTTCTCGATGGCGGCGAGATAGTCGTCGACGGCGCGCGGGATGACGTCGAAGTAGAGCCGCTTGGCGCGCCGCGGCTGCTGCTGCATGTAGAGCGCCAGCGATTCGGGCGGCGCATAGCGCAGCCATTCCTCGACCGAGAGCCCGTTGCCCTTGGACTTGGAGATCTTCCTGCCTTCCTCGTCGAGGAAGAGCTCGAAGTTGAAGCCTTCCGGCGGCGTGCCGCCCAGGATGCGCACGATCTTGGCGGAAAGCTCGGCCGACGGGATGAGATCCTTGCCGTACATCTCGTAGTCGACGTCGAGCGCGAACCAGCGGCCGGCCCAGTCGGCCTTCCACTGCAGCTTGACGTTGCCGCCGGTCACCGGCGTCTCGACCAAGGTGCCGTCCTCGTCGCGATAGACGATGGTGCCGGCCTGGGCGTCGGTCTTGATCACCGGCACCTGCAGCACGCGGCCGGTCTTGGGCGAGATCGGCAGGAAGATCGAGTAGGTCGCGCGCCGTTCCTCGCCCAGGGTCGGCAGCATGATGGCCTGCACTTCGTCGTAGTGCTGCAGCATGGCCAGCAGCATCTTGTCGAAGCGGCCCGACTTGTACCAATCGGTCGCCGACTGGAACTCGTACTCGAAGCCGAACGAGTTCGAGGAAGGCGCGCAGGCGCGCGTTGTTGGCCGCCCCGAAGCTCGGATGCTCGTTGCTGAAGGGATCGGGCACCGACGTGAGCGGCTTGCCGAGGTTGGCCGCCAGCATCTCCTTGTTGGGCACGTTGTCGGGCACCTTGCGCAACCCGTCCATGTCGTCGGAGAAGCAGAACAGCCGCGTCGGCACGTCGGAGAGGCGCGTGAAGGCCTGGCGCACCATGGTCGTGCGCACGACCTCGCCGAAGGTGCCGATATGCGGCAGGCCCGACGGGCCGTAGCCGGTCTCGAACAGCACGTATCCCTTGGCCGGCGCTTTGCCGCCGATGCGGGCGACCAGCTTGCGGGCTTCTTCGAATGGCCACGCGCGCGCGGCCTCGGCGAGGGAACGATCGATCTGGGACATGGATCGGGCCAAACTAGGTGCGGCGACCATTTGCGTCAATGCAGGCAGAGGCCCCCCTCGACTTCGCTCGGGGTATACTCCGTGCCGTGCCGACAATGAACAAAAGCCCTCTCACATTGGCCTTCGGCGGCCTTTTGGCGATGGCCGCCGGCATCGGAATCGGCCGCTTCGTCTACACCCCCATCCTGCCGCCCATGGTCGAGGCGCTGGCGCTCAGCAAGGCCGAGGCGGGCCTGATCGCCTCGGCCAACTTCGTGGGTTACCTCGCCGGCGCCCTGCTGGCGGCGGTGCGCCTGCCCGGCTCGCGGCGCGCCTGGCTGCTGGCGGGCCTCGCCCTGAATGCGGTCTGCCTGGTGGCGATGGCCGTCGCGACATCGCTGGCGTTCTTCCTCGTGCTGCGGCTCGGCGCCGGCATCGCCAGCGCCTTCTGCCTGATCTTCAGCTCCGCCCTGGTGCTCGACCGGCTGGCCGCCACGGGACGCAGCGGCTTGTCGGCGCTGCACTTCTCGGGCGTCGGCATCGGCATCGCCGTGTCGGCGGCCCTGGTGGCAACGCTCAGCGACTGGCGCAGCATGTGGCTTGCGAGCGCGGGCCTCGCCGTGCTCGCAGCGGTCGCCGTCGCGATGATCGTGCCGGCCGATACCGCTTCCTCGCCGACCGCCGGTCGCGCGCGGCGCACGAAGCTCTCGGCGGCTTTCATCATGCTCGCCATCGCCTATTTCCTGTTCGGCATCGGCTACATCATCACCGCGACGTTCCTGATCGACATCGTGCGCGGCTCGCCCGCCATCCGCCATCTCGAGCCTTATGCCTGGGTCCTGGTCGGCGTGGGCGCAGCACCCTCGGTCGTGCTGTGGGGCGCGCTCGGGCGGCGCATCGGCATCCTGCCGGCCTTTGCCGTGGCAAGCCTGGTCGAGGCGGCCGGCGTGGTCGCGAGCGTGCTGTGGCTCGAGACCTTGGGCGTGGTGATCGCAGCCCTCTTCCTCGGCGGCACCTTCATGGGCCTGACGGCGCTCGGCCTGATCGGCGCGCGCGAGGCGGGCGAGGGCGATCCGCGCGGACGCATTGCGCTCATGACGGCAGCGTTCAGCCTTGGCCAGATCATCGGCCCCGCGTTCGCCGGCCTCGCCTACGACGCCACCGGCAGCCTCGTCTGGCCTTCGCTGCTTGCAGCTACGGGTCTCGTCCTGGCGGCGCTGCTTTCGATTGCGGCAGAGTTCCAGCGACGCCGTCAGCTTTCGTAGACGTCTTTTCGATGTCTGATCGCGGTGATTGTGACGACGCGCCAAGGCCGGTCGACAAGATACACGACACGGTCACGATGCCTTCGAGATACCTGATCGAGAAGGCCGTAACCCAAGCTTGCCTTTCCAAGCCTGCTTTCTCTGAATAGCGGCGCTTGCTCGTCTTTTCGCGACGCTCGGACAGGCGAGCAAGGAACAGATCTTCATCACGTTCGAGCGCATCGCGGATCAGCTCCGCGGCCGCGGCAGCCAGGGACTTCCCGCGTTTCTTGGCGGCAAGCTGCAGATCCCTCTGCAGTTCGCGATCGAGGACGATGTTCAGTCGAGAGCTCGAAGAAGGCATAGGAAATGCTCCAGTTCCAGCACGGTGTCTCACTTCCGGTGCACCTTTGCCAAGATCATGGTCTTCCGGACCGCGCGCTCTTGCGCGCTCATGAACAAGCGCGCATGTGAATGCGCGTAAGCGCGCAGGATGCGCGCGGTCCGGAAGAATCCGAGCTATTTCTTGCCCAGCACCGCCAGCGCCTCGCGCGCCGCGCGCACGCCCGAGGCATAGGCGCCGCCGACGCGCGTCGCCCACACCGGATCGGTCGCCTCGCCGGCGAAGAACACGCGATCGTGGTGCGGCTGGGCCAGCACCAGCCGCTTGTCGGCGTTGCCCGGCGTGGCCATCGACCACGAGCCGCGGGCGAACGGATCCTTGCCCCAGCGCGTGACCGAGGAACGCGCCATCAGGCCGCGCAATTCGTTGCCGTAGATCTCGGCCAGGGCGGACAGGGCAAAGCCGAGCGCGGCTCCCGTGCCTTCCTCCTCGAGCTGCCGCGCCTGCGCGCCGCCCACGAACACGATCGCGGCGTCGCGGTTGTGGGGCCGCACGATGGCGTCGAACGCCTCCTGCTTGCGGTTGAGGCCGATGATGCTGCGGCCGGCCGGCGCGTCGATCACCTTGCGGCCGAACGACAGCGCGATCTTGTTGTAGAGCGCCATCGGCAGCTGGGCGATGGCCTCGCGCCGGGCCGCGCTGAGCTGTGGGGCGAAGCCGAACAGGCCGGTGGCCAGCACGCCGGTCGGCACCGTCACGATGACGGCCCTGGCGGTCAACTGGCCGTTGGTGGTGACGATCAGGACCTGTGGGCCCGTCGAATCGACGCGCACCACCCGCGTGCCGAGCTTCACCGGCACCTTGGCGCCCCAGCGCGCGACCAGGGCGCCCAAGCCCTCGGCCACCGAATACTGCGGCTCGGTCTCGGGCTGGCGCAGGAAATCGCGCGCCGACAGCTCGCCGAGCTCGACACCCGATTCCAGCGACCCGACCATGGCGTAGGCCAGCCGCTCCAGCGGATCCTTCGCCACCAGCACACGGCCGACCGGCACATCGGTGCCCTTCCTCAGGGCCTCGACCAGCGTGCGCGAGGCATCGATGGCGATCTTCTCGAAGCGTGCGTATTCCTCCTTGGGCGCCTCGGTGCCGCCGATATAGATCGCCTGCTCCAGGCGGTCGGGCACCGGCCGCGCGTTCATCTCCTTCAGGATCGCCATGGCGGGATTGCTGCGGCCGGCCTCGATCCATTGGGCGCCCAGATCGAAGGGAAAACCGAAGGTGGTGCTGTCCGTGACGGCACGGCCGCCGATGCGCTCGCGCGCCTCGACCAAAAGCACGCTCCTGTTCGCCGCCATCAGGCTCCTGGCGGCGGCGAGGCCCGCGACGCCGGCCCCGACGACGACGACGTCGGGCTCGGCGGCCCGCGCCGGCAGCGCCGTGCCGGCCAGCAGCGTCGACAGGAGGAGACGACGACCGAACGCCATTTGACCGACATTGTATGCTATCCGGCTGTTGATGGTGTCGATCCCGCCCACCTTGCCGGCCCTGGTCGCGACCGCGCGCGGCGCGCTGTGGCGTGCGCCCGACGGGACGAATCGAGCGCCTCAGGGCGGCCGACGCCGCGATGCGCGCCGCGGCCAGCCCGCCGCTCGTCTGCCACGCGCCGGCGGTGGCGGCGCGGCTTGGCCTGGACGACCTGCCGGCGCTCGATCTTCTGGAGCTCTTCGCCTTCGTGCGGCCGGCGAAGTTCTGCCTGCCCACGCCGCGCGGCCTCTGCGAGGCGCTCGATCTGGCGGTGCCGGCAACGCCCGAGGAAGAAGTCGCCGCCTTGCCCCAGGTGGCGACCGTGCTGCTCGACGAGCTCGAGGACATGGCGGCGCTGGCCTCGCGCGAGCTCGCCGAAACCGCGCTCGCCATGGCGCGCGGGCAATGGCCGTGGGGCGACGCCGTGCTGGCCGCCCTGGGCGTCGACCCGGCCGGCAAGAAGCTCCGGCCGGGTGCCGGCCTCGATATCTGGAAGAGCCTGCCGCAGTGGGAGGAACCGCCGCCCGCGCCGCCGCCCTCCAGCCATCCGGTCGAGCCGCGCGAGGCACGGCTCCGGCTGGCCCAAATGGTGGCGGCCGGCGCCAACATCGCCGAGGCGCGGCCGACGCAGAGCGACTACGCCTCGGCCGCCGCCCAGGCCTTCGCGCCGCGCGAGCGCGAGGATCAGCCCAACGTCGTGCTGGTCGAGGCCGGCACCGGCGTCGGCAAGACCCTGGGCTATGTCGCGCCGGCCAGCCTATGGGCCGAGAAGAACGGCGCGCCGGTCTGGATCGCCACCTACACCCGCAACCTGCAGCGCCAGATCGACAACGAGCTCGACCGCCTGCACCGCGATTCGGCCGAGAAGCGGCGCAAGGTCGTGATCCGCAAGGGCCGCGAGAACTATCTCTGCCTGCTGAACTTCCAGGAGGCGGTGATGCGCACCGGCCTCGCGCCCGAGAACGCCGTGGGGCTCGGCCTGCTGTCGCGCTGGGCGCTCAACAGCCGCGACGGCGACATGGTGGGCGGCGACCTGCCGGCCTGGCTGCTCGACCTTTTGGGCCGCGGCCGCATCACGCGGCTCGCCGACCGGCGCGGCGAATGCATCTACTCGGCGTGCGAGCACTACCGGAAGTGCTTCGTCGAACGCACCATCCGCCGCGCCCGCCAGGCCGACATCGTGATCGCCAACCACGCGCTGGTCATGGTCCAGGCGGCAATGGGCGGCCTCGACGACGCCACGCGGCCGTTGCGCTACGTGTTCGACGAGGGCCATCACCTGTTCGACGCCGCCGACGGCGCCTTCGCCGCGCATTTGAGCGGCATCGAAGCCTCCGACCTCAGGCGCTGGCTTCTGGGCGCCGAGGGCCGACGCGGCAGCCGGGCGCGCGGCCTGGAACGGCGCCTCAGCGACCTTTTAGGCGACGACCTCGAAGCGCATAAGGCGCTGCGCCGCCTGCTCGACCTCGCCCAGCAACTGCCCTCGTCCAACTGGCAGACGCGGCTCGTCGACGGCACCGTCCTCGGTCCGGCCGAGGAGTTCTTGGCCCTGGTGCGCCAGCAAGTGCGCGCCCGCGCCTCGGGCGAGGACCAGGGCTTCGGCCAGGAATGCGACGTGCGCCCGCTCAATCCCGGCCTGCTCGAGGCGGCGGACCGGCTGGGCCAGGCGCTGGAGCAGATGCTGGCGCCGGTGCGCCGGCTGCGCCAGGCGCTGCGAGCCAAGCTCGAGAGCGAGGCCGACAAGCTCGACTCGGGCCAGCGGGGGCGCATCGAGGGCGTGGCCCGCTCGCTCGCCAACCGCTGCGAGCTGACGCTCGAGGCGTGGCGCGCCATGCTGCGCGGCCTGCACAACGAGCCCAATCCCGCCTTCGTCGACTGGTTCGCCGTCGAGAAGATTCAGAACCGCGAGATCGATGTCGGCATGTACCGCCACTATCTCGATCCCACCGAGCCGTTCGTGAACTCGGTGATCGTGCCGTCGCACGGCGCGGTCATCACCTCGGCGACCTTGCGCGATTCGCTGGGCGTGCCGGTCGCCGCCAACGACGAGCTGGCCGAGTCGCTGGCCGACTGGATGGTGGCCGAGGCGCGCACCGGCACGCGCCATCTGCAGGCGCCGGCGATACGCGCCGCCATGGCCTCGCCGTTCGACTACGCCGAGGCCACCCGCGTGCTGATCGTGCGCGACGTCAAGCGCGACGATGCCGACCAGGTCGCCGCGGCCTATCGCGAGCTGTTCCTGGCAGCAGACGGCGGCGCGCTCGGGCTGTTCACCGCCATCGGCCGCCTGCGCGCGGTGCACCAGCGCATCGCACCGGCGCTCGAGGAAGCGGGCTTGCCGCTCTACGCCCAGCATGTCGGCGGCATGGATGCCGCCACGCTGGTCGACATCTTCCGCGCCGAGGAGCACTCCTGCCTCTTGGGCACCGATGCGGTGCGCGACGGCGTCGACGTGCCGGGCCGCTCGCTGCGCCTGATCGTGTTCGACCGCGTGCCCTGGCCGCGGCCCGACATCCTGCACCGCGCCCGCAAGGCCTCCTGGAAGGAAGCGGGTGCCGGCGCCAACGCCTATGACGACATGCTGGCGCGGTTGCGGCTCAAGCAGGCCTACGGCCGCCTGATCCGCCGCGCCGACGATCGCGGCGTGTTCGTCATGCTGGATTCCCGTTTGCCCAGCCGGCTCCTGGGCGCCTTCCCGCCGGGCGTCGCCGTCGATCGCGTCGGGCTGGCCGAGGCGGTCGCGGCCGTGAAGGCGTTCCTCGGGACGACGTGAGGCTGCAGGCAGCGGGGCGGCGGCTCGGGCCTCCCGTCACCATTCATCGTCTCACTTCACGAAGCGCTGCAGGCTCCAGAAGAGGGCGGCGCCGTAGACGCCGAACTCGACCGTCGTCATCAGCCGCTTGCGGCGGCGGCGCGACAGTATCGACGAGCGGATCTTCTCCTTGGGGACGAGATCGGTCGTCCATTTCGAGCCCGGCCGCCGATAGAGCGCCCGCGTGTCCTTCCACCAGCCCAGGCTGGCACCGATCAGGCCGAAGACGGTGGAGATGATGATCAGCACGACTGGTGATTTTAGCCGACCGCGCCGGCTCCGTCTTGCCGGAGCGCGGACCTCCAGGTCCGCTCATGTCTTCGTCTTCCGGACCGCGCGCATCCTGCGCGCTCATGACTCATGAGCGCGCGGGACGCGCGCGGTCCGGAAGAGCATGAGCGGACCTGGAGGTCCGCGCTCCGGCAATAAGTCACCGATAGCCCGTGACGTTGGCGGGCTTGCCGGCGTCCTGGACTTCGACCAGGTAGCGCCAGGCGTCCGGTCGGCTGCCGTCGAGGTCGGTGAAGCCGTAGATCTTGGCCAGCCCGCCGCTCGACAGTGACTGGCCGTGCCAGCGCGCTCGCTCGGGATCCTGGGCAAGTGCTGCCACGGCGCGGCCGACGAAATGCGGTGTCTCGGTGATGGCGAAGTGCGGCTGGCGCTCGGTGGCCTCGCGCCAGTTGGCTTCGCTCACCTGGTAGGCGTCGAGCATGGCCTCCGAACGCAGCCAGCCCGGCGTCAGCGACACCACCGTCGTGCCGCGCCCCTTGAGCTCATGCGCCAGCGCGAACGCCACGCGGTCGATCGTGCCCTTGCACAGGTCGTAGAAGAACGAGACGCGGTAGTGCTCGGCGTTGTATTCGCGCGTGCCGTCGTTGATCTCGACCACAAGCCCGCCCGGCTGGCGGAGCATCAGCGGCAGCGCGAAGTGGCTGGTGATGACGTGCGTGTCGGCCGCGCGATGGAACAGGCGAAGCCCCTCCTCCAGGTCCGACTCCCACACCGTCTTGCTCCATTCCATCCTGGTGAGGCCGAAGATGTCGTTGACCAGAATGTCGAGCCGGCCCTGCTCGCGCTCGATGCGTTCGATCAGCGCGCGCACGTCCGCCGGCGCGAGATGATCGACCCGCGCCGCAATGCCGCGACCGCCCCCCTGATCGACCAGCGCCGCCGTTTCCTCGATGGTTTCCGGCCGGTTCATCTCCGAGCGCCGGCCCTCGCCCGAGCGGCCGGTGCAGTAGACGGTGGCGCCGGCCGCACCTAATTGTACGGCGATGCCGCGTCCGGCTCCGCGCGTGGCGCCGGCGACCAGAGCGACTTTGCCCTTGAGAGACTGTGCCATGTGACCTTCCGTCAGTTGCCTTGACCCAAAGACACTTCGTCATCCCGACCGGAGCCGAGCCCCTCGGCTTCGCTCGCGATGACGGAAATTGGGTATACCCGTACATCGGCAAAGATCCGGACGACTTTTTTCGCCGGGCGTGGACTTTCGATCAAGCGATCGGTCGTGTTGATCGGTATGTACTCTTCGAAAATCTGATTGAGCGGTGGCATGGCGATCGTGGATCGGGCCCTTTGGATCGTCGAGCGCAATTCGACTCGGCCGATTAGCTTGAATTCGATCGCTGCCGCCTGCGGCGTGTCGCGGTCCCATCTTGCCAACGCATTTGGAACGGCGACCGGATGGCCAGTGATGAAGTACCTCAAGGCAAGGCGTCTCACCGAGGCCGCATACAAGCTGGCAGACGGTGCCCCCGATATCCTTTCCGTGGCTCTCGATTTCGGTTACGGATCGCACGAAGCTTTCACCAGGGCTTTCCGCGACCATTTTGGTCAAACGCCCGAACAAGTTCGCAATCGGCGCAACCTCGACGGCATCGCAGTGACGCCGCCGCTGCGGCTGCGTCGGGCGCCGGCTCGCTCACCAGTTCCACAATTGAGAACGCTTGGACGGCTGAAGCTGGCGGGCTTGCCGATGCTGTGTTCATACAACGAGACGATCCAGATACCCGCCCAATGGCAGCGCTTCATGTCGGCATTCCACGAGGACATTCCGAGAAAACTCGAACAAATGCCAATCGGGATGTGCGAGCCTCCGGACGATGACGGTTGCTTCAAGTATGTCTGCGCCGCTCAGGTGGAGGCCTTTGGTGAAAAGACCGACCGGCTGACATATGTCGAGGTAGAAGCTCGGACGTATGCCGTTTATGTGCACGACGGCCACGTCTCCACCATCTTCGACACTTACTCGGAGATCTGGAATGAAGCGTTGCCTGCGCTGGCACGGAGGGTGGCCGATGGCCCCGTTCTGGAGTTCCACAGAGACGATTTTGATCCCGATACCGGGCTTGGCGGACTCGCGATCTGGATCCCTCTGGAGGACTGACAGAAGCCATGAGACGGGCCGAAAACCAATCGCTCGGCGCCTGCAGCGGCGGAGCGCTCGCGGAGCCCAACGGCTACACCGTCGCGTCGTACGAGCGCTGCGCGGCAGACTATGCTCGCGCAACGGAACCTGGAACAAACGGGGTTGAGCGGCAAGCACTCGGCAATTTCCTTCGTGTCGCAAGGAACCAAGGCTGGATCTTGGAAATCGGATGTTGCCTTGACCCAAAGACACTTCGTCATCCCGACCGGAGCCGAGCTCCTCGGCTTCGCTCGCGATGACGGAAATTGCGTATACCCGTACATCGACAAAGATCCGGACGACTTTTTTCGCCGGGCGTGGACTTTCGATCAAGCGTCGTCGTGTTGATCGGTATGTACTCTTCGAAAATCTGATTGAGCGGTGGCATGGCGATCGTGGATCGGGCCCTTTGGATCGTCGAGCGCAATTCGACTCGGCCGATCAGCTTGAATTCGATCGCTGCCGCCTGCGGCGTGTCGCGGTCCCATCTTGCCAACGCATTTGGAACGGCGACCGGATGGCCAGTGATGAAGTACCTCAAGGCAAGGCGTCTCACCGAGGCCGCATACAAGCTGGCAGACGGTGCCCCCGATATCCTTTCCGTGGCTCTCGATTTCGGTTACGGATCGCACGAAGCTTTCACCAGGGCTTTCCGCGACCATTTTGGTCAAACGCCCGAACAAGTTCGCAATCGGCGCAACCTCGACGGCCTCGCAGTGACGCCGCCGCTGCGGCTGCGTCGGGCGCCGGCTCGCTCACCAGTTCCACAATTGAGAACGCTTGGACGGCTGAAGCTGGCGGGCTTGCCGATGCTGTGTTCATACAACGAGACGATCCAGATACCCGCCCAATGGCAGCGCTTCATGTCGGCATTCCACGAGGACATTCCGAGAAAACTCGAACAAATGCCAATCGGGATGTGCGAGCCTCCGGACGATGACGGTTGCTTCAAGTATGTCTGCGCCGCTCAGGTGGAGGCCTTTGGTGAAAAGACCGACCGGCTGACATATGTCGAGGTAGAAGCTCGGACGTATGCCGTTTATGTGCACGACGGCCACGTCTCCACCATCTTCGACACCTACTCGGAGATCTGGAATGAAGCGTTGCCTGCGCTGGCACGGAGGGTGGCCGATGGCCCCGTTCTGGAGTTCCACAGAGACGATTTTGATCCCGATACCGGGCTTGGCGGACTCGAGATCTGGATCCCTCTGGAGGACTGACAGAAGCCATGAGACGGGCCGAAAACCATTCGCTCGGCGCCTGCAGCGGCGGAGCGCTCGCGGAGCCCAACGGCTACACCGTCGCCTCGTACGAGCGCTGCGCGGCAGACTATGCTCGCGCAACGGAACCTGGAACAAACGGGGTTGAGCGGCAAGCACTCGGCAATTTCCTTCGCGTCGCAAGGAACCAAGGCTGGATCTTGGAAATCGGATCGGGGCCAGGCTGGGATGCCGATTGGCTCGACCATGCGGGTCTGAAGGTAAGGCGCACCGACGCGGCCGCCGCCTTTGTCGCGCTTCAGAAGGCCCGCGGCGTCAAAGCCGAAGTTCTCGATGTTGTGAAAGACGAACTGGGTGGCCCCTATGCGGGGGTCGTCGCGCTCCACGTATTCCAGCACATCTACCGTTCGGAACTGCCGCCTGTCCTGGCAAAGGTTTCCCTCGCGATCGCCGATCGGGGCGCATTCCTGTTCTCGCTTCGGGAGGGCAGCGGCGATCTCGTCGAGAAGGGTGAAAGCAGCGGCAACTACTACATTGCCATGTGGCAGCGGGCCGACTTGGTGGCAATGCTCGAACCACTCGGATTTCGGGAGATCTGGTCGAGCTCCGAAGAAGACTCGGACGGACGCTGGTTGACGATCCTGGCGACCAAGGACGGCGCCGATGAGAAGGAACGGCCGGCTGCCACTCAACTCCCTTAAGGATGGGCCAAGCAATGCAAGGCACAAGCGATACCGTGGAATTCACCGCCTTTTACAATGCTCCGGAGTTCGCTCACGGTCTTGTTCGAGATATCCGTGTTCGATGGGCATGCGAGGAGATCGGGCTGCCGTACAAGACGCGGTTGCTCGACACCTTCGCGGAACGACCGCCAGGCCATCTTCGTGAGCAGCCGTTCGGACAAATACCTTCGTTCAGGGACGGAACGCTCGACCTCTTCGAGACCGGCGCGATACTGCTCCATATCGGCGAGAAGGATGAACGACTGCTGCCGCGGGAGAGCGGCGCTCGGGCACGCGCGGTAAGCTGGCTGTTCGCCGCTCTGAACAGCGTCGAACCCGCGCTCATGAATCTCGTCACGATAGACATCTTTGCATCGGGTCAGCAGTGGGCCCGGCTTGGCAGGCCTCATGCCGAAGAATTTGCGCGTACGCGCTTGCGGGGCGTGTCCCAGTGGCTTGGCCGGCAGGAGTGGCTCGAAGGCCGGTTTACGCTCGCAGACCTCATGATGATCTGCGTCCTCCGAAATGTGCGGCATACGAGCCTCGTCAGCGAATTTGGCAATCTGGCCGAGTACCAGGCTCGCGGCGAAGCAAGGCCGGCTTTTGCCCGCGCACTCGCGGCTCAGATCGCCGATTTCGCGCGTTGATCGATGATGGGCTTCAGCGCGTCCGCAACTGCCGCGCAGCTCCTGCCGCCAGCGCCGCGGTAGAATGTCTGGTCTGGTGAGCTCCGAGCAGCCGTGCAATTTGGTGGAGCATGACCAAGCCATCCGTCCTCTACGCCGCCGAAGCCGATCTCGACGTCGGCGAATTCTGCCGCGTGCTGCTCGACTCCGGCCTCGGCGCCACGCGACCGACCGGCGATAGGCCGCGCATGCAGCAGATGCTCGAACAGGCCGACCTCGTGGTGACGGCGCGCCTCGACCGTCCCGATCGCGCGCTGATTGGCGTGGCGCGCTCCATCACCGACTTCTCCTGGTGCTGCTACCTCTCCGAGCTCGCGGTTTCCTCTTCGGCCCAGGGCCTCGGCGTCGGCAAGGGCCTGATCGACGAGACACGCCGCCTGATCGGGCCGCGCGTCAGCCTGGTCCTGGCATCGATGCCCGACTCAGTGGGCTTCTACGAACGCATCGGCATGCCGCGCCAGCCCGACACCTTCTGGTTCAAGCGCAGCGAATAGCGCGACTTTCGATCGGATGGAACCGCGAGCGGTTCCATCCGATCGAAAGCGCGTCAGTAGCCGGCGCTGCGGTCGACGACCTCCTTCAGGGGCGCGCCGTCGAGGAAGCGGCCGAGATTGTCGACGAACAGGCGGGCGACGAAGCGGTCGCGCTGGGGATGCGGGCCGCCGATATGCGGCAGCACGATGATGCCCTCGGCTGTCCAGAACGGATGGTCTGAGGGCAACGGCTCCTGGCGGAAGACGTCGAGCAGGGCGCCGGCGATCTTCTTCTCCTTCGCTGCGGCGATCAGGTCGTCGTCCTTGATGATGTGGCCGCGGCCGAAATTCAGCAGCCAGGCCGACGGCTTCATCTTGGCAAGCCGCGCCGCGTTGATGAAGTTGTCGGTCTCGGGCGTCGCCGGCAGCAGCAGCAGCAGGAAGTCGGATTGCGCCAGCACCTCGTCGGTGCGCGAGGCCGGCAGCACCTCGGCGACGTTCGGCATTGGCGCTGCGCGCCGCTTGGTGCCGATCACCCGCATGCCGAGCGTGGCGGCGATGCGCGCCACCTCCTGGCCGATGGCGCCCAGCCCCAGGATGCCGAGCGTCTTGCCGGTAAGCGGCTGCGCCACGGTGTTCACCCACTTCGACTGCTTCTGGTGATCGGCGACCGTCCTGTACGGCTTGGCGACATGGAACAGCGCGCCGATGATGTTCTCCGGCATCGATTCGGCGTGCGTGCCGCGCGCGCAGGTGAGCGTGAGCCCGGTCGGCAGGTCGGGCAGCGACAGCCAGCCTTCGACGCCCGCGCTCATGGCCTGTGCCCAGCGCAGCTTGGGCATGCTGGGCAGCAGGCCGGCGGGAACGCCGCCCGCCATCAACGCCTCGGTGCGCGCGAGCTGCTCGGCCGAGGGCTTTTCCTTGCGCGGCAAGGTCTCGATCGCCACGCGATCGGCAAGGCCTGCCGCCTTGATGGCATCGAGGTAGGCGGCGGTCTGGTCGGTCCACAGCAGGACATGCGCGCGATTGGTCAAGGACGGCTCCGGGTCTCGGGTGAAGCCGGTACGGTAAACGCCCTCGTCGAGGCTTTAAAGGTCCCTCGCTGCGCTCGGGATGACAGCGGGCGTGTGATCGACACCTTCTGTCATGTGTGGACGGCCCCCGTTTCGCAAGGGGTTTTGCAACATCTTTTGGCGAGAAGTAGGAGCGGTCATGTGTCCGGCCTGTTTGTGCGGCCGATCATGTGCCGCTGGCCTCGATGGTATACTTGGCCGGTTCTCCAATCATCCCGACGCGCTTTTGCGCGCGATGACAGCACGGAGTGTCCCCGGTCCGGTATGCCTACCGATTTCGCCATCAGTTGCTGCTGTGCTCCTTGCGAAGGGTTGGGCGGTGGAGGCTTAGCCGATGGCTGGCGCGCGATAGGGTTGGTTGTGCGTGAGCATGGCCCACAGGATGCGAGCGGTGCGGGCGGCCTGGGCGACGGCCACGACCTTGCTGGGCCGGCGGGCGAGCATGCCGCGCAGCCACGGCGAGGCTTTCTCGGGGTGAGCCTTGGCGTAGCTCACCCAGGCGGTGGCGCCGAGCACGAGCAATCGCCGCAACGGTTGATTGCCTTGCTTGGTGATGCGTCCGGTGCGCGTCTTGCCGCCGGTGCCGTGGAGCCGCGGTGTCAGCCCAAGCCAGGCGGCAAAGTCGCGGCCGCTCTTGAAGAGCGAGGGATCCGGCAGGGTGGCCAGCGTGGCATGGGCCGTGAGCGGACCGACGCCGGGGGCGGTCTTCAGCATGACCGCCTTCTCGTCGGCCTTGGCCTGCGCGGTGATGCGCCGCTCCAGGGCATCGGCTGCCGCATCGAGGGCGGCGCGCTGATCGGCCAGCGCCATCGCCGCCGCCACCGCGTCGGCCGGCAGAGCGAGCGTGCCGGCGCGCAGCTCGTCGACCAGGCGCGCCAAGCCGGCCTTGCCTTTGCCGTCCACGATGCCGAACTCCGACAGCAAAGAGCGCAGCGCGTTGCCAAGCTGGGTTCGCTGGCTGACCAGCAGGTCGCGGCTGCGGTGCAGCGACAACGCCGCCTGCTGCTCGACCGTCTTGACCGGCACGAACCGCATATCCGCATCAGCCACCGCCTCGCAACACGCCGCCGCATCGATCGCATCGCTCTTGTTGCGCTTCACATAAGGCTTCACGTAGGCCGGCGGCATCAGCCGCACCTCGTGCCCCAGCTTGCCGAGCACGCGCGCCCAGTGGTGCGCCGAGCCACACGCCTCCACGCCAATCGCCGTCGGCTCCAGCTTGGCGAAGAACTTCTCCACCTGCCCCCGCTTCAGGCTCTTGCGAAGCACCACCTGGCCCGCCGCGCTGCGGCCATGCACTTCGAACACGTTCTTGGCGATATCGAGCCCAATCATGCTAGCCTTTTCCATGGACGGTCCCCTTTCTCTGGTTGCTGTTTACCCAGAACCAGTGTGGCACACCGATGCCGGGTGGGGGCCGTCCACCCCATCATCCCGCCCGAGCGCAGCGAGGGACCTTTACTGTTGCGACAAATCGATCAGTGCCAGGCCGAGCTCGGGCCGCTTGCGCCGGCGGAGCCGGGCCGGCGTCTCGACGATGGTGACTTCGAGCGTCGGCCGCACGATGCCGCTCAGGAAATGGCCGCCACGTGTCGTGCCGTCGCTCATGCCCAGCACGGCGTGCATGTGCAGGCTGGGCTTGCCGTCGTCGCCCATGGCGATGTCGCCCAGAAGGCTCAGCCCCTCGCACTGGCTGTCGATCTCGATCGGCTTGTAGGTCTTCTTGGCGAGGTCGAACCAGCCGACGGTCGCGCGTTCGAAGGCGCCGATCGCGGTCAGCGACGCGGCGTCGAGCTTGGTGGCGGCGGCGAAGGCGGTGATGGCGGCGAAGGCCTCCTCCCCGGCATCGAGGACGAGCACGTAGGTGCGTTCACCAGCGTTCTGCCAGACGAGCTTCGATTCCATTTCTCGTCAACTCGCTCGGGATGAAAACGTTGCATCACGCCCCATTTTTGCCCGCATTGGGCTGATGCGCGTGAACACCGGTCCTATAAACTCCGCCGCCAAGAAAAGGTTCAGTGGAGGTTTTGCAGCAATGAAAAGAGTGCTCCTGCCGCGCCGTCGTGCGCTCATCCTGTCGGGCGGCGCGTTGGCCGCACCGATGATCGCCCCAATGATAGCCACTGGCGTCGCCCGTGCAGCCGACGAGTGGCCGAACAAGCCGGTGAAGTACATCGTGGTTTTCCCTGCCGGCGGGCCGACCGATACGCTCTCGCGCATCGTCTGCCACGAACTCGAGAAGCTCACCAATCAGCAGTTCATCATCGACAACAAGAGCGGTTCGGGCGGCGTGGTCGGTGCCGAGGCGATCGCGCGCTCGGCACCTGACGGCTACACGATCGGCCTCTACACCATCGCAGCCCACGCCATCGCGCCGACGCTCTACACCAAGCTGCCGTTCGACGCGGGCAAGGACTTCACCGGCATCGCCATCCTGTGGGAAGTGCCGAACATGCTGATGACGCGCATCGACTTCCCGGCCAACACGGTGCCGGAGCTGATCGCGCTCCTGAAAGCCAATCCGGGCAAGTACTCCTTCGCCTCGTCCGGCGCGGGCACCAGCCCGCAGATCACCGGCGAGATGTTCAAGAGCATGGCCGGCGTCAACATCCTGCACGTGCCCTATCGCGGCAGCGCCCCTGCCCACCAGGACATCCTGGCGGGCCAGGTCGACATGATGTTCGACAACATCCCGGGCCCGCTCGGCCTGATGAAGGGCGGCAAGGTGAAGGCGTTCGCCGTCACCTCCAAGGAGCGCCATCCGGCGGCCCCCGACATCCCGGCCATGGCCGAGTTCCTGCCGGGCTTCGAGATCACCTCGTGGGGCGGCATCTGCGGCCCGGCCGGCCTGCCGCCGGCGATGGTCGCGCGGCTCTCGGACCTGCTCAAGCAGGCGCTGGAGAGCGCGGCCGTCAAGGAGGCGTTCGACAAGCAGGGCGCCCAGCGGCGCTGGCTCAACCCCGCCGACACGGCGGCCTATCGCGCCGACAACGAGAAGCGGCTGGCGCCGGTCATCAAGGCGTCGGGCGCGAAGGTGGAGTAAATCATTGCTGGGAGCGCGCCACTCCGTGGCGCGTCTTCTCATCATCTTCCGGACCGCGCGCGTCCCGCGCGCTCATACGCGCATGTGAATGCGCTCAGCGCGCGGGGACGCGCGCGGTCCGGAAGACCATGAGCGCGCTCCCGGCAAAGACTACTTGAAGCTGCGGCATGACTTCCTGGCAGAGCAGCCGCAGCGCCTCGAGCACTTGGGCATGCGGGATCAGGCTGCCGGGATTGAGCTCGGCCAGGATGCCGTTGAGGCCGAGCTCGCCGCGCAGTTGCTCGAGCCGGTCGATGACGCGGCCGGGCGTGCCGACGATCATGCGTTCGCGCAGCACCTCCTCGTAGTCGATGTTCTGCATCTTGGCGCCACGTTCGGCGCGGTTCTCGATGGCGCGTGCGCCCGAGGCGCCGGCCGAAGCGGCCAGTCGATCGCCGATGTAGCGCAGCAGGTGCATGACGCTCTCGCGCGGCTCCTCGCGGGCCTTCTCGTCGCTGTCGGCAACGTAGACCGGCACGCGCAGATAGACCTCGCCCTCGCCGGGATGGCCCGCCTTCTTCCAGGCCTCGCGATAGGTCTTCACCAGCGGCGCCAGCTCGGAGATGTTGCCGGTGCGCGCGGCGACGAAGATCGGATGGCCGAGCTCCGCCACCTCGACGTAGGTGTCGGGGCTTGCCGCGGCGACGCGGATCTCGGGCCACGGCTGCTGCAGGGACTTGGGCGACAGCCGGACGTTCTCGTAGGTGAAGTACTTGCCCGAGTGTGAAAAGCGCTCCTCGGTGAAGGCGCGCTTCAGGATCACCAGCGTCTCGGAGAAACGCTCGCGGCTCTCGCCGTAGTCGACGCCGTAGGTCTTGTAGGTGTGGGCGAAGCCCGACCGGCCGACGCCGAAGATCAGGCGGCCCCGGCTCAACTGGTCGACGGTGGCGACCTCCTCGGCCAGCCGCAGCGGATGGCAGAGCGGCAGCACCTGCACGGCCGTGCCGATCTTCATGCGCTCGGTGCGCTGGGCGATGGTCGCGGCCAGGATCATCGGCGAGGCCAGCACCGAGCGCTCGGGCGCGAAGTGCAGCTCGGCGAGCCACATCGCGTCGAGACCCCAGCGCTCCGCCGCGTCGACCTGGGCCAGCGAATTGGCGAAGGACTCCGCGGCGGTCTCGCCGGGCAGTGCCTGAAACTCGTGGAACATGCCGAATTCCATCGGTCCTCCTCGCCAAGCCGACATGGTATGACCGAATCGTGCCGTCCAAAAGGGTCCTGATCGCCGGCGCGACCGGTCTTGTCGGTTATGCCGCCCTGAAGCACTTCGGCTCGCAGAAGGACTGCGAGGTGATCGCCGTCTCACGTCGCCAGCCGGACGAGACTTTCGGCGCGCGATGGCATCCGCTCGACCTCACCGACGCTGCGGCCTGCAGCAGGCTCGGCGCCGAGCTCGGCGGCGTCACGCACCTGGTCTACGCCGCGCTCTACGAGCGGCCGGGTCTGGTCGCGGGCTGGCAGGAAGACGAGCAGATCCGCACCAACGACCTCATGCTGCGCAATCTTCTCGGCCCGATCGAGCGCGCCTCGCCCGGGCTGCGCCACGTCGCCCTGCTGCAGGGCACCAAGGCCTACGGCGTGCATGTCCGGCCGCTCGCCGTGCCCGCCCGCGAGAACCGCTCGGAGATGCACGAGCAGGCGAACTTCTACTGGAACCAGGAGCGCTATCTGCGCGCCGCGCAGGAGGGCAAGGCGTGGGGCTGGTCGATCCTGAGGCCGGTGCTGATCGTGGGCTGCTCGGTCGGCAGCGCCATGAACGTGATCCCGGCGCTCGGCGTCTATGCCGCGATGATGCGGCGCGCCGGCAAGACCCGGCTCGACTATCCCGGCGGCGTCGGCCGGGTGGCGCAGGCGGTCGATGCCGACCTGCTGGCGCGCGCCATTGCCTGGTCGGGCGAAGCGGGAACGGCCAGGAACGAGATCTTCAATGTCACCAACGGCGACGTCTTCGTCTGGCCCAACGTGTGGCCCGCCATCGCCGACGCGCTGGGCTTCGCGGCGGGCGAGCATGTGCCGCTCCGCCTCGACCACGAGATCCGTCCGCAGGAGGCGGCGTGGGCCGAGATCCGCGCCGCCCACGGACTGACGTCGGGAACGCTGAAGGAGTTCGTCGGGCTTTCCTTCGAGTATGCCGACTACACGATGGGCTACGGCCGCGAGCGGCCCGGCCCGCCCGCCATCGTGTCCACCATCAAGCTGATGCAGGCGGGCTTCTGCGAGGTGATGGACACCGAGGCGATGTTCCGCAAAGCCTTCGCCGAGATGCAGGCCAAACGGCTGCTGCCGCCGCG
>CAWEIE010000051.1:0-574536 GCA_963809025.1 uncultured Alphaproteobacteria bacterium | reverse complement strand
AAGCACATCATCGGCGTCGACATGTACGCTGCGATGAAGTCCTGGTCGCTGACCATCTACCACGATTCGGAACATCCGAACGACGCGGGTTACTCAATCATGGCGAACGTCTGGTACAACGCGATCAAGAGCTATTTGCCGTGACCTGTTTTTCGCTCGGTCGCCCTCTATAGGGTGAATGAGAGTTTCGCTGATTGTGTTGTTGTTGGGTTTGGCGTCTCGTGCAGTTGCGGCGACCAGCGGCGCAAACGGAACGCACGATCCGTCGCGGATGATTGCGTCGAACGGCAAGTTCTACGTCTACTCGACGGGCGGCGGCAGCAAGTCGTCCACTGATGGGCTGGCCTGGACCAGCGGACCGGCCATCTTCCCGTCCGGCATCCCTTCTTCCGCGACCTCGGTGGTCTCCAACAACGAAGGCGTGTGGGCGCCCGACGTCATCTTTCTGAACGGGCAGTACTACCTCTATTACGCGGTCGCCAACTCTTCGAACAACTGCGCTGTCGGCCTGGTCACGTCACCGACGTTGGATCCCGCGGCGCCGGCTACAAATGGACGGATCACGGGGTGGTGATTCGAATGGCAACACCACGTACTGCGCCATCGATCCGGCCCCCGTGCTGGATGCGGCGGAGGAGAGTTAATTAGGTTACTACCTGTTCTGGAATTCAGGCGGCTGCTGCAGCGGAGCGTCGAGCTCGTACACGATTCACGTGGCGCGCTCCCAGGACATCACCGGCCCGTATACGGGGAGCAAGATCTTCTATCAGAGCAACGGCTCCGTGCACGGCCCCGGTCAGATCGGCATCTACGACAAATGCGGAGCCAGTCGCTTCACGTATCACTACTACCCGGACACCGGCGGTTCGGTGCTGGGGGAGAACGAGCTGACCTGGGGCAGCGACGGGTGGCCCGTGCCCGGTGCGCCGTCGACGACGCCGCTGACCGCGTGCGCCGATCAGGGCGGCGGCGGCGCGTCGGGAACCGCCACGGGCGGCTCGCCCGGTAGCGGCACGGGTGGCTCCGCGGGTGGGCCCGGCCGCGGCACGGGCAGCGGCGGCTCGGCAGCGGACGCGGGTATGCCGCCGGGAAACGGCGGAGTCAGCGGCGTCGGAACAGGCGGGTCTGGCACGGGTGGCCGCGCTGGCGGCAGCGGCGGGGCGACCGGCGGCACGGTGGGCGGAACCGGCGGCAGCTTCTCGGGTTCCGGCGGTGCGGGGCCGGCCGCCTCGGGAGACGGCAGCGGCTGCAGCTGCGCGCTCGACTCCGGGTCCGCGACGCACGATCTCGCCGGCACGCTGCTGCTGATGGCCGTAGCCTTCGGTCTCGCCGTCCCCTTCAGGCCGCGCCGCAACAGCCGTCCGTGACCTGCGTCCCAGGCCAGTGACCTGAGGGCGTGGCCGGCGCCGGCCTGCCTAAAACGGGACCAATGTGGAAAGACTGGTGCAGCCTGACGCGCGGAGCCGGCGCGGGTTCCCAGCGCCGGACTTTCTTTGACAAAAGCGGGCGCGATCGAACAGACAGCTTGAAGGATGGGGGACTATTCGCCCCATTTTCCGTTTAAGCTGCGTGGAACAGAGGGCAAGCGTGATCGAGAGGGGGGGCGTGTCGACGAACGAACAGACCGGCGTGTTCCAATCAGGAACACGCTTCGGTGCGTATGAAATTGGTACGCGTCTGGGGATCGGCGCGACGGGTGCCGTCTACGAGGGCGTGCGAATCACCGACGGCAAGCGCGTCGCGATCAAGGTGTTGAGCGCGGACCTGGCCGCCAAACCCACCGCGCGCGCGCGTTTTCTCAACGAGGCGAAGCTGGCCGCCCGCTTGCGCCACCCGAACATCGTCGAGATCGTCGACGCGGGCGAAGAGGGCGACCGCGCCTATCTGGTGATGGAGCTGCTGGATGGCGAGGACCTGGCCGCCCGGCTGCAACGGTCCGGCGCGATGTCGATCGCGGAGGCGATCGACGTTTTGGCGCCCGTTTGCGACGCGGTGGCGACCGCGCATCGGCTGGGGATCACGCACCGGGACCTCAAGCCGTCGAATATCTTCCTGGCCGTTCGCGACGGGCGGGTTCGGCCGGTGGTCCTGGACTTCGGGGTCGCCAAGGATCACGAGTCCTCGGGCGAGACGGAGATTCAGGGCCCGAAAGGCGTGTTCGGGACGCCCATGTATCTCGCTCCGGAACTGGCCGCGGACCACGGGGCGGCGGGGCCGGCCAGCGATCAGTACGCGCTGGGGGTCATCCTCTATGAGGCGCTGACCGGGCAGCAGGCCTACGCGGCCGAGGACCTCGGGCAGCTGTTCAGGGCCATCTCCGCGGGAAAGCCGCCGTCGGCGCGCGCGCGGCGATCTGATATCCCGGCCGAGCTGGACGCGATCGTGTTGCGCGCGATGAGCGCGGATCCAAAGGCGCGATTTCCCGCGGTTGCGGATTTGCGGCGCGCGTTGCTCCCGTTTGCGTCCCGGTCGGGCGAGGGGGCCGCTCCCGCGCGCCGGCGCCCGCCGTCGTCGCCGGCCATCGAAGTCGAAGCGGCGACGCCAAGTCCGTTCCTCCGGACGCTGATCCCCGAGACACACGCGGAGAGTGGGCCGTGGTTCGTCGCGCCGGCGTCGCCCGAGGAGATCTCCGACGCGACGACGCTTCCGTCGGCGCCGCCGCCGTCCCGCCTGGACGCGCCCACTGCTCTGATGGCGGGCCGCCAGAGACCCGGGGGTCGGGCGCAGGAGCCGAACCTGCGGGCACCGCGGGCAGCGGACGCGCAAGACGACCTGACTGACCGTGACGATGCGCCACCGCGCCGGGCCTGGACTCCGCGTCGGATCGCGATTGTCTCGGCGGTCGGCGTGGGGGTCATCGGGTTGGTGGTGCTGATGCAGGGGGGCCGCTCGGCTCACACGCCTGTCATTTCGGCAGCCTCGGAGCGCGTGGCGCCTGCGGCGGCTCCGGTCGTTCCGGCGGCGCCCGCCGCCGCGCCTGCGCCGCCGCCCGCGCCTGCGGTGGCTGTCGCTCCGCCCGCGCCTGCGGTGGCTGTCGCTCCGCCCGCGCCTGCGGTGGCTGTCGCTCCGCCCGCACCCGCGCTGCCGCCCGCCCCGCCGGTTGCACCGCCAGCGCCGACTGCCCCCGCGATCGTCGCGAAGAGCGAGCCTCTCCGGCCGATCGCGCGTCCGGTCCCTCCGCCCGCGCGCGTCGCCACGGCCGCCACGCCCGCGGAGCTCCCGGCGCCCCGGCCGGCGCCGCTGGCAGGCCGGGACCGGCCGATGCCGCCATCGATTGAGCTGCCGGATACCGACGCCGACGCGCGGAAGCGAGCCGCGACCCCGCGGCCGCGCGACCGCGAGACACCTGAAGTGCGCATGCACAACGGCGTCCCGCTGCTGGATTGACGAACTTTCTCTTCCTTACCCTCATAGAGGCGACGGCCAACACATGCACACGACCCTGTCGACCAGGAAGACCGCCGGGTCCGTCCGCGCCACGGCGCTCGCGGCGGTGCTCGCCGCCGTCACCTTGCTGGGGGCCGCACCCGCTCGCGCGGTGACCGACGCAGACCAGGCCGAGGCGCTGATCCGCGAGGGGGTTCGCCTGCGCGGCCAGGACCAGACCGCCCGTGCGCTGCCTCTTTTTCAGAATGCCTACGAGATTTCGCGGACGCCGCGCACGGCCGGCCAGCTCGGTTTGTGCGAGATGGAGCTGGGCGCCTACGCCGACGCGGAGCGCCATCTGGGTGAGGCGCTGGCGAGTCCTGAGCACCCCTGGATTGCCAAGAACAAGCCGGTCCTGAAACGGCAGCTGGAGGCGGCGCGCGCGAACATCGGGGAGCTGGTCCTCACCGTTTCGCCCGCGGGCGCCGACGTCTTGCTGAACGGAAAGCCCGTCGACGCCGCTGCGCTCACGGGCCCGATCCGCGTGGACAAGGGGCAGGTGGTCGTCGAGGTACGGGCCGCCGGGTTCGAGACCGCGCGCGACACGCTGAACATCACGGCGGGCAAGCGCGAACGTCGCACGTTGGCGCTGGTCCCGGCGCCGCCCAAGCTGGCGGCGGCGTCCCCGGCCGACACAGGCGTGCCGGCTGCCACCGGGGCCGCGGGTCCGGACGCGAGCGCCGGACGGGACACGCCGGCGGCGCCGACGGACGTCGCCGGGACAGAGCGTCTGGCCGCCTGGATCACCGGTGGGGTCGCGGTCGGCGCTTTGATTTTCGGCACCGCGGAGGCGCTGAACGCCGCGAGCAAGCGCGACGACTTCAACAACCACACCGGGACGATGGGCGGGGTCACGTACCAGGACTGCGGTACGGCGAAGCTGTCGGCTGCCTGTAAGCCGCTGAAGGACTCCTACGATTCGGCGCGCACGCTGTCCATCGTGGGCTTCGCCGCGACGGGCGCGCTGGCGATCACCTCCGCCGTGCTGTTCGTGCTGTCGTCGCCCGACCATCAGCGAGGCGCCGAGCGCGCCGGCGCCGGGCGGACGTTCGCTTGTATTCCGGACGTGGGTGTTCGGGGCGTCGGATGCGCCCTTCGCTTCTGAGCTGGAGAGACACGATGCTGCGACGACTCGTTCTGGTCACGGTGGTTCTCGGGGCTTCGGCCCTCGGCTGTGGCGGTCTTCGCGAGCAGCCGGTCTTTCCGGACGGAGCGGTCGCGTCGGGTACGGGCGGGGATGGGATTGGCGGCGGCCACAGCGGCTCGGGCGGCGGCGCCGGGGCGGCGGCGACGCGGGCCACGGTGGCGCAGCAGGTTCGGTGGCGTGATCGGGCAGGTGGCGCCGCGGGACGCGGCGGACCGGCGGTGGTGCCGGCGCTGGGGCCGCCGAGCTCGGCACGCACTGCACGGCGGCTGCCGGTTGCGCGTCGGGCTTCTGCGTCGACGGCGTCTGCTGCGAAACGGCGTGTGCCGGGAGCTGCTGGCAGTGCAACCTGGCCGGATTCGAGGGGCGTTGCACGGCGGTCGCCGCCAACCAGCCGGCACCCGCGACGCGCGCCGCCTGCCAGAAGGCCGCCGCCTCCACATGCATGCAGAACGGCTTGTGTGACGGCAAGGGGGCGTGTCAGCTGCATGCCAGCGGGACGGTCTGCGGGTCGGGGACCTGCAACACGACGACCCAGATGGCGGTCACCATGTCCGTCTGCGACGGCGAGGGGAGCTGCAAGCCGGCCGATCCCGTCACGTGCGCGCCGTTCAAGTGCGCAGCGACCGGCAAAGAGTGCGCGACGACCTGCGCGATCGACAACGATTGCCAGGGTCAGCCGTGCGTCAACGGTTCGTGCGGCAAGGTCGGCAACGGCAGCAAGTGCGCCAGCGCCGGCCAGTGCACGTCGGGGCAGTGCGTGGACGGCGTCTGCTGCGACTCCGCGTGCGGCGCATCTTGCCAGGCTTGCGATCTCGCGGGCTCCGTCGGTCATTGCACGACGCTGCCGGCCGGGCAGGCCCCGCACGGCAACCGGACGGCGTGCGCGGCGGGCACCTGCGGCAGCTCGTGCGACGGGACCGGCACCGGTTGCGTGTTCGCGTCGACCTCGGTGAGCTGCGGCGCGGCCAGCTGCACGGACGGCCTGGTGACGTCGGCGCGGAAGTGTGACGGCAAGGGCGTGTGTGTTGCCGCGACGATGACGTCGTGCAACGGGTTTGCATGTTCGGGTGCCAGCTGCCGGACGACGTGCACGACGGACGCCCAGTGCGCCACCACGAAGCCCTACTGCGTCGCGGGCGCCTGCGCGGTCAAGAAGCCGCTTGGCAGCGCGTGCGGCGGCGGGACGGAGTGCACCAGCGGCAACTGCGTCGACGGCGTCTGCTGCTCGAGCACGAAGTGCGCGACCTGCATGGCGTGCAACCTGACCACGCCGGGGACGTGCACGAACAAGGGTTCGGGCGTTGCGGACACCGGCTGCGGAACGACGCTGGCGTCGTGCCAGACTGGCATGTGCAAGCCTGACTCGAGCGGACACGACGAGATCCTTCGGCAGGCTACGCCTACCTCAGGATGACAGATCAGTTGCCATGTGATCAGGTGTGACTTCGAGGAGACATAAGCATGGCGAGGCGATCGCGACGAGAGTTCCTCAAGGTGGGCGGCGCCGGTGCGTTGACCGTCGGGCTGGCGGCGTGCAGCGCCCCGCCCAGCGCGCCCACTCCGACGGCCCCTGCCGGTGACCAAGGCCACTGCCACAGCGCCCCAGCCGACCGCCGATCCCGACGCAGGCGTCGTCCCGCTCTGACCGCCGAGCCGCGCCGGCTCCGGCCGCCGTCGCCGGCTCGCCCCGCCTGCGCCCGTCGCGCCCCACTCAGCGCATCCTGTCATGGTCCAGCTTGGCGGCGGCGATGACGGCCTGAACCTGCTGGCGCCGTACGGCAACGGCACCTACTACGACCTCCGTCCGAAGGTGGCGATCCCGCAGGCGGACGTCCTGCCGCTCGACGGTCAGTTCGGGCTCCATCCCAGCCTGAAGGCGTTCAAGCGGCTGCACGACGAGGGGAAGCTGGCCCTGATCCAGGGCGTCGGCTACCCGAGCCCTTCGCGCTCGCACTTCCGCTCGATGGACATCTGGCACACCGCGCGCACCGACGCCAGCGCCGATCAAGGCTGGCTCGGGGCGTTCATGTCCGAGGTCTACAAGGTCGGCGAGAGCCCGTTCCAGTGCGTGCAACCTCGGGCACGAGCATCCCCAAGGCGCTCCTGACGCCGAACGCGCCGGCCGCCGCGATCCAGGACACCAACACGTTCCAGTTCCTGGCCGACCGGCGGCTCCCGACCGGCAAAGACCCGCTGCTGAAGACGTTCGGGCAGATGTACGCGAAGCCCGGCCGGAAGCTGCCGACGATGGACCTGGTGGCCCAGGGCTGGGAGACGACCGTGCGCGGCGTCGAGGCGCTCGGGGCATCCTCCGAGAAGTACCAGCCGTCCGTCCCGTACCCGCAGAACCCGTTCGCCAAAGCGCTCCAGAACGTGGCCCAGATGATCGCGGCGAACCTCGGGACGCGCGTCTTCTACGTCTCGATGGGCGGCTTCGACACCCACTCCAACCAGAAGCCGGCCCACGCCACCCTGCTGACCAACGTCTCGGAAGGGCTGGCGGCGTTCCAGAGGGATCTGGAGCAGATGGGCAAGGCCGACGGCGTCCTGATCCTCGGCTTCTCCGAGTTCGGGCGGCGGGTCCGCGAGAACGGCAGCGGCGGCACCGATCACGGCGCGGCCGGCCCGATGTTCGCCATCGGCACCAGCGTCAAGGCCGGGCTGTACGGCGAAGCGCCCAGCCTGACGAACCTGGACGACGGCGACCTGCGTCACACCGTCGATTTCCGCTCGGTCTACGCCACGGTCCTGGAAAACTGGTTCACGGTGCCATCGCAGGCGATCCTCGGCGGAACCTACGAGCAGATCGGGTTCCTGGGCGTACGCACCGCAAGCGTCCCACGGCAGTACACTTCGGCCTGATGCACTCCCGGATGACTGGCGGTTCAGCGACGCGCGTGGTCACTGCTGCTGGCGCGTGCTCCTGCTCACGCTGGCGCTCTGCCGGTTGTGCGCAGGCCGCGACCCTACCCGCTCTCCCGCGTCAGGGCAAGCTGGGCAGGCCGCCGCTGCTCCGCGCGAAGCCCGGCTGGCTCGGTGGAGGTCGATCGCGAGCGGATCGCCCGTGAGGCGACCTGGGCGCCAGGCCAGCTTCGGGCGCACTTCGAGAAGCACGGCCGAGAAGGCCCCTGGGCCTCAGAAGCCGACTACGACGCGTCGGCCCGCGAGACGATCAGCGATCGGCACGGCGTTCACCTACCAGGACCGTGAGTCGAACGCCGAGCGGCTGGGCTTCTACCACAAGGAGAGCAACCGGTTCACCGGCGTGACGCGCGACGGCCGCCGGATCACCACCCAGTTCAAGCCGGACCGTGGCGAGGCGTACGTGCGCGGCCTCGACCGCTCCACCTACCCGGTGACCGCGGCGGCCGGCGATCGCGGAGCAGCGCGCCATCGCCAGGCTGCTCCGCGAGCGCGGCATCGGGCGGCACGCGCCTGTTCCTGACCCAGCGCGAGGGCACCGCCTTCCGGGCGGCCTGGAGGCCGTCTCCGGCTTCGTGCTGGACGATCGCGGCCGTGTCCACGGCTTCTGGCTCGCCTGGGACGAGGCCCGTCAGGCGCTCACGCTGGCGCCGTTCTACCTCGTGGAAGACGCCGACGTGCGCCTTCGCCGAGGACGCGGAGTACCAGGCCGCCCGGCGGACGCTCGGCCTCCCCTGAGACCTGCCCTCCCAGCCCCTCTCCACGCCGATCAGCCGGGTAGACGTCATCGGGCTGCCCCCTCTCCCGCGACGGAACAGTGACGTTCCTCTGCAGTCGATGTTGGCGCCGCGCAGCAGGCATCGGCGCCGAGGGGTCGACGCGTTCGTGCAGCCGCCAGTGCTCAGCCCTCGTGCTCGTCTGCCGAGTGTCCACGTACCATGGCGCAGCCGTACGAGTGGCACGCACTCGGCCGCTTCCGTGCTGACCTGCACCCTCCGGAGATGACCGTGATCCTGAGCGACCGCACGATGCGAGAGCAGATCGAGCAGGGGCGCATCCGCATCGAACCCCTCGCGGAGGGAGCGATCCAGCCGTCGAGCATCGATCTGCGCCTCGGCGACAAGATCCGCGTCTTCCAGAACAACCACATCTCCCACATCGACCTGCGCAACGATACCGCCACCCTGACCGAAGTCGTGGAGCTGAAGCCGGGCCAGCCGTTCTTCCTCCGCCCGCTCGAGTTCGCGCTCGGCGTGACCGTGGAGCACATCGTGGTGCCGGACGATCTGGTGGCCCGCCTGGACGGCAAGAGCTCGCTCGGGCGGGTCGGCCTGCTGATCCATGCCACGGCCGGCCTGGTCGATCCTGGCTGGGAAGGGCCGGCTCACGCTGGAGCTGATGAACCTGGCGCCGTTCCCGATCACGCTGTTCGCCGACATGAAGATCGGGCAGATCTCGTTCATCCAGATGACCAGCCCGGTGGACACCCCGTACGGCCACGGCGCGCTGTCCAGCAAGTACCAGGGCGACACCGACCCGACGCCGAGCCGCTACCACCTGGAGCTCGCAGGCGTGGCCTGCGGCGCTCCGGGAGCGAGCCGGTGGCGAACGGGACGTTTCGGTAACAATGCCCGTACGACCTCGCGCCGATGAGCAGTGACGAGTACCGTCAACCTTGGGTATCCTACGCGTGCCCCCGGGAGCCAGACGCTCGAGCGTCGGTCGTGGGGAACGATCGAGGGACACGTGTTGCAGCAGCTCGGAGGGCTCTGGCGCCGGCTTCAGGACCAATCACCTGCTCGGCAGGCGTTGATCCTCGCGGCTCCCGGTCGTCGCCGCGATGCTGGTGGTGCTCGGCGGTCTGATCGTCTGG
Organism: uncultured Alphaproteobacteria bacterium; assembly: GCA_963809025.1. Classification (GTDB taxonomy): domain Bacteria; phylum Pseudomonadota; class Alphaproteobacteria; order Reyranellales; family Reyranellaceae; genus Reyranella. Next base: position 565,168 of record CAWEIE010000051.1, on the reverse strand, counting down.
ACCGTGGCGGCGCCGTCGTCGCCCCCGGCCGACCGCCGTCGCGCCAGGCGACGCCCGACGGCCAGCGTCCCGCCGACCAGCGAGCTCAGCGTGCCGTCGCAGCTGCCACGCCCGGCCGCCGTCGCGCTGCTGCCGACGGTCGTCGGTGCCAGCCCGCGAGCCGACGTCGACCCCGCCGGCTCCACCGACGTCGACGCCCGTACCGGAGCCCACGACACACCCCACGCCGGTCCCCGCTCGCAGTGCGCGGATCGTGAACACCGAGGGCCAGGGCGCGAACATGCGGCGTGCGCCGAGCGTCTCGGCGCAGCGCGTCAAGCTCGTCGCCGAGGGGACCGTCGTCGAGCTGGTGGGCGGCGAGCAGCGCGGCGACGGCTACACCTGGCGCAACATCCGCGACGTCGACGGCTCGACGGGCTACGTGATCGTGGAGTATCTCCAGCCGATCCAGGCGGCCGCCCGGCGCCACGCCGGTCTTGCCGCCGCCCTCGATCCGCGTGGAGGACATCACGTCGCCGGCGGCGCGCGGCGGCGAGGCGACGCTGAAGATCATCACCCGGCCGGGCGTCCGCTGCGAGCTTCGGGTACTGATCTTCGGGCCGTCGACGCTGCCGCGCGAAGGGCTGGAGCACGAAGACGGCCGATGCAGACGGCGTCTGCTCCTGGACCTGGACGGTGCCCGAGGACGTGGTGCCCGGCACCTGGCGCTACCGCATCTCGGCTGGCGAGGGCGAAGGCCGCGCCACCCGCGAAGTCCCGCTCGTCATCACCTGATCCATGCACCCGCGTCGTCGTCCAGAACGGTTCGTCGAGCCCGGAGGCGATGCCTGGGGCATCGAGGGTCACGGGGAGACGGTGATGACGCCCTTCATGTGCGGGTACGGCACGCAGAAGTAGCGGAACGTGCCTGGCGTGTCGAACGTGTAGCTGAACGAGCCGCCCGCCGCGACCGACTCAGAGTCGAACAGGCCGTCCGGCGAGGTGATCGTGATCGCCGTCGAGCCGTTGTTCGTCCAGGTGACGGTGGTGCCGGCCGAGACGGACATCGAGGACGGGTCGTAGCGCAGCGACATCGCGTCCGATGGCTGGACGATGGTGACCTGGGTATCCGCGGCGAGGGCTGCCGAACAGCTTTCAAATACAAGAGATTTTCGGGCTGACGATTGGCCCATACGCTAGCCGGGACGATCCTTTGGAAGGGTTGAGGATTCTCGGGTGAATCGGAATTGCATACTCGCCACTGAAACAATTTTGGCTTATCTCAAGCGCCATTAACTCTGTCTCAGCATTAATACTTAAAGTCATTCTGGGGGGTCGAGTGCCGCTGCATTGTACGGTATTGCCGGACGAGGGTTTGGCTTTGGTCGCCGGGGAGGGGAACGTCACGCGTTCGGACATCAAGGGATGTCTTTCGTTGTTCAAGGGCCAGCCGGTCGATCGATACGGCAAGCTGATCAATCTAATTCGTGCCCAGTTGGTCTTAGATCCAGTCGACATCGAGACTATTGCCCATTGTCTGCGCCGTTATTGCGCCAAACCGTTCCCGGGGCCCATCGCCCTTTCCGTGCACAACTCCTACAACCTCGATATGGCGATTCTGCTCAAGCAGCGCGTGCCGCCGGGAAAGTTCCGCATCTTTCCTGACACCGGATCTGCATTCCGATGGTTGCAGCAGATTGCTGTGCCCGGCGCAGCCATGCGGATGGCTTCCTAGCAGGGATGGTCCCGCCGCAGCATTGATGCTTGATGCTTACCAGGTAAGCCGAACGCCGACGTTCAGTGTATGATTGTCGAAGCCAGAGCCGACTTCACCCTGGTAGCGAAGATAGACCTGGCTCGCCGTCGGTGAGAGTGGTGCTGGCCAAGAACCCGATCACCGCCGCGTCGCGCTGCGGGGTCGCGCCATAGACGGTAAAGCCATTGGACGGCGCCCCGGCGAAGGCCGCCGTTATCGGCCGGCCAACATCGGCATACTCGTGCAACCAGCCCAGGCGCAGGTCGAGCGCAAGACTTCGCTCGCTGCCGAGCGGGATGACGCCGGCGAGGTCGGCGCCGAACACCGTGCGCAGCGAGTTGGTCGTCTGCTGCGCCACGTTGAGGCTCAGCGAGTTGGCGCCCCATTCGGAGAGAGCATTCTGCGTCACCGTCGAGCCCTGGAGGCGCGCAAACGGCGTGAGGCTGGCGGCGGCCGGCGCGAAGAGGCCGATGCGGTAGCCGGTCTCGATCTGCCCCAGGAACTGGTTGGCGCCCGTGCTGCCGTTGGCGGTGCGCTGCAGGCCGGGGAACTGGATCTGCCGCTGCATCTGGTTGCCTGAATACGCGTAGCCCGCCAGCGCATCGGCATAAAAGCCGGCATTGGTGAATGACCCATATGCAATGACGCTCACCGTGTCGGTCCAGCCGCGGCCCATGAAGCTGTCGACCCACTGGTTGCCCGCGGCATAGCCCGCACTGAGGCCGATCAGGAAACGCGGATCGACGCGATAATCGATGCCGGCCGCGGCGCCGCCGAAGTTATAAATGAGGGTCGAGCTATTGCCATTTCCGGCGACGCTGCCCAGCCCACCCAGCGCGCTCGCCCAGGCTCCCCACCGGCTCGCCGCGTCGCATGCCTCGATCTCGCAGGCCTGCGCCAGCGCCTGGCGCTGGCCGCCGCTTGCCGCACCGCGTGCGCCCGCCATCTGCTGGCCTACGGCGTTCATGAACAGTGCACCGCTCTGCACGTTCATCGTACCAAAATCGGCATAGGGTTGGCCGCTGATAGCATTCAAGGCTGCCGGCCCCTGCTGCGTATTGAGGAGACTGATTGCATCCAACACTGAGTTGAAGTCTCCAGTAGCACTGGCGTTCGCTTGGTCGAGAACGGTGCCAACGGCGTATTGATTGGCCGTCTGCGCTCCGGCCGCAAAAGCGCTTTGTCTCAGGGTCAGGAACACGTTGTTGTCGTCGTAAGCCAAAGACGGGGCAAGAAACGCGAAGTTGCTGGTAACACTTGAATAGGCGCCGCTCAGTCCGCCTGTTGCGTTTAAGATCGTATAGGTGGTGTTCCGGGCGTAAGTGCCGTTTTGTGCCAGTACCTGCACTGTGCCGCCGTTGATCGTCGCCGTCCCGGCGACGTTGATGCGATCACTTTGGCCAGCGCTGTTGACCTCGACCTGATAGACGCCGCCGTTTTGTATGAAGTTGCCGTTTACCGCGAATGTACCGATCGAATTGCCGGGTGCGAGGACGCCGCCATTGGCTACCAGCCCACCGAAGGAGCCGCCGCCGCTTAGCGTGCCGTTGTTGACCGTGACGCCGCTCGCCAGGCTGCCATTCACGACCAATCCGCCTCCATTGACGGTAGTGCCGCCGGTGAAGGTATTGGCGCCGGTGAGGGTCAGGATGCCATTGCCGATCTTGGCGAGCCCGCCGCCTCCCGAGATGACGCCCGAAAAGATAGTGCTGGTGTTGTCGTTGCCGGTGGTGAGCGTGGCTGCGCCAAGCGTGACGGCGCCCGCGCCTGCGAGCGAGCCGATCGTTTGGTTGAAGCCTGCGAGGTTAAGGACAGCGCCGCTCGCAACAGAAAAAGCACTGGACGGAGAAAAGGCGTTGACCGCGCCAGCCTGTAGCGTGCCAACATTGACTGCAGTCGCGCCGGTATAGGTGCTTTGCCCGGACAAGGTCAGGGTACCAGCCCCGATCTTGCTCAAGCCGCCGGGACCGCTGATGGCACCCGAGAATGTCGCATTGTTGCCGTTGGTATCGACGATACCGCCTTGGTTCTGCAACGAGATCGGCAGACTGCTCGCGACATTGGCGCCTGCAATCAGCAAGGTGCCGCCGGTAAAGACCGGTCCCGCGGAGCCGGTAGGACCAGATGCCTGCGTGCAGGCCACGGCACCGCCGGTGTTGGCCCTGAACGTGAGCCCGCTCCCGAGGAGGGCATTGCCGTGGGAGCAGATGCCGGCAATCAGCGGCGAAAGCCCCACAGGCAGGGTGGCGACGATGGAATTGGTTGCCGTACTGATGACAGAGACTGTGTTGCTCACTGTATTCGTCACATAGGCGAATGCGCCGTCAGGAGTGATAACCACGCCGGTCGCCTGAATGCCCACGGGGATGGTGGTAATTACCGTGTTCGTGGCGGTGTTGATGACGGTAACATCGTTGCTGCCTTGGTTCGCCACGTACGCGCGCGTACCGTCAGGAGTGACCGTTACTATTGCAGGATTAACGCCGGCTGGAACAGTAGCGACCACCGTGTTGGTGGCCGTGGCGATGACGGTAACGTCGTTGCTTACACCATTGGTGATGTAGACGCGGGTTCCGTCGGGCGTGACCGTCACGCCTTGAGGACCGGTTCCGACGGGAATCGTGGCTACGACCGTATTGGTCGCCGTGTTGATCACGGAAACTGTGTTGCTGTCCGTATTGGTCGCAAAAACGCGCGTGCCGTCAGGAGTGACAGCTACGCCGGTGGCCCGGGTGCCGACAGGAATAGTAGTAACCACCGTGTTGGTGCCGGTGTTGATGACAGTAACGTCGTTGCTGCCCTGGTTGGCCACGTAGGCGCGTGTGTTGTCAGGAGTGAGAGCGATGATTGTGGGCAGAGTGCCGACAGGAATGGTAGCGACCACCGTACTCGTGGCGGCGTCGATGACTGAAACAGTGTTGTCGCCACCGTTCGAAACATAGACCGTTGATTGGTCGCCTCGCACGGCCGCGCCCAAAGCCACCGACCCGACCGAGATTGTCGCCGGCAAAACCGTGTTGGTGGGGGTCTCGATGACGGTAACGTCATTGCCGTTGAGGTTGGGCACGTAAATAAGCGGCCCCTCTTGTGCATGTGCAACATCGGCGCCGATGAGACCCATCGCAATTGAGATGCTGCTGAACAGCGCAACTCGCCGGCCGAAAAGCTGATGGCAGCAAAGGCGATGCAATCGCCAGAGCCTCACCGAACTTAAAATTTGCAAAGCCACTGCTAGTTTCCCCCGTTCGAGGAAACTATAGTGGGCCTGCGAATACTTGACTGTGGTCGAAATGTGACCAGCCGATATGCGGCACACGTGTAGAGGGGGTTCGGCCCTTCTCCAGTCCGGCCCGAACCCCGGGCGGACCGGTCGGCGAGATCACCTGCCTAATCCTATAGGCGCCGCCGAAGGTCGCGTTGCAGGTCCGTTGCCTTGACCCAAGTTGGGCGGGTGAACGCACGATCATCCTGCGTGCCCGGGCATCGCCATCTACTTCGAGTTGCCGAGCGAGCCCGCGCTGTGGATTGGGCCGGCGCGGCCGCAGCCGAGCAGCCACAGGTCCTGGCCGGGTCAGTGCACCGGCCTGCTCATAGGACAGTTCCTCCTCACCGGGTTAAAGCTTTCGCGCACTGGACGATCTCGCGAAGCGCGGCCTCCCTCCTCTCTGCAGGAAGGGTGGGGCGCCAGCAACGAGGTGAAGGAACCCCCGCCACTGACGCCCGGCGCCTGGGTGGATCCAGTTCCACCCGTCGCACCTCGTGGACTCCAATCAAGCCGTCGTTGCCCGAGCCAAGTCGCAAGAGACCTAGATGGTCGTCAGCAGCGAGCGGCTCTGGTTTCCCCGCCACCGACGCCCCGGCACCCAGACGGGGGCTGTCCTCAAGCTCTGCCGACGCTGGGTTCTTTGCGGCGACCGCGTCCTTGGCTTGTTCGATCAGCTCCCGCGTCGGCGTGGCTCACCACCGCCAGCTGGAGACGGTACCAGAAGGACTTTCTGACCAAGCGTCGACGCCGTCGCCGGCGACGATAACATTCACTTATCGTCGCTCAGAGGCGACCGGCTTTGGCCGTCGTGCAATCAATTGCACTTATCCCTCAAAGGCGGCTTCTGTGGCTCTTCCCGCTCTGTGCAAGGTGCGCTGATGCGGTGACGAGCGCTTCCGAGAGTTATCTGAACGGCAACGTGCGGATTACCGCCTACGCGCGCTCCTCCAGACTAGGCGGAGTGTCGCCGGCCAAAGTGCGCCGGACTTCGCGCAGCAGTGCCTGCACAGAACATACTGCTGGTGGGCAACGATAGAGAAATGTGGCGCGATTACGATGACGCTAGAGGATCGTGCAATGCGCTGAGCCGGAGCTCGTGGCCCTCCTGCTCGAGAGGGTGCCGCCGTTCCTGGGGTGACCGGCGCGATCGTATTTCACTCCCATTGCAACCCCCTGCCTGATGCAGTACCTAGCTTGTCGCGAATGAAGCGGGGGCTGCATTGGCTGACCTGGAAAGCGATATCGTCGGTCGCGTGAAATCGGCTTGCACTGAGGCCGTCGGAGAAAAACGCCGTTCTCCCTCTGATGGAAGCGGTCAGCAATTCCCTCCATTCGATCACGGATCTCTATGGGTCCGAGGCTGCCAGCCGCGGCGCCATCACGGTCCGGATCGTTCGCGACGGCGAAGGACACCGCATCGACGGTTTCGACATCGAGGATAACGGCGTCGGCTTCACCGACGATAATTTCAAATCCTTCAGGACGCCGGACTCCCGTCTGAAGGAGAAGCGGGGCGGCAAGGGCGTCGGGCGCCTGGCCTGGCTGAAGGTGTTCACCAAGGTTTCCGTGGACAGCACCTACGACGAAGGGGGCTGGAAACGGCGTGCCTTCGAATTCAGGCTCTCCGATCGTAACCAAATCGTCGAACAGAATTTAAAGCCGGAGGAGACGGTGCACCGCACAGTCGTTCGCTTCAGGGGCTTCACCTCCGCATTCGAGCCTAAATGCCCGGTCCGGACCGGCATTGTCGAGAATCGGATCGCGGCGCATTTCGTTCCCCTCTTTGTTGCCGGGAACGCGCCGAAGGTCACAGTTATCGATGACACCGTCACCGAAATCGAATCTGTGTTTAGCGAAAGCATCGTCGATCAAAAGACGGATACCATCACCGTAGGGGAAGACGCCGACGCCTTCCCGCTTACTGTCTGGTCGCTCAAATGCGACAAGCGGATGCGGTTTGAGCCCCCATCCTATCATTTCGCCTTTATCGCAGGGGACAGCCGGTCGGTCGTGGATTACCCCGTCGACGAGCAGCTTGGTCTCAAGGCCCTCGACGGCGAGAACGTCTATATCGCCTGCGCGTCCAGCCCATACCTGGATCAAAAGGTTAACAGCGAGCGTACCGCCTTCACCCTGGACGCTGGCGAGATCGACGAGATCAAACGCGGCATCGCGAAATGCGCCCGTGATTTTCTCCGGCCCTACATCCAGCTCGAGATCTCGCGGAAGGTCGAAACCACCCGCGGCCTAATCGCCGAGAATCCTCAATTTCTGTATATATCAGACCACGTCGGAACGTTTGCCGAGGAGCTGCAGCCCAACGCTTATCGCAAGGAAGATATCTTCCTCGAATTGTCCCGCAACCGCTTTAGGCGGCAGAAGAAGTTCGAAGATGTCGAGCATTCGATTAAGTCGGGCAAGCTCCTCAACGACACACTGACTAAGAAGGTCGATGAATACACCCACTTTATCGCCGACGAAAAGCGCGGCGCACTCGCGGAGTACGTTACCCGCCGCAAAGCCGTACTTGATCTCTATGAATTGCTGCTCGAATACTCCGATCCCGAAACCGAAACCTACAATAAGGAAGATGCGCTCCACCAACTGTTTTGCCCTATGCGCATCGATTCCAAAGGCTTAACGATTGAAGATCACAATCTCTGGCTTCTGGACGATCGCCTCGCTTTCTTCAATTACTTCGCTTCGGACGAGCGACTTTCCAATTATACGACACTTCCAGATGACGAGCGGCCGGACCTGGCCTTCTTCTACGACTCCTGTGTTGCCTGGCGCGAACGGGAGGATACTGACACCATCGTCATCGTCGAATTCAAGCGACCGATGCGCGAGAACTACAGCACGGGCAAAGATCCCGTTCAGCAGATTCTCTCTTACGTAAAGCGGCTGAAGGAAACGTCCGGCGAAGTCGATATCAGAGGCCGTGGCATTCAGGGCATCCGCGCTAGCACAGCTTTCCATTGCTATGTCGTCGCTGACATCACGGCTCAGCTTGAGGAGCGGATCATAGGCCGGTTCGAGAAGACGCCGGACGGCGCCGGCTATTTCGGGTACACCCAGAACCCAGCCGCTTACGTCGAGATCGTCCCCTTCGGCAAGATCATGAAGGATGCGAGACTGAGGAACGCGATCTTTTTCCAGAAGCTAGGGATCACGAACACTGGCTAACATCCTGGTCCGCCGCGGACGATCGATGGCAAGGACGCATTCGCCGTTCTGACCAGGAACCTCGTGTTGGCCGAACCGCAGCGGTCATGCCAGTGCCAGCGCGGCGGCGCCGCCAGCAGCAGCGTCGGTGCCGCTGGCTCAGCCAATTGCCGGGCAGGGACGCCAGGATTTCGCCCGAATGCCGGCGTCGGAGAACGTCGGTCGCATGCGCCCCGCAGTATTGCCGGGACAACTGCAAGGGCCGTCGCTACCATCGTCCAGTCGCGCCGCGGAGGCCACCACCGTTGAAGCCGCACGATGTGCCACTACGCCATGCAATTGATTGCACGGAGGCCCTGGTTTCCGGTTCTGTGCAATTGATTGCACGAACTCTGGCAGCGCACGATGGCGTCGCCCACCAGCGTCCGTACGCTGAATGGGATGGGTTATGCTAGCTAAGTCAACGACTTAACGATCCGCTCCGAAATAGTTGCGCGATCCAGAACCTCGGCTATCACCAAAGCAGGGAAGCGGATGAACCCGAGCCCATACCAGATGCAATGAGGTGAGAGCCATGGACGATTTTAACGGGGCACAGCCCAAGACTGTGACAGCAGTGGGCATTCTTGAGGCTGCGCGAGATACGGTGAAGAAGCAGATTGCCGCGAATTCGCTTGCCAACATTATGTGTGGCTTCGCTGAGGATGGCACTCTCATCCAGTTTGCCAATCTCGACCACCCGCAGCACCTAGAAGGCTTTGCGGACATCCGATATGAGATCCGCCACTATCCGACGAAGATCACGACCTCGGGCGGCCCCGCAGAAGTAACTGTGTGCTACATCGTGGCCACTGACGGTGACACATATAAGGTGTCGTCCGGCATCGTGGATGAAGACAAGTGGCATCCGATCGCGATGGACCACTTCTTCCTGGCTGGCGAGGCTGGCGAACATCCAGATCTTCACAACATAGTGCGCCGAAAGCACCTCTGAGGCTGACCCGTGCAATTGATTGCACAGCCCAGAGCGCCCGCTCCCGATCGCGCGCCAGTTCGTGACCTTCCACGGCGATCACGGAGTTCTGGAAGCTGCTGAATGCGAGAAGGAGGAGAGCTTCGGAAAGCGGACCAAGACAAGGGCAGTGGATGGTTCGGGCCTCGGGGCAACCGACTGCTCACTGCCAGGAGAAGGCCGAGCTTTACCAGTCGTACCTCGCTAGGCTGAAGGCGAGGAGCGTCGCTCAAAATGGGGTACAAAGTGCCGGCCCCTACGTTTCCAAGATCTGTTCGAGCTTCTGCGTCGGGATGAGGTCGCGGGCTTCGATCAACTGTAGGGGTTCGCCGTCATCACCACGCGCATCGATTTCGTTCGCCTCCTTCAACACCTTCTCAATGTATTCGTATCCGCGTGCCAGAGACTTTTCTGAGCCGCCCCCGGCCTTATCCCCCAACGCTTTGGCTGCTGCATAAGCGGTGCCCGGCTGCTCGATGAGTTGCTTCTTCACCAACGCCCACCGGCGGTACTCGATGCCCAGCCTAGTCATTGACTGACTGAAGGGTTCGGACCGACCACGAGAAACCGTCTTCCCCAGCAACTGCGCAAGCGCATCCCACATGCCAGTGCGAATCCATGCTGGCAGGATCAGCGAGCGCAGTTCCTTATCTCCATCAAGTTCGGCTTCGTTTTCGACCTTCTGCAACGCCTTCAGGGTAGCAAGCGCCGCCAACGCTCTATCTCCCTTAGCGACTGCGTACCTATGCAGCCGGCGGAAAGCGGCGACGGCGGCCGCGTGGTCATCTGGCTGACGGTGGAAGTATGGCTGGTACTCGTGGCGGGTCATGAGCAGCGAAGGAACAAAATCGGGCAGCACCGTCAACGTGAATGTCGCCGTAGGCGATTAGCGATCTACCACGGGCGCCGCCCCGCTCGGACAAACTCGGCGCTGTCGTTGTCCGTGACTGCCATCCGCCTCCCGAAGATATTGCGCGTGTCCGCCGATCACCGTCGGACGCTTGCACGGCCATGGAGGGCCAAATGACTGAGAGAGTGCGTTTTTCACAACCCAAGACTGCCACGACATCAGACCTAGTCGATGCCGCCGTAAAGACGGTCGGGCAACAGCTCGCTGCAAACTTACCTTTCAGCGGGATGTGGGGTTTCGACAACGATGCGAAGTGCATCGCCTCGGCCGACCTAGACTACCCACAGGACGGGCAGATATTTCCGGACTGCAGGTTTGAAATCTGCCACGAACGGGAACATTTCAAGGCGCCAGGAGGTCATGTCATTGAAGTTTGGGTGTGCAACATCATGGCCATCGATGGCCAGGCTCGCCTCCTGACGTCGGGCCTTATCTTCGAAGGCGAATACCATTCTCTACCCGCCTTTGACGAGACGTTTTCGCCGGCTGAAGCCGTCGAGTACTCTGTGGAGGGGCACGAAGCAGAGCCTCAACCAGATCGCAATCGACTCCACTGAAAGCTGTCGTGCCAATCATCGTGGGTGCAGCACTGCCCAGCAGAAGGCCGATGGACCTACACCCCACCGCTCGTGCAATTGATTGTACAGGGTTGCTCTCATCCAGGGGCCTGCAATTGATTGCACAAACGACCTTGGTGCTGGCTTGTGCAATTGTTTGCATAAGCTGGTCGGCCGTGGGTTGGACACCTGCTAAGCCACGTGGCGAGTCCGACCGCGCGGCTTGCAGTTTCTCGGTTGGTTGCTGATCTGCCCGGCGTGCAATTGATTGCACAGACAGCCATGCGGCTTTGTGACGGAAAACGGACTGTCGAGTTCGCGAAGCACTGTCGAGCTCGGGTAGGCCGTCTTCATATCCTTAGGGCAAGGTCCGCAAGGTTTTTGCCAGACTAAGGCGGCCGAACGACCTGAGGCGGCCACGCTGAAGGCTGTCTAGGCCGCACCTCGCTCATCTACGGCGACGTCCTGCGCGGGTGGCTGGTCGTACCATGTGAGTGCACGAGTCCTAGGCTCGTCGCCGTGCAATTGATTGCACAAGTCCCTTTCGCATGCTTGTCCGGATCGCCGGGCAAGTCTTGTGCACATAATTGCACAATCGGGAGTAGGCACATTTAGATCCACTGGTCTTGACGTCAAAGTGCAAAAACACGCTGTTTTATAAACCTTTAGCGCCGTCTGATATTTCCCTTGCCTTCAAAACGGAAAAAGCTATCCACCAAGAAGAACAACCGAGGGGAGATCCACATGACGATCTCGATGTCAGACGCCAGCGTTATTCATGTCCTGCGGTCTATCGCAACTCGCGGACAATTGTTGGTCGCGGACCCGGCCGATCTGGATGAGCTGCTGAAGGCTGGCATCGAGCCTGAGCATCTTCGCTGTGCCCCGGGCACGCCCGGCGCCAGGAATGAAATTGTGATGCGCACGAGGATCGGAGGCGCGTACGGTCGCCCGTTCGGAGAGACGGAACGAAGCGCGACCCTCCGAGTCACATCGTGTTCTGCGCAATCAATTGCACAGAAACCTGGCCTCGTGATGTGCCGTTCGGAGTCGAGTCATGAATAGCGCTTTCAATGCGACTATGGACAGCGCCCGCTGCCTGCCATTGAGCACAGATGAGCTGCGCGACTTGGCTCAATTCGCCAGGAGGTATCAGCGCCAACTCAACCAGCGAGAGCGTGCCCAACAAGAGGGCGACCTGAAGAGTGTGGAGCACCATGACAAAGGAATTCTCAAGTCGTTCGGAGCTAAAGTCTGCGTGACGATCTGCGCCATCAAGCTACAACCAGGCCAGACCCCACCTACATTCGCCCAGATCAAAGAGCGGGCGGACAGGCTCAATCCATTTCACCCAATACCTGAGCCCGTGAGTACCTGGCTGGAGCCAAAGACTGCAGGCGGGTATCGGCAACTGGTGTCATTTGGCTGGAAGCGCCGCGCGCTTCAAATCATGTGCGCGCACATCTTGTCTGTCGCATATCCCGTTGCCCCCTTTGACTTTTCGGCGAGGGGCAGGGGTGGGGTACATGCCGCCACTGCATTTCTGCACAAACTGATCGAGGAGGGTGACTATCAGTACGTCGTGACTATCGACATCAAGGACTGTTTTGGGTCTGCAATAAAGAAGAAGGTCGGAGAACTACTCCCGCTGCCCGAGGAGGTAGTGAACAACGTACTGCTCGTGCAGGACGATGTGACGGTGTTAGTGAAACCGGACAAGGGGCAATGGACGGGGTTTCTCTTCCCCAACCATCTCCCCGCAGTATCTACCATTGCGACCGATGAAGCGGCCCGGCGTGGGTTACCACAGGGTTGTACGGCCTCCGGACTTATTATGTGCAGAGCAGTTTTCAGACCCCTGCTCGGCACCTTGCCCTTCGCTAACCGTCTCGTCCTGATTGGGGACGATTTTGCGGTGCCTGTGAAGGACAAGCTCGAAGGGGAGGCGGTACTTGAGACCCTAAAGTCGCTCTTCGCGGCTTCCCCCGTCGGGCTGCTCACCATCGGTCGTCACAGTGTCAGTCATATCAAGGGCGGTTTTGACTTTGCGGGCTACCGAACGACGCTGAAGAGAAAGTGGATCATGGTCGTTGATCCCTCGACAGCAGTGCACAAAGGAATACCCGGTTCTGAATGGTACTGGCACGTGCGCCCAACTCTTCGCGCCTATGAGAAATTTCAGCACCAGGCAGCCAAGAAATTCCATGACGCCGGGGGAGGCCTTCCTGGGTGGAAGCAAGTCATCCTGTACATGAAGCGTTGGATGGCTTCGTTCCCAATGTGGAAGCCGAATTACCTCTCGAAACTATACCTCTGGTACACCCTGCAGGCTGGGTCATGGCACAAGGACACTAATTCCGTGCAAGCGATTGCACAGAAGGCCGTGTCGTGAAAAATCATCAGATGGGCTTCCCGAACGCCAACGACAACGAGCCCTCTCAAAGGCTTGTGCAAGAGCTAACCGAAGCCGAGGCCGCTCACGAGCTGCGCATCTCGGTGGACACACTGCAGCGCGAGCGCGCCGCCGGTCGAATTTCATTTGCCCGGACTGGTCGCCGTGTGTTTTACCCTGTCTCCTGCATCGAGCAGTACAGGCAGGACAGGATCAGGAACAACGCCGTATGCCCGTCTACACGCTCCGCCGGTACGGTCCGCTCGACAACTGGTACGCCTTCTACTCGGAAGGCCGCCGCTCGAAGAGCTGGTCGACTCGCACTGGCAGTAAGCAACTAGCGGCCAAGCGCGCCGAGGTCTTCTTCGCCAACCTGGTCGTCGACGTCGACGGCCCGCAAGATGACCCGCCGATCCGCGACGTGCTGCTCCGCTACCAGGACGACAAGTCGGGCGAGCTGTTCAGCATCGACACGGCCGATCGCACGGTGTCGAGCCTGCAGGCGCACTACGACGGCAAGACCGTCTCGTACATCACGGCGGGCACGAACAAGGACTACGAGGCGAAGTGCCGGGACGCAGGCTGGTCGAACGCCACGATTAACCGCACCCGCAACACGCTGCGCGCGGCGCTGCTCCACGCCGTCAAGGACGGCAAGCTGAAGGTCGCTCCGCATGTCCCGACGCTGAAGGTCGCGACGAAGAAGGAGCGGTGGCTGACTTTCGCTGAAGCGCTGGAGGTCTACCGTGCCGTTCGGCATAGGCGGTGGCGCTACCTGAACCTGTTCATCCGCATCGGGCTCGGCACCGGCGCCAGGCACGAGGCGATCCTGTCGCTGACCTGGGACCGCGTCGACCTGGAAACCGGTCGCATCGACTTCCGGGTGCCCGGCCGCGCGGAGACCAAGAAGCGGCGACCGAACGCTCCGGTGAACGACAGGCTGCTCCGCCTGCTGCGTGCTGCATACAAGGTGCGCGAAGGTGACTACGTGATCATGCACCGAGGCGACCGGCTGCTGTCGGTCAAGAAGGCGTTCGCGGCGGCCTGCAAGAGAGCCAAGCTGAAGGGCGTCACGCCGCACACCATGAAGCACACGTACATCACGTGGCTGCTGCGCTCGGGCGTCTCGATCTGGGAGGTCGCTGGCCTGACTAGTACCAGCGCCGCTACGATCCAGAAGGTGTACGGCCACCACGCCCAAGATCACCTGAAGGCGGCGGCGAATGCCCTCAAGAGTGCCGAACGAGTGCCGAATGGGCCGTTTAAGATAGCCGCCGAATAGCAGCTAAGTCTTTGAAAAGAATGGTGGGCGCTGTAGGGATTGAACCTACGACCCCACCCGTGTGAAGGGTGTGCTCTCCCGCTGAGCTAAGCGCCCGGAAGGGGCGCGTATAGGGCCTGCTAGGCGGATCGTCAACGGGCGGCAATCTGCCCCAGCGCGTCGGGCAGGGCGGCGAAACGATCGATCACGACCTCGGCGCCGAGCTCGCTGACGGGCCTGGCGGTATAGCCCCAGCTCACCAGCACCGCCGGCAGCCCGGCGGCATGGGCGGCGGCGACGTCGTGGATCGAATCGCCGATCATCACGGCGCGGTCGCGATGGCCGCCCATCTTGTCGATCAGCTGCAGGATGTGGCCGGGGTCGGGCTTGCGCACGGTGAAGGTGTCGGCGCCGGCCACGTCGGTGATCGGCGGCATCAGCTTCAGGTGCTGCAGGATGATCCGCGACGGATTCTCGAACTTGTTGGTGCAGACGCCCTGCTTCAGGCCCATCCGGTCGAAGCGGGCGACGACCTCGGCCACGCCGTCGAAGGCCGTCGTGTGGCTCACCGGGTCCGCCTCGTAGTAGCGCACGAATTCGCGGGTGACGGCGCTCGCCTCGGCCTCGCCGAGGGTGCGGCCGGCCTTGGCGAAGGCGCGGCGCATGGTGACCTTGCTGCCTTCGCCCATGAACTGGCGAGCATCCTCGTCGCTGATCGCCGGCAGGCCGTGGTCGGCCAGCACCCGGCTCACCGCCACGCACATGTCGCGGGCGCTGTCGATCAGGGTGCCGTCGAGGTCGTAGATCACGGTATCGAAGCGGCTGGCGATCAGGTTGTCGGCATTGGGATGCATCGCCCTCCTTAGCACATCCGTCTTGCGGGACCGCCAGCCCCGTGGCATCGGACGGGCATGAAATCGCCCATCGCCGTGGTAGTGCTGGCCGCCGGGGCCGGAACGCGCATGAAGTCGGCCCTGCCGAAGGTCCTCCACCCGCTGGCCGGATGGCCGATGGTGCGTCATGTCCTGGAGAACGCCGCGCGGCTGAAGCCTGGCCGTATCGTCGGCGTGGTGGCGCCGGGCGCCCGGGATGTGGCCGCGGCTTTCGCCCCGCATCCCACGATGGTCCAACGCAAGCCGCTCGGCACCGGGCACGCCGCCAAGGCCGCGCTGCCTGCCCTAAAAGGCCATCGCGGCCCGGTGCTCGTGGTCTATGCCGATGCGCCGCTGATCACGACGGCGACGCTGCAGCGCCTGGTCGAGGCCTGCCGCAAGGCCAAGGCCGCGGTCGGCGTTTTGGGCTTCGTCGCCAGGGACCCGTCGCCCTACGGCCGGCTGATCGTGCGCGACGGCATGCTGGAGCGGATCGTCGAAAGCCGCGATGCCGATGCGGCCGAGAAGGCGATCGACTTCTGCAATTCCGGCGTCATGTGCCTCGATGGCGCGCTAATCGGCACGCTGCTGGGCGCGATCAAGGACGACAACGTCAAGAGCGAGTTCTACCTCACCGACGCCGTCGCCGCGGCCCGCGCCGCCGGCCGCGTCGCCATCGCCGTCGCGGGCGATGAAGCGGAGTTCCAGGGCATCAATTCGCGCGCAGAGCTGGCGGTCGCGGAGAAGGCCCTGCAAGGGCGCCTGCGCGCGGCTGCGTTCGAGGCAGGCGTCAGCATGGCCGATCCCGACACGGTGTGGCTGGCCGCTGACACGAAGTTCGCGCCCGATGTCTCGATCGGTCCCAACGTGCGCTTCGGTCTCGGCGTAAGCGTGGCGTCCGGAACGGAGATCAAGGCCTTCTGCGACATCGAGGGCGCCCGCATCGGCCGCGACGTCATCATCGGTCCGTTCGCCCGCATCCGGCCGGGCTCGGACGTCGCCGATCAGGTCCATATCGGCAACTTCGTCGAGCTGAAGGCCACCCGCATGGGGCGTGGCGCCAAGGCCAACCACTTGGCCTATCTCGGGGATTCGGACATTGGCGCTGCCTCCAACATCGGCGCGGGCACCATCGCCGTGAACTACGACGGCTACGGCAAGTGGCGCACCGTGATCGGCGCCGAAGCCTTCGTCGGCTCCAACAGCTCCCTGGTTGCGCCGCTCAAGATCGGCCGCGGCGCCAACGTCACGGCGGGCAGCGTCGTCACCGAGGACGTGCCGGCCGGGGCAGTGGCCTTCGGCCGTGCCCGCCAAGAGACAAAGAAGGGGCGGGCGGCGCCACTTCGTGCGAAATTGAAGGCTCGCGCGGCGGCAACCAAGCGGGCCAGGAACAAATAGCTCTCCCTCCGGACGCCCCTTTCATGTGCGGCATTATCGGAATCGTCGGCAAGGCGCCGGTCACCCCCTTGCTGGTCGAGGCGCTGAAGCGTCTGGAATATCGCGGCTACGATTCGGCCGGCGTCGCCACCCTGGTCAACGGCCACATCGAGCGCCGGCACGCCGAGGGCTATGCCGGCGGCGAGATGAAGCATGGACCGATCGCGCTGATCGACGAGGCGGTGCCCGTCGTCGTGGTGGCGCCGACCGACGCCCTGTTCGACAAGATCGCCTCGAACTTCGAGCAGGTGAAGGCGCGCGGCGGCAAGCTGGTGCTTTTGAGCGACCCGGCGGGCAATGCCCGCCTGGGCGCCCACGCGGCGGCGGCGCTCAGCCTGCCCCAGGTCGATCCGATCGTGGCGCCGATCCTCTACAGCGTGCCGGTGCAGTTATTGGCCTACTACACGGCGGTCGCCAAAGGCACCGACGTCGACCAGCCCCGCAACCTCGCCAAGAGCGTGACGGTCGAGTAGCTGGAGCGCGTCATGTTCTTCCGGACCGCGCGCGTCCCCGCGCGCTCATGAGCACGCGGGGACGCGCGCGGTCCGGAAGACGAAGACCATGAGCGGACCTGGAGGTCCGCGCTCCAATGAGACCTACCGAGTCCCCTGCGGCAGGCCCGGCGCCAGGCCCTGGGGTTGCTGCGGCTGGGGCTGCGGCTGAGCCGCGCGCGGTTGTGCCGGAGCAGGCGCGGGCCGCGGCTGGGCGGGCTGGGCCGGCTGCATCGCCTGGATGATGGCGCGCATCTTCTTGGTCTCGTTCTCCTGCGCCTTCTTGAACTCGTCCTCGGTGAGGTAGCGGTCCTTGTTGTCGTCGATCTCCATGAACTGCTTGATGGCAGCACCCGTCAGCTCCACTCGGTCGAGCTGACCGTCCTTGTTGGTGTCGATCTCGCCGAACTTGCGCAGCACGAGCTGCTTGCGGATGTCGAAGGGCAGCAGGCCCTTGGCCTGCGGGCCGTCGGCCGGCCCGGCCAGCACGAGATACTCCTGCTGATTGATCTTGCCGTCGTTGTTCTTGTCGAGCTTGTCGGCCTCGCGCAGCTGCATGTCGATGAAGTCGTTGATCGCCGCCATGCCCTGGCGACGGCGCTGGTCCATCTCCTGGCGGGCTTGGGACTCGCGGGCCATCGAGCGCTGCACGATCAGGCGGACCTCGGGCTCGGTCACCTTGTTGTCGCGGTCCGTGTCGTATTGGTTGAATTCGGAATGGACCAGCGCCTCGGCCTCGGCGCGCTCGATGAAGTCGTCGCGGTTGGTGTCGAGGGTCTGGAACTCGACCTTGGCGCGGGCGCGCCGCTCCTCGAGGCTGGGCCCGCCCGGCACGTCTTGCGACATTGGCGGCTCGGCGACCTTGAGGAACTCGTCGAGCGAGAGCTTGCCGTCCTTGTTGGCGTCGAGTTCCTCGAACGACTTCATGCGGTACTTCAGGAAGTCGGCGCGCGAGACCTCGCCCTTCTTGGCGGTGTCGATTTCCACGAACCATTGCGGCAGGGGAATCGGCGGCGGCGTACCGGTCGCTCCCGTCGCCTGCTGCGGCTGGCCGCCTGGTGCGGGCGCTGCGGGCGCTCCCGCAGCCGGCGGCGTGGCCGCTTGCGGCGGCGTGGCCTGCGGCGTGGGCTGCGCGGCCGGCGGCCGGTTTGCCGGCCAGCCTTGCGTCGGCGGCGTCTGGGCTGCAGCCGGCAGGCTCATGACGGCGGCGGCAAAGAGGATAGGGCGCAAGAGGTGTTTCATCGGCGGTGAATCCGCATTGAGAGGGGTGGTGTCGTATCGGCGGCAACGCGCAACGTGTCAACGTCCGCGCTGCGGATCAATCCTGCGGCGCAAACGCGCCCAAAGCATGGCGTGCCGCCATTGGGGTTGCGTCCCCCAGTCGGATAGGCCATCGTCTTTGCGGCAGACGATTCCGCAGAAGAGTCGCAAGTGTTTGGGAGGCAAGGGTAATTTCGCGGCGCCGGAGCGTTGAATGAACCGGCCTTCGAAACCAGCGTGACCATGGCAGGACCGACTTCTTCCAGCGGCTCGCCGCTGCTCAGCGTGCGCGACGTCTCGGTCCGCTTCGGCGGCATCGTGGCGCTCGATGGCGTCACCTTCGACGTCACCTCCGGACAGATCGCCGGCCTGATCGGCCCCAACGGTGCCGGCAAGACCACGCTTTTCAACTGTCTCAGCCGGCTCTACACGCCCAACGGCGGCGACATCCTGTTCGAGGGCGTGTCGATCCTGAACCGGCCGCGCCACGACATCCCGCGCATCGGTATCGGCCGCACGTTCCAGAACGTGGCGCTGTTCGACCGCATGTCGGTGCTCGACAACGTCAGGGTCGGCTGCCACAGCGTCAGCAGCACGAGCTTCCTCGACAACGCGCTGCGCCTGCCCAAGGTCGCGCCGGAGGAGGTGCATGTCGCGACGCGCGCGCACGAGCTGATCGCCTTCATGGACCTCGTGCCCTTCACCGACGCCATTGCCGGCGGCCTGCCGTTCCCGATTCGCAAGCGCGTCGAGCTCGCCCGCGCCCTCGCCTCCAGCCCCAAGCTGCTGCTGCTCGACGAGCCGGCGGCCGGGCTGAACCATGAGGAGATCGAGGTGCTGAAGGGCCAGATCCGGCGGGTGCGCGATACCCAGCACGTCACCGTGCTGCTGGTCGAGCATCACATGAGCCTGGTCATGTCGGTGTCGGACAAGGTGGTCGCCATCGACTTCGGCAAGAAGATCGCCGATGGCACCCCGGCCGAGGTGCAGCGCGATCCCGAAGTGATCCGTGCCTACCTGGGGACCTCGTGATGGCCGCGCTGCTGGAAGTGAAGGGACTGAAGGCGTTCTACGGCCAGACGCAATCGCTGTACGACGTCGGCTTCGAGATCGCGACCGGCGGCATCACCACGCTCTTGGGCGCCAACGGCGCGGGCAAGACGACGACGCTCAGGGCCATCTGCAACATGGTCCGCCGCGAGGGCCTGGTGCGCTTCGACGGCAAGGACATCAAGAACATGCCGACCGAGGAGGTCGTGCGGCTGCGCATCGCCCACGTGCCCGAGGGCCGCGGCACCTTCACCACGCTCACGGTCGACGAGAACCTGCGCATCGCCGCCTACACGCGCCGGGACAAGGCGGGGGTCAAGCGCGAGCTCGACCGGGTCTTCTCGTATTTTCCGCGCCTGCAGGAGCGCCTCCAGCAGCAGGCCGGCACGCTGTCGGGCGGCGAGCAGCAGATGCTGGCGATCGCCCGCGCCCTGATGCTGGGACCGCGCCTGATGCTGCTCGACGAGCCGTCGTTTGGCCTGGCCCCGCTGATCGTGGTCGAGATCTTCCGCATCCTGCGGCGCATCAACGAGGACGAGAAGGTGAGCATCCTGCTGGTCGAGCAGAATGCGGCGCTCGCCCTCGATCTTGCCGACCACGCCTATGTGCTGGAAACCGGCCACGTCGTGATGTCCGGTCCCTCGGCGGTGGTGAAGAACGACGAGAACATCCGCAAGTCGTATCTCGGGTACTGAGGCACAAGAATGGAACAGTTCCTCCAGCAGCTCGCCTCCGGCCTCGCCAACGGCGCCATCTATGCCTGCGTCGCTCTGGCGCTGGTCATGATCTACGTGTCGACCGATCACATTAATTTCGCCCAGGGCGAGATGGCGATGTTCAGCACGTACCTGAGTTGGCAGCTCATGACCTGGGGTTTGAGCTTCTGGCTGGCGTTCGTCGTCGCCGTGGCACTGTCCTTCCTGCTGGGAGTGGCGATCGAGCGCCTGATCCTGAGACCGCTGCATACCGCGCCGGTGCTGTCGATCATCGTTGTGTTCATCGGCCTGCTCGCCATCTTCAACTCCATGGCAGGCGCGATCTGGAGCTATCTGATCAAGGAGTATCCTTCGCCGTTCCCCAAGACCAGCTTCGGCATCGCCGGTGTCATCGGTCCGCATCAGCTCGGCGTGGTGGTGGTGACGCTCATCGTGCTCGGCCTGCTGTTCGTCTTCTTCCGCTACACGCCGCTCGGGCTGGCGATGCGCGCTGCGGCACAGAACCCACAGATGGCCCGCCTGGTCGGCGTCCGCGTCGACTGGATGCTGGCGTTGGGGTGGGGCCTCGCCGCCTCGGTCGGGGCCGTCGCCGGGATCATGGTCGCCCACATCGTCTATCTCGATCCCAACATGATGGGTGGAATCCTGCTCTATGCCTTCGCCAGCGCCCTGGTGGGCGGCATCTCCAATCCGGCGGGCGCAGTGGCCGGCGGCTTCATCGTCGGCATCCTGGAGAACATGGTGGCCTTCGCCGGCAACCAGATCGAGAAGACCACGGGCATCTACATCATCGGCAACGGCGAGAAGCTCACGGTTGCACTTATCATCGTCATCTTCGTCCTGACGGTGAAGCCGGCCGGCCTGTTCGGCCGCGTCGTCGTGAAGAGAGTCTGACATGAGCAACACCAAGACGTGGGTGCTGGGCCTGATCGTCGCGGCCCTCGTGCTGCCGCTGCTGAAGCCCGTGTTTCCGGATCAGATCTCGGACTACAGGCTGTTTCTCTTCAGCACGATGATCATTGCCTCGATTGCGGTGCTGGGCTTGAACCTGCTGACCGGCTTCAATGGGCAGTTCTCGCTGGGCCATGGCGCCTTCTATGCCGTCGGCGCCTACACGGCGGCGATCCTGATGGACCAGCTCAACTTCCCGTACTGGGCGACGATACCGGCCGCCGCGATCGTCTGCTTCATCGTCGGCTATCTGTTCGGGTTGCCGGCGCTCAAGCTCGAGGGGCATTATCTCGCGCTGGCGACGTTCGCGCTCGCGCTCGCCGTGCCGCAGATCCTCAAATACAAGTGGCTCGAGGGCCTGACCGGCGGCGTGCAGGGAATCGTGCTGCTGAAGCCCGAGGTGCCGTTCGGCCTGCCACTCAGCGAAGACCAGTGGCTCTACTACTTCTGCCTGATCACGATGATCATCCTGTTCTGGGCGGCGGCGAACATGCTGAACAGCCGCAGCGGCCGGGCCATCATGGCGATCCGCGATCAGAACATGGCGGCCGAGACGATGGGCATCGACATCGCCCTCTACAAGACCGTCACCTTCGGCATAAGCGCCGCCTATACCGGCATCGCCGGTGCCCTTTCGGCGTCGGCCATCGCCTTCGTCGCCCCCGACAGTTTCACCATCTTCCTGTCGATCAAGTTCCTGATCGGCCTGGTCGTCGGCGGTATCGGCTCGCTCACCGGCTCCGTGATCGGCGGCATATTCTACGTTCTGGTCGACAACTCGGCGCAGGCGCTGTCGCAGTTCGTCAAGAATGAGCTCGGTCTGCCATTCGACCTGTCGGCCTACACCGTGTTCGGCATCCTGTTGATCGTCATCATCTACGTGATGCCGATGGGCATCGCCGGCGGCCTGTACTTCCTCTGGCGCAGGCTGCGGACGGCAGGCGCCTTTGGACAACGCGTTTCCGGACGGATGCAACCGCAGGCCGCTCCGTCCGACCGCAAACCGCACTAAGCGTTCCGTAACCACATTTCAACCGCGTGAGGAGTAGTCGATGGCGTAAAAACCAACAGGGAGCAGCACCATGAAGACCAACAGGCGCACTTTTGTGGGCGGCGTAGCCGCTGCCACAATGCTTTCGAATTCTCGAATAGCGTTGGCTCAGAAGAAGTACGACGACGGCGCGACCGACAAGGAGATCAAGATCGGTCACACCAACCCCTACAGCGGGCCGGCGTCTTCCTACGGTGTGATCGGCAAGTGCGAAGAGGCCTACTGGAAGAGCGTCAATGACCGGGGCGGCATCAACGGCCGCATGATCAAGTTCATCACGCTCGACGACGGCTACAGCCCGCCCAAGACCGTCGAAATGATCCGCCAGCTGGTCGAGCAGGACAAGGTGTTGTGCACCTACAACACGCTGGGCACGCCGACCAACACGGCGATCCACAAGTACATGAATCAGAAGAAGGTCCCCATGCTGTTCGTGGCGACCGGCGCCTCGAAGTGGGGCAAGCCCAAGGAATTCCCTTGGACGATTGGCTACCAGCCCGACTACCACACCGAAGCCGTCATCTATGCCAAGCACCTCATGGCCAACGTCAAGGACGCCAAGGTTGCCGTGCTGATGCAGAACGACGACTACGGCAAGGACTATTGGGAGGGCTTCAAGGAAGGCATGGGCAAGGAAGCCGGCCGCATCGTCAAGCACGTCACCTACGAAGTGACCGATCCGACGGTCGACAGCCAGGTGATCCAGATGAAGGATTCCGGAGCCAACGTCTTCTTCAACATCTCGATCCCGAAGTTCGCCGCGCAGTCCATGCGCAAGGCGGCCGAGATCGGCTGGAAGCCGATGCAGTACCTGAACAACGTCTCGGGCCAGGTGACGACGACGATGAAGCCGGCCGGCTTCGAGAACGTGCAGGGCGTCATCACCGCGGCCTGGCTCAAGGACCCCACGGACAAGCAGTGGGACGGCGACGCCGAGATGAAGACCTGGCGCGAATGGATGGGCAAATACATGCCCGGCGCCAACCTCGGCGACGTCAACTACGTCTATGCCTATTCGGTCTCGTTCCTGATGGAGCAGACGCTGAAGAAGTGCGGCGATAACCTGACGCGCGAGAACCTGATGAAGCAGGCCGCCAGCCACCAGAAGCTCAGGGTGCCGGGCCTGCTGCCGGGCATTACGGTCTCGACCAGCGCGACCGACTTTTACCCGGTCCAGGCTGTGCAATTGCAGCGCTTCAAGGGCGAGTCCTGGGAGCTGTTCGGCGAGATCCTGTCGGCCGAAGCGAGCTGACCCTCCTTCGCCAAGGCTACGGAGGGCGAGCCCTCCTTCCGTCGAGGCTGCGGAGGGCCGGTCCTCCGAAGCTCCGAAGGAGCGCAGGAGGAGGAAACATTCCCGTGATGCGGAAGGCCGCTCCTGCGCGGCCTTCTTTTTTCCGCCTTTTCAGAAGAAACTCCGCGCCGCTCAACTATTGGGAGGGTTTCTGTGGTTACGAGTAGGCGTGGTTTTGTGGGCGGTGCGTCGGCGTTGGCGTTGCTTACGGGTTCGCGAGCGGCGTTCGCTCAGAAGAAGTATTCCGACGGTGCGACCGACACCGAGATCAAGATCGGTCATACCGGCCCCTATAGTGGACCGGCTTCCTCTTACGGCCAGATCGGCAAGACGATCGAGGCCTACTGGAAGAGCGTCAACGACGCAGGCGGCGTCAACGGCCGCAAGGTCAAGTTCATCACCCTCGACGACGGTTACTCGCCGCCCAAGATGGTCGAGCTGGTGCGCCAGCTCGTCGAGCAGGAGAAGGTGCTGTGCACCTTCAACACCCTCGGCACGCCGACGAACACGGCAATCCATCGCTACATGAACCAGAAGAAGGTGCCGATGCTCTACGTCGCCACTGGCGCATCGAAGTGGGGCAAGCCGAAGGAGTACCCGTGGACGACGGGCTTCCAGCCCGATTACCACACCGAGGGCGTCATCTACGCCCAGCACGTCCTGGCCAACGTCAAGGATCCGAAGATCGGCGTGCTGATGCAGAACGACGACTACGGCAAGGACTACTACGAGGGCTTCAAGGAAGGCCTCGGCAGGGACGCCAGCAAGATCGTCAAGCACGTGACCTTCGAGGTCACCGATCCGACGGTCGACAGCCAGGTGATCCAGCTCAAGGACTCCGGTGCCAACGTCTTCTTCAACGTCGCCACACCCAAGGCCGCCGCCCAGGCGATCCGCAAGGCCGGCGACCTCGGCTGGAAGCCGGCGCAGTACCTCAACAACGTGTCGGCGTCGGTCGGTTCGGTGATGAAGCCCGCCGGCTTCGAGAACAGCCAAGGCATCATCACGGCACAGTACCTGATGGATCCCACCGACAAGCAGTGGGTCGAGAACGCTGACATGAAGGGCTGGGTCGCCTGGATGGACAAGTGGATGCCGGGCGCCAACAAGGCCGATGCCAACCACGTGTTCGGCTATGCCGTCGCCATTCTGATGCACGAGACGCTGAAGAAGTGCGGCGACGACCTCACACGCGACAACGTCATGAAGCAGGCGGCCAACTTCCAGAAGTACAAGCTGCCGATGCTGATCCCCGGCATCACCATTAACACCAGCCCGACCGACTACTACCCGATCCAGTCGGTGAAGCTTGCAAAGTTCTCGGGCGATACCTGGGAGCTGTTCGGCGACGTCATGTCGGCCGAGGGTGCCTAGGCAAAGCTGCGACATCTTGGTTGGAAGGCCGCCCCAAGGGCGGCCTTCTTTTTTGGCCGCTTTTGGGCTTAGCTGCACCCCCATTTCTCAGGGAGGAATAATAAGTGCGTACAAGCAGGCGTGGTTTCGTGGGTGGCGTGTCGGCGCTGGCCCTGGCTTCGGGTTCGACTTCGGCCTTCGCGCAGAAGAAGTACGACGACGGGGTTACCGACACCGAGATCAAGATCGGCAACACCAATCCCTACAGCGGCCCGGCCTCGTCCTATGCCGCGATCGCCCGGACGATCGATGCCTACTTCAAGGCGGTCAACGAGGCGGGCGGCATCAACGGCCGCAAGATCAAGTTCATCTCGCTGGACGACGGCTATAGCCCGCCCAAGACAGTCGAGGTGGTGCGCCAGCTCGTCGAGCAGGACAAGATCTTCGCCCTGTTCCAGCCGCTCGGCACGCCGTGCAACACGGCGATCCACAAGTACATGAACCAGCGCAAGGTGCCGCAACTCTTCGTCGCCACCGGCGCGTCGAAGTGGGGCGACCCGAAGAACTTCCCGTGGACCATGGGCTTCCAGCCCGACTACCACACCGAGGCGGTGATCTACGCCAAGCACATCCTGGCCAACGTCAAGGACGCCAAGATCGCCGTGCTGCACCAGAACGACGACTATGGCCGTGACTATCTCGGCGGCTTCAAGGAAGGGCTGGGCAAGGAGGCGGGCCGCATCGTCAGGACCGTGACCTACGAAGCCACCGATCCGACGGTCGACAGCCAGATCATCCAGCTCAAGGACTCCGGCGCCAACGTCTTCTTCAACGTCTCGGCGCCCAAGGCGGCGGCTCAGGGCATCCGCAAGGCGGCCGAGATCGACTGGAAGCCGGTGCACTACCTCAACAACGTCTCGGCCTCGGTCGCCGCGGTCATGAAGCCCGCAGGCTTCGACAATGCCCAGGGCATCGTCACGGCGGCCTACATCATGGACGCCACCGACAAGGCCTGGGACAGCAACGAGGAGATGAAGGCCTGGCGCGCCTGGATGGACAAGAGCATGCCGCAGGCCAACAAGGCCGACGCCAACCACATCTACGGCTACGCCGTCGCCGCGCTGATGACCGAGACGCTGAAGCGCTGCGGCAATGAGATGACGCGCGCGAACCTGATGAAGCAGGCGGCGAGCTTCCAGAAGTATCGCCTGCCGCTGCTGCTGCCCGGCATCACCGTCAGCACCAGCGCGACGGACTTCTATCCCATCCAGGCCGTCCAGCTTCAGCGCTTCAAGGGCGAGACCTGGGAGCTGTTCGGCGAGGTCATGCACGCCGAGAGCACCTGATCCTCCCTCCTTCGCTCCTGCGGAGCTTCGGAGGGCTCGCCCTCCGAAGCTCCGAGGAGCGAAGGACGCCGGTCCTCCGGAGCCTCGGCGAAGGAGGATTGCGACTTCCGCGCTGCAACATTGAAAACATGTATATCGTCGCGCGAGTTTTTTCCTTTCCTGCGCGCGAATTTCCGGCGATTCTCGCACTGCAAATCATAAAATACAGGAGGACGCGTTGAGGACCAACAGGCGCAAGTTTCTAGGCGGCGTTTCCACGGCTGCCGTGTTGTCAGCATCAGGCGTATCGTTCGCGCAAGGCGCGAAGAAATACTCGGACGGCGCCAGCGATACCGAGATCAAGATCGGCCACACCAATCCCTATAGCGGCCCGGCATCGGCCTACGGTGTGATCGGCAAGACGATCCAGGCGTACTGGAAGAGCGTCAACGAAGCCGGCGGCATCAACGGCCGCAAGGTCAACTTCATCACGCTCGACGACGGTTACAACCCGGCCAAGACGGTCGAGCTGGTGCGTCAGCTGGTCGAGCAGGACAAGGTGCTGTGCACCTTCAATACGCTCGGCACGCCGACCAACACGGCGATCCACAAGTACATGAACCAGAAGAAGGTGCCGATGCTGTTCGTCGCCACTGGCGCATCGAAGTGGGGCAAGCCCAAGGAGTTCCCGTGGACGATGGGCTTCCAGCCCGACTACCACACCGAAGGCGTGATCTACGCCAAGCACATCCTGGCCAACGTCAAGGACGCCAAGATCGGCGTGCTGATGCAAAACGATGACTACGGCAAGGACTACTTCGAGGGCTTCAAGGAAGGCCTCGGCAAGGACGTCGGCAAGATCGTCAAGCATGTCAGCTACGAGACGACGGATCCGACGGTGGAATCGCAGGTCATCCAGCTCAAGGACTCGGGCGCCAACGTCTTCTTCAACATCGCGATTCCGAAGTTCGCCGCGCAGGCCATGCGCAAGGCGGGCGACCTCAACTGGAAGCCGATCCAGTACCTGAACAACGTCTCCTCCAGTGTTGCGTCGACGATGAAGCCCGCTGGCTTCGAAAACGGTCAGGGCGTGGTGACGGCGCAATACCTGATGGATCCCACCGACAAGCAGTGGGACAACAATGCCGAGATGAAGGCGTGGGTCGCGTGGATGGGCAAGTACAACGCGGGCGCCAGCCTTCAGGATGCGTCCAACGTGTTTGCCTATGCCGTCGCCTCCCTGATGCACGAGACGCTGAAGAAGTGCGGCAACGACCTGACCCGCGAGAACCTGATGAAGCAAGCCGCCAACTTCCAGAAGTGGCGGCTGCCGCTGCTGCTGCCGGGCATCACCGTCAGCACCAGCCCGACCGACTACTATCCGATCCAGGCCGTCCAGCTCTCGCGCTTCAAGGGCGAGACCTGGGAGCTGTTCGGCGACGTCATGCACGCCGAGAGCACCTAGCCCCCTCCGCCCCATTCGGGGCACCTCCCCCTTATGAAGGGGGAGGCATGAGAGGAGGCATCCATACGGTCACCTCCCCGCAGGGGGAGGTGGTTGGTGCAGGGCGCCATGGATGGCGTTGACGACGAAGTCGATCCGCGAGAGCACGTCGACGTTCCAGAATCGTAAGACAAGGAAACCATTCGCTTTCAGAAAGGCGTCGCGAGTGGCGTCGTACGATGCCCGGACGGCGTGATGACTGCCGTCCAATTCAACAACGACTGATGCTTCAAGACAGACAAAGTCGCAGATGTAAGGGCCGATCGGATATTGCCGTCGGAATTTGAAGCCGGACAGCTGACGTCCCCGCAAGTGCCACCACAGGAGACGCTCGGTCTCAGTGGCGTTCCTGCGCAGCTTGCGGGCGTAGCTGTCCACCAAGAGCCCCGACGCTCATGCCTCCCCCCTTCATAAGCTATCGTGTTCACACATCTCAAAGGTGGCTTCTCGCGAGCGAAACCGCCGAGGAAAATATCGAGTCTTTTCAATGCCCTTGGCCAGGCCGCCAAAGCCAGTTGTTGTCGAGTTGTTTCCGCGCAAGTGCTTGATCCAGAATCGCTTTTCGAGATGTGTGAATCCGATAGCCTTCATAAGGGGGAGGTGGCCCGCTAGGGCCGGAGAGGGGAACGCTGAAGTGCCTGCCGGCATTCCGCGGTATCCGTCTTTCCGTCCTTGTTCACGTCGCAGCGCGCAAAGTTGCGGTCGCCCTGGGCCATGAACTCCTCCAGGGTCACGACGCCGTCCTTGTTGGCGTCGACGCGCTGGAAATAGGCCGACTGGCGCTCGACCTGCCGGTCGGACGGCAGCACGCTGTTGCCGACCGCCGGCGTGCGCGCGAACAGCTCGTCCTGCGTGAGCTTGCCGTCGTTGTTGGCGTCCAGCCTCTTGAAACGGGCCTCCTGGCCCGCCTTCCATTCGGCACGGTCGACCACGCCGTCCTTGTTGGTGTCGTAGCGCATGATGCCGCTGTTGGCGCGCGACGGCCGGTCGGCGTTGGGTGCCGGAGAAGGCGTGTCGCCGGGGGCGGCGAGGGCGGGGCTGGCAATGAGCAGGGCGACTGCGGGAATGACCAGGAGCTTCAGCATGGGGACATATCCTTAAGGTTGTATCAGGAGATGGTTACACACGCTCCATTTCCCTTACGGCGCCTACTAAGCGCCGATATAGTCCGACCCACGACCGAAATAGGGCGGTGTTGTGGTTTTGTTCTCAAGGTGCCTCCATGGCCTATGACTACGACTTGTTCGTGATTGGCGCGGGCTCGGGCGGCGTGCGCGCTTCGCGCATCGCCGCCGGTCACGGCGCGCGCGTCGGCATCTGCGAGGATTTCCGCGTCGGCGGCACCTGCGTGATCCGCGGCTGTGTGCCCAAGAAGCTCTTGGTCTACGGCTCCAAGTTCGCGCACGAGTT
The DNA here is from genome assembly GCA_963809025.1 of uncultured Alphaproteobacteria bacterium. Classification (GTDB taxonomy): domain Bacteria; phylum Pseudomonadota; class Alphaproteobacteria; order Reyranellales; family Reyranellaceae; genus Reyranella. The sequence goes on along the minus strand of CAWEIE010000051.1, from coordinate 536,160 downwards.
CGAGGACGCCGCGGCCTTCGGCTGGAGCCTGGCGGAACCGACGCATTCCTGGGCGACGTTGCGCGACAACGTCGCCAAGGAGGTCGATCGCCTGAACGGCGTCTACATCCGCCTGCTCGAGGGTGCGGGCGTGAAGCTGCACATGGGGCGCGGCCGGTTGATGGACCGCCACACGATTGAGGTCGCCGGCCAGACGATAACCGCCGACAAGATTCTGGTGGCGACCGGCGGCGCGCCCGTGGTCCCAGACATCCCTGGCCGCGAGTTCGCCATCAGCTCCAACGAGGCCTTCCATCTGCCCGAGCTGCCCAAGCGCATCGCCATCGTCGGCGGCGGCTACATCGCCGTCGAGTTCGCCGGCATCTTCAACGGGCTCGGCGCCCAAGTCGACCTGGTGCTGCGCCGCGACCGCGTGCTGCGTGGCTTCGACGAGGAATGCCGGACGGCGGTGCATGACTCCCTGAAGCAAAGCGGCATCACGATGCGCACCGAGATGCAGATCCAGCGCATCGAGGGCACCCCATCTGCTTCGGGGGGCGGCAAGGCGCCCTTCACCGTGCATACCCAGCTCGGCGGCATGTTCGAGACCGATCTCGTGATGTACGCCACTGGTCGCGCGCCCAACACCAATGGCATCGGACTGGAGAAAGCGGGCGTGCAGGTCGACAAGGCGGGCGCCATCGCCGTCGACGAATGGTCCAGGACGACGGCGCCCAACATCTGGGCGGTGGGCGACGTCACCGACCGCATCAACCTCACGCCCGTGGCGCTGATGGAAGGCCACTGCTTCGCCGACACCGAGTTCGGCAACAAGCCGCGCAAGGCCGACCATCGCGACGTGCCGTCGGCCGTGTTCTGCCAGCCTGAGCTCGCCAATGTCGGGCTGACGGAGGAGGAGGCCAAGATGCGGCTGGGCGAGGTGCGTGTCTTCACCTCGGCTTTCAAGCCAATGAAGTACACGTTGTCCGGGCGCCAGCAACGCACCTTCATGAAGCTGATCGTCGAGGCCGCGACGGACAAGGTCGTGGGCATTCATATGGTGGGCGACGATGCCGCCGAGCTGATCCAGGGACTTGCGGTGGCCGTGAAGGCGGGCGCCACCAAAGCCCAGTTCGACGCCACGGTCGGCATCCATCCCACCGCCGGCGAGGAGTTCGTCACCATGCGCACGGCGCGGGTCGAGCCGGCGCCCAGACAGAAAGCTGCGGAATAGTGCCCTCCTTCGCCAAGGCTTCGGAGGGCGAGCCCTCGCTCCCCAAGGCTTCGGAGGGCGAGCCCTCCCTCGCCAAGACTACGGAGGGCGACCTCCCTCGCCAAGACTACGGAGGGCCTCGCCCTCCGAAGCTCCGCCAGGAGCGAAGGAGGGTGGCCTTTTATCCACAGCGCGTATAGGTTCACCGACCCCGCGGCCAGAGGTCGGCCGGGGTGCAGGAGGAAGGGAAAATGACCGCGATTCAGGGCCCGTCCAGGACGGCCGCGAAAGCGCAGTCCCGCAGTTCGAGTGCCGCCGACTGGACGCCGACGAGCTGGCGCGGCCGGCCGGCCCAGCAGATGCCGGTCTATTCGGACGCCGCCGTTCTGGCCGGCGCCGAGGCCCGGCTGCGCCGCTATCCGCCGCTGGTCTTCGCCGGCGAGGCGCGCAAGCTCAAGGCGGCGCTGGGCAAGGTGGCCGCGGGCGACGCCTTCCTGCTGCAGGGCGGCGACTGCGCCGAGAGCTTCCAGGATTTCTCCGCCAACAACATCCGCGACACGTTCCGCGTGCTCTTGCAGATGGCCGTCGTGCTGACCTACGGCGCCGGCGTGCCGGTGGTGAAGGTCGGCCGCATGGCCGGCCAGTTCGCCAAGCCGCGCTCGTCCAACGTCGAGAAGATCGGCGACGTCGAGCTGCCGTCCTACCGCGGCGACAACGTCAACGGCTTCGAGTTCACCGCCGAATCGCGCCTGCCCGATCCCGAGCGCATGGTGCAGGCCTATAACCAGTCGGCCGCGACCTTGAACCTGCTGCGCGCCTTCGCCCAGGGCGGCTATGCCGACCTGCACGAGGTCAACCGCTGGAACCTCGATTTCGTCAGGAACTCGCCGGCGTCGGAGCGCTACCACGACCTTGCCGCGCGCCTCGATGAGACGCTGAACTTCATGGCTGCCTGCGGCCTCACCTCGGCGACCACGCCGCAGATCGCCGAGACCGACTTCTTCACCAGCCACGAGGCGCTGCTGCTGCAGTACGAGGAGGCGCTGACCCGCGTCGAATTCGACCTCGGGCGACTGGTACGACTGCTCGGCCCACATGCTGTGGATCGGCGACCGCACGCGCCAGCCCGACGGCGCCCATGTCGAGTTCTTGCGCGGCGTGCGCAATCCGCTGGGCTTCAAGGCCGGTCCGTCGCTTGCGGTCGACGACTTCCTGCGCCTGAACGAGCAGCTCAACCCGGCCAACGAGCCCGGCCGCATCGTCATCATCTCGCGCATGGGCGCGGGCAAGGTCGGCGACAAGCTGCCGGCGCTTTTGCGCGCGGCCAAGAAGGAGGGTCGCTCGGTCGTGTGGTCGTGCGATCCCATGCACGGCAACACCGTGACGGCGGCCAACGGCAAGAAGACCCGCCATTTCGACGCCATCCTGAGCGAGGTGAAGGACTTCTTCGCCGCCCATCGTGCCGAGGGCACGCATCCCGGCGGCGTGCATTTCGAGATGACCGGCCAGGAGGTCACCGAGTGCGTCGGCGGCTCGACCGACATCACGGTCGACAATCTCAACGAGCGCTACGAGACGCAGTGCGACCCTCGCCTCAACGCCAGCCAGGCGCTGGAACTTGCCTTCCTGCTCGCCGAGCAGCTCAAGTCCGAGCGCCTGTCCGTCGCCCGGGCACGACCGGCCGTCTAGCAGCGGCCGGTCGGGGCCAGGGGAGGGCCTATGACGCATCCATCAGACTACGCGCAGTCATCTGCGCGCTGGCAGGACGGTCGGGAGAAATGGCGATGACGCATCCCGCCGATAGCGAAGTCGAGCGGTATACCGATCACTACTTCAATCGCACGAAGCAGGTGATCGGCCGCTTTGGCGATGCCCGCGTGACCTACGCCATCTTCATGCGCCGGCCCGTGGTATTCGCGCCGCGGCTGGCGCTGCAGTGGCTGGAAGAGCTCGGCCAATCGCGCAACACCTCGGTCGATCTCGACCTGCGCTATGGCGAGGGCAAGTGGGTCGGCGCCGGCGAGCCGATGATGTACATCACGGGCTCGTTCTTCCATCTCGTCGACCTCGAGACGATCTTCCTGCAGAAGCTGGGGCCGGCCTGCGTCGCCGCCTACAACGCCTGGACGATGTGCGCCGACATGCCCAAGTCGGCCTTCCTCGCCATGGATGCGCGCCACTGCGCGGGGCAGGAGATGGCCGAGATGATGGCCTATGCGGCCTCGGTCGGCTCGGCGCGCGCCAAGCGCAAGGTGGGCGCGCTGGGCTTCATCGGCAACGCCACCCACGCCACGGCGCACTTCTTCGGCCGCGACCAGGGGCTCGGCACCATGCCGCATGCCCTGATCGGCTACGCCGGTTCGACCTTGCGCGCCGCGGAGATGTATCACGAGACCTTTCCGGGCGAGGCGATGACCGTGCTGGTCGACTACTTCGCCCGCGAGATCTCCGACTCGCTGGAGGTCTGCCGGCGCTTCCCCGAGCTGGCCGCCGGGGGAATGCTGTCGCTGCGCCTCGACACGACCGGCGGCCGCTACATCGAGGGCCTCGATCCCGCCTCGTCCTACGCCGTGCTGGAACGTTTCTCGCCGGAATCGATCCGCGGTTACCGCAGCGAGGAGGAACTACGCTACCTCGTCGGCACCGGCGTGTCGGCGGCGGCGATCTTCCATCTGCGCGCCGAGCTCGACCGTTCCGGCTTCGACAAGGTCAAGATCGTGGCCTCCTCGGGCTTCGGCCCGGCCAAGTGCCGCATCATGGCCGAGGCCAAGGCGCCGATCGACGTCGTGGGCTCGGGCTCGTTCCTGCCGTCGAACTGGACCGAGACCTACGCCACCGCCGACATCGTCGAGTACAACGGCGAGAAGCGGGTCAAGATCGGCCGCGAGTTCCTGCATCGCGGCAAGCCGAACGGTGCGGCCAAGCCGCTTTAAGGAAGCGTGGGCCTCCGGCCCGCATTCATGCGGCTCCAATGAAAGGAGAGGATAATGCTCAAGCTCTATTACGCCCCCGGCGCCTGCTCGACCGCGTCGCATCTCACCCTGGAGGAAAGCGGCGCCAAGTACGACTCCCAGGCGCTGGCCTTCGCCAAAAACGAGCAGAAGGGGCCGGAGTACCTCAAGATCAACCCGCGCGGCCGCGTGCCGGCGCTGGTGGTCGACGAGGGCACGATCGTGGAGAACACCGCGATCCTCGATTTCATCGCCGCCAAGTACGCCCCGCAGCTCATGCCCAAGGACCCGGTGCAGCGCGCCCGCGCGATCTCGCTGATGGCCTGGTTCTCCAACAACGTGCACCCGTCCTTCACCCACATCTCGCGCCCCGAGCGCTTCGCCACGGACACCAAGGTGTTCGACCATCTGAAGGAGGTCGGCCGCAGCAACTTCCACAACTGCCTGAAGGAGATCGACGGGATCATCGGCAGCAAGCCGTGGATCCTGGGCGACCAGTTCAGCGTGGTCGATTGCTACGCCCTGGTGTTCTACGGCTGGGGCAAGCGCATCGGCCTGCCGGTGGAGGAGCTCAAGAACTACACGGCGTGGAAGGACCGCATGCTGGCGCGGCCGGCGGTGCGGCGCGTGCTGGAGCGAGAGCAGAACGTGCTGGTCGCTGCCTAGCCGACGACGAAGCTCTGGTACATGAAGCGCAGGTCCTGGGTCTCCTGCGGCGTGATCTCGCCGTCGAGCACGCGGGCCTCCCAGCTGCGGAGCTTACGCTTGATCTCCATCGGCGTGCGCGGGCTCAGCAGCACCATGAAGAACTGCTCGTGCGGCGAGAGCTCGCGGTCGCGGCGATAGCCGAACGGACCGCTGCCAATCGCGCGGGTCGCCGGCGCCTGGGCGGCGCGGCCATGGATCTCGGGCGCCAAGGCGTCATCCCAGGTGAGACCGGCCTCGCGCAGCATGGTAGAGGCAAGCTTGGCCGCAGCCAGCGCCTCGCCGGCGTTGCTGCTGTCGAGGATTTCCAGGACCTTCACCAAGGTGGTGCGGTTGAATGTCGACATCTTCTTCCGCTCCGTCACCGCCGCGCTTCCGAGGGGTCGGAGGCTACGGCCTGTGCTCTTTGACTATTGGATGAGCAAGCGGCACTAACACCCTGCAAGATATAGTTGAATAACGACCGAGGCAAGTTGCCACCGTGCCGCGCTTTTCTCCCTTTGCCATCTATTTGACAGGATTGGGCAGCTGGTTCGTGCCGCTCGGCATCCAGCAGGTGCTGTTCGCCTGGCTGGCCGCGATCGTGCTGCACATGGACGCCTTCGCCGTCGGCATCGCGCAAATGGCATTGATGGCGCCCGGCATCCTGTTCCTGCCGCTGGGCGGCATGGTTGCCGACCGCGGCGACGCCCGCCGCCTCCTGCTGCGCTACCACATCCTCTATGCCGTGCCGCCCGTGGTGCTGGCGGGCGTGCTGTCGATGGGGGCGCTCAGCTATCCGCTGCTGATCGCCTATGGGCTCGCGGCGGGATCGATCGGCGCCTTCGCCGTGCCAACCCGCGACGCCCTTCTGCCGGCGGTGGCCGGAGGCAATCTGCCGCGCGCCGTGGCGCTGGCAACGGCGCTGCAGTTCATCGGCCAGCTCATCGGCATCGCCGTGGCATCCGAGGCCGATCGCATCGGTGCGCTGCCGCTGCTGGCCGCGCAGGCCCTTCTGGTGCTGGCGGGCGCGATCGCCGTCTGGCGGCTGCCGCGGCTGCCGCCGCATCCGCCGGTCGAGCATCCGAGCTTCTGGCGCAGCATTGGCGACGGCATCGCCGAGGCGGCGCGTTCGGAGCAGATGTGGCCGGTGCTGCTGATCAACTTCGGCATCGGTGTGTTCTATGTCGGCCCGTTCATGGCCGTGCTGCCGATCGTCGTGCGCGACGTCTATCACGGCGGCGCCGCGGAGATCGCCTATATCAACCTGGCCTTCTGGGCCGGCACCATCATCGCCGCCTTCGCCTTCGCGGGCCTCGCGCGCCGCTTCACTCTGCGCGGCCGGATGGTGGTCACCGCCGTGTCGGTCGGCTCGGTGATCTTGCTGGGCATGGCGCTGCATCCGCCGTTCCTCGCCTTCAACGCGCTCTGCTTCGTCTGGGGACTGGGCGCCGGCATCACGCTGACCCAAGGACGCACCATCCTGCAGATCGTGGCGCCGCCCACGCACCGGGCGCGGCTGATGTCGCTGTTCCAGTTGGGCATTGGCGGCGGCGGCCCGATCGGCGCCTTCATCGCGGGCTCGCTGGCGGCAGTGCTCGGCCTGAAGCTCGCCATGGTGCTGCCGGCGATCGCCATGGCGGTCCTGATCGCCGCGGTGTTGGTGTACTCGCGCATCTGGTCGATGCGCACGGTGGAGTAGGCGGCTTACTTCCCTATTCCGCGGCGGCGCGCAGGCTCAAGCCCAGGGTCTGCCAGACGTCCTGCAAGGCCGTCACCAGCCGCGCCATGTCGTCGTCGCTGTGCAGCGGCGTCGGCGTGAGCCGCAGCCGCTCGGTGCCGCGCGGCACGGTCGGGTAGTTGATGGGCTGCACGTAGATCGCATGCCGCTCCATCAGGAGGTCGGTCGCCTGCTTGGCGAGCGCGGCATCGCCCACGAACACCGGCACGATGTGCGTGACCGACGGCATGATCGGCAGGCCGGCCGCGGCGAGCCTTCGCTTCAGAGTCGCGGCGCGTTCCTGGTGGCGCACCCTGAGCTCGGGATGGGCCATGACGTGGCGGATGCTGGCCAGCGCCGCGCCCGCGATGGCAGGCGGCATCGAGGTCGAGAAGATGAAGCCCGAGCCGCAGGAGCGCACGAAGTCGACGGTGGCCGCCGTCGAGGCGATGTAGCCGCCGACCACGCCGAACGCCTTGGCGAGCGTGCCCTGCACGATATCGACCTTGTCGAGCGCGCCGTCGCGCTCGGCCACGCCCGCGCCGCGCTGGCCGTACATGCCGACGGCATGGACCTCGTCGAGATAGGCGAGCGCGCCATGGCGGTGGGCGAGGTCGCAGATCTCGCCGATCGGCGAGATGTCGCCGTCCATCGAATAGACCGATTCGAACGCCACGATCTTGGGCGTCGCCGGATCGGCTGCCGTCAGAAGCTCCTCGAGATGGGCGAGGTCGTTGTGGCGGAAGATCCTGCGCGCCGCGCCGGAGTGGCGGATGCCCGCGATCATCGAGGCGTGGTTATAGGCGTCGGAATAGAGCTCGCAACCCGGCAGCATGGCGCCCAGGGTCTGCAGCGTCGTTTCGTTGGCGACATAGCCCGAGGTGAAGACCAGCGCCGCTTCCTTGCCGTGCAGCGTCGCGAGCTCGCGCTCGAGCGCCACGTGCAACGTGTTGGTGCCGGAGATGTTGCGCGTGCCGCCCGCACCCGAGCCCTGCGCGCCGATCGCCGCCTGCATGGCCTCGATCACCACGGGATGCTGGCCCATGGCGAGGTAGTCGTTGGAGCACCACACGGTGACATCGCGCACCGTGCCGCCCTGGTGGAAGCGGGCGCGCGGGAAGGCGCCGGCGACGCGCTCCAGCTCGGCGAAGACGCGATAGCGTCCTTCGTCGTGCAGGCGCCGCAGATGGCCGGTGAAAAAGGCCTCGTAGTCCATTGCCCGTATGCTCTCCCGCCGCCGATCTTAGTCGCCTTGGCCCGATTGCAGCAGACGCATTTTGGTCGCGGTCCCCGACACGAGTGCGTGAGCTCGAATTGAGAACGGTTCGCAATAACGGCTCGCGCCTGTCTCACCAAGCCGTGACGGACGGTGATCGATCCGCCCAGGCATCGCGATGCGTAGGTCACGCACGAACGGAGCGAGCCGCTCCTTCGCTCAACCCAAGGAGAGCTAGCGTGACTCAGATGATCGATCTTCGCCGCCGCGGATTGCTTCGCGGGTCCGGCATCACCGTTCTGTCGGCCTCGGCCGTGGCGCTTCTCGCCGGCTGCGAGAAGATGGCCTCGGCGCAGGCGGGCAACGGCGCGAGTGCGGCCAACGACGTCGGCATCCTCAACACGGCACTGGCGCTCGAGAACGAGGCGATCAGCGCCTACCAGCTGGGCGCCCAGAGCGGCCTGTTGCAGAAGCCGGTGCTGGAAGTGGCCGTGCTGTTCCAGACGCACCACAAGGAGCACCGCGACGCGCTGATCGCCACCATCCGCAAGCTCGGCGGCACGCCCGTGCCGGCCAAGAGCGACGCCGAGGTGGCGCAGGCGCTGAACGCCGCCGCGCTCAAGAACCAGACCGACGTGCTGCGTCTCGCGCAGCGTCTCGAGAAGGGTGCGGCCAACGCCTATATCGGCGTCATCCCGTCGTTCGGCGACCGCGGCCTGGCGCAGGTCTCGGCGCGGCTCGCCGCCGACGAGGCCATGCACTGGACGGTGCTGACCCAGGCGCTGAAGGATCCGCTGCCCGCCAAGGCGCTGAGCTTCGGAGCGTAACGATGCGTCTGCCGGCACTGTCGCTGGCAGCGCTCGCGCTGGCCGCGGCGGCCCCCGCCGCCGCGGCCGACGCGGCACGCGGTCAGGAGCTCTATGACTCGCGCTGCGGCGGCTGCCATTCGCTCGATGCCAACCGGGTCGGCCCGGCGCATCGCGGCGTCTACGGCCGCAAGGCGGGCACCGCGCCGAACTTCAGCTACTCGAGCGCGGTCAAGAACGCGACCGTCGTATGGGAAGCGAAGACCCTCGACGCCTGGCTCATCAACCCGCAGGCCGTGATCCCCGGCCAGCGCATGAACTTCCGCGTCGCCCTGCCCGAGGACCGCGCCGACATCATCGCCTACCTGCGCCGGCAGTCGGGCAAGTGACACGACATCCCGGCGCCGCACGCCGCCGGGTAGGGCGGAGGTGTGCCGACCGCATCCCCTTGTTCGGTGCGCCTCCGCCCGCCGCCGTCATGCTCTTCCGGACCGCGCGCATCCTGCGCGCTCATGATCAAGCGCGCATGTGAATGCGCGTAAGCGCGCAGGATGCGCGCGGTCCGGAAGAGTTCGACGTTGCCTAAGCAAACAGGGCGGCGATCAGAGCGGCGCTGAAGAAGAGGGAGACCGACAGCATCGGCAGCGCGCCCAGCCAGCGCGTGGTCTGCGGCAGCCCTTCCCAGTAGCGCAGGGTGGGGAAGGCGGCCCACAGCGCGAACAGCAAGCCGATCAGCCAGAAGCCTATGGCCAGCGGCAGGGCAATGTTGACCTGGTCCTGCGTCACCTCGGCAACGCCCAGCGCCACGAACGCCGGCGGCACCGCGGCGGTGAACAGGGCCGTCGCCCAGATGGCGCGATTGCGGATGCGCTGGCTGGTGCCGAACGGCGGCGACCAGCGAGGCTTGGCATCGTCGCCGCGCTGGGAAGCGCGCGGGCTGTCCCAGTCCTCTCTTTGGAGGTCTGGGCTCACGCCAGAGCACATTCCATCCGGCTGTAGTCAGCCGAATGGAATGTATCCTTTGAAACCAACATCGCCTGTGCGCGCATTCCCGATCTGCTGGAACCGCTCGCGGTTCCAGCAGATCGGGAATCGCTCTAGCCCTTGAAGTGGCCTTCCGACTTCAGCTCGGCGAGGGCTGCGTCGAACGACTGGCGCAGGCGGCCGAACAGGTCGGCGAGCTCGGTCTCGTTGATGATCAGCGGCGGGCAGATCGCGACGCGGTCGCCCATGTTGCGGATGAACAGGCCGCGCGCCACGGCGTGGTTGTAGACGCGGTTGCCCGCGCCGACCGTGACCAGGTCGAAGGCCGCCTTGGTCTTCTTGTCGGCGACGATTTCCAGCGCCCCCATCATGCCCACGCTCATCGCCTCGCCGACCAGCGGATGATCGGCGAACGACTGGACGTGCTTGGTGAAGGCCGGGCTCATGCGCTTGGCGTGGCCGAACAGGTCCATCTCGTCGTAGATCTTCTGCGCCTCGAGCGCGACGGCGGCGGCCACCGGATGGCCCGAGTAGGTGAAGCCGTGGCCCCAGGTGCCGATCTTGTCGCTCTCGCTCATCAGCGCCTGGTAGACCTTCTCGTTCACCATCACCGCCGAGATCGGCAGGAATGACGCCGACAGCGCCTTGGCGCAGGTCAGGATGTCGGGCTTGATGTTCATCGTCTGGCTGCCCCAGACGTTGCCGGTGCGCCCGAAGCCGCAGATCACCTCGTCGGCGACGAACAGCATGTCGTACTTGGTGCAGACGGCCTGGATCTTCTCGTAGTAGCCCTTGGGCGGCACGATCACGCCGCCGGCGCCCATCACCGGCTCGCAGATCATGGCCGCGACGTGCTCGGCGCCGCCTTCCTTGACGATCAGGTCCTCGAGTTCCTGGGCGCAGCGCGTCGTGAACTGGTCCTCGGTCTCGCCGTCCTTGGCACCGCGGTAGTAGTGCGGCGTCAGCGTATGGACGACGCCCTGGATCGGCAGGTCGAAGGAGCGGTGGTTGGTGGGCAGCCCGGTCAGGCTGCCCGACGCCACGGTGATGCCGTGATAGCCCTTCAGCCGCGAGACGATCTTCTTCTTGTTCGGGCGGCCCAGCGCATTGTTCATGTACCACACCATCTTGACGACGGTGTCGTTGGCTTCCGAGCCCGAGTTGGCGAAGAACACCTTCGACATCTCGACCGGCGCCATCATCTTCAGCTTCTCGGCGAGGTTGATGGCGGGCTCATGGGAGCGCTGGTTGAAGGCGTGGTAGAACGGCAGCTGCTTCATCTGCTCGTAGGCCACCGTGGCCAGCCGCTCGTTGCTGAAGCCCAGCGCCGCCGACCACAGGCCGGCCATGCCCTCGATATATTCCTTGCCGTCGTCGTCGGTGACGTAGATGCCGCGGCCGCGCACGATGGTGAGCGGACCGCTCTCCTCGTGCTTCTTGAAGTTGGTGTAGGGGTGCAGGTGGTGCGCAATATCCCGCGCCGCGTTGGAGTTGCCGCGGAAGCTGCGTGAAACGTCATTCATGACCGCACCCTGAGAAAAATTAGCCGGGGCGAGACGATACCGGCCCCCGGCTGGGGATGTCCAACGTATGTGCCCATGCAAAAAATTTGGGCAATTGACGCCGTCAGACTCCCGAGGCAACGTAAGGCAGGTATGCGCCAGCGCATAGCACCAGGGGTCGGGGAGACGGGTCGGCGCAGCATGAGTGTGGCGCCACAAAGAGGGAATATGATGACTTTCAATCTGCGGCAGTCTGTTGCGCTGGCGGCGATCGCCTGCGCCGGGTTCGGCATGACGTCGATGGCCGAGGCCAAGACCTTCAAATGGGCCAACTCGGGCGACGTCAGCTCGATGGACCCGTACGCCCGTCAGGAGACCTTCCTCCTGACCTTCACGCAGAACGTCTACGATCCGCTGGTCCGGCGCGACAAGGACCTCAAGCTCGAGCCGGCCCTGGCCGAGAAATGGGGCCAGAAGGATCCGACGACCTGGTTCTTCGACATCCGTCCCAACGTGAAGTTCCATGACGGCTCGCCCCTGACTGCGGACGACATCGTGTTCTCGCTGAACCGTGCCAACGGTCCCGGCTCAAACATGCAGAGCAACTTCGTGTCGGTGAAGGAGATCAAGAAGGTCGGCGACCTCAAGGTCGAGGTGACGACCAAGTATCCCGACCCGCTGCTGGTCGACAAATGGGCCAACATCGTCATGATGTCGAAGGCGTGGGCCGAGAAGAACAACGCCGTCAATTCGGCGGACATGACCAAGAACGAGGAGAACTTCGCCACCCGCAACGCCATGGGCACCGGCCCCTTCATGCTGAAGGAGCGGAAAGCTGGCGAGAAGACGATCCTGGTCAACAATCCCAACTGGTGGGACAAGCCCCAGCATAACCTTACCGAGGTCATCTTCACGCCGGTATCCAACCCGGCGACGCGCATCGCCGCGCTCAAGGCGGGCGACATCGACATGACCTATGAAGTGCCGCCAGCGGACACTGAGACGCTGAAGAAGGATGCCAACATCAAGGTGCTGGAAGGTCCCGAGACGCGCGTCGTCTACCTCGGCATGGACCAGGAGCGGCCCGAGCTGCTCGAGTCCAACGTCAAGGGCAAGAACCCGTTCAAGGACAAGAAGGTCCGCGAGGCCATCCATCGCTCGATCGACGTCGATGCGATCAAGCGCACGGTGATGCGCGGCCAGTCCTTCCCGACCAACCTCATGGTGGCGCCGGGCATCAACGGCTACACCAAGGATCTCGACAAGCGGCCGGCTCTCCTGAAGCCGGAAGAGGCCAAGAAGATGCTGGCCGATGCCGGCTACCCCAACGGCTTCGAGGTCGGCATGGACTGCCCCAACGACCGCTACGTCAACGACGAGAAGATCTGCCAGGCCGTCGTGGCGATGCTCGCCAAGATCGGCGTGAAGGTGAATCTCAAGGCGCAGACCCGCAACCTCTACTTCGCCAAGATCCTGCGCAAGAACGACCTGTCACCGGGCGAGACCAGCTTATACATGCTTGGCTGGTCGCCGGCCCAGACCTACGACGTGCACAACGTCTTCGAGGCGCTGATCCAGACGCCGAACAAGGCGACCAAGAAGGGCCAGTTCAACGCCGGCGGCTACTCGAACCCCGAGCTCGACAAGCTCGCCGACGCCATGGAGCAGGAGACCGACAAGGCCAAGCGCGACGACATGATCGCCAAGGCGACCAAGCTCTATGTCGACGACTTCGCCTACATCCCGCTGCACCAGCAGGCGCTGGTATGGGCGACGCGCAAGAACATCGACCTGGTCCAGCCGGCCGACAACACCTTCCCGCTGCGCTACGTGAATGTGAAGTAGGGGCAGGACACCAAGCGAAGGCTTGCCTCCCCCGTCTTACGGGCTAGCGTTTCAGCCGCTTAGCGGCTGAAACGCGCGGGTGGCCCGAAGGGCCGGAGGGGGAGAGCCCCGGTCCGGCCCTCGCTTTTTCAGATCTTCAATTTTCGCCAATAACCCGTGTGGCCTTCCCCCTCCCGGCCTCCCCCGTAAGACGGGGGAGGTGGTAAGAGTGGCCCAAACGCACATTCCGTTTTGGCGTCTTTCCTGCTAGGCCTGCGCCCGGCTGACCCAACCATCATGATTGCCTTTATCCTGCGACGAATGCTGCAATCCATCGCCGTGCTGCTGGCGGTGGGATTGGTCGCCTTCTCGCTGTTCCGCTACGTCGGCGACCCGATCAACGCCATGGTCGGCCAGGACACCTCCATGGAGGACCGGGCGATGCTGCGCGAGAAGCTGGGGTTGAACGATTCCCCGCCCGTGCAGTTCCTGCGCTTCGTCTCGAACGCCGCGCGCGGCAATTTCGGGCTGAGCTACCGCACCTCCGAGCCGGTCGGCCGCATGATCTTCGAGCGCGTGCCGGCGACCCTCGAGCTCGCCTTTTGCGCCGCGATCTTCGTGCTGTTCCTCGGCGTGCCGATGGGCGTCTATACCGGGCTCTATCCAAAACACTGGTCGAGCCAGCTGCTGCAGACGGTGTCGCTGCTCGGCGTGTCGCTGCCGCCGTTCCTGTTGGGCATCCTGCTGATCCTGATCTTCGCGGTCATGCTGCACTGGCTGCCGTCCTTCGGCCGCGGCCAGACGGTGCAGATCGGCTGGTGGACCACCAACTTCCTCACCATCTCCGGGCTCAAGGCGTTGATCCTGCCGTCGATCACCCTGGGCCTGTTCCAGCTCACGCTCATCATGCGCCTGGTGCGCTCGGAGATGCTGGAGGTCATGCGCACCGACTACATCAAGTTCGGCCGCGCCCGCGGGCTGTCGAACCGCGCCATCAACTTCGGCCATGCGCTCAAGAACACGCTGGTGCCGGTGATCACCGTGATGGGCCTCCAGCTCGGCACCCTGATCGCCTTCGCCATCGTCACCGAGACGGTGTTCGCCTGGCCCGGCGTCGGCCAGCTCTTCCTGCAGTCGGTGCAGTTCTCCGATATCCCGGTGATGGCGGCCTACCTGCTGCTGATCGCGCTCCTGTTCGTGGTCATCAACCTCGTCGTCGACCTGCTCTATTTCGTCGTCGATCCGCGCCTGCGCAGCCAGGGCGGCGCGGCCAAAGTCGCGGGCCACTGACATGGCGATGCCGCAACCCGCAACCACCAGCTGGCTGCATCGCGTGACCGACAGCGACATCTGGTGGAGCTTCAAGTCCTCGCCGACCACCGTCGCCGCGGCGGCGGCCACGCTCTTCATCTTCCTGATAGCGTTCCTCGCCCCCGTGCTGGCGCCGCACACGCCGTTCGATCCGGCGACGCTCAGCCTCAGCGACGGCCTGAAGCCGCCCATCCTGGTCTCGCCCGACGGCGACTGGGCCTTCCCGTTGGGCACCGATGACCAGGGCAGGGACGTGCTGAGCTCCATCATGTACGGCACGCGGCTGTCGCTGATCGTGGGCTTCGCCTCGGTGATCGTGGCCATGGTGATCGGCATCGCGCTCGGCCTGGTCAGCGGCTACGTCGGCGGCGCTACCGACGCGGTGATCATGCGCGTGGCCGACGTCCAGCTCACCTTCCCGGCGATCCTGGTGGCCCTGCTGATCGACGGCGTGGTGCGCGGCATCATCTCGGTGCAGCGCCACGACGAGATCGCCATGTTCGTCATCATCGGCGCCATCGGCCTCAGCTTCTGGGTGCAGTATGCGCGCACGGTGCGCGGCTCGGTCCTGGTCGAGAAGAACAAGGAGTACGTCCAGGCCGCCCGCGTGATCGGCCTGTCGCCCGTCCTGATCATGGTCCGCCACGTGCTGCCCAACGTCACCGGCCCGGTGCTGGTGATCGCCACCATCAATCTCGGCCTCGCCATCATCACCGAGGCGACGCTCTCCTTCCTGGGCGTCGGGCTGCCCTCGACCCAGCCCTCGCTCGGCACGCTCATCCGTCTCGGCAACGAGGTCCTGCAGTCGGGCGACTGGTGGATCACGGTGTTCCCCGGCGTCACGCTCGCCGCCCTGGTGCTGGCCGTGAACCTTTTGGGCGACTGGCTGCGCGACGCCCTCAACCCGAAGCTCCGCTGATGGCTGCATCCAACAATCCGCCGCTTCTCGAAGTGAAGAACCTCAGGGTCGAGTTCCCGACGCGGCGCGGCACGCTGCTCGCGGTCGACGACGTGTCCTTCGACATCGCCCCCGGCGAGGTTTTGGGAGTCGTGGGCGAATCGGGCGCCGGCAAGTCGCTGACCGGCAACGCCATCATCGGCCTGCTCGAGCCGCCCGGCCGCATCGCCGGCGGCGAGGTCAGGCTCGAAGGCCGGCGCATCGACAACCTGCCCTACGAGGAGATGCGCAAGGTGCGCGGCGCCAAGATCGGCGCCATCTTCCAGGACCCGCTCACCAGCCTCAATCCGCTCTATTCGATCGGCCGCCAGCTCATCGAGACCATCCAGACCCACCTGCCGCTCTCGGCCAGCCAGGCGCGCAAGCGCGCCCTCGACCTCCTGAAGGAGGTCGGCATTCCCGGCGCCGAGAGCCGCATCGATCACTATCCCCACCAGTTCTCCGGCGGCATGCGCCAGCGCGTGGTGATTGCGCTGGCCCTCTGCGCCGATCCGCGCCTGATCGTGGCCGACGAGCCGACGACCGCGCTCGACGTCTCGATCCAGGCGCAGATCATCGCGTTGCTGAAGAAGCTCTGCCGCGAGCATCAGACCGCGGTGATGCTGGTGACCCACGACATGGGCGTGATCGCCGAGACCGCCGATCGCGTGGCGGTGATGTATGCCGGCCGCATCGCCGAGATCGGCCCGGTGCGCGAGGTCGTCAAGCAGGCCAAGCACCCCTACACCAAGGGCCTGATGGGCTCGATCCCGAGCCTGGGCGTGCGCCACGACAAGCTGACCCAGATCGACGGCGCCATGCCGCGGCTGACCGAGATCCCGCCGGGCTGCGCCTTCAACCCGCGCTGCACCTTCCGCGGCCAGCGCTGCATGGTCGAGCGCCCGAACCTGATGTCGGCGGGTGCCAGCCGCGCCGCCTGCTGGCTGCACGATCGCGACGGCGTCGGCGCGCCGGTGGTCAAGGAGCTGGTCGATGCCTGACGCTTCGCCGACGGGCTCCACGAACCAGTTCGTCAAGATCGAAGGCCTGAAGCGCTACTTCGACGTCTCGGCGCCCTGGCTGGTGCGCGCCATCGAGGGCCGGCCGCGCCAGATCGTGCAGGCGGTCGACGGCATCGACATCGAGATCGCCAAGGGCGAGACCTTCTCCCTGGTGGGCGAATCGGGTTGCGGCAAGTCGACGGTGGCTCGCCTGGTGGTCGGCCTCTATCCGCCGACCGCGGGCTCGATCGAGTTCGACGGCAACGACATGGCGGGCCCGCGCAGCCGCGCCGATATGGCCGCTCTCAGGCGGCGCATGCAGATGATCTTCCAGGACCCGTATGCCAGCCTCAATCCGCGCTGGCGCGTGTTCGACATCGTCGCCGAGCCGATCCGCGCCTTCGGTCTGGCCAAGGACAAGGCCGACCTTGAGAACCAGGTCGGCGAGCGCCTGCGCCAGGTGCGCCTGACGCCGGCCGACGGAGCCAAGTACCCGCATGAATTCTCCGGCGGCCAGCGCCAGCGCATCTCGATCGCCCGCGCGCTGGCGAGCCATCCCGAGTTCCTGGTGTGCGACGAGCCCACCTCGGCGCTCGACGTCTCGGTGCAGGCCCAGATCCTGAACCTGATGGTCGATCTGCAGCGCCGCCTGCAGCTCACCTATCTCTTCATCAGCCACAACCTCGCGGTCGTCTATCACATCTCCACCCGAGTCGGCGTGATGTACCTCGGCCGTCTGGTCGAGGTGGCGCCGACCGACACGCTGTTCACGCGTCCCAAGCACCCCTACACGCGGATGCTGCTGGACACGATCCCCGACCTCGACATGACGGGACGCCAGCGCGCCCCGGTGGCGGGCGAGGTGCCGAGCCCGATCAACCCGCCGACCGGCTGCACCTTCCATCCACGCTGCCCCTTCGCCAACGAGCGCTGCAAGGTCGAGCGTCCGCTGGCGCTGCCGATCGAAGGCGGCACGGTGGCGTGCCACGCGATCGAGGAAGGCCGCCTTGGCGTGGAGGAGCGGACGTACGCGGGAGCCGCCTGAATCAGTTCCTCCCCATCGTTCTTACGATGGGGAGGTGGCCCGTAGGGTCGGAGGGGTCATGAGCACCAGTGGTGATGCCTTATGACCCCTCCGTCGCCGTATGACGGCGCCACCTCCCCAGCTTCGCCGGGGAGGAAGCGATGAGCGCCAGAGCTCACACTCGCATGTAGCCTTCGAGCTCATTGGCCGCGAAGCCCAGCACCTTGTCCATCGGCTCGTTCCTGAGGGCGTAGCGCACCACCATCTGGGTCTGCAGCCCATGCCGGTAGATCTGGACGGCGATCTTGTGGGGCGCGGGCGCGGCCGCAATCGACAGGATCTGGTGGTTGTACGGGTTGGAGTAGTGATAGAGCGTTCCCTTGGGCGGCCCTTCCTCGGCCCACACTTTCAGGGTCGTCAGATTGGCGAACGCCGGATTGTCGTAGCCGGCGCTGGCTTTCACCATCGACTCGATCGCGTCTGCCTGTGACAGGGCGGTCAGCAGGCTCTTTGCCGCGCTCTGGTTCTTGCTGAAGGTCCAGATTCCCCAGAACCCTGTGGTGAACGGGCCGTACCGTCCGGCAGGGCCGGCGGCCATGCCGTGGTGCCAGGTCTGCTCGGCGACTTCCGGCCTGTCGCGCCGCGCCACGGCCCAGGCGCTGGGCGGGTTCATGATCAGTGCGGTCTTGCCCGCGACGAACATCTTGTTGTTGCTGGCGTCGTCCCACGACGGCGCATCCGGCGGCAGGTAGGCGGCGAGCTGCTTCCAGTACTCGAGCGCCTTCTTGACGTTGTCGCTCTTGACCGTGATCTCGCCCTTGGCGTTCACCAGCTCCGCCCCGAAGCTCTGGAAGATGGCGCCGCAGGTGTCGACGGAATTGGCCGTCGTGCCGAGCCCGATGCCGAACGGGAAGCCCGCCTTGTGGCAGTCGGCCGCCGCCTTCAGGAAGGTGTCGAGCGTCCAGTTGTCCGCCTTGGGTGGCGCGCCGGCCGGATACATGGCCTGGACGTCAATGCCGGCGTGCTGTTTCAGGAGGTCGATGCGCGACGTCGGTCCCTTGAACTGGGCGCCCGGGGTTGCCGGCACGCCGAGCCACTTGCCGTCGATCTTGCCGAGGTACGTCGTGATCGCGCTGGCCGCGCCGTTTTGCTTGACCAGCGGCCCCATGATGTCGTCCACCGGCACGAGCTGATCGGAGTAGCGCGCGCAATCCCAGGCCCCCTGATGCAGGATGTCGTGGCCCGAGCGCGCCTGCGCCTCGGCAGCCCCAGTCAGGATCAGCTTGTTGCCCTGCGATGTGATGAAGTCGATCTGCAGGTCGACCTTCTCCTTCTCGGCCCAGGCCATGGCGACGGCCTCGGCGCCCTTGTTGGCGCCTGGCACCCAGTGGTCCCACAGGCCGACCGATAGCTTGCCGGCGGCATAGGCACCGCGCACGAACGGTGCGGCCACCATGGCCGACGACAGAGCTGCTGTACTGGTAACGAAGCGACGCCGACCGATAGTCCTCCTAGTCATGAGCGTTTCCTCCTCCACTGAGCTGCTTCAGGCAGATCGTTGTTGATGCTCGCGTGATCGCGATGCGTGGCCTTTGCGGCCTTGTCTGGAATGCTAGGCATGCGCTACACGTCGCGCAACGAAATTTCGCTGAGCGACTCACCGATAAGCACGGGCAGCCACGTTTCCGGTTGAGGAACGCAGCGACGCTACTCCTATCGAAACAACGCGTTGCAATCAGATGGACTCGCTCGTTCCATCTGATTGGAAACTGTCAGCCGTAGACCTTGCGTACTTCGCCGTCGGCCCACTTGACCGCGTCCTCGGCGGACATGCCCTGGACGGCTTTGGCGTACATGTCGACGATGATGTACTTGGAGAGAACTTCGGCGGCCTTCGGTCCCGCCGGTCCGGCGTGGCCATAGACGCGGCCGAGCCGAGGCGCCACGCGGTAGGGCGCCATCACCGGATCCTCCTGCCACATCTTATGAGCCTCCCACTGCTTGGTGGGACCGGTGGCGAAGCCCTTCTGCACGTTGAACCATTTGTCGTAGACGTCGGTCGAATGGAACCACTTCAGGAACTCCGTCGCCTGCTTCTGGTTCTTCGAATATTTCATCACCATCATGCACTGGAAGGGATGCACGCCGAACTGGCCGGCCGGTCCCTTGGGCAATGGCGCGTGCTGGATGTCGGTCTTGAGCTGCGCCCCCTTGTCGGTCTTGTACTGGTCGGGCTTGCGCAGCGCTTCGATGTAGATCGAGGCACCATTCAGCGTGGCGCTGATCGTGCCCGACAGGAAGGCGCGGTTGTTGTTGGAATCGTCCCAGGCCAGGCCGCCCTCGTCGAGCGCGTCCTTCCAGAGCGCCGTCAGGAACTTGACCGATTCGATCGTCTCCTTGGTGTTGAGCTTGACGGTCTTGCCGTCTTCCTCGACTTCGCGCCCGCCCCACGACCACAGATAGGGATAGGCGAACGCCGGCGCATCGCCGACCGTATGGCCGAGCGTCTGCCCCAGCGGCCGGCCCTTGGCCTTGAGCTTCTTGCCGGCGTCCCGGAATTCCTCCCAGGTCTCGGGGAACTTCGCGACGCCGATCTCGTCGAACCACGATTTGCGGTAGGCGACCATCGCGCCGATGATGCAGTAGGGGACGGCAATCCACTTCTTGCCGTCGTGCGTGTTGGCCTTGGCGAGGTCGTAGTAGCCGCCCTGCGCTGAGCCGAGCGCCTCGCACACCGCCGACACGTCGGCGCAGCTGTCGGCATAGAGCTGCGCCTTGTTGTCGAAGATCATGATGATGTCGGCGCCGCCTTGCGCCTGGATCGCCGCCGTCGCCCGCGGCTGCAGGTCGTTGAGGCCGATCGTCTCCATGTTGACCTTGAAGCCGAGCGCCTTCTCGGCCTCCGCCAGCATCGACTGGCGCAGGATCTGATCGCCGGCCGGGACGAAGTCGTTCCACTTCAGCCAATGCACGGTTGTGGTCTGCGCATAAGCGGGCGCCTGGCCGGCGGCGAGAATGCCGGCCATGCCGGTGCCCGAGGCCTTCAGGAACTTGCGACGCGTAACACGAGCCATTCTGTTCCTCCCTGGTACACACGCTGTTTATCAGCGAGATTTATTGGGCAAGTGTAGGCCTCGAGTTGGAGCGTGACTACACCGCGCGGCCTGGACAGGGCTGGCAAATTTGAGCCCAGCTGCCATATTAGTTGCCATATTTTACGTGTAACGGAGATGGCAATGGCAGCGAAGACGTCACGCGCCCGGGAAGGAGCAGCGAAGGCGCTCCGCCCCGGACGCGAACGGGCGGCCGGCCCCAAAGCCCTGCGCAACCTCAGCCGCGAACTCATTGGTCCCAAGGGAAAGGTCGCTGTTGATCGCGTCATAGAGGCGTTTGGTTTCTCCAAGGCCCAGCTCGCTGAAACAGCCGGCCTCAGTGTCGAAACGCTGTATCGGCCGGGTCGCGTGGCGGCACCGAAAACCCAGGCACGACTCAAGGAGATGCTGGAGATTGTCAGTCGTGTCGCTGATTGGGCCGGCGGCAAGGATCAGGCGATGGCTTGGTATCGCGCCGAGCCGATACCGGCATTTGGTGGACGAACTGCCGAATTGCTGGTGAAGGACGGCAAGGCAACCGCCGTGCGCGACTATCTCGATCACGTGGCATTGGGCGGATTTTCTTGAGGTTCCAGGGCACGTGCTATCGCGCGCACGATCCCAGGTGGGCTTTCTCACCGCTTTCTGGTGACGGCGCCAGGACGCATGGCGGCCGCTTCAGTCCCAAAGGTGTGCCTGCTCTCTATCTGGCCCTTGCGATCGATGGAGTGTTTGTTGAGATGACGCATGGGTTTGCGCATCGACTCGACCCGCTTGCCATCTGCTCATATGACGTTGATGTAGATGACGTGGTCGATCTCAAGGATGACCATGGTCGCAAGGCGAGCGGCGTCGCCCTCGCTGCCCTGAGTTGCGCCTGGGCAGACGATGTCGCGAACGGACGATATCCGGTGTCCTGGCGTGTTGCAGACCGTCTCATTGCGCAGGGAAGTGCCGGCGTCCTCGTACCGTCCTTTGCGGTTGGCGCCAAGCCGGACATGACCAATCTCGTCCTGTGGAGATGGGGACCCACACTGCCGCATCGTCTCGAGGTCCATGACCCTAGTGGCAGGCTGCCGAAAGATCAGACGTCATGGCCTTCGGATTCTTAACTTTAGCGAAGCAGCATTTCAGTCCCGCGGGTTGCGGAGAACGATGCAGGCGCCGCCCGCAGCCTTGAGCTTCGCGCACAGCGCGTCCGCTTCCTTCCGGCTGCTTTCGGAGACCCGGACGATGAACCGCGAGGGCGCCCGCCGCTGCGCGTCGAGGACCAGCGGCAGCCGCTCGCCCAGAATGGCGTCGTACCGGCGCCGCAGCTGCTCGTAGGTGGCAAGCACGCGGCCTTCGGACCAGGTGCCGGCAAGCTGGACGCCCCATGGTCCCCACGCTGGATCGGACTTCAGGTCGCGACGACGCTGCGGACGGTCGAGCAGCAGCTTGGCGAGTTCCACGCAGCGCGCCCCGATTGCCGCGTTTGAGGACGCCGTGTTCGAGGGCGGCGGCTGCGGCGGCGTCGGCGACGCCCAGGCCTCGGCGGCGTACCCGGTGATGATGCGCACATAGGCCTGTGTCTCGAAAGGAAGGCGGCTGCGGCCGGCGAGCCAGGCTTCGACCTGGCCGGGCCCGGCATTGTAGGCCGCCGCGGCCAGCCCGAGGTTGCCGCGGAAGGTCGTGCGCAATTCGCGCAGGTAGCTGGCCGATTCGCGCAGCGCCTCGAGCGGCTCGAACGCGTTGGCCAGTCCGCGCATCGCGGCGGTCTGCGGCATGAACTGCGCGATGCCTTGCGCGCCGGCCGGGCTCACCGCCGCGGGGTCGAAGCGGCTCTCCTGCCAGATGAGGCGCGTGAAGAACTCCTCGGGCAACTCGTTGTCGGACGCCGCCTGTGCCAGCGTGCGGCAGATCTCGTCGACCGAGGGACGCGGTTCCGCGCGCGCCGGCGTGAGGGGCGACAGGGCAGCCGCGAGCAGCACGATCAACGTCGCCCGGACCATCGCACGCTTCATCGGATGGCACAGTACCGGCCAGGGCCGTTACCGGCCACAACGAACCGGCTAACCGTACTCCTTGTGGGCTGGAGAAACGCGCTCGGGCTCCCTAACTCATAGGGCCGGGATTTGGCATCAAGTGAAAGGACACGCCATGGCAAAGAAGACGATCGCGAAGAACACGATCTGCGTCTGGTACGACAAGGACGCCGAGGCTGCTGCCCGCTTCTACGCCGCGACCTTTCCCGACAGTGCGGTGGGTGCCATATACCGTGCCCCCAGCGACTTTCCCTCCGGCAAGAAGGGCGATGTGCTGACGGTCGACTTCACCGTTGCCGGCATTCCTTGTCTCGGCCTCAACGGCGGCCCCGCGTTCAAGCATAACGAAGCCTTCTCGTTCCAGATCGCCACCGACGACCAGGAGGAGACCGACCGCTACTGGAACGCCATCGTCGGCAACGGCGGGCAGGAGAGTGCGTGCGGCTGGTGCAAGGACAAGTGGGGCGTCTCCTGGCAGATCACGCCGCGCGTGCTGACCGAGGCGATGGCGGCCGGCGGCGATGAAGCAAAGCGCGCGTTCGACGCGATGATGGACATGAAGAAGATCGACGTCGCCAAGATCAAGGCGGCGCGGCGCGGCTGACTGGAGCGGAATGGGATGAGATGGAACCGCATGCGGTTCGGTCTCATCCCATTCGCGCGCACGGGAGATTGGGCATGATGGGTCCGGCTGATTTCAGCCGGATCCACTATGCTCAAGGTCTTGCAGACGGCCGGCCGGACGTCGCGCTCGGTCCAGGCCGGCGCCGGCCGCGGCACGATCCGGTTGAGGAACGCAGTCGCGCTACCGCCGCTGACGGCCATCAACTTGCACGATGCCTGATGTGCGCGGGCGCATGCTCGCCGTGCTTGACCCGTCGCCGTGCATCCTTACGATCCGCATCCATATTTTGGGAGAAATAGCAGGATGCCGGTTATTAATCGTATTGCCTCGTTTCACAAGGACATGACCGCCTGGCGCCATGACATTCACAGTCATCCCGAGACGGCTTTCGAGGAAGTACGGACCGCCGACATCGTCGCCGACAAGCTGAAATCCTTCGGCATCGAAGTGCACCGCGGCCTCGCCAAGACCGGCGTGGTGGGTGTGCTGCGCTCGGGCAACGGCAAGCGCGCGATCGGGCTGCGCGCCGACATGGATGCGCTCGACGTGCATGAGACCAACGAGTTCGACCATAAGTCGACGATCCCCGGCAAGATGCACGCCTGCGGCCATGACGGCCACACGGTGATGCTGCTGGGCGCCGCCAAGTACCTGGCCGAGACCAGGAACTTCGACGGCACCGTCTATTTCATCTTCCAGCCGGCCGAGGAGAACGAGGGCGGCGGCCGCGTCATGGTCGAGGAGGGGCTGTTCGACAAGTTCCCGGTCGAGGGTGTCTACGGCATGCACAACATCCCGGGCATCCCGGTCGGCCGCTTCGCTGTCCGCCCCGGCCCGATGATGGCGGCCTACGATATCTTCGAGGTCGTGGTGAAGGGCGTCGGCGCGCACGGCGCCATGCCGCATCACGGCATCGACCCGGTGGTGGTGGGCAGCCACATCGTGACCGCCCTGCAGTCGATCGTGGCGCGCAACGTCGACCCGATGGACACTGCCGTGGTCTCGACCACCCAGATCCATGCCGGCGACACCTGGAACGTCATCCCGCAGGAATGCACCCTGCGCGGCACCGTCCGCACTTTCAAGAAGCCGGTGCAGGACATGATCGAGCGGCGCATCGAGCAGGTCGCGCGCAACGTCGCGGCGGGCTTCGGCGCCGAGGTCGCCAAGTGGCGCTACGAGCGGCGCTATCCTGCGACGGTGAACAGCGAGAAGGAGACCGAGTTCGCGGCCAACGCCGCCGCGGCGCTGGTCGGGCTGGAGAACGTCAACCGCAACCCGACGCCCGCCATGGGCAGCGAGGATTTCGCCTGGATGCTCTTGAAGCGGCCCGGCTGCTACATCTGGGTCGGCAACGGCGATGGCGCGGGCAGTTGCATGGTCCACAATCCGGGCTACGACTTCAACGACGAGATCCTGCCGATCGGCGCGTCGTACTGGGCGACCCTGGTCGAGCAGCGGCTCGCCCGCGAGGCGATGCCGCAAGCGGCGGAATAGTCCGGCGGAGCAAGTCCCATCGACTCGATTGTCGGCCGTAACGCCGTGGCATTGACAGGACGACATCCCTACGCCGGCCAACGCATCGGTCTCGCGACCATGCATGCCAAGGAGCTGGCGGTGGCGCCGCCGTTCCGCCGCGTGCTCGATGCCGAGATCGTGGTCGCGCCGAACCTCGACACCGACCTGCTCGGAACCTTTTCGGGCGAAGTGCCGCGGCCCGATGCCCTGGTCGAGACCTGCGTGCTCAAGGCGGAGCTTGTCTTCCGCTCGCTCGACGTCGACTGCGCCATCGCCAACGAGGGCAGCTACGGGCCGATCGACGCCGTGCCGCTGCTGCCGAGCGGCGTCGAGATCATGGCCTTCCTCGACCGCCGACGTGGCATCAGGATCATCGAAACGCTCTCCACCCATCGCACCAGCTGGCGCCTGATGCGCTTCAAGGCGGGCGACCCCACCGTGCCGTTGGTGGTCAAGGCGATGGGCTTTCCGCACTACGGCGTGTTCGTGGTCTGCAGCAGCGACTGGAGCCATCCGATCAAGGGCTTGTCCATCGTCGACGACGTCGTGGCGGCCGTGAACCAGGAGGCCAATCGGTCGGAAGATGGGCTCGCAGTGCTGTACGCCGACATGCGCGCCCATCGCAATCTGGCCCGCATGCGCGTACTGCGCGCGCTCTCCTGGAAGCTCGCCAAGCGCCTCGAATGCCTCTGCCCGAAATGCCAAGCGCCGGGCTTCGGCTCGATCGGCAACCGGCGGGGGCTGCCGTGCGAGGCGTGCGGCAAGCCCACCCACTGGGTGCATTTCGAGATCGATGGCTGCTCGGTCTGCGGCCACGCCGAGGCGCGGCCACGCAAGGATGGGCGGAAGACAGCGGCGAAGCTGTCGTGCAGGAGCTGCAGTCCCAGGCCTTGAGAGGCGCGCGACGCCGCTGGTTGCGCGGCCGAGCGGCCACACGACATCCCAAAAACAACAAAGCCGCCCGAAGGCGGCTTTGTGCCGACGACCGTCGATCTTTTAAAGGCAGCGAGCCGCCAGTGCAGGAACGATCCCGGTGGCGATTGCTGCGAAGCTCGTCGGTGTCGCATTGGTGGACGTCACAGGATCACCTCCTTTCAAAGTTGATGGGAACCTCAGCGTCGCACAGCGCGGGCGCGCCGTAAATCGACGCGATGTGTCGCAGGGTCTGTCGGGTGTGGATGCGTTCGAGCTCAGCTTCGCCGCAACCCGACCAGCCATTCACGCGCCTGCCGCGCATCGCGAAAGATGCGCAGCGGCCGGTTGGTCGGCGAGGCGTCGGCGAAGAACGCCGCCTGGAAGTGCGCCTGTCCCTGGCCGACGACGATGGCGAGCGGGCCGAGCGGGCCATAGCCGTCGATGGCATACTGGCGGATCGAGCGGCCGAGCGCCTGGAGGTCGGCCACCGTCAGGGCGGCATCGGCCTCGGAGATGTCGAACAGCTTGGCAAAGGGCATGCCGCCCTCGGCGGCGACGCTTTCGAGGTAGGCCTTGATGTCTTCGGTGGAAAGCGCCCCTTCGGCACGGGCCGTCACAAGGCGCAGGTCGGGTTCGATTGTCCAGTTGAGCGGCATCAGGCCTCTGAGGATGCCAGCTCACTATAAGGCTGCATCCACGGAATAAGGAATTGAATCCCTGTGGATCGCTGCGGACCGACAGGCAGCGCCACCCGCTCCATCAGCCCCAGGTCCAAGGGATTGCGCGGATAGTTTCGGCGCCAGTGAACAGCGTTAACGTCAGCGGCGTCGATCGCCGCGGTCGCCTTGGCCACGCTTGGCGGTCGTCTTCGCCCTGCGCCGGCGGTCCTGCGCCAGCGATCGCCCGACATCCTCCACTTCCTTGAACGACGTGCCGCGCGCGTTGCGGCGAACGTAGAGCTTGTTGGTGCCCGTGTTGATCAACTTGCGTTTCGGGGCCGCGCGCTTGGCGGCCGTTTTCTTCTTCGCTGCCATGGAACCTTCGGTCTGTCGGGCGGCAACGTGCGCTCGCGATCGACGGTTCCGGCGCGAAGCGAATGCGGAACCGTCGCTGTCCCAGCATGCCGCCGCTGCCGCGCTCGCGGCCCTCGCATTACATGGGCAGCAACGTGCCCTCGGTCGCCTCGTTCATGGCTAAACCCGGAGAAGCGTATGAGTGGACCGTCGGACTTCCTCAAGGAGGCGGCGAGGCTGCGGGATATGGCGCACCGCGCGCGCCGCATGGCAGGCCAGTTGTCGCTCGACCCTGACCGACTGAGACTGGAGGAATATGCCCAGGAACTGGAGGCGGAAGCCGCCGATTGGGAGCGGCGGGCTGCGGCCGAAAAGACGAAGGAGTAGGCGGAAAACGGCGTAGCCGTTGCCTGGCAGGACGTTAGGCGCTCTCGAAGACGCACTCCCTGGCCTTGGCTTCGTATTCCGTCGCCATGGTCTGGAGGCAGTCGATCGTCTGCAGATCCGACACTGTCCGCGACAGCCGGCGGCAGCGCCGCGCTTCCTGCAGCCAGCGTTCGCGTTCGGGCCAGCCGGTGATGTCGACCAGGAGGTTGACCGCGCCAATGAACGCGCCGGCGGCGTCGAACACGGGCGTGGGATAAGGCGCGAAGCTTGCCTGCGTGCCGTCGGGCCTGCGGGCGATGGCCGTTGCGCCGCGGACCGGCTGGCGCTGCCGGATCGCGACCGCCATCGGGCATTGGTCGTGCGGCAGGAAACTGTCGTCCTCGCGGAAGAGCTTCCAGGTGACGCACCAGCGATCGCGATTGAGCGTCGGCACACGACCGGCGAAATCGATGCAGGCCTTGTTGTAGTGGGTGATCAGGCCTTCTGCATCGGTGACGTACAGGGCGCGGGGAACGTCATCGAAGGAGGCGCGGGCTGGCTCCGCTCGGTTCGCGACGGCCGCAACGGCTGCCTGCACGACTTCTTCGGGATTGAAGGCTGACTGCATCAATACAGGCGTAGTCAAAGGGGGCCTCGCGCGATCTGGCCATGCCTCACAGCTATCGTGAGTTTAGCCCAGGGCGGCCAGGAAGGCTATGCGCGCCGCGGTGCCCGGCGCGGCCGGATCGTCCGGTCGTACTCGGCTTCGGGCACGCCATAGAAGCCGTTGGCCAGGCCGAGAAGGCCTTCGCGGTCGACGACCGTGATTCGATTGCGCGTGCCCTTGATGAAGCCCCAGCCTTCCAGCTCGTGCAGCGCCAGCGTGACGCCCTGCCGCCGCACGCCCAGCAGAAGGGCCAGGAACTCATGCGTCACCGTCAGGTGACGCGTCTTGAGCCGGTCCTGCCACATCAGCAGCCAGCGCGCCAACCGCTCGCTCAGCCGGCCGCGGCCGTTGGCAAGCGCCGTCTGGCTGGCCTGCATCATGAAGACGTGGACGTAGCGCAGTAGCGCCGCGCTGAGCGTTGCGCTGTCCTGCAAGGCGCGGCGCAGGACGACGCTGGGGATGCGCAGTGCCGTGGCGGTCGCCTGTGTGACCGTTTCATTGGTCGAGCGGTGATCGCCCAGCACGACGGCCAGCCCCGTCATGCCTTCGTAGCCGACCATGCCTACTTCGATGCGTTGTTCCGGGTGCGTCGTGCCGACGACCGAGGCCAGCCCGCTGGTGAGGAAATAGACGTGAGGAATGCGCTCGTTGGGTCGCTCGAGGATCTGCCAAGTCGCAAGCGATACGGTCTCGAGGTCGGGCAGCAGCGCCGCCCTGTCGGCGGCCGACAGCGATTTCAATAGCCGGTTGGCGCCAAGCGCGCTTGGCCGCACGATCTGCTTGGGCTGCAACAGGCCCGCCGGGGCGTCGCTCACGACCGGATCCTCAGGACGCTGGTCCTAGTCATCGGCGGTTGCCGCCTGCTTGATGCTGTCGAGCACGCCCAGCAGTTCGCGGATGTTGTAGGCGAGGCCGATGGAATCGGACGCCGCGCGGCCGGCGGCCGTGCCGGAGAAGCGGCGGGCGAACACGATGCGCTCCTGCACGATCTGCGCCCAGACGCGGGCTTGCCGGGTAAGGCTCGCCATCTCGGCCGGCTGGTCGCCGGCCGGCGTAAAGGACGGGGCCACCACCTCGGCGAGGGCGTGGAACAACCGGTCGCGAAGTTCCGGCTTGGCGGGGTCGGCGATGACGGCGTGGCCGGCTGCTTCGGCAGCCGCCGCGATCCGCTTGATCCTGGCCAACGACATTTCGCAAACACCCCCGCGCCCGGACCGGCGAGCGGCGTGACATGCCGCCTCCGACCCGGGGACGGCGATAAGGCACGGCTTGCCGTGACAAGTCGATTGTCCGTCACCTTCCGGACATAGGCGGGCAGCACCGCCGCCGTTCGCAGTGGCGCGTTCAAGGCTTGCTCCGCACCGCAATGGCAGCGGCGATGTCCAGCAGCTTGGCGCGTAGGAGCTCTATGGATTCGGCCGACAGCGGCGTGCAGAGCGTTGCCAGCTCGACGGCCTGGCCGATCAGGTGGCGGAGTTCCGGGTCGAGATCGCGCCGGCGCTCGAGCGCCTGCAGCCCCTTCAGGCAATAGGCCACCTCGTGCACCGCAACGGGGTCGTGCCGCCGCCGCTCCGCCCGCAACAGGGCCAGGTCGAGGCGCGATATCGCGGCATCCAGCGGCTCGATCTCGAGCATGATTGCCGGGGTAACGGCCAAGGGCGGGAGGCGTTGCGGCCGTCATGACGGGGGGTAAAACCATCGGCGATCGCCCAACACCAATGAGGTGTTGGGCGCGCTCCGGCCGCGGTCAACCCTGACCGGAGGCCACAGGCTCTTCGGCTCCGACCGGCGGCATGACCACGCTCGGGCCGTCCCCGGCGGGCTTGCGCCAAGCATAGCCGACGGCCGCGAAGTTCTCGATCTCGGCAAAGGCCGGGTCGAGCGCCAGGAACTTCTTGCGGATGCGCTTCATGGCCGACCGGACGTTCACCAGATAGCCGTCGGCGCCGAAGCCGGCCATGAAGCCCGCATAGTGCATGGTGTCGTAGATCGCCCGGTAGGTGAGGGGCTTGCCGGCGTTGGCGACCAGCTGGCTGATGATCTTGTACTCGGTCAGCGTCAGGCCGACGTCCGCGCCGCGCCATTGGATGCGCGGGTTGCGCCGCCACAGGCTGATTGTGCCGCAGACCGTCGGCGCTTCGCGCTCGGGGGCGGCGACGGCCGGCCGGCGGCGGCGGCCCACGACCATGCGGCTCAGCCGCTGGGCGATGATGTCGGCGCCGCGCATCTTGTCGATGAAGTCGATGGCGCCGCGGTTGAGCGCGATGTGCTCGTAGTCGACCAGCGCGCGGCCGGTCAGGAAGGCGACCGGGACGTCGATCCCCCGGTCGCGCACCGCCGACAGCACGTCGATGCCCGACATGCTGGGCAGCGTCCAGTCGAGCAGGAGGGCGTCCGCCTCAGGCGCCCGGTCCAGCTCCTTGAAGAGGGAGGGACCGTCGGGGAAGCCGCGCACCGCGAAGCCCCGGTCCTCCAGCTCTGCCATCATGGTCTCGAGATAGAGCTCGTCATCGTCGACGAGCAGCACGCGGTTGTTCGAAGTCTCCCAGTTCGTCGCAGGCATTGCAGGCATTTTCTCTCGTTCCTTTCCCACACACGCGCTACGAACGCGCGCGCAGCTGTCGGAGTTTCCAGGCGGAGCGGCTTGGCCGTTGAATGCACGGGAAGGACACAGGAGGACGGGCCGAGTGTTGCTGATCGGCAACACTGGCAATCCGTCTTGGGCGTTGCACAGTCACCGTGAACGGCTTCGCCGGTGGCCAAGCCGATTCTGCGATGGCATAAGCCACCGTTCCACCCCGACCCGGACACCCCGATGAACCCGTTCTGGAGCCGGATCGCGCGGGAGCTTTCGCCCTACGTGCCCGGCGAGCAGCCGCGTCTCGCCAACCTGGTGAAGCTCAACACCAACGAAAGTCCGTTCGGCCCCTCGCCCCTCGCCTTGGCCGCGATGCAGGCCGCCGCGGCTGACATTCTGCGGCTCTATCCCGATCCCGAGGCGACAGCGCTGCGCGGGGCGCTCGCCGCCCATCACGGCGTGAAGCCCGAGCAGGTGTTCGTCGGCAACGGGTCGGACGAAGTGCTGGCGCATGCTTTCGCAGCACTCCTGAAGCAGCCGAAGCCGCTCTTGTTTCCCGACGTCACCTACAGCTTCTATCCGGTGTGGGCGCAATTGTTCGGCGTTGCCTGCGAGACCGTGCCGCTGGACGACGGTTTGCGGGTGCGGGTCGAGGATTACCGCCGCGCGGCGGGGTCGATCGTGATTGCCAATCCCAACGCGCCAACCGGCATCGCGCTGCCGCGCGCGGAGATTGCCCGGCTGCTGAAAGCTCATCGCGACATCCCGGTGCTGATCGACGAGGCCTATGTCGATTTCGGCGGCGAGAGCGCGGTTCCGCTGATCGCCGATCATCCCAACCTGCTGGTCGTGCAGACGATGTCGAAGTCGCGCGCGCTCGCCGGCCTGCGCGTCGGCTATGCGCTAGGCGACGTCGGCTTGATCGAGGCGCTGCGCCGCGTGAAGGACAGCTTCAATTCCTACCCGCTCGGCCGCGTCGCCCAGGCGGGTGCCACGGCATCGGTTCAAGACGATGCTTATTTCCGCGAGGCCTGCGCCAAGGTCGTCGCCGGGCGCGAGGCGATGACGCGGGAGTTGGTGAGCCACGGTTTCGTCGTTCTGCCGTCGAGCGCGAACTTCGTCTTCGCCAGGCATCCGGCGCGAGGCGGGGCGGAACTGGCGGCAGCTTTGCGCGAGCGTGCGGTGCTGGTGCGGCATTTCAACAAACCCCGCACGGCGCCCTGGCTACGCATCACTGTCGGGACGGATGACGACGTCCGACGGCTGATCGCGGCGGCGGTGGATATTCTGGGAGATGGATAGCGCCTCGCCTGTTTCAGCATGGCCGGTACATAACGCTGGCAATCACCATCCCGCTCGGCCACGATCCCTTCTCAGAAAATCTGCTCGAGCGCACTCCTGCACCAATACCTGGGGACACGATTCAGGATCATGAAGCGTGGAATCTATGCGGGATCATTCGACCCGACGACGCGCGGACATCTTGATGTCATCCGTCGCGCAAGCCTGATCGTCGATCAGCTGCACATCATGATCGGGGTCAATCCAAAGAAGAGCAGTGGCTTCTTTGCGGTCCAAAAGCGCCTGAAGTTGATCGAAGAGTCGTTGGAGTACATGGAGTGGTTCGGCGCAGACAAGAGCGCGTTCCATATCGGGGAGTTCACCGGCCTGCTGGTGGACTACTGCAGAAGCCACGACATTCGATTCAATATTCGCGGGCTGCGTGCGGCACAGGATTTCAACTACGAATTCGAGATGCACGGCATCAACTGCGACATGGCGCCGGAGATCAACACCGTCTTCTTGGTGGCGCCGCCCGAGTTCCAGTTCGTCAGCAGCAGCACCATCAAGGAGCTCGCCACGCATCAGTCGCAGGCGTTGAGCAGATATGTGACTCCGAGCGTCGCAACTGCGTTATTCGAGGCAAATCGGAGCAGCTAAATTCTGCACGCCTCGTGATCCGTATGCCGGCTTGACCATACATATCCCGGCGGTTATACGTTTGATCAATAGCCAACGGGTTATTGATCCCAGATGCCGAGCACTCACGACGTACTCTTCAGGACTCTCGCCGATCCCACGCGACGGGCTCTCTTCGAGCGGCTGTGCCGCGAAGGGGAGAAGACGGTTGGGGCCCTGACGGCCCGCGCCGGGGTCTCGCAGCCGGCCGTTTCCAAGCACCTCGGGGTGCTGAAGCAGGCCGGGCTGGTGCGCGACCGCCACGAAGGTCGCCAGACACACTACAGCGCGCAGCTCGGCGCGCTGGCGCCGCTGATCGACTGGACAAGCCAGATGACCGGCTTCTGGCAGAACCGGTTCGACGATCTCGAAAATCTCCTCAAGAGGATGGACCAATGAGCTCAACTGCTGCTGCAACCGAACTGCGCTCCGTCGTCGTCGAGCGTGAGATCCCTCATCCGCCGGAAAAGCTCTGGCGCGCGCTCACCCAGCCCCACCTGATCCAGGAGTGGCTGATGAAGAACGACTTCAAGCCCGCCGTGGGCCACGGCTTCAAATTCAGCGCCGACTGGGGCTCAGTCGACTGTCGAGTCACTGCCGTCGAGCCGAACAGGACGCTGGCCTACACCTGGGATGTCTATGGCCTGGAGAGCGTCGTCACCTGGACGATCACGCCGACCAGCACGGGCACACATTTGCGCATGGAGCAGGCAGGTTTCCGACCGGACCAGCAGCAGGCCTACGGCGGCGCCAAGGCCGGTTGGCCGCGGTTCTTTGCCAGCCTCGAACAGGTCTTGGCGCGCCTGGAGTGATGCCGGCACAATCGCGCCGACCACTCCAGGCGCAGGGACCCAATGGCCGCATCGGAACGCATCGATCGGATGATCGCAGAGCTCACCGATTGGCGGGCCACGACCTTCGCCAGCATCCGCAAGACGATCCTGGCGGCCGACCGGGAGATCACCGAGGAGTGGAAGTGGATGGGAAGCCCGGTGTGGTCGCGCGATGGCATCATCGCCGTCGCCAACCCGCACAAGGGGAAGGTGAAGGTCACCTTCGATTACGGCGCGCGCCTGCCGGATCCTGACAAGCTCTTCAACGCCGGCCTCGAAGGCAACCAGCGACGGGCGATCGACTTCTTCGAGGGCGACAAGGTCAATGAGCGCGCGCTGAAGGCTCTCGTGCGCGCCGCCATCGAGTTCAACCAGGGCAAAGCGAAGAAGAAGGCACCGAAGGCCAAGAAGAAGTGAGGGGCCGCGTCACTCCGTAATACGGACTTTGGCCACTCTGCCCGTGCGGTTGCAGGCCTGCGGGCGTAGAACGCTGCCAACGAGCCTGAAGCCAACGGAGGAAGCCATGGCCTATCAGTCGATCGAGGTGCGCAAGCTGACGCCCTCCATCGGTGCCGAGATCTTCGGCGTCGATCTCGCCAAGCCGCTCGGCAACCAGCAGTTCCAGGAAGTGCACGATGCGCTGATGGACAACCTGGTGGTCTTCTTCCGCGATCAGAAGATGTCGATCGACCAGCACAAGGATTTCGGCCGCCGCTTCGGGCCGTTGCATACCCATCCCAATGCGCCGATCGAGTTCAAGGACCATCCCGAGATCCTGGTGATCAAGGCCGACGAGAAGTCCAAGCACGTCGCCGGCGAGGAATGGCACTCCGATGTGAGCTGCGACGTCGAACCGCCGATGGGCTCGATCCTCTACCTCACCGAAGTGCCGCCCGACGGCGGCGACACGCTGTTCGCCAACACGTACCGGGCCTACGAGACGCTGTCCGAGCCGATCAAGCGGATGCTGCAGGGGCTGACGGCGCTGCACGACAGCTCCAAGGCGCACTATTACCGCGTGAAGGCCACCGACCGCGACGACATCAAGTTTCCCAACGCCGAGCACCCCGTGGTGCGCACCCATCCGGTGACGGGCAAGCAGGGGCTCTACGTCAATCGCGGCTTTACGCTGCGCATCCCGCAGCTCAAGCGCAACGAAAGCGACGCGCTGCTCGAGATGCTCTACCGCCACATCGAGACGCCGGAATTCCAGTGCCGCTTCAAGTGGCAGACGAACTCGGTGGCGTTCTGGGACAACCGCTGTGCCCAGCACCACGCGATGTTCGACTACTTCCCGCACCGCCGCTACGGCCACCGCGTGACGGTGTGCGGCGACAAGCCGTTCTACAGAGCCGCGTGATGAGGGCAGCGTAACGCCGCAACGTCAGCCGGCGTCGCGCCGGGTCGCAAGGTCGGCCGCGATCGCCGCCGTCATCCCGGCCAGCAGCCCGCCGTAGCGGGCGCCGGCTTCCGTCTCGCTCATAGCCGAGCGCGGGAAGCGCATGGAGATGCAGCCGGCGACGCGCTCATTGTCGAGGATCGGCACGGCCATGCCGTGCATGCGCATCGGACGCGGCGGCTGGGTGAAGGCAAAGCCGTCGCGGCGGATGCGCTCGAGCGCGGCTTTCAGCGCGGGGCCCTGGCGGACGCCGAGGCCGCGCAGGATGCGACGGCGCTCGTCGTCGGGACAGAAGGCGATCCAGGCGCGGCCGAGCGCGCCCACCAGCACCGGGCTCTTGCGGTCGTAGCCCGCCCGCTCAAACGACATCGGACTCTCCGGCGCGGTCGAATGGCGGATCGCCATGCCGCCGGCGCTCAGCGTGGCGAGATAGAGCGGCCAGCCCTGTTCGCGCGTGAAGCGGCTCATGTGCGGGATGGCGGCGTCGACCAGATGATCGATGAAGCGCACGCCGCCGGCCAGCGACAACACCTGGTCGGTCAGCCGGTAGCCCGCCTCGCGCGAGACGCGCGAGGCGTAGCCCAGCGCGATCAGGGTATGGAGCAGCCGCACCACGGTCGGCCCCGGCAGGCCGGTCTCGGCGGCCAGCACCGCAAGCGTCGTCGAGCGCCGGCGATTGAGCGCCTGCAGCACCGCGAAGGCGCGGCGGATGGGCTCGATCACGGGCTCAGGCATGACCCTACGCGGCGCATTTCCCTAGCCCGCGATATCCGCCGCCGGATGAAACAGGCAGTCGCCGCGCTCGCAGCAATGCGCTTCACATGCCCGGAAGCACGGCGCAGCCCGCCTGCGGCTTGAGGGGACCTCGCCGCGTGCTACAGTCAGGGCTGTTTCGGAGGTCATCTGGGGAATGTAGGAGCAGAAGGAGGCTTTCATTTCCGCGCGCAAAATTTCGCGTTGCCGGACCGAACTAGGACAGGAGAACCAGACATGGTCGCTTTTCAAGAGGTTTTCCGCCGCTCCGGCATCGATGAGCGCCGCAGCCCGCCGGGCATGGTGGTGCCGCTCGGCGGCGACAACATCGTGGCGCTGATCGATCCCGGAAGAAAGCTCAAATTCGAGCCTGCCCACGCCCTCGAGATCAAGGAGATCGATGCCGCCCGGATCCGGACACGCGTAATGCAAGTCAGAGACACCTTCTCCGAACCCGACATCGATCCGCAGCTCAGGGCGGCGTCACTTCCCGCCATCTTCAATGGCGATGCACGGTTTTTCGAAATCAAGGGCCGGGGTAAGATCGCTCTTCCCGGCCTCGTTGTGATAGCGCGATCAGCTAACAAGACGATCGACGTCAAGCTCCAGGTCGCCGTGCTCCCAGAAATCAAGATTAAGGTGGCGTTCCGCAATGTCATGGTTCCGGGGAGTGGGGGCGCTCCGGCGTTTCACGCCAAGAACCCCTGCAACGAGCAACCTGAATTGCTGACGATGAACAATATATGGAGGCCGCAGGCCAACATCCACTTCGAGCGGGTGCCAAGCGACTGGGTGGTCATCGACAACTCGCAGCCTGCCGTCAAACAGGAGCTCGCCAATGCCTTTGGCATGAAGGATACGAGCCTAGCGACCTTTCCCGATGTGATCGCGGTCGAAAAATTGAAGGGCTTCTTCGCCAAGCACAAAGTTCCGGGCGCTCATCTAACCATTTTCTGCGTCGATAAGCTTTCGTCCAATGGCTCCTTCCCCAATGGCTCGTTTGCTCGAGGGCTGGACCTCGCCTTCATCGGCTCGCAACGCGGGCCTAACACGTCTGCCCATGAAGCCGGGCACTTTCTCGGCTACTACTCGAAGAGCGCGACCAAACCTTGGGACAGCCAAGGCCACACGCTGGAGACCGATCCGAAAACCGGAAAAGAAAACAGGGCGGAAGACATCAAGATGCTGATGCGCGGGGGAGGCGCCGGGTGGAAAATTCCGTTTAATCTCGTCAAGGAGTTCCGCGACTTCCCCGGCTAGAGCGGAATGCGATGAGATGGAACCGCGTGCGGTTCCATCTCATCGCATTCGCGCGCCCCGGGGCTGCGTGTTGCATGCTCTAGCATCCGAAGATCAGACAGAAGCTGGAAATCACTCCAGGCGTTGATGGAGTACGCCCACCCACATGGCCGCAAATGTCTTGCGCAGCGCGCGAGCCATATTGAGGCCTTGGCTGGTTTTTGTGCTTTAAGATGTTGTCGGCGCCGTCCATGCTCACCGTAAGCTCGAGCGGCTGGCGCCCGTCGCTGGCTCGCGTTGTCGGCCGATCACGACAGCGGTTTGCTAATGACAAGCTTGGATCGGGGATTGGTTTAGGTTGGCGCATAGCACCATCCGCAGCTCGCTCACTAGCGCGTCACGGATCACTGGCTCGTCATTGGCGATGTGCACGCCGTTTTCGTCGACCCACTGCATGACATTTCCGACGTTCTCGATGACCGTCGCCATGACATCGGTGTAATTCGCCGGTTCCAGATTGGGATAGTTCTGGCGCAGCTTGGCGAGGGTGCGCAGACGGACCAGCCCGCGAGCCTGTGGCAGACGCGGGTCGTCGTCAGCCATCTGCTCGGCGGCTTGGATCAGTTGCTCAAGCTGCTCGGTCATGGCCTAGCCTATCCGCTGACGTTGAAAAAAAGAGGACCCGGCAGTTTCGGGGGTTAAGACCCGGGCCCTTGGAGTTGGTGCCCAGTCTAGAGGCGGCTCGCTAACGGCCCTGTGGCCGCAGTGTTGAAAGTAGTTAACAATCGGCCGCACAAACTGGCTTTACCCATGGTTGGCCAGATCCCGGCCTGGCATCGGTCAAGCAAACGCTGTCGCCACGATCGAGCATCCAGCCCCGAGCGACGGCCGGCCGCGATAGCTTCTTTCGTTACCTCGTTGAGGTTGGTCGGCAATGCCCACCGGGGGCGTTCGACAGCCGTCGCGCCATGCAACGCCCGCACCAGAAAACGACCGGACCTTTCGGTTTGGTCGGCCATGACCGTTCTACGGCGCCGGCTCCAGGCGGTTGCGGGGACCTGGTAAGGTCTTGGACGCAGAATTGCCGCTATGCCGGTAATTTTGACTCAGGAATCGATTTGGCCCTCGGGCTGGACTCCGAGACTCGCCGGGCCGACAAAACGCTCCAGCGAGTCGGATTTTGACTCTGGCGGCAACCAAGATTATGTCCCGTCCGGTCGCCAATGTGAGATTGGCTCTGCCGTTGGATGGAAACATCTAGTAGGGGTTACCAATGCCAATAACGTGGGGGGTGAATCACGATAATCGGGTCGTTTCTGCGACCGGCAGAGGCGTACTGACCAAGAGGGATTTTGACAGCTATCTGGATGACCTGGCGGCAGCGGCCACGCTGTCGTTTGGCAAGATTTTTCATATGGCTGCGGGCTGTCGTCTTCAGCTAAGCAAGGACGATCTTGTCGCGGTTGGAGCCCGTATTCTCAGCCACGAAGTCGACCAATTGATGGGCAGGGTCGCCGTAGTCGCGGCGTCCGAAGAACTTTACGAGGAGGCTGAAAAGTTCAATTCCAAAGTACTTGCAGATAGACCATTGCGGATCTTTCGCGATGCTGCGTCCGCGCTTGCTTGGCTCACTGATGCACCGACCGACCGCGGTCCGCTGTCTATCTCAGACGATCATTGACGCTGGGGCCTGTTTTTGACTCGTACAGCGCTTTTCGGCTCTGACGGGACCGGCCCCTTCAAAACGCTCCAGTGAGTCAGATTTTGACTCTGGCGAACCGCAGATAACAGTCCGCCCGATCTCCGCGGCTTCGCCACGGCACCAGTCCAGCAGTTCACCGTACCAAGTGGGCTGAGTGAGGGGCCTCACAGTACATCGTGCTGGTACTGCATCACTTCCGACAGCGCCGAGGTGAGGGAGCTAACGACCTCTAGGGTTGCCCTGTAGTCGTCCATCTGGGCTTGGTAGTCGTCCATCTGGGCCTGCAAATTGGCGATGGCCTGATCGCGCAGGTCGTTGGCATGCTGGTCGACGATGGCGCGGCCCTCGATGTCAAAATCGATTGAATCGATGCCATTGTTGTCAATCAGCGACTGATACAGCGTCTGCAATTGGCCGGCGCCGGCATTCAGCGCCGTCTCGTGATCGCTCAGCGCCGTTTGCTGATCGCTGACCCGCTTCGAGAGGGCGGAGATGGCGTCGGTTACGGATGTGACGTTGTTTTGGACCAACTCCATGAAGCCGGAACTCGTCTCGCCGTGATAGGCCGGGTTGTCGCCTATGCCGTAGTTGACCGCCGACATTGCTTCTCTCCTGCATTGCCGCTGCGTACTTGGTTAGGTGGCGGCCATATGTCATCCCGTCCCTCGGTAAGGCGGCCGGATTAGTCGGTGAATGGAGGCGCCCCCTCGCGGGTGTGCCGGTCAGATGGCTTGTTTATGTCCGAACCGCCCTGCAAGGCGGGAAACATCGGAGCGCTCTGAAGTCGAGCCCAACCGGGGAGTTTCTTCAATGACGGAACTCGATGACATACGGTGCGGCTACATCATCAGCCTGCCTGTATTGAGCGGGCGGCCTGAGGGCCGTCAGACGAGGCCAATCGAATCAGCGCTTCGGTGTATTTTTCGACAGTGCGCCGAAACGGCTTTCCCCCGCTACTGGGCTGGATGCATGAGGTCGCTGACACGATCGGGTTCTCGGCCACCGCCGCCGTCACCGAGCGCGCCTCGCTGTTCGCCTCCTATGACGGCGGGGTGGGCGGCGGCACCGATAATCATGCGCTGCGGGTCGGCCAGCACTGCTGCGCGCCCGCAGCGGCTGGCCCGTGCAGGAGATCCGCGAGCACCCAATGTAACGGCTTTTCTGCGGGGTCGTCGTTGCCTTGCTTCGCCGATTGGCGCGCGAGCCCTGGCCCGGTACCTTGCTGTTGGTCATGGCAATGAATTGCACACGGTTGACGAAGGACGGGCTTTAGGTGCCGACGATAGACGGAGGTAGATGTGGCGAGGAGATTTGTGACCATAGCAGTCTCATGGGGCTTGCTCTCTCTGCTCATTGCAGGCCCGTGTTCGGCGCAAACGGATCAGACGACAAGCGGCCCTTGGACACTAATCGCGGTAGACGCGGATGGTGGCGCAGCACGTGCGTACCTCGCAAACACTGTCACCGGCGATACCTATGATTGTTCCGCCAGCTATGTCTGGGCGGACACGACGATTTCGGAGGTAGTTTGTCGTCCTTTTGACGTTACCCCAAGGAGCACCAGCCCCAGTAAAGGACCCTTTGTTCCGTCCATCCTTCCTGTAAACGGCCCGCAAACGGTGAGTCTCTTTGTGTGGTTCGTAAATCCACACACCGGCTCCTTCATGGGGTGCGTTTGGCATGGTTCGAGCCAAGCTTGCAAAGAAGGCGAGATCAAACAACGCTAGACACGCAGCCCCGGGGCGCGCGAATGCGATGAGATGGAACCGCGCGCGGTTCCATCTCATCGCATTCCGCTCTAGCTGATGTCTACATTCGGCTTCACCAAGAATTGGATGACGTAGGCATCTATCTACAAACGGTGATGGTTGCCGCGACATTGCTCGCAGTGACGGCTGCATTCTCTGTTCAAGCCCTGACCGTCACCGACGGCGGCGCGCTCAAGCAGGGCGGCGTCACGTATCGCCTCTGGGGCATCGACGCACCTGAGGCCAAGCAGGTATGCCCTGATGGGTGGCCGGCGGACAGCCCTCAGCAACCAGGCTGCAGGCACTGACAACAGGCGGATCGATCGTCTGCCAGGAGAAGAACCGCGACCGCGGCGGCCGTGTCGTCGCTATGGGCGCTGCGAACTGGCAAAGCCTGATAACCTGATGGCGAGGTTACAGAAGTAATTTGCTTGGCGCAGGGGGAGGACCGTCGGGCATGCCCGTTGGGTAGGTGTGTGTAGGAGCGGACACACGAGAAAGCTCGCTGCTTTTCGATACCCCGACGGCGTGCTTACGACCTAGCGGCTCTGAAGTGAAAACGAAAGCGCCGAGCGGTGAACAATCTGTGGCCACGGGCGGGCTTTCTCAGGTTTGCCGCTGTCGTTCCCCGGAATGGCACTTCGCCGCGAAGGGTGAGGTGGCCGGCACTTGCGAAGGTGGCCCCGCTGCCTCGCGGCGACTAAACTTGGACCAGGCGAGGCTCCTTTTGTGTGATGCCGCTGATCGTCTCCCTCCAGATAGCAACAGCTTCTCTTGCTCCGCAACACGACGGCGGGCTGTTTCCAGGCGCGTTTCGTAAGCTTCCATGAGGGGCATAGTCCCCGCCTGTCGCAACGGTCGCAGAGATCAGAGCATCAGAGGGATCTGACAAAAACCTGACTTTTGCCCCGCAGGGAGGGGAAGCAGGCGCCGACCACCCTACGGCGCCGAGTCACCTGCCGTCGATCGGGGGTCGCCAGGGACAAGGTCGATGGGCGCCGATAGCATTCTGCATCCTGCGGCCGCCCTTCCAACCATTGGCGCCGTCCTAGTGATGGGTCCGGCTGATTCCAGCCGGACCCATCATGCTCCAGCGGTACGTTCCTCCCGTTCGTGATTTCTGGGGTACCACTTCAGGCACAGTGCAGGAGACAGGTGCGGCTAGCACACTGCGGCTATGAAGGACTCGATCGGAGAGTCGATGGCGTGGCGCAGGGGATCAATCCAGCTGTGGTTGGGTCTAACGGTGTTTTGGCTCGCAGGCTGGGGCTTTGCGTTTGTGCACGCCTACAGCCAGCTCGACATCCTCCGCCCCAACCATTGGGGCGTGGCCATCATCATAGGCCCGCCGCTACTTCTATTGGTACTCGGCGCATTTATGGGACGATCTGCGAAGTGATTTAGTTCGAGGTTCAGCCAGCCGACAGCATGTTGCGGTCGTTGGGTGAGGATCTGAAGAACATCGCTGACGATCTGGAAGCCACGCCGGAACCTGGCGACACGACGCCTTGGCAGCTCTCAGTGCCCGTCAAACCCGGCTGCCTTGCATTTGAGCTGGTCTTCTCGGCGAGGCTCCAAATCGTCGCTACGGCTGCAAACGCCGTAAGCAGCACCACGTACCATCGCCTACCGCTGCTCTTCATGCGCGCTCGCCTCTACCGCGCGGGCCCTTCTCGGAGCGCCACCTAAGGACAGGCGGCACGAACCCAGCGAACCTCAGCAATGTAATATGCCCGCGGCTGGCGGATGTTGCTTTGGCGGACCCTTCCAGGGGACGGGCGGCCGGGGCAGGTGCGCCGGAACTGAGGGAAACCGGCACCTGCGCAACGCGCTTCAGGCGACTTTGGTTCTGCCGCTGGAACGAAAGAATTGAGCAGTGCCAAGTGCCTCGATCGTGCGGCGATAGCGACGTGGCGCAATGCCAACCTGCCATACCCCAGTCGAGGGTGGCGCTGATTATTGGCACGTGAAGCCTAGGCGGTGCTCGCCGCGGGAGTTGTCGGCTACTCCCGCTGACCTCCGAGCATGCGCCTGAACTGACCACCGGGTGTCGCAATGGGTGGAACCACCCATGAGGCGCTCCGGCTGATTGAGTAATGTCCCCGAAGCGCGAGCCGCGGCCGCTGTGTCTCATGAGCGCGCTGTTCGACGAGGGCTTGGTCGGCGTCAATGATCGGTAGGCGTTGCGGCGACCGTATGCTCATCGCTGCGGAATCACTCCACGTCCTGCTCGGCGTGACCCATCGGCTTACCCGGGAGAACCATCGCCCCACCGAGATCGGAGATGACCTCATGACGCCTCCTCGCAAAGTCCTCGGCAACGTGAACGACGTCAGCACCAACCGGTTCAAAGCTGCTTGGCTATCCAGTTTTGGCCGCGACAAGGCGGATGTAAGACCAGCCCACAAGACTTGGTTGGACCGACATGTGGTCTGGGCTGTGGAAGCGGAGTGCTCCAGCGAAGATGAACACGCTGGATCGCCGGACATATGGCAGGTCTGGGTCGTTGGCGCGACGAGCCGGACCGGCAGCTTTCGCCACAACCTTTCGCTTTCGCGCAGACGCGCAGAGGCAGTGCGCGCTTATCTGAGTGATCGGATGAAGGACTTCAAAGTGGCTTGGAATATCGAAGTCAAAGGCATGAGCGAGATCCCGGCGTCCGTCATCGGGAGAAAAGACGACGTAGAGAAAGCCTTTGATCGCGGCGTCCTCGTAATCGTCCAGAAAAACGCCGTTGAGCTGCCCGCAGTGAGGCCGCCACAACGGCTGCTCGTCCGGTTCTACTGGTACGGCAACAGCACTGCGTTCCTCAAAGCCGGCCACTGGGAAGGCTGGCTCTATGCGCTCTATAAAAGCCAAGGCGTCGACATCTACGACTCGTGGCGCACGACCGCTGGCGGCCTCGACTTGGCTACCGGACAGGATGGCCTTCGGTTCGGCTACGGGGAGGGCGAGGTGCTGGCGGGCTATGACGAGGAGGAATTCGAGTCGGAAGCGGACTTGGACAAATTCTTCAGCAACAAAGAACTGGTCATGTCTTTGGAAGGGAGCAAGCTGTTCGCGATCGTCGGCGGCTATCAACTGATGTTGCCGACCAATTTCAAGGCGCTGATCAAGTATGCGCGGTTGCAAGGCAAGACCAGTGCTCGCAAGCGCCTGCCGGATCACTTGCGCTTTCCCGCGCCGAGACTGCAAGATGGCAAGTGGGTCCACGACAAGGAATGGGGCCCTTGGTACGAACCGCAAACAGGTGTGCCAGCTTAGTCCTTGATTGCCTGCGTGGCGGGGGCGCGAGCCTGGACCTCGAGCAATCCGATGTCGAGCGCAGCCGCTGGATGTTGTGCCTGCCGACGGCGCTGGGTCTCGGCATCGCAGTCTCCTTCGAGCTTCCGAGCGAACCTGCCCTGTGGCTTGGGCCGGCGCTGGCCGTTCAGGTCCCACCGACGGGGACAGGTTGGCCAGGACCAACTGGTGGTCGCCGGCATTGGATGATGCGCCCCTTGCTAGGCGGCTCCCGCATTGCCGTCTTCGATTTCCAGTGCGTCGAGTTCATACCAGCAGCTCCACGCCGAGGGCTGTATGCTGGCGCCGGCGGTGGTGATCGAAACATGAAGTCCTGCGACGCAGTGCAAGGTCGTTGCATGGTCTGCCGTGGGGCGGCAAACGCGCGGCGTGTTTGCTCAAGGCGTCGCAATGATCTGATAGCAGAGCGGCTTTTGAAGCCTGCACGCCATTCCCGCCGCCAGCGACCTGGTTTGATAGATGTCTGAGAAGTCGATCGGCCAGAATTGCCAATCGCTTGATTTTGTTGGCGCTCGCTACGGGATTCGAACCCGTGTTTCTGCCTTGAGAGGGCTGCGTCGTTGGTCTCTGAACGAGGAACGCGAACGCCTGCGGCTAACCCGCGATATCCGTCGCGAGATGGAACAGGCAATCGCCGCGCTCGCAGCGCGCCGGCACGCGCTTGCACAGCACCAGGCCGGCGCGCTTGAACGGCACGACCTCGGGCTCGCGCCACGGCGTGTGATGGAAGTGGATACGTGCGGCCGGCTGGCCTGCCTTCACCTCGGCGCCGAGATCGACCAGCGGCTCGAACAGGCCGCCGTCGGTGGCGTAGACGTAGTAGTCGTCGCCGCCGATCTCGGTGAGGCGCGTTTGCGTGGGCGCCGGCGCGGGTCCTTGCAACAGGCCGATATGGGCCAGCACACGGCGCATGCCGTCCTCGGCGACTTTCAGCGAGCCCGGCGTCACCAGGCCGCCGCCGCCCAGCTCCGTGCCCATGGAGATCACGCCTTGGCGTGCCGAGGCCGAGGTGAAGGTCTTGCCGTCGCCGCCTATCGGCGCGTCCGCGATGTAGCTCACCGGCGCGCCGAAGGCCTTCAGCATGCCTAAAGCCTCCTTCATGCGTTCGGGGTCTTCATGGCGCGCCGCCAGGGCGCTGGGGATGTAGGTGAGCGAGCTGCCGCCGGAGTGGAAGTCGAAGCTGTAGTCGAAGCCCGGCAGCAGGGAGTGCTCGATGAAATAGGCGATCTGCTGGGTGATGGTGCCCTCGGCATCGCCGGGGAAGGAGCGGTTGAGGTTGCCCTCGTCGATCGGCGAGGTGCGGCGGCCTTCCATCGCCGCCGGGAAGTTGGCCGAGGGCAGGATGACCAGCCGGCCCTTGATGTCCTTGGGTTGCAGCGCGCGGATGAGATTGCCCAGCCCGATCTGGCCTTCCCATTCATCGCCATGGTTGCCGGCCTGCATCAGCACGCTGGGGCCGTCGCCGTTCCTGATGCGCACGATGGGGATCGGGATCCAGCCGTAGGCCGACCGATGCACCGAATGCGGCACGCGCACGAAACCCGTGGCCTTGCCCTCGGCTAAAAGGTCGATGTCGGCCGACAGGCGGCTCATGGCCGTGAAATCCGTACGCTGCATCCCGATGTCCCTTCATTGGCTGACTGTCGTTGATATCATATCCGTCCATCAGTCGAGTGAACGCAATGGCCAAGAAGACATCCCCCAAGTCGAAGGTTGCGAAGTCAAAGCCGAAGCTGCTGAGCGGCGGCAACCCGCAGATCGC
Organism: uncultured Alphaproteobacteria bacterium; assembly: GCA_963809025.1. Lineage (GTDB taxonomy): Bacteria > Pseudomonadota > Alphaproteobacteria > Reyranellales > Reyranellaceae > Reyranella. Next base: position 491,512 of record CAWEIE010000051.1, on the reverse strand, counting down.
GAAGGCCGACGGCGATGCTCCGGTGCAGGCCTACATCGCGGCCATGCCGGGCTGGAAACGCGACGTCGGGCGCCGCCTCGACGCGCTGATCACGCGCACCGTTCCCGGCGTGCGCAAGGCGGTGAAGTGGAACTCGCCGTTCTACGGCATGGAGGGCCAAGGCTGGTTCCTGAGCTTCCATTGCTTCACGCGCTACGTGAAGGTGGCGTTCTTCCGCGGCGCCGCGCTCCGTCCCGTTCCGCCCGGCGAATCCAAGGACAAGAACGTGCGCTACCTCGACATCCACGAGGACGACCCGATCGACGAAGCGCGACTTGCGGCCTGGGTGAAGCAGGCCAGCCGGCTGCCCGGCTGGGGCGGCACGTGAACGGAGCGAAGGCCTCATCTTGAGGAGGCGCGATTACGCGCATTCACATGCGCGCTTGCCGTCTCGAAGGATGAGCAACAGTCACGGTGCTTGTTCCCACCCTTCGAGACGCGGTCCTTCGGACCGCTCCTCAGGGTGAGGCGAGTGAGTTCAGCTCGAGCGGATTTTGTTCTAGGATACCCGTCGCGAGAGGTGGTCTGATGAGTGCTGCTTTTAACGTCACCAAGCCTCTGTCCGGCGCATCCTTTGGCGCGACGGTCCGGCTGACGAGGCCGCTGTCGCAGGGCGTGCCCGAAGGCCTGCCCGCCGTGCTCGCGGATGCCAACGGACTGATGCTGATCCCGGGCCTGCAGGAGATCGCGGGCAAACCGGAGCTGCTGGTCGACCTCAGCCGCGCCTTCGGCCCGGAGGTCGAGGACTATCGCTACACGCTCACGCAGCGCAATTCGGTGCACACGACGGTGCCGGAGATCTTCATGGTGTCGAACATCGCGCCGGTGAACCGCAAGCCGCCGCGGCGGCCCGATCCGCCGGTGACGGCCGACGGCCGGCTGCCGGTGCAGTATCCGCACCGCAAGGGCTGGCACACCGACCAAAGCTATCGCCGGCCGCCGCCCGACATCTCGCTGTTCTATGCCGTGAACCCGGTCGCGCGCGATCGCGGCCAGACGCTGTTCGCCGACGGCACGGCGGCCTATGCCGCGCTGCCGCCGCCTCTCAAGGCCAAGGTCGAAGGGCTGCAGGGCCTGCACTGCCAGCCGGGCACGGCGCGCTCGCGCGAGGGCGCGCTCGCCGGCCGTACCGACATCGACCAGCCGCCGACCGCGCGCTCGCAGCCGCAGCCGGTCGTGCGCGCCCATCCGGTGACCGGCCGGCCCGCGCTTTATCTCTGCGAATGGGGACAGATGGACTGGGTCGACGGCCCGTTCGTCGGCCTGGAGCCCGGGCCGCGCGGCGCGGGCGCCGCACTGCTCGACGAGCTGATGGCGCACTATACGCGGGCCGAGTTCGTCTATGTCCACGAATGGACGGTGGGTGACCTGGTGGTGTGGGACAATCGCTGCCTGGTCCACGCCGCGACCTGGTACGACGGCGACACCGAGCAGCGCATGATGTGGCGGACCACGGTGCGCGGCAATCCGGGCGCGATCTACGAAGGCGAGAAGCGGAGCTGGCTCCGCGAAGGCGAGCCGGTCGCGGCTGACTAGCGTCGGATAGTCTTGCAGCTAGCCCTTCGGGCAGGGAAAGATCTTCATCTCCGGCCCGAGATCGTAGGGGGCGGGAACCTGGTTCAGCGTCGTGACCTCGGCCAGTAATGCCCAGTCGAACGCCCGCTGGTGGCGCGAGCAGAAGGCCGGGTCCTGGGTCGGCCGCTGCGCCGTGCGATTGGCGATCTCGGTGACCATGACGTCGAGGTTGGCCTTCTTGCGGCGGACCAGTGACTTCAATTCGTTGGCGTTGCTCGAAAGCTCGGGACTGAACTTCTTGATGAACGCTGCGTACTCGTCGTCGAGGTAGATCTTGCCGTCGGGTCCCTTGCACTGCAGCGCGCCGACAACGAGCTGCTGCTGGACCATGCGCGTGCGCATGGCGCTGAGATCGGCGGCGTCGTAGCAGACGGAGCGGAGATTGGCCGGCGGCGCCAAGTTTGTCGCAGGCGCCTGATAGTCGTTGGTCGGCTTCTTCTTGTCGGCCGATTGCGGCGCGCAAGCGGCGCCCAGCGCCAATCCGCAGGCAGCGAGTAGACGCAGAGGAGTGAGGGGGCGAGTCATTGGGCGTTCCTTTTGGGTTTAGAAAGCGCAACGCTCGCCGGAATCGAGGGTTCCCTCATCGGAGCGCAGACCTCCAGGTCCGCTCAAATTCATGATGCGGACCTGGAGGTCCGCGTTCCGAAGAGCATGAGCGCGCAGGATGCGCGCGGTCCGGAAGAACATGAGATGAGGGCTATGGTGGTGCAGCGTGGCCCGAGAAGACATCGAGGGCGGCGGCGATGACGGGCCGCGTCGCCCGGTCGGCGCGCCAGACCAGGACGAGATCGCGGCTGAGCGGCGGGGCGAGCAGGCGCAGATCGATGCGTCCGGCCGCGGCGGCGTCGCGCGCGGTGACCTCAGAGACGATCGACCAGCCCAGCCCGGCGCGCACGAAGGCCGTCTGGGCCTCGGCGCTGCCGATGTCGCCGATGCGGATGCGCTTGCGATCGGCGGCGTCCAGCCAGGCATCGACGGCGCGCCGGATCGAGCCGCCGCGGTCATAGAGGAAGAGCTGGCGGCCTTCGAGATCGCGCGGACGGACCGCCTTGGCGGTCGGCGCCTCGGCCGGCGGCGCGATGCACACCAGCCGGTCGCGAAAGAAAAAGCGTGAGCTGAGGTGCCGGTCGCGCACCGGCGCCGTCAGCAGGCCGAGATCGATCGAGCCGTCGAGAAGGCCCGGGATCATGTCGCGGGTGTTGCCGGTGATCACCCTGAGGTCGATGCCGGGATGGCGCAGCCGGAGATCGGCCATGACCGGCGGCAGCAGGTGCGTCGTCGCCGTGGCGCCCGTCGCCAGCACGAGGGGACCGAAGAGCGAGGCGTTGGCGCGGGCGATCTCGTCCATTGCCCGGTCGATCTCGCCAAAGGCGCGCGCGCTCGCCGCGATCAGGGTCTCGCCTTCGCGCGTCGGCCGGGCGGTCTTGCCGATGCGTTCGAGGAGCTTCGTGCCGAGCTGCTGCTCGAGCAGGCGAACGTGATTGCTGACGGCCGGCTGGGTGAGGCCGAGCACCTTGGCGGCGGCGGAGAAGCCGCCCAGTCGGGCCACTTCGCGCAGCGCCCGCAGGCGTTCCAGGCTGGGAAGATGGCGGCGCGGGGCGTTCATGGCGGTCATAGTTTCAGAAATGATTTCGATCAAAAACAACAATTTCTGAAATGATTCCAGATCGGCGATTCTCGAGGCGCCAAACCGAGGAGCGCCCGACATGGATATGCCCAAAAGACCGATCGGCGGCAGCTTCGCCTGGACGGTGCCTGAGGTCATGCAGCGCGACGACTGGATCTGCCGGTTGGCTAAGTCCGATGTCGCCGAGATCGACGCGGCGGTGCTGGCCACGCGCCAGCGCGGGCTTGGCATCCAGGAGATCGGGCGCGACGACTTTCCGCTCGACCGGCTGACGACGCGGCTCGGGGCGCTCCGGGCGCAGATCCGCTCGGGCTTGGGCTTCGGCTACATCAAGGGCCTGCCGGTCGAGCGCTACGACCGCGAGACCTTGATCCGCATCTACTGGGGGCTCTCGCGCCACATCGGCGATCCGATCACCCAGAACCGCAACGGCCATGTCGTCGGCCACGTCATCGATGTCGGCGACACCGAGCAGGACCACAACAGGCGGCTGACCCAGAGCACGGCCGAGCTCTGCTTCCACACCGATTCCTGCGATGTCGTGGGCCTGCTCTGCATCAACCGCGCCCAGGAAGGCGGCGAGAGCATGATCGTGAGCGGCACGGCCGTGCACGACGAGCTGATGCGGCGGCGGCCCGACCTGCTGGCCGAGCTTTATAAGCCGATCTACATGGACCGTCGCGGCGAGGTGCCGGCGGGCAAGCAGCCGTGGTTCGGCATGCCGCTCTTCTCCTGGCATCGCGGGCTGTTCACCGGCTATTCGCCGATCCGGCAATACATCGAGTCGCTGGCGCGCTTCCCCGACGCGCCGCGCATGTCGAACGCCCAGCGCGAGGCGCTCGATGTCTACTACGGCATCTGCGAGGAGGAGCGGTTCTGCCTAAAACTGCACTTCGAGCCGGGCGACATCCAGTTCCTGCAGAACCACGTCGTCTTCCACTCGCGCACGGAATATGTCGACGGGCCAGGTGCCGATGGGTGGCCGAAGCGTCACCTGATGCGGATGTGGCTGTCGCTGCCCGACGGCCGGCTGCTGCCGCCGCACATGGCGGAGAAGTGGATCAACATCGAGGTCGGCACCCGGCGCGGCGGCGTGCCGACCGACAAGGAGCCGGTCATCCCGCTCGATCCGTTCACGCCGGCCTACGCCTAGCTCTTGGGATCTTCACAATCGCCGCTCGCTGCGCGGGTCGAGCGCGTCCTGCAATCCATCGCCCAGGAAGTTGAAGGCGATGACCGTCACGAAGATCAGCAGGCCGGGCAGCAGGGCGAGCACCGGCGCCTGCTGCAGCAGCTCCTGCGCTCCGGTCAGCATGTTGCCCCAGCTCGCGGCCGGTGGCTGGGTGCCGAGGCCGAGGAAGGAGAGAGTCGATTCGAGCAATACAAGCCCGCCGATCGAGAGCGTCGTGGCGACGACCAGCGAGCCCGCCGCATTGGGCAGGATGTGGCGGAACATGATGCGCTCGGGCCGCGCGCCCAGGGCCTTGGCCGCGCGCGTGAAGTCGCGGGCTTTCAGCGACAGCGTCTCGGCGCGCACCAGGCGCGCCACCGTCGTCCAGCCGGTCAGCGAGACGATGAAGACGATGCGGTAGAGCGAGAAGGTCTCCGACTGGGCGATCTCGACCGGCACGCCGATCTTGCGCGGATCGACGGCCGCCAGGACGATCAGCAGGGGCAGCATGGGCAGCGCGATCACGCCGTCGGTGACGCGCATCAGCACCGCGTCGAGCCGGCCGCCGAGATAGCCGGCCACGACGCCGATCAGCGCGCCGATGATGGCCGACAAGAGCGCGCCCGAGATGCCGACCAGCAGCGACACGCGCCCGCCGTCGAGCAGGCGCTGGAAGAGGTCGCGGCCGAGGTCGTCGGTGCCCAGCCAATGCTCGGCCGAGGGCGGCTCGAAGCGGCGGAAGAGGTCGGTCGCCGTGGGATCGACGCCGCGCCAGTCGGCGATCCAGGGGGCAGCGAGCGACAGGACGAGCAGGACCAGCAGGAAGATGAGCGAGGCCAGCGCCAGCCGGTGGCGTATCAGGCGGGTCCACACCAGCCATCCCGGGCTGGCCGACGGGCGGGTGGCGACGTCGCTCATGCGCTCTGCTCGATCGACACGCGCGGATCGACCCAGGCATAGGCGAGGTCGGCCAGAAGGTTGCCGAGCATGGTGGCAAGGGTGGCGATCAAGAGGCCGACCAGGGCGAGGTTGTAGTCGTTCTCGAGGATGGCCTGGTAGATCGCCTTGCCCATGCCCGGCCAGGCGAACATGGTCTCGGTGATCAGCGCGCCCGAGAACAGTCCGCCGAAGGAGAGCGCGAGGATGGTGAGCACCGGCGCCAGGGCATTGGCGAAGGCATGGCCCCAGCGCACGCGGCCTTCGGGCAGGCCCTTGGCGCGCGCGGTGCGGATATAGTCCTGGCGCAGGACCTCGATCATGGCGCCGCGCATGAAGCGGGTGTAGCCGCCGACCTGCACCAGCACGAGCGTGAGGACCGGCAGGGCGAGATAGCGCAGCCGGTCGCCGAGGGCGGCAAACCAGGACGTGCCCGGCCGGATGTCGGCCTGGCCGCCGGCCGGCAGCCAGCCGAGCTTCACGGCGAACAGCGTGATCAGCAGCAGGGCGAGCCAGAACGGCGGGGTCGAGATGCCGCCGAAGCATAGAAGGTTGATCAGGTAGTCGATGCGGCTGCGCGGCCGCGACGCCGCCCAGATGCCGAGCGGCAGGGCGATGGCGACGGCGATGACGAAGGCGAGGCCGGCCAGGACGAAGGTGTTGATGAGGCGCGGCCACAGCACGGCGAGCACCGGCTGGCTGTAGGTGCGCGAATAGCCGAAATTGCCCTGCAGCGCCTGCCACGCCCACGCCGCGTAGCGTTCGAGCAGGGGCCTGTCGAGGCCGTACACGGCGCGCAGGCGGGCGGCGTCCTCGCTCTTCATGTTGGGGTCGCCCGCGATCATCATGTCGATGGGATCGCCCGGCATCAGGCCGATCAGCAGGTAGACCACGAAGCTCATCAGCGCGAGCGTGACTGCGGTCTGGACGGCCCGGCTGGCGAGGTAACGGCTCATGTGGAGCGCGGACCTCCAGGTCCGCCCATGATCATGATGCGGACCTGGAGGTCCGCGCTCCGATGAGGCGCTTCTCCAGCCCGGCCTTCACCGCCGGCCAATCCGTGTCGACGATCGCGAAAAAGACCGAATCGCGGACGTGGCCGTCGGCCATGATCATGTGCTTGCGGAAGACGCCTTCCTGGGTGGCGCCGAGCTTGGCGATGGCGGCGCGGCTGCGGGCATTGCGCGCGTCGGTCTTGTACTCGACGCGGTGGAATTTCAGCGTCTCGAAGGCGTGGCGCATCAGCAGCAGCTTGCACTCGGGATTGACCGTGCCAGCCCACACCGAGGGCTCGTACCAAGTCGAGCCGATCTCCAGCCGCTTGTGCGGCGCCTCGATGTTGAGATAGCGCGTCATGCCGACGTAGCGATCGTCCGCCTTCAGCAACACGGCGAAGGCGGTCTCATGGATGCCGTCGCTGCGCTTCAGCGCATTGTCGATGTACGGATCGTAAAGCGGACCGTAGGCGGAGCTGGTGACCGTGAAGATCTCCTGATGCTGCGCCGCCGGGCGGATCGCCGCGCGATGGCGCTCCTCGAGCGGCTCCAGCCGCACGAACCGGCCGTCGAGCACGGGCTTCAGCACCTAGTTCTCCCAGCGCCATTGCTCGATCCACAGGGTCGAGCTGTTGAGATGGCCGGTCGGCGTCACGCCCTTGAGCTGCTTGGGGATGACGAAGGGATCGACGCGGAAGAACAGCGGCAGCACCGGCAGGTCCTCGGCGTGGATGCGCTGGATGTCGGCGAAGAGCGCGCGGCGCTTGTCGAAGTTGAGCTCGCGCTCGGCGCCGTCGAGGGCCGCGTCCATGGCGGGGTTGCGGTAGCCCGGATAGTTCTGGCCGCTCCAGGCGTTCTGCGGCCGTCGGGATCTCCGTCGAAGTGAGAAGCGTGCGCGGCACGCCCTCGGGGCTCTGCACCCAGGCATACATCGCAAGGCCGCGTGAACTGGCGGCGGTTCAGGCCCTCGGAGAAGACGCGCGGCGGCTCGGCCTTGATGCGCAGTTCGATGCCGACCTGGCGGAGCTGGCTCTGGATCACCTGCGTCACCAGCTCGCGCACGCGGTTGCCGGCGGTGGTGGTGATCTCGAGCGACAGGCGCTCGCCCTTGGCGTTGTGGCGCACGCCGTTCTTGATGTCGGAGAAGCCCGCCTCGTCCAGGAGCTTGCGCGCGGCGGCGGCGTCGTAGGGATAGTGCCTGGTGTTGGGGCTGAACATCGGATCGAGCGGGCTTATCGGCCCGTCGGCGATCGGGTTCTTGCCCTCGAACAGCTTCTCGGAGATGGCCTTGCGGTCGATCGCCGACAGGATCGCCTGGCGCACGCGGCGGTCTTCCAGAAGCTTGTTGTCGAGCATGGTGTCGATGTGCTCGTAGATCAGCGCCGGCTTGTAGATGAAGTTGTACTTGTCCTTGTGGCGCTTCTCGAAGGCCAGCACCTGGTCGAGCGACAGCCCGAGCTCGCCCAGCACATAGTCGACGTTGCCCGACAGCAGGTTGGCCTCGAGTGCCGCGGTGTTCTCGATGATCTTGACGACGATGCGCTTGAAGTAGGGCTTCTCGCCCGTCCAGGTCGGGTTCTGCTCCAGGACGATGCGGTTGCCGGGCACGACCTCGACGATGCGGAAGGGACCGAAGAACAGGCCGGGGTTGGTCGTGTTGGTGTCGAACGCCGTCTTGTTGCGGTACTCGGCGGGGTTGGCCTCGAAGATCGGCTTCTCGATGTGCGCCGGCAGGAGGCTGCAGCCCCATGCGGTTGTAGTCGAAGGTGACGCGGTCGATCGTCATGGTGAAGCGACGGTCGTCCTTGGCGTCGAACTTGATGATGCGCCGGAAGGCTTCCGACGAGGCGACGCCGGACAGCGGATGGCGGCCGACCTCCAGGGTGAAGGCGACATCCTTGGCGGTGACCGGGGTGCCGTCGCCCCACTTCAGGTCGCGCAGCTCGAGGTCGACCTCCATGTTCTTCTTGCCGTCGGGCAGGTCGATCACCCGCGCCTTGCCGTTCTCGATGGTCGGCACTTCGGTACAGGCGAGGCAGACCAGCTTCCAGTCGGCGTTCCAGGCCGTGAGCGGCCGGCTGGTCATGTTGCTGATCAGCGACTTGGCCAGCATCGAGCTGATCAACGGATTCCAGGTGCCCGGCGACTGGGTCATGCCGATCACCAGCTCGTCCTTGGCGCGAGCGGGAGCGGCGAGCGCCGTGAGCGCGAGGAGCACAAAAAGAATGCGGCGGATCATGCCCAGCCAAAGTCGCATATGCGCTGGGGGCGCGCCACTCCAGCGGCGCGTCATACCTTTAGCCGAGCGCTGCCGTAGGGCCATAGAGACGGGTCGCTCACCAAGCCAGCCTTGACCGGATTTTGATCAATGTAGTCGATGGTCGCATTGAAATGGGCCTCGTTCCTGATGAATCGGTCCCAGTATTCAGTTTGCCAGAAAGACCCGTTTCGTCCAAGTCGCTGGTTGGCATGCCGGGCGGTGTATCGCTTCCACGAACCGACTGTGTCCCCGAGAGAGGCACCGGGCAGCACTGAAAACAGGACGTGCACATGGTTCGGGATGATCGTCCAAGCGTGAAGACGATAGCGGTCGCCATCGAAAGTGAAGAAGGCGTTCTCGACACGTCGGGCAATTGCTTCCGACTTTAGCCAACAAGCGCCCCACCCTTGATCGAGCAGCCCGTGGCGCAAAGTCTCTGGCCGATCTGCATCCCTTAAGACGCTGAAGCGCCTCGGCTGGCAGGCTATCGGCGAGCCTGAAGGTGACGAACTGGATGACGTCTTGCGAATCGAAGCGCGGCAGATAGTTGCGAGAATGCCAACCCTTGTGGCTCATTCATCGACGCTCGCTCCGCCGAGCACGACGCGCCACTGGAGTGGCGCGCCCCCAGCGCACCGCTACCGCCCCAGCATCGGCCGCGGCGCAGGCGGACGGCCGCCGTGGTTGGCCGACCATTGCTCGGGCGCCTCGAGGAAGGCGCGCGTCTCGGCGAGGCCCTTCTCGTCGAAGTACTTGTGCTTTGCCGCCGCCTCCAGCGCGTCCCACCAGGTGGCCAGCGCGTGCAGCTTGACGCCGCCCGCCGCCAGCATCTCGATGCTCTGCGGGAAGATGCCGTAGTGGAAGATCACGAAGCAGTCGCTGACCCTGGCCTCGGCCTTCTTCAGCGCCTCGATGAAGACCAGCTTGCTGCCGCCGTCGGTGGCGAGGTCCTCGACCAGCAGCACGCGCTTGCCGGGCTTCAGGTCGCCCTCGATCTGGGCCATGCGGCCGAAGCCCTTGGGCTGCTTGCGCACGTAGATCATCGGCTTCTTGGCGAGCGCCGCCAGGAAGGCGGCGAACGGGATGCCGGCGGTCTCGCCGCCCGCCACCACATCGATCTTGTTCCAGCCGATGTCGCGATCGATCGCCTTCAGCGCATGGCTCATGATCTTGGCGCGCGCCTCGGGAAAGGAGATCAGCTTGCGGCAGTCGATATAGACCGGGCTCGCCCGGCCTGAGGTGAAGATGTACGGGTTCTCGGGCCGGCAGTGGATGGCCTCGATGTCGAGCAGCAGGCGCGCAGTGTCCCGCGCCTCGGCCGTGCCGCTGGCCCGGGCCGAAATTGCCTTGCCGTTCAACTTGTTGGCCGGCTTGTGCAGAGGTTCAGCGGCCGGCGCCTTGCTCTTCTTCTTCGTCGCCATTGGCTGCCTTTCCCCCGAACGGCTTGCGACAAAATGACGGCCGTGTGTTTAGCGTCCATACACAGGACCGGCAAGGGCGACGGTGCTTGGCAGGCTATCGAAGTTCGTCAGTCTCTTTAGGAAACTGACCAGAAGGCAGCCGCCAGCCGCGATAGAGCGACATCAGCCGCAGAAAGAGGCAGAGGCCGGCCCCGAAGACCATGACCGGCACGGGCGGCAGGCCGAGCGCGGAGCCCAGTGCGATCGAGCCGGCGCCGGCGAGGGCCGCCACGGCATAGAGCTCGGCCCTGAGCACGGTCGGGATCTCGAGCGTCAGCAGGTCCCGCGCCACGCCGCCGCCGATGCAGGTGACCATGCCCAGCACCGCGGCCACGAAGGGGTCGAGCCCGAAGGCCAGCGCCTTCTCGGTGCCGGTCACGGCGAACAGGCAGAGGCCGGCGGCGTCGAAGAGCTGCACCGGCGTCTTCAGCCGGGCGATTTGTGCGGCGGCAAAGAAGCCAACCAGCCCGGCGGCGATGGTGATGGCGAAGTAGCGCCCCTGCGCGATCGCGGCCGGCGGCACGGCGCCGATCAGGAGGTCGCGGGCGATGCCGCCTGCCACGCCGGCGGCCCAGGCGACGACCAGCACGCCGAACAGGTCGAGCCGCTTGCGCACGCCCTGGGTGGCGCCGCTGATGGCGAACACGAAGGTGGCGGCGAGATCCAGCGCGTCCAACAGCATGCTCGGGAGACTACACCGATTGCACCGATGTGCCGAAGTGGCAGAGTGCGGCGAGGGAGAGGACATGGCCACGGGCACGTACCGCGACTGGCGGATCTTTCGCTTCATCATCGGCCGCAAGCGCCTGCTGTCGTCGACGCTGGCCGGCCTGATCCTGCTGGCGGCGCTGCCCGAGCGACTTGCGGCTGGCGACGCGCTTCATCCTGGCCTGGGACCTGACGGCGCTGCTCTACATCAGCTTGATCATGTGGATGATCCACTGCTCGACGGTCGAGGACTGCCACGACCTTGCCGCGCTCAACGACGAGGGCGACTGGGTGATCCTGCTGCTGGTGATCGCAAGCGTGGCGGCAAGCTTCGTCTGCATCGCCGTCGAGCTGCCGGTGCTGAAGTCGCCGCAGCATTCGCTGGTACTGGGGATCTTCATCACCGGCCTGACGGTGGCCCTGTCGTGGACCTTCACCCACACCGTCTTCACCTTGCACTACGCCAACGTCTACTACCGGCCCGACGACGATGGCCCGGGCGGGCTGGCCTTTCCCGGCCATCGCGAGCCCGACTATCGCGACTTCCTCTACTATTCCTTCGTCATCGGCTGCGCGTCGCAGACCGGCGACGTCGCCACGGTCTCGCGCGCCATGCGCCATCTGACCATGGTGCACGGCATCGTCTCCTTTGCCTTCAACACGGCGGTGCTGGCGCTGACCATCAATGTCGGCGCCAGCCTGCTCAGCTGACCATGCCGCGCAACCGCCTGGTCGACCTGATCGTGCTGGCGTTCTTCGTGGCGTTCTGCCTCGTCATCGGTGCGCTTGGCGCGTCGGTCGTGGCGACCAGCGTCGACACCTGGTACGCCGATCTCGCCAAGCCGTCCTTCACGCCGCCCGACCGCCTGTTCGGCCCGGTGTGGACCGTCCTCTACGTGCTGATGGCGATTGCCGCCTGGCGCGTGTGGCGCTCAGCCGATCGCGATACGCGGCGCGGGCCGCTGACGCTGTTCGCCCTGCAGCTCGCGCTCACGCTTGGCTGGACCGTGGTGTTCTTCGGCCTGCAGAAGATCGGCGCCGCGCTGGCGACCATCGTCGTGCTCGATGTCGGCGTGGTGGTGACCACGCTCGCCTTCCGCAGCATCGACCGCTGGGCGGGCCTGCTGATGGTGCCGTATCTCGCCTGGGTGGTCTTCGCCACCGTGCTCAACATCGCGATCTGGCGCCTCAATCCGACGGCGTGATCATTGACGGGAGCGCGGGCCTTCGGCCCACACTCATGAGCGGGCCAGAGGCCCGCGCTCCCAATGATCAATGCTCGTCCTGGCGATGATGCGCCGCGTCGTGGTTGCTCATGCCCGCGCCGTCGTCGGCCTTGAGCTCCATGAATACGACCGACGACAGGATCGTGAGCACGCCCAGCGCCAGGAAGGCCTGCTGCACGCCGTGCACGATGGCGGCGGGATGCGAATGGAGCTCGGCCGGCACGAAGATGGCGGCGACCAGCGCGGCGCCCGCCACGCCGAAGCTGATGGCGAGCTGCTGGCCGGTCGAGGCGATGGTGCTGGCGGCACTCGTCTGCGACGCCGAGACGTCGGCGTACACCAGCGTGTTCATGCTGGTGTATTGCATGGAGGTGAAGAAGCCCAGGACGAAGGCCTGGCCGACGATCAGCCAGATCGGCGTGTGGGTGCCCACGGTCGCGAACGACATGATCATCAGGCCGACCACGACCGTGTTGCCGACCAGCACGTTGCGATAGCCGAGCCGCGCCAGGATGGCCGGCATGAACGCCTTCAGGCCGATCGAGGCGATCGCCTGCGGCAGCACCAGCAGGCCCGAGACGATCGGCGAGAAGCCGAGCCCGATCTGGTAGAGCAGCGGGAACAGGAACGGGATGCCGCCCAGCCCGAGCCGGGTGAAGAACCCGCCGCTCACCGCCGCGCGGAAGGTGCGCAGCCGGAACAGGCCGAGATTGAGCAGGGGAAAGGGCGTCAGCAGGGCGCGGACGCCGTAGCCCGCGAGCAGCGCCGCCGAGATCGCCAGCATCACCAGGATCGCGGCGATGCCGTGCGAGTGGTCGCCGAACACTTCCAGCACGTAGGACAAGAGCGCAATGCCACCGCCGAACAGCACCAGTCCGGCGACGTCGAGCGCGTGGCTCTTCGGCTCGCGATAGTCCGGCAGGTAGCGCTGAACGAAGTAGAGGCCGAGCAGGCCGACCGGCACGTTGACGTAGAACACGCCGCGCCAGTCGAGATAGGTCACGATCAGCCCGCCGGCCACGGGGCCCACCATCGGGCCGACCAGGCTGGGGATGGCGACGAAGCTCATGACGCGCACCAGCTCGGCCTTGCCGAAGGTGCGGGCGAGCGCGATGCGCCCGACCGGCATCATCATGGCGCCGCCCATGCCCTGCAGGACGCGGCAGGCCACCAGCATCTCCAGGCTGGTGGCGAGCCCGCACAGCACCGAGCCCAGGGTGAAAAGCCCGATCGCCGCGGCGAACACGCGCCGCGTGCCGAAGCGGTCGGCCATCCAGCCGCTCACCGGGATGAACACCGCGAGGCTCAGCGTATAGCTCGCGAGCACCGACTTCACGTTGAGCGGCGTCACGTCCATCGCCCGCGCGATGGCCGGCACCGCGGTGTTGAGGATGGTGGTGTCGAGCGATTGCATGAAGAAGGCCACGGCGACCAGCCACGGCAGCAGCCGGTGGACGGATTGGTCGGGCTGTCCGGTGGTCGCGGCCATGGTCAGTGGGATTCTGTCTGCGCGCGCGCAGATGGCAATTGCTTTCAACTATCAGGGCGTTTTGAAGGCGAAAACCGCACGCCAACCATGCATCGATGCAGCGTCCAATCGGGTTCCGTGCGACTGCATTCCTGCTATGGTTGTGCGGGGCACAGGAGGAGCAATGCAACGTCGATCGTTCATCGGCGGCCTTATCGCAGCCTCAGTCACGCTGCCCGCGTTGCCTTCGTGGGCGCAGGGCGACCCATTGCCGTCCTGGAACGACGGCCCAGCCAAGCAATCGATCATCGATTTCGTGACGCGCACCACGACTCCGGGCGGCCGCGACTGGATCCCGCCGCCCGAGCGCATCGCCGCCTTCGATAACGACGGCACGCTGTGGACCGAGCAGCCGATGTACTTCCAGGCCATCTTCGCCATGGACCGCGTCAAGGCGACGGTGGCACGCCATCCCGAATGGCGCACGACCGAGCCATTCCGCTCGGTGCTGGCCGACGACCGCGCCCAGCTCGCCGCGCTGGGCGAGAAGGGCTTGCTGCAGATCGTCGCCGCGACGCATAGCGGCATGACCACCGAGGAATTCCGGCAGGCCGTGCTCGACTGGGTCGCCACGGCACGGCACCCGCGCTTCAATCGCCCCTACACGGACCTGATCTACCAGCCGATGCTCGAGCTGCTGACCTTCCTGCGCGCCAACTCGTTCAAGACCTTCATCGTCTCGGGTGGCGGCATCGAGTTCATGCGGCCGTGGACCGAGCGCACCTACGGCATTCCACCGGAGCAGGTGGTGGGCTCGTCGGGCGTCACGAAGTACGTCGTGCAATCGCCCGACAAGCCGGTGCTGATTAAGGAGGCCAAGGTCGAGTTCATCGACGATGGGCCGGGCAAGCCTGTCGGCATCAACCATTTCATCGGACGGCGTCCGTACTTCGCCTTCGGCAACTCCGACGGCGACCAGCAGATGCTGGAATGGACGGCGGCGGGCGACGGCCGGCGCTACATGGGACTGGTCCACCATACCGACGCCGTTCGCGAATACGCCTACGACCGCAACTCGCCGATCGGCCGCCTCGACAAGGCGTGGGACGAGGCGGTGCGGCGCAAGTGGACGGTGGTCGACATGAAGAACGACTGGAAGGTGATCTATCCGTTCGAGCTCAGGTGATGGACACGCTCGAAAAGCCAGCGGCCGCGACTGCCGACATGATCCGCATCCCCGGCGGAACCTTCTGCATGGGGTCGAACCAGCATTACCCGGAAGAGGCGCCGGCGCACATAGTCACCGTCGACGGCTTCTGGATCGATGCCACGCCTGTCACCAATGGCCAATTCCGCCGCTTCGTCGAGGCGACAGGCTACATCACGTGGGCCGAGATTGCGCCCGATGCCAAGGACTATCCCGGCGCGCGGCCGGAGATGCTGAAGCCAGGCGGGCTCGTCTTCACGCCGCCCAAGCGCATCGTCGATCTGCGCGACTGGAGCCAGTGGTGGACCTTCACCTTTGGCGCGACCTGGCGGCGGCCCTACGGCAAGGGTAGCCACATTGGCGGGCTCGACGATCACCCGGTGGTGCAGATCGCCTATCGTGACGCCGAGGCCTATGCCAAATGGGCCGGCAAGGAGATGCCGACCGAGGCCGAATGGGAGTTGGCCGCGCGCGGCGGGCTTGCCGACACCGAGTTCGCCTGGGGCGAGGAATTCACGCCCGGCGGCCGGCACATGGCCAACACCTGGCAAGGCGAGTTCCCGCGCGAGAACCTGAAGAGCGATGGTTGGGCGCGCACCTCGCCGGTGCGCGCCTTTCCCGCCAACGGCCATGGCGTCTACGACATGATCGGCAATGTCTGGGAATGGACGGCCGACTGGTACGCGCAGAAGCACGACGCGGACGCGCCCAAGGCCTGCTGCGTGCCGCAGAACCCGCGCGGTGCAGCGATGGAGGCGAGCTACGACCCGCGGCTGCCAACTATCCGCATTCCGCGCAAGGTCCTGAAGGGTGGCTCGCATCTCTGCGCGCCCAACTATTGCCGACGTTATCGACCGGCGGCGCGTCACGCCGAACCGGTCGACACGTCGACAAGTCACGTCGGTTTCAGGTGTGTCGTCAGAGGAGGAGGAAAACATGAGTGATGAAAGCAGAGCCAAGGACATCGCGACCGGCCGCCGCCGCGTGCTGCTCGCCGGCACGGCGCTCGCGACCATCGGCACATTGGCGGCAGGCTCCTCCGTCCAGGAAGCCCAGGCGCAGCAGACGCCAGCGCCGGCCGGTGGCCGCAAGCCCAACATCCTCGTCATCATGGGCGATGATATCGGCGTGCCGCAGATCAGCGCCTATACGATGGGCATGATGGGCTACCGCACGCCGAACATCGATCGCATCGCCAAGGAAGGGGCGATCTTCACCGATGCCTACGGCCAGCAGAGCTGCACCGCCGGTCGGGCCTCCTTCATCCTCGGCGAAGAGCCGTTCCGAACCGGCCTGCTTACCATCGGCATGCCGGGCGACCCGCACGGCATCGCCGACTGGATGCCGACCATTGCGGACGTGCTCAAGACCCAGGGCTATGCCACCGGGCAGTTCGGCAAGAACCATCTCGGCGATCGCGACGAGCATCTGCCGACCAAGCACGGCTTCGACGAGTTCTTCGGCAATCTCTATCACCTCAACGCCGAAGAGGAGCCGGAAGGCTACTTCTATCCCAAGGATCCCGACTTCCGGAAGAAGTTCGGCCCGCGCGGCGTGCTCAAGACCTCGGCCGACGGCAAGATCGAGGACACCGGCCCGCTCAACACCAAGCGCATGCCGACCATCGACGAGGAGTTTCTGGCGGCGGCCAAGGACTTCATCGACCGTCAGGCCAAGGCCAACAAGCCCTTCTTCTGCTGGTTCAATTCCACGCGCATGCACGTCTTCACCCATCTCAAGCCTGAATCGCAGGGCAAGACGGGCAAGGGCATCCACGCCGACGGCATGGTCGAGCATGACGGCCATGTCGGCCAGCTTCTGAAGCTGCTCGACGATCTCAACATCGCCGACAACACCATCGTGCTCTACACGACCGACAACGGCGCGGAGCTCGCGCTTGTGGCCCGACGGCGCGATGACGCCGTTCCGCGGCGAGAAGGGCACCACCTGGGAAGGCGGGCTGCGCATTCCCGATGCTGGTGCGCTGGCCGGGCGTGATCAAGCCGGGCACCGAGTACAACGACATCATCTCGCTGCTCGACTGGTTCCCGACCTTCTGCTGCGGCAGCCGGTATCCCCGACATCAAAGAGAAGATGAAGGCCGGGTTCCAGGCCGGAGGCAAGACTTTCAAGGTCCATCTCGATGGCTACAACTTCCTGCCCTACTTCAAGGGTGAGGCGAAGCAGGGACCGCGCGACGTCATCTATTATTTCGACCAGGGCGGCAATCTCAATGCCATCCGCTGGAACGACTGGAAGGTGAGCTTCGCGTCGTTCTCGGAGGGCAACATTGCGACGGCGACCCGCGAGGTGACGTCGTGGGCGATGATCACCAACCTGCGAATGGACCCGTACGAACGGGGCATGAAGGAAGGCGGAGAGGCCATGAAGTTCCTGGGCCAGCAGATGTGGCTGCTGGTGCCGATCCAGCAGAAGATCCGGGAGTTCTTCGCCGACTTCGACCAGTTCCCCTATCAGACGGGGAGTTCCCTGAATGCCTCCGGCATCGGCTACGGCACGCTGCGCCAGCAGGACGCCATGAAGCGCCTGAAGGACCTGGAAGGGATGCGGCCGCGATGACTGCGGGCTCGGCCAACGTTCACGAGCCGGCGCCATCGCGCGCCGGCTCTGCCGAGGTGGGCGCGTAGACAACGGAAGAACTGTCCTATCGGGGGAGATCGCCACCATGCCCGAGGCTGTCGTGGGCCGTCGGTGCCTGACAAGCGTCTTGACCGGGCTGGTCCTCGCCGTCACGCCGCTGTCCGCCGCGGCCAAGGGCAATTGCGACGCCCAGGGCGGATTGTTCTATCTCGGCAATATCAAGGATGATACGCGCTCGATCTGGCTGTCGGCTACCAGCCCCGGCTCATTCAGAACTCGATGCAGCCCAGGGCAACACGACGGTGGACCAGTGGAGCAAGAGCAATCGGGGCCTGAACATCACTGCGTCGCCCTTCGTTTCCACCGGCAATGGCGGTGTCCACAAGCTTTACGACACATCGGGCAACAAGGACTGCCTGATCGACACGCAGAACCAGAAAGGCGGCCTCCCGCTGCCGCCGCACATTGTGTTCCCGGGCAACAGACCCAATGTGCTGCCGGCCAGGGTCTTCCCTAACTTTCAGCCGATCATCCCGATGCCGCTGCCGACGCCGATCGGCCCCCTGCCGACGCCAGTACGGCCGATGCCGCTGCCGACGCCGATCGGCCCGGTGCCGACGCCAGTACGGCCGATGCCGCTGCCGACGCCGGTCGGCCCGGTGCCGACGCCAGTACGGCCGATGCCAATGCCGACGCCAACGCCGATCGGCCCGTTGCCGACGCCGATAAGGCCCATGCCGATGCCGGTTTTCCCACCGATGCCGGGGCCGGGGCCGCCGGGGCCGACGCCCCCCGGGCCTGGGCCGACGCCCCCCGGACCCGGGCCGATGCCGCCGACGCCAACTCCGATCGGCCCAACTCCGGTCGACCCGGGCGGCCCGGTGAATACAGCTGGCGCGGTGACGGTGATGCCCGCGCAGCCTTGGGGCATCATTACCCTCGACGGCCGCCAGTTCCTCAACTGTCCCGATGCGCGCACCCGGGCAACATTGCCGCCCGGCACGCGCCTGCCGCCGGAATGCGAGGATCTGCAACCGGCCAGCACCGAAGGCCTCGGCCAGGTGCCGATCACGCCTGGCCGCGATCTTGGCGTCGGCGTGACCAAGGACTGGAACCTGTGGGCCGATGGGAACTTCGTCAATGTCAGCGATGGCCGCTACGGTCTCGATGTCAACGGTTGGTCGCGCGTCGGCACGGTCGGCCTCGATCGGCGGATCACCAACAACTTCATCCTCGGCATGTACTTGTCGATGGAGGACAATCAGAGCGGCGGTTATGGCGGATTCTTCTCGGCCTCGACGCGCGGCCCGACAATCGGGCCCTACGCCGCCCTGCTGCTGTCGGACAACTGGACGATCGATGCATCGCTGGGCTATGGCCGGCTGTCGAACACCATGTCGGTCGCCGTGCTAGACGGCTCGTTCCTTTCGCAGCGCCTGTCGGCCAGCGTCAACTTGCGCAGCCAGTACGATTTCGACCTCTTCGCTGTGCGGCCGCGCCTATCGAGCACCTACGTCAAGACCTTCAGCGACAGCTACAACATGCAGGGTGCCATCGTCGGGCAGGGCCTCAGCGTCACCTACGGCAGCGCCGACTACGATTACGCCACCGTGGAACTTGCTGCCGAGGTCAACAAGCTGTTCACCATGAAAAACGGCGACCGCCTGATGCCCTTCGCCGAAATCGGCGCAATCTACGAGGCGGTCCGGCCGAATGGCGGCCAGATCCTGACCAGCGACCTGCAGCTCGTGGTGCCCTCGCCGTGGAGCTTTCAGGCGCGGGCCGGTGTCCGCATGTTGATCTCCGACGCCGTGCTGCTCGAGGCACGAGCCGGCTATCTCAGCTTCGGGCAAAGCGGCCTCAACGTCGTCGAGGGCCGACTGCATCTGTCGTTCTCGTTCTGACCGGCCTCGTTGGCGCAGGTTACGTAAGGCTGCCGGCGCCGGCTGGTGCCGTTGCCGCCGGCGACACGACGCCTTTGGCCGCCCGCTCGGCGAGGATCAGGCCGACCACTGAGGACACGATCACCAGGACAACGGTTGCGTTGAGCATAGGCTCGTCGATCAGCCGTTGCCCGGCCGGATTCTTGGTCGCGTAGGCCACGAGGGCGACGGCCAGCGTCGCGGCGACCTGGGGAATGGTCAGCGCGAACATCAACGACCGCCCGGCTGGCCGGTATCCGAACAGGCGGCCGGCCGCCTGCGCGGCCAGCCATTTGCCGCCGAACAGGGCGGCCAGGATGCCCACCACCAGCAGCGGCTGGTCGCGCAGGGTAGCGAAGAACAGCTTGAAGTCGACCAGGAAGCCGGCGGTGATGAAGAACACGGGAATGAACAGTGCCTGACTGATCACCTCGAGCGCGTCTTCGCTGCCGGAAGCGCCCAGCGCCCGTTTCAGCGCCACGCCGGCGAGGAAGGCGCCGATGATGCCCTCCATGCCGATCCATTCCGCCACCTGGGCGGCGACCGCGATCGCCAGGAGGACGATCGTCATGTGCGCCGCCTTGCTCGTCCCGAGCCGGGCCAGCAGCCATTTGGCCGCCGCGCTCAGGCCGATGAGGACGCCGGGCACGTAGACCGCGAGCCAGGCGAGCTGGAACAACACCCCGGCCGGATCGAAGCCGCCGACATGGATGGGCAGGCATATGGCCAGGATCAGGATCGACAGCATGTCGGTGAACACCGTGGCGCCGACCGTGGCCACCACGGCCTCGTGCCCCATCAGGTCGTACTTCTTGATGATCGGCAGGCCGAGCAGGGTGTGCGATGCCAGCACGGCGCCGATCACGGCGCAGGCGATCGGCGGATAGCCTATCGTCGCGCCGACCGCGGCGGCCAGGAGGAACGGACAGCTGAAGGTGAGCAGGCCGAAGGTCGCGGCCTTGCGGCGCGCTCGGTTGAACTGGTCGATGCTGACCTCGAAGCCGGCGAAGAACATCAGCAGCAGCTTGCCGATGTCGGCGAAGAAGTTGACGATCTTGCCGTCGGGGTTGAGGACGGCGAGCACGTTGGGCCCCAGGATGATGCCCGCCACGATGTAGCCCACCGGTCCGGGCAGGTGCAGCCGCTCCATGAGCTTCGGCAGCAGCAAGGTCAGCATCAACGTCAAGGCAAATGCCGTCAGCATCGGCAGATGCGTCAGGAACTCCACGCTTCTTCTCCCCATTGTCGATTTGTTAGCATGCCATGACATGCAAGCCCTGACATCCTCTCCTTTCGCCGTTGCCGGCTTTCTGCTGGTGATCCTGCTCGCCTGCCATGAGGCGGGGTATCGTCTCGGACATCGCGTCCCGAAGGTCGACGACGACTACAAGCGTCGTGTCGACATGATCCGCACGGCCATCCTGGCCCTGGTGACGTTCCTGGTCGGCTTCAGCTTCGCGGGGGCCGGCGCCCGCTTCATCGAACGGCAGGATATGATCGTGAAGGAGGCGAATGCCATCGGCACGGCGTACCTGCGGGCCGTGCTGCTGCCGGAGCCGCAGCGCGGGCAGTTGCAGGCCGAGCTGCGCCAATACACGGCTGATCGCCTCGAGCTGCTGGGGAGCTATGGCCGCGACAACCTTCAGCCGCTGCTCGCCAAGGCCGGTGAGGCGCAGAACCGCATCTGGCGCATCGGCGTCGCCGGAGTCGGCAACGACCGGCCGTTCGCGAGCTTCATGCTGCCGGCACTCAACGACGTCATCGACATCCACTCCGCGCATCTGTCCACGGCCCGCCGGCACATCCCGCAGCCGATACTGGTCGTCATCATCGTCACCGCCGCGATCGGCATGGCGATGATAGGCTACGACAACGGCCTGGTGCGCCGCCGCTTCTTCTTCCTGAGCGGTGCCTTTGCAGTGGTCTCGGCGGCGTCGCTCTGGATGACGATCGATCTCGACCGGCCACGCCACGGCTTCGTGCGCGCCAGTGAGCAGCCCTATGTGGAGTTGTTGGAGTCGATGAAATAGCCGACCAGGCCTTGCCGCACGGGGCCGACTGCGTCGGTTCCGCTGCATCGCCGCATAGCTACACTCACGGTTGCGTGGGTGGACGGCGCGCGTGCGCCGCAGTTAGTCTCGAAGTGCCGTCTGCCGGCGCACTGGGAGCAGAATATGGCGCTCGGGAAGGTGCTTGCCGCGATCGCTGTCGCGGCAACAAGCTTGCTTGTCAGACCGGCGGCCGCGGAGACGACGGCCGCCGCCGGCAGCAGCCCATGGACCTTCACCTTCGCGCCGTACGGCTGGCTCACCTTCATGAGCGGCACGCAGACGGTGGCTGGCCAGACGACCACGGTGAACACAAATGCCTTCGAGATGTTCGCCCAGAGCCAGTCGCTGATCACGTTCATGGCCTACGCCGAGGCGCGCTATCAGGACCGGCTCGGCCTGTTCGTGGATGCGGTGTACGCCAATCTCACCGCCGGCACGTCGGCGACGCGCGGCTTCTTCCTGCCGGGCGTCAGCGGCAGCGCCATCGCTTCGGCTTCGGTCAACTACGAGTCGCTGACCTTGCAGTTCGGCGCCGCCTATGAAGTCGCGAGGGTCGGGTCCGATCGCGGCGCCGAGGGGACGGGCATGGCGGGAGTCGGCCAGACCGCGTTCGACGTCGTGGTCGGCGGCCGTTGGTGGTACCAGCGGGTCGACATGACGCTGAACTTCTTCGGCAGCGTCAGCGTGAACACGCCCAACCTGCAGCTCTCCGCCAATCGCAGCCAGGTCTTCGTCAACTCGGGCAGCATCGGCTGGGTCGATCCCCTGATCGGCTTTCGCGTGCGCCATCGCCTGGCGCCGGGGCAGAACCTCACGCTGGAGGCCGACATGGGCGGCTTCGGCATCGGCAGCCGCATCTCGGCCGAGGCGCAGCTCGCCTACGGTGTCGAGTTCGGCAACGCGATCGGCGTCAACTGGGCAGGCGTCCTCGGCTATCGAGCACTCTATGTCGACTACACCCAGGGATCGGGCTCGTCGTTCTTCGAGATGAACCTGGTGCAGCACGGCCCGCTGCTGGGCGTGCGCGGTCGTTTCTAGGAAGGGAGGCAACAGCATGTCCATCCTCGATCTCTTCGCCTGGATCGTCCTTGCGATTCTCGTGATCAGTGCTGTTGCGATGATCTTCATCGCCGGCTCGCTGCCGGGTTACATCGCCAGGAGCCGCAGTCATCCCTGGGCGCAAGCCGTGCGCATGGCAGGCTGGATCACGCTCTTCTTCGGCTTCGCGCTCTGGCCGCTCGCCCTGATCTGGGCCTATGTCGACGCCCCGGCGCCGCGTCGCGGGAGCGACTGGCGATGATCGTCGCCATCTTCAACGTCTATCTGGTGATCCTGTTCGCGCTGGTGAAGCTCAAGGTCGTGCCCTTCAACCTTTTCTGGAAGGTCTCGCCGGGCATCGTGCTGGTGCTGCTGCTGTTCGGCCTGTTCATTCCCATGGGCTGGGGCGCCCCCAGCGGCCCCGCCGTCGTGTTGCGCAATTCGGTGTCGATCGTGCCGGAGGTGGCGGGCGAGGTCGTCGAGGTCGCCGTCGAGGCCAACAGGCCGGTGAAGGCGGGCGACGTGCTGTTCCGCATCGATCCGGTGCCGTACCAGTCGCAGGTCGATGCGTTGGCAGCGCAGCTCAGGCTCGAGGAGCTGCGGCTCTCGCAGATGACGCAGCTCGAGCGCACGCCAGCCGGCCGCGCCTTTGACGTCCAGCAGCATCAGGCCGGCGTCGAGCAGCTCAAGGCACAGGTCGAGGGCGCCCGCTGGAACCTCGAGAAGACCGTGGTGCGGGCGCCGGCCGACGGCTTCGTCACCAACCTCGCCCTGCGCAAGGGCGCACGCGTCACCACCCTGCCGCTGTCGCCGGTGATGGCCTTCATCGACACGTCCGACACGCTGATCGGCGTCGAGGTGGCGCAGATCGACAGCCGCTTCATCCGCCCGGGGCAGCCGGTCGAGCTCACTTTCAAGTTCCTGCCGGGCCAGATCCACGCCGGCAAGGTCGTGGCCGTGCTCCAAGCGATCTCGACCGGACAGACCGAGGTCTCGGGCCGCGCCATCACGGCCACCCCGTTGCAGTCCGCGCCCTTCGTCGTGCGCGTGAAGCTGGACGACGAGGCCCTGGCACGCCGGCTGCCGGCCGGCAGTGTCGGCGACGCCGCGATTTTCACCGAGCATGTGAAGGTGAGCCACGTTATCCGCAAGGTCCTGCTGCGGCAGATCGCGATCCTGAACTACGTCAACCCCCTCTGAGGTGCCGGTGACTGATCCCATCGGACCAGCGAGCGGAGGTGCCAGATGACCGGACGGTCGATCGCGATCGCCGTGGCCAGCGCGCTGCTCGTTGCGCCGGTTGGGACGGCGTGGGCGGGGGAGACCAACGAATTCTGGCCGGAGGTCCAGTTCCACAAATGGTTCGACGACCGCCAGTCGCGCGCCATCGTCATGATGTCGCACGGCCGCGAGCGCGATTCCAACGCTACCTACCAGGCCGATGTCGGCCTGACGTTCGAGCACCATTTCACCAATTGGTTCTGGGGACGCCTCGGCTATCGCCACGGCAATTCGACCGACGGCGGGCCTTTCCAGGAGAACCGCCTGCTGGCCGAGCAGATCTTCCGCATGCCGCTGGGCTTCGGCTTCTCCGCCGACTTCCGGACGCGCGAGGATTTCCGCTGGCTCAATACTGGCTTCTTCGTGCGTCTGCGCGAACGCATCCAGGTCCAGCGCGACGTCACCATCGGCAACTATCTGTTCACGCCTTACGCGTCCGCCGAGGTATACTTCGACACGCAATACAACCAGATGTCACGCTACCGGCTGATCCTGGGAGTGACGCTGCCGATCTCCGAGCATTTCAGCGTGGAGCCATATCTGGTCCGGCAAGTTGACAATGCCGGCAGTTTCACCGTCACCAACGCCATTGGCCTGACGTTGATCACATCATTCTGAAGGGAGGCATGCGATGAGCGACAAACCCGAATCCAAGCCGAACGCCGATCGGCGCAGGTTGCTTCTGGGCGGCACGGCGCTTTCAGTGCTGGGCACCGTGGGCATTGGCACGGCGCAGGCACAACAGCCGGCGCCGACACCGCCGGCTGGCGGACGCCGGCCGAACATCCTGGTGATCTTCGGCGACGATATCGGCCAGTCGAACATCAGCGCCTACACCATCGGCCTGATGGGCTACCGCACGCCCAACATCGACCGCATCGCCAGGGAAGGCATGATGTTCACCGACTACTACGCCGAGCAGAGCTGCACGGCGGGCCGCGTCGCCTTCATCACCGGCCAGTGCACGCTCCGCACCGGCCTGAGCAAGGTCGGCATCCCGGGCGCCACGGTCGGCCTGCAGAAGGACGACTCCACCATCGCCGAGATGCTGAAGCCGCTGGGCTATGCCACCGGCCAGTTCGGCAAGAACCATCTCGGCGATCGCGACGAGTATCTGCCCACGCCACGGCTTCGACGAGTTCTTCGGCAATCTCTACCACCTCAACGCCGAGGAGGAGCCGGAGCAGCGCGACTATCCGACGCGACCCGGAGTTCCGCAAGAAGTTCGGCCCGCGCGGCGTGATCAAGGCGTCGGCCGACGGCAAGATCGAGGACACCGGCCCGCTCACCAAGAAGCGCATGGAGACGATCGACGACGAGACCTCGGCCGCCGCCATCGACTTCATCGATCGCCAGGCCAAGGCGGACAAGCCGTTCTTCTGCTGGTTCAACTCCACGCGCATGCACTTCCGCACCCATGTGCGTGCCGGACCGCCGCAGCGCACGCCGGGCTCACGGCACTCACCGAGTATGCCGACGGCATGGTCGAGCACGACGGTCATGTTGGCCAGCTCCTCAAGAAGCTCGACGACCTCGGCATCGCCGACGACACGATCGTGATCTACACGACCGACAACGGGCCGCATGAATACCTGGCCGGATGGGGCGATCACGCCCTTCCGCAGCGAGAAGAACACCAACTGGGAAGGCGCCTTCCGCGTGCCCTGCTTCATCCGCTGGCCGGGTCGCATCAAGCCAGGCTCGGTGTCCAACGAGATCGTCAGCGGCCTTGACTGGCTGCCGACCCTCGTCGCGGCGGCGGGCGAGCCCGACATCAAGGACAAGCTGCTCAAGGGCCATCAGGCCGGCGGCAAGACCTTCAAGGTGCATCTCGACGGCTACAACCAGCTTGCTCATCTGACCGGCCAGCAGCCGAAAGGCAACGCGCAAAGAGTTCTTCTACTTCAACGATGACGGCGATCTTGTCGGCATGCGCTACGAGAACTGGAAGTTCGTGTTCATGGAGCAGCGCGCTCCGGGGACCATGCGGGTCTGGGCCGAGCCGTTCACGCAGCTGCGCGTGCCCAAGCTGTTCGATCTCAGGGCCGATCCCTACGAGCGGGCGGACATCACGTCGAACACCTACTATGACTGGTTCCTCTCGCAGCCCTACTTGATCTTCGCCGCCCAGGAGGGGGTCGGGACAGTTCCTGGCCACCTTCAAGGAGTTCCCGCCCAGCCAGCGGGCCGCGAGCTTCAGCGTCGATCAGATCGTCGACAAGATGCAGAAGTCGCTCGAGGCCTTGCCGAAGTGAGTAAGGCCAGGAAGGGGTGGATGGATCGTGAAAGAGTTGCCGCCGTGCCGGTGGCTGGCTTCGTTCTCGATCGGCCTGGCGGTGAAGAAGCTCAACGCCTCGACCGAATCGTCGAGGACCCCGCAGCCTGCCTTGAGTGAGGAGGCATCATGCAACGACGTACTCTGTTGGCCCTGTCCACCGCGCTGCTGGTGTTGGGTCCGACGCACTCAAGGGCGCAGGACGACAAGAAGGTCTTCAAGCCCGAGGAGCTCGACCAGATCATGGCGCCTATCGCGCTTTACCCCGACTCGCTGCTGTCGCAGGTGCTGATGGCGGCGAGCTATCCGCTGGAGATCGTCGAGGCGGCGCGCTGGTCGAAGGCCAATCCCAACGTCAAGGGCGACGCCGCCGTCGCCGCCGTCAAGGACCAGACCTGGGACACCAGCGTGAAGTCGCTGGTGGCCTTCCCGTCGGTCCTGATGCAGCTCAACGATCACCTCGATTGGACGCAGAAGCTGGGCGATGCGATGATTGCCCAGCAGCAGGACGTCGCCGACTCGATCCAGCGTCTACGCGCCAAGGCGGCCGACGCCGGCAACCTCAAGAGCAGCCCGCAGCAGACCGTGACCTCGGAAGGTTCCGGTACGGACCGCACCATCGTCGTCCAGCCCGCCAGTCCCGAAGTCGTCTACGTCCCGTCCTACAACCCGTCGTGGGCCTACGGCTCGTGGCCCTATCCGGCCTATCCGCCGGCCTACTATCCGCCGCCTGCGGGCTACGGCTATGGCGCGGCGCTGGCGACGGGCATGTTGTGGGGCGTCGGCGTCGCCGCCACGACGGCACTGTTCACGAACTGGAACTGGAACCGCGGCAACGCCTACGTCAATGTGAACGTCAACCGCGCAGCCAACATCGACAACCACTTCGACCGCAACCGTTACGTCAACAATGACCGCTGGCAGCACAACGTCCAGCATCGCCGCGGCGTGGCCTATCGCGACGCCGCCACGCGCCAGCAGTTCGGCCAGCATCGGCCGGGCGTCGAGCAGCGCCAGCAGTTCCGCGGCCAGCTCGCCTCGCGGCCGCAGGCCGGCGCCCATCCCAATCTGCAGCAGCATCCGAACGTGCAGCAGCGTGCCGGCCAGCATCCCAACCTGCAGCAGCACGCCGGCCAACAGCATCCGCGGGTGCAGAATCGCGGACAGTTCGCCCATGGCGACCGTCCGACGGCGCTGAGCGGCACCAATCGCGGCCATCAGGTCAATCGCGAGGCCGCGCGCGGCCGCGTCCAGCAGAACCGCGCCGCCTCCCATCCCAACTTTCAGCGCGGCGGTGGTGGCCGCGTTCACCGGAGGTGAGCATGATCGCCCGACACCTTATCCTCGCCCTTGTCCTGCTGCTCGCCTTCGTGGGCACAGGCTCGGCACAGACCGACAAGCAACGCCACTTCGCGACAGCGGAGGAAGCGGCCAACACGCTGACCGAGGCGATCCGCAAGGATGACGACAAGACCGTCGCGGCGATCCTCGGCAGCGGTTGGCGGGATCTCATTCCGGGCAACACCGCCCACGAGGACGACGTGCGCAAGCGCTTTCTCGAGGCATGGGATGCCGGCCACAAGCTGGTGCCGCAGGGCAACGACAAGATGGTGGTCGAGGCCGGCACGACCGGCTGGCTGTTGCCCGTTCCCATCGTGAAGGACGCCTCCGGCTGGCGCTTCGACGTCGCGGCCGGGAAGGCGGAGATCCAGGCCCGCGAGATCGGCCGCGACGAGTTCACGGTGATCCAGACGCTGCTGGCCATCGTCGATGCGCAGCGCGACTACGCCACGCTCGATCCCATGAAGACCGGCCTGACCGCCTACTCGCGGCGCCTGCTGAGCTCGCCCGGCAAGAAGGACGGGCTCTATTGGGAGACCCAGCCTGGCGAGCCGCCAAGCCCGCTGGGGGCACTGGTTGCCACGGCCCAGCCCGGCGACGGACCCGGCCAGGGCTACTTCGGCTACCGTTTCCGCATGCTGTACGGGCAGGGGGCGGCAGCGCCCGGCGGGGCCTACAGCTACCTCGTCAATGGCCGGATGATCGGCGGCTTCGGCGTCATTGCCTGGCCGGTGACCTACGGCGAGACCGGCGTGATGACCTTCATCGTCAGCCAGAGCGGCGACGTCTACGAAAAGGATCTCGGACCCGACACTGGTGCCAAGGCGGCCGCCATCACCCTCTTCGACCCCGACAAGAGCTGGGACAAGGCAGACATGGCCCATGAGTAAGCTGGCGGTGGCGGTCGTCGTGTTCTTTCTCGCCGGTTCGGCCGCTTGCGCTCAGGGATCCCGGTCGCAGCCGCAGCTCGCCAATCCCGCCTCGATGCGATGCGTCGAGAAGGGCGGTACGCTGCAGATGGAGCGTCGTCCCGACGGCGGCCAGTACGGCGTCTGCGTCTTCACCGACAACTACCAGTGCGAGGAATGGGCGATGTTTCGCGGCGACTGTCGCGACGGCGGACTGCGTGTCACGGGATACACCACACCGGCCGCGCGCTATTGTGCCATCACCGGCGGCCGCTACACCGTCGTCGCCCGCAGTGGCGCCGCGGATGAGGAGGGCAGCTGTGCGCTGCCCGGCGGCAAGGTCTGCGACGCCGACGCCTATTACGCGGGAACCTGCAACCGATGACAGCGCGCGAGCAGATCCAGGAGATCCAGCGCCGGGTCAACGCCTCGGTGATCGGCCAGGAGCGCGTCGTCGAGCGGCTGGTGATCGCGCTGCTGGCCGACGGCAACGTCCTGGTCGAGGGCCTGCCGGGCCTCGCCAAGACGCGCGCCATCAAGAGCCTGTCGGGGGCGCTCGAATCCGAGTTCAGCCGCATCCAGTTCACGCCCGACCTGCTGCCGTCCGACGTCACCGGCGGCGAGATCTATCTCAGCCAGGGCGCCGGCGCGGGCACCTTCCAGTTCAGGCAGGGGCCGATCTTCGGCAACCTCGTGCTGGCCGACGAGATCAACCGCGCGCCGGCCAAGGTCCAGTCGGCGCTGCTCGAGGCGATGGAGGAGCGGCAGGTCACCGTCTCGGGCAAGCGCTACAAGCTGCCCGAGCTCTTCATGGTCCTGGCGACGCAGAACCCGATCGAGCAGGAGGGCACCTATCCGCTGCCCGAGGCGCAGATGGACCGCTTTCTGATGCATGTTCGCATCGACTATCCGAGCGACGACGACGAGGTCAAGGTGCTGGAGCTCGTGCGCGGCGAGCAGGCGCAGGGCGCCAAGGCCGCGCCGCCGCCCAGGATCGCCCAGCAGGCGATCTTCGACGCGCGCGCCGAGATCGATCGGGTCAGGAGCGTCGACGCCGTCGAGGCCTACATCGTGGCGCTCGTGGCGGCGACACGCCGGCCGGCCGAGTTCGGCGACAAGCTCAAGGACTGGATCACCATCGGCGCCAGCCCGCGCGGCTCGCTGGCGCTCGACCGCTCGCAGCCGTGTCCATGCCTGGCTGCGCGGCCGCGACCATGTGCTGCCCGAGGACGTCCAGGCGATCGCGCACGACTGCCTGCGCCATCGCGTGACGCTGTCCTACGAGGCGGCGGCCGACGGCGTCGGCAAGGACCAGGTGATCGACGAGATCGTCAAGCAGGTGGCCGTGGCGGCATGATCAAGCTCTTCCGGACCGCCGGCATCTCGCCGGCTCATGCTCATGAGGCCGGCTGGAAGCCGGCGGTCCGGAAGTCATGAGCCGTGCCCACGTCACCCTCGACGAGCTGCTGCGCCTGCGCCATCGCGCCAGGGGCTTCAGCTTCCTGCCGCGCCAGCCGGTGCATTCGCTGCTGACCGGCCGCCACGCCTCGCGCCTGCGTGGCCGCGGCCTCGATTTCGAGGAGCTGCGCCACTACTTCGAGGGCGACGACACGCGCACCATCGACTGGTCGGCGACGGCGCGGCGCGGCAGCCCGCATGTCCGCGTCTACACCGAGGAGCGCGACCGCAGCGTGCTGCTGCTGGTCGACCAGCGCATGTCGATGTTCTTCGGCAGCCGGCGCGCCATGAAGTCGGTGGCTGCCGCCGAGGCCGCGGCGCTCGCGGCCTTCCGCGTGACCTCATTGGGCGACCGCGTCGGCGCCATCGTCTTCTCCGAGCAGGGCGTGGTCGAGATCCGCCCCGAGGCGCGCGACGCGGCGGTACGGCACATCCTGGCCGAGGTGGTCCGCCAGAACCGCCGTCTGTCGGCGGACGGCCCGCCTGCCGACCCGTCGCTGCTCAACCAGGCGCTTGGCCGCGCGGCGCGACTGGCCCACCACGACTGGCTGGTCTGCCTGATCTCCGACGAGGCGGGCGCCGATGCCGAGACGGTGCGGCTGGTGACGGAGATCACCGCGCACAACGACGTGCTGTCGGTGTTCGTGCACGATCCGCTGGAGGAGCAGCTTCCCGACATCGGCCGCGCCGTGCTGGCCGAGGGCGACCGGCAGATCGAGGTCGACCTGTCGGCCCGCGACCTGCGGCATCGCTTCACCCACGCCTTTGCCGAGCGGCGGCAGGCCGGGGCACGGTTCTCGCTGCATCACGCCATTCCGGTGCTGCCGATCGCCACCGACCGCGATGTCGTCGAACAGTTTCGCGAGCTCCTGGGCCGGCGCCTGGCGCGCCGGACGGTGGGCCGTGTGAGCGGCCATGGCTGATCCTGCTGACCTCTCCAATCTGCGAGACCTCGCGTTGCCGCCGGCGGTGTCGCTGTGGCCGCCCGCGCCCGGCTGGTGGATCGTCGCCGCGGCGGCGCTTGCGGCGGCGGCGATCCTGTCGGCGGCGGCGGTGGCACGCTACCGGCGCAATGCCTATCGCCGCGAGGCCCTGCGCCAGCTCGACACCGTCGATCCCGGCGGCATCTCCACCGTCCTGAAACGCACCGCGCTTGCCGCCTGGCCGCGCGAGCAGGTGGCGGCGCTCACGGGCAGCAGCCTGGCTCGCCTTCCTCGATCGCACCGGGCGCACGACTGCCTTCACCGACGGTGCCGGCCGTCACATCGAGACGCTGGCGTTCGGCGGCGTAATCGATGGACCGTCCGCCGACGCGGCCCGCGCTGAGGCGAAGGCGTGGGTGAGGGCCCACAGAATTCCTCCCCATCGCGTTTCGCGATGGGGCGTGGCGCTTTTGGCCGCACCGCGGCCAAAACGCCTGGCCCGCGCAGCGGGCGGAGGGGTCATGAGCACCACGACTGATGCTCATGACCCCTCCGTCGGCGCAAGGCGCCGACACCTCCCCAGCGTTGCTGGGGAGGAAGGTTCCCAATGCTGAGCTTCGCCTATCCCTGGCTCGCCGCGCTGGTGCCGCTGCCGCTGCTCGTGGTGTGGCTGCTGCCGGCGCATGCCGAGAAACGGCGCGGCGTGCGCGTGCCGTTCTTCGGGTTGCTGGTATCGCTCAGCGGCCAGCAGCCGCGCGCCGGCGTCGTGGTCGGCCGCCGCGGCCTCTGGCGCAGCATGAACCTGATCGTCTGCTGGCTGCTGGCGATAGCCGCCCTGATGCGCCCGCAATGGATCGAGCCGCCGGTCCATCACGACAAGCCCGCGCGCGACCTGCTCCTTCTGGTCGACCTGTCGGGCTCTATGGATACCAACGATTTCACCGATCCGTCCGGCGCCAAGGTCGACCGGCTGACGGCTGTGAAGCAGGTGCTCGACGAGTTCCTGGCCAGGCGCAAGGGCGACCGCGTCGGCGTCGTGGTCTTCGGCAATGCGCCCTTCACCCTGGTGCCTTTCACCACCGATCTCGGTCTCAGCCGTCGCCTGGTGGGCGAGATGCAGGTCGGCATGGCCGGCCCGCGCACCGCCTTCGGCGATGCGATCGGGCTCGGCGTCAATCTCTTCGCCAAGTCGACCGTGCCGGCCCGCACCATGATCGCGCTGACCGACGGCAACGACACGGGGTCGAGCGTGCCGCCGGGCGAGGCGGCCCGGGTGGCGCGCGACCACAAGATCACCATCCACACCGTGGCGATCGGCGATCCGACCGCGGCGGGCGAGGACAAGCTGGATGAGGCAGCCCTCAAGGACGTCGCCCAGGTGACCGGCGGCGGCTTCTACCGCGCTCTCGACCGCGTCGAGCTTTCGGACATCTACCGCCGCCTCGACCAGATCGAGACACGCAAGGTCGACACGGTGAGTTTCGAGCCGCGCACCGAGCTCTTCTGGGTGCCGCTGCTCGCGCTGGCACTGTTGTCGATGCTGGTGCAGGCGCTGTTGATGGTGCGCTGGCCGAGCCCGCTGCGCAGTGTGTCGACATGAGCGCCTTCGTCGACAACTTCCACCTGCTGCGCCCCTGGGGCCTGCTTCTGGTCGTCCCCGCGTTCGTCCTCTGGTGGCTGGCGCGCCGGGCTGCCGACACCACGCGGCGCTGGAGCGAGGTCATCGATCCGGCGCTGCTGAGGGCGCTCGTGGTGGGTGGCGCCGGCGGTGCGCGTTTCGGCCCGCACGATCTCCTTCTGCTTGCCTGGCTGGCCATGCGCGCTCGCCGTCGCCGGGCCGACCTGGCAGCGCGAGCCGTCACCCTTCGCCGAGCAGGCGGCGCCCGCGATGATCGTGCTCAAGGTGACGCCGTCGATGACGACGCCGGACCTGGCGCCGACCCGGCTCGACCGCGCACGCCAGAAGCTCGCCGACCTGCTGAAGTCGCGCGACGGCATGCCGGCCGGGCTGATCGCTTATTCAGGCTCGGCGCATCTCGTGCTGCCGCCGACTCCGGACGCCGGCGTCGTGGTCGGCATGGCCGATGCGCTGTCGCCAGCGATCATGCCGCGCGAGGGCGACCGGCTCGCCGATGCGGTGACGTTGGCCGCCAAGGTGCTGCGCGACGGCGGGCAAGGCGGCTCGATCCTCGTCATCGCCGACACGGTGGCGCCCGGACAGACCGAGGCCTTGCGCCAGATCCCGAACCATCCGCCGGTCGTGTTCTTCGCGATGGCGCCACCGGCGGCGGTCGACGCCGACACTTCCCTGTCGGCGGCGGTGTCGACCCTCGATGCCCGGGAGATCGTGACCACGATCGACAATGCCGACGTGGCCGCGATCGCGCGGCGACTGGCCGGTGCGCCGGGTGCGGCGGCTGCCAGCGAGGCCGAACGCTGGGAGGACGCAGGCTACCGGCTGGTGCCGATGATCGCGCTGATCGGCCTCCTATGGTTCCGCCGCGGCTGGGTGGTGGCGACATGAAGCGCCCGCTGCCCTGGCTCGCGATCACGGGTGCGCTCTGTATTGCGGCGCTGGCCGGTGCGGCCTGGTCGGTGGGCTGGAGCCGGCTCTGGTTGACGCAAGACCAGCGCGGCCGACACCTGATGGCCCAGCAGCGCTATGCCGAGGCAGCCGCGACCTTTGCCGATCCGATGTGGACCGGCATCGCCCAGTTCCGCGCCACCAGCTTCAAGGAGGCGGCGCAGACCTTCGGCGGCATGGACACGGCCGAGGCGGCCTACGATCAGGGCAACGCGCTGGTCATGCTGGGCAAGTACGACGAAGCGATCGCGCGCTACGATCGCGCGCTGGCGCTGCGGCCGGGCTGGTCCGACGCCGAGGCCAACCGGGCGCTCGCTGCGTTGCGCGCCGAGCGCGTGAAGCAGACCGGCGGCGAGCAGGGCGATCAGCGCGAGAAGCCCGACGAGGTCGTCTACGACAAGGACAAGAAGCGCACCGGAGGGCAGGAGACCCAGACGACGGGCGCGCCCATGAGCGACGAGGCGGTCCGCGCCCTGTGGCTGAAGCGGGTCCAGACGCGTCCCGCCGATTTCCTGAAGGCGCGGTTTGCCTACCAGCTGCAGGCGGGGTCGCCGTGAAGGTGCTGTTGGCCCTCTTCGCGTTGTTGCTTGGCGCGGTTCCCGCCGCAGCCCAGATCGTACGCACCACGGTCAAGCCGGAGGCTGGCGTGGTGCTCGGCCAGCATGTCCGCGTGCTGGTCGACGTGATGTTCCCCGGCGACATGCCGCGGCCGCCGCGGGTCAGCCTGGCCGAGATGCCGGGCGCCCAGATCCTGCGCTACGAGACGCAGGCCACGACCATGAACGATCGCATCGACGGCAAGGAGCACGTCGGCCAGCGCTTCGAATTCGCGCTCTATCCGCGCCGCGGCGGCGCGCTGGAAATCCCGGCGCCGCGGGTGACGCTGCTCGATCGCGCGGGCGTGGAGATCGGGCACATCGCCGGTACGCCGACCCGGATCGAGGTGACGGTGCCGACCGGCGTCGATCCGTCGAAGCCCGCCATCGCCACCACGGAGCTGAAGCTCGACCAACGCTGGCAGCCCGAGCCGACCGGGGCGTTCAAGGCGGGCGACGCGTTGGTGCGCACCATCACCCGCCAGGCGGCCGACATCCCCGGCATGGCGATGCTCGACCTCGTCTTTGCCGCACCGCCCGGTGTGCGGGTGTATGTCGATCCGCCGCAAACCGACGATCGCGTCGAGCGCGGCGACCTCGCGGGTCGGCGCACCGATCGGGTCACCTATGTGTTCGAGCGCGGCGGCTCGTTTCCGATCGAAGCTGTCGTCCAGCCCTGGTGGGATCTCGAGGCCGGCCGATTGCGGCAGGCGCAGGGGCCCGGCGCGACTGTGGCTGTCGCCGCTGCGGCGACACCGCCGGCAACCGGCGATCGCCTCGAGCTTTGGCTCTATGCGGTGACGACTGTCGCCGGCCTGCTGGCCTTGCTGTGGTGGGCATGGCCGCGCCTGATGGCAGGGCACGCGGAGCGGCGTGCGCGCTGGGAGGGCTCTGAGCCCAAGGCCTTCCGCGACCTGCAGGAGGCCTGCCGTCACGGCGATGCTCGTGATGTCTACCGTGCCTTTTCGGTCTGGCGCCGGCGGACCGATCGGGCAACGGCGGTCGGTCCGTTCGCCGAGGAAATCGAATTGGTGGTGTTCGCCTCGGCAGCCTGGTCGCTTGCGAGGTCGCGCGCTTTCGGCCAAGGAATTGGAGCCGTGCGCCGACCTGAACACAGAGCGCCGGCAGCGGCCGTTCTGCCACCGCTCAATCCCGCAGCACCTTGCGGATGACATGGAGGCAAATGATGGCAAACGCGCTGTCTGACAAAGAACGGGCCTTGATGGATGCGTATTGGCGGGCGGCCAACTATCTCTCAGTCGGCCAGATCTATCTCTATGACAATCCGCTGCTCAAGGAAGCCCTCACAAAGGAGCACATCAAGCCACGGCTCCTCGGCCACTGGGGAACGACGCCAGGCCTGAACTTCGTCTACGTTCACCTCAATCGCCTGATCAGGACGCACGACCTCGACATGATCTATGTCACCGGGCCCGGGCACGGCGGGCCGGGCCTGGTCGCGAACGCCTACCTCGAGGGCACGTACAGCGAGGTCTATCCGAATATTTCGCGGGACGAGGATGGCCTGAAGCGCCTGTTCACCCAATTCTCGTTTCCCGGCGGCATCCCGAGCCACGTGGCCCCCGAGACGCCCGGTTCGATCCACGAGGGCGGTGAGCTCGGCTACGCCCTCTCGCATGCCTACGGTGCAGCCTTCGACAACCCGGGCCTTGTCGTTGCCTGTGTCGTCGGTGACGGCGAAGCGGAGACCGGCCCGATGGCGACGAGCTGGCACTCCAACAAGTTCCTGAACCCGATGACCGACGGCGTTGTCTTGCCGATCCTTCATCTCAACGGCTACAAGATCGCCAATCCCACCGTTCTCGCCCGCATCAGCCACGAAGAGCTGGATCATCTGTTCCGCGGGTATGGCTATACGCCGCACTTTGTCGAGGGACATGACCCGCAAACGATGCACGAGCTGATGGCCGCCACCCTCGATACCGTTGTCGGCGAGATTCAGCGCATCAAGGCTGACTGGGGCAAGAACGGATCCAGGGAGCGCCCGCGTTGGCCGATGATCGTGCTTCGCACACCCAAGGGCTGGACGTGTCCGAAGGAAATCGATGGCAGGCGCACCGAGGGCTACTGGCGCTCCCATCAAGTGCCAATGGGCGAGATGCACGAGAACCCGGCCCACGTGCGCATCCTCGAAGAGTGGATGAAGAGCTACAGACCTGCGGAACTCTTCGACGGCAGCGGCGGCTTGCGGCCCGAGTTGTTCGACTTGGCCCCTAAAGGCAAGCGCCGCATGAGCGCCAATCCGCATACCAACGGCGGCTCGCTCCTCCGCGCACTGCGGCTGCCGAATTTCCGCGATTACGCCGTCGACGTACCGGCACCCGGCGCCGTTGCTGCCGAAGCCACACGGGTCATGGGCCGGTTCCTTCGCGACGTCATGAAACTGAGCGCGGAGGAACGGAATTTCCGGCTGTTCAGTCCGGACGAGAACAACTCGAACCGCTGGCAGGACGTGCTCGAGGTGACCAATCGCGCCTGGATGGCGGAAACCCATCCCTGGGACGATCATCTCGCGCCCGATGGACGGATCATGGAGATGCTGAGCGAACATCAATGCCAGGGATGGCTCGAGGGCTATCTCCTGACCGGCCGGCACGGCTTCTTCTCGTGCTACGAGGCGTTCATCCACATCGTCGATTCGATGTTCAACCAGCACGCCAAGTGGCTGAAGGTGTGCAATCACATTCCCTGGCGCCGACCGATCGGTTCGCTGAACTACCTCCTGTCGAGCCATGTCTGGCGCCAGGATCACAACGGCTTCAGCCATCAGGACCCGGGATTCATCGATCACGTCGTCAACAAGAAGGCCGAGGTCGTCCGCGTCTACCTGCCGCCCGATGCCAACTGCCTGCTCTCGGTCACCGATCACTGCCTGCGCAGCCGGAATTACGTCAACGTCATCGTTGCCGGCAAGCAGCCGGCCCCTCAATGGCTGACGATGGACGAGGCAGTGAAGCATTGCGAGGCCGGCCTCGGAATCTGGGAGTGGGCCAGCAATGACCGCGGCGGAGAGCCCGATGTCGTGATGGCCTGCTGCGGTGACGTTCCGACGCTGGAGACGCTGGCCGCCGTCGACCTCCTTCGCAGGCACGCCCCCGACCTGAAGGTGCGCGTGATCAATGTCGTCAATCTGATGAAACTCCAGCCCCCGAGCGAGCATCCGCACGGCCTTTCCGATCACGATTTCGATGCCTTGTTCACCGTCGACAGGCCGATCATCTTCGCCTTCCACGGATATCCCTCGCTCGTTCACCGGCTGACGTATCGGCGAACGGGCCACCGCAACATCCACGTGCGCGGATACAAGGAAGAGGGCACCACCACGACGCCGTTCGACATGTGCGTGCTAAACGGCCTCGACCGTTTCCACCTGGTGGGCGACGTGATTGACCGCGTGCCCGAACTTGGTGCACGCGCCGCCTACGCCAAGCAGGCGATCCGCGACAAGCTGATCGACCACAGGGAGTTCATCGCCCGGCGCGGCGACGATATGCCTGAGATAACCGGCTGGAGATGGGGCCGGGAAGCCGCTTCGGAAGGGATCGGCTCGACAGAAGCCGACAACATCTGACGATACACGCCGACATCGTCGCCTGAGGGACCGTGACCGGTTGCATCGCCGTCCTCAACGCTGGTTCGTCGAGCATCAAGTTTGCGCTGTACGAAGCCGGACTCGATGGCGCTCTGCTGTTTCGCGGCCAGATCGAAAATGTCGGGCTGTCGCCCCATCTCAGGGCGGTGGATTCCGCAGGCGCCGTGGTGGCGGAGCGTCGTTGGGCCAGCGGCGCGCTCGATCACCATGCCGCAACCGCCGAGATCCTGAAGGTGGGACGGGAGCTTCTGGCCGGCCGGCCGGTCATCGCCTTCGGCCACCGCGTGGTTCACGGGGGCACCGAATTCGTCCAGCCGGTGCTTGTCGACCCCGCCGTGATTGAGGCGCTCACCAAGCTGGTGCCTCTTGCGCCTCTGCATCAGCCGCACAACCTCGCGCCCATCGAGGCGATCGCAGCGGCTGCACCGGCGATGCCGCAAGTCGCCTGCTTCGACACCGCCTTCCATCGCTCGCAGCCGGCGCTGGCGCAGGAGTTCGCCCTGCCGCGCGATCTCACCGCGGCGGGCGTGCGCCGGTATGGTTTTCACGGCTTGTCCTACGACTACATAGTCTCGCGGCTGCAGACGATCGATCCCGTCCTGGCAGGCAGCCGGCTGGTGATTGCCCATCTCGGCAACGGCGCCAGCCTGTGCGCCGTGCGTGACGGCCGAAGCGTGGCAAGCACCATGGGTTTCACCGCCCTCGACGGCCTCATGATGGGGACGCGCCCGGGCAGCCTCGATCCGGGCGTGCTGCTGTATCTGATGCAGGAGCGCGGCATGGACGCAAAGGCGATCGAGGACCTGCTCTATCGCCGGTCAGGCCTGCTCGGCGTCTCGGGCATTTCCTCCGACATGCGCATCCTGCGCCAATCCCAGGCGCCCGCCGCTGCCGAGGCGATCGCCTTGTTCGTCTACCGCATCGTGCGCGAGACGGGTTCGCTGGCCGCGGCCTTGAGTGGCCTCGATGGTTTCGTCTTCACCGCGGGAATCGGCGAGAACGATGCGGCGGTCCGCGCCGAGGTCGTTGCCGGTTGCCGCTGGTTGGGATTGGCCCTCGACGCTGATCGCAATGCCAAAGGCCACGGCGTCATCAGTCGCGACGGCGCCAAGGTCAAGGTCCTCGTCGTGCCGACCGACGAGGAGCGCAACATCGCGCGCTACACCAACAAAGTGTTGGGTTTCTGATGGAGCAAGCAAGTTTCGTCGGCAGTCAAGGCGGACCAGCAGCCGAGCCTCAGCTTTTTGGCGGCTCGTCGTGACGCGTCGACAGCATGTGCGTCAGCGAGCCGAGGCTTTTGCGCAAGCCTGCGATGCTGTCGGAGGCGAGATGGCTCGCGCCCGACTGGATGTGCTGCGACAGGTTGGCGGAGTGATCGTACACTTCCTTGAACAGGCTGCGGATCTGGGGCCGCGCATGCTCGGGATGATAGGAGGCATCCCACTCGAGCGAGCTCAAGAGCTCCTGCCGCACCGCGTGGTCGTGCGGATGGCCGAGCGCACGCAGGCACGCTGAGTCCAGCGCCTCGGCCTTCCTGTGCAATCTGCTCAACAACGGCCGATGCCGATGCAACGCCAGAAGCGCATCGTCTCCCCCACGTCTTGCGGTACGTCATGGATTGCGCCCGCTTTTGAGCGTGACGCTAGTCGCGGCCATCAAGGCCGTCAAACCGACATTACCGTCTCACAACGCCGCTTAATGTGCGGATTTTCACAGACCGGCGGAGCCGGTCCGGCGAGCCTCACGGCAGACGCACACCAGGGTCTCGCCCTCACCGGCGCAAGCGCGTGGAGACGGCAATGGCAGAGCACGAGGCGAGCGACGACTTCGAACGCGAGAAGTGGCGGGCGGAGATGGCTCTCAAGGAACGCGAGCTGGCTCTCAAGGAACGCGAAGGATCACTTTTCAAGAGCCCCATCGTCGTGTCGGCGATCGCGGTCTTTGTCGGGCTGTTCTCCAACGCCGTCTCGGACTGGATCACCAAGGACCGGCGTCTCGCCGAAGAAACGAGACAGCGCGAGGCGGCGTTGCTGGTGAAGGCCTTCGAGCACAACGATCCCAACGTCGTCATGGCGAAGCTCAATCTGCTCAACCTCACGGGGATGATTTCGGATGCCAATGAGCTTGCGAAGAAGCTCGCGGGGCAGGAGTACACGGAGATCGAGAGCAAGATCAAAAGCCTGCCATCGGAGTCGCTTCGCCAGTATCAAGCGGCTCTGATCCAAAAGGCGATCGAGAACGACGACCTCGACAAGGTGCTGAGGAAGCTGAAGCTCCTGGATGAGGCCAACCTCATCCCCGACTACGACAAGGTTCGCAAGGTTTATGCAACGCTCAGCACGATGGCTGTGCTTCCTGTGACGCCATCGACGTCACCGGTTGCGTCCGTTCCTTCCGTTGCTGGTACCCCGACTTCGACACCCGTGTCCGCTTCGACGCCAGCACCCATCGCGCCGACAATCGCTGCGCCGACAACCGCCACGCCGAGGACGGCTACGGCGACCGCCACGACGCCGACCGGATCGGGCACGCAAGCAGCACCTTGCGCGACGGCAACCAAATCCTCGGAAGGGTGGATCTTCCTGGGAGGCATCGACGGAAGCCTCAAGCAATGGGTGGTGTCCGACAGCGGTACGCGATCGATCGAATTCGAATCACCAGAACTCAATGCCGGTCCGGGCTTCAAGGTCGAGGAGTCGTTGACGCAGGCGGTGAAGGGGCAATGCCTTCACACCAAGACCGCGAAGTTCCTGCGCGGCGATGGGATCGACGGCCGCAGACTTCAGTCCGCCATCAAGCAGACGTTGCCCTCCGGAGCCCGGTTGAGGGTCGTCGGAATTGATGCCGTTGGCCGGGATGATGCGTCGAGCGCGAGGAACCCCGTTCTGTGGGCCAGAGTGGAGATCCTGGCAGACTGACGCTTCAGGCGGCCGCCGCCTTCTTGCGGTTGGCCTCCAGGCGCCGGTCGACCAGAGCGACGCCGCGATCGATCTCGGGATGGCTGAGACCCTTCTCGCGGGCGATCAGCTGCACCAGCTTGTCGGCGCGTTCGATGAAGGGCACGCCGTTGCTGAGCGCGCGCGCCGCCGATGCCGGCCGCACCAGGCTCTGGGCGGCGGCGGCATACTTCTCGAACGGCACGAGGTCGGCCGGGTTGGCGCCGAGCTTGACGCAAAGGTCGAGCACGAAATTGTAGACCGAGCGCGAGGTCTCGATGTCGGTGTGCACGGCCTCCTGCGCGGTGCGCATGCCGTCCTCGGTGACGCAGCGATAGTTGCCGGCCAGCAGCATCGCCCACTTGGCGAGCGGCACGAACACCGAATCGTAGACCTTGAGCTTGACCGGCAATTCGATCTTGCCCTCGGGCGTGTCGAAGCGCGCCGCGTCGACGTCCTTCTCGAGCTGGCCCAGGATGGCTGTCAGCTTGTCGTCCTTGAAGCGCGCGACCTTGAAGTTGGTCGGCAAGGTCACCTGCAGGAAGTTGATCTTCTCCTCCGGCGGCCGGATCGCCTGCGGGTCGGGGCTGTTCAGCGTGATGCGCTCGGGGTCGAAGCTGTCCCATACCGAGGCGTCGGTGTAGGCGGGCTTGAGCTTGTCGCAATCGAGGCCGGGAATGCGCCGCAGGTAGGCCAGCGGCGGCATGTTCATGATCGACATGCACGGCACCTTCGACTTGCCGACCGCATCGAGGAGCTGGCGCACGCCGTCGACGCGATATTGCGGCTCCTGCATGGCCAGCCCGATCAGGTCGTAGTCGGCCGGGTTGACGCCCGCCACGCCGCCCGCGGTCACCTTGCCGGGCAGCTTCTTCGAATCGAGCAGCACCGGGTCCTTGCGGCCGCGGATCGGCAGGCGGACCTTGAAGCCCTCCTGGTTGATCAGGTCGGCCTCGGCGGGCAGGCAGATGAGATGGATGGAATGGCCGCCAAACAGCATTTTCGAGGCCAGCAGCGAGCCGTAGGACGCTCCCAGCAGCAGGATCTTGTAAGCCATTTGCCCATCTCCCTTCACGATTCCTCAGCGCGCCGTCACTATAGCTTCTCCCGCCCGGCGAGGGGGCGTCAAATGCATTGCACAACCATTTGCCTGCCCGCACGTTGAGGGGCGATGAATTTCCTGCGGCCGAACCACAATGTCTGGCGGATCGAGCGGGCCGCCAGGGCCGCCGTCCTGATCGACGCTGCCGCCTTCTTCGAGGCGGTGCGCGGCGCCTGCCTGAAGGCCGAGCGCAGCATCGTGGTGGTCGGCTGGGACATCGACAGCCGCACGCAGCTCGTCGGCGCCGACGGCCATCCGGCCGACGGCATGCCCGGCAATTTCGCCGACTTCCTGAGCGATCTCGTGCGGACGCGTCCCGACCTGCACGTCCATCTCCTGCTGTGGGACTATTCGCTGCTCTATGCCGGCGAACGCGAGCTCTTGCCGCGCTTGTCGCTGGGCTGGCGGACGCCGGACCGTGTGACGCTCTG
The DNA here is from genome assembly GCA_963809025.1 of uncultured Alphaproteobacteria bacterium. Classification (GTDB taxonomy): domain Bacteria; phylum Pseudomonadota; class Alphaproteobacteria; order Reyranellales; family Reyranellaceae; genus Reyranella. The sequence continues at coordinate 449,780 of CAWEIE010000051.1, read as the reverse complement.
CATCGACAACTCGGTCCCCTTCGGCAGCTCGCAGCACCAGAAGATCGTCGTGGTCGACGATGCGGTGGCCTTCTCCGGCGGCCTCGACCTCACGATCCGGCGCTGGGACACCACCGCCCATTCGGCGGAGAACCGCCAGCGCGTCGATCCCTCGGGCCATCCCTACCGGCCGTTCCACGACGTCCAGATGATGGTCGACGGTGCGGCGGCGCAAGCACTGGCGCAGCTGGCGCGCGAGCGCTGGTGTCGCGCCAACGGCGGCGTGCCGCAGATCGAGCCGCACGGCGATCCCTGGCCCGAGACGGTGCGCGCGGATTTCACCGACGTCGATGTCGGCATAGCCCGCACCCAGCCGCGCTACGACCACGAGGAACCGGTGCGCGAGGCCGAGACGCTGTTCGCCGATTCGATCGATCTTGCCGAGCGCGAGATCTACATCGAGAACCAGTTCCTCAGCTCGCCGCTGATCGCCGATCGGCTGGCCGATCGCCTCAACCGCTGCCCCGAGCTGGAGGTGGTGATCGTGGCGCCACGCAGCCACGATTCGTGGGTCGAACGACATACCATGCGCAACGGCCGCATCCGCTTCTGGCGGCGCATCCACGCCGCAGGCGGCAACCGCGTGCGGCTGCTCTATCCCGCCGTCGAGCAGGGCGGACAGGCGACCGACACCATGATCCATTCCAAGGTCATGGTGGTCGACGACCGTTTCCTGCGCGTCGGCTCGGCCAACATGAACAATCGCTCGATGGGCGCCGACACCGAATGCGACCTGGCCGTCGAGGCGCATGCCGACCGCGAGCGCAGCGCGATCCTGGAGATTCGCAACCGCCTGCTGGGCGAGCATTGCGGCGTGGCGGCCGCCGACGTCGCAGCATTCCTGGCGCAGGACGGCTCGCTGGTGCGCGCCGCGGACGAGCTCAGCGCCAACGGGCACAGGCTGCGCCCGATCGACGACGGCGAGCCCGACGAAGGCGGCCTGTCCCATGTCATCGAGCGTATCGCCGATCCGCCGCGGCCGATCAGGCCGGCGCGGCTGGCGCGCCATCTGCTGGCACGGCTGCGACCGCTGCTGATCGCGCTCATCTGCGTCCTGGTCCTGCTCGGCATCGCCTTGGCGTGGCGCTACACGCCGCTCTCGGGGCTGGTGACGGCCGACAACGTGCGGGCAGTCCTGAAGACCGTGCGCGGCGAGCCGTGGGCGATCGTGGTCGTCATCCTGGTGTTCGTGCTCGCGGGCGCCATCGTCTTCCCGCTCAACATCCTGATCCTGACGACCGCCGCGGTGTTCGGGCCGTGGCTCGGCATCCTCTATGGCGGCGTCGGCACGGTGAGCAGCGGTCTGGTCATGTTCCTGATCGGCGGCAGGCTCGGTCGCGAGGCGCTCTATCGCATGCTGGGCGAGCGCTGGCGGCACGGCCTCGAGAGCCTGCGCAAGCGCGGCCTGCTGGCGGTCGTGACGTTCCGCCTGCTGCCGATTGCGCCATTCACCCTGGTCAACCTCGCGGCCGGGGCGAGCGGCATCCGCTTCGTCGACTTCCTTGTCGGCACGCTGATCGGCATGTTGCCCGGCCTGGTGCTGCTCTCGATCATGGGCGACCGCATCATCAGGATCCTGGCCGAACCAAGCGCCGGGGATATCGCTATCCTGGTCCTGTGCGTTGCCGCCCTGATCGTGCTGGCCGTTGCGGCGCAGGCCTTTCTGTCGCGCCGCGGAGACCGCGCATGAGAGCACCGGCCGGCCAGACGATCCGCGTCATGACCTGGAACATCCATGGCGCCGTCGGCCGCAACCCGCGCTTCGACCTCGAGCGTGTCGTCGCCCTGGTGCAGCGGCATCATCCCGACATCATCGCGCTCCAGGAGATCGACTCGCGCCGCGCCCGCGAGGCGCATGTCGACGATCCGTTCAAGGTCCTGCAGGAATCGCTCGGCAATCACGGCATCGGCGCCAAGACCGTGACGACGGCCGACGGTGAGTATGGCCAGGCACTGATCAGCCGCTGGCCGATGGCAAACACCGAGATCCACGACCTGTCGTTCCCCGAGCGCGAGCCGCGGCGGGCCATCTGCAGCGACATCCAGACGCCGGCCGGGCCGCTGCGCGTGATCGCCACGCATCTCGGGCTGAGCTTCCGCGAGCGCCACAACCAGGCCGTCGCGCTGCTGAAGATGCTTGACAACTTGCGCACGACCACGGTGGCGTTGGGCGACTTCAACGACTGGCTGTGGGCGGGCTCGGTCCGCCGCAGCCTGGGAAGGGTGCTGCCGGGCTATACGAACCACCGCACCTTCCCGTCGGCGTGCCCGCTGTTCCATCTCGACCGCGTTTACCTGTGGCCGCGCACGGCGTTGGTGGCCAGCCACACCGATCCCGAGGCGCGCAAGATTTCGGACCACCTGCCCGTCATCAGCGACATTCGCCTCTGAGATTCGTGCTCCTCTCCCCTGGCGGGGGAGAGGAACATGAATCGCCATGAAAACTAGCGCAGCTCGATCCAGGCGGGTGCGTGGTCGCTGGCGCTCTCGCGGCCGCGTTCGTCGCGATCGACGCCGCCCTTCTTGAGGCGGGCACTGAGCGAGGGCGACAGCAGCAGATGATCGATGCGCAGGCCGGCGTCGCGCTCCCAGCGCCGCCGCTTGTAGTCCCAGAAGGTATACATCGGTTTGTCGGGAAACAGCGTTCTAAGCGAATCGGTCCAGCCTTGGGCCACCAGCTTGGCATAGGCCGCGCGAGTCTCCGGCTGCACCAGCGCGTCGTCCTTCCAGGAGTTCATGGAATAGATGTCGAAGTCGGTCGGCACGGCGTTGTAGTCGCCGGCCAGAACGACAGGCGCGCCGCTCTTCAACAGCTTCCCGGCGTGCGCCTGCAGGCGGCGGAACCAGTCGAGCTTGTACTTGAACTTCGGCCCGGGCTGCGGATTGCCGTTGGGCAGATAGAGGCAGCCGACAAGCAGGCCGTCGATCGCCGCCTCGAGGTAGCGGCTCTGCGCATCGCCGGAGTCGCCTGGCAACGCGTTGCGGGTCAGGATGGGCGGCTTGCGGCTCAGGATGGCGACGCCGTTCCAGGTCTTCTGGCCACGCCACAGCGCGTGGTAGCCGGCCTCGCGCAGTGGGGCCTGGGGGAATGCCTCGTCGGCGGCCTTCAGCTCCTGCAGGCAGACGATGTCGGGCCGCGCGCGCTTCAGCCAGGCGAGCAGGTTCGGCAGGCGGCGGTTGATGTTGTTGATGTTGTAGGTGGCGATCTTCATCGGCGCTAAGTTCTTACCCCTCATTGGCGGAATTAGGGAGGATGCCGTGCAGCGCGTTGCGACCGGATATGGCCTGATCGAAGGCCCGGTGTGGGATCCTGCCCGCGGCCTCTACTTCAGCGACGTCATGAATGGCGGCGTCCACCTTCTCGATCGCGCCGACAAAATTATGCTGGCCGTTCCCAAGCGGCGCGGCATCGGCGGCATGGCTCTGCACGAGTCCGGCGGCCTGGTCGTCGGCGGCCGGGACATCGCCTGCGTCTCCCTGACCGACGGCACGATGCACTCGCTGCTGTCGCTCGATGCCATTCCCGGCGCGACCGGCTTCAACGACCTTACAACCGATGCCGCAGGCCGCATCTATGTCGGGTCGCTGGCCTTTCGGGTGTTCGGCGGCGAGACGCCCAGGCCCGGCCATCTGCACGTCGTCGATCTCGACGGCGGCATGCGCACGCTGTCGGACGGCGTGCTGCTCACCAACGGGCTGGGCTTCTCGCCCGACGGCAAGCGCCTCTATCACAGCGATGCGCGGGCGCCGCTGGTGCGTGTCTATGACGTCGCGCCAGACGGTTCGGTCGGGCCATGGCGCAAGTTCTCCTCGCTGGGCGAGGGCGGCGTGCCGGACGGGCTGAAGGTGGCGAGCGACGGCTCGGTCTGGGTCGCCGATGCCCACGGCGGCAGGGTGGCGGTATTCGACGCCGACGGCTCCCATCGGCAGGACATCGCGGTGCCGCTGCCGATGGTCACCAGTCTCTGCTTCGGCGGCGATGACCTGCGCGACCTCTACATCGTCACCGGCTCGCGCGGCGGCCCGCACGAGAACTGCGGCAGCATCTTCCGCAGCCGCGTCGACGTCGCCGGCTTGGCTCTGCCGGTCGCCCGCGTCGCCATTTGATTCCTCGCCCGTCTCACGGGGGAGGGTAGGGAGGGGGCGAGCCGCAGTCGCGGTGAGAGCAAATTTCAGATCTGTAAATTACAGAAGCCGTCGGTGTTGCTTTCCCCCTCCCGGCCTCCCCCGTAAGACGGGGGAGGAGAAGAGGATCAATCCTTCGGCTGTTCGGACTGCTGCAACGGCTCGTCGGCCCGGATGCGTCGCACCATCGCGCGCAGCCGGTGGTCCTCGATGATCGAGGGGTAGAGCGGGACGAGCTGGTCGGCGAATGCCTTGCGATCGACATCGCGCACGATCTTGGCTCCCGCCTTCTCGGCCGTCCGCTCGGAGGAGACCTCGTAGTCGTCCCACAGCCGGCGCATGACCGCAACGGAGTTGCGGGCGGCGTCGCGGATGATCGTCTGCTCGCCGGCCGATAGGGTGTCCCAGACGCGCTTGGAGAAGATCAGGACCGCCGGGGTCATCGAATGTCCGGTCAGGCTGAGATGAGGGGCGACGTGATAGTGGCGCAACGTCACGTAGGACGGCCAGTTCTGCTCGGACGCATCGATCACGCCGGACTGCAGCTTGAGGTAGACGCGATCGGCCGGCGCGACCACCGGCTCGGCACCGACGGCGCGAAGGATGCTCGTCCAGATGTCGGCTTGCTGCACGCGTACCTTCAGGCCCTTCAAGTCGGCCGGCGTCCGTATCGCCTGCTTGACGCTGTAGAAGTGCCGCGGCCCGCCGTCGTAGAAGGCGAGCCCGACCAGGCCATGGCTTTCCAGGTCGGCGAGGATTTCCTCGCCGATCGGCCCATCGAAGATTTGCCTAGCGTGCTCCTTCGACTTGAAGAGATAGGGGAGGGAGAATATCGCCGTCGACGGCACGAGGTTGTTCAAGACGGCAATATTGAGCCGCGCCATGTCGAGCTGGCCGTTGCGGACCTGCGCGGCGGTATAGCTCTCCGAATCGCGGTCGTCATAACCCAGCACCGTGATGCCGAGCTTGCCGCCGCTGCGCTCCCGCATCAGCTTGTCGACCTGGACGGCGGCTTGGACCGTCGGGTAGTCGAAGGGATAGACATCGGAGGAACGGAATTCCCGGGCATCGGCCGGAAAGCCGGCACCGAGTGCCAGCAGGACGCCCAATACGCGGGCTGTACGCATGGTCAACTCCCCGTGGACGAACTGCCACGGAAAAACAACGGCGCAATCGCTCAAAAGTTGCAATCAGGAGCGTGGCGGTATCGCGTAGCGCGCAGCCGGCTTGGGAATGCGGTCCGTGCCGTCGAAACACACGATTTCGGCCTCGTGGGCCATGTTGCCCTTGCCGTCCGAGCGATAGGTGGTCACGACACCGTGATAGGTATCGCTCGCCAGTCGATCGCGAACAGCCTTGGGGGTGACCGGCTGTCCGGCCTTGCGCAGCTCGGCGATGCTCTGACCCAGCATGCCCACTGCATCGAACTGGGCGGCGGCGAAGGCGTCGGGCTCGCTCTTGTAGGCGGCGCGATAGGCGTCGAGGAAGGCGCGCAGCGGCCCCGAGGTCGCCGAGATCGGCGACGCTGCAGTCTCTGCGCAAACGCCTTTCAGCTCGCCGGGCTCGAGCAGCGCCGCGGTCGCTGGCTGGTGCATGGCCGAGCCGGCGACGATCGGCACGGCGGGCAGCAACTGGCGCGCCTGGCGCACGGCCAGCACGGTCGAGGCGGCGTGCAGGTGCAGCACGATCACGTCGGCGTTGGCGTTCTTGGCGCGCAGCAGCGCCGGCGAGAGGTCGTTGACGGTGGGCGCGATGCTTTCTTCCAGCACCGGCGGCGCCTTGAGCTCGGTCAGGGTCTTGTTGAGCTGCTCGCGTCCCGATTGGCCGTAAGCGGTGCTTTGATAGATCACTGCCGGCCGCTTGGCTGAAAGCTTCTCCACCACGTAGCGCGCATGCGCCACCTTCACGGTGGCGTCGCTGGGGAAGAAGCGGAAGAACCACGGGTTGCCGAGCTCGCCCAGCCGCGCTGTTCCCGAGATCGTGAGCAGCGGCACGCCGCGCTCCTGGGCGAGCGGCAGCAACGCCAGCATCTGCGTGCCGAGGATCGGGCCGGCGACGGCAAGCGAGGGGGCGCCGCCCATGACGCGCTCCCAGGCGGTGACGGCGGCTTCCGGCGTGGCCTGCGTGTCGAGCACGTCGGGCTTGAGCGCGACGTCCTTGAGCTGGCTCGCCGCCAGCAGGGCGCCGTTCCTCTGGCTGGTGCCCTCGAGCGCCACGAAGCCGGTCAGCGGCACCAGCACGGGCAGGCGCAAGTCCTGCGCCGTCGCGGGTGCTGCAACGAACGCGGCGAGCGCCGCTACTGCGCTGCGCCGCCAGCCCATGGCGACATCACCTCGTTCATGCCGGTCAGCTCTCCGCTTGCAGGGTCGCGCACGATGCACGACGGGTTGGCAAAGCCCAGGGGCGAGACTGGATTGGTAACTTCGACGATCGGCAGGCGGGCGGCAATCGCCTTCTTCACGGCCTCGGGCAGGTCGCGGTTGACGCGGATCGGCCCGACGCCCGACACGTCGATGCGCGGATGATGGAAAGCGGTCTCCACGTCCAGCCCGCGGTCGATCAGCATCAGCGACAGCTGGGTCACCGCCGGCACGATGCGCCGGCCACCCGAGGCGCCGATGCAGAACCACGGCTTGCCGTCCTTGGTCACGACCACCGGGCAGATGTTGCACAACGGCCGCTTGCCCGGCGCGATCGAGTTCGGCCGGTTGGGCTCGGGATCGAACCACAGCATGCCGTTGTTCATGGTGATGCCGGTCTTGGGCAGCATCACCGACGAGCCGAACAGCGACATCAGGGTCTGGGTCAGCGCCACCATGTTGCCCTGGGAATCGGCGGCGCAGAAATGCGTGGTGCAGGTGTTGGTGGGCTTGTCGCCCATGGTTTTCAGCCGTTCCTCGTAGGCCTGGTGCATGCCCTGGGCGATGGCGACGAAGAAGTCGGCATCGGGCGCGCCCCGGCCCTTGGTCTTCGTGCCCGCAAGCTCGATCGTGCGGCGCAGTGTCGGCCCGGCGGTGAGGCCGCCCGCGACATTGATGGTGGCGTCGCCGTGCTGGAACGACAGCGGCTCGACGATGCGCGCTTCGTAGGAGGCAAGATCGTCATAGGAGATGGCGGAGCCGCCGGCCTGCAGGTCGGCGGCGATGTCGCGCGCCAGGCTGCCTTCGTAGTATTCGCGCGGACCGCCGTCGGACAGCCGCTGATAGGTCTCGCCGAGATTGCCGAGCTTGAGGTAGCGGACGTTGGCCTGCCAGTCGATCATCGGCACGCGGCCGTCGTCGCACAGATAGGCGGCGCGCGAGGCCGGGAACTTGGCGAGGTCGCGCGCGCCCTGGGCCAGCATGACCTGCATGTACCAGTCGAGCTGCATGCCGCGCTTGGCGAGCGCGGTGCCCGGCGCCATCACGTCCTGCCACTTCAGCGTGCCGAAGCGGTCGAGCGCCTTGGCGAGGCCCGCGACCATGCCGGGGACGGCGATCGAGTGATAGCCGACCTCGTTCCTCTGCTCGAGGATGTCGGGCCAGGCGAAGGGATTGGCGGGGCCGGGGCCGACGATCTTGTAGGTCGCGGGGTCGAGCTTCTTGGCCGAGATCGGGCCGTAGTCGATCGTCCAGGCCCGCTGCTCCTTGGCGCTGAAAATGGTCATGAAGCCGACGCCGCCGATGCCGCTCATCCACGGCTCGAGCGCGCCGATCGCCATGCCGGTGGCGACGGCAGCATCGATGGCGTTGCCGCCTTTGCGCAGTATCTCTGCACCGGCCTGGGCGGCCCGGCTGTTCTGCGCCACCACGACGCCCTTGCCGCGCACCGCCTGCTTGGTGACTTTCCACTGATTGGTCAGCGACTCGCTCATCGATACTCCTTACCGTCATCCCGACCGTAGCCTCGCGAAGCGAGGCGAAGTGGAGGGACCTTTTCTTTTTCTGCCGGCGACCAAAAAAGGTCCCTCGACTGCGCCACCCTACGGGTGGCTTCGCTCGGGATGAAGCCTGATTTCGCCATAAACCCTGGTACACTGCAGGGCGGACGGGCCGAGAAAGAAACGCGGGCGTGACGGAACTCAACCAGGTCGACCTGCGGACGCTCGTGACGGGCAACAAGCGTGCATGGGACAGCTTCGTCACCGCGGCCGCGCCTCTGATCAACGCCGTCGCGCGCCGTACGCTCGCTTCATACCGGCTGAGCGAAGAGGATGTGATGGACGCCGCCCAAGACGTGTTCGTCCGGCTGTGCGCCAATGACTATCGGCTGTTGAAAACCTATGATCCGGCCCGCGCCGGGCTGTCGACCTGGCTGGCCGTGGTCGCCCGCTCGGCGGCGGTGGATCACGCCCGCCGCCGGCGCCAGGCGACCACGCCGCTCGACGACGTACCCGAGGCCAGCCTGGGGGTCGAAGACCGGCATGTGGAAAAACTCAAAATTCCTCAAGGACTTCTGACCGAGCGCCAGATGCTTGTCCTGAAATGCTTATACGACGAGGAGAAGGACGTGTCGGAAGTTGCCCAACTTCTCAAGATCGACGCCCAAACCGTTCGCAGCACGCATCACAAGGCGTTGCTGCGGTTGCGAGCCCATTTCCAGGAGGAACCCCGATAGGAAGCCCTTTAGCAGGGGATGCCGGAGGGGTTTCTGACGTAATCTGCAGCAGGAGAGCGCAATGAGTACGGAACGTCCCACCCAGAGCGACCGGGAGCTGTGGCAGAGCTTTGCCACCGACCGTGCCGTCGCGTCCGGGCCCGTGTCGGATCTCGACTTTGCCGCCTGGCTGGAAGGCCGCCTGTCGGAAACGGCGGCCGCCCGCATCGAGGCAGCGGTCGCCGCCGATCCCGAGATGCGTCGCGCCGCCCTCGAACTGTCGGAAGTGCTGGGCATGCCGCTGCCGGCGGCGCCGGCGCGCCTGGAAGTGCGCGCCAAGGCATTGGTCGGCTTCGAGGTCGAGCGGCCGAGCAGCGCACTGGGCGCGTTGGGCTGTTCGACTGGCTGTTCGCCAGGAACCGCCGCTTCGCCCTGCCGCGCCTGGCAATGATGACGGCCGCGGTGATCATCGCCATCTCCGGCTTCATGCTGGGGGGCGGCCTGGGCGAATCGATGGCCCAGGAGCGCTATGCCTATTCCAATTTCAACGGCAACGAACTGACCGAGTTCCTGGTCTCGGACGGCATCTGACATGCCGCGCCTGATCACGGTGGCGTTTGCCCTGTCACTGTTGCTGAACGCCTTCTTCGTCGGGGGCTTCGTCTACCGCGGTTGGATCGGAGGACCTTTGCCGTTCGAGCAGCGCATTCTGCCGCCGCCGCCACCACCACCCCCGCCGCAGGCGCGACCGAGCGCGCTCGAGATCGTGGCGGGCGACCTCAACCTCGAGCCCAAGCAGCGTCAGGCGCTGCGCGGCGTCTTCGAACAGCACGCCCAGGTGCGGCGCGAGCGGTCGCGCGAGATGCAGAAGGTGCGCGAGCAGATCGTCGCCGAATACAAGCGCTCGCCGCTTGATCAGGCCCGGCTCGCCCCGTTGATCGACCGGATGGGCGACCTGCGCGCCGACCAGCAGAAGGAGACGGTGCGCGCGCTGTCGCAGATGGAGGCGCAGCTCGATCCCGAGCAGCGCGTAAAGATGCACCAGATCCTGGTCGACCGCCTGCTGAGCAGCCCGTGGGCGCGCCAACCGGGGCAGCCGCCACCGCGCCCGTCGCAGTAGGAGACATCCCATGGTCGCGCCAATTGGTCGGCGAGGGTTTGTGGCCAGGGCTGCAGGTGCGGCGGCATTGTCCGCCGGCCTGTGGCCGCTGCGGCCCGGGCATGCTGCTGCGACGATGGATTTCGACGAGGCGCGGCATCTCCTGTCGCGCACGACCTTCGGCGCCACGCCGGCGGAGATCCGCGCGCTTGAGGCCCAGGATTACGCGGCCACCGTCGATCGGCTGCTGGCCGGCGTGCGCCGCGACGCCATCACGCCGCCGCCGGGCTGGCTGAACGAAGGTCCGGCCGAGCTGCGCCGCCAGCAGCAGGCCGCGCGCGCCGAGCGGGCAGAAGCGCAGAAGAAGCAGGGCGTCGACGGCAAACCGTTGCAGGCCGCCCAGCAGCCGCTGCAGGAGCAGGGGCGCGAGCTGCGCAACTGGTGGATCGAGGAGATGCTGGTCACCGACCAGCCGCTCACCGAGCGCATGGTGCTGTTCTGGCACAACCACTTCACGTCTTCGCTGCAGAAGGTGCGGTTCCCGCCGTCGCTGTTCCAGCAGAACGCGCTGTTCCGCCGCGAGGCGCTGGGCAACTTCGCGGCCTTGCTGAAGGCAGTGGCGCGCGATCCGGCGATGCTGATCTATCTCGACGGCATGCGCAGCGTGGCGCGCCAGCCCAACGAGAACTTCGCACGCGAGCTCCTGGAGCTGTTCACGCTGGGCGAAGGCCATTACAGCGAGGCCGATATCAAGGCCGCCGCACGCGCCTTCACCGGCTGGACCGTCGACCGCGAGACCGGCCATTTCAGGACCCGCGACAACGAGCATGACGGCGGCGAGAAGACCTTTTTAGGCCAGACCGGCCGCTTCGACGGCGATGCGATCATCGCCATCCTGCTGAAGCATCCGCGCACGGCCGAGACAATCGTCGAGAAGCTGTGGCGCGAATTCGTGTCGCTCAAGCCCGATCCTGCCGAGGTCAGGAAACTCGCGGGCTCCTTCCGCGCCAACTACGAGCTGAAGCCGCTGATGCGGGCGATCCTGCTGTCGGCGCAGTTCCGCGATCCTGCGAGCCGCGGCGCGCTGATCAAGTCGCCGGTCGAGCTGGTCGTGGGCACGGTCCACCTGCTCGGCCTGCCGGTGCCGGAGAAGACCCAGCTGGTGCGCATGATGCAGGGGCTGGGCCAGATGCCGTTCGATCCGCCCAACGTCAAAGGCTGGCCGGGCGGCGAGAGCTGGATCACCACCTACACGCTGCTGCTGCGCCAGCAGTTCCTGCGCCGCATCGTCGAGGCGACGACCGTGGCCTCGATGGAAGGCGCGATGATGTCGAGCCCGCGCAACCGGCGCATCGAGCGGCGCGAGCAGCTGCCGATGCGATCGGACGAGGGCACCATGCAGATGGCAGAGCCAACGGCCGAGCCGCGGCCGGTCGAAGGCCGCAGCCTGCGCTATGCCGGCGACGAAGCGAAGCTCGGCCCGACGCTGTCCGGCGTCGACTCCGCGACCCTGTTGCGTACGCTGCTGCCGCGCGCGCCGATCGACACGGTCGATGGCTCGCGCACGCCGGGCGCCACGGTGGCGGCGGCGATGCTCGACACCGCCTACCAGCTGAAGTGAGGACGCCATGGGCCGCATCCTCCTGCTGATCGAGCTCAAGGGCGGCAATGACGGGCTGAACACCGTCATTCCCTACGCCGATCCCAAGTACCGCGAGCTGCGCCCCGGCATCGGCGTGGCGCGCGACCACACGATCCAGCTCGACGAGAAGGTCGGGCTGCACAACAAGCTCGAGCCGTTGATGGAGTCGTGGAAGGCGGGCGACCTCGCGATCGTGCAGGGCGTCGGCTATCCCTATCCCAACCGCTCGCATTTCCGCTCGATCGAGATCTGGGACACCGCCTCGGCCTCGAACCAGACGCTGAGCGAGGGCTGGATCGCCCAGGCCTTCAAGGGCGCCGCGCTGCCCAAGGGCGTGGGCGTCGACAGCATCGTCGTCGACACCAACGCGCTGCCCAGCACCGGGCCGGAGCTGCGCACCATCGTCATGCAGGACGCCGAGAACTTCCTGCGCCAGGCGCATGCCCTCAAGGACACCGGCGGCATGAAGGACGGCAGCGCGATGGAAAATCCGGCGCTGCGCCATCTGCTGGCGGTGCGCCAGGAGATCAACGGCGCGGCCAAGGGCCTGGCCGACAAGCTGCGCGCCGCCGCGGCGCCCAAGGAGGCCTATCCGCAGGAGGTCCTGCTCGGCCGCCAGCTCGACCTCGCCACGCGTATCGTGACGGCGCGTGTGCCGGTGGTGGCGATCAAGGCGGCGCTGGGCGGCTTCGACACCCACGCCAACCAGGTGCAGCCGCACGAGCGGCTGCTGGGCTTCCTGGCGACCAACCTCGCGACCCTGCGCAAGAACCTGATCGCCGCCAACCTATGGAACGACGTGCGTGGTGATGACCTACTCGGAGTTCGGCCGCCGCGTCCGCCAGAACGCCAGCGGCGGCACCGACCACGGCACGGCGGCGCCGCTGTTCGTGATGGGCGGCGGCGTGAAGGGCGGCCTGCACGGCGCCTATCCGTCGCTCGCCGATCTCACCGACGGCGACCTCAAGCACACCGTCGACTTCCGCAGCGTGTTTGCGACGGTGGCGCAGGGCTGCTGGGGCCAGCAGCGAGATTTCGGGCTGCGACAGCCGCAGAAGCTGGGCTTCCTGTCTTAAGGGAGCGCGCGCCTCCGGCCCGCTCATGATCTTCCGGACCGCCGGCCTCCGGCCGGCTCATGACTCATGAGGCCGGCGAGACGCCGGCGGTCCGGAAGACAAAGACCGTGAGCGGGCCGGAGGCCCGCGCTCCCTTAAGCCCGCCCCATCAGCTCGTCGCGCACCGTGCCGCGTTCGGCCTCGATGCGGATGAACCAGATCAGGAGCGCGGCCGCGATCTTGATGGCCACCGGCAGGGCGATATAGACGAAGATCAGCGCGCTACTGCTGTACTGCCCGCGGCTGGGGTTGAAACCCAGAAGCGCGGCGACCGGCAGCGAGCCCGCGGCGCCGATAGCGGTGGCGAGCTTGGTCGACAGCGCCCACAGGCCGAAGTAGGCGCCGGTATCGCCCTGCGTGTCCTTGCCTTCGGGCGCGTTGATGATGTCGGCCAGCACCGACGGCGGCAGGCCGTAGTCGGCGCCGATGCCCAGTCCCGTGATCACGGCAATCGGCAGGAACAGCGCGAAGTCGCCGGCGCCCAGGAAGACCGCGAGCGACATGGCGATCACGGTCATCACCATGGCGATGAACCAGGCCGCGGTCTTGGTGTAGCGGCGCGACAGCAGCAGCCACATCGGCACGCTGAGCGCGGCGGCGCCGAAATAGACCAGCAGGATGATGCCGGCCTGCGTCTTGTTCCCCTTCAGCACGTGCTCGACATAGAACAGCATCACCGACACGGCGACGCCCAGCGCCGAGCCGTTGATGATGAAGACCAGCAGCAGGCGGCGGAACAGGCGGTTCTTCATCGGCGCGAAGAACGGCACCAGGGTCTTGAGCGAGGTGCTGTTTTCCATGTTGCGCGTCGGCCGTGCCAGCACAGGTGCCAGGCTCACCAGCCAGTCGCGGAAATAGCGGACATGGATCTCCGGGTTCTCGCGCACGACCGGCGGATGCACCGAGGGCGGCGACCAGAGCAGCGTCGGCAGGGCGAAGGCGAGCGCGATCGGGATGAAGATCAGGCCCATGTAGACGTAGCCGGCATGGTCGCCGAGCCTGGCCGTGAAGATGGTCGGCAGCACGACGGCGAGCGTCATGCCCATCAGGCCGAACACCTCGCGGCCGACCGTGACGCGGGTGCGCTCGTTGTAGTCGTCGGTAAGCTCCGCACCATGCGCGTGATAGCTGATCGACACGCCGGCATAGCCGAGATGGACGACGAACAGCGCCACGAACAGCCAGAGTGCCAGCAGCGTCGAGTCGGTGAACAACGCCTCGGGCGGATGGAACAGCATGTAGAAGCCGCCGATCATCAGCGGCAGCATCAGCGCCACGAAGGTGAGCCGGCCGCGCGGGCCCTCGATGGGTGAACTTGTCGCTGATCAGGCCGATGACCGGATCCTGGATGGCGTCGATCACGCGCGCGGCGATGAAGATCAGGCCCATGATGCCGAGCGGCACCTTCAGGACCTCGCCATAGAAGTGGCTGACGTTCAGCACCACCGGCAGGGCCGCCATGTTCAAGGGCAGCTGGTTGGTGGAATAGGCGACCAGACGTCCAAACGTCAGTCGTACGGACGCGGCGGCCGACCCGGTCCTCGTCATTGGCGCATGCACGCGAATTTGCCTTCCTGTTCGCGCCGCTTTCAGCGCCTTCCTTGGTGACAGTTATATATGTCGGAAGTGGGCCTGCAATACGTCCGTGCGGCCGGTCGAGAAGCCGGCCGCGCAATAGGCGAGGTAGTAGCGCCACATGCGGCGAAAACGCTCGTCGAAGCCCATTTTCGCCACCTGGTCGGCCACCCGGTCGAAACGGCCGAGCCAGGTCTCCAGGGTCCGCGCATAGTCCCGGCCGAAACTGTAGAGCTCGGCCACCTTCAGGCCGGCCTGGCGGCATTGCTCGCGCACGGTGGTCGGCGACAGCAGCATGCCGCCCGGGAACACATAGGTCTGTATGAAATCCGGATGACGGCGGTAGCTCTCGAAGAAGTCGTCGGCGATGACGATCGCCTGCACCAGGATCGAGCCGCCCGGCGCGACATGGCGCTTCAGCGCGGCGAAGTAGTCGGGCCAGTAGCGCTCGCCCACCGCCTCGATCATCTCGATCGACACGATATGGTCGTAGCGCCCGTCCATGTCGCGATAGTCGCGGAACTGCAGGTCGACCCGGTCGCTGAGGCCGGCGCGCGCCAGCCGCTGGCGGGCATAGTCGAGCTGCTGCTGGGAGATCGTCACGCCGGTGACCCGCATGCCGTGGCGCGCCGCGGTCTCGGCGAAACCGCCCCAGCCGCAGCCGATCTCCAGGATGCTGTCGCCCTGTTTGGCGCCGATCTGCTCGAGGATGCGCTCGTACTTGGCGGTCTGCGCGGCTTCCAGCGGCTTGCCGTCGTCGGTGCCCCCGTACAGGGCGGACGAGTAGGTCATCGTCGGGTCGAGCCACAACCGGTAGAACTCGTTGCCGAGATCGTAGTGGGCGTGGATGTTCTTGCGCGAGCCACGGCGCGAGTTGCGGCGCTGCCAGTGAAGGAATTTCAGCGCGAGGTCGTGCAGCGCGTTGGTGTGGGCCATGCGGCCCAGCGACTGCTCGTTCTCCGCCAAAAGCGCGATCAGGCCGGCGAGGTCCGGCGAATCGCACAGGCCCTCTATGTAGGCCTCGGCGAAACCGATATCGCCGTCGAGCACCACCCGGCGGAAGAAGCGCCAGTCCCTGACATGCAGCTCGGCCTCGGGCTTGGCGCCTTCGCGGCCGAAGCTGTGTGCCGTGCCGTCCGGAAGATGGAGGGTGATTCGCCCGACCGAGAGGCGTTCAAGGGCTTTCAGGACAAAACGGGAGGCGATCGTCATGCAGGCTCAGCGCGTCACCAGCTCCGCCGGTGGAGCGGGCTTGCGGTGAAATCTCGCCCGCTTGCACAACAGATGCAAGGCCTGCCAGTGGATTCGGACGATGACGGCCAGGGTCATGGTCGGGTTGCCGAGGAAGCGCCGCAGCACGCTGGCGTCGGTCAGGGCCTCGCGGCGGCCGCCGACCGAGGTCGCCAGCATCAGGCCCCGGGCGTCGTGGTAGTTCACGTCTACATGGGCCCGCCCGTCATCGAGGCGGAAGCGGAAGCGATAGCCGCCCTCGACCGGCAGGAAGGGCGAGACGTGGAAGACCTTGCGGCCCTCCAGCCAGGCGTCGGGCTCGATCGGCCGGCGGTCGTCGTGGTGGACCAGGTAGCAGTGGCTCTCGCCGAAGGTGTTGTTGACCTGGCACAGCACGGCGCGCAGCGCGCCGGCGGGGTCGCGGCAGAACCAGAAGCTCACCGGATTGAAGACGTAGCCCAGCATGCGCGGCAGGGTCATCAGCACGACGTCGCCGCCGCAGATCTCGCCCAGGCCGTGCTCGCCCAGGACGCGCCTGAGCCAGGCTTTCAGGTCCGAGCCGTCGCGTGCCCCATGGTCGGCCCGGCGGAACGACACCAGGCCGCGGCGGTCCAGCCGGAGCCAGCGGCCGGCGGCACTCTCCAGCGCCTCCAGGCCGAGGCAGAGATAGGCGACGCGATAGCGGAAGGCGTTGTCGCGCGGCCGCAACCGGCGGTGGACCACCGTTGCGTCGATGATGGTGTGCGCCGGGCGGCTCATGGCGTAACCGGCACGGGGAAGGGCCCGATCGGCCGATCATCGGCGACCACGCGCGGCGGATCGCCGATGCGGCGATGCTCGTCGGGCTTGCGCCAGGGCCGGCGCACGCCGAGCTGCTCGGCGACGTCGAGGCCGGCCGACAGGGCGTCTTCATGGAAGCCGTAGCCGCAGTAGCTGCCACAGAAGAAGGTGTCGCGCATCCCCTGGATGGCATGCAGGGTGCGCTGGGCGCGGATCGCGGCGGCATCGTACATCGGATGCTCGAAGGTGAAGCGTTGCAGCGCTGCCGCCGGCATGCGGCCAGGATTGACCGACACGAAGAGCGGCGTGCTGTCGGGCAGGTCCTGCAGGCGGTTCATCCAGTAGGTAACGCTCACCGGGCTGTCGCGGTCCTCGCTGTCGGCCACGTAGTTCCAGCTCGACCATACCGAACGGCGGCGCGGCATCAACGTTGCGTCGGCGTGCAGCCAGACCTCGTTCGAGGAATAGGCGAAGCGGCCGAGCAGGTCGCGCTCGCGGGCGTCGGCGTCGGTCAACAGCGTCAGCGCCTGGTCGGCATGGCAGGCGAGGATCGCCTTGTCGAAGCGGTCCCAGTGGCCGGTGGCGTCGCGGACATGTACGCCGTCGCTGCCGCGGCGGATCGCGGCGGCCGGCGTGGCGAGCCGCGCGCGCTGGCGCAAGGGCGCCACAATGCGCTCGACGTACGAACGGCAGCCGCCGCGCACCGTGCGCCAGGCGAGCTGCGGGCCGACGGTGAGCAGGCCGTGGTTGTTGAAGAAGCGCACGAAGGTCTGCGCCGGATAGTCGAGCATGCGGCCAAGCGGCGTCGACCAGATGCAGGACGCCATCGGCACCAGGTAGCGGTCGCGGAACGCCGGGCTGAGCCCCGCATCGTCGACGAAGTCGCCGATCGTGAAGTCGAGATCCTCGCACCTGTCGAGCAGGCGGGGCGCCAGCCGGTTGAAGCGCAGGATGTCGTGCGTCATGCGCAGGAAGGACGGTCGCACCAGGTTGCGCCGCTGCGCGAGAAAGCTGGCGAAGGAGCTGCCGTACTCGAAACGCCCGCCCTCGAGGCTGACCGCGAACGACATGTCGGACGGCTTGGTCGGCACGCCGAGATGGTCGAACAGGGCGATCAGGTTGGGATAGTTGCGCTGGTTGAAGACGATGAAGCCGACATCGACCGGCTGGCTGCGGCCCAGCCCCGGCGCGTCGACCGTGCAGGCATGGCCGCCGAACCGGCTCTCGCGCTCGTAGATCACGACATCGTGCTCGCGGCTGAGCAGCCACGCCGCGCCGAGACCCGCAGCGCCAGCGCCGATGACAGCAACTTTCATCCCTCTGACCCCGCTATCGACTACTCGGTCTCAGATACGCCGGGTGCGGCGGGGTGGATCATGGGAGCGCGGCACTCCCGTGCCGCTCATGCTCTTCGTCTTCCGGACCGCGCGCGTCCCCGCGCGCTCATGATCATGAGCGCGCCGGGACGCGCGCGGTCCGGAAGATCATGAGCGGGCCAGAGGCCCGCGCTCCCAGCTAAGACCTTGGGCAGCTCGGGAGCGGCCGCATATCCAGGGCCTGCAGGTCGGCGGTGACGGTGACCAGGCCGGTCTCGACGGTCAGCCGGTCCAGGACGCCGTTGTCGAAGACCAGCGCGCCGACGCTGAAGAGCGGCCGCGTGTCCTGCTGGCGGCCGCGGGTAAACGTCATGAAGACCGGCCAGGATTTGGCCGGCAGCGCGGCCACCGGCTTGTCGGCCGGGCGGGCGGCGCGCAGCTGGCTGCGCTGCTGCTCGGCGACGTCGATCAGGAAGGCATCGCCCATCACTTCGGCATCGAACATCAGGGCGGGGAAGCTGGCGGCGTTGGCCCGCAACCTCTCGATCAAATGATCGACGGCGGCGACCGGCATCAGGGTGGGCGGCGGCAGCACGAACTGGTTGGGCGGGGCGCCAGGCTGGACGATCTCGGCCTTGAGCTCGCCGGCCTGGCGCTGCACGCGGCCCTTGATCTCGCGCTCGCTGCCGTTCTGGACCTGCACGGTGCTGAAGCGGAAGGCATTGCCGCTCCTGGGTTCCTGGCCGTCGAGCTTGGAGGCGAGGCTCATCTTCCACGAGGCGGTGAGGGCGATCTCGGTCTTGATGTCGCGCTTGAGATGCCAGCCGCTGCAATCCAGCGAAAGGTCGTGGATGGCCGTGCCGATGCGCGGCGCGTTGGCAGCCAAGCCGAGGCGCAACGCATATTCGGCGCGATGCGGCTGGACCTGCGCGCCGGCCACGCCGGGCGCGAGCACGGCCCCTGCAAGAAAGAAACCCACCAGACGACGCATCGCACCACCTTGCGCACGGCCCGACGTCGGGTCAATCGTGTGCGCCATGAGTTTGCGCGACATCGTGGCGGTATTCCGGCGGTCCCCTCATCCATGATGCCCTTCGAGTTCGACTGCGCCGGCGAGAAGCTGCAGGCATTGCCGGCAGGCGCCTTGCACTGGCCGGCCCGGCGGCTGCTGGCGGTGGCCGACCTGCATCTCGAGAAGGGCTCGTCCTACGCCGTCAATGCGCGCAAGCTCCTGCCGCGCCACGACACGCGCCAGACCCTGGCGATGCTGACCGCGCTGATCGACGTGCTGCAGCCTCAGACGGTCATGTGCCTGGGCGATTCCTTTCATGACCGCTCGGCGAGCGAGCGCCTGGCCGAAGTCGACCGGCGCATGCTCGACGCGCTTACCAAGCGCGCGCGCTTCGTCTGGATCGCCGGCAACCATGATCCCGCGCCGCCGCCTGCGGGCTGGGGCGACGTCGCCGAGGAGATCAACGACGGGCCGTTGATCTTCCGCCACGAGGCGCAGTTCGGCCCGGCGCGCGGCGAGGTCTCGGGTCACTTCCATCCGGTCGCGGCGCTCACCGTGCGCGGCCGCGGCATGCGCCGCCGCTGCTTCCTGACCGACGGGTATCGGCTGATTCTGCCGGCCTTCGGCACCTATGCCGGCGGGCTGAATGCGCTCGATCCCGCGATCGCGCAGCTCTTTCCCGACGACTACGACGCCTTGGTGGTCGGCCGCGACACCGTGCGGCGGCTGTCGTGGCGCCAGCTCAGGCCGGACGCCCAGTTCTGGACCGACGACGGCTGGTGGCGCCGGCGGATGGATTAGCGCTCAGCCCGCGGCCCGTCAGGGCGAAGACCACCAGCACGACGAGACTGCTTTCTATGGCGTCGAGCAGCGCGCGCGGCCCGGTGCCGGGCCCGCATGGCGCCTAGCGCGGCAGCTCGTACTTCAGCGTCACCTCGCCCAGGCCCTCGATCTTGCCGACAGCGGTGCTGCCGGGCGGCACGAACTGGCAGGCGACCATGCTTCCGGTCGAGACGATCATGCCCTTCTTCAGGGTCTTGCCGTGCTCGCCGAGCTTGTTGGCCAGCCAGGCCAGCGAATTGTAGCAATGGCCCAGCACGTCGCCCGAGTTGCCGCTGCGCATCTCCTTGCCGTCGAAGGAGATCGAGCCCGTGAGGTTGCCGATGTCGAGGTTCTTCCAGTTCTTGTTAGGCTTGGCGAGCAGCGAGCCGCCGTTCCAGCCGACATCCATCACCAGCCAGGGAAGGGTGAGCCGGCCGTAGTCGGCGCCACGGTCTTCGATCAGCTCGAAGCCCGCACGCGCCTCGCCGATGTAGGGTTCGATCAACTCCTTGTCGTAGGGCTTGCCCTTGGGCCGCGGCACATCGGCGTTGACGGTCAAGATCACTTCCAGCTCGACGCCGAGTCTCGCCCACTGGTCGGCGCGCACCGAGGCCTTGTGCTCGAACACGCGCTTCTTGCGGATCGGCCCATAGGCGGGGCCGCGTATGCCGGTCTGCTCCCAGATCTGCGGCGAGGTCAGCGCGATCTTGTAGCCGACCAGCGGACCTTGCCTCGGCACCAGCTTCTTCAGGAGCGCATCCTGCACCTTGTAGGCCGTGCGCTCGTCCTCGATCGCGAACTGCTCGGGCCACCAGCCGACGACGGCGCGCGAGCGATGGACCTGGTGAAGCCAGTTGGCGGCCTTGGCGATGCTGAATGCCATGCATTCCTCCCCTTGCGTGTCTTCGTGCCGGCCGCATAGTGCCACCATGGCGGGGAAATCGGTGCAACATTTCGGGCCGGTGCGGGCCGGCGCGCTGGTCGGCGTCGTGCTGGCCGGTGGCGAAGGCCGGCGCATGGGACCGGGCGTGCTGAAGCCGCTCAGACCGCTGGGCGGCCGGCCGATGGTGGCGCATGTCGTCGAGCGCCTGCGGCCGCAGGTCATGGATCTCGTCGTCGTCGCCAACGATCCATTGCCCGGCATGCGCGCGCTCAAGGTGCCGGTGATTTCCGATCCGCCCGACATCCAGCGCGCCGCTCAGCGCGAGGGCCGACGGCTCGGACCGCTTGCCGGCGTGCTGGCCGGCATGGAATGGGCGCGCAAGCACCATCCGCATGCCGGCTGGATCCTGACCGCGCCGGCCGATGCGCCGTTCCTGCCGATGGACCTCACGGTGCGGCTGTGCGGCCTCATGCACGTGCCGGAGCCCGACGTCCTGATGGTGCGGCACGGCCGGCGTCGCGAACATGCACTGGCCGTGTGGTCGGTGAAGCTCGCCGGCGATCTCAGGCGCGCTCTGCTGGAGGAGGGGCTGCGGCGCGTCGACGCCTTCGCCGAGCGCTACGTGCTGGCGGAGCTCGCGTGGCCGGGCGGCGGCGCACCGTTCCTCAACGTCAACACGCCGGCCGACCTCAGCGCGGCGGCCGATCAGCTGAAGAAGAGGGGATTCGCTCCAGCTCGACCACGTTCCCGTCGATGACGAGCTTGCCGGCATTCTCGAAGTTGACGGTGATGCGATGGCCGATCATCGACTGGATCTGGCCCACGCCCCAGTCGGGCCGTCCGGGGTGGCGCACGAAATCGCCGGGCGAGAGCAGGGCGTTGCCGGGCTTGTCGAACAAGCTTTAGTGACTCCCCTGTGAGGTATAAGACCCCCATCTTCACCCAAGGAGGACACCGATGACCACTACCCGCATCGCCATTGCCTCGGCGCTCGCCGCCGCCCTGGTGCTGCCGGCGGCCACGCAGGCGCAAGGCAACATGGAAAAGTGCTACGGCATTGCCAAGGCCGGCAAGAACGACTGCCAGACGGCGAAGTCCTCGTGCGCCGGCACGTCGAAGACGGATGCGCAGGCCGACGCCTGGATCTCGGTGCCCAAGGGCGTCTGCGACAAGCTGGTCGGCGGCAAGACGACCGCGGGCTGATCGCCATGGACCCGGTCGCCGGCATCGGGCTGCGTTCACCGCACCTGGCGGCGATCGCGCGCGAGCGGCCGGCGACCGGCTTCCTGGAAATCCACGCCGAGAATTATCTCAATGGATCGCAGGCCGTCGAAGCCTTGCGAGCCGATTACGCGCTCTCCATTCATGCCGTCGGATTGTCGCTGGGCTCGGTGGACGGGCTCGACGAGGCGCATCTGGCGCGCGTCGCCGCCCTGGTGAAGCGGCTCGAGCCGGCGCTGGTGTCGGACCATCTTTCCTGGAGCAGCTACGGCGGCCGCTACTTCAACGACCTCCTGCCGTTGCCCTACACCGAAGAGGCGCTCGCCGTCGTCGTGCGCAACGTGCAGCGCCTGCAGGAGGCGCTGGGCCGGCAGGTATCGATCGAGAACCCGTCCTGCTACCTGGGTTTCGCGCAATCGACGCTGAGCGAACCCGAGTTCCTGGGCGAGCTCGTCCGGCTGAGTGGCTGCGGCCTGCTGCTCGACGTGAACAACATCGCCGTGACGGCGCACAATCTGCGCCTCGATCCTCGCGGCTGGCTGGCGCTGCCGGGTGAGGCCATCACCCAGTACCATCTCGCCGGGCATGCCGTGAACGACGCTGACGGCGAGACCATCCTGATCGACGATCACGGTTCGCGGGTGAGCGACGGCGTCTGGGCGCTGTTCGCCGACGTCGTGCAGCGCTTCGGCCGGCGCCCCACCTTGATCGAATGGGACACCGACCTGCCGCCGCTCGCGACGTTGCTCGACGAAGCGGCGCGCGCGCATCGCCTGATCGCCGCGGAGGACCGCAATGCCGCTCGCGCTGCGTGACCTGCAGGCGGCGTTCGCCGCCCATCTGGCCGGCGCCGATCGCGCCGACCTGGCCGCCGAGGTTCTGGCCGCCGAGGTCCTGGGCGACGCGATCCCGGCGGCGGCGCGGCTCAGCGTCCATCGCCATCATGTCTTCGAGAGCCTGGGATCGGCCCTGGCCGCGACCTTCCCGACGGCCCAGGCCCTGGTCGGCGCCGAGTTCTTCCGCGGCCTGGCGCGCGCCTTCATTGGCCGGTCGCTGCCCACCCAGCCGGTGCTGGCCGAGTACGGCGCGGGCTTCCCGGCCTTCATCGCGGGCCATGACGCCGCCCGCGACCTGCCGTACCTGGCCGACGTCGCCCGGCTCGACTGGGCGTTGAACCTCGCCTTCCACGCCCCGGCCGGCGGCCGGCTGGCCGCGGCCGACCTGGCGGCACTCCCGGCCGACCGGCTGCCCTCGCTGCGGCTCAGCCTGGCGCCGGGGACTGTCCTGGTCTGCTCGCCCTATCCGCTGGACCGTATCTGGGTGGCCTCACAACCCGGGGCGGCGGGGGATCCGGTCGACCTCGCGGCCGGCGGCGTGCGCCTTCTCGTCCTGCGCCGGCCCGACGATGCGGCGTTCGTGAGCCTGTCGGCAGGAGAGGCAGCCTTCGTTGCTGGCCTCGGCGAGGGGCTGACCTTGGAGGCGGCGGCCGGCCGGGCCGAAACAGACTTCGACCTGTCAGTTGGCTTCGCCCGCCTGCTCGGTCTGGGCGTCTTTGCTGCGTCGCAACATGGTTGCCTTGTTGGCACCATAATTGCGCGTGGTTCGTGAGGATTGGCCGCGGGAGGCTATGCTGCACTGCACGACAAGTAGCAGTTAGCAACAGCGATCAATGTTGCGGCGTCATCGACCATCCCTATACTCCGCGCGCCTCAAGAACCGCCTTCCCCCAGGCGGACGTTGTAGTCGCTGCGAGTGGAGTTGCCGACGATGTCGATCACGTTGCCGCAGAATTACCGACCGACTGAACGCGAAAGCTTTATGAACCCGATGCAGCAGGAATACTTCCGCCAGAAGTTGCTGAAGTGGAAGAACGAGCTGATCGAGGAATCCAACCAGACATTGCAGAACATGCAGGAGGAGAGCCTGGCGCAGCCCGATCTCGCCGATCGCGCCACTGCCGAGACCGACCGCTCCCTCGAACTGCGCACCCGGGATCGCTTCCGCAAGCTGATCTCCAAGATCGACAGCGCGATGAAGTCGATCGAGGAGGGCACCTACGGCTACTGCGAGGAGACCGGCGAGCCGATCTCGCTGAAGCGCCTGGAAGCCCGCCCGATCGCGACGCTCTCCGTCGAGGCGCAGGAGCGCCACGAGCGCCTCGAGCGCACCCGCCGCGACGAGGGCGCGGACTGATCACGGGAGCGCGGGCCTCCGGCCCGCATCATAATCTTCGTCTTCCGGACCGCGCGCTTCCAGCGCGCTCATGAGCTTGAGCGCGCTGGAAGCGCGCGGTCCGGAAGAGCATGAGCGGGCCGGAGGCCCGCGCTCCCTTATACCTTTGCTTCCTTCTGCAGATCCTGCCGCCTGAGCGCGCGGCCGGCGCGGCCGCCGCCGGGCTTGCCGTCGCGCCAGACGATCTCGCCATTGCACAGCACCGCGTCGATGCCCTTGGCCGCTGAGATCGGCTTCTCGAAGGTCGCCGTGTCGATCACCGTGGCCGGATCGAACACGCAGATGTCGGCATAGAAGCCCGGCTTGACCTCGCCGCGCTTGGCGAGGCCGAAACGCTGGGCGGAGTACGACGTCATGCGCCGCACCGCGTCCTCCAGCGGAAACAGCTTCAGATCGCGCGAGTAGTGACCCAGCACGCGCGGAAAGGTGCCCCACAGGCGGGGATGGGGATGGGCGTCGAAGGGGATGCCGTCCGAGCCGATCATGGCGCCGGGATGGGCCATGGCGCTCTGCACGTCCTTCTCGTCCATCATGAAGTAGATGGCGCCAGCCGGCTGGATGCGGTCGGCCGCCTCGCTCATGGAGCAGCCCATCTCCTTAGCGACCTCCTTGAGGTCGCGGCCGGCGAGGCCGGCCACCTTGTCCGACCAGGTGATCAGCACCTTGTCGGCACGGTCCAGCATGTCGCTGCGCAGGATCGTCGAGCCGGCGATGTAGGGATAGACGTCGAAGGCGATCTGCTGCTGCTTCATCGCCTCGGTGAATTTAGGGAGCGTCTCCTTCATGCGCCCGAAGTTGGTGCGGCCCGAGCATTTGTGGTGCGAGACGATGATCGAGGCGCCGGCGCGCCGGCCGATCTCGAAGGTCTCGTCCATCGCCGGCAGGATGTTCTCGCCCTCGTCGCGCATGTGCGCGGTGTAGACGCCGCCCCACTTGCCGAGCGGCTTGGCTACTTCGGCGACCTCGTCGGTCGAGGCGGCATTGGCCACGGCATAGAACAGCCCGCTCGACATGCCGATGGCGCCTTGTTCGAGGCTCTGGTCCAGAAGGTCGCGCATGCCGCTGATCTCGCCGGCCGTCGCGGTGCGGGCGAGATCGTCGCCCATGAAGTTCATGCGCAGCGTCGAATGACCGATCAGGAAGGCACCGTTGATGGCGGGCCTGGCGGCGTCGACCTTGCCCGCGAACTCCGCGAAGCTCCTGGAGATGTTGGCCTTGTTCCGGACGATCAGGGACAGGAAATGGCCGACATCGTCGCGGATGTAGGGTGCGGCCGATGCGCCGCAATTGCCGCACACCACCGTGGTCACGCCCTGGCTGGCCTTCATCGCCATGGTCGGATTGTCGATCAGGGCGGTGTCGTCGTGGGTGTGCACGTCGATGAAGCCCGGCGCCACCACCTTGC
Source organism: uncultured Alphaproteobacteria bacterium (assembly GCA_963809025.1). Classification (GTDB taxonomy): domain Bacteria; phylum Pseudomonadota; class Alphaproteobacteria; order Reyranellales; family Reyranellaceae; genus Reyranella. The sequence continues at coordinate 424,709 of CAWEIE010000051.1, read as the reverse complement.
CCGTGGCGTCGATCTCGTTGTCGCCCTTGAGCGCGCCCGGCGCGTCGAGCGCGGCGATGCGGTCGCCGCTCAGCGCCACGTCGGCGGCGAACAGCTTCTTGCCCGTGCCGTCGGCGACCTGGCCGTTGCGGATGACGATGTCGTAGGTGGCCATGGTTTCCTCAGGCTTCGTTGCGGCCAAGCCGCATGTCGAGGTCGAACGGATAGAGCGGCCGCTTGACCTTGGTGTACTTGAAGAGCTTCAGGTCCGACGCCGTGCAGCCGTCGCCGTCGCACATGACGATGTGCTTGGCGATCGGCTCGAAGCCGGCGCGGAAATGCTGGCGTGACTTGATCAGCACGTACTTCTTGCGGCGCGGATCGATGCCGCAGTGGGTGAAGACGCCGAGGTCGTAGGGCTCGGCGCGCCGCTCGGAGACCACGATCTGCATCTTGCCGGTGTCGAGCACGGCGGTGCGGCCCATGCGCGCCGTGGTGCCGGTGGCCATCGGCCCGGTGACGACGAACTGGCCGTCGGTGATGGCCTTGACCTTGCCGGTCACCTTGAGCGGCTTGCCCTTCAGTCCCATGGCCGGCATGTCGATCTTGCCGCCGAGCTCGAGAGTCACCTCGGCGCCGACGCCGGCCTTGATCATCTGCTCGACGCAGGCGGGATCGCAGATCGGGCCGGCGCAGGCATCTTCCAGGCCCTGCTTCATCGCCTCCTCGATCACGCTCATGACGTCCTGCGTGCCGCCCGACGCGGTGTTGTCGCCGTGATCGGCCATGACGATCGGACCGCCATCGAGCGACTTGGCGCGCGCCACCTGAACGGAGAGCGGCTCGGGATGGAACAGGAAGCCTTCACGCTTCTCCCACGCCGCATCGAGGATCTTGTTCAACAGGATCTCGCCTTCGGCCGTGCGCTTGTCGCAGACGATCACCGAAGAGAGCGCGAGGTGAGGGATGTCGGCCTGCGGGAAGCCGCCGAACACCGAGGCGTTCAGCACCTGGCCGGTATCCTCGGCCTGGTTGGCCATGCCCATCAGCGTCTTCATCGGCTCGCGCGAGGGCGTGTGGACCAGCGAGCTGCTCATGATCGGCCGGTTGCCCCACACCATCCTGGGCTCGACCTCGCCCGCCAACATGCGCATCAGCGTGCGGCCCGAGCGGCGCGCGGTGTCGGCCATGTCGATGTGGGGATAGGTGCGATAGCCCGTGATGATGCTGGCGCCCTTGATCATGGCGTCGGTCATCTGGGTGTGGAAATCGAGCGCCACGGCGATCGGCACGTCGGGCGCGATCTTGCGGAGACGATTCAGGAGCTCGCCTTCGCCGTCGTCGTAATGCTCGGCGACCATGGCGCCGTGCAGGGCGAGCAGCACGGCGTCGCAGCCCTTCTTCACTTCGTCGACGATGGCCGTCGTCATCTGCTCATAGGCGGCCTCGGTCACCAGGCCCGACGGATGAGCCGATGCCGCCATCGGCACGGTGAACTCCGCACCCGCCTTGCGCGCCACCTCGATGAAGCCGCCGAGCGAGGTGTTGGTGCCTTCGGATTCCTTGATGGCCGACGGGCCGGCCAATGCGCCGGCACGGGAAAACGACTCGATGGGGGTAGGGAGCGGCGAGAAGGTATTGGTCTCGTGCATCATCATCGCCACGACGAACTTTTGCGCCACCGTCCCCTCCGTTGCTGCCAAGTGCTTGAGCAATCTATCGAAATGCCTGAAAAGCCGGCGCCGCAAGCTTTGCACCACCTGCAAACCAGCCTCGCGTGAAATCTTGTGCGTTGCAAAAAGGCAACACAAAAATCGGAACACGAAACTGCCTAAATCTGTGAAACTAAGAGCTTTTTTCCCTCTTGTATTTTGTTCGCAGGTGCACCATTCTTGGGGTGCAGCAAACGCCACCTCGGTGGCCTCTTTGTTTGCTGTATGCCCGTCTTGGGCGTTTCCTCCCTAAACTCGGGCCGTGCTTGTCACGGCCCTTTTTTTGCCTGATCGGTAGCTGTTCGTGGGTCGGTCGCTATTCGGCGGCCAGCGGCCGGGGCAGCAGCACGGCGAGCGCCTGGCTCGCGATCTCCTCGAGGAAGCCCGTCATGATCCGCTGGATGGCGGCGGCGTTGGCGAGCTTCTGGTGGCGGCCCTCATCCATGTAGAGCGACCGATTGATTTCGATCTGCAGGGCGTGCCGGTTCAGGCCGGGCCGGCCATAGCGCTGCGTCGTGAAACCGCCGGCATAGGGCTGGTTGCGCTGGACTTTCAGTCCGTGGTCCGCGAACCAGCGCTCGGCGCCGTCGACGAGATCCGGCGCGCAGGACTCGCCGTGATTGTCGCCCAGCACGATATCGACGCGATGGTTGCGCTCGCGCGGGCCGACGCCCGACGCCGAGGACGGCATGGAATGGGCATCGATCAGGAGCGCCGTGCCGAACTGCCGGTGGGTCTGCTCGACCAGGGTCGACAGGGCCGTGTGATAAGGCCGCCAGCAGCTATCCAGCCGGAGCTCGATTTCCTCGGACGGCACGCGGCCGCGATAGATCGCCTCGCCGCTGGCAGCCACGCGCGGGATCATGCCCAGCCCCGCCGCGACGCGCGTCGTGCGATGGTTCAACGGCCGCGGCAGCGGGCCTTCGAACATGCCGGGGTCGAGCTCATAAGGCTCGCGGTTGGCGTCGACGAAGGAGCGCGGAAAGCGGGCGGCCAGCAGAGGCATGCCCAGTGCCGGCGCGGCCGAGAACAGCTCGTCGACGAAGGCATCCTCGGCGCGACGCAGCGCCGCCAGGGGAACCGCGGTCTGGGCGAGGAAACGGGCGGGATAGACCGATCCGCTGTGGGGCGAGGCCACCACGACCGGTGCGGTCTGGCGCTCCGGCGGGCGGTAATCCAAGGCCTCGTGGTCGGACGCGGTCGGCAACAACTCCATGGATGCCTCATAGCGCGCGGATGGGGGCGCGTCACGCACTGCGCGTGCATGCCGGGCCAGCCCGGACGCACGCTCTTGCCAATCCGCACTCTTGCCAATCCAGAGGCCGCGATGTAGACGACCGCACCTTTCGGCGATGGGCGCGTAGCTCAGCGGTAGAGCACTGTCTTGACATGGCAGGGGTCACAGGTTCAATCCCTGTCGCGCCCACCATCGCCCACCACAATCCCTTGTCCGAATTCTTCTCCCTCTACTCACACGACTTTGTGCGAGTCGCGTGCTGCGTCCCGCGCACCCGGGTCGCCGACGCCGCCTACAACCTTGCCGAAACGCTGCGGCTGGCGGCCGAAGGCGACAAGGCCCGCACGGCCGTCATGGTCTTTCCCGAGCTGGGGCTGTCGTCCTACGCCATAGAAGACCTGCTGCTGCAGGACGCGCTCCTGGACGAGGTCGAGGCCTCGATCGCCAAGGTCGTCGCCGCCTCGAACAAGCTCTTCCCCGTCCTGATCGTCGGCGCGCCGCTCAGGCTCGCCGGCCGGCTCTACAACACCGCCATCGTCATCCATCGCGGCGCGATCCTGGGCGTGGTCCCCAAGACCTACCTGCCGAACTACCGCGAGTTCTACGAAAAGCGCCATTTCGTGTCGGGCGCCAACATCGTCGAGCACACGATCAGAATTGCCGGCCACGAGGCGCCGTTCGGCACCGACATGCTGTTCCGCTCGACCGGCACCGTGCCGGTCACCTTCCACGTCGAGATCTGCGAGGACATCTGGGTGCCGGTGCCGCCGTCGAGCCATGCGGCGCTCGCCGGAGCGGAGCTGCTGGTCAACCTGTCGGCCAGCAACATCACCATCGGCAAGGCCGAAGCGCGGCGCCTGCTGTGCGGCAGCCAGTCGGCGCGCGCCATCGCGGCCTATGCCTACTCGGCGTCGGGCCCGGGCGAATCGACGACCGACCTTGCCTGGGACGGTCACGCGGCGATCTACGAACTGGGCGACCAGCTCGCCGAGACGACGCGCTTCGAGAAGGACTCCACCATCGTCACGGCCGACGTCGATCTCGGCCGCATCCGCCAGGAGCGGCTGCGCAACAACGGCTTTGCCGACTGCGCCATGATCGAGGGCGACAAGGTCCGGCGCTTCCGCAAGGTCGACTTCGCGCTCGAGGCGCCGCGCGGCAAGCTGGCGCTCGAGCGGCCGATCGAGCGCTTCCCCTACGTGCCGTCCGATCCGGCCAAGCTGCACGACAATTGCTACGAGGCCTACAACATCCAGATCCAGGGCCTGGCGCAGCGCCTGATGTCGAGCCGCACGGAAAAGGCGATCATCGGCGTCTCGGGCGGCCTCGATTCGACCCAGGCGCTGATCGTCACCTGCCGGGCGATGGACCAGCTCAAGCTGCCGCGCAAGAACGTCTTCGCCTACACGCTGCCGGGCTTCGGCACCTCCGACAAGACGCACAAGAATGCCTGGCGGCTGATGGAAGCGCTGGGCGTCACGGCGGCCGAGATCGACATCAAGCCGGCGGCGCAGCAGATGCTGGCCGACATCGGCCATCCCTTCGCCAAGGGCAAGAAGGTCTACGACGTCACCTTCGAGAACGTGCAGGCGGGATTGCGCACCGACTACCTGTTCCGTCTCGCCAACCAGCAGGGCGGCATGGTGGTCGGCACCGGCGATCTGTCCGAGCTGGGTCTGGGCTGGTGCACCTACGGCGTCGGCGATCACATGTCGCACTACAATCCCAACGGCTCGGTCTCCAAGACGTTGATCCAGCACCTGATCCGCTTCGTTGCCGCCTCAGGCGACGTCGGCAAGGACACGGCCGGGATCCTGCACGACATCCTGGACACCGAGATCTCGCCCGAGCTGATTCCGGCCGGCGAGGGCGGCGCCATCCAGTCGACCGAGCAGTCGGTGGGCCCGTACGCCCTGCAGGACTTCAACCTGTACTATTTGACGCGGCTGGGCTTCCGGCCGTCCAAGATCGCCTTCCTGGCCTGGAACGCCTGGCATGACATCGACAAGGGCGCCTGGCCCGCCAACCTGCCGGCCGGGACGCGGCGGGCCTATGAGCTCGGCGAGATCCGGCACTGGCTGAAGCTGTTCCTGCGGCGATTTTTCACCAACCAGTTCAAGCGCTCGGCGTTGCCCAATGGGCCCAAGATCTCGTCGGGCGGCTCCTTGTCGCCGCGCGGCGACTGGCGGGCGCCCTCGGACGGCAGCCCGGACATCTGGCTGGCCGAGCTCGAGACGGTTCCCGAGAAGGCGAAATAGAAAGGTCACAGACCGGCCCGTGAACGAACCGGGCGGTCGCGCGTTGGCACATCCGATCCCATCGAAGGAGGGTGTGCGATGGCCGATCCAACGCTGACCATTTCATCCGAGAGCATCTGCTTCATCATCGTCAAGGCGCGCGAATTCGACGCCCAGGACGTGGTGACCGATCCCGATTCGGGTTCCAACGCCGCCGATGACGGCGCGGCGTCGGTGCTCGAAGCGCATTCCGACGACCTGACGCAGAAGGAACTGGTGGCCTTCATCAACGCGTTGAGCGAGGAGGAGCAGGCCGAACTCGTGGCGCTCCTGTGGCTTGGTCGTGGCGACGGTACTTTGGAAGACTGGGACGACCTGCGCGACGAGGCGCAGCGGCAGCACAACAGCCGGACAGCCGCCTATCTGCTGGGCGAGCCGCTGCTCTCCGATCACCTCGAAGAGGGCCTCTCGCAGTTCGGCTTCTCGTGCGAGGATTTCGAAATCGGTCGTCTCTGACGTCCTGAGCGAAGTCGAAGGGCTTCCACCTGTCGCGGTCTGAAAGTACAAATAGGCATCGGAGGAAGCTCGATGCCGCTCAATATCAAGAAGTCCGTCCAGCAGATGGTCGATGAGGCCGACAGCCAGATCGAGACGATGCCGCTGGCCGACGTCATGAAGCTGCACGGCCAGCCCGGCGTCACCTTCATCGACATCCGCGATCCGCGCGAGCTGTGGCGCGACGGCACGATCCCGGGCGCCATCAACGTGACGCGCGGCATGCTCGAGATGTGGATCGACCCCGCGAGCCCCTACGCCAAGGATTATTTCCAGAGCGGCAACAAGTTCATCTTCTTCTGTGCCGGCGCCTGGCGCTCGGCACTGGCGACCAAGACGGCGCAGGACATGGGACTGACGCCGGTCGCCCACATCGCAGGCGGTTTCGGCGCCTGGAAGAAGGCGGGTGGTCCCGTCGAGAAGGTCGAGCCCAAGAAGTAGATTGGCGATGAGCCCCGATCGCCCCCGATGCCGGCTGGTGCCGCAGCCGACGCTCGACGAGTTTCCCGAGTTCGTCTCGATTCCGGTCCGCGTCGCGCGCAACGCCGCGGCCTGGCCCGACAAGCAGGCGGTGCTGTGCGAGGACAAGGCGCGCACCTGGCGCGACTTCGACCGGCGCATCAACCGCATTGCCCGCACGCTGGCCGGCATGGGCGTGGGCCGCGGCGACAAGATCGCGATCCTCGCTGCCAACTCGATCGAGTACCTGGAAACCTTCATGGGTGGCCTGCGGGCCGGCGCCTGCGTCGTGCCGCTGTCGACCATGGCGGCGGCCGATGCGCTCGAGAAGATGCTGGATGACTGCGACGCCAAGGTGCTGTTCCTGTCGGAACAGTATCGCGGGCTGGTCGAACCCTACGAGGAGCGGCTCGGCAAGCTGATCGAAGGCGGCCGCATCGCCTACGATTTCAGGCGGGCGGGCTGGCGCGACTTCGAGGAATGGCTGGAGCGGGCGAGCGACGCGCCGTTCGAGGTGGCGCTGGACCAGCTCGACGACTTCAACATCATCTACAGTTCCGGCACGACCGGCCTGCCCAAGGGCATCCTGCACAGCCACGTCATGCGCGACCTTCTGGCGGTCCGGTTCACGGCTTTCGACTATGGCCCCGACACGGTCTCGCTCGCCTCGACGCCGCTTTACTCCAACACGACGCTGGTCGCCGTACTGGCCACGATTGGCATTGGCGGCACGACCATCCTGATGCCGCGGTCCGACGTCGTGAGGTTCCTCGAGATCGCCCAGCGCGAGCGCGTCACCCACGCCATGCTGGTGCCGGTCCAGTATCAGCGCATCCTGGCCCATCCGGACTTCGACAAGTACGACCTCAGCGCCTTCAAGACCAAGCTCTCGACCAGTGCGCCGTTGCGTGCCCACATCAAGGCCGATTGCGTGGCGCGCTGGCCGGGCCGGCTGATCGAGATCTATGGCCTCACCGAAGGCGGGGGATCGTGCATCCTTGAAGCCAACCTCCATCCCGGCAAGCTCCATACGGTCGGTCCGCCGGCGCTGGGCAGCGAGATCGTGGTGCTGGATGAGCAAGGCCAGGTCCTGCCGCAAGGCGAGGTCGGCGAGCTCGCCGGCCGCGCCCAGGCGATGATGAAGGGCTACTACAAGCAGACCGACAAGACGCGGGACCTGTTCTGGCACGACCGGGATGGTCGCCTGTTCTTCAAGTCGGGCGACATGGGCCGCATCGACGAGGACGGTTTCGTCGTCCTGCTCGACCGCAAGAAGGATATGATCATCTCCGGCGGCTTCAACGTCTATGCCGCCGACATCGAGGTGCTGCTGCTGAGGCATGCCGACGTGATCGACGTGGCGGTGATCGGCGTCCCGAGCGAGCAATGGGGCGAATCGCCCATGGCGCTCTGCGTGCGTCGGGCCGGCGCGACGGCCTCGCAAGACGAAATCCGCGACTGGGCAAACGGGCAGCTCGGCAAGACCCAGCGGCTCACTGCCGTGGAGTTCCGCGATTCGCTTCCGCGCAGCACCATTGGCAAGATCATGAAACGCGACCTGCGCGAGCCGTACTGGGCCGGCCGCGCGGCGAAGATTTGAGGCGATGACCATGACCGAACCGACGCTGCGCACCTCCCATCTGTTCACGCTGAGCCTGACCGTCGATCCCAACATGACCGACGTCGGCGACACGCCGTACGGCCGCCGCCGCATCGCCACCGTGACCGGCGGCACCTTCGAGGGCGAGGAGCTCAAGGGCACGGTGCTGCCCTCGCCGGGCGGCGACTGGTTGCTGCTGCGGCGCGACGGCATCCTGCAGCTCGATGTCCGGATCACGCTCAAGACCGCCGACGACCATCTCATCTACATGAGCTATCGCGGCATGCGGCACGGGCCGGCCTGGGTGATCGAACAGCTCAACAAGGGCGAGAAGGTCGACCCCAGCCAGTACTATTTCCGCACCACGCCGTGGTTCGAAACGGCGTCGGAGAAATACCGTTTCCTGAACCGCATCGTCTCAGTCGCCACCGGCCGGCGCGATCCGACCGGCCCGGTCTACGACGTGTTCCAGGTGCTGTAGGCCTCTCGTCGGACCTTTTGTCATCCTGAGCGTAGCGAAGGATCTCATGCCGGTTGCAAGCGGCGATGAGGTCCTTCGCTACGCTCAGGACGACAGAACGGAGATCTTCTCCAAGATCGGCAGGATGTATTCGCGGAACTTCGCCGGATGCTCGCTCATCGGGAAGTGGCCGACGTGCTTCATGATCTGCACCTCGACGCCCGGGATCTGCGCTGCCGTGCGCAGCGTATCCTCCGACGTGCAGGAAAAATCATACTCGCCGGTCAGCAGGTAGAGCGGACAGACCTTGGTGTCGATCGACTTCACCTTTTCCCGCAGGTCGCCGTCGATGCGATAGAAATAGAGGTCGCCCTTGAACACGCCGGGGCCGCCCTGCATGTACATCCACAGCGTCTCATGCCGGCTGACGGGCGGGCTTTGCGGCGCGATCAGCCCGGACACGAGCGCGGCGCAGACCTCGCCGCCATGGACGTCCGGCCGGTGCAACCACGCGGTGTCGTACCAGGGCTGTTGGAAGTCGGCGGCCTCGAGCGCGATCAGGGCGCGGAACTCTGCGGCATGGGCGATCGCGAGGTTGAGCACGATGCGCCCGCCGATCGAGCAGCCCATGACCACCGGCCTGTCGAGCCCCATGGCCTTGCAGAAGGCGCGGATGGCGGCCGTGTAGGACGCCGTGGTCAGCCGATACTCGGCCTTCTCCCAGCCGTCGGGCGGCGTCGACTTGCCGTGCCAGGGCATGTCGAGGGCAAGCACGCGAAAGCGCGAGGTGATCTCCAGATCGGCCAGCAGGTGCCGGTACTGCCGTCCGTCGGCGCCGGCGGTGTGCAGGCAAACCAGCGGAATGCCGCCACCGTCCTTGGGGCCGGCCTCCTCGAAATAGACGCGATGATCGACGCCATCGATCTGCAGGCGCAGATAGCGGCCGACCATGGGATCGAGAGCAGGCGCCATGGTCAGGTCCCCTCCGGCAGACGGCGCGGCAGGGCGAGCAGATCCTTGAAGAATTGCAAGTTCTGCAGCAGCGGCCTGAAATCACCCTCCATCGAGGCCGCCCCGCGCTTGGTGAGCGCGAACAGGTCGTGCCAGCCGGGGGCGGGCATGGGCCGCCAGTGCTGCGTCCAGGCCTCCTCGTCGGCGCGTATGGTGAAGGCCGAGGAGCGCATCAGCCGCGTGCCGCGCTCGAAGGCGGCCAGTGCGCCGTTCTCGAGGCCGAGGAAGAACGGCTGCTCGCCGACATCGACGCGGCAATCGACCGTCACCCAACGCCCGCGGCGCTGGAGATCGGCGTCGTCGACGAGCAGGTCGGGCAGTCGGGCGAAACGATCGGCAGGAGTCATTCCTGCAAAATGTACTCGATCGTCGATCCGTCGGAAGCCTTGAAAGTGGTCTTGACCCAGCGGCCGCGGTCGTCGAACCACTGGTCCTTGGTGACGTCGCCAGAATAGCGATAGTGGTTGGCGTCGATCCAACCGGTGGCGGTCTTCACCATCTCGCGGCCGAGCGGCGTGACCTGGACGTGCGCCTGCACGCCGTTCTGGGTGTTGAGGAGCGTGGTCTGGCTGATCTGGCGCACATTCCAGTGGGAGGTCGGCAGCGTGCCCGCCGGCATGACCTCGCGGCCCGACGTGCGCTGGACATCGATGCCGTTGTCGATCCGCTGGGCGCGCACCGTGTAGTTCGTGCCGTTGTCGTCGGTCTGGGTGGCGGCCGACTGGAAGGTGTCGCCCTTCCAGATTTCCTGGCCGCGGTGGCTGTAGCGGTAGGCGGTGAAGCCCAGGACCTTCACGGCGAAGTCGATCGTGGTCGACACCGTCAGGTCAGGGCCGCTGTGCTGGAATGCCAGCGTGTGCCGCCCGATCGGCTCGCCGTTGCGATAGACGGCAAAGGACAGGGTCGGATCATAAGGCTGGTCCTGCGCGCCGGCTGCCGTGGTGGCCCCGGTCATTGCCAGGAACAGGGCAGCGACAAGGCGGAACATGATGGAATCCCCTCATGATCATACGCTGCGGCGAGCGTTCGGATCACACCCCATTGCGGCGGCAATGCCAGTGTTTTTCCAATGCGACTTTATCCTTCGTCCTTTGATCTCGGTAACCGGTCCGAGGAGCTCGTGGCGCTCGCCGGTCCGGCGCGACGCGCCGCTTCGCGGCCCCCTCGCGGACCAGATCAGGCCGTTCCAATCCAAGCTTTCCCGGACCGGTGTCGGCTGTGCGATCCTGCCAGGGTGCATTGAACGACTGGACCACAACCATCATGCCATTAGTCACGCTTTCAGCACCTGCTCCATATAACGAAGTCACGCTGAACTCCGGCGCCTTATTTGCCGCCATGGGCGATCCACCCAATCCGCACGGATCTTCTAATCTCCTGCTTGACTCGGCAGATTGATCTTCGTCACAGAAGACATTGAGATTGTTGGTCCGCAACTCGGCGCGGACTTCGTGCGCTTTCAGGCCGCCGCTGTTCACCCCATCACTTGCTTCATTAACCGCCGCGCCTGGGTCAGCTTGAACCCGCATCCGCAGGTGGCAAACGTGGTCCAGATTCACGGAAAGAGCCGGTTTGTCGCCGTGCAAGGCTCCATGGAATTGGTTCGGAAGGCGCTAGCTTGATGGGCTAGGTGTTACATCAGGCCGAGGCGCGACCTGGATCCCGCAGGTGCCGTCGCGGCCGACTTCCTTCGCTTCTCTCAAATCCATTCCCAATTGCGCCAAGCCGATGCGACAGGACATCAGGCCACTGACTTCGGCGACCTCCGCGATCGTGGCGAAACTGGGTAGCCGAAGCGCGACGCCAACGCCGGCGTGGCTGGAATGGAGGGTGCCCGTCGCATGTAGCTCGGCGCTTCTCATTACTCCAAGGACCCAATGAGATCGCGCACAAATGGACCAAATCAGCCGACCAAATCCTGGCTTCGGTCAAACGCTTCTGTCAAAAAACACAGAAGACATTGTGTGGCGAACTTTAGATTCACGTGACTAGGCCCAAAGCGGCCTTCGGTTGGGTTTCCTCCAATGCCCGCTAAGGGCCAAGACCGGACGCGACTTCGCACAAACCGACGTCTTGCGGCTTAGCCGGTCGAAAAATCGGAATCTCGCCAGACTTGTAACTCCCACCGTTCGATGCCCGGTACTAACTCATCTATCAACCACCAACCAGCACGTCGTATCGACAACGGAACGAACGACGAGGATCATCGAAGGAGGGAATGACGATGACGCACAAGACCGGAACACGCGAACAGTGGCTGGTAGCGCGCCTTGAGCTGCTCAAGGCGGAGAAGGAGCACATGCGGCGAGGCGACGAGCTGGCGCGGCGGCGGCAGGAGCTGCCGTGGATTCGGATCGACAAGGAGTATCGATTCGAGACTGATGAAGGCAGCGCCTCGCTGGCGGATCTCTTCCGAGGGCGCTCGCAGCTCCTCATCTACCACTTCATGTTCGGCTACGGATTCCGGCTTACCGACGAGCGCCGGGGATGCACAGGGTGCTCCTTGATCGCCGATCATTTCGACGGTGTCATCCCCCACTTGAACGGCCGCGACATTACCCTCGTTTGTGAGTCGATCGCCCCGTTGCAGGAGCTTCAGGACTACAAGCAGAAAATGGGCTGGCGATTCCCGTGGGTTTCGTCGCTCGGGAGCGACTTCAAATACGACTTCGGCGCCGCCTTCACTGAGGAGCAGCGAAGAAACGGCGCCGACTACAACTACCAGCATATCGACAAGCCTGAGCCGCAGAAGGAGGGTATGAGCGTCTTCGCTCTCCAGGGCGGCGCTGTCCACCACGCCTATTCCACCTACGCCCGTGGCACTGAGGCCTTGATGGGGGCCTACAGTTTCCTCGACCTCGCCCCGTGGGGCAGGAACGAGGACGGGATCGAGACGTGGTGGCGCCGCCACGACGAGTACGGCAAGCGCTGACCGAGTTGTGGGTGTCGTTGGCACAACAAGGGGACGGGAGATCTCACGACTCATGGCTTCCGAGCGAGCTTCCCAGCAAGCTCTTTGGGGCGCCGCTCGATCGCACGAGATCCGCCCAGATCGAGACTGCGTTGCGCGGCCGCGCGTCTGCCGTCAAAGACTTCGGCTATGGGTCAGTGTCTGACGAACCGCTCGACGTCGCCGATCTCTGGAATCGGGCCAGAAGCAGACTTGGCGTCGCACGACTCTATGGGTTTTGACCCTCATAGCTCGTCACAGGGAATTATGACGGCTTGTCCTCGAGCCGGGGCAGGCAGTCGCTGCTGGACCGATGGCAGCACTGCCTGCAGTCGGTTTCGGCCGCACAAGCCTTGGTATGACGGTGGCGCCGGCCCGCGATAGGGACCCCCTTCTGGAGCGCCAAAAGTCGCAACAGCGAAACGCGCCATCGCCGGTGGGCTAACTAGAGTTATTGACAAGCACGGCGGTACTAGGTAGAGTCCGGCGTCTGTCGCTCTATGCATCGTCTATCCGATCCACAACAGCCGCCCGGCGGGCCGGTTCGGCAAGGCTCGGTGCGTGAGGTCGATGGCGAGAGGCCGAACCAAACGCTCCCCAACGAAAATGGCCAGCGCAACTGTCCGAAATGCCCGGAGGGTCAAAAAGCTCGGAGAGTCACGGCTTTTGCGGCGTCGAATTCGGACAGGGAGAGACTGTCTTAATTCATCCGAATTCCCCGCCTGCCGTCCAACGGTCCGCAAGCCAACCCATCATAACCTTTGTGACGAGGTACTAGACCACCCGCTCGGCGCGCAGCTTCTCGATGGCGGCTGCTTCGTAGCCCAGCTCCTTCAGGATCTGGTCGGTATGCTCGCCGAGCTTGGGCGCGCGGCGGCGGATGCTGAGCGGGGTGCGCGACAGCATGACAGGCTCCTGCAGCACCGGCGCGGGCTTGGCCATGCCGGGATAGTCCATTTGGTGGAAGAACTTGGCGGCCTTCACGTGCGGGTCGTCGAGCGCCTGCTGCGGGGCGTAGACGGGGCCGGCGGGGATGCGGTTGGCCTCGAGCTCGGCCAGCGCCTCCTTGACGGTCCGCGCGTCGCACCATTTCTGCATGATCGCCGACAGCGCCTCGCCGTTGTCGCCGCGCGCCAGGTCGTCCTTGAAGCGCGGGTCCTTGGCCAGGCCGTCGTCTCCCATCAGCTTGCACCAGCGCACGAACAGGGGCTGGCCGATGGTCATGGCGTAGATCCAGCCGTCCTTGCACTTGTAGCTGTCCGACGGACCGGCGGTGAAGCCGCGGTTGAGCGTGGCGATGCGGTTGAGCTGCAGGGCGGCCTGCTCGATGAGATGGCTGTTGGTGATGTTGATGGCCGTGCGCAGCAGTGCCGTCTCGACCTTCTGGCCCTTGCCGCTCTTGGCGCGGTCCATCAGCGCGGCCAGCACGCCCACCGTGCTGAGCAGCGCCGAGCTGAAATCGACGAACGGCGCGTTGGCGCGCGTCGGCACCTTGCCGTCGCCCGAGAGGTGCATGGCGCCCGACATGGCCTGGCCGATCGTGTCGAAGCCGACGCGGGTGGCGTAAGGGCCCTCCGAGCCGAAGGTCGAGTTGGTGGCGAGGATGATTTGCGGATTGATCGCCGAGATGGTCTCGTAGTCGATGCCCATGCGCTTGAGGTCTTCGTAGGGCAGGTTGGCGATCACCACGTCGGACACCGCCACCAGCTTCCTCACGATCTCCTGGCCGGCCGGCTTCATCGGATTGAGCGTGAGACCGAGCTTGTTCCGCCCCATCTGCAGGAACATGGCGCCTTCGCCGCCCTCGGCGACCGGCGTCACCCAGCGATCCTCGCTGCCGTCGAGCTTCTCGATGCGGATGACCTCGGCGCCGAGATCGCCCAGCATCGTGCCGCAGAATGGCCCGGCGATGTAGCGGCCGAAATCGAGAACGCGAATCCCCTCCAGAACACCCGCCATCTGACCGATTCCTCGCTGGTTCTTCAGGCCGCGTCGGCGCGGCTGGGCCGCGTCACCGCGGCCCATGACCAATAGCGCGGCAACGACGGTGGCGACAAGAATGGCGAGGCCCGCCCAGGCCAGTGCCGTATTGCCAAGCGGCATGACCTGGCGGGCGGCTTGCGCGCCGTCACTCAAAGACCGGCGGCAGGCCCACCTTTTCAAGCGCCGTCTTACGCGCCGCCATCCATGCCTTCACGAAGGCGTCCTTCTCGGCCGGCGGATTGGCCTTGGTGAACTCCGCCCACGCGGCGCCCATCGTGTCCTGTCGCTTGATCAGCATGTCGTTGTGCTTCTGCGCCTCTGCCGTCCACGCGCCGGCTTCCTTGAGGGCCTTCACGGCGCCCTCGTGATAGGGCAACACCCAGTTCAGGATCTGGCGCTTGACCTCCAGGCCGTCCGCTCCGGGAGCGCTGTCCTTGTATTGCGCATAGTCGACGATCATCGACCTGGTGATCGAGTAGACGAGGTCGGCCTTCTCGCCGGCATAGGCGATGAAGATCGGATAGGGGTAGGAGGGCAACTCCAGCGGATGCGACGGGCTCAGCCCGCCCGCGCCGCAGGTTGTCTTGTGGGGGTAGAAGTAGGGGCCGATCTTGAGCAGGCGCTCCCAGCCCGCCTTGTCGGACGCCGGCGTTTGCGGCATCACGACGCCGCGCGGCGAGGTTTCGAGCTCCTTGACCTGGCCGGTGATGGTCGAGGCGACCGCGGCGTCGACCTCGTTGTTGATCATGCCCTTCCAGGCCGCGCCGAAGCTCGAGAATTCCACCAGCTTGACGTCCTTCGCCGTCAGGTTGCCGAAGGCCAGGATGGCAAAGGCGTTCTGGTTCAGCGCCGGCGAGCCGACCACCATGGCGATGCGCTTGCCCTTGAGATCCTTTACCTCCTTCACGCCGGTATCCTTGGCGACATTGAGCGTGATGGCGTTGCACGAGGATGCCGACAGCATCAAGCGCAGCGCCTGCGGCCCCCATTCCTTGACGGCGAATTCGTAGACGCCCTCGGAGGCGAAGTAGGCGCCGATACCCATCGCCGAGGCCTGCGCTCGCCCGTTCCTCAACGGCGCCAGCCGGGCGATGTCGTTGCCCGCCGGCAGGACGCGGAGGTCGCTTTGGTACTTCTCCTTGAACACCTTGCCGACGGCGACCGTGATGTTGAACCCGGAAGTGCCGGTGTCGTAGGCCGTCATGGTGAGCGTGCCGGGTAGCTTGATCTCCTGGGCCGTGGCCGGGGCAATGAATACGGTGCTGGCCGCCAATGCCATCGTGACGAACGCTATGCGAAGCATGGTCGCTCCCTCCCGAGGTTGGACGCAACGCAACACCACATCTGCCGTCGGTACTCACCGGCGGCAGCTTGCGATCGAATAGGGGCAGCACGCTCGAAAGCGCGCCGTGATGTCTACTCCCTGACCTCGGCGACGGTGTTCCCGCCGCTCGCTTTGCCAACGATCATGACGGCGGCCTGTGGGGGAGTCCAGACGTCAGGCGGGCCGGACGCGGCGCACGAGCAACAGCGCGACGGCGACGGTGGGAACGAGAATGGCGAGCGCCAGCAGTTCCATCGTCGTATTGCTGATTTCAAGGATAGGGCCGCCTGGTGTGGCCAACACCAGCCCGCCGACGATCAGCAGCACGCGCAACGGCCATTCGACAGGCGCCGGCGCGACGCAGATCGCCGACGCCGGCCTGATAGCCCTGAATGCCGCCGCAGATGAAGGCCGTGCCGATCAGCGCCGTCACCATGAGATAGAGCGCCTCGAGGTAGGGCACGGGATCGCCCGGGTTCGCGGCCTGCAGGACGAGCGCCGGATTCACGACGAAGAAGAACGGGATGAAGTAGATGATGCTGCCGACCCACATCGATTCCCAGCCGGTCTTCATGGCAGGCGCGCCGGCGATGCCCGCCGCGGCAAAGGAGGCGATGGCGACCGGCGGGGTGATCGACGACAGCATGCCCCAGTAGAAGATGAACATGTGCACGGCCATCTTGTTCAGGCCGAGTTTCTCCAGCGCCGGGCCGACCAGGATGGCGAGGAAGATGTAGCAGGCTGTCGTCGTCAGCCCGAGGCCGAGGATCAGGCTGGTGACGGCACACATGGCGAGCAGCATCAGGGCGTTGCTGCCGGCCAGCGACAGGAGATCGTTGGCCAGCGAGGAGATGACGCCCGTCAGCGAGAAGGCGCCGATCAGAAGACCGCAGCCGGCCAGGATGCCGACCAGCTCGACGAAGGTGCGGCCGTTCGCTTCGAGGAAGCCGATGTACTTGGCGAAGCCCCAGCGTTTTTCGCCGCCCAGCTCGTTCAGGACGACGAGCAGCAGCATGCCGCCGAGCAAAGGCAGCAGGGCCGCGTTCATCCAGGCGTCGAACGCGCCGGGCGCGCCGGCCGGCAGCGCCATGGCCTTGACGTAGCCTTCGCTGCGCAGGGTCATGACCATGGTGGCGGCGACGGCGACCAGCAGCGCGATGGTGTTGATCGGCTTCCATTTGCCCGGCTGCTCCCACTGGTTCAGCACCAGCAGCAACGCCGTCGCGTAGAACGGCGCATGGCTCTCGCGCTTGAAGTAGAGCAGCATGACGATCAGCACGACGACCACGAAGGCGTAGTACCAGCCTTCACGAAAGGTATCCCACAGGCGCGGCAGCTCGCGGCGCTCGAGGCCTTTCAGGCCGTGGCGCGCGGCATAGGCATCGACCTGCATGAACAGGCCGGCGTAGTAGAGGACCGCCGGAATGATGGCGGCCGTGGCCACTTCGGCGTAGGTCGAGCCGATGAACTGCGCCATCACGAAGGCGGTGGCGCCCATCACCGGCGGCGCCAGCACGGCGCCGGTCGAGGCGCAGGCTTCGATGGCGCCGGCGTAGGAGGCGGTGAAGCCGGTCCGCTTCATGGTCGGAATCGTCATCGTGCCGGCGGTCAGCACGTTGCTGACGATGCTGCCCGACATCATGCCGAGCAGGCCGGAGGCGAAGATGCCGACCTTTGCCGCGCCGCCGCGGAACGTGCCGCACAGCGCGAACGCCAGATTGATGAAGAACTTGCCGGCGCCGGTCATCATCAGGGCGGTGCCGAATACCAGGAAGCCGATCACCACGTCGGCGAAGGCCTGGATGGGGATGCCGAGCAGGCTCTCGGTCGACAGAACGTGGTAGGCGACCGTCTGGTCGAGGGTCGACTGGTTGCCCTTGAGGGGGCCGAGCCACGATGCTCCGGCAAACAGGGGATAAACAGTGAAGGGGAACACGCACAGCATCAGGCTCCACCCGCCGGTGCGGCGCAGCGCCTCGAGCAGCACGATCCACATCACATAGCCCGCCCAGATGATCGGAGCGGGCGGGTCACCGAACTCCCAGCCGAGCTCGGCGGCCTCGCGAATGTGGATCATGAGATAGAACGACGCGGCCGCGGTGGCGACGAAGAGCACGACGTCGTACCAGGCCATCCGCGTCAGCGATGCCTTCGGACTTCCCGGAAAGATCAGGAAGGTGAAGGGTAGCATGCAGAGGATGAGGAGATAGAAGTACTCGGTGTTGAGCTGCGTGAAGCCGATGAAGAAGCGCAACGCGAATTGCTGATTGATGCAGAGAAAGATGGTGACGCCCGTCAGGATGACGAGCGCCCAGCGCCACACGCCCGAGAGCGTGCGGACGCGCATGGTTTCGGCTTCGGCTGGTCCCGTCTGGTGCGGGTCGTCGAAGACCACTCGTGGTGCGTGGTCCGTCATGTGATGCGGTCCGCCAACGGGCTATTCGAAGATCACGTCCATCCCGGCTTTCTTGAGCGCTTCGGCGCGGGCCTTCATCCAGCCCTCGGTGAATGCCTTGTCATCCGATGGTCCGGCCAGGCCATAGGCCTTCCAGGCGTCGATCATGACCTGCTGGCGCTTGATCAGGCCGTCATTGTGCTTCTGCGCCGCGTCGGTCCACACACCCTTGGCCTTGAATTCGCGGATGGCGCCATCGTGGTACGGCACGACCCACTGGAAGTTCTGCAGCGACAACGCCATGCCCTCCGCGCCGGGCGCACCGTCCTTGTAGCCGTTGTAGGTGTCGATCATGCCCTTGGTGATGGCGGCGATCGTGTCGGCCGGCCGGTCGGCGTAGGTCATGAAGATCGGATAGGCATAGCTCGCCATGGTGATCGGGGTCTGCGGCGACAGTCCGCCCGAGCCGCAGGTCGCCTTCACTGGCACGAAGTAGGGCGCCTTCTTGTGGACCCGCGCCCAGCCCTCCTTGTCCTCCGCCGGCATGGGCGGCCAGATGATGCCGCGCGGCGAGCTGTCGGCTTCCTTCGACTGGCCCGAGATCGTCGAGCTCAGCGCGACGTCGGCCTCGTTGTTGATGATGCCCTTCCACATCGCGTTGTTGGACGAGAACTGCACGAGGGTGACGTCCTTGTCGGTCAGGCCGGCAAAGGCGATCAGCGCCAGCACGCCCTGGGTCAGCGCCGGCGAGCCGACGACGACGCCGACGCGCTTGCCCTTGATGTCCTTCACTTCCTTCACGCCGGTGTCCTTGGCGACGGCGAGGCCCAGCCCGTTGCACGCGGTCGCGGCCATCATCAGGCGGGCCGGCTGTGGCCCCCAGCTCTTGGTGCCGAACTCGAAGACGCCCTCCTGGGCGAAATACACGCCGATGCCCATCTGCGAGATGACGGCGCGATTGGCCTTCACCGGCGACAGCCGGCCGGTGTCGTTGCCGGAGGGCAGGATGCGCACGTCGGAGCCATAGGCCTGCTTGAACTGCTGGCCGATCGCAACGGCGATATTGAAGCCGGAGGAGCCCGTATCGTAGGCCGTCCAGGCCATTTCCTTCGGCACGGCCTGGGCAAAGGCCGAACCGCACGCAAACAACGCCACTACGGCGCCCGCAACGACGGAGCGTCTGATCATCAAATCCCTCCCTAAGCGCGGCGCCTTATGGATGGCGCTCGACGCGGGAGGATGTTGCCAAGCCTGAAGGGCCGCTTCAATCGAAGAAGGTGTTGGGTTTGAAAGGTTTGATCGATCCAGCTTGTTCGTGCTGCGGAAAGCGTCTCGCCGTGCCGGCTCGATGGCGGCACGAGACTGCGCATTGACGTCGTATGCGTGGCCGCGCACGCTTGTCGCTGCGCCTTGATCGTGCGCCTCTGGAAGGGGTTTGCCGGTGGCTGATTTTCCTGGAACCAGGGTGGTCTCGCCCAAGCGCGGTGCATTGGCGGCACTGCGCACCCCTCTGACGCGGGGAGAGTGGGCAACGTTCCAGGTACTGGACTCAGCGCTACCGGCGGATTGGGAAATATACGTCCAGCCACACCTCAACGGCTGCCGGCCCGATTTTGTTCTGCTCAATCCCAGGGTCGGCATTGGAGTAGTCGAAGTCAAAGACTGGACGCTCGATGCGGCCTCGACCCAATGGACAAAGAACCGGTTTGGCGCCGACGTTCTCGTCCGACAGAACGGTTCCCTCCGGAATCTCGATCCCGTGCGTCAGTTGCGCCAGTACAAGAGGGAAATCTTCGACGTCTATTGTCCCCGACTGGATGCACGGTATGGGCTCGCAGTCGTCGGCGCCGGGCTTTTTCTGCCTTTTGCCGACGAACGGCAGGTGCAGCAACTGTTCGGCAACCGGATGTCGAGTGCGTACGACTACGTGATTGGTCGGCAGACGTTCGAGTCACGGGACATAGCCAGGATTTTTCCGCCAGCCTGCTCGGCGGTATCGCAGTTCATGACGGCGGAAACCGCCGACGACCTCAGAAGCTGGCTGATCGAGCCGGATCACGCCGTCGAAGGGCGCGAGAAGCTGCCGTTGGATTCAAATCAGCGCGACCTCGCCTCGACGCGCACGACAAGCGGTTACCGGCGCATCCGCGGTCCTGCCGGATCGGGAAAATCGGCCGTCCTGGCGGCCCGGGCCGCCAGGCTGTCAAACGAGGGCAAGCGCACTCTCGTCGTCTCGTACAACATCACCCTGCTGCACTACCTTCGCGACCTGTGCTCACGGGCCGGCACCGGGTGCCGCAACGACATCACCTGGATCAACTTCCATGCACTGTGCAAGCGGCTGGCGTTTGTCCTTGGGCTCGAGAATGCCTACGACGCAAAGTGGAAAGGCCATTTCGAACTGGGCTTGGACGCTTTTGTCGACATTCCGAACATGCTGCTCGATGCCGTGTCGTCAGGCGAGGCACCTCTAAGGCAGTACGATGCAGTTCTGGTGGACGAGGGCCAGGACTTCGATCCGTTGTGGTGGCAGCTGTTGAGAAAGCTTTGCCGGCCCGACGGGGAGATGGTGCTCGTCGCGGATGCGACGCAGGATGTCTATGACAAGGCGCGGCTGTGGACCGATCAGGCCATGATCGGTGCGGGATTTGCCGGGCGATGGAACGAGCTTCCCTGCAGCTATCGAATGCCAACGCCGTTGCTCGACTTGGCGGGCCGATTCGCGCAGACCTTTCTGCCTGTAGAACAACTGATCGCGCCGGCACCGCCACAGGGCGAACTGGCTACCGAGCCCTGCCATCTTCGTTGGATGCAGGTTGCGTCCGACGAGGTCGCGCAAACTTGTGTCGATGAGGCCCTGCGGCTCGTCACCAGCAAGGATGCGGCCATCGCCGTTACCGACCTTACGGTGCTCGTGGACAGGATCGACGTTGGCGTGGACATTGTGAACATTCTCAACGCGCGGGGCATCAGGACCGCGGAGACGTTCGTTCTGGCGAATGAGGCCGGACGGGCCGCTGCAGGAGAAAAAAGGCGCAAGAAGCTTGCTTTCTGGCAAGGCAATCCCAGAGTGAAGGTGACGACGCTTCATAGCTACAAGGGCTGGGAAGGGAGGACGTTGATCGTCGGGCTCACCAGGGGAAGGACCCCGACCGACCGCGCTCTGATCTACTCAGGTCTGACACGCCTCAAACGACATCCTGCCGGCAGTTTCCTGACGGTGGTCTGCTGCGCAGAAACGCTCAGCGAATTCGGCGCCCTGTGGCCCGATTTTTCGGGTCGCATGGCGCAAACAACGTCGAGAGGCTGACCGAAGCGGCCTCAATCGAAGAAGGTGTTGGGCTTCAGGAAGAAGGCCAGCATCAGGCAGCCTTCGTCGGTCCAGGCGTCGTGACGGCTGCCCTGGCGGCGCCACACATAGTTGCCGGCGCGGCACACGCCCATGTGATCGGCGAACGAGCCTTCGAGGACGAAGGTCTGCTCGATTGCAACATGTTCGTGATGCGGAAGGCGCGCGCCCGGGGCCCAGCGCATCAGCACGGTCGACATGCCGGTCGCCGGGTTCTCCATCAGGGTCTTGGCCTCGACGCCGGCAAAGCGCGTCGGCTTCCAGGGGATGGAAGGGACGTCGACGTAGGTCGAATCGGGAATGAAGGTCTCGACGTTCATGCGTTGGCTCTGTGCTTGGCCGCGGTCAACGTGCCGCCGCGCATCACGTGGCCGGGCAGGGGGCGACCGACGACTTCCTCGGCGAGCCGGGCGACCTCGATCAGGCGATCGATGTCGAGCCCGGTCTCCACGCCCATCTCCTCGCACATGAAGGCGAAGTCCTCGGTGCAAATGTTGCCGGCCGCGCCGTCGGTTGCGGCGAACGGACAGCCGCCCAGGCCCGCGATCGAGGCGTCGAACTTGGTGACGCCCATGCGCAGACCGGCATAGGCCGTGGCCTGGCCGGTGCCGCGGGTGTCATGCAGGTGCAGCGCGATCTCGAGCTCGGGCCACTTGTTGCGGACGGCGCCGATCAGCCGCTCGACCGAGCGCGGCGTGGCCCAGCCCATGGCGTCGGTGAGCTTGATGCCCTTGAGCTTGAAGCCCGCGAGCTCGGCCTCGTCGAGGGCCAGCTGGACGCGCTGCAGGATCAGCTCGGTCGAGAGCTCGCCCTCGTAGTTGCAGCCGAAGGCGCCGAGGATGGTGCCCCATTCGACGGGCATGCCACGGTCCTTGAAGGTCTTGAGCGACAGGCGCTGCTCGACCATGGCGTCGGGCACCGACTTGCCGATGTTCTTGCGCGAGAAGGTGTCGGAGGCGGTGACGCGCACGCCGCCGTCGACATGCAGCGGCCCGCGCAGGGCGCGCTCGAGGCCCTGCTGGTTCAGCCACAGGGCGCTGTACTCAATGCCGGGCTTCTGGCGGATCTTGGACGCGACTTCCTCGGCGTCGGCCATGGTCGGCACGCGCTTGGGGTTCACGTAGGAGACGCAGGCGATGTGGCTCAGCCCGGTGTCCGCCAGCGCCTCGATGAGACGCACCTTGTCGGCCACCGGGATCATCTTCTTCTCCGACTGGAAGCCCTCGCGAGGGCCTTCCTCAGCGATCAGCACGCGCTTGGGCAAGTCGGACATGGCGGCTCCTTCGGGCGTCAGCCCTCTTCCTGGAAGGCCTCCTGGCGTGCCTTCTTGATGCTGGGCAGGGCCATCAGGATGAGCAGGAGTGCGGTGGTGATCAAGAGGCCGAGACTGATCGGCCGCTCGATGAACACCATCGGATCGCCACGCGATAGCAGCATGGCACGGCGGAAGTACTCCTCCATCTGGGGGCCCAGCACCAGGCCCAGCAGGAACGGGGCGCCCTCGCAGCCCAGCCGCACGAACACGTAGCCCAGCACCCCGAAGATTGCGACCATCAGGACGTGGAACGTACTGTTCTGCAGGCTGTAGGCGCCGATGCAGCAGAACAGCAGGATCGCCGGGGCGAGGAAGCGGTACGGGACCGTCAGCAGTTTCACCCAGATGCCGATCATCGGCAGGTTGATGACGACCAGCATGAGGTTGCCGATCCACATCGAGGCTATCATGCCCCAGAAGAGGTCGGGCTTCTTGGTCATGACCTCGGGGCCCGGCTGGATGCCCTGGATGATCATGGCACCGACCATCAGCGCCATCACCGCGTTGGACGGGATGCCCAAGGTCAGCATGGGAATGAACGAAGTCTGCGCCGCGGCGTTGTTGGCCGCCTCGGGCGAGGCGACGCCTTCCACCGCACCCTTGCCGAACTTCTCAGGGTTCTTGGAGATCTTCTTTTCCAGCGTGTAGGACGAGAAGGCGCCGAGCGTCGGGCCGCCGCCGGGCAGCACGCCGAGCGTTGCGCCCAGCAACGTGCCGCGCAATGCGGCAGGCCAGGCGCGCCGCACCTCCTCGCGCGTCGGCCACAGCGAGCCGACCTTGATCGTGCCGCCGCTGCGCGTCAGATGTCGTTCCAAGTTGACGACGATCTCGGCGATGCCGAACAGGCCCATGGCGATGGGCGCGAAGTCGATGCCGTCCGACAGCTCGGGGATGTCGAAGGTGAAGCGCTGGGCGCCGGTGTTGACGTCGGTGCCGACCAGGCCGAACAGCAGGCCGAGGAACACCATGGCGATCGCCTTGATGACCGAGCCGCTGGCCAGCACGACGGCGGCGACGAGGCCGAGCGCCATCAGCGAGCAGTAGTCGGCCGGGCCGAACTTCTGGGCCATGCGCGTCAGCGGCTCGGCAAACAGCACGATGATCAGCGTGCCGACGGTGCCGGCGAAGAACGAGCCGACGGCCGAGATCGACAGCGCCGCCCCGGCGCGGCCGTTGCGCGCCATCTGGTAGCCGTCGAGACAGGTCACCACCGACGCCGATTCACCCGGCAGGTTAACCAGGATCGACGTCGTCGAGCCACCGTAGGAGGCGCCGTAGTAGATGCCGGCCAGCATGATCAGCGAGGCCGTCGGCGGCAGGTGGAAGGTGATCGGCAACAGCATGGCGATGGTCGCCACCGGACCGATGCCGGGCAGCACGCCGATCAGCGTGCCGAGCATGCAGCCCAGCAACGCGTAGGTGAGGTTCTGGAAGGAGACGGCGACGCTCAGGCCGAGCGCGAGATTGTTCAGAAGGTCCATGTCACCAAATCCCGCGCACGATGTAGATGTTCATGCCCAATCCGACCTTGAAAACCAAGGTGCACAGCACCGCCAGCGCCACCATGTTGCCGATGACCTCGGTGAGCTTGAATTCCTCGCCGCCCAGCGAGGCAATAAAGACGATCACGGCCAATGCAGGCAACAGGCCGGCCCGTTCGAACAGCAGGGCAAAGCAGACGATGCCGATCGTCACCATGGTGATCGGCTTCCACTTGGGCGCTTCCACCAAATCGTCCACCTCCACCCTGGGCCGGCCGAAGAACGAGACCAGGACCATCAGGATGATGACGTCGATCACCAGGAGGGCCGAGACCATGAACGGGATCGTCATGGTCTTGAAGGCGGCCTGGTTGGCCGGTCCCAGAATATTGGTGGCGATGAAGTTCGCACCCCAGGGGATCATCGAGAAGGCGAAGACGGCGACCGTGAGACCCGCCACCGGGATCCAATAGCGCTCCTTTTCCGCGCGGTCGGCGGTGCGGTACAGCGTCGCCAGCACGATGATGCTGCCGAGGCTCAGCAGGATGAAGGACAGCATGCGCGGCACGTAGCCCGGTCCCATGCGGACCGGCGTTCCCAGCGCCAGCTTCTGACCGAAGTACAGCGCCGCCAGTCCGAAGACGATGAACATCAGCCCGGACAGTAGGTCCTTGCTCAGGAATCGAATCAACGATGCCTCCCCAGCACTCTTGTCTCAAAAAAACGTCGTGTTGTTGGGCCCAACCCAAGGCCAGCTCAAGCGCTAAATAACCACAATTTCGCGCTCTTGCCCAAGCGCCATTTCAGGCGCGCTGCAGCAGCGCGCGCCGACCAGCGCGCGAAAGCGGCCGCGACAAAGAGCGCAGGCAGCGAGAGCGCTGTAAGGCATGACCGGATGACGTCGCCTACCGGACGCGCCAAGGTCGTGCGCCAGGAAGAACACCGATCGCGCCTGACAGATCACGGGCCGGTCACCGGTGCCCAACTTCAAGGCAAAGGTCAGGGCGCGGACGTCGCGATCACGGCCGCCAGTGAGGTCGAAACCTGGATGAGGACGGACCACGGCGACGCCGCCGCCGGCGAGCAGCCTCATCGGTGCTGCCGCGGCCACGCCGACGAGCCAGACGTCCGAGGGATAAAACAACGGCAGATGAGCCAAAAACTACTCGTTGGTCGAGGTTGCATGCGTTGGGAGGCGCGAGCAAACTCCTGGCCAATGTGAATGGCCGTTCAGGGGCTTCGGGTGGCGCGTAAAGGGGCTGAATATACCGGCACGATGGAGGTGCAGGAGAAGCACCGTTTCGACGAGCGGTCGCTCGCCCGGTTCATGACGGCCCATGTCGAGGGCTTCGTGCCGCCGTTGAAGGCCGAGCAGTTCAAGGGCGGCCAGTCCAACCCGACCTACCGGCTGACCGATGGCGCCGGCCGCCGCTACGTGCTGCGGCGCAAGCCGCCCGGCAAGCTGTTGCCCTCGGCCCATGCCGTGGACCGGGAGTTCAGGGTCATCTCTGCGCTCAACAAGACCGACGTGCCGACGCCGCGTGCCTATGCCCTGTGCGAGGACGAGAGCGTGGTCGGCACGGCCTTCTATGTCATGGAGTATTGCGACGGCCGGGTGCTGTGGGACCCGCTGCTGCCGGAGCTGCCCAAGGAGGCGCGGCTCGCCATCCATCGCGCCAAGTTCGAGACCCTGGTTCGACTCCACGCGGTCGACTACGTGGCTCTCGGCCTTGCCGACTTCGGCCGGCCGGGCAGCTACGTGGCACGCCAGATCTCGCGCTGGGGCAAGCAGTACAAGGCGTCGGAGACTGAAAAGATCGACTCCATGGACCGCTTGCTCGACTGGCTGCCGGCGCATCTGCCGGCCAACGACGAGACCGTGCTGGTGCACGGCGACTATCGCCTGGACAACATGATCTTTCATCCGACCGAGCCGCGCGTTCTCGGCATCATCGACTGGGAGATTTCCACGCTCGGCGATCCGCTGGCCGAGCTGTCCTATCTGTGCATGCTATGGCGCACGCCCAAGGACTGGGGCGGGCTCAAGGGACATGACCTTGCGGCACTTGGCCTGCCGACCGAGCAGGAGATGGTGGCCTACTACTGCGAGCTCGCGAAACGTCCGCTGCCCGATCCGGCGCTCTGGGAATTCTACATGGCCTACAATCTGTTCCGCGTGTCGTGCATCCGCCAGGGCGTCTATGCCCGAGCGCTCGACGGCACCGCGTCCAACATGCGCGCCGCAGAGTTGGGCAAGCTGGTGCGGCCGGCGGCTGACCTGGCCTGGCAGATCGTCGACGGCATGGCCGGAGGCGCACGATGAGCAAGCGCAAACCCGTGCGCGCCGTCGAGACGCCGGCTGCTATTGCGGAGCGCGATCCGCGGCCGCCGGTCGAGGCGATCCGCGCCGCCGCCTTCACCCAGTTCGCCGAGCGCGGCTATCCGGTGGTGACGGTGCGCGACATCATGAAGGCCTGCGGGCTGACGCAGGGCGCGCTCTACAACCACTTCAAGTCCAAGGACGAGCTGCTGCATGACATCATCGCCTCGACCCAGGGCGAGCTCGAGCGGCAGTGCCAACAGGCCGTGGGCGGAGCGGGTGATGACCCGCGCGCCAAGCTGGCGGCCTTCGTGCGCGTCTACGTCGTGCGCCATTGCCGGCTCAGGGTCGAGGCGCTGGTCGCCAACCGCGAGATCAGCTGGCTGGGCGCGGAGCGCGTCGCCGACATCCGCCGCAGCCGGCGCGCCATCCGCGATATCCTGGTGACCATCCTGAACGAAGGCGTCGAGCGCGGCCTGTTCGACCCGCCGCAGATCGATGGCCGGCGCGATCTCAAGGCGATGGCCATGGCAATGCTCGACCAGTGCACCCACGTCTCTATGTGGTACGGTCCCGGTGGTGCCTTCAGCGAGGAGCAGATGGCCAAGCTCTATGCCGACATGGCGCTCCGAGCGGTGGGTGCCAAGCCGCAGTGACCTTTTCCACGGGTGTCAGATGTCCGTGCGCCTGAAAGCGCTTCTGGTCGTTGTTCTGTTCGCAACCGCTTGTACGCCTGAGCAGGCGGCGGCGCCGCCGCCCTCGGCGCGCGCCTCGCAGCAGATGGCGATACTCTCGGACGGCGTGGTGCCGGCCGACCGCTGGCGCGTCGTGCTGATCGCCGGCGACAACAATAGTCCGGCCTTCGACAACGGCGTCGAGGCAATGCGCGCCAAGCTTGTAGCGCGCGGCGTGCGTGACATCCGCGCGCTGACCTCAGATCCGGGAGCGAACCCGTCGCTGCCCGTCGCCACGGCGGCGAACGTGTCGAGCGCGCTGCGCACCGCCGGGGGCGAGGCCTGCCTGGCCTTCATCACCAGCCACGGCGACGAAAGCGGCTTCGTGCTGAAGCAGGCGCGCGGCACGGTGAGCCCGGGCACACTCGACAATGCGCTCGATGCCGGTTGCGGCGCACGGCCGACCGTCGTCGTGGTGTCGGCCTGCCACAGCGGAGTTTTTCTCACGTCCGGCATGCGCCAGCCCAACCGCATCGTGCTGACGGCGGCGGCATCGGACCGCGCGAGCTTCGGCTGCGGCGCCAGCGATCAGTACACCTATTATGACCAGTGCCTGCTGCAGCAGTTCGACGGCGCGGCGACCTGGCAGCAGCTCGCGGCGACGACCCGCACCTGCGTCGAGAACCTCGAGCGCAAGATGGGCATCCGCCGCCCGTCCCTGCCGCAGACATTCGTCGGATCAGGGGTGGCGGATCTCAGGCTGCCGGGGCGATAGTCGTTATTTCTCGAAGTCGTACCTAGCGAATGCTGTCATCCCGAGCGTAGCGAGGGACCTTTCCTGTTGCCTTAAAGGTCCCTCGCTTCGCTCGGGATGACACCCGTCGCTAACCGCCGATCACCGCCGTGAAGTCGCAGGTCACGTGGTTGGCGGCGTTGGCGGGCAGCGCGAGCGTGTGACGGGCGGGGCGCGATTCGGGGTCCGGGAACATCGCCGACCATTCGCCGTTCAGCGCCTTGCGGCCGGTCGCCGGGTCCTTCATCCAGAAGTTCACCTTGATGATGTCGTCGACCGTGCCGCCGGCCGCTTCGACGCAGAGCTTGATCTGCTTGAAGATGTTGGTGACCTGCGCATCGAGTTCGGGCGGCATTTGGCTGGTCTGCGGATCGCGGCCGCTGATGATGCTCGACATCAGGATGTTGCCGACGCGGCTGGCGTTGGGGATCGGGTTCTCGTGCTTGAACCCGGGATAGTTGATGCTCTTGCGCTTGGCCATTTGCCGCAACTCCTCTCGCGGTTTCCTCCAAATTTGCCTGCAAGCATGGCACCATGGCATTCAATAAGCGACTGCAAAGGGTGGAAACATGGCGCTGGTAAACTACGAACGGGACGGCCAGATCGTGACGCTGACGCTGAACCGTCCCGACAAGCTTAATGCTTTCAGCGACGAGCTGGTCGGCCTGCTGGGCGATGCGCTGCATCGCTTCGATACCGACGACGAGGCGCACATCGCCATCCTGTGCGGCAACGGCCGCGCCTTCTCGAGCGGCGCCGACGTGCAGCAGCGCCAGTTGCGCAGCCGCGAGGAGTTCCTGAAGCTCGGCGGGCCGCAGGGCCGCGGCACGCATTCGTCCGACCTTCTGACCAAGGCAGTGAACTGGAAGCCGGTGATTGCCGCGGCGCACGGCTATGTGCTCGGCCTCTCGGTCGGCATCGTGCTGGAGTGCGACCTGATCGTCGCCGAGGAAGGCACGCAGTTCCAGGTCACCGAGACCTCGCGCGGCCTGGGGGCGGGCAAGTACTGGGCGCTGATGCACTATCGCGGCGGCGGCGCCTTCACCATGGAGGCGGCCCTCACCGGGCGCTTCTTCACCGCCGAGGAAGCCCACAAGGCCAACCTGATCAACCGCGTTGCGCCCACGGGCAAATATCTCGAAGTGGCGCGCGAGCTTGCCGGACAGGTGCTGAAAAATCCGCCGCTCAGCGTGCGCTCGACGGTGCGCATGCGGCGCCACTACATGGATCGCCTGAGCCGGGAGGTGATGTTCATGGGCGCGCCCGAGAAGCTTTATCTCAGCGAGGATTTCCAGGAAGCTGCGCGCGCCTTCGCCGAGAAGCGCAAGCCGGCCAAGTTCAAGGGACGTTGACCATGAAGAAGAGCAGCGATCGCATCCTGACCAGCCACGCCGGCAGCCTGCCGCGGCCCGACGATCTCATCGCCGCCAACGCCGAGCATGAAGCGGGCAAGGCGGACGAGGCGACCTTCCAGGCCAAGCTGCGCCAGGGCGTGGCCGACGTCGTGCGCCGCCAGGTCGAGGCCGGCATCTCGGTGCCGGGCGACGGCGAGTACGGCAAGTCGATGGGCTCGAAGGTCAACTACCGCGCCTGGTGGAGCTATTCCTTCACGCGGTTGGGCGGACTGAAGATCGAGGATATAGATCGCGACACACTGCCGACCCACCGGTCGACGGCGGGCAACACGGTGCTGTCGACCTTCGCCGACCGACGCGATCGCGCGCGTTTCGCCGCCGCCTATTCGGACCCCGATTCGGGAATAACGACGGGCCCGCGCCCGATGAACTGGCCGTTCTGCGTCGAGCCGGTCCGCTATACCGGCAAGGAGGCCATCGCCGCCGACATCGTGAACTTCAAGGCGGCGCTTGCGGCCAACGGTGTCAGCGAGGGGTTCATGACCTCGATCGGGCCGGCGAGCTGCGCGCGCATCGGCAATCGCCATTACAAGAGCGACGACGAGTTCGTCTTCGCCTGCGCCGACGCCATGCGCGAGGAATACAAGGCAATCATCGAGGCCGGCCTGGTGCTGCAGATCGACGACCCGGCGATCGCCGAGAACTTCGACCAGATCAATCCCGAGCCGACGGCCGAGGACTACCGCAAGTTCACGGCGCCGAAGATCGAGGCGCTGAACCATGCGCTGCGCGGCCTGCCGCAGGACCGCATCCGCTTCCATCTCTGCTGGGGCAGCTGGCATGGCCCGCACACGACCGACATCCCGATGCGCGAGATCGTGGCGCCCATGCTCGAGATCAACGCCGGCGCCTACTCGTTCGAGGCGGGCAACGTGCGCCATGAGCATGAATGGGCGGTGTGGCAGGACGCGAAGCTGCCCGACGACAAGCTGATCCTGCCCGGCGTGGTGAGCCACGCCAC
Source organism: uncultured Alphaproteobacteria bacterium (assembly GCA_963809025.1). Classification (GTDB taxonomy): domain Bacteria; phylum Pseudomonadota; class Alphaproteobacteria; order Reyranellales; family Reyranellaceae; genus Reyranella. The sequence goes on along the minus strand of CAWEIE010000051.1, from coordinate 394,499 downwards.
CAACGTGGTCGAGCATCCCGAGCTGGTCGCCGAGCGCATCGGCCGCTTCGCCAAGCTGGTCGGCCGCGAACGCGTCATCGCCTCGACCGACTGTGGTCTTGGCGGGCGCGTGCACCGTGACATCGCCTGGGCCAAGCTCGAGACGCTGGCGCAGGGTGCGGCGATCGCGAGCAAGCAGCTCTGGTAACTGTCGTCCTGAGCGCAGCGAAGGACCTCATCGCCGCTTGCAACTGGCATGAGATCCTTCGCTGCGCTCAGGATGACAGGAGCGCCTCGGCTATCTCGCGGAGCTTGGTGCGCTGGATCTTGAAGCCGTTGGGCGAGGGCGTCTTGGGGAAGTCGTCGATCGGGAAGATGCGCATCGGCACCTTGTAGTTGGCGAGCCCGTGCCTGCAGTGGGCGATGGTCGCGGCCTCGTCGAGCACGGCACCGGGCTCCAGCATGACGAAGGCTATGGCGCGCACGCCCTCGGGCCGCGGCACGGCCACGGTCTGGCAGCCCGTGATGCCCGGCACCTTCTGGATGTGCATCTCGATTTCCAGCGGATTGACCAGGAAGCCGGAGAGCCGCAGCACGTCGCCCATGCGGCTGAGGAAGGTGAAGCCGCCGCGGCCGTCGAGCTGGCCGAGGTCGCCGGTGCGGACATAGCCGTCCGACGTCATCGCCGCCGCGGTTGCCTGCTCGTTGCCGTAGTAGCCCACCATCAGCGACGGACCGGCCATCTCCAGCGCGCCGGGCTGTCCCGGCCCCAAAAGCTCGCCAGTCTCCGGATCGCGCACGCGCACATGGGCGAGCCGCGACACCGGCACGCCGCCGCCCGCCTTGCGCTTGCGAACGGCCAGGCCGAGCGGCTGGCGGGCATAGAGCGCCTGAACCTCGCTCATGCCGTAGAGCCCAACCAGCCTGAGGCCGCGCGGCTGCGCGCGCTCGGGCAGGTCTTCCAGCGATGCGTTGAAGGCGGCATAGCCCGCCCACTTGATCGAACGGAACGGCCAGCGACCCGGCATGAGATCGAGCAGGCGCTGGTACATGTCGTCGCTGCCGAACATGGTGGTCGGCTTGTGCTGTGTGATCAGCCGGGCGATCTCCTCGATCTCGTAGGATTCGACCAGCACGCTTGGCCGTCCGGCGGCAAGCGTTGCCAGGATCTGGTTGAAGCCGAACACGCCGCACATCGGCAGGATCGCAAGCGACAGCGTCTCGGGCGCGGTGAAGCCGAAGGTGCGCGCCACCTGCTGGGCGTGGCCGGCAATCGCGCCCTGGCGGTGCAACACGAACTTGGGCGAGCTGGTCGTGCCCGAGGTCGTGAAGATGTTGCAGGACGCGCGGGCCGAGGCGTGATTGCCGGCAAGCGGCGGGCGCGACAGCAGGCGATCGAAAGGCACGCGCCTTCGATGCGCGATGGCGGGCGGCACCGGCTCGGGCGTCTCGCCGACGGTGACGATGGCGGAAAGCCGGTCGAGCGCGTCGGGCGCGATGCCGGCCAGGATCGACAGGAAGTCGATGCGGCGGAAGGCCGGCGCGCAGGCCAGCACCTTGGCGCCGGAGCGGCCGACGATATCGGCGACCTCGACGGCGCGATAGCGGGTGTTGACCGCGACGGCGATGGCGCCAAGCCGCGCGCAGGCGAAATAGAGGATCGGATAAGCCGGGATGTTGGGCAGCCACAGCGCCACGCGATCGCCCGGTCCGACGCCGAGATCGCTGAGGCCTTGCGCCGCGCGCGCCGAGCAATCGAGCAACTCGGCAAAGCTCAGGCGCCGCTCGCCATGGATGAAGGCGGGCGCGTCGGGTGTTGCATCGGCGACGTCGGCGAGCAGCGTCCAGACGTCGGCGGCGGGATGGGCAAGCGGCATGGCGCGCGGAGACTAGCGCAAGAACCCGTCGGCTCAAGCCGGGCGTGTTCGTCGCAGCAATCGCAGCGCGGGCGGGACGACGAGCAGGGCGATCATCATGACACCCAACGTGCCGGCGATCGGTCGGTCGAAGAACGCGCCGATTCGGCCCTCCGACTTGATCATCGAGGTGACGAAATGCTCTTCGAGCAGCGTGCCCAGCACCATGCCGAGGATGGCGGGTGCGACCGGAATGCCGTTCTCCTCCATGAACCAGGCGAGCACGCCGAAGCCCAGCATCATGGCGATGCCGATCACCGAGTTGTTGATGGCGAAGGCGCCCAGGATGCAGAAGATCAGGATGCACGGCAGCAGCGCCTTGCGCGGCATGCGCAGGATCTGCTTGAAGCTCTTGATCGCTGCCCAGCCGAACGGAAGCATCAGCAGGTTGGCCAGGATGAACAGCAGGAACACCGCGTAGACGGCCGGTGCGTTGTCGACGAACAGTGTCGGTCCGGGGTTGAGGTTCTTCATGTAGAGCACGCCGATCACGATGGCCGTAATCGAATCGCCCGGGATGCCGAACACCATGGCCGGGATCCACGCGCCGGCCAGCGCACTGTTGTTGGCGGCGCCTGATTCGACGATGCCCTCGAGATGGCCGGTGCCGAACTTCTCCGGTTCCTTCGAGAACTTCTTGCTCATGGCGTAGGACATCCAGGCCGCGATGTCGGCCCCGGCGCCGGGCAGGGCGCCGATCAGCGTGCCCAGCAGGCTACCCCGCAGCGTCTGCAGGGGATACTTCTTCAGGAGCGCCCACATGCCGCGGAAGACATTGCCGATCGCCGTCTGCGCCGTCTCCAGTGGCGCCGCCACGGTGATCGTCGAGCGCATCACTTCGGATACGGCGAACATGCCCACCATGATGGGGATCAGCTCGGCGCCGCCCATCAACTCGGGCAGGCCGAAGGTGAAGCGCGGGAAGGCCGCTGGATTGTCGAGGCCGACGGTCGCCACCAGCAGGCCGATCAGCAGCGAGATCATGCCCTTGAGCTTGTCGCCCTGGGCGATGAAGACGGCGCAGGACAGGCCGAGCAGGGTCAGCCAGAAATATTCGAACGAACTGAAGCGCAGCGCGAACTCGGCCAGCATCGGCGCCGCCAGGATCAGCACCAGCGTGCCGAACAGGCCGCCGATGACCGAGAAGACCAGGCCGGCGCCGAGCGACAGCTCGCCCTGGCCCTTACGTGTCAGCGCATAGGCCTCGTCGGTATAGGCGGCCGAGGCGGGCGTGCCGGGGATGCGCAGCAGGCAGCTCGGAATGTCGCCGGCGAAGATCGCCATGGCCGTCGCCGTCACCATCGAGGCGATGGCCGGGATCGGCGGCATGAAGAAAGTGGCGGGCACCAGGAGCGCCGTCGCCATGGTGGCGGTGAGGCCGGGCACGGCGCCGACGAACAGGCCGAATGCCGCCGAGGCGGCGACGACCCACAGCACATACGGATCGAAGACCAGGGCGAAGGATTGGGCCAGTACCTCCGGGGTCATGGGAACACCACGCTCTGCAACAGGCCCCAGGGCAGCGGCACGCGCAGCAATTTGTAGAATGCAAGATGCATCACGGCAGGAAAGAAGATCGCGATCGCCAGCGCAGGCAGGGGCTTCATGCCGAACACCAGCAGCCAGCCCATCATGGCCAGTCCCGCGGCGATGTGGAAACCGAGCAGGTCGCTGGTCAACACGTAGAACAGGATGCCGGCCGGCACGCTCAGGAAGCGGATGACGGTCAGCGGATCACGTGCCCAGTCGTCGAACGCCAGCCAGCGGCCGCCTGGGACGCGCCGGCGCACGCCGCGCACCAGGAGCAGCAGCCCGCAGATCATCAGGCCGGCCGAAATGACACCGGGAAACAGCGCCGCACCGAACTTCTGGCCGGGGATCACCGGAAAGCTTTGGACGTGCCAGAGCACTACCGCGCCCAGAAGCGCAAACAGCGCTCCCAGGACTGTGTCGTCGACCTTCATCGCATTACTTGGCGATGCCGACGGCTTTCATCACCGCACCGAGGTCGGCGTCCGACTTCGTCATGAAGGTGGCGAATTCGGCCGACGGCGCCCAGATGACGCCGAAGCCGCGCTGCTTCATGAAGTCGTTGAACTCGGCACTCTTGTGCACTTTCTCAAGCGCCGCCAGCAGCTTGTCGCTGATGTCCTTGGGCAGGCCCTTGGGCGCCACGATCCCGCGCCATGCCGCCAGCGTCCAGTCGCTGCCGGTCGCGTCCTTCAGCGTCGGCACGTTGGGATAGAGCGCGGCCGGCTTGGCATCCATGATGGCGAGGCTGCGCACCTTGCCGGAGTCGATCAGCGAGCGCGCTTCCGGCAGCGAGCAGGGCACGATCTCGATGCCGCCGGCCACGAGGTCCTGCAGGCCGGGCGCCGCGCCGTTCGACGGCACCCACGGCGCCGCCGCCGGATCGACCTTGAGCGACTGCAACATGCCGGCGATGGCGAGGTGCCAGATGCCGCCCTGGCCGGTGCCGCTCGACTTCAGCTTGCCGGGATTGGCCTTGATCGCATCGACCAGGTCCTTGGCAGTCTTGTAGGGCGAATCGGCGCGCACTTGCAGGCCGGCCGGGTCGGCATTGACCAGCGCGATCGGCGTGTAGGACGAGCCCTTGAGCTCGGTGAGGCCCTGCCAGTGCATCATGCCGATCTCGACCGTGGCCATGCCGATCGTGTAGCCGTCGGCGGGGGCGCTCGCGATCGCCTGATGGCCGACCACGCCCGAGCCGCCGGTGCGGTTCACGACGTTGACCGGCTGCTTCAACTCCTTCTCGAGCAGACTGCCGATGATGCGCGCAGTGGCGTCGGTGCCGCCGCCGGCGCCCCACGGCACGATCAGCGTGATCGGACGCTCTGGCCAGGCGGCCTGGGCGACCCCGGTGGAAAAGGCAACGCCCGCGGCGATCAAGGCAAGCGAACGGCGGGTGATGACGGTCATGAGCGCTACTCCCGAACTTAATTTGTCTGACAACTTTGCGAGGATGACACAGCGCGTGCAATGATGGCCAGAGGCTTCGCGCCTCAGCGCGTTGCGGCTGCGCCTTGAGGAAGCTCATTGCGAAACGCCCAGTCGGGCGCCACCAGGATCAGGGCGTGATCCACAGCGCTGAGCGGCCGCTGCGACAGCACGCGTCCGCCGTCGCTGCGGGTGCGGAACAGCAGGCCAGGTCCGTATGTCTGCTCGGTGGGCAGGTCAGCCGACGCCAGGAAGGAGCGGCGCGGGCTTTCGTCTTCGATCTCGTCGGCCACCGTGGCGCAGATCGAGGCGAGGCTGGCGTCACCGCGCGCGGCCTGGTCGACGGCGTAAGCGGCAAACGGCCCGATGTGATTGGCCAAGAGTTGCTTGAGCCGCGCCAACGAGGCCTCGCGCGAAAGGCCATGACCGGCGTGTCTGCTGCCGATGTCGTCGGCCAGGCGTCCCTCGAGAAGCAAGCAGAACTGCCCGTCGAGTTCCGCCGGCAGGCCGATGCGCTCGCCATCGTCGTAGAGCAGGGCACGGCCAGCCTCGATCAGCGTATCGGCGCCGACCGGCAGGCTGGCGAAACCCAGGGCGGCCTGATTGTCGAGCTGCCGCAAGGCCGCGGTCACCGCGGCGGGCGACAGGCGCGTCTCTCCGCCGGCCGGCACCAGGCCTTCGCGTCGCAGGCCGTACCACAGGCGTCGCAGCAGCCGCCCTTCGGCGTCGGCGCGCTGCAGGAAGTGGCGCACCCAGAAGGTCGCGCGATAGCGCACCGCCGTGGCGTCGTCGCCATGAACGGTCTCGTAAGGCTGCACGCGATCGATGTTCACCGGTATCAGGCGCACCGGCCGCGAGCGGTCGACATCGGGAAAGTCGGCGATCAAGTCTGCGACCAGCCGCTGCAGCCGGTGGGGCGGCACGCCTGATGAGACGTCGAAGCGGGCCTCGGCCCGGGCGGCGCTCTCGCGCGGGGCGATCTCCATGGTGTTCTCGACCAGGCGCGCATTAGGCAGCACGACCGTGCTGCCGTCGGCACGGCGGGCGACGACGGAGCGCCAGCGCAGCGCCGTCACTTCGAGCGATTCGTTGCCGAGCAGCACGCCGTCGCCGAGGCCGATCACGCGCTCGGCGGCGAGGCCCGAGATCAGGCTGCCCAGGACCGGTTGGACGCTCAGCCCGATGATGGCGGTGATCAGCGCGCTGAACACCAGAACGCTGCTGAAGTCGAAGCCGAAATAGGCGAGCGCCACCGCGATCGCCGCGAAGGCCAGCGCCGACACCACGAGCCCACGCTGCAGTTCGGTCGGCTCGGCCTGGAACAGGCGCGCGAAGCCGAGCCGCAGCACGATCTGGCTGACGATCGTGACGAACAGCGCCACCGTGGCCAGGGTAGCGGCGATATGCAGCGCCGTCGGCAGGCTGCCGGCGCCAAAGACGCGGTGCGACTGGGCAAAGTCGGTGGCGATCCACAGCAGGACCGTCACGACGGCCAGCAGCAGGTCGACAAACAGGCGCGGCACGGCGCTAGGCCTTGTGGGCGGGATCTTCCGCCGGCAGCCGCTTCATGGCTTTCGACAGGCTCCGCCGCAGGCGCTCGATGGCGGCGGAAAGCTCGCGGACCTCGCGTGCGCCGGACGTCGGCAGCTCGGCGCGCGTGCCGTCGCGGCTCGCCCGGTCGGCGGCCGCAGCCAGGGTGGTGAGCGGCCGCACGACCAGCGAATCGATCGAGATCGTGAGCGCGAAGTACACAGCGATGAACACCACGAGCAGGCCGCCGCCCAGGATCAACGCCAGCTCGCCAGTCTCCTTCAGCTCCTCGGCCGCTGGCACGGTGAGGGACTGGATGGCGACGACCTCGTTCGCCTTCCAGCCGAAGCCGTTCACCGGCCCGTACTTGGCGACCATGCCCGCCGGCGCGCGCTGCGGCGTGTCGTGGCAGGCAAGGCAGGCGTCGTGGGCCACGATCGGGCGGGCGACGTAGTAGACGCGGCCGTCACCCTCGTCGCGCACGCCGGTCAGCTCCTTGAGCTGGGGATCGGCGCGGAATTTGTTGATGAGGCCGACCTCGAACGGCGTCGGCAGGTCGCTGGGATTGGTCGGCTTCAGCGCCGGCTCGCGGTACGTGTAGCCCGGATAGCTGCCCTGCACCGTGCGATAGACGGTCTGAGCGGCGAAGGCCGGCACGGTCTCGACATGAAACGAGTCGGGACTGGCGGCCTTCAGGCTCGGCGCCACGTTGGTGTCGGTGTAGCTGCGGATGGCCGTTGCCGTCGTCAGCAGGCGGCCGGCTTCGATCGTTTGGCGCTGGATGGCGCGGTCATGCAGCACCAGGTAACAGCCCACCGTGCCCAGCAGCAGGGCGACGACGAAGGCAGAGATTAGGACGATGCGAACGATTCCGTTCGCGTTGAGACCGGCACGCTCCCCCGAACGCCTGACCACAAGACCACCCCTGGCTTTGTTCTTGCTTGAGCTGACGGTGAGCACCTTAGCGGAAGCGCTCGGCGAAACCACAGACAAACTTGCCCGCGGCAGGTCGCGTTGCGGATGCGCGTTCCGCGTTCGGCGATGCTAAAGTCAGCGCGGGACGGCTGTGGCCGGCGCGGGTCTTGCTCGATGGTCCTGGCTGCAATCGCCGAAAAAGGGGGTGCTTATGTTGCGTCGAAATCTTCTCGCCGCTCCGTTGCTGCTGGCTGCTGCGCCGGCCCTTGCACAATGGGTGCCCAAGCAGCCGATCAAGATCCTGGTCGGCTATGCGCCGGGCGGCACCGCCGATATCTCGGCGCGAATTGCCGCCGATACCATTCAGCGACAGCACGGCTACCCGGTCATCGTCGACAACAAGACCGGCGCCGGCGGCTTCATCGCCCTGAAGCAGGTCGGCGAGGCCAAGCCCGACGGCTACACGGTCGGCATCGGCATCATGGGCCAGCTCGCGGTCGGCCCGGTTGTGCCGGGATCGCAGATCCCGCTCGACCTCGACAAGGAGCTGACGCCGATCTGTAACCTCGTCGGCGTGCCGATGGCGCTGATCGTGCGCATGGACGCACCGTTCAAGACCATTCCCGAGCTGGTGGTCTACGCCAAGGCCAACCCGGGCAAGGTGACCTACGCTTCGACCGGCCTCGGCTCGACCAATCAGCTCGGCGCGGAGTTTTTGGCGGCGGAAGCGGGCGGGCTGAAATTGACCCACGTGCCCTATCGCGGCGGCGCGCCGGCGATCGCCGACGTGGCGGCGGGCAACGTCGATCTCTTCTTTGCCAACGTGTCGGAAATCATGGGCATGGCGCGCGGCGGCAAGGTCCGCGTGCTGGCGCTGGCCTCCAGCAGGCCGACGGCGCTCGCGCCGGAGCTGCCGCTGCTCACCAAGGACATTCCGGCCCTCGACATCAACAACTGGTTCGGCCTGGTGGGGCCGGCCGGACTGCCACCCGATATAAAGGAGTCGCTGGCCAAGCTGTTTCTCGCGGCGATGGCAGATCCCGCGAACAAGGAAACGCTCGACAAGCAAGGCCTGATCGCCTTGGGGCAGGGACCTGAGGCATTCGCAGCCTACATCAAGCAGGATCGCGAACGCTGGGCGAAGGTGGTGAAGCAGGGCAATATCAAAGCGGAATGAGTACCGCACCGCTTTCCCTCGGCATCGACATCGGGGGCACCTTCACCGACCTCGTCATCCACGACCCGCGTGACGGCCGCGCCGTCATCTGGAAGGAGAGCACCACGCCCGACGATCCGGCGCGCGGCGCCATCGAGGGCACGCGGCGTGTGCTCGAGAAAGCGGGCGCCAAGCCGGAACAGGTCGGCCGCGTGGTGCATGCCACGACGCTCTTCACCAACGCGCTGATCGAGCGCAAGGGCGCCAAGACCGGCCTGCTCACGACCGCGGGCTTCCGCGACGTGCTGGAGATCGGCCGCGAGCGCAAGTACGAGCTCTACGACCTCTTCATCGAGATGCCCAAGCCCTTGGTGGCGCGGCCGTGGCGGCGCGAGGCCCAGGAACGGCTGGCGCAGGATGGCACCGTCGAGATTCCGTTGAACGTCGATGCCGCGCTGGCCGAGGTCGCCGATCTGGTGAAGCAGGGCGTCGAGAGCCTCGCCATCTGCTTCCTGCACGCCTACGCTAATCCTGCGCACGAGCGCGCCATCGGCGCGGCGGTCGCCGAGCGCTTCCAGAACCTCTCGATCTCGCTGTCGTCCGACATCGCACCCGAGATACGCGAATACCTGCGCGCCAGCACGACGGTGACCAACGCCTATGTCCGGCCGCTGGCGGAGATCTATCTCGAGCGGCTGGAGCAGGCGCTGCGCACCGAAGGCATCCCGGGCGGCCTCTTCCTCATGCTGTCCAACGGCGGCCTCACCCATGTGAGCGAAGCCAAGCGCGCGCCGGTGCAGTTGCTGGAAAGCGGCCCGGCGGCGGGCGCGTTGGCCGGCGCCTGGTTCGGCCGCAATGCCGGGCTGGAGCGTGTGCTCGCCTTCGACATGGGCGGCACGACCGCCAAGCTCGCCCTGGTCGACGACGGCGAACCGCTGGTCGCCTACGGTTTTGAAGCGGCGCGCGAAAAGCGTTTTCTGCGCGGCTCCGGATTGCCGATCCAGATCGCCACCGTGGAGCTGATCGAGATCGGCGCGGGCGGCGGCTCGATCGCGCGCAAGTCCGATCTCGGCACGCTCAGTGTCGGGCCCGAGAGCAGCGGCGCGCAGCCGGGTCCGGCTTGCTACGGCCGCGGCGGCACGGAAGCCACCGTGACCGACGCCGACCTCACCCTGGGCTATCTCAACGCCGACTTCTTCCTGGGCGGCGCCATGAAGATCGATCGCGCCGCGACCGACATTGCGTTCGGTCGGCTTGCGACAACCTTGGGCGTGGAGTCCGGTCGCGCCGCCTTCGGCGTGCACGACGTCGTCAACGAGAACATGGCCGGCGCCGCGCGCGTCGCCATCGCCGAGCGTGGCCGCATTCCGGCCGAGTATGCCCTGCTGGCGACCGGCGGCGCGGGTCCCGTGCACGCCTGGCATGTGGCGCGCAAGCTCGGGATCAATCGCGTCGTCTGTCCCCCCGGCGCAGGGGCCGGCAGCACCATCGGCATGCTGATGGCGCCGGCGCGCGTCGACCGCGTGGCGAGCTTCAACGTGGCGCTGGCCGGTGCGGACTTCGCTGCCGCTGCTCGCGTCTTCGCCGGCCTGGAGAGGGAGTCGGTCGAAGTCCTGCGGCTTACCGGCGCCGACATCGAGCAGCGCACCGTCCGGCGCCTGGCCGACATGCGTTACATCGGCCAGGGCAGCGAGGTCACGGTGGCGCTGCCGGATCCGATCACCGAAGCCGGCGTGAGAACGGCATTCGAGGCTGCCTACAAGGCGCTGTTCGCCCGCACGCCGCCGGGTGCCGCCATCCAGTTCGTCGCGCTTGCGCCTGTCGGCCACGTGCACCGATGCCGGGCAGCGGCGGCACGCTCGAACTGCCGCGCCATGCTCTCGGCCGCAGCGCTCAAGGGCACGCGGGACGTCTTCTTCCCCGACGCCGGCAAGACATTGTTCCGACGCCAAGGTCTTCGATCGCTATGCGCCTAGAGCCCGGCGACAACATACGACGGCCCGGCCGTGTTCGAAGAAGACGAAAGCACATTCATCGTCGGTCCCGGCGCCAAGGCGCGCCATTGCTGGCCTGACGGTTCCATCCTGGCGGAGGTCGGCTGATGGCGTCGCCCAGAAAACCAGAGAGTTCGATCCGATCGAGCTCGAGCTCCTGTGGCGGCGCCTGATCTCCATGGTCGACGAGGCGGCGGCCGCCATGGTGCGCACCAGCTTCTCGACGCTGGTGCGCGAGAGCTACGACTTCTCCTGCGTCATCACCGATGCCGCGGGCCAGTCGCTGGTGCAGGCCTCTGAGAGCATCCCGAGCTTCATCGGCACCTTGCCGGAGACGGTGAAGCATTTCCTGCGCTTCTTTCCGCCCGATCAGCTGGCGCCGGGCGATGTGCTGATCACCAACGACATCTGGCTCGGCACCGGCCATCTGCCGGACATCACGCTCGCCAAGCCGATCTTTTTGGACAGCCGGCTGGTCGCCTTCAGCGCCACGACAGCGCACGCGCCTGACATCGGCGGCAAGATCCGCAGCCCCGAGCCGCGCGAAGTCTTCGAGGAGGGGCTGCAAATCCCGCCGATGAAGATGATCGCCGCCGGCAAGACCGACGAGACGCTGGTCGCCATCATCCGCAAGAACGTGCGCACGCCCGACCAGACCATGGGCGACCTGTGGGCCCAGGTCGTGGCGCTCGACCTGATGGAAGACCGGCTGCGCAACCTGATGGAAGGCTACGGCCTGCCCGATCTCACCGACCTCGCGCGCGAGATCCAGGGCCGCTGCGAGACGGCGATGCGCGCGGCGATCCGCGAACTGCCCGACGGCACCTACAGGAGCGAGCTCAAGACCGACGGCCTGATGGAGACACCGATCACGCTCCGGATGGAGCTCGCCATCAAGGGCGACGAGATCATGATGGATTTCGCCGGCACCGACGCCCAGGTCGATCGCGCCATCAATTGCGCGCTTTGCTACACCAACGCCATGGCGATGTACGGGGTGAAGGTCTGCACCAGCCCCAACCTGCCCAACAACGAGGGCGCGTGGCGGCCGATCACGCTCAAGGCGCCGGAAGGCTGCATCGTCAACCCGCAGTTCCCCGCGCCGGGCGGCTCGCGCATGCTGATCGGGCACTATGTGCCGATGCTGGTGTTCGGCTGCCTCGGCCAGATCGTGCCTGAGCGCGTCATGGCGGCCTGCGGCTCGCCGATGTGGGGCATGAACCAGTCGGGCGTGCGCGATGATGGGAAGGGGGCGGCAAGCCCTACGCCAACATGTTCTTCTACAACGGCGGCATGGGCGGCAACACGCGGCGCGACGGCGTGACATGCCTCTCCTGGCCGTCCAACGTCAGCTCGACCTCGATCGAGATCAGCGAGCACATCGCGCCGCTGCGCTTCCATCACAAGAAGCTGCGTCCCGATTCGGGCGGCGCCGGCCGCCATCGCGGCGGTCTTGGACAGGAGATCCTGATCGAAAGCCGCAGCGACACGCCGATCGCGGTCTCGTTTCTCGCAGAACGGACCCTGTTTCCGGCGTTCGGCATCGAAGGCGGCAAGGACGGTGCGCCGGGCGAGCTTTTAATCAACGGCAAGAAGACCGATCCCAAGAAGCAGTACGTCGTGAACAAGGGCGACACCGTTTCGCTCGGCACGCCGGGCGGCGGCGGCCATGGCGATCCCCGCCAGCGCGATCCCGCGGCGCTCGCCGCCGACATCGAGTCGGGTTATGTGACCGGGAAGGCGACCTACCTTAACTGACGTGAGGCTTCCGAAACTCATGGCACTACGCTTGGCAGGCGCGATAACGTGCGCGCTGATCCCGTAAATCTGAAAGCAGAGGAAACCGATGAAGCTCGCCTATTCGCCCGCCAGCCCGTATGTCCGCAAGGTCAATGCCTGCGCCATTGCCCGCGGCATCGACAAGCAGTCGAGCGCTGGAAGGTCGGAACCACCGATCCCGCACTGCTCGAGTTCAATCCGCTCTCCAAGGTGCCGACCCTGATCACCGACGACGGCGCCGCTCTACGACAGCCCGGTGATCTGCGAGTATCTCGACAGCGTCGGCAGCGCGCCCAAGCTGTTCCCGCGCGGCCGGCCCGGCGCGCTGGAAGGCGATCACCCAGCAGGCGCTGGGCGACGGCATCCTCGACGCCACCCAGCCGCGCCGCCGCGAGATCGCGCTGCCGCAGGACGACGGCCGCAAGGCTATATCGAGCTGCAGCAGGGCAAGGTGAAAAAGGCACTCGCCGAGCTGGAGAAGGAAGCCGGCATCCTGGGCGATCTCAAGACCATCGGCGAGATCACCATCGGCTGCGCGCTGGGCTATCTCGACTTCCGCTACGCCAACGAGCCGTGGCGCCCCGGCCATCCCAAGCTCGAAGCCTGGTACGCCAAGGTGGTGAAGCTGCCGCCGCTTGCCGAGACCATGCCGGTGGGGTGAGGGCTCAGGCGTCGCTGTGTTGGCGTTTGCGGGCCGGAGGCTGGATTGTCAGGATTTTCACGATCTCTTCGGGCAAATCGTCGACACTGTAGTAGATGAAATATCGATAACGGCGGGTCAGGATTTTCCTGACACCCGAGACATTCTGCCTTCGCCCGATACGTGGAAAAAGGACGAGAGTACGCAGTGAATCGATGATGGCATCGCGTACCCGAAGCGCCGCTTCAGGATTTTGCTGATGGATGTAGTCGGCGATGCTTTCGAGGTCGTCCTTTGCCTGGCGCGTGAAGTAAAGCTTCATCGCTCGAAGCGGCGAAAAGCCACATCGATTTCTTCGTCACTGGCAAATTCGCGGCGCTTTGCCTGTGCAAGGCCGGCCAGAACGGCGGAAAGCTGGGCAGGCGCGACTTCTTCAGGATTGTCTTCGCCACCGCTCAACGGCAGCATTGCCGAGAGCGATTTCGTCCTGACTTTCCGGTGGCAAGCGCCGAGCAGCCTCAAGGGCCTTTTCCAGAAGCTTCGTCATGCCCGTAAGATAAGCGCTTCGGCGCGCAGAATGAAGGCCAGATCGTCACGTTGGTGGTTGAGCCTCGGGATCGGGTGCCGCTTGCGGAGACCATGTCGAGTGGGGTGAAGTCTGACCCTGATAAGGGGAAAATGATGCCGGCACGGACGGGCGAGCAATTCCTGAAGGGCCTGCGGGGGCCCCGCGAGGTCTGGGTCGACGGCGAGCGCATAGCGGACGTCGTCGGCCATCCCAAGCTCAGCGGCGCCGCTCACGCGCTGGCCGAGGTCTTCGATCTGCATCACCAGCATCCGACATCCTGCTGATGCCGGATGAGGAGACGGGCGAGCCCATCCCGGTCAGCCACATGATCCCGCGCTCGCGCGAGGATCTGCTGCGCGCGGCAAGGCGCTGCGCCGCGTCGCCGAGTATTCGGTCGGCCTGATGGGCCGCACGCCCGACTACATGAACGTCACCTACGCGGGCTTCGCCGGCAATCGCGGCGAATGGGGCAACCATGGCAACGAGGCCGGCGCCGAACGGCTGGTCGCCTACCAGAAGTTCCTGCGCCGCGACGACATCTCGCTCACCCACACCATCGTGCAGCCGACCGTCGACAAGACGATGGGCGACGCGCCGCAGGCCGGCAATCCCTATGCCCTGCGCAAGGTCGCCGACACCGAGCACGGCATCGTCGTGCGCGGCGCGCGCATCCTGGCGACCCTGGCGCCGTTCGCCGACGAGATCGCGGTCTATCCGGCGCTGCCGCTGCCCGCCGGCGCCGACGACTATGCGCTGTCGTTCTGCATTCCCATGAGCGCGCCCGGCCTGAAGTTCCTGTGCCGCGACAGCGCCTCGGCGTCGCCGCAACCGCTTCGACCATCCGCTGTCGAGCCGCTTCGACGAGCAGGATGCCTTCGTGATCTTCGACGACGTCGAGATCCCGCGCGACCGTCTGTTCATCGACTGCAACCTCGCCGCCTACAACGCGGTGATGACCACGAGCTGGCCGCCCAACATCCAGCAGCAGACGATGATCCGCGCCTCGGTGAAGCTCGACTTCGCCTGGGGCCTGGCGCTGCGCGTGGCGGCCGCCATCAATGCCGCCGATCCCGAGACCATGCGCATGATCGGCGAGATCTGGAGCTATGCGGAGTTCACGCGCGCCGCCGTCGTCGCCGCCGAGGCCGAGGCGCGCGAATGGCCGGGCGGCATGTGGACGCCGCGCCACCGGTCCGCTGCATGCGCTGCGCGGCACCCTGCCGCTGTGGTTCCCGCGGGTGAACGAGATCCTGCGCCTGATCGGCTCGCACAACGTCTTCGCCACGCCGACCGCCGCGCAGATGGCCGACAAGGACCTGCGGCCGCTGATCGACAAGTACCTGCCGGGCGCCAAGGGCATGCCGGCCGAGGAGCGCATCCGCATCTTCCGGCTGGCCTGGGACTTCGCCGGCAGCGCGCTGGCCAGCCGCAACGAGCAGTACGAGCGGTTCTACCTCGCGTCCTCGCCGCGCAACCTCGCGCGTCATCTCGCCTTCACCGACCGCAGCCGCGCCGACCGCCTGGTCGACCGGTTCCTGAAGGAACCGTACTTAGCGATTGCCGACGTTCGATGGGCATGGTCTTGCAGGAGCGGGGGATTGGCTGTGCGTCGTTGCAGCCTTCTTGGGAATTTCCCGCGCATTTGACCGAGAAGTCCGCGTCAGCCTCTTCAGTGATGGACCTACAAATAAGGCGGAATTGGGGTGGTTGACAAGTTCTCGCTGCTCGCCAGCACCGCGTCCGACTGGTGGTGGGAAATGGATGCGCAGTTGCGCGTCACCTTCCTTTCCGATCGCTTCACCGAATTGTTCGGTGTGCCGGTCTCCTCCATTGTGGGAAAGCTTCGCGCGGAAATCGCCCGCACCGATTACGACACTCCGGCCTGGCGCGCCCATCTCGACGACCTCGCAAACCATCGTCCCTACCGCGACTTCCTCACACGCTCGTCGACGCCTGGGGCTCTCGCGGCCGGTCAAGATCTACGGCACGCTTCTTCGGAGCAGACGGCCGCTTCCAGGCCTATATCGGCGTCGGGCACGACCTCACCGAGCTGCGCCAGCGGGAGCGCGAGGCCTTGCAGGAAGCGCACAAGCTCGCGTCGGTGCTGGAGCACATCGACCAGGGCGTGGTCTACTTCGATGCCGATCTGCGCGTTGCCGCCTCAACCACCCTGTCGTCCCCTGGCTGCAGCTCGTTGACGTCGGCAATCCGATCGGCCTCGATCACACGGACCTCTTGCGGCGGCTCGCCGAACGCGGCGACTTCGATCCCGAGGACAAGGAAGAGGCGTTCGCTTCGCGCCTGGCTTTGATGAAGGCCGGCCAGCGCCTCGCGGGCGAGCGCGCGCGGCGTGATGGTCGAATCTTTGCCTACGCCTTCAATCCGTTGCCCGAGGGCGGCGGTGTGCTGACCTTTTCCGACGTGACGGAAGCGCGGCAGCGCGAGGCCCGGCTGGCGCGCAGCGAGGAAGGCTTCCGCTATCGCTTCCGCAACCTGCCATTGCCGGTGTGGACCTACAGCGCCGAGACGCTGAAGTTCCTCGACGTCAACGACGCGGCGATCGCCGAGTACGGCTACACGCGCGAGGAGTTCCTGTCGATGTCGGCCATCGACATTGCGGCCCGGAGGGCGCCGAGAGGCTGAGCAAGTGGCTCGCCGAGGGTGGTCGCTCGTCGGCCTTCGAGCCGAACGAGTGGTACAATCGCCGCAAGGATGGCCGCATCCTCCAGGTCGAAGTCGCTACGGTCGCGACATCGACTTCGACGGCGAACCGGCCCGTCTTACCGTCGTCATCGATGTCACGGCGCGCAAGGAAGCCGAGCGGCTGAATCAGCGGCTGGTCGAGACCTCGCAGGACCTGGTCTTCGTGACCGACGGCCGTGCCAAGCTCATTCTCGTCAGCCCCAGCGTCACCCGGATCCTCGGTTGGTCTCCCGAGGAGATGATCGGCCGTAACACTGCGGATTTCATAGCGCCGGAAGATCTGGAAGCGGCCCGGCAGGAATTCAAGCAGGTGCGGCGCGGCCGCCAGACCGCCAATTTCCGATCGCGCCACCGGCACAAGGACGGTCGCCTCGTCTCGCTGGCCTGGATGGGCATGTGGTCCGGGGTCGATCACCGCCACTACATGGTCGGCCGCGACATGACCGACATCGACCACACCGAGCACAGCTCCGCGAGGCGCAGAAGATGGAGGCGGTGGGCCAGCCTCACCGGCGGCGTCGCCCACGACTTCAACAACATCCTCATGGTCATCATGGCCAACATCGATGAGCTGGCCGACGATGCGCGGCTGCCGCCGGACCTCAGCAAGCGGATCAGCGACGTATCGCCAATGCGACGCCAGCGGGCGCCGACCTGACGCGGCAGCTGCTGGCCTTGCGCGCCGCCAGACGCTGCGCCCGGAATCGACCGACGTGAACGAGCTGGTGGCGGCGACGACGGGACTGATGCGCCGGGCGCTGGGCGAGGCGGTCGCAGATCGAAAGCCGCCTGCCGACGGCATCTGGCCGGTCGAGGTCGATCGCGGCCAGCTCCAGTCGGCGCTGGTCAACATCTGCATCAACGCCCGCGACGCCATGCCGGAGGGCGGCAGGCTCATCGGTCGAGACCGGAACGTCGTGTTCGACGCCGACTATGCCAGGCGCAATCCCGACGCCGTCGCCGGCGACTATGTCCTGATCACCGTCACCGACACCGGCACCGGCATGGCGCCGGAGGTCGCTGGCACAGGGTCTTCGAGCCGTTTTTCACCACCAAGGAGACGGGCGAGGGCACCGGGCTCGGCCTCAGCATGGTCTACGGCTTCGTCACGCCAGTCGCGGCGGCCACTTCAAGATCGAGCAGCGAGGTCGGCCGCGGCACCTCCGTCCGCATCAACCTGCCGCGCAACCGCGCCGAGGGCCGAGGTATGCGGCCGTCGGAGCGTCCGGCGGCGCCGCATGGCACGGAGATCTCCTGCTGGTCGAGGACGACGCCATCCGCGCATCCGTCGCCGAGCAGCTCCGCATCCTGGGGTATCGCGTCACCGAGGCCGCACCGGTCCTGCGGGCTCGGCGTGCTGGAGGCGGCATCGCTTCCCTTTGACCGATGCTGACCGACGTCGTCATGCCGGGCGGAATGCATGGCGATGCGCTCGCCGCCGCCGTGGTGCAGCGCTGGCCGCGGATCAGGATCGTCTTCATGTCGGGTTACACCGATGACGCCAACGAGCTTCGTGGCCGGCTCGATCCTGCGTCCTGCGCTCGACAAGCCGTTCCATGCCGCGACCTGGCGCGATCCTGCGGCTTGCCCTCGAAGGCCGCGAGGGCGCCCGACCTGAAAGGCCACCGCCCGACACGAGCCGTTGCAATGCACAGCGGACTGGCCAAATCTACGGGAGGAGACAGACCCAGGAGACGGCCGATGAGCGATATCGACGTCAAACCCGATACCATCGCCAAGCCGAAGATTGAGCAGCCGCGCCTCTACAAGGTGATCCTGATCAACGACGACTACACGCCGCGCGAGTTCGTGACTGCCGTGTTGATGATGGTGTTCCATATGAGCGAGGACCAGGCCCATCGCGTCATGATGACGGCCCACCAGCGCGGCGCCTGCGTCGTCGCGGCCTTCACCCGCGACATCGCCGAAAGCAAGGCGACCGAAGGCACCAACGCCGGCCGCCAGAACGGCCATCCGCTGGAATTCACGACGGAGCCGGAGGAGTAGCGGAGCGCTCGTCACGGAAGGGAGCGCGGGCCTCTGGCCCGCATCATGATCATGAGCGGGCCAGAGGCCCGCGCTCCCATTACCCGCTCATCAAGCCTGCCGCCTCGACGCCGGCGATGCAGACCGCCTCGTCCTCGTCGCCCGTGCCGCCGCTCGCTCCGGCGGCGCCCAGCACGTTGCCGTCCTTGTCCTTGATCGCCACCGCGCCGGTCTGCGGCAAGAACTTGCCCTGTGCCGTCGCCGAAAGCGCGCCGAAGAACTGCGGGTTCTCCTTGGCGCGGGCCAACAGCGTGCGGCTCGCCACGCCCATGCCGACCGAGGCATACGCCTTGCCAACGGCGATGTCGCAGCGGAACATGCTGGCGCCGTCTTCGCGCTGCAGCGACCTGACGTGACCCGACTGGTCGAGCACGGCGACGGCAAGCGGCCTTATCTTCATCTCGCGTGCCTTGGCGAGAGCCACTTCGATGATCTTGTTGGCTTGGGTGAGGGTCAGGCTCGACATGGTGTGTTCCGTTCCGGTGAGAGCAGCGTCGAGTTGAGCACAAATTCGGGTGGCATGCATTTTGCTGACTTCACGAAGCGACGGCGAAAGAAGGGGGTTGCTCATGTTGAACCGGTTATTGGCGGGCATGGCTCTGGCGGTTGCCGCCGCGTCCGCCGCCGTGGCACAGGACCTGCCAAAGAGTCAGTTCAAGGTGATCGGGCTCAACAGCCCGACGCCGGTGTCGATCCACGACGAGCTGCCGTTCTGGCGCAAGACGATTCCCGAGGCATCTAAAGGTGCCATCACCGTCGACGTCACGCCGCTCGACCAGATGGGCATCGACGACAAGACCATGCTGCGGCTGCTGAAGCTCGGCGTGATGGATTTCGCCGCCATGGACATCTCCAAGATGGCGGGCGACGATCCGCGCTTCGAGGCCTGCGATCTCGCCGGCCTGACGCTCGATCCCGACAAGGCGCGGGCCGCCTGTAATGCTTATCGCGCCGTGATCGATCGGCAGATGCAGAAAAATTGGAACGCCAAATTCCTGGCCTTCGGCGGCAACACCCCGCAGGTCTTCTGGTGCCGTGACGTGATCGGCGGCCTCGACAGCTTCAAGGGCAAGAAGATCCGCGTGTTCAACAACACCATGCGCGACTTCCTGGGCGGTGTCGGCGGCACGGCCGTCAGCATGGCCTTCGCCGAAGTGGTGCCGGCGTTGAACAACGGCGTGGTCGATTGCGCGGTCACCGGCAGCCTGTCGGGCAACACCGCGGGCTGGGCCGAGGTCACCAAGTCGATCTACCCGATGTCGCTCGGCTGGAGCATCAACGTGCTGGCGGTCAACCTCGACAGCTGGAAGCGGCTCGATCCCAAGACGCAGGCCTTCCTGACGGAGCAGTTCAAGGCCTACGAGGACAAGATGTGGGCGACCATCAAGACGACCACCGGCGAGGCCGACAACTGCAACACCGGCAAGCAGCCCTGCACCATGGGCAAGCTCGCCAAGATGACGATCGTGCCGGTCAAGCCCGAGGAGGCCGAGACGCACAAGAAGCTGGTCGAGGGCGCCGTGCTGGCCGGCTGGGCCAAGCGCTGCGGCGCCGAATGCGCCAAGGAGTGGAACGAGACGGTCGGCAAGGCGCTCGGGCTGAAGGCGCCAACGCCATAGCGACGAGGCCCTTCCGATGAGCGGCGTGCGTCGCTTCGCCCAATGGGGCCTGTGGTTCGGCGGCGCGCTGGTTCTGCTCGCCGCCGTGCTGATCGGCGTCGACGTGCTGATGCGCAAGTTCTTGGCGCGCTCGATCGGCGGCGCCGACGAGCTGGCGGGCTACGCGCTCGCCATCGGCACGACCTGGGGCCTGGGCGCAGCCTTGCTCGATCGCGCCCATATCCGCATCGATTCGCTCTACGTGCTGTTCCCCCAGAAGCTGCGGCTTACGCTCGACCTCGCAGCCCTGGTCCTGCTCGTCGGCTTCTTCGCGATGACCGCCTGGCACGGCCTGGGGGTCGTGTCGCAGTCCTGGACATCCGGCTCGCGCAGCCAGTCGGCGCTCGAAACGCCGACCGTGATCCCGCAGGTGCTGTGGATCGCGGGGCTAGCGGCCTTCGTGGCGATCGGCGCGATCCTGCTGGTCGACGCGGTCAGGATCATGGCCTCGGGCGACCTGCGCAGCGCGGCGCGCCTGATCAGCACGCGATCGGCCGAAGAGGAGGTCGAGGACGAAATCCGCGACCTGAAGGCTCGCCAGAAGCGCGAGGGCAACGGCTGACATGCTGATCGTCACGCTCGCGATCCTGATCGGTCTGCTCGCGCTGGCCGTGCCGGTGGCCGCCGGCCTCGGCATTCTCGGCCTGTCCCTGTCGGCCATCTATTCCAAGCTGCCGCTGTCGCTGGCGATGGGCGAGATCGCCTGGGGCACGTCGAACAACTTCCTGCTGGTCGCCATCCCGTTCTTCGTGCTGCTCGGCGAGATCCTGCTGCGCGTCGGGCATGGCCGAGCGCATGTACAACGCGCTGGTGCTGTGGGTGCCCTGGCTGCCGGGCGGGCTGATGCACTCCAACATCGCGGCCTGCGCCATGTTCGCGGCGACCTCGGGCTCGAGCGTGGCGACGGCCGCGACGATCGGCACCGTGGCGCTGGGCGAGGTCGAGAAACGCGGCTACTCCGAGCGCCTGTTCCTGGGCACGATCGCTGCCGGCGGCACGCTCGGCATCCTGATCCCGCCCTCGATCAACATGATCGTCTATGGCGTGCTCACCGACACATCGATCCCCAAGCTCTATCTCGCGGGCTTCATCCCCGGCATCGTCCTGGCGGCGCTGTTCAGCCTGACGGTGCTGGCGATCTGCCTCATCCGGCCGAGCCTGGGCGGGACGCCGACGGTGACGAACTGGTCGCAGCGGATCGCCGCACTGCCCGACCTGCTGCCGCCGCTGATCATCTTCCTCGCCGTGATCGGCTCGATCTACGCCGGCTGGGCGACCGCGACGGAGTCGGCGGCGCTGGGCGTGATCGCCGCCGTCGCGATCGCCGCCTGGAATCGTCGCCTCACGGTGCGCACGCTGCTGGCTGCCTTCGAGGGCACGATGCGCACCACGGCAATGATCATGGCGATCCTGCTTGCCGCCTATTTCCTCAATTTCGTGATCACCTCGATCGGCCTTACCGGACAGGTCAACCGCTTCATCACCAGCCTTGGCCTGAGCAAGGTCCAGCTCCTGATCGTCGTGGTGATCTTCTACTTCATCCTCGGCATGTTCATGGAGACGCTGTCGATGATGGTGGCGACGGTGCCGATCATCGCGCCGATCATGATCAAGGCCGGCTACGATCCGGTGTGGTTCGGCATCATGATCATCATCCTGATGGAGCTGGCGATGATCACGCCGCCGGTCGGCATCAACCTCTACGTCGTGCAGGGCTTGCGCAAGCGCGGCCGGATCGACGACGTCATCATCGGCGCCTCGCCTTTCGTCATCACCATGCTGGTGATGCTGCTGCTCCTGGCGATCTGGCCGCAGATCGCATTGTTCCTGCCGCAGATGGCGGCGACCTAGTCTAGGCGCTCAGGGTGATCACGATGTTGCCGGCGCCATCACGTTCGGCATGGGCGCCCGGCGGCACGACGCAGGTCGAATCGTATTCCTCGACGATCAGCGGGCCGGCGCGGCCAGTGGCTAGATCGGCGCGGCTCAGCACCGGTGTCTCCAGCCAGCCGTGCTCGTCGCCGAAATAGGCCTGGCGCGAGGCCTGCCTGACGCTGTCTCGTCGGCTCGACGTCACGCTCTGCGGCACGCCTGAGCCCTCGCGCAGGCCCGAGCCGACGAGCTGGATTGAGACCAGCTCGACCGGCTCGTCAGGCCCGGCACGATGGCCGTACGTCCGCTCGTGCTCCTCGGCGAAAGCCTGCTCGAGAAGCGTGGCCATGCGGGCATCGATCGGACCGTCGGGCACCGGCACGGTGAGCTCGTAACTCTGGCCCTTGTAGTGCAGGGCGGCGGACCGTCGAAGGCGCGCCTGCGCGCCACTGAAGCCCTCGATTGCGAGCTGCTGGGTCGCCTGCCTGGCCAGCGCGTCCCAGGCCGTGGTGATCTCTCCGAGGTCGGCCTGGCGCAGCAGTCGCCGGAAAGTGCGGGCGTAATGATGCTCAACGTCGGCATAGAGCAGGCCGAACGACGAGAACAGGCCGGCCGACGGCGGCACGACCACACGGTTGATGCCAAGCGACGCTGCCATGCCGGCGGCAAACAACGGCCCGTTGCCGCCGAAGGCGAAAAGCGCAAAGTCGCGCGGGTCGCGGCCGCGCTCTGTCGACACCGCCTTGATGGCGCGGATCATGTTGGAGGCCACGATCAGGTGCGCGCCGTAGGCCGCGCGCTCGAGCGGCATGCCGAGCGGCTTTGCGATCTTCTCGGTGAATACCGTGCGAGCCTTGTCGGCATTGAGCTTGAGTGCGCCGCCCACGAGATGCGCCGGGTTGATGTAGCCCAGCAACACATTGGCGTCGGTGATGGTCGGTGCCGTGCCGCCCTGGTCGTAGCAGACCGGGCCGGGCGTGGCGCCGGCGCTCTCCGGGCCGGCCTGCAGGGCGCCGCCGCCGTCGATCCAGACATGCGAGCCGCCACCGGCGCCAACCTCGGCAAGGTCGATGGCCGGCACCTTGAGCGTATAGCCGGCGCCCGTCAGCAGCCGCGAGCCGATCATGATGCCCGCGCCCACGGCGTACTCCTGGGCACGCGCGACCTCGCCGTGCTCGACCATCGAGGCCTTGGCGGTGGTGCCACCCATGTCGAAGGTGATGATCCTGTCGAGGTCTTTTACGCGCGCCAGGGCCTGGGCGCCGACCACGCCGCCGGCCGGCCCAGACTCGATGATGTTCATCGGCCGCTCTGCCGCGGCCCCATCGGTGGTCAGGCCGCCGTTCGACTGCATCAGCAGCAGGCGGGCCGGGATGCCGCCGGCATCGAGCCCCTTGCGCAGCGCCCGCAGGTAGGTGGCGACGATCGGCATGACATAGGCGTTGATAACCGTCGTCGAGGTGCGCTCATACTCCTTGATCTCCGGCAGCACCTCGAACGACAGGCTTCTGGGCAGGTGAGGGGCCTTGGCGACAATCACCTCCTTCAGCATCGCCTCGTGCACCGGATTGGCGAACGAGTTCAACAGGCAGACGGCGATCGCCTCGACCTTCTCGGCCAGCAACGCGTCGACGGCGCGCTCGGCGTCGGCCGGATCGAGCGCGCGCTCGACATGCCCGCGATGGTCGATGCGCTCGTCGACGACCTTGCGCAGGTAGCGCTCGACCAGCGGTTCAGGCTTGGTCCAGCCGATGTCGTAGAGCTTGGGCATCCTGAGCGTGCGGATCTCCAGCACGTCGCGGAAGCCCTTGGTGGTGATCAGGCCGACGCGCGCGCCCTTGTGCTCGAGGATGGCGTTGGAGGCGACCGTGGTGCCGTGGCGGATCTCGTCGATGGCTGCGCCGGAAAGGCCGGTCTCGCTGAAAACCTCGCTCAGCCCGTCGACGATCGCCTGGGCGTAGTTGCCGGTGCTGGACGAGATCTTCTTGGTGTGGACGGTGCCGTCGGAGCCCAGCAGCACGATATCCGTGAAGGTGCCGCCGATGTCGACACCGGCGCGATAGGTGACAGCCATCAGACTATTCCGCGGCGCGTCGCAGCAATTCAGGCTCGTGCCACTGAACCTTGGGTGTCTCCGTCCAGCCCCGTGCCCGGCGGATCTCCTCGCGCCGGCGCGCCGTTGCCGCGGCGTCGACCGTCCAGGCCGCGGTGTCCACCGCCACGCCATAGTCGGCGAGCGCCTTCTGGGGCGATAGAAGCTCGTTCCTCACGTCGCGCAGCACCGCCGCTGGATCGCGGTCCAGCGGATCGCCCCAGCCGCCGGCGCCGGCCAGCACGTGGCGAAACACCTCGCCCTTCTTGATGGTCATGGTGAGCTTGGACGGCAGCAGGCGATTCTCGCCGTCGGGGTTCATGTAGTTCTCCGACGGCGCGCCCGGGCTGCCGCCATAGAGGCCGAACGGCCGATGGTCGCGCCGGTCGGAACGGACCTGCAGCATCCCTTCGTCCTCGAGGAACCTGTAGTCGCGCCGGAACGGCACGCCGCCGCGGAACCTGCCGGCGCCGGCGCGGTCGGCGACGAACTCGTAGGCCAGAAGCTGCATGGGCTGCTCGGCCTCGGTGACCTCGATCGAGTGCGAGGCCATGTTGGCGAACATGTGCGAGTTGCCGTCGAGCCCGTCGGCCCATGGCCTGCGCACCCCAGGCGCCGCAGGTGAAGTCGACATAGACGAACGGCTTGCGCTCGGCATCGTAGCCGCCGATCGAGATGCCGGTGTTGCCGCCGTCGCCCGCCGCCTTGACCTTGTCGGGCAGCATCATGGCGAGCGCGCCGAACATGCAGTCGACCATGCGGAAACCGGTCAGGCCGCGCGCGGCGCAGGCCGCCGGCAGCACGCCGTTGCCGACCGTGCCGGGCGGGCAGATCACTTCTATGGCGCGAAACACGCCTTCGTTGTTGGGGATGCCGGGCGGCAGGACGGAGCGCACGCCGGTGTAGGAGGCGGCCTTGGTGAAGCTCAGCGTATTGTTGATGGCGCCCTTGACCTGCGGATTGGTGCCGGTCCAGTCGACCACCATGTGGTTGCCTGTCTTGCGGATGGTGACGAAGAGGCGGATCGGCTTGCCGTAGTCGACGCCGTCGTCGTCGATCCAGTCCTCGAAGCTCCATTCACCGTCGGGCAGCTTCTCCAGCGCCGCCCGCGTCAACCGCTCGGCGTAGTCGATGACCTCCTTGAGATAGAACTTCGTCCTCTCGGGCCCATAGCGTGTCACGATCTCGGAGAACTGCGTCTCGCCGATATGGCAGGCCGCGAGCTGGGCCCGCAAGTCGCCGAACAGCTGGACTGGCAGGCGGACGTTCTTCTCGATGAACGTCATGATGGTCTTGTTGAGCTTGCCCGCCTCGTAGAGCTTCATCGGCGCGATGCGCAGGCCCTCGGCGTAGATCTCCGTCGAGTCCGAGGCGTTCGAGCCCGCAACGCGACCGCCGACGTCGATGTGGTGGCAGACGGTGCAGGCGAACGCCAGCCGCTCGCCCTCGTGGTAGAGCGGCTTGAAGACGAAGATGTCGGGCAGGTGCATGCCGCCGTCGAACGGGTCGTTCATGATGAAGACATCGCCCGGCGCCATGTCGTCCTTGAAGTGGCGCATGATGGCGTCCATGGCCGTCGGCACCGAGCCGAGATGGCCGGGCAGGGTGAGGCCCTGCGCGGCGAGCTTGCCGTTGGCATCGGCGAAGCCCGTCGAATAGTCCATGTTGTCCTTGAGCACGCCCGAGTAGGTCGTGCGGAACACCGTCAGCGCCATCTCGTCGGCGATCGAGAAGATCGCGTTCTTGAACAGCTCCAGCTCGATGGGATCGGAACTCACAGCCACCTGATCTACTCCCTTTGCTTCCAAGCGACGCAATAGTCGTGCCGTGTCATTCCGGAGCGCGGATGTTGGCGCGGCGGATGATGTCTCCCCAACGCACGGCCTCTGACTTGATCAGCGCATCGAGCTCCTCGGGCGAGCTCGGCGTCACCGACAGGCTGAGCTCGGCGAAGCGCTGCTGCAGATCGGGCGCCGCGAGGGCCTTCCGCACTTCGGCATTCAGCCGCTGCACGATCTCGCGTGGCGTCGCGGCGGGCGCGGTGAGCCCGAACCAGGTTTCGACGTCGGAGCCCTTGATGCCCGCCTCGGCGAGCGTCGGCACGTCGGGCAGGCCGGGCGCGCGCTTGGGTGACGTGACGGCGAGCGCCCGCAGCGTGCCTGCCTTCACCTGGCCGGTCACCACCGACACATTGGCGAACAACAGCGGCAACTGGCCGGCGACGACGTCGGCAATCGCTGGAGCCTCGCCACGATAGGCGACGTGGGTCATGCGGACGCCGGTGATGAACAGGAAAAGCTCGGCCGCCATGTGCGGCGTGGTGCCGACGCCACCCGAGCCGAAGTTGATGGCGCCGGGCTTGGCCTTGGCCATCTCGACCAGCTCGCCGACCGACTTGGCGGCGAAGGAGGGATTGACCACCAGCACCAATGGCGAGGCACCGAGCATGGAAATGCCCGCGACGTCGCGCGGCGCATCGAAGGCCACCGACTTGTAGAGCTGCGGCGCCACGGCGTAGGTCGTCTGCGCCGCCACCATCAGCGTCGTGCCGTCGGCTGGCGCTTTGGCCAGGATGTCGGCCGCGATGAGGCCGCTGGCGCCGGTCTTGTTGTCGACCAGCACCTGGCTCGGCGCGCCTTCACCCATCTTCTGCGCCACCAGCCGGGCGATCACGTCGTTGCCACCGCCGGCCGCAAAGCCGACCAGGATGCGGATCGGCTTCGTCTGGGCGAGGGCGCTACCGGCGAACCCGACGGCTGTCGCTCCGCCGAGCAAATGTCGACGAGATATCCTGACCATGAAGCCGCTCCCCTCGACGGTGAGGCGACAGCTTAGCCCGGTCTTGACGCGCCGGTCGAACGCCTTATATAGCTTCTCTAGAATATAGCCATATGGCTATCGAAAAGGGGTCACGTGGAACAGCTGAATCTCGTGTTTGCCGCCCTGGCCGATCCGACGCGGCGGGCGATCCTGGCGAGACTGGCCGACGGCGAGGCCACGGTGAACGAGCTCGTGGCGCCGTTCGATCTCAGCCAGCCCACGATCTCCAAGCACCTGAAGGTGCTGGAGCGGGCAGGGCTGGTGTCGCGCGGGCGCGAGGCCCAGTTCCGCCCGGTGCGCCTCAACGCGACGCCGCTGGAAGGGGCAGCGCTCTGGCTGGGCGACTACCGCCGCTTCTGGGAGGAGAGCCTCGATAGGCTCGATGTCTTTGTGAAGGAACTCAAACGCAAGGAGGGACGACATGTCAGCAAACGCAGGCGCCGGTGAGCCGGAAGCCGATCGCGAGGTCATCATCACGCGCACCTACGATGCGCCGGCGCGGCTGCTGTTCGAGGCCTGGAGCAAGCCCGAGCATCTGAAGAAGTGGTTCGGCCCGGTCGGCTACCCGGTGACGATGTGCGAGATGGACTTCCGCAAGGGCGGACAATGGCGCGCCGCCATGACCGGGCCGGGCGGCGAGCAGCAGACGCCCTTCGGCGGCGAGTATCTCGAGATCGTGCCCAATCGCCGGATCGTCTTCTCGAACGGCTTCGAGCTGCCCGGTGCGGAGAAGATGATCTGGACCGTCACTTTCAACGAGAAGGACGGCAAGACGCTGCTCACCATCCGCACTCTGTTCGCCTCGATCGCCCAGAAGGCGACCCATGTCGGCGCCGGCATGAAGGAGGGCATGGCTTCGGGCCTCGACCAGCTCACCGATGTCGTGGCCGCGCTGAAGGCTGCGGCATAGTGGCAGTCCTCTTGATGATCAAATATCTTTGTTATAAAGGTAAATGGTCATCGAGAGAGACCACCGCCCATGCTGATCATCGTGGCGGTCGCTGCCGCGCTGGCCTCGGCCAGCGTCGGCGGCGGCCTGTATGAATTCTCCGTCGTCGATCCGTTCTGGCCCAAGCGCCCCGACCTGGTGCAGCCCGCGCGCGGCGGCATCTCGCGCAAGCGCTTCTGGATCCCTATCCACGTCGCCTTCGAGGTCGTGCTGATCGCGGCCCTGGTCTGGGGCTGGTCGCAGCCCGCCGTTCGTACCTGCCTCCTGGTGGCGCTGGCCAGCCATGCCGTCATGCGCCTGTGGTCGGCCTTCGACTTCATCCCCAAGGCGCTCACCTTCGAGAAGGCCGAGCCCGGCACGGTCAGCGAGGCCGCGGCGCGGGCCTGGACGGCGCGCAGCCGGCTGCGCCTGCCGCTGGATCTTTTGACCTGCGGGGCCCTGCTGTGGGCGCTGGTCGAGGCGGCCCGAACCGCCTGAGGGAGGATTTCTAATCGACTGATAGATAAAGATTCATCATCGACGGGCGACCAGGGCGCGTGAGAACGCGTTATGCTGGGCGCCAATCAGATTGGAGGGACGTCATGAGCCTTCTTGAAGACGCCAAGAGCAATCTCGCCCCTTACGTGCCGTCGCTTCAGCGCACCGAAGGACAGCCGCCGCCCGTCGCGGCGAACGACGGCCTCTCCTACATGTCGTTTGACCGCAACGGCGATGCGGGGACGACGAAAGCGCTCGAGGACGCGCTTGCCGAGATCGCCGGGGGTGAGGGTCAGCGCGTCATCGACATGATCGACAAAGCGTCTTCCGGTCCGATCAAGACCAGGTGGGGGCTAGCCTTCCGCGACTACGACGAGTGCGTGAGGTACATCCGCGAGTCGAACAGCCTCAAGGTGCCGGAAGGCGGCGTGGCGCTGCCGCTGGCCTATACCGTCTCCGAACGGCCGAGCTATTCCATCGTGCCGTCCAACGCCATCTGGCGGGACCCGGCGCACGCCGAGACCGCGGCGCGCCTGCGCAAGAACGAGGAGGACAACCGCCGGCGCAACCTCTATTTCCCGCACGTGCTGCGCGACGCGCGGCGCATCGGCGAATACCACCCGGGCCTGTCGCCCAACAGCCCCGAATGCATGGACCGGCTCGGCGTCTCGTTGGCGCACCTCGAGTCGAAGTGCTCGAACTTCTACGATGCGGCGGAGGTGGAGCGTGTGTTCTACCCCGAGATCGAGAAGCTTCTGCTCGACTTCTTTCCCGGTGCCACCGATGCGCTGGTCTACAACCACGACGTCTTCGACAAGGACTACACAGGCGACCGCACGGAAGACCAGGACAACAAGAACCCAGGCGTGAATGCCCGCTACGTCAACCTTGTGCACAACGACCTGAATGACAACAGCGGCCGCGTGCGCTGCCGCGAGCTGCTCACCAAGAACCTGCGGAACTTCGGTCGCCCGCAGCACTGCACGGAGGAAGAGGCCGACCGGAAGATGTCTCGGCGGTTCATGTCTCTAAATCTCGCCAAGCCGATGGAGACGGTCGAGCAGTTCCCCTTCGTGCTCTGCGCCTGGCCGTCCTTCGCCGACCAGCCCTATATCAACAACTACCGGATCTATGACGACCGTGTCGGCGAGACCACCCGCTTCACCTACCGCCCGAACCACGAGTGGTACTGGTTCCCCCGGCAGACCTCGACGGAGGTCTCCATGCTGAAGTGCTACAACTCCGTCACCGACGGATCGGTCTCGCGCTGGTCCTTCCACACCGCCTGCATCGACCCGACCGCGCCCGCCGATGCCCGCTGCCGCAAGAATGTCGTGGTCCGGTCTTACGTCTTCTTCTAGGGGGTGGGACCGGGGTATTGCGCCCCGGTCCCACCAACCCATTCTGATCATTGACGAATTTTAGCCCGGCCATGGGTTGACGCGGCGCTTCCAGGTCCCTATTTTCCGCGCTCTTTCGGAATTACCCCGGCGCCGCCGGGGCTTTTGTTGAGAAGTACCATGAAGATCCGCCATTCGCTCAAGTCCGTGAAGGCTCGCCACAAGGACAGCCGCATCGTGCGCCGCAAGGGCCGCGTCTACGTCATCAACAAGACCAACCCGCGCTTCAAGGCTCGCCAGGGCTAAGCCGCGCCAAGTCTTCGGAATTCAAAAAGCGGCGGGAGCCTCGGCTTCCGCCGCTTTTTCATTTGGCGTAAGGATCGAGGCATGCAGATGCCGCCGCTCGATCCCGCCATTCTCGCCCGCCGGTCCGAGATCGTGGCTGCCTTGCGGGCCATCGTGCCGGGCGAGGGGGTCATCGACGACCTCGACGGCATGCGGCCCTACGAGTGCGATGCGCTCTCGGCCTACCGGCAGATGCCTCTGGTCGTGGTCCTGCCCGAGACGGTGGCCCAAGTCTCGGCCATCCTGCGCTACTGCCAGGACAACAAGGTTAAGGTCGTGCCGCGCGGCGCCGGCACCTCGTTGTCTGGCGGCTCCATGCCGGTGGGTGACGCCATCCTGCTGGGCCTGGGCAAGTTCAACCGCGTGCTCGAAATCGACTACGCCAACCGCTGCGCCCGCGTGCAGCCCGGCGTTACCAACCTCGGCATCTCCAAGGCCGTCGAGCACGAAGGCTTCTATTACGCGCCCGACCCCAGCTCGCAGATCGCCTGCTCGATCGGCGGCAACGTGGCGGAGAATTCCGGCGGCGTGCACTGCCTGAAATACGGCCTCACCACCAACAACCTCTTGGGCATCGAGATGGTGCTGATGACGGGTGAGGTCGTGCGGCTGGGCGGCAAACACCTCGACTCGGAAGGCTACGACCTGATGGGCCTGATGACCGGCTCCGAGGGCCTTTTAGGCGTCGTCACCGAGGTGACGGTGCGGCTGCTGCGCAAGCCCTCGACGGCGCGCGCCGTGCTGCTGGGCTTCCCGACCGAAGCGGGCGCGGCCGACTGCGTCGCCGCCGTCATCGCCTCCGGCATCATCCCCGGCGGCATGGAGATGATGGACAAGGATGCCGTGAAGTGCGCCGAGGCCTATGTCGGCGCGGGCTATCCCATGGACGCCGAGGGCCTGCTGATCGTCGAGCTCGATGGCCCCTCGATCGAGGTCGATTACCTGGTCGACCGCGTCGCCGAGATCGCCCGCGACCGCGGCGCCACCACGGTGCGCGTCAGCCGCGACGAGCAGGAGCGCGTGCTGTTCTGGGCTGGCCGCAAGGCTGCGTTCCCCGCCGTCGGCCAGATCACGCCCGACTATATGTGCCTCGACGGCTCGGTGCCGCGCGGCCGGCTGGTCGAGGTGCTGGCCGAGATGCGCGAGATGTCCAAGAAGCACAGGCTACGTGTCGTCAATGTCTTCCACGCCGGCGACGGCAACCTGCATCCGCTGATCCTGTTCGACGCCAACGATCCCGACGAGCTGAGCCGCGCCGAGGAGTTCGGCGCCGATATCCTGCGGCTCTGCGTGCGCGTCGGCGGCGTGCTGACCGGCGAGCACGGCGTCGGCATCGAGAAGCGCGACCTGATGGGCGAGCAGTTCACCGAGATCGACCTCGACCAGCAGATGCGCGTGAAGTGCGCCTTCGATCCCGACCATCTGCTCAATCCCGGCAAGGTCTTCCCCCAGCTGCGCCGCTGCGCCGAGCTCGGCCGCGTGGTGGTGCACCAGAACAAGATCCCGTTCCCCGACATCCCGCGGTTCTAGGCAATGGCGGGCACCATCAAGCCGCGCGACGCGAAGGAGCTGCGGCAGGCCGTGGAATGGGCGCTGAACGAGTCCCAGACGCTCGACGTGCGCGGCCAGGGCAGCAAGCTGGCACTGGGCAAGCCCATGGCTGCGACCAGGTGCTCGACCTTTCGGGCCTGTCGGGCATCGTCGACTACGCACCCGAGGAGCTGGTCGTGACGCTGCGCGCCGGCACGCCAATGCGCGAGGTCGAGGCGCTGCTGGCCCAGCGCAACCAGATGCTGGCCTTCGAACCGCCCGATCTCGGCCCCTTGCTCGGACAGGAAGCGGGGCAGGGCACCCTGGTCGGCGCGGTCATGGGCAACCTCGCCGGCCCGCGCCGCCTGTCGGCCGGCGCGGCGCGCGACCACCTGCTGGGCTTCAGCGGCGTCAACGGCCGCGGCGAGGCCTTCAAGTCGGGCGGCAAGGTGATGAAGAACGTCACCGGCTACGACCTCTCGAAGCTTCTGGCCGGCTCGTGGGGCACTTTGGCCGTGCTCGACGAGGTATCGGTCAAAGTCCTGCCAGCGCCCGACCAGACCCGCACGTTGATGCTGCTCGGTCTTTCCGATGAAGCGGCAGTGAAGGCGATGTGCACCGCCATGGGCAGCCCGCACGACGTTTCCGGCGCCGCGCATGTTGATGGAAAGACGGCCCTGCGACTCGAAGGCGTAGCGCCTTCGGTCGAAGCGCGCCTGAATGGCCTGCGCGATCTTCTGGCGGATGCAGGCGCCACGATGGAGGAACTAGGCACCCTCGAAAGCCGGGTCTTCTGGCGCGACGTGCGCGACGTGATCCCTTTCTCCGGCACTCACGACGCCGTCGTATGGAAGATCTCCTGCCCGCCCACCGAGGCCCCCGGCATCGTCGCGCGCATCAAGGAGCAGCGACCGTCAGCAGAAGCCTTCTACGACTGGTCCGGTGGTCTCGTCTGGCTTGCCTTGCCGTCGAGCGCCGACGCCGATCATCTGATCGTGCGTGGCGCGCTTGGCCCAGGCGGTGGTTATGCCACCTTAATCCGAGCCGATGAGAAAGTACGAGCGGACGTACCGGTGTTCCAACCGCAGCCGCCGGCGCTCGCGGCCCTCGCTGCGCGCGTGAAGGAAAGCTTCGACCCCAAGTGGCTCTTCAATCCAGGACGCATGGGTTAGGATCAAAACATGCCGAAGAAGCCGAAGAGGAAGTTGGTACACCCAGGACACATCCTGCGTGATGAATTCATGGCGCCAGCCGGCATTTCTCGGCATCGGCTCGCACGGGCGATGGGCTTATCCCAGGCTCAGATAGCAAACATCATCCAGGGAAGGCGGAGAATCACCGCTGAAACGGCATTGCGACTTGAGCGTGCCTTGGGAATGAGTGCTCAGACGTGGATGAAACTGCAGACGCTCTACGACCTTGAGAAGGCTCTCGCAGAGGCCGGTGGGCGGATTAGGCAAACCACCGAACGAATAGATCTACGCGGCGCTGCCTAGTTCCAGGATTGCATGCAGACCAACTTCACCCTTGCCCAGCTCGCCGATCCGGAAACCGCGCGCAGCGAGCACATCCTGCGCAAGTGCGTGCATTGCGGCTTCTGCACCGCGACCTGCCCGACCTACGTGCTGTTGGGCGACGAGCGCGACAGCCCGCGTGGGCGCATCTACTTCATCAAGGCGATGCTGGAGGGCGATCGCGCGCCGACGGCGTCGGAGGTGAGGCACGTCGATCGCTGCCTGTCGTGTCTCAGCTGCATGACGACCTGCCCGTCGGGCGTGCACTACATGCACCTGGTCGATCACGGCCGGCATCACATCGAGGAGCGTTTCAGGCGGCCGCTGCCGGATCGGCTGCTGCGCGGGCTGCTCGCCTGGCTGATGCCGCGACCGGCGGTGTTCCGGTGGGCCATGGTGCTGGGCCGGTTCGCCAAGCCCCTGGCGGTGCTGCTGCCGGCGCGCAGCGCCGATCCCGGTGGCGCCACGTTCCTGCGTCGCCTGAAGGCGATGCTCGAAGCGGTGCCGGATCGGCTGGCCGGCCCATCGCCGGTCGATCGGCCGCAGACCTTCGCGGCGGTGGGATTGCGCCGCAAGCGCGTGGCGCTAATGCCGGGCTGCGGCCAGCAGGTGCTGGCGCCCGAGGTCAACGAAGCGACGGTGCGGCTGCTGACCCGCCACGACATCGAAGTGGTGAACGTCGCAGGCTCGGGCTGCTGCGGCTCGTCGGTGCTGCATGTCGGTCGCAATGAGGAGGCCGTGGCGCTGGCCAAGCGCAACATCGAGGCCTGGATGCGCGAGATCGATGGCGCGGGCCTCGATGCCATCGTCATCAATGCCTCGGGCTGCGGCACCACCGTCAAGGACTACGGCGACATGTTCGCCAACGATCCCGCGTGGAAGGAGCGGGCCGGGCAGGTGGCGCGGCTTGCCAAGGACGTGAGCGAGGTGATGCTCGACGTCGGTCTCGCGAACGTGACCGCGCGCCCGCTCACCGTGGCCTATCATTCGGCCTGTTCCATGCAGCACGGCCAGAAGGTGATCGAGCAGCCCAAGAAACTCCTGGCGGACGCCGGATTCGTCGTGAAGGACGTGCCCGAGGGCCATCTCTGCTGCGGCTGGGCCGGCACCTACCAGGTGCTGCAGCCCGAGCTGTCGCGTCGCCTGCGCGACCGCAAGGTCGCCAACATCGAGAGCGTGAAGCCCGATGTCATCGCCGCCGGCAACTTCGGCTGCATCGGCAACATCGCCTCGGGCACAGGCATTCCCATCGTGCACACCGTCGAGCTGCTCGACTGGGCGACGGGCGGGCCGAAACCGCCGGCCCTGCAATGACCATTCTTCGTACTTGCCTTGCCACACTGCTCGGCCTGATGCTGGGGGCGAACGTTCTGGCGCAGAACGGCGGGAGCAGCACCATGCTCGACACCTTGTTTTCCAAGCTGCAGACGGCGACCGATCCCGTGGCGATCCAGTCGCTGGAGGCTGCAATCTGGGAGCAATGGGTCGTGGTGCCCGATGGCCCGCAGCGCGAGCTGATGATGCGCGGCATCGCCGAGATGCAGCAGCGCCAGCTGAAACAGTCGGTCGAGACCTTCAGCAAGCTGATCGAGATCGCACCCGATCTCTCCGAGGCTTGGAACAAGCGGGCGACGGCGCATTGGCTGCTCGGCAACTTCCCGGCCTCGCTCAACGACATCTGCGAGACGGTGAAGCGCGAGCCGCGCCATTTCGGCGCCTATTCGGGTCTAGGCATGATCCGCGCGGAAATGGGCGAGTATCCGCGCGCCGTCGCCGCCTTCGAGCTGGCCAAGAAGTACAATCCGCACATCGTGGGAATCGACGACGAGATCGCGCGTCTGAAGGCGATGGGCGGCGATGCGCCGGCCGATCCGCTGGGCTGCACGCAGCGAACGGCCGGTCGCTGACGCGCACTTGCCGCGCAGCGGGCGCGCGGGCAGACTCCGGCTAAGGTTCAACTCCAAGGATGGGTCAATGGCCACGTTGTATGTCGGCGGTCGCGTATTCGACGGCGAGAAGGTTCTGGACGGGCAGGCGGTGCTGGAGGAGGAGGGCAAGGTCAAGCGCGTTGCTCCCGCAGCCGAGTTCACGGGCTTCGCCGGCGACAAGGTCGACACGGCGGGCGGCACGCTGATCCCCGGCATCATCGACTGCCACGTCCATTCGCTGAGCGGCGCCGAGGGCAATCCCGGCGCGGTCCAGGACCGCATGACCGCAGCCCAGATCGCGGTGCGCGGCATGGAGCTCATGCGCAACACGCTGGAAGGCGGCATCACGGCGGTGCGCGACTGCGGCGGCAAGGACTACATCGAGTTCGCCGTCCGCGACGCCTACAACTCCGGCCGCTTCCTTGGCCCCACCATGCGCTGCGCCGGCCGCATGATCTGCATGACCGGCGGTCACGGCAACCGCACCGGCCGCGTCGCCGACGGCATCGACGAAGTGGTCAAGGCGGTGCGCGAGCAGGTCCATGCCGGCTCGGACCTGATCAAGATCATGGCGACCGGCGGCGTGATGACCCCGGGCGTCAACCCTGAGGACGCGCACTACTCGGCCGAGGAGATGAAGGCCGGCATCAGCGAGGCGCATCGCTTCCACAAGTGCTGCGCCAGCCATGCCCAGGGCGCGCTCGGCATCCTGAACGCCGTGCGCGGCGGCATCGATTCCATCGAGCACGGCATCTTCATGACCGAGGAGTGCATCACCGAGATGAAGGAGCACGGCGTGTGGCTGGTGCCGACGCTGGCTGCGGTGAAGAACATCCTGAAGGGCTACGACGACGGCGACCGCTCGATCCCGGACTATGTGATCGAGAAGGCGCGCCGCGTGTTCGACCGCCACATCGCCTCGATCAAGATGTACTACAAGGCCGGCGGCCGCATCGCCATGGGCACCGACGCCGGCACGCCGCACAACCGCCACGGCGAGAATGCGCGCGAGCTCGAATACATGTGCGACATCGGCATCTCGACGCGCGATTCGCTGTTCTTCTCGACGGCGAGTGCCGCCGACCTGATGCGCCTTGCCGACCAGGGCCGCATCAAGGAAGGCAACAGCGCCGACTTCGTGCTGTGCGACGGCGATGCGCTGGCCGACATCAAGTGCGCCGCGCGCAAGGAGAACCATCGGCTGGTGGTGAAGCGCGGCATCGTCGCCCGCGACAACCGCGACGCCTTCGTCCGTCAGGCCGCCCGCGTCGCCGCCGAGTAGCTGACCAAAGCGTCGGACGGTCCATGGAAGAGATCTTCCTGATCCTGGTCGGGATCGCCTGGGCTGTCGGCACGCCGATCATCGCCATCGTGGCGCTGGTCCGCACGTCGCGCCTGCGCGACCAGAATGAGCGGCTGATCGCCGATCTCGCGCGACTGAAACGGCAGATGGCGGAACCCGCCTTGCCGCCGCCGCTGGTCAGCGAGCCCGCGGTAGAAGCCATCACACCTCCACCCGCGCCACCGTTCGAGCCCGAACCGGCAGTCGTGGCGGAGGCGGCGCTACCGGTGGCGCCGGCAGAACCATGGGCGCCGGTCGCTGCTCAGCCGCAAGTCGGCTGGGAACAACGCCTTGGCGCGCGGGCCTTCGTCTGGGTCGGCGCAGTCACGCTGGCGCTGGCCGCCGTGTTCCTCGTCCGCTATTCGATCGAGGAAGGCTATCTCTCGCCCGAAGTGCGCGTGATCCTTGCGGCGTTGTTCGGCTTCGCCCTGATCGGGGGCGCCGAACGCATGCGCAGCCGCGACGATCGCGTCGCCCAGGCGCTGGCCGCCGCCGGCGTCGCCTCGCTCTACGGTGCCTTGTTCGCGGCGGTCGCGCTCTACGACATGATCTCCAAGGTCGCGGCAGGCGGTGGCGCCGCAGCCCTGACCGCCTTCGCGATCGGCGTCTCCCTGCGCCACGGCATCTTCGTCGCGGGCCTCGCCTTCGTCGGTGGCTTCGCGAGCCCAGCGATCATCGGCAGCGAGACGCCCAACACGCCGGTGCTGTTCGGCTACCTGCTGGCGATCGCCGCCGGCACCCTGGCCGTCATCCGCCTGCGCGGCTGGTGGCCGCTCGGCTGGGGCGTGCTGCTGGGATCGGCGATGTGGACGCTGCTCTGGATGTCGTCGCTGGCGGGCGGCCTGCACTGGGTCGGGTTGTTCCTGGTCGCCGTCGCCGGCCTGTTCGTCTGGGCGACCTGGCGGCGGTTGGGCGAAAGCGAGAACCCGACTGACGACGTTGCGCTCTTGGTCTGGGCGGCGCTCGGCGTCACCGGCTTCCTGATCGTGGGCCTGATCTTCCAGGACAATGGCAAGCAGAGTGCCGGCTGGCTGGCGCTGGCGGTGCATGGGGTTGGCCTGTACGCGCTCGGCCGCTGGACGCCGCGCTTCCAGTATGTTGCCGCCCTGGCGCCGGTCCTGTCGGTCGCAGCGCTCGTCTTGTGGTGGGCCGACACGCAAGGCACCGGGCCGGATTGGGACAGCGAGGACTTCGCCTGGCGGGCGATCCTGCTCGGCGGCTTCTTCGCCGCGGGCGCCTTCGCCCTGCTGTGGAATGCGGCCCGGCCAGGCTTCTGGGCGGCGCTCGCCGTTGCCGCCACGCTCGCCCACTTCCTGCTCTGCTGGTACGTGCTGCGCGGCGTCGCCGCCGGAACGCCCTGGGGCCTGATCAGTGTCGCGCTCGCCGTGCCCTTCCTGGTTGGCGCCGAGCGGCTGGCGCGCTGGCGCGAAACCATGCCCGGCGCCACCGAGGCCCTGGGCTACTGCGCGGCGGGCGTCGCCTTCTTCATCGCCGTCGCCATCGCGCTCGAGTTCAACCGCGAATGGATCACGGTGGCCTATGCCGTCGAGTTCGCCGCCGTGGCCGCGATCGCGAGCCGTCTCGGCCTCAACGCCATGCGCCGGCTGTGCTGGCCGCTGCTCGCCGTCGTGGTCGTGCGCTTCGTGCTCAATCCGGAGGTGCTGAAATATCCACTCGGGGTCGCCCCGATCTTCAACTGGATCCTGTGGGGCTACGGCCTCGCGATCGCGGCCTTCGTCGTGGGATTGCGCTTCCTGCGGCCGACCGGCGATATCCAGCTGGTGCGCGCGACCGAGGCGGCGATCGCCTTGCTGGCCTTCGTGCTGCTCACTCTCGAGGTGCGCAGCGTCTTTCGCGCCGACGCCATGATGGCACCCGACGCGCAATTCATGGAGCGCGCGTTCTACGTCCTGGTTTGGGGCGCCTTCGCACTCGCGGCACTCTGGCTGGCGCGCACGCGGCGCGACGGCGTGGCCTTGTGGGCATGGCGCATCAGCGGCGGGCTCGCCATGGCGCTGGTGCTGGTTGTCCAGGTCCTGCTCGCCAACCCGATCTTCGACAAGGCCGATGTCGGCCGCCTGCCGATCGCCAACGGCCTGTTCCTGGCCTATGCCCTGCCGGCCGTGATGGCGGCGCTGGCGCGGCGCTGGATCGACGTCGAGCCGAACCGCAACGTGGCGCTGCTCGCCGAGGCCGCCGCCTCGATCCTCGCCTTTGCCTACGTGTCCCTCGAGGTCCGCCATCTGTTCGATCCGGGCTTCGAGCGGCGGGGGCTGGGGGCATCCGGCGTGGAACTCTATGTCTATTCCGCGGTCTGGCTGCTGTTCGGCGTCGCCCTGCTGGCGCTGGGCTTCCTGCGCAACGCGGCGGCGCTGCGCCATGCCGGGATGGCGCTGGTCTGCGTCGTGGTCGCCAAGGTCTTCCTGATCGACATGGCGGGCCTGCAGGGACTGCTGCGGGTTTTTTCGTTCCTCGGCCTGGGCGCGGCGCTGATCGGGCTGGGCTACGCCTATCGCCGCTTTGGATTCAGGTAGATGTTCCCGGAAACCACCGTCTCGCTCGACGCCCTGCGCAGCCTGCAGCTCGAACGGCTGCGCGGCGCGTTGCGTCACGCCTACGACAACCAGGCGCCGTATCGCGCCAAATGCGTGGCGGCCGGCATCCATCCCGACGATCTCTGCCGGCTGGAAGACCTGCGGCGCTTTCCCTTCACCGCCAAGGCCGATCTGCGCGACGCCTATCCCTTCGGCATGCTCGCGGTCCCGCGGGAGAATTGCGTGCGCATTCATGCCTCGAGCGGCACGACGGGGCGGCCGACGGTGGTCGGCTACTCGGCGCGCGACATCGATCTGTGGGCCGACCTGATGGCGCGTTCGCTTTACGCCGGCGGGGCGCGGCCGGGCGACATCATCCACAACGCCTACGGCTATGGCCTGTTCACCGGCGGGCTGGGCGCGCATTACGGCGCCGAGCGGCTGGGCTGCACCGTGGTGCCGATGTCGGGCGGCTTTGGCGAGCGGCAGGTCCAGCTCATCCGCGAGTTCGGCGCGCGGGTGGTGCTGATGACGCCCTCCTACATGCTGGCGATCGCCGACGAGTTCGAGCGCCAGGGCGTCGATCCCGCCAGCACGGCGATGAGGATCGGCATCTTCGGCGCCGAGCCGTGGACCGAGGGCATGCGCGCCGAGATCGAGCGGCGGCTTTGCATCGATGCCGTCGACATCTATGGACTGAGCGAGGTGATGGGGCCGGGCGTGGCCTGCGAGTTCGTCGAGAGCAAGGACGGCCCGACCATCTGGGAGGACCACTTCTATCCCGAGATCGTCGATCCCGAGACCGGCGAACCGGTGGCCGACGGCGAGCCTGGCGAGCTGGTCTTCACGACGCTCACCAAGGAGGCGATGCCCGTCATCCGCTATCGCACGCGCGACCTCACGCGCCTTTTGCCGGGCTCGGTCACGTCCATGCGGCGCATGGCCAAGATCACCGGCCGCAGCGACGACATGCTGATCGTGCGCGGCGTGAACCTGTTCCCGAGCCAGGTCGAGGAACAGATCCTGCGCGACCCGGCGCTCACCGGACACTACGTCATCGAGCTGACGCGCAGCGGCGCGCTGGACGACCTTTTAGTGCGGGTCGAGGCGAGGATGGTCTTGGAGGGCGGGGCCGCCGGGCGCTCGGCGGATGAACTGGTGCAGCGCCTGAAGGGCATGTGTGGCTTGTCGGCCACAGTGGAGATCGCGGTGCCCGGCGCGGTCGAGCGCTCGATGGGCAAGGCGCGGCGGGTGATCGACCGGCGCCTGCTGAAGGCTTCGCACGCGATAGGATCGCAGTTCGAGGATTGGAGCCAGAGCCACGAGCTGCTCGCCGATGGCGCCGAGCATCTTATTCTTGCCTTGATCAGGTCGGCATTGGCGTGAGTGTGCCCAACTTCGGTCGAAAAGGTCGGCGGGTCGTTGTAGTCCGACGCCTTGGCATGACTAATGGTAGTGCTGGCGATCGCGATGAAGGTCAGAGC
This sequence comes from uncultured Alphaproteobacteria bacterium, assembly GCA_963809025.1. GTDB lineage: Bacteria > Pseudomonadota > Alphaproteobacteria > Reyranellales > Reyranellaceae > Reyranella. Next base: position 354,430 of record CAWEIE010000051.1, on the reverse strand, counting down.
GATGGCGCCCATCACCAGGAAATCGATCCAGGTGAGTGAGTCCGGCCGGAAGGGGCGGGCAGTGGTCCGTGGCTTGCGCTTCACGATCGCCTCGTTGCGTTGCTGCTTCTGAAAAATCTACGAGGGGAACTTCTGCTCCATCCCCGATCTTTTCACGGTCACAGTTGGGCGATTCCAAGGACATTCACCGCAGTTCGTATCGTCTGTTTCGTGTTGCTCAACGGCAACAGTGCTGGGCTGCGCTAGACGTAGGCGATGCGCAGGATGTTGGTGGCGCCGGGCGTGCCGAACGGCACGCCGGCGGTGATCACCAGCCGCTCGCCCGGCTTGGCGATCTTCTGCTGGCGGGCGACGCGCACGGCGCGCGCCACCATGTCGGCGAAGTTGTGCGCGTCCTCGGTCTGGATGGGATGCACGCCCCAGGTCAGCGTCATGCGCCGCGCCGTGTCCAGCACCGGCGTCAGGCAGAGGATGCGCACGTCCGGCCGCTCGCGCGCCGCGCGCAGCGTGGTCGACCCGGTCGTGGTGTAGGTGACGATGGCGGCGGCCGACAGCGTGTGGGCGCACTGCCGGGCGGCGGCGCTGATGGCATCGGCGGTGGTCGCCTCGGGCTCGCGGCGGCTCGCATCCATCAGCCGGCGATAGAGCGGATCGACTTCGACGCTCTTGCAGATGCGGTCCATGATGGTGACCGCCTCGATCGGATACTCGCCCGACGCGGACTCGGCCGACAGCATCACCGCGTCGGCGCCGTCATAGACCGCGGTCGCCACGTCGGAGGCCTCGGCGCGTGTCGGCGTCGGCGAATGGACCATCGACTCGAGCATCTGGGTGGCGACGATCGCCGGCCGTCCGAGGACGCGGCAGGCCGCCAGGATGCGCTTCTGCAGCGGCGGCACGGCCTCGGGCGGCATCTCGACGCCGAGATCGCCACGGGCCACCATGATGCCGTCGCTCTGCTCGATGATCTCGTCGAGATGATCGATGGCGGCGGGCTTCTCGAGCTTGGCCATCACGGCGGCGCGGCCGGCCACCAGCTTCTTCAGCTCGGCGATGTCCATGGCGTGCTGCACGAACGACAGCGCCACCCAGTCGACGCCGAGCGACAGGCCGAAGGTCAGGTCGCGATGGTCCTTCGGCGTCATCGGCGACAAGGGGATCACGAGATTGGGCAGGTTGACGCCCTTGCGGTCGCTGATCGCGCCCGGGACTTCGACTTCGGTGTCGATGGTGGTCTCATCGTGCGCGACGATGCGCAGCCGGACCTTGCCGTCGTCGATCAGCAGGATGCCATCGGGCTTGGCCGCCTTGAAGATCTCCGCATGAGGCAGGGGCACGCGCTTGGCCGTGCCCGGCGCCTCGTCCGTGTCGAAGCGCAGCTTCTGGCCCTTCTTCAGCTCCAGCGCGCCCTTGGCGAAGGTGCCCAGCCTGAGCTTGGGGCCCTGCAGGTCCATCAGGATGGCGATGGGATGCTTGTATTCCTTCTCCAGCGCACGCAGCAGGTCGACGCGCTGGCGATGGTCGTCCTGCGTGCCGTGGCTGAAGTTCAGGCGAAAGACGTCGGCGCCGGCCTCGAACAGCGCGCTCAGGCGCTCGCGGCTCGACGAGGCGGGACCGAGCGTGGCGACGATCTTGGTGAAGCGGTCGCGGTACATGCCCAAGAGTCTACTTCCTCGGCGACGACACTTTGAAGTCGCCGGCCTGCTCGTAGACCTTCACGACGGCTGCGTCATCGAGCCGCCCCCAGCCGGCGCCGGCGGCGGCGAGGAAGAGCTGGTGCGCCGCCGCGGCCATCGGCAGCGGCAGTCGGTGTTCGTGACCGGTATTCAGGACCAGGCCAAGATCCTTCACGAAGATCTCCACGGCGGACAAGGGCGAGTAGTCGTCGTCGAGCATGTGCGGCACGCGATTGCCGAACATCCAGGAATTGCCGGCGCTGGCCGAGATCACCTCGTACACCGCGCGCGTGTCGGCGCCGGCCTTGGCGGCGAGCGCCATCGCCTCGGCCGCCGTCGCGATATGCACGCCCGCCAGAAGCTGGTTCACGGTCTTGACCAGCGAGCCGATGCCCGCTGCATCGCCCAAACGGAAGACCTTGGCCGAGGTTGCCGACAGGATCGACTCGGCGGCGGCGAACGCCTTGGCCGAGCCCGAGGCCATGAAGGTGAGTTCGCCCAATTCGGCGCGGGCGCGGCCACCGGACATCGGCGCGTCGAGCAGCTCGTGGCCCGACTTGGCGAGGCGTTCGCCCAACGACTTGGCGAAAGCCGCGGGCACCGTCGCGCATTGCATGACCATGCCGCCCTTGCGCAGCTTGGCCACGCCGCCGCCCTCGCCGTACAGCACCGTCTCGACCTGCTGGGCGTTGACCACGGCCACGACCAGCGCATCGGCCGCGGCGGCGGCCTCCCCAGGAGTGGCCGCGATCGTGCCGCCCGCCGCGGCGAAAGCCTCGCGTGCCGGCGCGCTGGGATCGACGCCGATCACCTTGTGGCCATGCTTGAGCAGGTTCTTGGCCATGCCGAGCCCCATCGAGCCCAGGCCGACGAAGGCGACGACGGGAGTGTTGTTGTCCGCCATGGTTCCTATGCCTTGATGCCGTACTTCGCCGCCCAGCCCAGGCCGGCGCCGGTCGTGGTCTTGGGCTTGTATTCCAGGCCGACATAGCCCTGGTAGCCCAGGCGATCGAGCACATCGAGCAGGTAGAGGTGGTTGGCCTCGCCGATGTCGGGTTCGTTGCGATCGGGATTGCCCGCGATCTGCACGTGCGCGGTGATGGGGAACAGCCGCTCGGTGCGCCTGGTCAGGTCTCCCTCGGTGACTTGGCAGTGATAGAGGTCGAGCTGCAGTTTCAGATGCGGCGCGCCGACCTCGCTCATGATCTGCTCGACCTGCCCGGTGGTGTTGGTGAAGTAGCCGGGAATGTCGCGATGGTTGATCGGCTCCAGCACCAGGGTGAGCCCGCTCTTGGCGGTGCGGTCGCAGGCCATCTTCAGGTTGGCGATGAAGGTGCGGTGCATCGCCTTCACGTCGGCGCCGGGCGCGATCATGCCCGACATGATGTGCAGCGTGCGGCATTCCAGGACCTTGGCGTAGTCGAGCGCCTTGTCGAGGGCGGCCGAGAACTCGGCTTCGCGGCCGGGCAGGGCGGCGAACCCGCGCTCGCCCTTGCTGGCATCACCCGCCGGCAGGTTGAACAGCGCCTGCGTGAGCTTGTGCTTCTTGAGCTCGGCCGCGATGTCGGCTGCCGGCGCCTCGTAGGGAAACAGGATCTCGACCGCCTTGAAGCCGTGCTGGGCGGCGGCGCCGAAGCGCTGGAGGAACGGGACCTCTTGGTAGATCCACGACAGGTTGGCGGCGAGCTTTGGCATGTGTGTTTCCGATCAGTTAGTCCGTCGTCCCGAGCGGAGCCGCCCGAAGGGCGGCGTAGTCGAGGGACCTTGCTTCTGCGAAAAGGCGGCTAGTCGTGGAGAGAAGGTCCCTCCGCGCGGCCTTTCGGGCCTTGGTCGGGACGACGGAATATCTCACGACGGAAACGCCTCTTCGACTTCGCGCACCTGCACGTCCGACAGCAGGCGCACCTTGAACCCCTGCAGCAGCAGATGGAGCTTGGCGGTCTCCTCCAGCTCCTCGATCGAGGCCGAGGCGGCCGACAGCGAGGTGCCGGCGACCACCGGGCCGTGATTGGCCAGAAGCACGGCGCGATGGCCCTTGGCGTAGTCGCGAATGGCGTCGGCGAGCTTGGGGTCGCCTGGCTTGAAGTAGGGGACCAGCGGCAGCTTGCCGACGCGCATAACGAAGTAGGGCGTGATCGGCGGCAGCGTGGTCTCCTTGTTGTGATGGCACGACGGGTCGAGGCAGGAGATGGCCACGGCGTGGGTGCAATGCAGATGCACGATGGCGCCATCCTTGGGCCGCACGTCGTAGACCGAGCGGTGCAGCAGCGCTTCCTTGGTCGGCGGATCGCCCGCGACGTGCTTGCCGGAGAGGTCGAGCTTGGAGAGCTGACCGGGTTCGAGTTCACCCAGCGAGGAATTGGTCGGCGTCATCAGCCAGCCGTCGTCGATGCGCGCGCTGATGTTGCCCGACGTGCCGGGGCAGAGACCGCGCGCGGCAAGCTTGGCGCCCAGCGCGCAGATCGCCTCGCGCGTCTTTGATTCCTTGTTGCTCATAGCCGCTGGAACGCCTTGGTGAAGAAGTCCGCTGCGCCGAAGTTGCCCGACTTCAGCGCCAGCAAGAGCGGCTTGGCGCCGACCGACGCCGTCCACGGCACGCCGGGATCGATCTCCGGCCCGATGCGCAGCGCCGTCACGTCGAGCGCGCCGACCACGGCGCCCGAGGTCTCGCCGCCCGCCACGACCAGGCGGCCGACGCCAGCCGCAACCAGCCCCTTGGCGAGCGTCGCCATGGTCTTCTCGATGGCCTGGCTCGACTTCTCGACGCCGTACTTGGCCTGCAGCGCCTTCACCGCTTCGGGCTGGTCGCTGGCCGACAGCAGGATCGGCCCGTTGCCGATTTTTTCCTTCGCCCAGGAGAGGGCAGCGTCGCCGACCGGCTCGCCGCGACAGATGGCGTCCGTGTCGAGGTGCAGGTGCGGCCCCTTGAAGGCTGCGATCTGTCCCAGGGTTGCCGCCGAGCACGAGCCCGCCAGCACGGCGGAGGCGCCGGCGATCTTGGGCAGCGTGTCGGCATTGGCCTTGTGGGCCAGAAGTCCGCGGCGGCGATAGGCAGCGGGCAGGCCGAGCGCCACGCCCGAGCCGCCGGTGACCAAAAGGTCGTCGCCGACCGCCTCGCCGATGATCCCGAGATCGGTGTCGGCCACCGCGTCGACGACGACATGGCGCACGCCGTCGGCTGAAAGCTTGTCGAGTGCCGCACGCAGGGCCGCCGAGCCCGCCTGCACCTGCTTCAGCGGCACCAGCCCGACCTTGTGCTTGGTCTGGCGCGCCAGCACGCGCACCAAGTTGGAATCCGTCATCGGATTCAGCGGGTGATGGCGCATGTGGGAGTCGGACAACAGGATGTCGCCCACGAACAGATGGCCGAAGAAGATGGTGCGGCCGTTCTCCGGGAAGGCCGGATTGTAGATCGCCTGCTTGGCATTGAGCGCGTCGAGCAGCGCGTCGCCCACGGGCCCGATGTTGCCGGCGTCGGTCGAATTGAAGGTCGAGCAGTACTTGAAGAAGAAGCGCTTGCAGCCTGCCGCCTGCAACGCATCGAGCGCCGCCAGCGACTGGGCGATCGCCTCCTTGGGCAGAATCGAGCGCGTCTTCAGCGCGACGACGACCGCGTCGACGTCCTCGGGGATCGCGCCCTGCGCCGGCACGCCGATGGTCTGGATGGTGCGCATGCCGTTCTTGACCAGCATGCCTGCGATATCGGTGGCGCCGGTGAAGTCGTCGGCGATCACTCCAAGAATGGCCATGAGGGGACCCTAGAGCGGTTTCCAATCGAATGGAACTGCTAGCGGTTCCACTCGATTGGAAACGCGCGCACGAACCATCTTTCCTCACAGGGGCACATTTCGTCCGGCTGGTTACAGCCGGACGAAATGTGCTTTAGGCGATCACTGTTGTCTTCATCCAGAACTTTCGCCGCCGGGCGCGCCGGCGCGCCTCGTCCTCGCCGTCGTAGACGTGCAATGGCGGGGCGGGATCGAAAGTATCGCGGATGTCGAGCGAGTTGACGTTGACGATGCCAAGCCCCTCGCCGTTCTGGCCGCCCTCGTCGGGCATGACGGCGCCGACATAGGTGCCGCACTTGGCGCACAGCAGGTAGTCGGTGATGCCGAGGCCGAAACGATAGCGCGACAGGCTGCCGGGCTCGGCGCGGAACTCGACGGAGCCTGCCGGATCGCCCGAGGTGCGCGCACCATGGCGGCGGCAGAAGGAGCAGGCGCAGCGGCCGACACGCATCGCCTCGGGCGCCTTGTCCGAAGTGAAGACGATCTTGATGGCGCCGCAGTGACAGGAGCCGGGATAGATGGTCATGGCGCGATCAATGTTGCCCTGAAATCGTTGACGTTGGTCTTGGTCGGGCCTGTGACAATGCTGTCACCCAGCATCTCGAAGAAGCTGTGCCCGTCATTGTCGTCCAGCATGGCCTTGGGGTCACGGCCCATGGCGCGGGCGCGGGAGACCGAATCGGGCCCGAAGATGCCGCCCGCTATGTCCTCGGCGCCGTCGACGCCGTCGGTATCGGCGGCCAGCCCCCAGATGCCAGCCGCGCCGTTTGCGGCAATGGCCTTGCCCAGAAGATATTCGACGTTGCGTCCGCCGCGGCCCTTGCCGCGCACCGTGACCGTGGTCTCGCCGCCGGACAGGATCACGGTTGGCTTACCGGCGAGTCCTGCGTGCTCGATTGCCTTTTGTGCATGCAGCGCGCCCAACTCGCGCGCTTCGCCTTCGAGGTTGTCGCCCAGCATCACGACCTGCAGACCGCGCTTGCGGGCGACGGCGGCCGCCGCCTCCAATGAGCGCTGCGGCGTCGCCACGACGATGGTCTCGACGCGCGCCAGGCGCGGATCGCCCGGCTTGGGCGTCTCCTCGATGCCGCCCGCCGCGCCTTTCTCGAGATGCGCGCGCACGGCCGCCGGCGGATCGATGCGGTACTTGGCGAGCACCGCCAACGCATCGGCGAAGGTCGTGCGATCGGGCACGGTCGGGCCCGAGCCGATCACGCCCGGATCGTCGTTGGGCACGTCGGAGATCAGCCAGCTCAGTACGCGCGCCGGCTGGGCGGCGACGGCGAGCCGCCCGCCCTTGATGGCCGACAGGTGCTTTCGCACCGTGTTCATCTCGACGATGTTGGCGCCCGATTTCAGCAGCGCCCGGTTGACCGCCTGCTTGTCGCTGAGCGTCAGGCCGGACGCGGGCAGGGCCAGCAGGGCCGAAGCGCCGCCCGAGATCAGGCAGAGCACGAGATCGTCCGGCGTATGGCCCTTGACGCGCTCGAGGATGCGGCCGGCGGCGGCGCGGCCCTTCTCGTCGGGCACGGGATGTGCGGCCTCGACGATCTCGATCTTGGCGCAAGCCTCGCCGTAGCCGTAGCGCGTCACCACCAGGCCTTCGAGCGGGTGTGGCCACTGATCCTCGACCGCCTTGGCCATGGCGGCACTCGCCTTGCCGGCGCCGATCACGATGGTGCGGCCCCCGCTTCCCAAGATGGTGGCTGCAGCTTCTCGATGTAGGGCGCGAGGCAGGTCGCGGGACGTGCGGCGGCAAGTGCTGCATCGAACAGGTCGCGCAACAGCGCACGGGCTTCGGCATCTTTCATTTCCGCAATCTTCGCACTATAGGGGCGCGATGCAACAGCTGCTCGTTCCCGGCGATCCGCCGCCATTTTCCGTTCACAACGAGCAGGGCAAGGCGCCGGTGCTGCTGCTCTGCGATCACGCCAGCAAGGCCGTGCCTGAGGCACTGGGCGATCTCGGCATCTCGCAGGCCGAGCTGTCGCGTCATATCGGCTGGGACATCGGCGGCCTCGACGCCGCGATCGCGCTGGCCGAGGCGCTCGACGCGCCGCTGGTCGCCTCGGGTTATTCGCGCCTGGTGATCGACTGCAACCGCTGGCCGGGCGGCGAGGGGTCGACGCCCGAAATCAGCGACGGCACGCCTGTGCCGGCCAACAAGGGACTGACCAAGGAGCAAATCGATGCCCGCGCCGAGGCGTGCTTTTGGCCCTATCACCGCGAAGTTGACCGCCATCTCGACCGCATGACGGCGGGCGGCGCCAAGGTGGCGCTGCTGGTGATGCATTCCTTCACCCCGCAGATGAATGGCTTCAAACGCCCGTGGCATGTCGGCGTGCTGTGGAACGACGATGCGCGCCTGCCCGAGCCGCTGCTCGCCGAGCTGCGGCGCGACCTCGAATTGGTGGTCGGCGACAACGAGCCCTATTCGGCGCGTGCGCCTTACGAATACACGCTCAATGCCCATGCCCGGACCCGCAAGCTCCCCCATTGCTCCCTCGAAGTGCGCCAGGACCTGATCGACACGCCTGACACCGCGCGCGCCTGGGCCCGCAGGTTGGCGCCTGCCATAGGCGCGGCCGTGGACAAGGCGCTGGCTTGAGCGCACGTCCTCTTTACCACAGTCATTTCTATTTGACTACAGTAATTTATCCCGTTCACGAAAGATAGTTAGTTTTCTGCGCGCCGCAGGGCGCAGAAACGCGCGAGTGACAGCATTGCTAGCAGTGGCATGCCGGATTTGCGCGTCATGACGGAGGCGGCGGGGAGGTCGGGTCGTAGGCGCCCGCCAGCAGTTGTGCCTTGGCGCGCGAGCGGCTGAGCTTTCCCGAGGAAGTGAGCGGCAAGCCGATGCGCCGGGAGATCAGCTCGACGCGGCAATCGATGCCGGCCGTCTCCCTGACGATCTGGCGGATGGTGCCGATCAGGGCGTCGCGCACGCCGGCATCGCCGGCGGAGGCTTGCACCAGGACGACGACCTGCTCGCCGTCTTCGATGTCGGTCGAGAAGGCGCAGGCATCGCCGCGACGCACTCCCGACAGCGCCTCGACCGCCCATTCGATGTCCTGCGGCCAGATGTTTCGTCCGTTGACGATGATGAGGTCCTTGGCGCGACCGGAGATGGCGAGCTCGCCGTCGCACCAGTAGCCGAGATCGCCGGTATCGAGCCAGCCGTCGGCGAGAACGCGTGCGCTTTCCGCCGCCTCGCCGAAATAGCCCGGCATGACGCTGCGGCCCTGCACGAACAGCCGGCCGATCTCGCGTTCGCCGAGCGGCCGGCCGGAGCCATCGCGTATCTCCACGCGGTGGCCAGCCATCACGCGGCCGCACAGCACGAACTCGCGGGGACCGCGGCGGTCGGTCCTCAAGCCGGCAAATCGCCGGCCGAAGCTCAAGCCGACGCAGACTTCAGCCAGGCCGTAGCTCGGCATGAAGGCGCGATCGTCGAAGCCCCGGGAGGCGAAGGCGTCGGCGAAGCGGCGGAGCGCCGCCGGCCGGATCACGTCGGCGCCGACCCCTGCCAGTTTCAGGCACGACAGGTCGAGGTCGCCCGGCATCTGCGCCTGGGCGCGGCGGGCGACCAGCTCGTAGCCGAAGCTCGGACTGTAGGTGATGGTGGCGCGGCGTCGCGAGATCAGCGACAGCCACTGCAGGGGCCGGCGTGCGAAATCGCGCGGCGCCAAAAGGTCGACGCTGCGCTGGGCGCACATCGGCGCCAGCACGAAACCGATCAGGCCCATGTCGTGATAGAGCGGCAGCCAGCTCACGCCGGAATCGCCGGCGTCGATCTGCTGGCTCGCCAGTGAGCCGTCGATGTTGGCCATGAGCTGGTCCTGGCGGATATCGACGCCCATCGGCCGGCGCGTGCTGCCGGACGAATACTGCACGTAGCAGCGCTCACCCGCGCCGAGCGGCCTTGGCTCATCGGGCGATTGCGGCAGCGCCTCGAACACCGACATCGCGCCGGCCAGGCGCGCCGACGTGCCGGCCGCGGCGGCCACCGCGAAATCCGCGAGCTCGTCGGGCGCGAGGATGCCGACGGCGCCGGCCGCGACGATCTGGCGGCGCAGCTGGGCGATGTAGCTTTCCTTGGCGCCGAGCCCGACGGGAACGGCAACCGGCACGGCCAGCACGCCGGCATACTGGGCCGCGAAGAAGGCCACGCAGAAGCCCGGCCAGGTGTCGGCGACGATGACCAGGCGCTCGCCGCGCCTCACGCCCCCACCGATCAGGTTGCGGGCGAGCTGACGGGCCCGATCACGGAGATCGCCATAGGGAAGGCATGCCGTCAGACGGCCTCGTGCATCGAAGAAATTGAGCCCGGTCTCGCCCTGGGCGGCGTAGTCGAGCGCGTCGCAGAGGCTGCTGAAGCCGCCGCGCCGAAACGGCAGGGTGGCATTGCGGGTTGGCGTTGGTGCTCCGACCAAGCGGGCCGGGTTCGCCGAGAACGTGCAGCCATAACGTTGCAGTCGGCCGGATGCGACGGCCTCTGATAGAGGCGCAGGCAAGAGACTACGGATCGACGTCATCTGACGATCTCCCAAACGGTTCACGCACAAAAGCGCGTCACCGCTCGGTTGACCGTCCCGTTGGAACATCCCGTCCACGGAAGTGCGACGCTATCGCCGGCAGGTCTTCTGGCTCGCGGGTCTTTGCTTCTGCCCGTCTTCCCGGACCAAGGTCCAGTGACGTGTTGGGCAGTCGCTCGCCGCTTACAGCTGCGGGTACAGCTGCCGATTGGCTCCCGAGGGAGCGGCACGGCATTCCCTGTTCGCCCCCGTTAAGGAGGACCGTCGATACATGTCGTTAGTGTGAAGCATCGTCAGGGTCAAGCGAGGCTGATCGTGTCGGCCGCCAATCGCGAGACGCGACAGCTCGCCGGCAGGCACTATCTTCGGTCACGCATGATGGCGTCGAGAGTTGCGCTGAGCTGTGCCGTCGGCACTGGCTCGTGCCGGCCGAACTGTCGAGCGGCGGTCTCGGGAAGAGGGGCCACGCGCTCGGCTCGTGTCATTGCGGCGTCGCCGTCCGCGTATCTTGCTTCCTTCAGCCGGTCGAGGGCCTCGACGACGTGATAGGTCTCGCGGCGGTTGGGCTGGCGCTTCGCGCGCTCAAGGCCTCGCAGGAAACGATCGATGCGAAGCGCAAGCGCGTGGCGCGCATCATCGGGTTTCGGGGACTCATCGCTCATTTGCCAACACGTGAGCAGTGGCTCGCCGCTTACAGCTGCCGATTGGCTCCCGAGGGAGCGGCACGGCATACGCTATTCGGCCCCGTGAAGGAGGACCGTCGATGCATTGTCGTTAGTGTGAAGCATCGTCGCGGTCAAGCGGGCGAGGACATGCGACGATTGCCCCGTCTTGCTCTGTTGACGCGGGCCATGCCCTTCGCGTTCACTGCGTGCGTGAGTTCCCGCATTTCCTTTGGTGGCGTCGGCGCGCGCGTTTCAGCCCTGCTCAGGGTTTTCTGCGCCGTTGCCCTTGCGGTGGTCACGACATTCCATGTCTGCGGTGCGGTCTCGGCGCGCGACATCGGGCCCGCTCCAATCGTGCATGAAGCGTCCGACGTCTCTCACCGGGGCGGCGATATCGATGTAACGGCCGAGAAGTGTCACATCTGCACCGTGGTCTCACTGCCGGCCGCTCTGGCGGGCGGCGCGACACTGGCGGTGCTGCATGTCGTGCCGGCGGGCGTGTCGCCCAACCTCATTTCCTTTTCGCCGTCGGCGACCTCTCCGCCCCCTAGAACCCTGACCTAGTCGTTCTTGTCGTGGCCGTGCCGCCTTGCGCGGACGGCCTGTCGAACACTGTCGGGATCGTTTCAATGACATTTCGTGCCGTTTGGGCGCTCTGCGCGACGTGCGTCGTTGCGTGGTCGCCAGCCGTCGTGGCGCAGGGCCAGAAGGCGGCGCCTTTGACCTTGCCGCAGGCCCTGCAACGGGCCGCCAAGGCCAATCCGCGGATCGCCGCGGCCGACCGCACCATCGGCATGGCCGACGGCCGGCGCGAGCAGGCCAACGCGCTGCCCAACCCGACGCTGGGCGTCGAGGTCGACAACTTCGCCTCCGGACAGAGCGGTGCCGTGCAAGGGGCGGAGACGACGCTGCAGCTCAGCCAGCTCATCGAGCTCGGCGGCAAGCGCGACGCGCGCGTGCAGGCGGCCTTGGGCGACTACGACGCCGCGCGTTGGGAGCGTGAGGCGGCACGGCTGGAACTGCTGTCCGAGACGACGATCGCCTTCGTCGAGGCGCTGTCGGTGCAGCGGCGCATCCAGCTTCTCGAGCGCCAGGCCGCTGCGCTCGAGAAGCTGGTGCCGCTGATGCAGCGCCGCGTCGAGGCCGGTGCCTCCTCGCCGGCCGAGGTCTCGCGCACCCAGGCGGCCGTCGGCCTGGCGCGGCTCGAGCGCGAACGCGCGCGCACGGCGCTGGCCGTTGCCCGCCGCGAGCTGGCCGCACTGGTGGGCATGGACCGGCCGGACTTCGTCGCGGTCTCGGGCGACTTCGGCCGCATAGCGCAGCCGGCGCCATTCGACGCCGCCATCAAGGCGATCGAGGACAATCCGCAGCTCATGCGCTGGACGGCGGTGCGCGCGCGGCGCGACGCCGAGCTGTTGTCGGCGCGCCTGAAAGCGGTGCCCGACGTCACGGCCAGCGTGGCGTGGCGCTACTACGCCCAGACCTCGGACAATGCGCTGCGGCTCGGCGCCTCGATGCCGATCCCCGTTCTCGACCGCAACCGCGGCGGCATCCGCGAGGCGCAGGAGGCGGCGCAGAGGACCGATGCCGAGCGCGCCCAGAACCGGCTCACCCTGATCGCCGTCGTCGGCAAGGCGCACGACAGCGCCAATGGCGCCCTGCAGCAGGTCGACCTGCTGCGCCGGATCGTGCTGCCGGCCGCGCGGTCGACGCTCGCGACCATCGAAACGGGCTACGGCCAGGGCCGCTTCACGCTGCTGGAGATCCTCGATGCCTATCGCACCGTCGCCGATGCCGAGCTGATGGAGCATGAGGCTCTGGCGAGCTTCCACACCGCCGTCGCCACCATCGAAGGGCTCATAGGCAGTCCGGTGAACCTGGCGAGGGTGCGATGACGAAGGTTCTGAAATTCCTCGTCGTCGCCGTGCTCTGCGCCGCGGCCGTTGCCGCCGCAGCCTACTACATGCTCGATCCGAGGTTCGGCACGACCGCGAAAGCCGTCGGCGCCAAGGGCCATGGACATGACGAGAAGGGCCACAGTCACGACGAAGGCGTGAAGCTCAGCGACGCCCAGATCGCCGCAGCGGGCATCGAGCTCTTGCCGGCCGGTCCGCGCGAATTGCGCGACACCCTGCGGCTGAACGGCATGATCCAGCCCAACCAGGAGGCGCTGGTGAAGGTCACGCCTCGCTTTCCCGGCGTCGTGCGCGGCATGCGCAAGCGGCTGGGCGACAAGGTCAGGAAGGACGAGGTGCTGGCCACGGTCGAGAGCAACCAGAGCCTCACGACCTACGAGCTGAAGGCGCCGATTGACGGCACGGTGATCGATCGCGACGGCACGCTGGGGGAGTTTGCCTCCGAGCAGCGGCCACTGTTCACCATCGCCGACCTCTCGACCATGTGGATCGACCTCGCCGTCTACCGCCGCGACTTCGCGCGCGTGAGGGTGGGCGATGCCGTGGCGATCGACGTCGAGGATGGCGGGCCGACCATCGAGGCCCGCATCGACTACGTCTCGCCGCTCGGTGCCAGCGACACGCAGTCCTCGATCGCGCGCGCCGTCGTGGCCAACGACGGCCGGCTGCGGCCCGGCCTGTTCGTCGACGGCCGCGTCCTTCTGTCCGCCCGACCGGTCGAGGTCGCCGTCAAATCGAGCGCGATCCAGACGCTGGAGGGCAAGACGGTGGTGTTCGTGCGCGAGGGCGACAACTTCGCTGCGCGCGAGGTCGAGCTCGGACAACGCGATGCCGATTGGGTCGAGATCAGGTTCGGCGTCCTGCCGGGCGACGTCTATGCGGCGAAGAACAGCTTCGTGATCAAGGCCGAGATCGGCAAGGCGAGTGCGGCGCATGAGCACTGAGCACCAACCTCACCCTGAGGAGGCGCGAAGCGCCGTCTCGAAGGGTGGGCCACAGTCTCGTTGTTGCCCACCCTTCGAGACGCGCACTGCGTGCGCTCCTCAGGGTGAGGAGTGTGGCGTCGTGGACATGGTGCGCTGCGCGTCCGAGAGGTCGATCCCATGATCGACCGTATCCTCGCTTTCTCGATCCATAACCGCTGGCTGGTCGTCGTCGCCGCCCTCGCCGTGGCGGCCCTCGGCGCCTGGAACTTCACGCGCCTGCCGATCGACGCGGTGCCCGACATCACCAACGTCCAGGTGCAGATCAACACCGTGGCACCGGGCTACTCGCCGCTCGAGGTCGAGCAGCGCATCACCTTCCCGCTGGAAACGGCGATGGGCGGCCTGCCCAAACTCGACTACACGCGCTCGCTGTCGCGCTACGGCCTCAGTCAGGTGACCGTGGTCTTCAAGGACGGCACCGACATCTACTTCGCCCGCCAGCTCGTCAACGAGCGCATCCAGCAGGCCAAGGACCAGCTGCCGTCCGGGTCTGCACACCTCGATGGGCCCGGTCTCGACCGGGCTGGGCGAGATCTACATGTACGCCGTCGAGGCCAGGCCCGACGCCAAAAAGCCGTCCGGCGAGCCCTACAGCACGACCGACCTGCGCACCATCCAGGACTGGATCATCAAGCCGCAGCTTCGCACCGTGCCCGGCATCGTCGAGGTCAACACGATCGGCGGCTACGAGCGGCAGTTCCATGTGCTGCCCGATCCCGCCCGGCTGATCGCCTACAAGCTCACCTTCCGCGACGTCATGGCCGCACTGGTGTCGCACAACGCCAACGTCGGCGCGGGCTACATCGAGCGCAACGGCGAGCAGTACCTGGTGCGCACGCCGGGGCAGGTGGGCAGCATCGCCGAGATCGGCGACATCGTCATCGGCTCGCGCGGCGGCCTGCCGATCCGCATCGGCGACGTGGCCGAGGTGAAGGAGGGGCACGGCGCTGCGCACGGGCGCCGCCACCCTCGACGGCAAGGAAGCCGTGATCGGCACCACCATGCTGCTGATCGGCGAGAACAGCCGGACGGCCGCGCAGCGCGTGGCGGCGCGGCTCGACGAGATCGCGCCGTCGCTGCCCGACGGCGTCGTGGCGCGCGCGGTCTACGACCGCACCCGGCTGGTCGAGGCGACCATCCGGACGGTCGAGAAGAACCTGGTCGAAGGCGCGCTCCTGGTCGTCGTCGTGCTGTTCCTGGTGCTGGGCAACTTCCGCGCCGCCTTCGTCACCGCCTGCGTCATCCCGCTTGTCGATGCTGTTCACGATCACCGGCATGGTCGAGAGCCGGATCAGCGCCAACCTCATGAGCCTCGGCGCCATCGATTTCGGCATCATCGTCGACGGCGCCGTGATCGTGGTCGAGAACTGCCTGCGCCTGCTGGCCGAAGAACAGCACCGCCGCGGCCGCGTGCTGACGCGCACCGAGCGCTTCGGCACCATCCTGGGCGGGGCGCAGGAAGTCATCAGGCCGAGCCTGTTCGGCACGCTGATCATCGGTGTCGTCTACCTGCCGATCCTCACCCTCACCGGTGTCGAGGGCAAGATGTTCACGCCGATGGCGCTGACGGTGCTGCTGGCGCTGACCGGTGCCGCGATCGCCTCGATGACGCTGGTGCCGGCCGCCGTCGCGCTGCTGGTGACGGGCCGCGTCGCGGAGAAGGAGAACCTCTTCATGCGCGGTGCGGCGCGCCTCTATGCGCCGGTGCTGGAGCAGGCGATCCATCTGAGGCTGGTCGTGGTCGGCCTGGCGGCGCTGCTGGTCGTCGTGAGCGGCGTCGCTGCGTCGCGCATGGGCGGCGAGTTCATCCCCTCGCTCGACGAGGGCGACATCGCCATGCACGCCATGCGCATTCCCGGCACCAGCCTCAGCCAGTCGGTGCAGATGCAGGAGGCGCTGGAAAAGGCGCTGCTGGAGTTCCCCGAGGTCAAGGAGGTCGTGGCCAAGATCGGCACGCGCCGAGGTCGCGACCGATCCGATGCCGCCCAACGTCGCCGACAACTTCATCATGCTGAAGCCACGCGCCGAGTGGCCCGATCCGAACCGACCCAAGGCCGAGCTGGTGGCGGCCATGGAGAAACGGGCCGCCGAGGTTCCCGGCAACAACTACGAGTTCACGCAGCCCATCCAGATGCGTTTCAACGAGCTGATCTCCGGCGTGCGCAGCGACCTCGGCGTAAAGATCTTCGGCGACGATCTCGACACGCTGCTGTCGGTCGCGGCGAAGGTGCAGTCGGTGGTGCAGGCCGTGCCGGGCGCGGCCGACGTCCGCACCGAGCAGGTGAGCGGCCTGCCGATGCTGACCGTGAAGCCCAACCGCGCCGCCCTGGCGCGCTACGGCATCAGCCTGGCCGACCTGCAGGAGGTCGTCGAGATCGCCGTCGGCGGCAAGGAGGCCGGCCTGCTGTTCGAGGGCGACCGGCGCTTCGACATCGTCGTGCGCTTGCCCGAGCACCTGCGGGTCGACATCGATGCCCTGGGGTCGCTGCCGATTCCCGTGCCGGCGCAGGCCAACCAGCGCGCCCTCGTGCAGACGGGCATCGGCACGGCGGCACCCTACGTGCCGCTGTCGGCCGTGGCCGCGATCGAGACAGCGCCGGGGCCCAACCAGATCAGCCGCGAGAACGGCAAGCGGCGCGTCGTGGTCACGGCCAACGTGCGCGACCGCGACCTCGGCTCGTTCGTCGCCGAGGTGCAGCGCGAGGTCGCCGCCAAGGTGAAGCTGCCGGCCGGCTACTGGATCGGCTGGGGCGGCCAGTTCGAGCAGCTCGTCGCGGCTTCGCAGCGGCTGGCGATTGTCGTGCCTGTCAGCCCTGCTGCTGATCTTCGTGCTGCTCTGCCTGAGCCTGGGATCGGTCGGCGATGCGACCCTGGTGTTCAGCGGCGTGCCGCTGGCGCTGACCGGCGGCGTGGCGGCACTGGTGCTGCGCGACATTCCGCTGTCGATCAGCGCCGGCGTGGGCTTCATCGCCTTGAGCGGCGTCGCCGTGCTGAACGGCCTGGTGATCATCTCGTTCATCCAACGTTTGCGCGCCGATGGCCGGCCGGTCGGCGTGGCCGTACGCGAAGGCGCCATGAAACGATTGCGGCCGGTGCTGATGACGGCGCTGGTCGCCTCGCTCGGCTTCGTGCCGATGGCGGTCGCCACCGGCGCCGGCGCCGAGGTGCAGCGTCCGCTCGCCACCGTGGTCATCGGTGGGATCATTTCGTCGACGATCCTCACCCTCGTGGTCCTGCCGGCGCTCTACGCGCTGTTCCACCGCGACAGACCCATTCAACAAGGAGAGAGCACATGAAGAAGCTGCTGATGATCGCCGCCCTGACCCTCTGGGCCGGTATGGCGATCGCGCAACACAGTCACGGTGCCATGAAAGGACCGAACGGCGGGGCGATGCAGGATGTCGCCGGCGTTCATGCGGAGCTGGTAGTCACGGCCAACGTCGTGACGATCAACATCTACGACGAGAGCAACAAGCCGACATCGGCGAAAGGTTTTTCCGGCTCGGTGCTGATCGTGTCGGGCGCCAATCGCGAGACGGTCGCGCTGGCCGTCGCCGGCGACAATTCCCTGAAGGGCGAGGCGAAGGCCGCAGTGGCCGCGGATGCGGCGGTCACGTTGGTTCTCAAGAATGCGGCGGGGAAGTCCGGACAGGTCAAGTTCTGAGGCTCGCCGGGTACTTATCGCCGGCATGATAACATGTTATAACTTTCACATGAAAGTCGCCGTTCGACGCATCGGAAACTCCTTGGGCGTGATTGTTCCAAAGCCAATCCTCAAGGCGTGGGGTGTCGATGAAGGCGATCAGCTCGAGGTGACGGCGCGCGGTATCCGTCCTGCTGCGCGCTCCGGCCGGTCGGACCAGGTGCTGGACGAGCTCAAGCGGTCGATCGCGCTCGCGGTCGTCCGTCAGTTCACGCCGAACGAGATACGCGCCCAGATCCTTGCCAACCTCCATCGTTGGCGTCGGCAGGGCGCGTGGGTGTCGGCCTATGATGAATGGCGGGAGATTGCCGAGCGCGGCGACGACGGAGAGCTTTTTGCGGCGATGCTCGGCCGCGACGACGATGCGACAAGGCTACGCCAGTCGATGCCGTTCGTCGGTCTGCTGTCCCAGGAGGAAGTACGGCGGCTCCATGAAGAAGTGGCAGGCTGATCACGTTCTTCGCGCCGCGCACGTTCCCCGGAGTTGCTCGCCGTGGGATTCTAGGAGGCGTCGAACCTATTCGTTGCCGCGGTGGCCGCGTACTGCGTCACACGCTCTTCAAGGCATCGACGGCACAGGCATTTTTCCGTGGAGATATCCCCGCTGATCAGCAGCGGCGGCAATTCGGTGCACCAGCAGGCGTGGTCGCCGGGACTGCACTCGAAGGTGGTGCGGCAGCGTGGACATTGGCTAACCACCACGCTTGCATTCTAGCGCGCTTTCGCTGGATTGTGCAGCCCATGCTTCACGCACTTCTTGTCGACCATATCCTCGATCCGCACGCCTCATGGGCGTGCGGACGCTTCGGCGCCATCGCGGAATTCCACCGCGATCCCGACGAGCCGGCCGAGATCGCGACGGGGCCGGTGATCGAGGCATCGACCGGCCGCGGCGCCATCCGGATCGAGGTGCTGCCGGAGCTGCGGCCGGTCGCCTACGAGACGATCAGCTCGTGCATCGAAAGCTGGGGGCAGGGCATGGCGCTCTGCCTGCCGCGTGACAAGGCCGCGATGAGCGGGCGCGTGGTCGTGACCGAGCTCGGGGCGGACCATGCCGCCGTGCGGCCCCAGGATCGCGACGCCATCCTGTTCGATCTCGGACTGGGTGGCGAGCAGGCCGAGGTCTGCGTGCGCTCGGCCGATCCGGAGGCGATCGCGCTACTGCGGTCGGCTTGTGGCGCCGCGTTGATGCAGAGCAATGCGCTGATGCAGCGATTGCCCACGCTCAGCCCACACCGCGTCTTCTGCTGTCGCATGGGCCGTGTCGAGGTCTATCAACCGATTCCGGCGCCGGACGGCAAGTCGCCCGAGGGGCCGCACACGCATGTCCTGCCTCGCCTGTTGGCTCATGGCCGTCTCAACGCTGCAACGGTTCCCGTGCCTGAGGGCTGGCTCGCCGGCATGACGTTGTTTCCCGCGCATCCCTTGCTGCGTGCCGACGGCCGACCGATCTCGTTCGATGCCGCGCGCTACCATGCCTTCCAGTCGCTCATGACGCAGTTCGGCGATCCCGCATTGGTCGCCGGCAAGCAGGCGGCCTTTGCCGGCTCGACCGATTCAGTCGACGACGCCGACGAGCGCCGTCAGGCCCTCGGCTTTCGCATCGGCCAACGGCAGCAGCGCTGGCTGCACGGTCGGGTTGCGGGAGAATCTTGACGCCGCGATCGAACTCGCTATTGATGTAGCCATCGTCGGTCCTCCTTAACCGGAGGCGAACAGGGAATGCCGTGTAGCCCGCAAGGGTGAATCGGCGGCTGTACCCGCAGCTGTGAGCGGCGAGCGACTGCCCATCAGGCCACTGGATTTCGATCCGGGAAGGCGGGCAAGGAGCGATGACCCGCAAGCCAGAAGACCTGCCGGCGATAGCGTCGCTCTTCCGTGGACGGGATGTTCCAACGGGACGGTCAACCGAGCGGTGACGCGCCTTGTGCGTGTTGCTGTCTGGAGGACCGTCCGATGACGCTGTTCCGTCGATTCCTGCTTGTCTTGTCGCTTCTTTCGTCTGTGTCCGCGCTCGCGCAGACCGAGCCGGCCGGCACGTTGCCGGCACTGGTCGTGACCGCTGACCGCTTCCCAACCGATCCGGACAAGATCACCTCGAGCTACACCGTGGTTCCCCAGGAGGAGATGCAGCGCCGCCAGCTGCGGACGGCCGGCGAGGTGCTGAAGACGGTGCCCGGCATCTCGGTGCAGCAGTCGGGCGGTCCCGGCACGCAGACCTCGGTCTTCGTTCGCGGCTCCAATTCCAACCACGTGCTGGTGCTGATCGACGGCGTCACCGTCAACGATCCCTCGACTCCCAACGGCGCTCCCGACTTCGCGCATCTGCTGACCGAGAACCTCGACCGCATCGAGATCGTGCGCGGCCCCATGAGCACGATGTACGGCAGCCAGGCGATCGGCGGCGTCATCAACATGGTCACCAAGGCGGGCAAGGGGCCGATGAATGGCGTCGCCTTCACCGAGCTCGGCACGCGGCTGTGGAGCAACAGCGGCGCCTACGTGCGCGGCAGCGAGGGCGCGCTTCAACTACAACCTCACCTTCGCCGGCACGTTCACGCCCAACGATACGCCCGTGCCGGCCCGTTTCACGCCCAACGGTGGCTACGTCGACATCGACCCCTATCGCAACCTCACCTTCGCGGCGCGGCTCGGCTTTGAAATCAACGACAACACCCAGTTCAACTGGTTCGGCCGCTACATCGACACCAAGCTCAACTATGACCAGGTCGGGCAAGAGGATCCCAACGCCAACGGCTACACGTCGCAGTTCTACACGCGCGGTGAGATCGAAGGATCCTACTTCAACGGCCGCTGGAAGCCGGTCATCGGCGTCAACTACAGCACGATCTCCCGGCACGACCTGGACTACGCCAGCCCGCAGGTTCCATTCCCGTTCAACGTCGATTCCTGGTTCAACGGCCGCCGTCTGCAGGCCGACTTCAAGAACCTGGTGAGCATCATCGACGAGGTCGAGGTCATCGCTGGCATCGACTACAACCGGCAGTGGGCCTACAGCAACACCCTCAGCTCAGTAGCGCCCGGGACGCTCGCCGCTCAGGCCTGGGGCACGATGGCGCAGACCGGTGTTTACGGCCAGCTCCGGCTCAATCCATTCGAGGGCTTCAACCTCAATGTCGGCGGGCGCGTCGACTTCAACGACGTCTACGGCAGCGTCGGCACGTGGCGGGCCGGCGCGTCCTACCTGTGGGCGCCGACCGACACCAAGATCAAGGCGTCCTACGGCACCGCCTTCAAGGCGCCGTCGCTGTTCGAGCTCTACGGCACCGGCTTCTTCTGCGGCGGCAACCGCAACATCCAGCCTGAGTACAGCCGCGGCTACGAGGTCGGCGTCGAGCAGGGCATTTTCGACCGCAAGGTCAAGGCGGGCATCACCTACTTCTTCAACACCTACTGGAACCTGATCCAGTGCCCGCCGCCCTTCCTGTCGCTGCAGAACGTCGCCAACGCCCAGAGCGAGGGCTTCGAGACGTTCGTGCAGATCAGCCCGGTGAAGTGGTTCGACCTTTACTTCGACTACACCTTCACCATCGCCCGCAACGTCGACGCCAACGTGCCGCTGGTGCGCCGGCCGCAGGACATCTTCAACATCCGCGCCGAGGTGCGGCCGTGGGAGGACACGCTGTTCGGCATCGGCGTGCTGCAGGTCTCGAGCCGCACCGACTTCAATGCCACCACCGGCGCCATCATGACCCCGTCGCCCTACACGCTGCTGCGGGTCACGGCGCAATACGACGTGGTCAAGAACGTGCAGCTCTTTGCCCGCGCCGAGAACATGCTCAACCGAGTCTATGAGGAGCCGGAGGGGTTCCAGGCGCCATACTTCCAGGCCTTCTTCGGCGTGAAGGCGAAATTTTGAGGAGGCGCGGTCGTCGGACCATGCTCAAGGCGGCGTTGAGTGGGCTAAGCTTGTCCACTGTGAACACGGCGAAGGCAGAGGTATCGTCGACCGTGGCGCTGCTTCACTTGGCGCCGCGGCCAGGCGACATCGAGCACAACAAGCGCATGGTCGAGGCGGCAGTACGGCGTGCGTCGGCCGAGGGTGCGAGGTTCGTCGTAACTCCCGAGCTGGTCGTCAGCGGATACGGCTTCCGCGACATGATCGGCGTCGACTGGATCGCCCGGGACCAGCCGGCGTTGCTCGCCTGGGCGGGGGAACTCGCCCGACAGGCATCGGTGTTCCTGTTGCTGGGTACGCCGGAGGCCGATCGACGCCTGTTCAACAGCCAGATCCTGTTCTCGCCGCAGGGCGCCCGGATAGGGCACCATCGCAAGATCATGGTGCTCAAGGTCGGTTCGGAATCCTGGTCGACGGCAGGCGATCGCAGCACGGTCGTGAGCGCCGACGGCATCGGGCGAGTCGGGCTGTTCGTCTGCGCCGACATGTATTCCAAGCGCCTGGTCGCCGAGACGGCCGCCCAGGAGATCGACCTTCTGGTCTCCTCGGCCGCCTGGGCGCCGGGGGAGCACGGTCCGAACGGCGAATGGGAGAGGGCGTCGCTCGAGACCGGGCGGCCGGTGTTGGTGTGCAACCGCACCGGCCTGGACGCCATGGACTTCAGAGGGTCGCAATCGATCGCCGCCGTCGGCGGGACGATCGCGTCGTCGCACAGTTCGGAGGACTCCGCGATCGTCCTGCTCGACTGGATGCCGCAGGCGCGGCAGGTCTCGAACTGGCGCGTGATCTGATGGTCCGGTGGCTGCGCTGCCTGGTTATCATCGCCTGCCTGGTCGGCGGATCGGTCGCGTGGGCGCAGGCGCCGCAGCGTGTCGTCACGGTCAACCTCTGCCTCGACCAGGTGGCGCTCCGCCTTGCCGCGCCGGGCCAGCTCGTGGGCGTCAGCTATCTGTCGCACGACCCGCGGATCTCGGTGCTCGCCGATCGGGCGCGCGCCGTTCCCGCGGTGCGCGCAAAGGTCGAATCGATCCTCGAGCTGCGGCCCGATCTCGTGATCTTCGATCGCGATGCCCACGCCAACATCAAGCGCTTGGTGCGCAAGGCGGGCGTGCCGATCCTCGAGGTGCCGTGGGCGTCGTCGCTCGAGGACGCCGAGGTGACGATCGCCCGCATCGGCGCGGCTCTCGACCGCAACGCCGAGGCTCAAGCGATCGTCGCCGACATGCGCGAACAGCGTCGCCGGCTCGCCCACGAAGGGCCGCCGATGGCGCTCGCCGCCACCCTGCAGGCCAACCGCGGCACGGCGGGCAAGGGCAGCCTGATGGACGAACTGCTGCACCTCGCGGGCTTCCGCAATCTTGCGGCCGAGCTCGGCATTCCGGCCTACGGCCGCCTGCCGCTCGAATCGGTGCTGGCGGGCCAGCCCAACCTGCTGGTGCTGGACGGCAATGCCAATGCCCATCCGGCGCGCGCGACCGAATTCGTCGACCACAATGCGCTGCTGGCTCTGGCAGGGCGCACGCGTCTGCTGTCGATCCCGCTCAAATATTCGATCTGCGCCGGGCCGGAGAATTTCGAGGCGCTGAAACTGCTGGCCGAGGCGCGGCGATGAATCGCTGGCTGGTCCTGCTTGTGCTCGCGCTCTACGTGGTCTCGCTCGCTGTCGGTCCGGCCTTGTGGCCGTGGCGGCTTGGCAACGAGGTCGGCTGGGCGATCGTGTGGGAGCTGCGCGTGCCGCGCGCCACGCTCGGCCTCTTGATCGGCGGCGCGCTCGGCCTCAGCGGAGCGGTGCTGCAGGGCTGGCTGCGCAATCCCCTGGCCGAGCCCGGCGTGATCGGCGTGTCGGCGTGCGCGAGTTTCGCCGCGGTGTGCGCGTTCTACAGCGGGCTGGCCGCGGTCTTCACGCTCGCTTTGCCGCTGGCCGGCATTGCCGGTGCCGCTATCGCCGTGGCGCTGCTGATGACGGCGGTGCGCGCCGGCACCGGCACGGTGTCGCTGCTGCTGATGGGCGTGGCGATCAACGCCATCGCCGCGGCGCTGATCGCGCTCGTGCTGGCGTCGTCGCCCAATCCGTTCGCCTACCAGGAGATCTCGCTCTGGCTCGCGGGCTCGATCACCGATCGCGACCTGCGCTACCTCGCGATCTCGACGCCGTTCATGGTCGTGGGTGCGCTATTGGTGCTGGGCGCCGGCCGCGGAGTCGATGCGCTGTCGCTGGGCGAGGACGCGGCGCGCAGCCTGGGAGTCGAAACCGGCCGGCTCGGCCTGCGATTGACACTGGGCGTCGGACTGATGGTCGGCGCCGCGACCTCGGTGGCGGGCGTGATCGGCTTCGTCGGGCTGATCGCACCGCACCTCGTGCGCGCCAAGGTTGGTTTCAAGCCTGGCGCCACGATGGTGCCGGCCATGCTGGTCGGCGCGGCGCTGGTTCTGGCGGCCGACATCCTGGTGCGGCTGATGCCCACCGCCTTCGAACTGCAGCTCGGCGTCTTCACGTCGCTGGTCGGAGCGCCATTCCTGGTCTACGTCGTGCGCCGCGCTCGTTCGGCCTGGCTTGCCGCATGAGCAGGCTCGCCGCCCGCGCCCTGGTCTGCCGGCGAGGCCCGCGCACGGTCCTCGAGTCCATCGACGTGGTCTTTGCTGCCGACCGGGTGACGGCGATCATCGGCCCGAACGGATCGGGCAAGACCACCCTGTTGCGCCATCTCGCCGGCCTCGACCGCGCCGCCGGCGGCGCCGTCGAGCTCGACGGCGCACCGCTTGGTCAGCTGGCTGCCGGGGTGCGCGCGCAGCGCATCGCCTATCTGCCGCAGGGCGCGTCGGTCTACTGGCCGCTGCTCGGCCGCGATCTCGTGGCCCTGGGCCGCCTGCCGCACGGCGCCGACCTCGGCCGGCCGCTGGCGGCGCCGGATGCCGACGCCGTCGAGCGGGCGCTGCGGCGCGTCGACGGGCTGGCCTTCGCCGACCGCACGGTCGATGCCCTGTCGCAAGGCGAGCGCGCCCGCCTGCTGCTGGCCCGCACGCTCGCCACCGAGGCCGAGATCCTGCTGGCCGACGAGCCGGTGGCCAGCCTTGATCCGGCCTATGCGCTGGACACCATGTCGGTGCTGCGCGCCGAGGCCCAGCGCGGCGCCTGCGTGGTCGTGAGCCTGCATGATCTTGGGCTGGCCGCGCGGTTCGCCGATCGGGTGGTCGTCCTGGCGGACGGCAGGGTCGCGGCCGACGGGCCGCCCGACGAGGCCCTGCGGCCGGCCGTCATCGACGCCGCATATGGCGTCGGGTTCCGCACCGTCAGCCTCGAGGGCGTGACGCAACCGGTAGCGTGGTCACGGCGGCCGTGAGCCATAGGCTCCGTGGGAAACGACACAGACGACACAATTTTCACGGTCCACGATACGGCGAAGATACCCCAAGACAGTATAGGAACTCTCGTTGGCGGGACGGCGTTACGAGCTCCCGCCTTATCGGCAAACCGGTGCATCATGGCTCATTTGCTTGGCCGCTCTCTGACGATCCTCTTTGGCATGGTCGGCATCGCCGGTCCCGCTGCGGCGGGTGCCGCTGGCTGGACCCTGGAGGCAAATGTCTCGAGCCCGAGCTACGCCGTTGCCGAGCCCACGAGCACTGATCTCAACATCGACGCCGTCGTGCTGTCCTGCGAGCAGGGACCGGACCGGCGCGGCCTGCAGCTCAGGCTCTATCTGTCGGGCGCGGGGCCGCTCTCGCCGAAGGCGGCCGCAGCGGCACTGAAGGACGATCCCAAGGTCGAGCTTGCCATCGACGGGGTGAGCCAGACCGCCGATCTCCTGTTCGCCGACGATTTCGTCGTCGTGGCCGACACGGCCGACGGCACCATGCCGCTCCTGTCGAACGCGTTGGTCGAAAAGCTGCAGGCCGGACGTCGGCTGGAGCTGAGGTTCGACCTCGTGCAGGAGCCGCGCGACCAGGCGCCGTCGTTCGACGGCAGCGCCGTGGTCGACCTGCAGGCCGGCCCGGGCGGTCGGGCGGTGGCGGCCGTCAGGCGCTGCGCCGACCAGCCGGCGCAGCATCTGGCCGAAACGCCGCGCGGGCGCTGACTGGCCGTCCTGGACTATACTGCGGGCAGAGCCCATATCCCGGGCGTTCCGCAGGAGACCGCCATGGACGACAAGACCCGCACCGAACTCGAAGCCGCCGCCTTCCGCCGCCTGGTCGCGCATCTGCAGGAGCGCACCGACGTGCAGAACATCGACATGATGAATTTGGCCGGCTTCTGCCGCAACTGCCTGTCGCGCTGGTACCGCGAGGAGGCGGGCAAGCAGGGCATCGACATTCCCGATCCCAAGGCGCGCGAGATCGTCTACGGCATGCCGTACGACGACTGGAAGGCCAAGCACCAGAAGGAAGCCTCGGGCGACCAGAAGAAGGCCTTCGACAAGGCGCAGCACAAGCACGGGTGATGCTGAGAGCGCGGGCCTCCAGGCCCGCTCATAAGGGAGCGCGGACCTCCAGGTCCGCGCTCCGGCAAGACTCCCCGTTATCCACGTCATTCATCGCAGAAGCGTCATTGAGCCGAGAGGCCTTGCGCTTCTATGGTCCGGCCGACGTGATCAAGGAGTGTTGGACATGCCCGATGGCAGCGCCGTTTCGAAGAAGACCAAGGCTGGGCCGATCTCGGCCGACCGGCTGAAGAGCTTCGTCGAGCGCATCGAGAAGCTCGAGGAGGAGCGCAAGGCGATCGGCAGCGACATCAAGGACGTCTATAGCGAGGCCAAAGGCGTGGGCTACGACGTCAAGACCATGCGGAAGATCGTTTCGCTGCGCTCGATGGACGCCGCCGACCGCGCCGAGCAGGAGACGCTGCTCGACACCTACAAGCACGCGCTGGGCATGGTCTGACCCTCCTTCGCTCCTGCGGAGCTTCGGAGGGCTCGCCCTCCGTAGCTCCGCAGGAGCGAAGGAGGGTGACGAAGACTTGATTCCCTCTGCACGGTGCATGCTCTAGGCTCCCGCACGGCCAATGCTCCAATCAAGCGAGCGGGCCAGGAGGGACACCATGCGGAATGCAGCCATCACGGGCGTTTGCGTAGCATTGGGACTGGCCGCCGCGCCGGCCTGGGCGCAGATCGCCGTCTCGTCGAACGACCACAAGGTCAAGCAGGAGAACGGCGTCACCAGCAACGCCGACAATCCGACGCCGGACTCGATCACCATTCTCGATCTCGGCCAGTCGCCGGTGAAGGTTTTGGGCACCGTCGACAACGTGCCGGGCAGCGTCGTCGGCCCGCCGACCTCGGTCGCCATCACGCCCGATGAATCGCTGGCGCTGGTCGCGGCCTCGACCCAGATCGATCCGGCCGACAAGACCAAGACCAAGCCCGACACCAAGGTCAGCGTGATCGACCTCAAGCAGAAGAAGGTGTTGGACACCATCAACACCGGCGCGGGCGCCGCCGGCATCTCCCTGACCAAGGACGGCAAGCGCGCCTACGTTTCCAACCGCATGGCTGGTTCCGTCTCGATCCTGGCGATCGACGGCAACAAGGTGAGCCTGGTCAAGACCATCGATCTCGTGCCGGCGGCCGCGCTGCTGAGCCACGTCGCCGTGTCGCCTGACGGCGCCACGGGCGTGGCCACGCGCAACGGCGATGGCAAGGTCGCGGTGGTCAAGCTCGGGCCGGATTCGATCGCCGAGAAAGCGACGCTCGACGTGGCGCCGCGGCCCTATGCCGTGTCGATCACGCCCGACGGCAAGTACGCCGTGGTGGCGAGCCTCGGCGATCCCAAGGCCAACGGCATGTTCACCGTCATCGACATCTCGGGCGATCAGCCCAAGATCGTCGGCACGGTCGACATCGGCCACGAGAACCTCGAGGGCGCCATGATGTCGAACGACGGCAAGTGGGTGGCGGGTGTGGCCCATGGCGGCTCGACCCGGCCCAAGGACGCGCCGCAGTTCAAGCCCAACGGCATGCTGGTGATGTACCGGCTGGACGGCGACAAGCTCACCAAGGTGAGCGAGGCGCCGATCGGCGCCTGGTCGCAGGGCGTGTCTTTCTCCAAGGACGGCAAGACCGTGGCGGCGCAAAACATGATCCAGAAGAACATCCAGGTGTTCAAGAACGACGACGGCAAGCTCACCGACACCGGCCAGAAGATCGAGGTCGGCGGCGGCGCCGCGGCCATCCGGTCGTCGACCGATCGATGAGGGACCGATCGATGAGGGACCGACCGATGAGCCCCCATCAATGAAGCGTCGTCATCTCATCCTCGCTTCGCTCGCCGCCTCGGCGGCGAGCGGAACGGGTCTTCGAGCGCAGACCTTTCCGTCGCAGCCGGTCAAGGTCGTCGTCCCTTTTCCGCCGGGCGGCGGCACCGACGCGCTGGCGCGCGCCATCCAGGAGCCGATGCAGAAGGCGCTGGGGCAGACGGTGATCATCGACAACAAGGGCGGCGCCGGCGGCAACCTGGCGCACGACTTCGTCGCCAAGCAGCCGCCCGATGGCCACACCGTGCTGTTCAGCAGCAACAACCAGATGCTGTATCCGTTCCTCGTCGCCAAGCTCGGCTACGACCCGGCGGCGTTCGTGCCGATCGGCTTCGTCGCCAAGCAGGAATTGGTGTTCGTCGGCAGCGCCGATGCGCCGTGGGCCGACCTGGCGGCGATCACCGAGGCGGCGCGCAAGGCGCCGGGTGACGTGCAGTACGGCACCGCCGGCGTCAGCACGCCCATGCACCTGTCGGCCGAGCGCTACGCCATCCTGAACAAGATCAAGCTCACGCACGTGCCCTTTCGCGGCACCGGCCCGCTGGTCACCGACCTCCTGGGCGGCCACATCAAGCTCGGCATGTCGAGCCTGACCAGCGTCCTGCCGCACATCCAGAGCGGCAAGCTCAAGGCCTATGCGCTGGCGGCCCCCGAGCGCGCGGCCGCGGCGCCTGACATCAAGACCTTCAACGAGCTGGGCGCGGGTGACGTCGACGGCACCATCGTCTACACGCTGATCGCACCGCCCGGCACGCCGGCGCCCGTCATCGCCAAGCTGAACGAGGCGCTGAACGCCGGCGTGTCGACGCCGGAGATGAAAGAGGAGCTGCGCAAGCGTGGCTTCGTCGCCATGGGTGGCACGCCGCAGGAGCTGGCGAAGTGGCTGACGGTGCAGGCGGGGATCTGGGGCCCGGTGCTGCAGGCGGCCGGGATCAAGCCGGAGTAGGGGCGCACAACGCGCGCCAAGCCAACGTTGTCATCCCGAGCGTAGCGAGGGACCTTTCCTGCAGCCTTAAAGGTCCCTCGCTACGCTCGGGATGACAGCTTTCGTGCTGCAGCTTCGGTGCGTCATCAGAACCAGATGTTCATCGGCAGGCCGCGGCTGTCGCGGACCCTGGCGGGACCGAGGCGTGTTGCCTCGCCTTGCGTGATCAGCAGCGCCGTGCGGCAGACGGCGATGGCGTCGAGGATGTCGTCGCGGGCGGCGCCGGAGAGACGGTCGACCGGGCAGGGGAAGCCGTGCCTGGCCAGCAGCTTGCAGCGCTCGGCATAGCCGTCGGGCTGGCGCTTCTTGCTCAGCACCGGCTTGCCGCCGTTCATGCGCGCGAAGGCGAGCTCGGGATGGGCCTCGTAGACGATGCGCTTCAGCCGTGGCCGTGAGCACAGCAGCTCGTCGACCTCGCGCATCTTCGGAAACAGGTGAAAGGTCTGCTGGTTGATGCCGACGCCCAGCGTCTTGCTGAGCGCGTTGGCCTCGGCGTGAGTGGTGCACGCCAGCGCCGGCCGGCAAGGCGTCGGGAACACCGAGCTCGCCTTGCCCGGCATCAGCTTGCGCGCCTCGACCTCGCAGACGCGTGGCGGGCGCGGCACGTCGACGAAGCCGATCGGCATGTCGACCGCCAGAATGCAAAGACCCTCGCAGGCTTCTGCGAGGGTCTTCACGAACTCTTATGTCGAGGCCGCCCTTTGCGTCGCGCCGGCAGACGACCCAGCCGGTGCGACAGCCATCGGCGCCGCCGATCACCACTTGACCATGCCCGCGGCGGATCCGACTGGCGCCCGCGTCAGAGAGCAGCGAGTGCCGCGTTCAACGTCGCACTCGGCCGCATCGCTGCCGATGTCTTGGCCTGCTCGGGCAGATAGTAACCGCCAGTATCCACCGGCTTGCCCTGCGCGGCGATCAGCTCGGCATCGATCTTTGCCTCGTTGGCCGCCAGCTTCTCCGCCAGCGGCTTGAAGCGGGCCGACAGGGCCGTGCTGTTGTCCCGCCTGGCCAGCGCCTGTGCCCAATACAGGGCCAGGTAGAAATGGCTGCCACGATTATCCAGTTCGCCGACCTTGCGCGCCGGCGAACGGTTGTTCTCGAGGATCTTGCCGTTGGCCTCATCGAGCGTCTCGGCCAGGACCTTCACCTCCTCATTCCCGGTTCTCTGCGCCAGATGCTCCAGCGAAGCGCCGAGCGCCAGGAATTCGCCCAGCGAATCCCAGCGCAGATACCCTTCGTGCTGGAACTGCTCGACATGCTTGGGCGCCGAACCGCCGGCCCCGGTCTCGAACAATCCGCCGCCCGCCAGCAACGGAACGATCGACAGCATCTTGGCTGACGTGCCCAGCTCCATGATCGGGAAGAGATCGGTCAGATAGTCGCGCAGCACATTGCCGGTGACGGAGATGGTGTCGAGACCCTGGCGAATGCGATCGAGCGAGAACTTCATGGCCTCGACCGGCGCCAGGATGCGGATGTCGAGACCCTTTGTGTCCTCGTTCTTGAGGTATTTCTCGACCTTGGCGATCAACTGCGCGTCGTGCGCGCGCTTGGCGTCGAGCCAGAACACCGCCGGCGAGCCGGTCAGGCGGGCGCGGCGCACCCCGAGCTTGACCCAGTCCTGGATCGGCTCGTCCTTGACCTGGCACATCCGGAAGACGTCACCGGCCTCGACCGGCTGCGACAGCAGGACCGTGCCGTCGTCGGCGACCACGCGCACCGTTCCAGCGGTGGCGACCTCGAACGTCTTGTCGTGCGAGCCATACTCCTCGGCCTGCTGCGCCATCAATCCGACGTTCGGCACCGATCCCATCGTCTTCGGATCGAAGGCGCCATGCGCCTTGCAGTCCTCGATGACGGCCTCGAACAGCGTCGAGTAGCAACGATCGGGGATCGAGGCGATCACGTCGTGCAGCTTGCCGTCAGCGCCCCACATCTTGCCCGACTCGCGGATCATCGCCGGCATCGACGCATCGATGATCACGTCGCTCGGTACGTGGAGATTGGTGATTCCCCGGTCGGAATTGACCATGGCCAGGCCGGGCCGCTTCGCATAGGTGGCCTGGATATCGGCCTTGATCGCCGCCTTTTCAGCCTCCGGCAACGTCTCGATGCGGGTCAGCATGTCGGCCACGCCGTTGTCGGGATCGACGCCGAGGCGCGTCAACGTGGCGCCATGCTTCTCGAATACGTCGGCGAAGAACACGGAAACGCAATGACCGAACAGGATGGGATCGGAGATCTTCATCATGGTCGTCTTGACGTGCAGCGAGAACAGGATGCCGTCCTTCTTCGCGGCGTCGATCTGTGCGGTGAAGAAGGCGCGCAACGCCTTGCGGTTCATCACCGACGAGTCGATGATCTCGCCGGCCTTGATCGGCACCTTCGCCTTCAGCACCGTGGCCGCGCCGTCGCTGCCGACCAGCTCGATACGGGCACTGGTCGGTGCCGCAACGGTCGTCGCGACCTCCGAACCGTAGAAGTCGCCGCCCGACATGGTCGCCACGCGCGTTTTCGAGTCCTTGGTCCAGGCGCCCATCTTGTGCGGATGCTTGCGCGCATACTGCTTCACGGCGCCGGCGGCGCGGCGGTCGGAATTGCCCTCGCGCAGCACCGGATTGACGGCGCTGCCGAGCACCTTGCCGTAGCGGGCGCGAATTTCCTTGTCCGCCGGCGTCGCGTCGCTGTCCGGATAGTTCGGCACGTCGTAACCCTTGCCCTGCAACTCCTTGATCGCGGCCTTCAGCTGCGGGATCGATGCGGAGATGTTGGGCAGCTTGATGATGTTGGCCTCGGGGCGCATCGCCAGCTTGCCGAGTTCGGCGAGCTCGTCGTTGATCTTTTGCGCGGGCGTCAGTTTTTCGGGGAAGTTGGCGATGATGCGGCCGGTCAGCGAAATGTCCTTCAGCTTCATCTTCACGCCGGCCGTCGCAACGAAGGCCTCGACGATCGGCAGCAGGGAAAACGTCGCGAGCCCGGGCGCTTCATCAACCTTCGTCCAAACGATTTCGAGATCTGGCATACTTGCACCTCCGTGCGCCGCTTTCGTTCGGCTGAGTTGATCTATTGCTGATTATGGCCTGTCTTGTTGCATCGCCGCGACGCGAAGGCAATCTCCGGCACGGCGACCGCGTCAGACGCGGTCCAGCCTCGGTTCCGGGCCAGTTTCGCGCGGCATGGCGGCGATCGCCGGCAGGATCTCCTTGAGGTCGCTCACGAAGGCGACATGGTCGAGGTGGCGCCGGTCGGCGAAACCGCCTTCTACGACCGCGCGCAGCAGGGCTGCGAGCGAGCTCCAGTAGCCGCCCTGGTCGACGATGATGATCGGCTTGGTGTGCAGCCCCAGCGTCCGCCAGGACAGGACCTCGAACAGCTCCTCCAGGGTGCCGATTCCGCCCGGCAGGACGACAAAGGCGTCCGAACGCTCGAACATCGTGAGCTTTCGCTCGTGCATGGTCTCCACGACCACTGTCTCGGAGAGCGCCGGGTGGCCCGCCTCGCGCTGCAGCAGGAAGCGCGGGATGACGCCCACCACCTTGCCGCCGGCCTTGAGGGCGGCATTGGCCACCAGCCCCATCAGGCCGACCCCACCGCCGCCATAAACCAGGGTTATGCCTTCGCCGGCCAAAAGCTCGCCCAGCCGTGCGGCGACATCCCGGCCTGCGGGGTCGGTGCCGAAGCGAGAGCCACAAAAGACGCAGATGGAGGAGGGGGCGGGTTTCACTTTTCTACACGGACCGGGAACGGGGACTCTATTTACAGACGATCCGACGTCTTTCCGGACCGGGGCAACATGGTATCATTTCGCAGAGGAAGGTCGCGACGCCAATGGGGGCGGGTAGTCGCACCGTCGGGAGGGTGATGTCACGCACTGTTATCTGGCTCGTGGTTGGCGGGGCGATCGTGATCGCGGCCGGCCTGGGCGTGGCGTGGCAGGTCCGGATGAGCGAGCAGGCCGTCCTCGACAGGGCGAGCAAGACCGCCGCCGCCGTGCCGCAGTCCACGCCGCCCACGACGTCTAGCGCGCCAGCACCCGCTGCCGCGCCGCCGCCAGCCGCGCCGGCAACGCCGTCGCCCGCGCCGCCCGCGGTAGCCGTGCCCACCTTCGACATTGCCCGCATCGGGCCGGATGGTCGCGCCGTCGTCGCCGGACGTGCCAACCCCGGCGCCAAGATCGTTCTGCTCGACGGCGGCAAGGAGATTGCGCACGGCGAAGCCGACGCACGCGGCGAATGGGTCGTCATCATCCAGGATTCGCCGCTTACGCCCGGTCAACACGAGCTGCGCGTGGTGCAGCACATCGAAGGACGCGCTCCGGTGACATCGGAGCAGGTGGTCGTGGCCGTCGTGCCCGCGCCGCCCGCCGCCGCTGCCGCGCAACCGTCGCGTCCGGGGGGACAGCCGCCACGCGAAGAGACGCTGGTGATGATCGCGCCGCCCGGCGGAGGACCGCCCAAGCTGGTCCAGGCGCCGTCTGCCGCCGGCGTGCCGCGATCGGGCGATCTGGCGGTGGCGACGCTCGACTATGACGAAGCCGGCCACGTGACGGTCACCGGCTTGGCAACGCCGGGCGTCGTGGTGCGCGTCTACATCAACGACAATCTCGTGGCCGAGGGCGCGGCCGGCGCCGACGGCCGCTGGAAGCTCACGCCGCCCGATCCGATCGGCCCCGGCAAGCACACGCTGCGCCTCGACCGGCTGGCGAGCGACGGCAAGCCGGTGGCGCGGCTCGAGCTGCCGTTCGATCGCGTCGTCGTGGCGCCCGGTACCAAGGACAGCCGGCGCCTGATCGTGGTGCGCGGCGACAATCTGTGGAACATCGCACGCGCCCACTATGGCGTGGGCTTCCACCACACAGTGATCTACGGGGCCAACAAGGAACAGATCCGCAATCCCGATCTGATCTATCCTGGCCAAGTCTTCAGCCTGCCCAAGGTCAACTGAGACCGCGGCAACAGAGAACCTTTCATGCTGGCGAATTTCTTCGTGCCGATCCTCGACGACGGCTGGCGCTTCATCGCGATCTTTGCCGCGATCACCTTTCTCGCGGCTTTGACCGGCGCGGCCTGGCTGTTCTGGCCATTGTTCGCGCTGACGCTGTGGTCGATCTACTTCTTCCGCGACCCCTCGCGCGGCGTGCCGCAGGACGACGACGTGCTGGTGGCCCCGGCCGACGGGCTGGTGCAGATGGTGGTCGACGCCGTGCCGCCGGCCGAGCTCGGTCTCGGCGACCAGCCGCTCAAGCGCGTTTCGATCTTCCTCAGCGTGTTCGACGTCCACATCAACCGCACGCCGTGCGCGGGAACCGTCGACGTCGTGGCCTATCGCCCGGGCAAATATCTCAATGCCGCGGCCGACAAGGCGAGCGAGGACAACGAGCGCATGGCGATTGCGCTCAGGCGAGCCGACGGCCGCACCATCGGCTGCGTGCAGATCGCCGGCTGGGTGGCGCGGCGCATCGTCTGCTACATCAAGCCCGGCCAGGCCGTGCAGGCCGGCGAGCGCTTCGGCCATATCCGCTTCGGCAGCCGCACCGACCTCTACCTGCCGCCCGGCGCGCGATTGCTGGTGGCGGCCGGCCAGCGCATGATCGGCGGCGAGACCGTGATGGCGGAACTCGACCCGGTGAAGACGGAACCTCGGCGGGTGGTCGAGTTTTAACATAATTGGGTAGGAACACGGAGTTCGCGATGGACAGCGACTTTCGCACCCGCCGCGGCCGGTTGCGCGGCTTCTCGATCAACCGGCTGATCCCCAACGTGCTGACGCTGGCGGCGCTGTGCGCGGGCTTGACGGCGATCCGTTACGGCCTGCAGGGGCAAATGGAGCGCGCCGTCATCGCCATCATGGTCGCAGCGGTGCTCGACGCGTTGGACGGCCGAGTGGCTCGGCGGCTCGGCGTCACCAGCCGGTTCGGTGCGGAACTCGATTCACTCTCCGACTTCCTCTGCTTCGGCGTGACGCCGGCACTGATCCTCTACATGTCGTCGCTCACGGATGCCGGCGCGCTGGGTTGGATCGTCACCCTCATGTTCCCGATGTGCTCGGCGCTGCGTCTCGCGCGGTTCAACACCGCCCTTGTTTCCGACACGCCGCCGCCCGCCTGGACCGGCTCCTATTTCACCGGCGTGCCGGCGCCGGCCGGAGCGCTGCTGGCGCTGATTCCGCTGATGGTGAGCTTCGCGCTCGGCGAAGCGTGGCCGCATCATCCGATAATCGTCGGCGTGGTACTCGTGGCCGTCGGCGGCCTGATGGTGAGCCGCCTGCCGACCTTCTCGTTCAAGAAGGGCAGGGTGCCGCGCCACCTCGTGCTGCCGGCTCTGCTCGGCGCGGCGTTGGTGATGGGCGTGATCGCAAGCTCGCCGTGGATCGGGCTGTCGCTGTTCGGCCTGGTCTACGTCTCGCTCATTCCCTTCAGCTGGATGAGCTACCGCCGGCTGGCGCGGCAGGGCAGCGAGGGCGCAGGGGCGGAGGTCGTGAACCTGCGCGCCGTCGATGCGGGTTCGCCGCCGCGCGAGTGACGCTAAGCGCCGATGCTCGATCCGCTCTTGCGGCGATGGATCGATCCATCGCTCGACCGTGCTGGCGCCTGGCTTGCCCGGCGCGACATGTCGGCCAATGCCTTCAGCCTCGCCGGCCTCGCCGTCGGCCTCACCGTCATTCCGCTGCTGGCCTGGGGGCGCTACGACATGGCTCTCCTGGTCATCCTGTTGAACCGGCTGATCGATGGGCTCGACGGCGCGATCGCCCGCCACAAGGGAACCACGCCCTTCGGCGGTTACCTCGACATCATGTGCGACATGGGGTTCTACGCGGCCGTACCGATCGGCTTTGCCTTGGCGCAGCCTGGCAATGCGCTGTGGGCGGCTCTGCTGCTGGCCGCCTTCGTCTGCACGGCGGCATCGTTCCTGGGCCGGGCCGTCCTTGCCGCCCAGCGCGGCGAGCCCGATGACGGCGCGCGCGGGCTGAAATCCTTCTTCCATGCCGCCGGCATCGTCGAGGGCACGGAGACCATCATCGCCTTTGTCCTGTTCTGCCTCTTCCCGGCGGGATTTCCCTGGCTGGCCGGCGTCTTCGCCGGCCTTTGCTTCTGGACGGCCATCGCTCGCGTCCTCGAAGCCAAAAGGTAATTTTATCAATATCTTGTAAGTCGTCCTTAACGTTTTCATTGACGTTAGCTTCAGTGTTGAGTACGTTTCTGCCCGTAACGGCTCCATCAGAGGGCCGGGTCCCCCTTTGAATCGGCCAGAGAGATCATGCTGTCCTTTTTTCGACGTCTCATGAAGAACACCCAAGGCGCCACGATGATCGAGTACACGCTAATCGCTTCGTTGATCGCCGTTGCCGCCATTGCATCAATGCGTTCGGTCGGTACGAAGGTTTCGAGCGTGCTGGGAACCGTCGGACCGGCAATCAACTAGACGATTGCCAGGGCGACAAAACTGCCGGGCGGCCCAGCAAATGGGCCGCCTTTTTGTTTTGAGCCGCTATTAGAAGTGTTGTTTGGATTTTTCCCTTTAGAAATAATGCATTACAGCCTTGACTTGAGGTAACACTGAAAATATCCTTCGTAACGATTTTATCTGCTGTCCTTTGTTTGTTCATTCGTTTGGAATTTAGTCGTCCAAGGTAATTTTCGGGCCGTTTATGCGGCCATTTCCAGACGAATCTTAGGGCAGCGACACATGGGTATCGGATGTCGCTGTTTGCCACTGTCCAGATCGGCTGCCTGATCGCCTTCGCGGCGCTGTTGCTGCTCGCGGCCTGGCAGGACTGGCGCACGATGCAGATTGCCGACGGCATTTCGCTCGGGATTGCCGCGCTCTTCATTCCGTGGGCTCTGACCGGCATTGCGGCCGGCACCTTCTCCTTGCTCGACATGGCCCTGGCATCGGCGTGCGCGGTCGGCATGTTCGGCCTGGGCACGCTTGCCTTCGCTGCGGGCGCCATGGGTGGCGGCGACGTCAAGCTCGCGGCGGCGGCCAGCCTGTTTGCCGGGCCGGGCCTGATGCTCGACTTCGTCACCGTGACCGCCTTGGTCGGCGGGCTTCTCGGCGTGGCGATCCTGGCCGGCGCGCCGATCGGGCCCGTCGCGTCGGCCGGCGACGGCACGGTGCGGGCGCGCCTGCGCGGCAACCTTCCATACGGCCCGGCGATCGCCGCGGGCGGCCTGTGGGTCGCCCTGGCACTTGCCTTGACGTGACGCAATCAGGGGGAGCGCCATGAACAGCAAACGCATCGTTTTCCTGCTGCTCGCCGTGATCGTCGCGGGCACCACGGCCTTCCTGGCGCGCGCCTGGCTGCAGGCCGAGCGCGCGGCGATCGCCGCGCAGATCGCCGCTCCCAAGCCGGTGGCCGCTCCTTCGGTGCAGGTGCTGGTGGTGCGCAATGCGTTGCGCACGGGCCAGCTCATCAAGCCCGAGGACCTGCGCTGGCAGGCATGGCCGCAGGGCGCCCTGCCGCAGACCTACATCATCGAAGGCAAGCGACCGCTCACGGACTTCGTCGGCGCCGTCGCCCGCACCTCGTTCCGCATCGGCCAGCCGCTGATCGACACCGACATCGTGATGCCGGGCTCGCGCGGCTTCCTGGCCGCCGTGCTGCGGCCCGGCCTGCGCGCCGTCAGCGTGCCGGCGACCGCGACCAGCGCGGTGTCGGGCTTCATCTATGCCGGCGATCGCGTCGACGTGCTGCTGACCCATACGCTGAACGGCCCGAACGGCCAGCATTCGGCCACCGAGACGATCCTGCGCAACGCCCGCGTCATCGCCATGGACCAGAGGCTCGATTTCGCGCCGGGCGACAAGCCCGAGGTCGGCAAGACCGCCACGCTCGAGCTCACCGCCAAGCAGACCGAGATCGTCACCCTGGGGGTGAAGATGGGCGAGCTTTCGCTCGTCCTGCGCAGCCTCCAGGACGAGGAGGAACGCGACGGCGAGGGCAACAGCGAAGATGCCACGGCCGAGCTCGGCCAGAGCTACACCCACGACACCCAGGTCAGCCGGCTGATCAAGGAACCGGCACCGCCCAAGCCGCCGGAAGCCGCCAAGCCCGCGATCTTCGTCCTGCGCGGCACCGGCCGCACCAAGCTCGAGCTGGACGGCAGCACGTCACCCGACGGGCAGCCGCTGCAGGGAGAGTCCGAGAAGCCCAACGCCAACAAGGGCACCACCTTCACCCGCACTTACCCGAGTGTGCCGCAATGACCCCCTCATTCGCCCAGACCCTGCCGTCAGCATGGCGCCGCGCCGGTTCATCGGTGGCGCTGGTGGCGTCGCTGGCCTTCACGTTCCAGCCTTCGCTGCTGCTGGCGCAGGTCCAGATGAACGACCCCGACCGGGTCCAGACCAAGCCCAAGGCGCCGCCGCCGGCCAGGAAGGCGTCGCGCACGACCGCCACCGACAATGTCTCGGATGACCTCAATCGCCGCGAGGCCGAGCGCGCCGCTTCGGTCGTTCGCTCGCTGAGCGCGCCTGCCGCCCTTGCAGCGCCAGCCGCCGCGCTCTCGGCGCCCTCCGCCATCGCGCCGGCGGTGAAGGAAGCGGCCGTCACACCCGTCGATTCCCTGCCGCCGACGGTCGCCGCCATGCCGCCGCGCGCGCCGATCGCCAAGGCTGCGCTGACGCCTGGCGTCGATCTCGGCCAGCCCGATCTCGTCCCGCCGCCACCGGCTGCCGCTCCGCCGACGATCGTCGAACAGCCGCAGCCGGTAGCGCCCATGCCGAAGTTCGCCCAGGCGCCCACGCCTGCTCCGGTGCCGATCCAGCCGCCGGCCGCCGGAACGCCGAGCCAGCCGGCCGTCACCGGCGGCGCGCCGGGCCGGCCGTTCGCCCAGAGCCAGGTCGTGCCCACCGAGCCGCCGACGCTGACGCTCGAGGTCAACAAAGGCACGGCGCTCAAGCTGCCCGGCCCGGCCTCCACGGTCTTCGTGGCCGCACCCGACATCGCCGACGTGCAGGTGCGCTCGCCCAACATGGTCTATGTGTTCGCCAAGAAGCCGGGGGACACCGTGCTCTACGCCGTCGATGCGCAGGACCGCGTGCTGCTCAACACCATCGTGCGGGTTACTTCGCCGCTCAGCCGCATCAAGGGCGCGCTCGATCAGATCCATCCCAACAACGGCGTCACCTTCGACAACCAGGGCGAGACGATCGTGCTGACCGGGACGGTGCGCTCGACGGTCGTCGCCGAGGACGCGCGCCGGCTGGCGGTGCAGCAGGTCAACGGCAACCCCAGCAAGGTGATCAGCAACATCCGGATCGATGCGCCGACGCAGGTGCAGATCCGCGTCAAGGTCGCCGAGGTCAAGCGCGATGCGCTGAAACGCGTGGGCATCAACTGGCAGAACATCAACAGCATCGCGCTGTTCGGCACCGGCAACTTCCTCGCGGGCTTCGCCGTCCGTACCACGGCCGCCGCCATAACGCCCGCGACCGGCGCGCTGCAGTTCGCGACCCGCGACGGCAGCCTGAACACGATGGTCGACTTCCTGGCGACGCAGAACCAGGCCACCATCCTGGCCGAGCCCAACCTGATCGCCATGTCCGGCGAGACGGCAAGCTTCCTGGCCGGCGGCGAGATACCCTTGCTCATCCCGCAGACCGGCGCCAACGCCGGCACCGTCACCATCCAGTACAAGTCGGTCGGCGTCAGCCTCGGCTTCACGCCGACCATCATCGGCGAGCGCATCAATCTCAAGGTGGCGCCCGAGGTCAGCGAGATCTCCGCCGTCGGCTCGATCAGCGTGCCGCTCGGCACCGGGACGGTCAGCATCCCCGGCATCCGCACCCGCCGGGCCTCGACCACCATCGAGCTCGGCAGCGGACAGAGCTTCGCCATCGCCGGCCTGCTGCAGTCAAACT
Organism: uncultured Alphaproteobacteria bacterium; assembly: GCA_963809025.1. Lineage (GTDB taxonomy): Bacteria > Pseudomonadota > Alphaproteobacteria > Reyranellales > Reyranellaceae > Reyranella. The sequence continues at coordinate 315,148 of CAWEIE010000051.1, read as the reverse complement.
CGGCTCAGGACATCAACAAGTTCCCCTGGCTGGGCGACGTCCCGGTGCTGGGCACGCTCTTCAAGTCCGATGCCTACCGTCGCGAAGAGACCGAGCTCGTGATCATCATCACGCCGTTCTTCGTCGAGCCGACCAGCAACAAGCTGCAGACGCCGCTCACCGGCCGCGTGCCGCCGACCGACGTCGATCGGCTGGTGATGCAGCGCTACAACCACCCGACGCCGCCGCGCCGTGTCGCGGTCGGGCGCGAAACCACGGCGGTCGGCCCCACCGCCGGCTTCAAACTGGAGTAGGAGCTGCCATGCGATCCGTCGTCGTGCTTCTTGCTGCGGTCGGCTTGGGAGCCTGCGCGCAGGACCCGGTCGCCCAACAGGCTACCGTCGACACGCGCTACGATCCGGTGCGGGCCGACACCATGTTGGCCGTCAACTTCGCGCCGAGCTCGGGCGGCCCCGACGGTGCGCAGGTCAGCGGCCTGCGCACCATGGTCGCGACCGGCCGGCGGGCGCAGCGCGACGAGTTCGTCGTCGTGTCGGATGGAACCGGCGGACCGATGCAGCGGGCCCTCGCCCAGCGCGTCGGCCAGGTGCTGTCCGATGCCGGCGCGCGCTGGGTGAGCACGTCGGTCGAGCCGGCGATGGCGATGGGCCCCAACACCGTTGTCGTGGTGCGCTCGGAATACCTGCTGGGCTTCAACAATTGCCCGAACTTCAGCCCCGCCACCACCGCCAATCCCAACGAGGCGGCGATGCCGGGCTTTGGTTGCTCCAACTCCTACAACATGGGCCAGATGCTGGCCCGCCCGCGCGATGCCGCGGTTGGCCGCCCGGCCGGACCGGCTGACGCCACGATCAATGCGCTGGCGATCGCCCGCTATCGCGAGGGCAAGGTCGCGGCGCTCAACACCTCCGGCATGATCGGTGGCGCGGCGGCCGGTGGCGGTGGCGGTGGCGGTGGCGGTGGCGGCGGTGGCGGTGGCGGTGGCGCTTCGCCGCCCCCGAGCAACTGAGGCTTCGGCATGTCGGCTTCCGCAATCGCGCAGCGCTCGCCGTCCGTTGCCGGCGACGAACGGCCCGCCCTCAGCGCCACGGCCTTCGTGTCGGACACCGTCACGCTGTCGCGCGTGTCGGCCGACCTGTTCAACATGACGCTGGGCAAGGCCAACGTCCGCGAAGGCACGATCGACAACGCGCTTGCGATCAGCGAATGGCCACGTGACCTCGACCTGCTGATCGTCGATATCGGCGATGCCGGCGATCCCGTGGCCGACGCCGCCGCGCTCAAGACCTCGGTGCCGGGCACTTGCCTGGTGATCGGCGTCGGCCGCATCAACGACGTGGCGCTCTATCGGGACCTGCTGGCCGTCGGCTTCAACGACTACCTGGCGATGCCGTTCGCCGAAGGCATGATGGGCCGCGCCGTCGAGCGCGCGCTGGAGGCACGCGAACGCACCGGCGGCACGATCGTGCAGAACGCGGGCGCCGCGAAGGACGCCAAGCCGCGCACCCTGTCGGTGATCGGCGCGCGCGGCGGCGTCGGCACGACGACGGCGGCGGTCACGATCGCCGCCATGCTCGGCACCCGCCTCCAGGAGGAGGTGCTGCTGATCGACTTCGACCTGCACTACGGCTCGCTCATGCTGGCGCTCGACCTCGAGGCGATCGACGCCTTGCGCGAGGCGCTCGACCAGCCCGACCGCATCGACGCGCTGTTCATCCAGCAGGTCGCCCAGAAGAAGAGCGAGTATCTCTACGCCATGGGGGCGGAGGAGCCGCCGACCGGCGGCTTCCAGGCGCGCCCGCACGCGGCCAGCGACTTCCTGCGCTCGTTCCACCGCCGCTTCCGCTGGATCGTCGCCGACGTGCCGCGCGGCGATCCCGCGCTCCAGCGCCAGGTGCTCGAAGCCTCGAGCGACATCCTGCTGATCACCGACCTCAGCCTGCCGGGCGTGCGCGACGCCATGCGCCTGCAGCAGATGGTCCATGAGGTGGCGCCCGGCGCCAAGCTGCACATCGCCACCAGCGGCGCGGTCGACGCCCGGCGCTCGGCGGTCAAGGTGGCCGACGTCGAACGCACGTTGAAGCACAAGGTCGATTGCCAGATCCCGGCCGACGCTGGCGCCGCGCTGTCGGCCATCAACTTCGGCAAGCCGTTGTCGGAGGCCGCGCCCAGCAGCGGCATTGTCAGGGCGCTGCGGCCGCTGGTCGGCAGCCTCGACGCGCCGGGTGGCGGTGGTGGCGCGGGCAGCGTCGCCCAGAAGACGTCGGGACTGTTTGGCCGGTTCGGCCAGAGCCTGAAGAAGAGATAGCGGCGATGTTCGGGCGCCTGAGCAAGCAAATGCAGGAGGCGCCAAGCGCGCCGGCAGGACCGCTCGACCGCATCGGCCGGCGCACGTCGGGCGAGGGGCGCGCCGAGACGGCTGCGGCGCCGGCCGACCGTGCGGCGAGGGTGGCGTCGGCGGCCGCGACGTTGAGCGAGGTCGTCGAGCCGCGCCTGCGCGCCATGGTCAAGGCCGGAGCGCCGGCCGGCGAGATCACGCGCCAGGCGGGCCAGCTGGCCCAGGCGCACTTCCGCGGCAACGGCGTGCTGCTGGCGCCGCTCGAGCTGCGCGGCTACGTGGCCGACGTGCTGCGCCCGGTGCTGCCCGCGACCAGCTTCAGCGCGCCGGCGGCAACTGAAGCCGAGGCGTCCGAGCCTGTCGGCCTGCCAGTCGAAGCGCATCGTGCCGTGACGACGCCGGACCTGTCGGAGCGGTCGGCCCAGGCGAGCCGTCTTGCCTCCACCAAGCCGGTCGAGATGGCGGCGAAGTCGGATACCACCGACAAGTCGGCCAGCCGCCTGTCGCGCAGCAAGGTCGACCAGGCACGGCGCGCCGTGCAGCCCAGCATCATGACGCGCATCGATCTCGCCGCCGCCGTCAGCCTGCCGCGCAAGGAGCTGGTGCGCCAGCTCGAGGGCTTGGTCGCCGAGCTCTTGGTCGAGCACCGCCTGCAGCTCAACCGGCCGGAACAGGACGATCTCGTCTACCAGATCGTCAACGACATGATGGGCCTGGGCCCGCTCGAGCCGTTGCTCGAGGACGAGGCCATCACCGACATCATGATCAACGGGCCGAAGCAGATCTACGTCGAGCGCGCCGGCAAGCTCGACCTGACTTCGGTGACCTTCGAGGACAACGCCCATCTGCTCAACATCTGCAACCGCATCGTCAGCCGCATCGGCCGGCGCGTCGACGAATCGAGCCCGATCTGCGACGCCCGCCTGCTCGACGGCAGCCGCGTCAACATCATCATCCCGCCGCTCGCCATCGACGGCGCCTCGGTGTCGATCCGCAAGTTCGGCAAGCGCCAGATCGGCTTCGACCAGATGGTCCACCAGGGCAACATCTCGGCCGCCATGGCGACGGTGCTGCGCATCGCCGCGCGCTGCCGGCTGAACCTGGTCGTGTCGGGCGGCACCGGCTCGGGCAAGACCACGCTCTTGAACGCGCTTTCCGGCATGATCGACAACGGCGAGCGCGTGGTCACCATCGAGGACGCGGCCGAGCTGCGCATGCAGCAGCCACACGTCGTGCGGCTCGAGACGCGGCCGCCCAACCTCGAAGGCAACGGCGAGGTCAACATGCGCGACCTCGTGAAGAACGCGCTACGCATGCGGCCCGACCGCATCATCCTGGGCGAGGTCCGTGGACCGGAAGCGATCGACCTCCTGCAGGCCATGAACACCGGCCATGACGGCTCGATGGGTACGCTCCACTCCAACCGCCCGCGCGAGGCCCTGACGCGGCTCGAGAACATGGTGACCATGGGCGTGGCCAGCCTGCCGCCCAAGGCGATTCGCAGCCAGATCGCGGGCTCCCTGCAGATGATCGTGCAGATCAGCCGCATGCGCGACGGCGTGCGCCGCATCACCCACATCACCGAGGTGATGGGCATGGAGGGCGAAGTCGTCATCACCCAGGACCTGTTCACCTACGAGTTCAAGGGCGAGACCCACGACGGCAAGCTCGCCGGCGCCTTCAAGAGCTCGGGTCTGCGCCCGCACTTCCTGTCGCGCGCGGCCTACTACGGTCTCGACAAGGTGCTGATGGAGGCGATGGGATGAACGGTGCCGGCCTTGACCTGGGAACGGTGACGATCTTCGTCGCCATCGGCGCCGGCCTGACCTTCCTCGCCCTTTGCGTCGTGTTCGGCGGATTCTTCGCCGAGCGGCGCCTGCGCGACAGGCTGGAGGACATCCAGACGCGCGCGCTGACCGGTTCGCGCTCGCTGCAGATGGCGACGCTGCGGCGCGTCGAGCGGCAGGGGCGGCTGCCGACGTTCGACCGCCTGCTGTGGCGCTGGTTCCCCAATGCCAGCTCGATCCGCCAGAAGCTGGCCGCGTCGGGCACCAACATGACGCTGGGCGATTACGCCTTCATCGCCATCTCGATCGCCGTCGCCGTGGCGTTCGTGCTCTACCTGGTGCTCGACCTGGCGCCGGGCTTGGCGCTCGGCGGCTCGCTGTTGCTCGGCATCGGCCTGCCCAACATGTGGGTCGGCTGGCGCGCCAAGAAGCGCGGCCGAAAGTTCAATCTCCTGTTCCCCGAGGCGGTCGACCTGATCGTGCGTGCGCTGCGCGCCGGCCTGCCGGTGCAGGAGGCGGTCGGCAACGTGGCGCGCGACATCAAGGACCCGGTCGGCGGCATCTTCCAGCGCGTCCAGCAGGAGGTGCAGCTCGGCACGCCGATCGAGGCCGCCTTGTGGCGCGCCGCCAAGACCGTGCAGACCGACGAGTTCAACTTCCTGATCGTCGCCATGTCGATCCAGCGCGACACCGGCGGCAATCTTGCCGAGACGCTGGCCAACCTGAGCGCGCTGCTGCGCGCCCGCCAGCAGCTGCGCCTGAAAATCCGCGCCTTCACCTCGGAGGCGCGCACCACCATGCTGATCATGGCCGGCCTGCCGTTCCTGGTCGGTGGCGGCCTGTTCCTGATATCGCCGGGCTACATCGGCCCGCTGTTCACGACGGAATCCGGCCAGATGATCGCCGCCGCCGCCGGCTGCAGCATGGGCATCGGCATCTTCGTCATGAACAAGATCGCGACCATCAAGGTGTAGACGGCCATGGACCTCGCCAGCACCGAGAAGAGCTTCGTGGTCATGGTGGCGGCCGCCACCTTCGTCGCCTTCTGGGCGACCTGGCTTGCGATCACCTGGGAGCCGCCCATCGAGGCGCGCCTGCGGGCCCTGCGCACCCGGCGGATGAAGACGCGCAGCGAGCGGAACGCTGCGGCCAAGCCGTCGCCCAAGGCGACGTCGCTCGGCTTCATGCGCCAGATCGCCGACCGGCTGAACCTGCTGCGCGGCTCGGCGGCCGACCAGACGACGCGCAAGCTGCGCCGCGCCGGCTTCCTGTCGCGCGACGCCTCGGTCGTCTATGTCTTCATCAAGCTCGCCCTGCCGCTGGCGCTCGGCTTCCTGATGATCCTGCTGACCTCGTCCGGCCTGCTCGGCGTGTCGGAGGACATGAGCATGGTGGTCTGTATCGGCGCCGTGCTGTCGGGCTTCATCATGCCCGAGGTCTACCTCAAGAACATCACCTCGCGCCGCCGCGATGTCCTGAACTATGTCCTGCCCGAGGGGCTCGACCTGCTGACCATCTGCGTCGAGGCCGGCCTGTCGATCGACGCCGCCTTCCGCCGGGTCGCCCGGGAAATGCAGCACTCGATGCCCGAGCTCGCCGCCGAATTCGAGCTGACGGCGATCGAGCTCACCTACCTGCCGGACCGCCAGCAGGCCCTGGAGAACATGGCCGAGCGCTCCGATTCGCCCGCAGTTGCCGCCCTGGTGAATGCTCTCCGTCAGACTGAAAAATACGGCACGCCGCTGGCCAATTCGCTTCGCATCCTGTCCCAGGAGTTCCGCCAGACCCGCGCCTCGAAGGCCGAGGAGAAGGGCGCGCGCATGCCCGCCCTGATGACCGTGCCGCTCATGGTCTTCATCCTGCCGACGCTCATCACGGTGCTCATCGCGCCGGCCATCATGTCCGCTGTTGCCTTGACATGATTTGTATCAATTACTAATACTTAGCGCATATTTCTTAGAGTTTAGTTGAAATTTATTTGTGCCCCACACGGGCACCCATTGATTGAGGAGAGAACCATGATGCGAGGGGCTTCGCGCGCTTTCCGCTCAGCACGCCTGACGTGGCAACGACTTCTCAAGGACGAGCGCGGTTCCGTACTGGCCTTCTTCGTCGCCATCCCGGTCGTCGCCGGCACGGTCGCCGTCGGAGTCGAAACCGGCCAGCTTTACCGCACCAAGCGCCAGATGCAGGGCGCGGCCGATGCCGCGGCACTCGCCGGCGCGATCGACAAGGTGAACGGCGGCACCAACACCAGCGCGACCGCGGCAGCCCTCTACGAAGCGCAGCGCAATGGCTTCCAGAACGGCGTCGGCGGCGTGACGGTGACGGTGAACGCCCCGCCGACATCGGGAGCGAACGTCTCGACCGCCAATGCCGTCGAGGTGATCGTCGCCAAGCCCAGCAAGTTCGCCCTGGCCAGCGTGCTGAGCAGCGCGTTGGGCAACACCTTCACCATGACCTCGCGCTCGGTGGCGGCGCAGAGTTCGGTGACCTCGACCTCGACCTCGACGACGACCACCAGCGTTTCGAGCGTCGACGGTTGCCTGGTGGCGCTCACCACCGCGGCCGAGCAGGGGGTGAGCTTCACCTCGTTCAACAACTTCACGTCCGATTGCGTGATCTACTCGAACGGCTCGTCGACCGGTACGACCTCGTCGACAGCGTCGGTCTACATGTCGGGCTTCAACAACGCGACGATGAAGTCGGTCTATGCACGCGGCAGCTTCGCCGCCGCGGCGTACAACCACCTCAATCTGACCACCGCTGCCCAGCAGAACCAGTCGACCGCGATCGTCGACCCCTATGCCAGCCTGCCGACGCCGTCGCCGGGCACCTGCAGCCAAACCAACTTCAACAGGTCGAGCATGAGCTCCCTCACGCTGTCGCCAGGCACCTACTGCGGCGGCCTGGCGGTATCGAGCATCAACAACGTCTACTTCACGCCCGGCATCTACTACGTCGCCAACGGCGACCTCTACATCACCAGCGTGAACAACGTCACCTGCCCGACCTGCACGACCAATAACGGCGTTGCCATCGTGCTGACCCAGACGACGGGCAACAATTCCGACATCGGCGGTGTGCGCATCTCATCGGACAACAACATCTCGCTGAATGCCTCGGCGGCCAACCAGACGTCGCCGCCGCTCTATGCGGGCGTGGTGTTCTACCAGGACCGGCGGGTGCCCAACGGCACCATGGCGTCGACCGCGAAGATCTTCACCATCAGCTCGCTCAACACCGTTACCCTGACCGGTGCGATCTACTTCCCGAACAACCGCATCGACATTTCCAGCATCAACAACGCGAGCATGAGCAACAACGGTTGCACCGTCTGGATCGGCCGCTACATCAAGTTCTCGTCGTACAACAACAACTACGTCGCCGGCTGCTCGGCGATCGGTGTCACGCCGCCGGGCGTCATCACGACCACAACGACGACCTCGACGTCGACCTCGACCGCCAACAGGGGCAAGGTCCTCGAGTAGGTCGGCCATGCGTATCAGCCATCGACGTCCGGGCCGGCCGCCTCTGGCGGCCGACCGCGCGGGCAACGTGATGCTCGAGTTCGCGCTGGCCCTGCCGATCCTCATGTTGCTGACGGTCGGCCTGCTCGATCTCGGCAGCTACAGCCTGCAGAAGTCGGCGATGCTGCAGGGCGCCCGGGCAGGGGCGCAGTACGGCATCCTCGACTATTCCGACGCGGCCAAGGTCAACACGACGGCGCAGAGTGCCACGGGCCTGACGGGCGTCACGGCCACCACGACGTGGTTCTGCGAATGCGTTGCGGGCACGGCGGTGACGTGCACGACGACCTGCGGCGGCGGTGCCACGCGCAAGCGCTATGTCACCGTCGGCACTGCCAAGTCGTTCGATTCGGTGCTGACGGCCGCCTCGCTGAACTTCGGCAGTTTCGGCAGCTGGACGCCGCCGACGTCGCTGTCGGCGTCGGTGACCATGATGGTCGTGGTGCCCTGACGTGAGCAGGTTTGCAGCGCGATTGGCGGACGACCGGCAGGGCGGAGCGATCCTCGAATTCGCCCTGATCCTGCCGCTGCTCATGACCCTGTTCGTGGGCGGCGTGGATGTCGGGCGGATGTTCTATGTGCGCCAGGGCCTCGAATACGCGACCGAGGAGGCGGCCCGCTACTATATGGTCAATCCGACGACCGCCTCGAGCAACGTCACGACACAGCTCAGGAGCAAGATGCCGGGCGGTATGGGGCCGAGCGTCAACGTCGCCTTCGTCGACACCGCCAACTGCAATTCCAACAGCAGCGTCACCTGCACGACCATCAACGCCACCTATGTGTTCAACTTCGCCGTGGGCTACCTCAATCTCGGGGCCCAGACGCTGCATGCGACCGCCCAGGCCGTGCGCTATTGAAAACAACGCTTTAGTCGCAAGACCTAGGGCTTTTGTTGCGGTCGACCCCTAGAATTTGTTATCCTTGCAGCGATACCGAGCCCGCGCCGGCGGGCCGCATTTGGGGTTGGAATGAAACTGGCGCCGATCTTGACCGCGGGCCTGGCGCTTTTCATGGCGGCCTGCGGCACCGACCTCGATCCCGCGGCCAATGGCGATGACTATACCGCGTCGGTCAAGCAAGCCGACGCAGCGCGCCTGTCGGGCGATTTCGAGTCGGCCATTCCCCTTTACGGGCGGGCCTTGCAGGCCAATCCCAACGGCGTCGAGGCAAAGCTCGGGCTCGGCCAGTCCTATCTGACGCTCGGCCTGCCCGATGAGGCCGCCGCCATGTTTCGCGACGTGCTCGACAAGCGCGCCGGCGAGCAGGCGGCGCGGCGCGGGCTTGCCATGGCGATGATCTCGATGGGCCAGGTGCAGCTCGCCGAACGCCAGCTCGAGGCGGCCGTGCAGGCCGATCCGCGCGACTATCGGACGCTCAATGCCTACGGCGTGGTGCTCGACATGATGGGTCGGCATGCCGAGGCGCAGGCGCGCTATCGCCAGGGCATCGAGCTCGCGCCGGATTTCGTGGCGCTGCGCTCCAACTTCGGCCTGTCGCTGGCGATCTCCGGCCAGCCCCAGGAGGCGATCAACCAGCTCGTCCCCCTGATCGGCAGCCGCGGCTCCGACGGGCGGGTGCGCCAGAACCTCGCCTTCGCCTACGCCATGAACGGCGACCTCGAGGCCTGCTTGCAAATCTCGCGCAAGGATCTCGACGAGGCGAGCGCCCAGCGCCAGCTGCAATACTTCATGCAGCTCCGGGCGCTGCCGGTCGAACTGCGCAGCGCCGAGCTCAGGCGCAATCCAAACTTCTTCCCGCAATCCGCCTCGGGCGGCTAAAGTAAGCGCGGAAGGGGACGATCATGCGCGGACTTCGACTCAGCACTTCCGGTTTCCTTGGCGGCTTCGCCGCGTTGACGATGATGGCGGCAACGCCATCGGCGCAGACGCCGCGCAGCAGCGTCGACATGCAGTCGAGCCAGCCTGTACCGGAATTCCGCGATCCCAAGACCGGACAGATCTGGACACCGCTCAATGTCGGCCTGCAGAGCGGCCCGCCGACGCCGCAGGATCTCGCCTTCGATCCTCTTGGTCAGGCCGTCTACGTCAAGGGCGTGGTGACGCAGCAGCCGAGCATCGTGCCGCTGTCGTCGGTGCCGATCACGGCGGGCCCGACGGTGCCGATCGTCAATATCGGCGACGCCACCCTCAGCGCCGTCCCCGGCAAGCGCTGGCAGGTCGTGCTCTACCTGCAGAACAACAGCGCCAACACCGTGGCGCCGATGCTCAGCTGCCGCTTCACCAACTCGGGCAGGCTCGTCGAGGAGACGCACGTGCTGGTGCCGGCGGTCGGCGCCGGCCTGCGCGTCGGCATGATCGTCTACGGACCCAAGACCGACCTGTTCGTCGACCGCGCCAATTGCGGCGTGAAGTCGCCGTAGTCTGGGAGCGCGGGCCTCCGGCCCGGCTCGTGATCAAGCGCGCATCTGAATGCGCGTAAGCGGGCCGGAGGCCCGCGCTCCCACTAACCCAGCACCGAATAGCCGCCGTCGACGGTGATGGCGGCGCCTGTCACGAAGTTCGACGCTGGCGCCGCCAGGAAGACGGCAATGCCGGCGAAGTCCGATGCCTCGCCCCAGCGGCCGGCCGGCGTGCGGCGCAGCACGTTGTCGTGCAGGCCCTGGATCTGCTCACGTGCCCGCCGCGTCAGCGCCGTGTCGATCCAACCCGGCAGGATGGCATTGACCTGGATGTTGTCCTTGGCCCACGCGGTCGCCATTGCCTTGGTCATCTGCACCATGCCGCCCTTGCTCGCGGCGTAGGCGGTGGCGAAGGGGGCGCCGAAGATCGACATCATCGAGCCGATATTGATGATCTTGCCGAGGCCGCCCTTCTTCATCTCGGGATAGGCGGCATGGCTGCACAGGAAGGCGCTGGTGAGATTGCTGTCCATCACCGTGTGCCATTCGGCGAGCGTGTATTGCTCGGGCTGCTTGCGGATGCTCATGCCGGCATTGTTGACCAGGATGTCGAGGCGGCCATGCGCCTTCACGGTGTCGGCGATCAGGGCGCGGCAGGAGTCTTCCTTCAGGACATCGACCGGAATGGCGCTCGCCGTGGCGCCGACGTCCTGGATCTGCTTGACCGCCGCGGCGTTCTTGGCGGCGTCACGGCCTGCCACGACAATGGTCGCGCCGGCGTGCGCCATGCCGAGCGCCATGCCAAGCCCAATGCCGCCATTGCCGCCGGTGACCACGGCGACGCGGCCGGAAAGATCGAAAAGCTCCATGTCCAGGTTCCCTCCCTCAGGTCGGTCTGTATAGCGAACCGTCGCAACCTCGAACAACGGCACTCGTTATTCACCACGCGTGGATATTCGGGAGGGGACACCGAGGGTTCCATCCCCAAAGCCGAGTTCGCGGTGCGCCGGCCGGGCTGACCGACGCGTTGCGAATGAGGGTGGCGGCGGTCGAAAGGCCGCCGCCATTCTCATTTTGACGAATGATCTGTCTGGAATTCCTCCCGCGCGCGAATGGGGGAGGTAGCGCCGTCAGACGGCGTCGGAGGGGTCATGGCCCCTCCGCCCGCTGCGCGAAAACTTGGCTAAGGCCCCGCCTTGGTCGGCGCCCCGTCCTCCTCGAGGTCGGGCAGGTGGAGCTTCTCCTGCGCCTTCTTGACGTCGGCAAACAGGCTGCGCTCGCCTTCGGTCATGCCCTCTTCGGTGGCGACCTGCAGCAGGCGCGCGTCGACTTCCCACTGCTTGAGGATGGCGGCCTTCTCGCTGTTGTCGAGGTCCTTGCATGCGATGACGTCGGCAGGGTTCTTGAAGACGCTGCTTGGATTTGTCAGCGCCTTCTTCTTGTCTTCGCTGGCAAGCATGTCGCTCTCCGTCTGGTGGAGACACGGCAACGGGCGGCCGCCTGCCGGAGTTCCGTCAAAGAGCTCCCGCCGGCGTCACGCCTTTTTGCCGCCTGAGCCGCCTTTGTCGCCATCGGCATTCGCGGCATCGTGATCGATCAGATTGAGGAGATCATTCGGCAACGGTTCGCTCGCGATCTCGTCGTACATCGCGTGCAACTGCTTCTGCAGCCACATATCGAAGGGCCGCTCGGCCGACACCTTGGCCCTCCCTGGTTTTCCATCCCCGGCTTTCAGTCCCGGCTTGGGCAGCGAGCCCGCGGGACGCCGCTTGTCGTCATGGGCCATGACGTTCTCCTCGGGGAATGATGTCCATTCCTCCGAGTCCCGTCTGAGCCATTGATCTCTCCCCCACGAACTATCCATGACTATACCACAACCTCAAGCGACGTCCGGAAGGGGATTAACGCTGCTGTTCGTGCTGGGCCTCGTCGGCGTCGCGATCGGCCGTGGTGTTGATGCCGCTCGTCGGACGCGGCTTGGCCTCGCCCTCCAGCAACAGGCGCTCGAGTGTGTCGCGGGCGCGGCTGATGCGGCTCTTCACCGTGCCCACCGACACGCCGGTGTGCTGAGCGATGACCTCGTAGGGCAGGCCTTCGAGAACGGCCAGCAGCAATGCCTCGCGCTGCGTCGGCGCAAGCTTGGCAAAGGCCGACACGAACTCGCGCATCACCAGGCCGCTGTCCTGATGGGCCGGATGCGACAGCGATTCGGCGATCGCGGTGTCGACCGGCACGGTCGGACGCTGGCGGCGCAGGCCGGAGATGAACTCGTTGCGCTGGATGCGGAACAACCACGCCGCGAGGTTGGTGCCGGGCTGGAAGCTGTGGCGTCCAGTCAGCGCTTTGATGACGGTGTCGTGGACCAGGTCATCTGCCGCGTCACGATCACGCGTCAGCGACAGTGCGTAGATCCGGAGCCGCGGAAGGATCGCCTTCAGCTGCTCATGGAAGTCACGTATGTCGTTGCTCGTCTCGTTGACCATGAACCTCTCCAGAAATTCCGAACGCTGAACTAATGCTGGACTTCCCAAAAGGTTACAGGCGGCCGCCAATCTATTGAAAACACTGATGTTTATCCGAGCTTCCCGGAGAGCTGCTTGCGCGCCCGCGACACGCGCGCCTTGAGCGTTCCGACCGAACAGCCGCACAGCGCCGCTGCCTCTTCGTATGAAAAGCCGCCAGCGCCGACCAGCACGAGCGCTTCACGCGACTGCGGGCTGAGGTCGAACAAGGCGGAGGAAAGCTCCTTGAGCGCAAGCGTGGCTTCAGGGTTGTCGACGGCGGTCAGCATCGGCGCCGTGTCGCTGTCGATCGACGCGGGCCGCCGCCGTTGCGTGCGCAGATCCGAATAGAAGCGATTGCGCATGATGGTGAACAGCCACCCTTTGAGATTGGTGCCGGGCTCGAACTGATTCTGTTTGTCGAGGGCGGAGAGGATGGTGTTCTGCACGAGATCGTCGGCGGACTCGCGCTCGCGGCACAGGAAGCGCGAGAAGGCACGAAGGTCCGGAAGCAACGCCACGATGTCGTCCCTTATCATCGAGCGTAGATCTCCCGCGACGAAAGTGAAGTCCTCGATCGTGCGCTCTCTATGTGGGCAATCGCCTGGCGCCACGCAAAGGAAATCTGCCCGGGTCTTGCGGGCAACCACGCCAGTACTGCCGCGTTGAGCGGGCATCTCGCAAAGCGAGGCAATCCGACATCGAGAGGAGAGGACAGATGAATTGGGATCGCGTTGAAGGCAACTGGAAGCAGCTCACCGGCAAGGTCAAGGAGCAGTGGGGCAAGCTGACCGAGGACGACATTACGGTCATCAACGGCAAGCAGGATCAGCTCGTTGGCCGCATCCAGGAGCGCTACGGCATCGCCAAGGACGAGGCAGAGCGCCAGGTCGATAGCTGGATCAACCGGATGTAGTGATCCACAGGTTGCGGTCCACCGGGAACCCTGTGCCGCATCCTGCGTTGTAACCGCAGAATTACGGAGGTTAGCCATGGGACGGGCAGCGGTGCTGTGGCTCCTGGGAGTGCCGATCCCGGTGCTTTTGCTGATGTGGGTCCTTGGCTGGCTGCATTGAAGCGGCTGAGCGCAAACCGAGAAGGGAGAGGACCATGCGTTTGCATGCGTTGAACGTCACGGTGGCGATCGCCGCTCTCGGTTTGCTGACCGCCTGCGGTGAACGGCCGGTCGACCGCGCCCTTACGGGCGGCGCGATCGGCGCGGCGTCCGGTGCGGTGGTTGGTTCGACGGTCGGATCGCCGGTGGCGGGCGCGGTGGTCGGCGGCGCGGCGGGCGCCACGATCGGTGCGGTGACGGCGCCGGAGCGCTAGACTCAAGATACGTTACCGTCCATGCAGGCTTGTAGGCTTGCAGGTTTGTCCTGCGCGGCGGTCAGCGTAATGTATACTGCGACGGCCGGCCCGGTTGCGACCGGGCCGGCCGTCGCTCGTGACAGCGAATGAGGGAGAGAACCGTGGCAGAGGGACCAGCCGCCACCAACAAGATGTCCGAGGCGATCAGCAGGGCACTGCCCTTCCTGAGGCGTTATGCCCGAGCCGTTACCGGTTCCCAAAAGCGTGGCGATGAATGGGTGCGTCTGTGCGCCGAGGTTGTCATGCAACAGCCCGATCTCGTCGCCAAGACGGAAGACACCAAGCTCGGCGTCTTCACGCTGTTCCACCGCCTGCAGCAGCCGTTCGGCGGGTTGGAAGACGCGGGCAGCGAGAACAGCGTGAGCGGCCGGCTGAAGGAATCGCTCACCGACATGGCGCCCCTGCAGCGCCAGGTGTTGCTGCTCACCGTGCTCGAGGGCTTCACCGTGGCCGATGCCGCCAAGATCCTCGGCATCGCAACCGAAGCGGCCGAGCGCAGCCTCGACGAGGCGCGCCGCGAGCTGCAACGGGTCGCCGCAGTGCGCGTGCTGGTCATCGAGGACGAGGCGGTGATCGCGCTCGATGTCGCCGACATCGTGCGCAACGCCGGCCATCAGGTGGTCGGCATCGCCGCCACCGAGAAGACCGCCGTCGAGCTTGCCAAGCAGCATTCGCCGCACCTTGTGCTCGCCGACATCCAGCTGCGCGGCGGCGACAGCGGCATCGCCGCGGTCAACCAGATCATGCGCTCGATGAACGTCCCGGTGATCTTCGTCACCGGCTATCCCGAGCGGCTGCTGACGGGCAAGCAGGTCGAGCCCGCCTTCGTCATCTCCAAGCCGTTCGACCCCGATCTTCTCCGCGCGGCGATCGCCCAGGCGCTCGATACCGTCGCGATCTGACGACCGGAGCGGCGCGATGCTGGCCGGTTGGTCGCTGCGCACGAGGCTGGTCCTAGTCGTTACTGTTGCGCTGCTGCCCATCCTCGCGCTTTCGGCGTGGTACGCCGTCCGCGAACAGCGCGCGAGCCAGTTGCGCGAGGCCGAGGCGGTGACCGCCGCCGCCGACCTGGTGGTCGCCCGCCATCGTGAGCTGCTCGAAGCCACGCGCCGCCTGCTGGTGGCGATGTGCGAGGACGATACCGTCCGGCTGAGCGCCAGCCCGGACGCCAGCGCGGCCGACATCAATCGCTGCGAGGCCTATCTCGGGCAGGTGCTGCAGAAGTTCCCCAACGAGTATTCTTCCGCCTTCGTCACCGATGCAGCGGGCACGGCACGCTGCTCCAGTGCACCGATCGCCGTCGGCATGGGGTTCTCCGACCGCGAGATCTTCCGGCTGGTGCGCGAGACCCGCAAGTTCACGGTGAGCGCCCAGCTCGCCAGCCGCGTCACGCCGAACGCGGTGATCCCGACGGCGCTGCCGATCCTGCAAGGCGGCGAATTCCGCGGCATGTGCGCTCTCGGAATCGCGCTGCGTTCGTTCGCCGATCTCGTGACGCCGGCGTCGGCTGCCGAGCGGATCGCCGTGTCGCTGGTCGATCGGCGCGGCAGCTCCCTCGCCGGCAGCGCCGAGTCGGCGCGCGTCCTGCCGGTCGCCGTGCGGCTCGCCGCCGCGATCGTCGGCGACCAGCAGGCATTCCGCGACTACGGCCAGGACGGCCAGCTCTACGAGTTCCGCCTGCTGCCGCTCGCCGACACCTCGATCTTCGTGGTCGCGGCGGCGCCGGTTGTCGAAGGGTTTTCCTCCCTGATGGCCGACTGGGGCGGCTTCGTTCTGGTCGTGCTGGCGCTCGGCGCGGCGTTGCTCGCGGTGTGGCTCGGCGCTGATCGCTGGTGCGTGCAGCCGCTGCGTTACATCCGCGACTTTGCCGATCGGGTGGCGCGCGGCGACGACATGAAACTGGAGCCCAGGCGGCCATGGGGTCCCGAGCTGGCATCGGTCGGCGAGGGCGTGCGCGCGATGGCTGCCGCGATCGCCAGCCGCGAGGCCGAGCTCAGGGACGGCCTCGAGCAGCGCGACCATATGCTGCGCGAGATCCATCACCGGGTGAAGAACAACCTGCAGATGATCTCGAGCCTGCTGAACCTGCAGGCCGGCGAAATCCGCTCGCCGCGCATCCGCCGCTTCTTCGGCGATGCCCAGAACCGCGTGCTGACACTCTCGATCCTGCATCGCCATCTCTACGAGCGCTCGAGCTGGGCGCTGGTCGACTTCCAGCAGTTCATCAGCGACCTGGTGCGGCAGATCTCGGTCGGCCGCCGCAATCCCGACCGGCCGCAGCCGCGCTACCAGATCCGGGCGCCGATCATGGCGGTCGGCCCCGACATCGCCATTCCCATCGGCCTGATCGTCACCGAGGCGGTGAGCAGCGCGCTCGGCCGCAACTTCAACCACGTGAGCGCGCCCGAAATCCGCATCGAGGCAGCCGACAAGGCGGGCACGGTCGAGCTCAGTATCGAGGACAACGGCGCGGGCGGCGGCGGCTCGCTCGGGTCCGACGCGCGCGGCGGCTTCGGCCTCACCCTGATCCGGGGGCTTGCCATGCAGCTCGGCGGCGAGGCACAGATATCGCCGCGAGAGGGCGGAGGAATGCGAGTGGTGGTGACCTTCCCCATGCCGCAGGACGAGGAAGCCAGTGCGTAGCGTTGCCGGCACGGCGCGCTCGACGGGCGTGATCGTCGGCCTGACGATCGCGGTCCTGATCGGCACGGCTGCGCTGCTCGCCATCACCCATTCGAACTCCGCGTCGCGCCAACAGCGCCTGGTGGTCGGCAGCTACGAGATCCTGTCGCTGATGCGCCAGACCGTGATCGCCCTGCAGGACAGCGAGATCGGCCAGCGCGCCTACCTGCTGAGCGGCCAGGCAAGCGATCTCGAGCCGTACGAGCGGGCGCGCCTGCGCATCGAGACCGGGCTGCGCCAGCTCGAGGCCGCGGCCGCCGGCGATCCCGACACGACGCGGCAGGTGCGCGAGTTCCGCGCGGCGGCCACCGAGAAACTCGACCAGATCAACGGCACCGTCAACGCCTACCAGCTGCACGGCCGCGACTACGCGCTGGCGCAGGAGCGCACCGGATCGGGCAAGATCACCAGCGACCAGATCCGCCAGATCTCCGAATCGTTCATCGAGGGGCAAAGACTGCTGCTGGCCCGCCGGCTCGCCCTGCTGCGCTCCGAGCAGGAGCAGTCCGACATCGCCGGTCTTCTGCTGTTGGCCGGCGCCTTCCTGTGCCTGTTCATCGGCATGTACATCGTCATCCGCAGTGCCAGGCACCTGGAGAATGCACAGCGCGCGCTGGCTGACCGCTCGCACCTCCTGCAGTCCACGCTCGAGAGCCTGCAGGACCCGATCTTCGTGATCGACGCCGACGGCAAGGTCGTGGCGTGGAACGAGGCCTTCGTGCGCCTGTCGGGCTGGGATCCCGTCAGGCATGCGACGCTGACGCGCGATCAGCTCTTGTCCGACCGGTCTCCCGCCATGCGCGCGCTCCTCGCGCCGCTGAAACTTGCCTCCGTGTCATCCGACCGCGTGGTGACGACGCGCACCGGTCATGACGGGCGCGATTACGAGGTTTCGCGCGGCGAGATGTCGGGCGGCGGATCGGTGGTGCGCTGCGTCGACATCACCGAAAAGCTGCGCGACGAGATGGCCCTGCGCCAGGGCCAGAAGATGGAGGCGACGGGCCAGCTCACCGGCGGCATGGCGCACGACTTCAACAACATCCTCCAGGTCATCCAGGCCAACCTCGACCTCGTGAAGAGCGCGGTGCCTGACGATCAGGCGGCTCTCGCCCGTCTCGGCGCCGCGGGTGCTGCGGCCGACAGGGGGGCGAGGCTCACCCAGCAGCTTCTGGCCTTCGCGCGCCGCCAGCCGCTGGCGCCGCAACCGACCGACGTCGCCCGCCTGGTGCGCGACTTGGCCGACCTGCTGCGCCACTCGCTCGGCGAGCGCATCACCATCGAGCTCGATATCGCCGCCGAGCCGTGGAACGCCAAGATCGATCCCGGCCAGCTCGAGAACGCCATCCTCAATCTGGCGATCAATGCGCGTGACGCCATGCCCGAGGGCGGGACGGTCACCGTCGAGGTGACGAACGCCACGCTCGACCGCCGTTACGCCGCGCTGCATCCCGACGTCACGCCAGGCCCCTATGTGCTGGTTGCGGTGAACGATACCGGCACCGGCATGCCGCCCGAGGTGGCGGCCCAGGCGTTCGATCCGTTTTTCACCACCAAGGGAGATGGCAAGGGCACGGGGCTCGGTCTCAGCATGGTTTACGGTTTCGTCCGCCAGTCCAACGGACATATCCGCATCGACAGCGCCATCGACCAGGGCACCAGCGTCAAGCTCTACCTGCCGCGCACCATGGACCCGGTACTTGATCTGTCGACCGATTCCGGCAGCGTGCAGAGCGGCAGCGAGCGTGTCCTGGTGGTCGAGGACAATGACGAGGTCAGGCGCGCCGTGGTCGCTCTGCTGACCGGCTGGGGCTATCGCGTGGTCGCCGCCGAGAATCCGGACGTCGCCGCGGCAATCCTCGAGAAGGACGCAGACTTCGACCTGCTGTTCACCGACGTCGTCATGCCCGGCACGATATCCGCCATCGAGCTGGCGGCGATGGCACAGCGTCAGCAGCCCGGCATTGCCGTGCTGCTGACCTCGGGCTACGCGCGCGATCTGATCCCGGTCAAGGACCGGCCCGACTATCCGCTGATCGCCAAGCCGTATCGCGGCGAGGAGCTGATGGCGCGCTTGCGCAGCGTCCTGGCGGCGCGGCGGCCGTCGCCTCCGACGGCCCGGGCTCGGCCAGCCGACGCCGCGCCACCGCCCGATGCGACAGGTCGGCCGCGGCGGGTGCTGCTGGTCGAGGACGAGGTCGTCCTGCGCATGTCGACGACCGACATGCTCGAGCAGCTCGGCTGCTTCGTGTCCGGCGTGGGCAGTGGCGAGCAGGCGCTCGAGCTTTTGACCCGAGGCGGCTTGTTCGACCTCCTTTTGACCGATCTCGGCCTGCCCGGCATGAGCGGCGAGGAGCTGGCGAGCGAGGTGCGCCGGCGCTTTCCCCGCCTGCCGGTGGTCATCGCCAGTGGCTACGGGCGATCTGGCGCCCAGGCCGCCGGCATGCAGGCCGAGGGGCTGCAATTCATTGCCAAGCCCTATTCCTCAATCGATCTACAGCAGGCGCTCGACCACGCGGCCCGCATGGCGGTGCCTTCCTAGAGCACATTCCGTTCGACTGGAATTGGCCGAACGGAATGTGCCCGGTGTGATCGGCATCGTCAGACCGCGCTTTTCTGGCCGAACGGCACCGCTTCGCGGTTCCCTTCAACCGGAAAACGCTCCGAACTAGCTTCGCGCGCCATGCAACCAGCTCGGTTTGGCGGCGTTCATATGGCAACTCTGCAGCGCAAGGTGAGGGTGACGCCATGCGGATCGTGGATTTGTCAAAGTCGGCGCGGGCTACCCCCGAGCCGTCGGGGAGGGGCCTTTTTGATGGTGAGTTGATGGATCTCTATGTGGCCATCCTCATCGTCGTGCCATTGGCGCTGTTCCTGAAATCGCTGTGGTCCTGACGCGCCATAGCGGTTGACGTCCGGCTGCTCCACGCTTTGGTCGCAGATCGGTCACTGACGGGAACCTCGCGGGCGCATGCTCGTTGACCGGCACGCGCACGTCGCGCCGGCCATTCACAGCAGGAGTTCCCATGCGTTCAATCGCCATTCTCGCCGCTTGTGCGGCGTTCACCGTCGGCACGCTGCCGGCCATCGTCCATGCCCAGGCCACCGGGCAGACTAGCCAGACCGACGCCAAGACGATCTGGGAGAAGTTCAAGGGCAGCTGGAACCAGACCAAGGGCACCGTGAAGGAGCAGTGGGGCAAGCTCACCGAAGACGACCTGCTCGAGATCGAAGGCCGGCGCGACCAGCTCGTCGGCAAGATCCAGACCCGATACGGCATCACCAAGGAAGAAGCCGAAGCCCAGGTCGGGACCTGGGAACAGAAGCGCTATCGCGACATGTGATCGGGAGACTTACGACGGGAGACTTGGGATCATGACGACATTTCGCAGCCTGGCTGCGACGCTGGTGATCGGCGTCGCGGCGACCGCGGTGACGGCGTCGGCCTTCGCCCAGGCGCAGTTCCGCGATGAGAAGACGGGCAAGATCTGGACGCCGGACAACGTCAGCAAGGACAACCAGCTTCGCCCCTCCAACGAGCCCAGCACGCCGGCCGACAGGGCGTTCGATCCGAAGGCCCAGATCGCCACGGCGACGGGCGTCGTGGTGCAGCGGCCGAACGCCACCCTCATGGGCGTCGTGCCCATCACAGCCGGCCCGACCGTGCCCATCGTTGCGCTCGACAGTCCGACGCTGCAGGCGATTCCCGGCGACCGCTGGGTGGCACCGCTCTACCTGACCAACAACAGCGGAGCCGACGTCAACGCGCAGATCGGTTGCACCTTCACCAACGGCAGCAGGCCGGTGCAGGAAACCCGCGTCATCGCTCCGACGGCAGGTCCCGGGCAGCGGCTGGCGTTCGCCACGTACGGGCCACGAACCGACGTCTTCGTCGACCGTGTGCTCTGTCGCGTGCTCACGCCCTGACCTTTGGCATCATCTCGAACAGCGGAAACGGGCCGGTTAGCGGCCCGTTTCTCTTTGGCTGAATCGCGCTACGCTGCCCGCCGTTGAGCAGGGGGTGTGTGGGATGAGCGTAAGCGGTTTCGGGCGCAGGACGGCGCTGGTGGGCGGTGCAGCGCTGGCGTCGGCGTCGCTGATCAGGCCGCGCGAGGCGCGGGCGGCGAAGTCGATGACGGTGGTGCTGGAATCGGAGGTCACGATCCTCGATCCGCATGTCATCACCGCCACCATCACCCGCACCTTCGGGCTGCATGTCTTCGACATGCTGTTCGCCATGAACGACAAGGGCGAGATCAAGCCGCAGATGGTCGAGGGCTACGACAGCAGCCCCGACAAGCTCACTTGGACCTTCGCGCTGCGCGATGGTCTCAAGTGGCACGACGGCAGCCCGGTCACGGCCGAGGATTGCGTGGCGTCGCTCAAGCGCTGGTCGGTGCGCGACCCGCTGGGCAAGATGCTGATGGCCGACACCGAGCAGCTCGCTGCGACCGACGCCAGGACCTTCAAGCTGGTGCTGAAGCAGCCGTTCCCGCTGCTGCTCGATTTACTGGGCAAGCCCAACGCGCCCCTGCCGGTGATGATGCCGGCCAGGCTTGCCGCGACGCCGGCCGACCAGCGCATCGGCGATCCGGTCGGCTCGGGCCCGTTCCGCTTCCTCAAGGACCAGTGGCGACCGGGCAACGCCATGGTGCTGGAGCGCAATCCGGCCTATGTGCCGCGCAGGGAAGCGCCGGATTTCCTCGCGGGCGGCAAGAACGTGAAGATCGACCAGCTCACGCTGCGCGTGATGCCGGACCAGTCGACGGGCGCCAACGCCCTGCTGCTGGGCGAGATCGACTACATGCAATACCTGCCCTTCGACATGCTGCCGATTTTGGAGAAGGACAAGAGCGTCAAGTTGATGGGCCTGGGCGGCATCCACCAGTTCCAGGGCAATTTCCGCCTGAACCACGTCTTCCCGCCGTTCGACAATCCGAAGGTCCGCCAAGTGATGTGGAAGCTGGTCGACCAGGACGCGACGCTGACCGCGATCGGCGTGCCCGAGCGCTACCGCGCCAAGTCGTGCCCGTCGTTCTGGATGTGCGGCACGCCGCTCACCACCGATGCCGGCTCGAGCGCCGCGAAGGTCGATCTCGCCGCCGCCAGGGCCGAGCTCAAGGCGTCGGGCTACAAGGGCGAGCCGGTGATCATCCTCGAGGTTGCTGGTTCGATCAGCCAGACCGCCTCGCGGGTGCTGGTGCAGAACATGAGGGACGTCGGCTTCACGGTCGAGCAGCAGCCGCGCGACTGGCCGACGGTGCTGGCGCGCCGCGCCAAGAAGGACGGCTGGTCGATGTTCCCGGTGTACTCCAACGGCACCGACATGTATTCGCCGCTCACGCACT
The DNA here is from genome assembly GCA_963809025.1 of uncultured Alphaproteobacteria bacterium. Classification (GTDB taxonomy): domain Bacteria; phylum Pseudomonadota; class Alphaproteobacteria; order Reyranellales; family Reyranellaceae; genus Reyranella. The sequence goes on along the minus strand of CAWEIE010000051.1, from coordinate 293,232 downwards.
TCTACGTCGCGGCGACCTGCAACGACTTCCCGGGCTGGTCGTGCGACAACCGCGTGCCCGAGCTGATGAAGGCTTTCACGCGCGCCGCCACGGCGGAGGAGCGCAAGAAGATCGCGGCCGACATCCAGATCGTCTCCTACGAGATGGTGCCGTCGGTCATGTGGGGGCAGTTCACCATCCCTGCGGGCTATCGGACCGACATCAAGGGCCTGATCCAGTCGTCCTATCCCATGTTCTGGGAGGTCGACCGCTGAGCCGAGCCAGGAACTCGCGCCGCCCTTGGACGTTGTCGCAGCGTGAGCGCAAACGCTCCGAGGAACAGTCGACTCGCCGGAATATCGCAAGTGTCGGCATCGCGAAGGCCGGACCGGCAAGGGTTACACACAGGAGCAGCTCATGACGGCATCGCGCTCGGCTTGCCAGTCGTACGGCATCGCCCCCTACCGAGCGCTTCGAACGCTGCATGTGCAGGTAGGGCGATCGCATATGGCGATTTCCGTCGTCTCGACCGGAGCGCGAAGCGCGGAGCGGAGAGACCTTCTGTCCACGATAAGTGGCCTATTGTGGACGGAAGGTCTCTCCGCTCGGGACGGAGCTTGCCCCGAGCGAAGTCGAGGGGGCCCTCGGTCGAGACGACGGAAGTGGGCATATGCGATCGCCCTGCGTGTGCAGCGAGTACGCCTATCGCTCGCAGGGCTGAGGACTGGATCATGACGGTGCGCCACAACGCGGCGGCGCACCGCTATGAGATGGACACCGACAGCGGTCTCGCCATCGCGGTCTATCACGAGCAGGGCGACCGCATGGTCTTCACTCACACCGAGGTGCCGCGCGCCGACGAAGGCAAGGGCTTTGCCTCGCGCCTGGTCGGCGCGGCCCTGGCCGATGCGCGCAAGCGCGGCTTCAAGATCGTGCCGGCCTGCAGCTTCGTCGTCGCCTATGTTCGCCGCCATCCGGAGTACGACGATCGCTCATGATCCGGACCGCGGGCGGGACGCCCAGGGCGCATGTGAATGCGCCTAGAGCGGAATGCGATGAGATGGAACCGCGTGCGGTTCCATCAAATCGGAAATGCGCCTCGTGGAGATTCCCGTTACACAGGGCACATTCCGTCCGGCTGATTCCAGCCGGACGGAATGTGCTTTGCCACGCGGCGAAAATGCGCCTTGGCAAGCGAGCGGGCGCTGTGCAAGGTGCCCCGCGAAGTCCGCTTTCTGCGTCTCCAACCGATCCGTTGATCCATGAAAATCGCCATTCTGAAAGAACGCCGGCCACATGAGACCCGCGTGGCCGCGACCCCCGAGACCGTCAAGAAACTGAAAGCGTTGGGCGTGGAAGAGATCGTGATCGAGACCGGTGCGGGTGTCGTTGCGGCCTACACGGACGAGGCCTATGCCGAGGCCGGTGCAACGATCGTGCCGGATGCAGCATCCGCGGCCGCCGCGGCCGACGTCCTCTTCAAGATCCAGCGGCCCATGGCCGCCGCCGACGGCATCGACGAGCTCGCCCTGCTGCGCCAGGGCCAGGTGCTGATGGCGCCGCTGGGCGCGCTGATCAACAAGGACCTCGTGCAGGCGCTGGCGTCCAAGGGCGTGACGTCCTTCGCGCTCGAGTTGATCCCGCGCATCACCCGCGCGCAGTCGATGGACATCCTGAGCTCGCAGGCCAACCTTGCGGGCTACAAGGCGGTCCTGGTGGCGGCCAACCAGTTCGGCCGCATCTTCCCGCAGATGATGACTCCGGGCGGCACGCTCGCCCCCTCGCGCGCCTTTATCATGGGGGTCGGTGTAGCCGGCCTGCAGGCGATCGCCACGGCGCGCCGGCTGGGCTCGATCGTGACAGCGACCGACGTGCGCCCGGCCACCAAGGAGCAGGTGCAGTCGCTCGGCGCCAAGTTCGTCGCGGTCGAGGACGAGGAGTTCAAGGCGGCCGAGACCGCGGGCGGCTACGCCAAGGAGATGAGCGTCAACTATCGCGCCAAGCAGGCCGCCCTGGTGGCCGAGCACATCAAGACGCAGGACATCGTCATCACCACCGCGCTGATTCCCGGCCGCAAGGCGCCGGTGCTGGTGAGCGAGGACATGGTCAAGACCATGAAGCCCGGCTCGGTGATCGTCGACATGGCGGTCGAGCAGGGCGGCAACTGCCCGCTGTCGGAATTCGGCAAGGTGGTCGAGAAATACGGCGTCAAGATCGTCGGCCCGGCCAACTTGGCCGGAGAGCTCGCGACCGACTCCTCGTCGCTGTTCGCGCGCAACCTCCTGAACTTCATCACGCCCATGGTCGACAAGGAGACCAAGGCGCTCAAGATCGACACCAACGACGAGGTCGTGAAGGGCACATTGGTGACCCAGAACGGCCAGGTCGTGCACCCGTCGTTGGCGCAGTCGTGATCGTGAGCATTTACTTCCGCTGTCATCCCGAGGGCGAAGCCCGAGGGACCTTTGAGGCCGCAGGAAAGGTCCCTCGCTACGCTCGGGATGACAATTTTGCCTTTGCCAGCTTCGGGAGCTGCTGAATGGACGACAGAATCGCCGGCGAAGCCGCCAAGCTCGCGACCCAGGCGCAGGAGCTTGCCACCAGCCTCAAGGGCGTGGCCCAGCAGATCACCGATGCCGCGGCTCAGAGCCCGATCGCGCTGCCCGATGGGCACATGCCGTTCGTGGCGCTGCTTACCATCTTCGCGCTGGCCTGCTTCGTCGGCTACTACGTGGTGTGGCGGGTGACGCCGGCGCTGCATTCGCCGCTGATGGCTGTCACCAATGCCGTGTCCTCGGTGATCATCGTCGGCGCGCTGCTGGCAGCCGGGCTCAAGGGGCTGGGCGCCGCACAGCTGTTCGGCGGCATCGCCGTCGTGCTGGCCGCGGTCAACATCTTCGGCGGTTTCATCGTCACGCACCGCATGCTGTCGATGTTCAAGAAGAAGCCGGTCAAGAAGTAAGCGGCGGGAGACTTTTAGGTGATCACCCACGAAATCGCCGCCTACGGCTACTTGATCGCGGCCATCTGCTTCATCATGGCGCTGCGGGGCCTGAGCTCGCCCGTGACCTCGCGCGCCGGCAACCTCTACGGCATCGTCGGCATGGTGATCGCGATCGGCGTCACCGTCGCCTCGCCGGGCGTCGTGGCGCCCTGGCTGATCATCGGCGGCCTCGTCATCGGTGGTGCGATCGGCGCCGTCGTCGCCATGCGCATCCAGATGACGGCCCTGCCGCAGCTCGTGGCGGCCTTCCATTCGCTGGTTGGCCTCGCCGCCGTGTTCGTCGCGGCGGCAGCCTTCGTCTCGCCCGAGGCCTTCGGCCTCGGCCTGCCGGGCAAGATCAAGATGCACAGCCTGATCGAGATGGGGCTGGGCACGGTGATCGGCGCCATCACCTTCACCGGCTCGATCGTGGCCTTCGCCAAGCTGCAGGGCCTGGTCTCGGGCTCGCCGCTGGTGTTCCGCGGCCAGCATCCGCTCAACGCCCTGATCGGCGTCGCGATCGTAGTCTTGCTGGTGTGGTTCGCCATGCGCGGACATCCCGTCACCTTCATCCTGCTGATCGTGCTGTCGCTGCTGGTGGGCTTCCTGCTGATCCTGCCGATCGGCGGCGCCGACATGCCGGTCGTGGTGTCGATGCTGAACTCCTATTCGGGCTGGGCGGCGGCCGGCATCGGCTTCACCTTGGGCAACACCGCGCTGATCGTCACCGGCGCGCTGGTCGGCTCCTCGGGCGCCATCCTGAGCTACATCATGTGCAAGGGCATGAACCGCTCGATCTTCAACGTGATCCTGGGCGGCTTCGGCACCGACACCTCGAGCGCCGGCGCGGCCCACGCCAAGACCGACAAGCCGGTCAAGGCGGGCTCGGCCGAGGATGCCGCCTTCCTGATGAAGAACGCCCAGTCGGTGATCATCGTGCCGGGCTACGGCATGGCCGTGGCGCAAGCCCAGCACGCGTTGCGCGAGATGGCCGATCTCCTGAAGAAGGACGGCGTGTCGGTGCGCTACGCCATCCATCCGGTGGCGGGCCGCATGCCCGGCCACATGAACGTGCTCTTGGCCGAGGCCAACGTGCCCTACGACGAGGTCTTCGAGCTCGACGACATCAACCGCGACTTCGCCTCGACCGACGTGGCCTTCGTGATCGGCGCCAACGACGTCACCAACCCGGCGGCCAAGACCGATCCGCAGAGCCCGATCTACGGCATGCCGATCCTCGACGTCGAGCGGGCGCAGACCGTGCTGTTCGTGAAGCGCGGCATGGCCTCGGGCTATGCCGGCGTCGACAACGAACTGTTCTTCCGCGACAACACCATGATGCTGTTCGCCGACGCCAAGGTGATGTGCGAGAACATCGTCAAGGCGCTGGAAGGCTCCGCGCACTGATCGACTGCTCTTCCGGACCGCGCGCGTCTCGCGCGCTCATGGGGGCGCATTCATATGCACGTCTGAGCGCGCGAGACGCGCGCGGTCCGGAAGAGCGATGAGCTGACCACTCCCTACATCCTCCACGGTTTCAACCCGTCCCCGTACTCGGTGAAGATGCGGGCGATCCTGCGTTATCGCCGCATTCCCTTCGTGTGGGACGGCATCGGCAATCCGCGTGACATCGCGGTGGCGGCCAACCTGCCGCCGGTGATCCCGATCCTGCGCTTTCCCGACGGGCGTCTGATGAACGATTCGACGCCGCTTGCCTATGCGCTCGAGCGCGAGCATCCCGGCGAGCGCTCGATCATCCCCGACGACCCTGCGCAGGCATACCTCAGCGACCTCTTGGAGGATTTCGGCGACGAATGGGTCACCAAGATGATGTTCCATTACCGCTGGTACTACGCGGCGGACCGCGCCTTCGCGCAGACCTGGATCATCACGTCGCGCGATCCGGTGATGGCCGAGGCCGAGCGCCGAGGCGGCATGCGGGCCTTCAACGACCGCCAGGTCGGCCGCATGGCGCTGGTCGGCTGCACCGAGCAGAACCGGCCGCTGATCGAGGAGAGCTACCGCTTCGTGCTCGACACGCTCGACCGCCATGTGCGGGCAATCCCGTTCCTGTTCGGCGCGCGCCCGTCGCTGGCCGATTTCGGCCTGTTCGGCCAGCTGCAAATCCTGTCGGTCGATCCGACGCCGATGGCCGAGATGCGCGAGCGCGCACCCGACGTCTATTGCTGGCTGCTGCGGCTCGACGATGCTTCGGGCGTCGAAGGCGCATGGCTCGACCCGAAGGCAGCGCTGCCTGAGACGCTGACGGCGCTGCTGCGCCACTGCGGCGAGACCTACCTGCCTTTCCTTGCCGCCAACACGCGGGCCTTGCAGGAGGGCAGGGAGGAGGTCGCGCTCGACATCCTGGGCCGTCCCTACGCCCAGGCGCCGTTCCGCTACCAGGGCAAGTGCCACGACGCGCTGCGCAAGAAGCTCGCGGCGCTGCCGGGCGAGGTGCGGCGCCGGCTCGATCCGGTGCTCGAACAGACGGGCTGCCTCCGCTACCTTGCCTGAATGGGCGTCTCCATAGCGCGGGAAGAGGATCCGGCGGCCAGCCGCCGGCTGCCGCTGCTGGAAGCGCTGACGGCGCGCCTGCCGCAATGGTTCGCGCAAACCGATTCCAATCGGCACTGCGCCGAGCAGGCAGAAATCATGGAGAGCTGGACAGCGCGCATCGACGGGCATGCACACGGCCTGCTGCTGCTCAAGAGGCACAGCGCCGTCAGTGCGGAAATCTACTGGCTGGCAGTCGATCCCGATCATCATCGCCGGGGACTCGGACGAGCACTGATCACCACGATCGAACATCGGCTGAGACAGGACAGGCTCAAGTATCTGTTCGTGACGACCCTTCATCCTGACGACCCGTACGAGCCATACCGGCGCACGCGAACCTTCTACGAACGGCTGGGGTTTGAGTTGGTGCTGTCGCGCGAGCCGCTCGCCTCCTATCTCAAGCCTCTGTAGAAATGGCCTATCGCGCAGTCCTGTTCGATGTCGGCGGTCCCATCGACCTGGAGTTTGCCTGGGAAATCGCCGTCGACGGCGCCATCGCCTCGGCCTGCGGACTGGAAGGCATCCGCGTCGACCAGGCGATGATCGACGAGGCGTCGGAGGCAGCGGTCGAGGCCTTCGCACCCGACGCCTATCGCCACATGATCGAGGCATTGTGCGGTGGTGATCCGCGCACGGTCGACCGCGTCCGCCAGCGCGTGCGCGCCATGACGGGTAACCTGGACGTCTTCCAGTTGCGGCCCGAAATCGACGGTCTGTTGCGCCGGCTCAGCGAGCGCGGGCTTCGGCTCGGCATCGTCGCCAACCAGCCGCAGGCCGCGCGCGAGCGGCTGGTGCGTGCCGGCATCGGCGACCTGTTCGCGTATCAGGGCCTGAGCGGGCTCACGGGCTTCAGCAAGCCCGATCCACGCGCCTTTCAGGCGGCGGCCGCGGCATTGGGCGTGGCGCCGGCCGACTGCATCATGGTCGGCGACCGCATCGACAACGACATCGCGCCCACCAAGGCACTCGGCATGGCGGCGATCCTGCTGCGCAGCGGCCGGCATCGCCGGCAGAGGCCGCGCTCGCCGGCGGAGGAGCCGGATGCGGTGGTCACCGACGTGCTGGAACTTGAAGTCGCGATTGACGCACTTCGGTCATCCCGAGCGTAGCGTCGCCCTGGCATTGAAAGCATTGCTGGCACTCGGGCTCGGCGGCACAAGGGATGGCGTCGTCGCCCGGACGACCGGCCAGATAGACCCCGCTATGGAGCGCAAAAAGTCGCGAAAACTAAACCGGCCCACCATAACCGGCGTGCTTGACACGATGTGGACTTGAGTTATAATGACGGCCTGTTGCGTTGCTTCGCGCGTTGTCGCTCTTTGCATCGTTGATCCGAGACCAAAAAGCGGCGGCCGACACCGCGCGGCCCGTCCGGCCACTTGCCTCCGGACGGGCTCGCGGCTCCCGCTCTCCGACTCAGGCGATTCCCAATATCGAAACTTGCGTAACTATCTTAATTCCAACCTATGGGTGTCGGTTCTCCGCCGACCACAAGAGGGGTCTGCGGAAACCTCGGGAACCTCGGAAACTACCGCACCGCCGACGCAGTGCATGCACCGCCCTGCGGCTTTTAGTCTTAGTGATGGTGATGGCTGGCGCCGAAGCGATGGATGTGCAGCGGCGCCTTGGCCAATCCCGGACAGAACGTGCCGACCACCTTCTCCAGCCGGTCGTAGAGCTTCTTTGCCGGCGCGGTGATCTTCTCGCGGCGCAGGCGTGACTCTTCGACCTTGGCCGCGAGCCTGGCGAGATCGACGGTCAGGAGCTTGCGGTCCTCGACCACCATGCGTCCGCCGATCATGACCGAATGCACGGCGGTGCCGTCCTCGATGTGGACCAGGGCGTTCACCGGATCGTTGGTCGGGATCCAGTTGATGTGGTGCAGGTCGAGGAAGACGATGTCGGCCTTGTAGCCCGGCAAGAGGCGGCCGATCTGCTTGGCAAGGCCGAGCGCGCGGGCGCTGCCTTCGGTGGCGGCGCTGAGCACCTCCGCGGTGGTGATCCAGCGCTCGACGTCCGGTCCCTGGACCTTCGACGAGAACGAGGCATGCCGCATGGCCTCGTACATGTTCTGATTGTCCGAGCAGTTGGCGCCGTCGGTGCCGATGCCGACATTGATGTCGGCGCGCAGCATGGCGCGCATGTCGGCAAGCCCGTTGCCCAGCCGCATGTTGGAGCCGGGATTGTGCGCCACCGAGGCGCCGCGGTCGCCCAGCCGCTTCATGTCCTCGTCGTCGAGCCACACGCCGTGGGCGACGGTGAAGCGCTCGTTGACCAGGCCGAGCTCGTCCATGTGGGCGGCAAGCGAGGTGCCGTAGCGCTTGTAGCCCGCCACGACCTGGACCTTCGATTCGGCGACGTGGCTGTGGATGCCGACCTCGTACTCGCGTGCGAGGTTGCGGCAGGCGATCAGGAAGTCGTCGCTGCAGTGGTGCGGTATGGTCGGTGCCACGGCCAGCGCGACCTTCTCGAACGGCCACTTCTGCAGCGCCTTGTTCATCTGCCTGGTGATGGCCTTCCACGGCGCGTAGCGGAAGCTCTCGACCTCCTTCTGCAGCGCCGGCGACAGCCGCTCCATCAGTCCGGGAATGGCCTCGAAGAAGCTGGTGTCGGCCACCATGGGCGCCAGCACGGCGCGCATGCCGACTTCCTCGTACGCCTTGGCCATGGCCGACAGGCCGTCGACCGACGGCAGCGGGAACTCGGCGGCGAGATCGTAGGCTGCGGTGCAGCCCTTCATCACCATCTCGGCCGCGCCGATCGTGGCCGACAGGTACTTGTCCTCGAGCGTGCGGCCCGAGCCGATCCATTGGCTCGCCGTCAGCAGCAGCTCGAGCGACCACAGATCGCCCATGCCCTTGCCGAGGTTGCCGGGACTGTGGGTATGGGCGTTGATCAGGCCGGGATGCATCATGCGGTTGCGGGCATCGATCACCGCGGCGCCGGCGGGCGCGGCGAGGCCGGGCCGGCCGATCTCGGCGATGGTGTCGCCCTTGATCAGGATGTCGGCGGGCTGGGCTTTGCGCTTGGCGATGTCCAAGAGCTTGCCGCCGCGGACGATGGTGTAGGGGTGCTTGGGTTTGCTGGCCATGGACGGTAGTCTCGCAGACATCGTGCCAGAGGAGAATGCCATGAAGCTCGAAGGCGGATGCTATTGCGGCAAGGTCCGGTACGTGGCCGAGGGCGAGCCGATGCTGAAGGCCCAGTGCCATTGCCGGGAGTGCCAGTACATCACCGGCGGCGCGCCCAACATGTTCATCGTCATGCCGCAGGCGGGGTTCGCCTACACCAAGGGCGCGGCCAAGCAGTTCACGCGCAGCGACCTGGAAAAGCCGGTGACGCGCGAGTTCTGCCCCGACTGCGGCACCCACCTGGCCACCAGGCCACAACGTCCGGTGATCGTCGTCAAGGTCGGCACGCTCGATGATCCCAAGCTGTTCGGCAGCCCGCAGATGGCGATCTTCACCATCGACAAGCAGCCGTTCCATCAGGTGCCCGAAGGATTGCCGACCTTCGAGCGCATGCCGCAACGCTGAAGCAAAGCTGGTTGAAAACAAAAACCCCCGGACAAGCCGGGGGTTCGGATTCGCTGAAGGAGAATGAGGACTAGTAGCCCTCGCGCTCCATGCGCTTGCGCATCAGCTTGCGGGTCCGGCGGATGGCCTCGGCGCGCTCGCGGGCGCGGCGCTCGGAGGGCTTCTCGTAATTGCGGCGGAGCTTCATCTCGCGGAAGATCCCCTCGCGCTGCATCTTCTTCTTCAGGACGCGCAGCGCCTGATCGACGTTGTTTTCACGAACGAGAACCTGCACTTCGATCGCTTCCTTCCATGCATGAGATGGCCGCCCGGAAACAGCTCCGGAGGCAATTAGGAGGCGGCGGTGGTATCACAGGGAAAGACCCTTGGGAAGCCCGGGGAACCCCCTATATTCCCACCATGAGCCCTGAAAATACCCCAAATCCAGCGGATCCCGACGCCGAATTGCGCGACCGGCTGGCCGACGCGATGGCTTCCGAGGCCGCGTTCGAGGGCTGGAGCCGGGCCGCCCTGCAGGCCGCGTCCCGCCAGCTCGAGCTGCCGGCCGGCGAGGCCGACCGGCTGTTTCCGGGCGGGGCCATCGGGTTGCTGGCCTATGTCAGCGAGCGCGCCGACCTGCGCACGGTCGCCGACATGGAGAAGGAGGGCGTCGCCAGCCTGAAGATCCGCGACCGCATCAAGGCGGCCGTCCGCATCCGGCTCGAGCGCCACGCCGGCAATCGCGAGGCCGCGCGCCGGGCGCTGGCGCTGCTCTCGCTGCCGTTCAATGCGCCCCTGGCGCTGCGGCTCTTGTACCGCACGGTCGATGCCATGTGGTACGCCGCCGGCGACACCAGCACCGATTTCAATTTTTACACCAAGCGGGCCACCCTGGCCGGCGTCTATTCCTCGACGCTGCTCTACTGGCTGAACGACCGGTCACCGGGCGGCGAGGCGACCTGGGGCTTCCTCGACCGGCGCATCGACGACGTCATGAAGATCGAGAAGCTGAAGAGCCAGGTGAAGTCGTGGACCGGCCGTGGGCCGGGATCTGGGGTCAGGCCCGCTTCAAGAAGGTGACGTGACCCATCTTGCGGCCGGGCCGCGCCGTCGCCTTGCCGTAAAGGTGCAGCCGCGCCGTCGGGTCGGCGAGATAGCGCAGCCAGTCGTCGGCTTCGTTGCCTATGAGGTTCTCCATGCGCGAGGGCATCAGCACGTCGACCGGGCCCAGCGGCAGGCCGCAGATCGCGCGCACCAGCTGCTCGAACTGGCTGGTGGCGCAGGCGTCGATCGTCCAGTGACCTGAATTGTGCGGCCTGGGCGCCATCTCGTTGGCCAGCACGCGGCCGTCCATGGTGACGAACATCTCCAGCGCCACCAGCCCCACGAGATCGAGGCCGCGCGCCAGCTCCGCGCCATAGCGCTCGATGGTGGCCAGCGTCGCAGGCGCCAGGCCCGACGGCACGGTCGTGGCGCGCAGGATGCCGTCGCGATGGTCGTTCAGCCCGCTGGGAAAGCAGCGCGTCTGGCCGTCCAGGCCGCGCGCCACGATGGCCGAGGTCTCGCAGGCGAAATCGACCAGCGCTTCGAGGATGCAGTCGCGCCGCCCGAGCGCAGCCCACGCCGCCGCGAGAGCGTCGCGGTCGGCGACCCGGATCTGGCCCTTGCCGTCATAGCCTTCGGTGCAGGTCTTCAGGATGCCGGGCAGCGCGGTGGCCGCAGCGATGTCGGCCTCGCTGCGGATCGCCTGGTACGGGGCCGTATCGATGCCGAGCGTGCGGAAGAACTCCTTCTCGCGCAGCCGGTGCTGGGCGAGATGGATCGGCTTGACGCCCGGCCGCACCGGCTTGTGGTGCTGGCACGCAGCGACCGTGGCCTCCGGCACGTTCTCGAATTCGTAGGTGATGACGTCGACCTGGCCGGCAAAGCGGGCCAGCGCGGCCGCGTCGTCATAGGCGCCGCGCACATGCCCTGCAGCGACATCGCCGCCGATCGCATGCTCCTCCGGTGAGTACACGATGCATCGGTAGCCCAGCTGCGCCGCGGCCAGCGCGGTCATGCGGCCCAATTGGCCGCCGCCCAGGATGCCGATGGTCGAACCCGGGGGCAGGGGATGGGGCGGGGTCATCTAGCGGTGAGGGACGGGCTCGTCCGAGGGTGTCTTGGCCACCGCAGCGGTCTGCCGGGCACGGTGGCGCTCCAGGGCAGCCATGATCTTGGCATCGCCAAGACCGACGATAGCGGCTGCGAGCAGGGCACTATTCACTGCACCGGCGCGTCCAATGGCAAGCGTGCCCACTGGGATGCCGGCTGGCATCTGGACAATGGAAAGAAGGCTGTCCTGGCCCCTCAGGGTGGCGCTTTCGATGGGTACGCCCAGCACGGGCAGCGGTGTCATCGAGGCCGTCATGCCCGGCAGCGCCGCGGCGCCGCCGGCCGCCGCGATGATCACCTTCAGCCCACGCCCTTTGGCGGCCGCGGCATAGCTGTACATGCGCTTGGGCGTGCGATGGGCGGAAACGATGCGGGCCTCGAACGGCACACCCAGCGCCTCCAGGGTCTCGGCGGCGTGGCGCATGGTCGCCCAGTCGGACTGGCTGCCCATGATCAGGCCGACCGCCGGCTTGGCGGCAGTTCGTTTGGCGGTGGATTTGGCCATTCTGCTCTCAGGCGATGATATCGGGAATCAACTGGCTTTCCAGCCTGAGGATCTGGTCCTTGAGGCCAAGCTTGCGCTTCTTCAGGCGCTGCAGCTGGAGCTGGTCGAACGGCGGCTTCTCGAGCAGGCGATCGATCACCTCGTCGAGGTCGCGGTGCTCGCTCTTCAAGGCCTCAAGCTTGGCCTTGATGGTCTCGGCGTCCTGCGGCTCCGACGGAGGGTTGCTCATGCTCTAGCCACCTTGCCCTGCGCCGTGTACCCCTTCGCCCCGCGAAAGGGAAGCACCGAAGGTGTCGGATTTTCTGCCCCATCCGTTCTGGAATTTCTCGCTCGAGCTCTATGCTGGCGACGGCGTGGTCGAGGCCTGCCTCGACCTGCAGGAGCGGCGCGGCTGCGACGTGAACATACTGCTGTTCTGTTGCTGGCTCGGCGCCTCGGGCCGGCCGACGCTGACCGCCGACCGGCTGCGCACGATCCTGAAGGCGAGCGATGCCTGGCAGGCCGAGATCGTGCGACCCTTGCGCGCGGTGCGGCGGTTGCTGAAGGACCGGCCGTGGCCGGAGGCATTGCCCGAAACCGTCGACGCGGTGCGCCGGCGCGTCGCCGATGCCGAGCTTGCCGCCGAGCATGCCGAGCAGATCAAGCTTGCCAGCCTGCACGCGCCGCCGGCCGACCGCGACCGGCCGATCGAGAAGCGCCTGCGCGCGGCGGTCGGCAATCTCGGCGTCTATGCGGTGTGCCTGGGCGTTGTGCCCGATACCAAGGACCGGACGGCCGTGGTGGCGCTGATGAAGGGGACGTTCCCGGCGCTGACGGCGGACGAGATCGTGCGCGTGGTCGGCTAGATGGCAGTGGTCATATGGAGCGCGGACCTCCAGGTCCGCATCATGATCATGGGCCGACCTGGAGGTCCGCGTTCCGATGAGGCGCGTCCGCGTCATCACCGGATGGCTTTCCACCGGAATTTTTCTCAGGGCTTGCAGCTGGAGCACCCCATAGATTACGCCGGAAGCCCCTGAATACCGACAATCAACCGCGATGGTTCAGCCATACTGACCATCTCGCCGGGTTATGCATGAGCCGGAAAAGGCCACTTGATTCGACGTGACTCCTCGCAATGTAGGAGTCACAGTTCGTTGTCCGCAACAATCTCGGAGGTCGCCCGTGAGCACCGTGGACCATATCGAAGCGCTCAAGGCCAAGCATGCTTCCCTTGAGCACGCGATCGATCAGGAGAATACGCGTCCGCATCCCGATGACGACGCGATCTGCAGCCTCAAGAAACGCAAGCTACAAATAAAGGACGAGATTGCTCGTCTGACCGCCTCCAGCACCCGACACTGACACTCTCAGCTGAGGCCCGCCCACCGGGCCAGGGCTACTGCGCCGACGGCCGCGAAGTCGCGCAAGGCGCGACACAGGCCGGGCGTGAAACCGTCTGCCCATCGGGTGGCGACGACGGTTGCCGTCGCACCGATCCAGAAGGCGCCGCCGGTCTGCACGATCGGCACGATGGCGGCTGAGACCAGGACGGCCCCCGGCGCGTGCTCCAGCCACGCCGCCACGAAGGGGCGGTGTTGCCCGAGCCAGCGCATCGCGAGGAAGCCGCTGGCCTTGGCCGCCATGGTGGCCAGCGCCATCACCAGGATGGCGAACATGCGCAGCACGTCGGCCGTTGCGCCATGTCACGCGCGCGGAGGATGACACGGCCGCATCGTGCCCGGGCGCGTTGCTGCGGCGCCAAGCAATGATTCCGCAGGTGGCCCCGAGTGGAACCTATGGAACTCAGTTCAGCTTGTGCAGGTTGACCGTCCAGCTGACCGGACCGAGCGCCCCCTGCGAGCGGCCGCTGCATTGCGCGACGTTGTCGGCGCCGCGCTGGCAGACGAGCTGGTCGGCGTACCAGCGCGAGCCGTCGTTGCACGACGAATCGCCGTCGCGGATGCGTAGCGTCTGGCCCTCGAAGCGCGCCTGCGCGCGGGTGCGGCAGGCGGTGCGGCCGCGCCGCCATTCGAGCTGGCCGTTGCCGTTGGCGTCGAAGCAGTAGGACGACACGCCGGGCTGGCCCTGCATCGGCTCGTGGCGGAACGGATCGGTGCGCCAGCAGCCCGACATGAAGGAGTAGTCGTTGGTCGGCGCGGGCAGGCGCAGGCGATCGTCGTTGGGGCGCGCCTGGCGCGGCGCCGGCGTCGGCGCGGGAGCGGGCGGCGGTGCAGGCTTGGGTGGTGGCGGCGCGACGGCAACCTGCGGCGGCGGCTTCGGCTGCTCCGGCGGCTTGCAGTCGGCGATGCGCTTCTTGAGCTCGGCCTCGACCAGCGACAGCTCGACCTTGAGAATGCGCTCGCGCGACTGCTCGGTCGAGAAGGCGGCCTTCAGGCCGGGCATCGGATCGGGCGCCGGCTCCGCCGCCGGCGGCGCCGGCGGGCCCTCGCGGGTCGCCAGCGACAGCGACGGGTCGGCCGGCAGCATCTCGCGCAGCAGCCAGGCCGCGCCCAGCAGCAGGAGCATCAAAGGCAGCGCCAGCAGCAGGGTGCGCAGCCACGGGATGGTCGTGCTCACGGGACGAGCGACCGGCAAGGCGGCGACGGCGGGCGCTTCGAGCACGGGCCGGCGTGCCGGCAGCTCCGGCGGGCGTGGCAAGGTCGCCGGCAGCAACGAGGCCGCCGCTTCCTTTTCGTAGCCCCAGCACACGATCACCGGCCGCTCGCCGACCAGGAAGATGAAAGACTGGGCCGGCGCGCGGGCGGCGAGCTGCAGCGACAGGCCGACGACGCCCATGTCCTCGCGCGGGCCCGCGCCGGCCAGGGCATCGCCCAGACGGCGGATCTCGGCCAGCGTGCGCTCGACACCGGCCAGCACCTCGGCGCGCTTTTCCGGCGCGAGCGCCGACAGGGGCTGCACTTGGCCCGACCAGTCGGCGTACCAGTCGATCGCCTTGCCGTCTTCGTGCGCCTGCGGATCGGCCAGCAGGCCGGCCGCATCGTCGCCCAGCCGGCGACGCACCACGCGCCGCAGCTGTGGCGCGGCGTTGTGCAACGGCTCGCCGCGCACCCCCAGGGGGCGCACGCCGCTACGCGTGGTGACGATCAACGTGGTCTGGCCGGCCATTCCGCCGTCAAAATAGCCGGCCGATTATGGCGGCGCGATGATCTCGTGAGATTGTTCAGCCGGCCGTAGGCCGGCGCGGACCGCGGGCGTCCCGCCCGCTCATGTCTTCATGAACCGCGCCGAACTCCATCGCCATTCGGCCGCGCTCACAACAAGACCCGCTTTCACCGGATTGTTTTCGACGTAGTCGGTCGTCCGGGCGAGGTGGCCTTCATCGCGCATATAGCGGTCAAAATAGTCGGCATGCCAGAATGCGCCGGTGCGTCCGATGATGTTGTTGGCCTGCTTGGCAGTGAAGGATTTCCAGCTCCCGACGACTTCGCTGAGGGAGTTCTCGCGCACGATTTCGATGACGACGTGCGCGTGGTTGGGCATGAGACACCAGGCGAGCAGGCGGTAGCGTTTGCCGTCGAAGTGGAGCAGGGCATCCTCTACCATGGAAGCGATTTCCGGTCGCTTTAACCAGCACGCTCCGAGACCGGCGTCGAGCTCTCGGTCCCATCGCGGCAAAGCGTGGTCACGATCCTGAAGAGCCTTGGCAAGATGCGTGGGCAAACTGTCGGCCAGCCGGAAGGTGACGAATTGAACCATTTCCGGTGAGTCGAAGTGAGGGAGATACCCTCGCGAGTGCCAGCCTTTGGGTTGCATGGATCCCCATGAGCGGGCGGGACGCCCGCGGTCCGCGCAGGCCTGCGGCCTGCTGAGATGATCAGACCTGCTTTGCCCATTCCCGCAGGACGAACTTCTGGACCTTGCCGGTCGAGGTCATGGGCAGGTCGCGGAAGACGACGTGGCGCGGGCACTTGTAGGAGGCGAGGTTGGCGCGGCAGTGGGCGATGATGTCGTCGGCCGTGGCGGCCGAGCCGGGCTTCAGCATGACGAAGGCACAGGGCGTCTCGCCCCATTTCTCGTCGGGCTTGGCGACCACCGCCGCATTGGCCACCGCCGGATGCTCGATGATCACGCCCTCGACCTCGATGGTGGAGATGTTCTCGCCGCCCGAGATGATGATGTCCTTGGAGCGGTCGCGCAGCTCGATGTAGCCGTCCTCGTGCAGCACGCCCAAGTCGCCGGAATGGAACCAGCCGTGCTCGAACGCCTCGCGCGTCGCCTTGGCGTTCTTCAGGTACCCCTTCATCGTGAGATTGCCGCGGAACATCACCTCGCCCATGGTGGCGCCGTCGCGCGGCACTGGGGTCATGGTCGCGGGTTCCATCACCGTGACGCCGTCCTCGGCGGCGTAGCGCACGCCCTGCCGCGCCTTGAGCTGGGCGCGCTCGTGTGACGGCCGCGCATCCCATTCCTCGTGCCACGAGCAGATCGTCGCCGGCCCGTAGACCTCGGTCAGCCCATAGACGTGGGTGACGCGGAAATTCTCCTTCTCCAGCGCCTCGAGCACGGCGGCGGGCGGCGGCGCGGCCGCGGTCATGAACTCGACCTTGCGCACGAGTGGCTGGCGCTCGGTTGCTGAGGCGCCGATGATGAACTGCATGATGATGGGCGCGCCGCACATGTGCGTGACATTGTGCGCGGCCAGCGCATCGTAGATCGTCTTGGCGTTGGCGCGGCGCAGGCAGACCGAGGTGCCGGCGACCAGCGCCAGGGTCCACGGGAAGCACCAGCCGTTGCAATGGAACATCGGCAGGGTCCAGAGATAGACCGGATGCAGGCCGATCGCCCATTGCGTGGCGTTGCCGTAGGCCGACAAGGTCGAGCCGCGATGACTGTAGACCACGCCTTTCGGGTTGCCTGTCGTGCCCGACGTGTAGTTGAGCGAGACGGCGTTCCATTCGTCGGCCGGATATTCCCACGCGTAGTCCTCGTCTCCGGTCGCCAGAAATTCTTCGTAGGTCGTGTCGCCGATCTGGGCGCGGTCCTCGCACAGCGGGTCGTCGATATCGACCACCAGCGGCTGGACCTTGGCGATGGCCAGCGCCTCGGTCATGACCTTGTGGAACTCGCGGTCGACCAACAGCACCTTGGTCTCGCTGTGGTCGAGGATGAAGGCGATCATCGCCGCGTCGAGCCGCGTGTTCAGCGAGTTCAGCACGCCGCCGGTCATCGGCACGCCGAAATGCGCCTCGTACATCTCGGGGATGTTGGGCGCCATGATCGCCACCGTGTCGCCGACGCCGATGCCGACCTTGTCGAGCGCCGAGGCAAGCCGGCGGCAGCGCGCATAGGTCTCGGCCCAGCTTTGCCGCCGCGCGCCGTGGATCAGGGCGATGTTGTCGGGATAGACGGCGGCGCTGCGCTCGATGAACTGCAGCGGCGTCAGCGGGGCGTAGTTGGCGGGCGTCTTGTCGAGGTCGCGTTCGTAGATATTGGCCGTGAGCGACGGTGCCTTGTGCGGTGCCGGGCGCGCCGACGGCATGCGCACGACCGATGCGCGGTTTTTGACCGGGCGGCGCAGGGTGGGCCGCGCGACGGGCTTGGGGGCGACCGCCTTCTTCTTCGCGGCGGGCTTGCGCGGCGCCGGCTTTTTCGCCTTGGCCGCCTTGCGCGTCGGTTTCTTTCCCTTGCCTGACCCTGTCTTCGACTTGCCCTTGGCCATGCTCGCTTCCCGTTGCCCGTTGCCCCGTTGGCCGTTTCCCGCTGCTCGGCGCCGCGCACTTTCACACAAAGGGCCGGGTGTTCACTAGTTTTTCCTTAGCGCACGAACGAGGGCAGGCGGCTACCATCGGCCGATGAGTACCATCCAGCTTACGCCGGGCGCCGTACCGTTGGGCGCCTGGCGCGACCTCTACCGTGGCACGCCGGTGACGCTCGATCCGGCCTGCCACGCCGCGATCGACGCCTCGGCCCGCGCGATCGCGACCATCCTTGCCAAAGGCGAGCCGGTCTACGGCATCAACACCGGTTTCGGAAAGCTCGCCAGCGTGCGCATCGCGCCGGCCGACCTCGAGCAGCTGCAGCGCAACATCGTGCTGTCCCACGCCGCGGGTGTCGGCCCGCCGATGCCCGTGCCCATCGTGCGGCTGATGATGGCGCTCAAGCTTGCAAGCCTCGCCCAGGGCGCGTCGGGCGTGCGCCGCGAGATCGTGGCCCTGCTCGAGGCTTTGCTGGCCAAGGACCTGATGCCGATCGTGCCGGCCCAGGGGTCGGTCGGCGCCTCGGGCGATCTGGCGCCACTGGCCCACATGACGGCGGCGATGATCGGCGTCGGCGCCTTTTACGTCGACGGTGCGGCGGTGCCGGCCGAACGGGCGTTGGCCGAAGCGGGCCTGGCGCCGCTGGTGCTGGGCGCCAAGGAAGGGCTCGCCTTGCTGAACGGCACGCAGTTCTCGACGGCCTATGCGCTTGCCGGATTGTTCGAGGCGGAGACGCTGTTCGGTTCGGCGCTGGTCACCGGTGCGCTCGCGACCGATGCGGCGCGTGGTTCCGATGCGCCGTTCGATCCGCGCATCCATGAGCTGCGCCGGCACGCGGGCCAGATCGAGGCGGCGCGTTCGCTGCGTCGCCTGATGGAAGGCTCCGCCATCCGCGTGTCCCATCTGGTCGGCGACGAGCGGGTGCAGGACCCGTACTGCCTGCGCTGCCAGCCCCAGGTCATGGGCGCCGTGCTCGACCTGTTGCGGCACGCCGCAACGACGCTCGGGACAGAGGCCAACGGCGTCACCGACAACCCGCTGATCTTCGCCGAGAGCGGCGAGGCCTTGTCGGGCGGGAACTTCCATGCCGAGCCGGTCGCCTTCGCCGCCGACATTTTGGCCCTCGCGCTGTGCGAGATCGGCTCGCTGGCCGAGCGGCGCATCGCCATGCTGGTCGATCCGGCGCTGTCGGGGCTGCCGGCCTTCCTGACGCCGCGGCCCGGGCTCAACTCCGGATTCATGATCGCGCAGGTCACGGCGGCGGCGCTCACCGCCGAGAACAAGCAGCGCGCGCATCCGGCCAGCGTCGATTCGATCCCGACCTCGGCCAACCAGGAGGATCACGTCTCGATGGCCGCGCACGGCGCGCGCCGCCTGATGGACATGGCCGACAATTGCCGGGCGATCGTCGGCATCGAGCTGCTGGCGGCGGCGCAAGGCTGCGATTTCCACCTGCCGTTGCTGTCGAGCCCCCGTCTCGAGGCGGTGCGCGCGCTGGTCCGCCGGCACGTCCCGCATCTCGACGACGACCGTTACTTCCACCCCGATCTCGTGCGCGCCGCCGACCTCATCGGCCGCAACGCCATCGTCGACGCGATTGGGCCCGACATCCTGCCGTCCCTCGAGCGGAGCCCGACATGACCACGCGCCTCGACAACACCCGCACTGTCCGCGCGCCGCGCGGCACCGAACGCTCGGCCAAGAGCTGGCTGACCGAAGCGCCGTTGCGCATGCTGATGAACAACCTCGATCCCGAGGTCGCCGAGCGGCCGGGCGAGCTCGTGGTCTATGGCGGCATCGGTCGCGCGGCGCGCGACTGGCAGAGCTTCGATCGCATCGTTGCGGCGCTGCGCGATCTCGAGGCCGACGAGACGCTCCTGGTGCAGTCGGGCAAGCCGGTCGGCGTCTTCCGCACCCACGCCGACGCGCCGCGCGTTCTCATCGCCAACTCGAACCTCGTGCCGCACTGGGCGACCTGGGAGCATTTCAACGAGCTCGACCGCAAGGGCCTGATGATGTTCGGCCAGATGACCGCGGGCTCGTGGATCTACATTGGCAGCCAGGGCATCGTGCAGGGCACCTACGAGACCTTCGTCGAGATGGCGCGTCAGCACTATCAGGGGAGCCTGGCCGGGCGCTGGATCCTGACCGCAGGGCTGGGCGGCATGGGCGGCGCGCAGCCGCTCGCCGCAACCATGGCCGGCGCCTCGTGCCTCGCCGTCGAATGCCGGCCGAGCAGCATCGAGTTTCGCCTGCGCACCGGCTACCTCGACAAGCAGGCGCGCGACCTCGACGAGGCGCTGGCGATCATCCGCGAAGCGACGGCGGCGAAGAAGGCGGTGTCCGTCGGCCTTTTAGGCAACGCGGCCGACGTGCTGCCCGAGCTTTTACGCCGCGGCGTCAAGCCGGACTGCCTGACCGACCAGACGTCCGCGCACGACCCGATCAACGGCTACCTGCCCAAGGGCTGGACCTTGGCCGAATGGGAAGCCAAGCGCACGAGCGCCCCCGACGCCGTCGCCAAGGCGGCCAGGCAATCGATGGCGGGGCATGTGCGCGCCATGCTGGAGTTCCACAAGCAGGGCGTGCCGACGGTCGACTACGGCAACAACATCCGCCAGATGGCGCTGGAGGAGGGGGTGGCCGACGCCTTCAGCTACCCGGGCTTCGTGCCGGCCTACATCCGGCCGCTGTTCTGCCGCGGCGTCGGGCCGTTCCGCTGGGCCGCGTTGTCGGGCGATCCCGAGGACATCTACCGCACCGACGCCAAGGTGAAGGAGCTGATGCCGGGCAATGCGCATCTGCACAACTGGCTCGACATGGCCAGGAAGCGCATCAAGTTCCAGGGGCTGCCGGCGCGCATCTGCTGGGTCGGGCTGGGCGACCGCCATCGCCTGGGGCTTGCCTTCAACGAGATGGTGGCCAAGGGCGAGCTCAAGGCGCCGATCGTCATCGGCCGCGACCATCTCGATTCGGGCTCGGTCGCCAGCCCCAACCGCGAGACCGAGGCGATGCGCGACGGCTCCGACGCGGTCTCCGACTGGCCGTTGCTGAACGGCCTGCTCAACTGCGCCTCGGGCGCCACCTGGGTATCGCTGCACCATGGCGGCGGCGTCGGCATGGGCTTCTCGCAGCACGCCGGCATGGTGATCGTCTGCGACGGCACGCCGGAGGCGGCCCGTCGCATCGAGCGCGTGCTGTGGAACGACCCGGCGAGCGGCGTCATGCGCCACGCCGATGCGGGCTACGAGGACGCCATCGCCTGCGCGAAGGAGAAGGGGCTGAAGCTGCTGAACATCTGATCAGCAGCTCTCCGCCTCAGCGCTTCTTCGCGGCCTGCTGGGCGTAGACGAAATTGTCGAACGTGTTCTCGGCGACCCGCGACCACAGATACTGCTCGTCGCGGAACGGCTTCCACGAGTCGTAGATCTTCTTGAACTTGGGATTCTTGGCCGCCAGTTCCTCGTACTGGTCGAAGGCGATGTCGTAGCACGCGGCCATCATGTCGCGGGGGAAGGGCCGCAACTCGGCGCCGGCCGCGACCAGCCGGCGCAGCGCGGCCGGGTTGCCCGAATCGTACTTGGCGAGCGACCAGTTCATCACCTCGCTGGCGACCGCGTTGATGGCTGTTCGGTAGCTGGGCGGCAGCTTCTCCCATTCCTTCAGGCTGATGAAGAAGCCGCTCTGGGTGCAGCCTTCCCACCAGCCGGGGTAGTAGTAGTACTTGGCCACCTTGACGAAGCCGAGCTTCTCGTCGTCGTACGGTCCCACCCATTCGGCGGCGTCGATCGTGCCCTTCTCCAGCGCCGGATAGATGTCGCCGCCGGCGATCTGCTGCGGCACCACACCGAGCTTGGTCAGGACCTGGCCGGCAAAGCCGGCAATGCGGAACTTGAGGCCCTTGAGGTCTTCCAGCGTCTTGATCTCTTTGCGGAACCAGCCGCCCATCTGCGCGCCGGTATGCAGGCCGGGCACGAAGACGATGCCGTAGTCGCGCATGAAGTCGTTGATGAGCTCCAGCCCACCGCCGCAGATCATCCACGCATTGTGATGGCGCGTGTTCATGCCGAACGGCAGCGTCGTGGCGAACGCGAACGTCGGATCCTTGCCGACATAGTAATAGGCGGCGCTGAGCCCCGACTCGACGGTGCCGTTCTGCACCGCATCGACCACCTGCAGCGCCGGCACGATCTCGCCGGGCGCGAACCACTTGATCTGGAACTTGTTGTTCGTGAGCTCGCCGACGCGCTTGACGAAGTCGTCGCTGACCGTCGTGGCGATATCCAGGTTCTTGGGAAAGCTGGACGTCAGCCGCCAGCGTATCTCCGGCGTGTCCTGGGCGATGGCGGGTGCGGCGACAGTCTGCGCTGCTGCCGCGGCCGTGCCGACGCCGGCGGCCTTCATCAGAACTCCGTCTTTTCATCGTTCTTCCTTCCCTTGTGCACGCTTGTGATCGGCATGCGTGAGGAAAGGCTACTTGGCCCGGCGCCGGCTGTGACCGCCGCGTCGATGCGTTCGTCGCACGGCAGCCGTGCAGGTTCTCGGTCGCTCCCTACTCGAGCTTGATGTCGAGCTCCTTGATCAGCGCCGTGAAGAAAGCCTTGTCGTCGGCGACCTGACGGGTGAAGTCGGCCGGGGATTGATGGTGCGCGAATTGCGCCACCATCAGGAGCTTGTCCTTCATGTCCGATGTGGCGGCGATGCGCGCAACCTCGTCGGATATGCGCTGCGCGATGGCCGGCGGCAGTCCCTTGGGCGCGAACAGGCCGAACCAGGCGCGGTCGCGGAAGCCTTTCAGGTCCAGCCCGACCTCCTGCGCCGTCGGCGTGTCCGCCAGGTCGGCGAGTCGCGTCGGCGCGTCGATCAGCACCGTGCGCACTTTGCCGGCCTTGGCGTAGGGCACGAAGGACGGGTCGAACACCATCTGGATGCGGCCGTCGAAGATGTCGCCGGTGGCGTCGACGATGGTCTTGTAGGGCGCGTGCTGCATCTTGATGCCGGCGGTGCGGGTTAAAACCTCGCCGGTGAGATGCGTGATGGTGCCGAGCCCCGAGGAGCCGAACCAGTAGGTGCCGGGATTCGCCTTGGCCAGCGCCACGAACTCCTGCCAGGTCTTGGCGCCGAGCGCGTTGGTGATGGTGACCGGCAGCAGCGCCGTCGACAGCCGGCACACCGCGACCAGGTCGTCCGGCTTATACGGCACCTGGCGCACGCCGGGCGTGATCGCCAGGATCGCGGTGGGCGCAAGCAGGAAGGTGTAGCCGTCGGGTGCGCTGGTCGCGACCATCGCAGCGCCAACGCCGCCCGAGGCGCCGGGCTTGTCCTCGACGATCACCTGCTGGCCGAGCACCGCGCTCAGCCGCTCGGCATAGAGCCGCGCCACCTGGTCGGCCGATCCGCCCGGGCCGTAGGGCACGATCAGGCGAATGGGCTTGGTGGGCCAGGCGGCTTGCGCGCGGGTGGTGGCGGGCAGCAGCGCTGCCAGAGCTGCTGCCGTGGCCGTGCGACGACCGATCATTCGCTTCCTCCGCTTTGTTGGACGGCAGGATACGGCGGGAGTAGCGTCGAGGAAACCTGGCCGCTTCCATCAATGACGAAGAGGCGGGCTGCGACAACACAGGCCGCAATTCCATGCGCGGCCTGCGCTAGACATCACAACGGCTTCCCGAAACGCACCGATGTGGGCAACTGACCATGATGGGCAAACGCACTTGGCGCGGCCTGCTTGCCGGATCGACCGTCGTTCTCCTGGCCGGCTGCGGCTGGTTCGGCGGCGATGCGCCGGTCGGCAAGGCCCGCCCCGGCGCCGATCGCCAGATCGCGCCCACCGGGACGTTGCCTGCGGCCAATCCCGGCCGGCAATCCGAGCAAGGCGTCACCCCTACTGATGAGACTCGCGGGCAGATTGGTACGGTCGTGGGCGCGAAGGGTGGGCAGCGGGCGCAGAAGGAAGCCGCCGACAAGGCGGCCGCCGATCGCGACGTCAAGGACCGCGAGCAGCGCAACGCGGCCGACCGCGCCGCCAAGGCCAAACAGCAATCGGCACCGCAGACGACGCCAACCGAATCGCCGCCGGCCGCTACGCCCGCGACGCCGGAGCCTGCACCCGCGACGCCCAAGTCTTAGGGGCGCGCTCCCGGCTATCGCTGCTTCAGCCGATCAGGCCGATGCTTTTCCATCACCGAGTTCGAGCTGCTCGACCGAAACGTCGAGCACGGCCGCGACCTGTTTCTTCTGTGCTTCCGTCGGCGGTCCCATCGGACGATGCGACAGGAAGCGGTCGGCGGCCTGGCGGAAGGCCTCGGGCGTCGTGCCGAGGTCTTGGGCGATCAGCTCGATGGGCGGGCTCTTGGGCTCGCCGTGCCGGGCGGCGCCGATGACCGCGGCAAAGGTCAGGCTGCAGGCAGCGATTACAAACCCGTCCAGCAATCCGTAGCTAAGGCGGCGTTTACGTGCCTGTACCGAAGGGATGTCGTGCTGCAGGGCGGTCTCCGATCCGAGGGTTCCCGCATTGTTACGGCCCGATGCCGGCATCCATCCCCCCGGGTCAGTGTGCCTGGTTCAGATGGTCGCGCTGCGTGGTGCCGGCATATTCTCGCCGAAAGCGGCCGCGGCGCTGCAGTTCGGGCACGACCAGGTCGACGAATTCCTCGATCGCGCCGGGACAGTAGATCGGAGACAGCATGAAGCCGTCGCCGCCGACCTGGTCGAAATAGGCCTCGAGCTGGTCGGCGATGTCTGTGGGCGTGCCCACCATCTGCGGCAGGCCGACGCTCTGGCCGTGGTTCTGAGCGACCTGCCGCAGGGTCAGAAGCTCGCCGGTGGCGGTGCGATAGCGCGTCTGCATGCGCTGCAGCTTGGGCTCGCTGCGATGGGCCATGATGGTGTCGAGCGGCAAGGTCGAGAGGTCGAAGTCGAGATGGCCGGACAGGATGGCGAGCCCGCCTTCGAGGGGGACCAGGGCGTTGTGCTCGGCCTGCTTGTCCTCGGCCTCGGCGCGCGAGGCGCCGACGATCGGCTGCACGCCGAACAGCATCTTGCAGGCATCGGCCGGACGGCCGGCTTCGACCACGCCGCGCTTGATGTCGTCGTAGAGCGCCTTGGCGCCGGCGATGTAGGGCTGGATGGCAAACACCGCGTCGGCGTATCGCGCGGCGAAGTCGCGGCCCTTGCCCGATGTGCCGGCCTGCAGGATGGCCGGCCCCCCAAGAGGATGGTTGTGTGGCGAGCGCACGACGTTCAACGGCCCGCGTGACTTGAAGAAACGGCCTTCATGGTCGATGCGATGGACCTTGTCCGGATCGGCGAAGATGCCCGCGTCGCGGTCCATGACCACTGCGTCCTCGTCCCAGCTCGTCCACAGCTTGCGGCAGACGTCCATGAACTCATGCGCGCGGTCGTAGCGCTCGTCGGTCGGCTTCATCTCCTCGCCGTAATTGGCCGACTGGTTGTGGTTGAGCGTGGTCACGACGTTCCAGGCCGCGCGGCCGCGCGTCAGGTGATCGAGCGTGGCCCACAGCCGCGCGGCATGGAACGGATGCTGATGGCTCACCGAGTAGGTGGCACCGAGGCCGATGTGCGTGGTCGCGGCGGCCATGAACGACAGCAGCGGGAGGGGATCGTGCTCGGGCGCCTGGGTGGCGTTGCGGATCGCCGGCGCCAGCGAGCCGGTAAAAGTGTCGGAGATGTAGTTGAGGTCGGCGAAAAAGAGCATGTCGAGCTTGCCGCGCTCGCAGACGCGCGCGATGTGCTGGTAGAGCTCGGGCTGGGTCCAGTCGTAGCCCGCCGCCGCGGTGCGCGGATGCCGCCACATGGCGACACTGTGATAGGTCGGACCGTGCACCAGGAACTGCGCCAGGTGCATCATGGGCTTGGGCACTGCCGCCTCGCTAGTCAGTTCGAAGACGACCTCACCCTGAGGAGCAGCGCGTAGCGCTGCGTCTCGAAGGGTGGGAACCAGTCGTGCTGTTGCCCACCCTTCGAGACGCGCCCTGCGGGCGCTCCTCAGGGTGAGGTGGGGCGTGTATCGGCATACTTGAAAGCAAGCCTAAGATCGCACAAGCGCGAAGGACTCGAAGAAGTGCCGCGTCTCGGTCTGGTTCTCGACGCCGCCGCGGCCGGTCACCCCGAGCTGGTACAGCCGATTGCGCGCCCAGTAGAGGCGGACCGCGGTGGTGGTGCCGTTGGCCTGCGCCAGGGTGAACTCGCGCCCCTGGGCGCGGCCCAGCGTCAGCTTCTTCTCGCCACGCAGCGTGCTGCCCGCCGCCATGCCGTCGCGCACCTTGTCGAGCATCGTGTCGCTCGAGGCGGAAAGCGCGATGCGCTCGGGATAGTCGATCCACGAGATGAAGAAGGTGGCGCCGCCCGCCTGCACCTTGGCCTCGGTCATGGTGAGCGTCTGGCCGGGCGAGTTGAGCGGCACCGTTTCGACCGTCGGCATGCCCGGCATGTCGACCTTGCAGCGGCCGCCGTCCGGACTGAAGGGCGTCCAGCCCTGGGCGTTGGCCGTTCCGGCCAACAGCAGCACAGCAGCAGCACGGGGCCGATCCATTGCACGAGCCGACGCATGACGCTCTCCTCAGATGGCTTTCGTGACGCCCATGAACACGCGGCCGGCGCAGTAAGTGGTATAGGCGCAACCTGCCGGGTCGATGCTGGCATCGGTATAGGCCACCATGACGTCGAGCCAATAGGCCGATGTGATGGTCACACATCCGGATTGCGGTGGTCCATGAGCAACGCTAAGCCTGTCGCAAAGGGAGGAAATGCCGTCATGGCCGTCGGCGACACATACCGCGCACTTCATCAGCGGTCGCTCCGCGACCCCGAGGGTTTCTGGGCCGAGCAGGCCAAGGCGATCGACTGGACCAGGCCCTGGGACAAGGTGCTCGACGAGTCGAAGCCGCCGTTCTATCGCTGGTTCGCCGGCGCGGAGCTCAACACCTGCCACAACGCGCTGGACCGCCATGTGGAAGGCGGCCGCGCCCAGCAGACGGCGCTGATCTACGATTCGCCTGTCACCGGCACCAAGAAGAGTTTCAGCTACCGCGAGCTGCGCGACCATGTGGCCAAGCTCGCGGGCGCCATCGCCGCACAGGGCGTGGGCAAGGGCGACCGCGTCATCATCTACATGCCGATGATCCCCGAAGCGGTGATGGCGATGCTGGCCTGCGCGCGGCTGGGTGCGGTGCATTCCGTGGTGTTCGGCGGCTTTGCCGCCAACGAGCTTGCCACGCGCATCGACGACTGTTCGCCCAAGCTGGTGCTGACGGCATCGTGCGGCATCGAGCCGGGCCGGGTGGTGCAGTACAAGCCCTTGCTCGACCAGGCGATCGAGCTTGCCCGGCACAAGATCCCGCACTGCCTGGTGTTCCAGCGGCCGCAGGCCGAGGCCTCGATGGTGAAAGGTCGCGATCTCGACTGGAACGACGCGGTCGCGGCTGCCGAGCCGCATGCTTGCGTGCCGGTGAAGGCGACCGATCCGCTCTACATTCTCTATACGTCGGGCACGACCGGGCAGCCGAAGGGCGTGGTGCGCGACAATGGCGGCTATGCCGTGGCGCTCGCCTGGTCGATGCAATACCTCTACGGCGTCAATCCCGGCGAGATCTGGTGGTGCGCCTCGGACGTGGGCTGGGTGGTCGGCCACAGCTACATCGTCTACGGGCCGCTGATCCACGGCGCGACCACGATCCTCTACGAGGGCAAGCCGGTCGGCACGCCCGACGCCGGCGCCTTCTGGCGCGTCATCTCCGAGCACAAGGCAGTGGCGCTGTTCACCGCGCCGACCGCGTTCCGCGCCATCAAGAAGGAAGACCCCGACGGCAAGCTTTTGAAGCAGTACGACCTCTCGACGTTCCGCACGCTGTTCCTGGCGGGCGAGCGCGGCGATCCGCCGACCATCGAATGGGCGCAGAAGCTTTTGGGCGTGCCGATCGTCGACCACTGGTGGCAGACCGAGACCGGCTGGGCGATCTGCGGCAACTTCGTCGGGCTGGAGCCGATGCCGGTCAAGCTCGGCTCGTGCTCGGTGCCGGCGCCGGGCTGGAACCTGAAAGTGCTGGACGAGCAGGGCAAGCCGATCGCCAAGCAGGGCGATGTCGGCGCGCTCGCGGCCAAGCTGCCGTTGCCGCCGGGCACTTTCCCGACCTTGTGGAATGCCGATGAGCGTTTCCGGCAGGCCTATCTCGTGGACTACCCCGGCTACTACAAGACGGGCGACGCAGGCTTCATCGACCAGGACGGCTACGTCTCGGTGATGACGCGCGTCGACGACGTGATCAACGTCGCGGGCCATCGCCTCTCGACCGGCCAGATCGAGGAAGTGCTGGGCAGCCACAACGACGTCGCCGAATGCGCCGTGATCGGCGTCGCCGACGAGCTGAAGGGCCAGGTGCCGTTCGGCTTCCTGGTGCTGAAGGCGGGCGTCGACCGGCCCAAGGAGGAGACCGTGCGCGAAGTCGTCCAGCTCGTGCGCGACCGCATCGGTCCCGTCGCCTTCTTCAAGACCGCCATCGTCGTGCCGCGCCTGCCCAAGACGCGCTCGGGCAAGATCCTGCGCGGCACCATGCAGAAGATCGCCGACGGCCAGCCCTGGAAGATGCCCGCCACCATCGAGGACCCGGCGGCCCTCGACGAGATCACCGGCGGGCTGAAGACGGCGGGGTATGCTGGGAAGGCTTAGTCATTGCTGGGAGCGCGCCACTCCGTGGCGCGTCTTCTCTTCGGAGCGCGGACCTCCAGGTCCGCTCATAAATCATGATGCGGACCTGGAGGTCCGCGCTCCACTTGACCATGAGCGCCACGGAATGGCGCGCTCCCAGCAAAGTTAAACTGTCGGTTGGTTGCACGTCCTGAGGTCGGCGGCATTCTGAGGACTTATCCATGTCCACCCTGACCATCCGCATGCCCGCTGCGACACATGAACGCCTCCGCGATCTGGCGCGCTCCCGCGGCGTCAGCATCAACAAGCTGATTGAGGAGATGGCGGCCGCGACGCTATCGGCGCACGATGCCGAGGTGCGGTTCCGGCTAATGGCCTCACGTGGCAAACCCGAGCGTGCCCTCGCTATACTGGATCGGTTGGATGCAGCCGATCGCCGCAAGGGCATGAGTGAAGCCAAGCAGCCATATCGGGCGCAACGTCGCAAGGTGGCGAAAAGGAAGTAGGTAGAGGGAAATCAAATGGCTCTCGATGTGAACCGCTCCGATCTGGTCGTGGGCGTGGTCGGAACTGGCGCCATGGGGCGCGGCATCGCGCAAGTGACGGCGCAGGGTGGGATGAAGGCCGTCATGTTCGACGCCGAGGCCGGTGGTGCGGCGAAGGCCAAGGCTGCGATTCTCGAGACGCTGAAGGGTCTTGTCGCCAAGGGCCGGCTGACCGACGCCGACCTCGCCAAGACCGACACTAATCTCGCGGTCGCCGACACGCTCGACGACCTCAAGGCCTGCCACGTCATCGTCGAGGCCGTGTTCGAGAACCTCGAGGTCAAGCAGAAGCTGTTCGGCGAGCTCGAAGCCGTGGTCCCGCCCGAGACCATCCTCGCCTCCAACACCTCGTCGATCCGCATCGCCTCGATCGCGCGCTCGCTGAAGCACCGCGAGCGCGTCTGCGGCATGCACTATTTCAATCCCGTGCCCTTGATGAAGCTGGTCGAGGTGATCCGCGCCGCCGACACCGCACCATGGGTGACCGACGCCATGGTGGCGCTGGGCAAGCGCCAGACGCGCGCACCCGTGGTCGTGGGCGACACGCCGGGCTTCCTGGTCAATCTCGGCGGCACGGCGATCGGCACCGAAGGCCTGCGCATCCTGCAGGAGGGCCGGGCGAGCCCCGCGCAGGTCGACGCCGTCATGCGCGACAGCTGCGGCTTCCGCATGGGGCCATTCGAGCTGATGGACCTCACCGGCATCGACGTGAACTTCCCGGCGCGCAAGATCATCTACGAGGGCTTCTTCCACGACCGGCGCATGACGCCCAGCCCCTATCACGAGAGCCTCTATGCGGCCGGCCGGCTCGGCCGCAAGACCGGCGGCGGCTGGTACGCCTACGACGCCAAGGGCGCCAAGGTCGATCCCGGCGCCGATCACCTGCCGTCGGTCGTGCCGGCGACGCGCGTCGTGGTGATGGACAGCCACAACGAGAAGCTGGTCGGCCTGGTCATGGCCGCAGGCGCGCAGGCGCTGGGCGCCGACGACGGCAGAAGCCCCATCCTGGTGGCGCCGATCGGCCGGGACTGCACCACCACCGTGGTCGAGCGCGGCCTCGATCCCCGACGCACCGTGGCGATCGACCTCACCGGCGACATCGCCAAGCGTCTCACCATCATGACCGCGCCGGGCGCCGACGACCTCGTGCGCGATGCCGCGGCCGCCATCCTGGCGCGCACCGGCGCCAAGGTGACGCTGATCAAGGACTCGCCCGGCTTCATCGCCCAGCGCATGTGCGCCATGATCGCCAACCTCGGCTGCGAGATGGCGATGATCGGCATCGCCTCGGCCGCCGACGTCGACACCGCCATGACGCTCGGCCTCAACTATCCGCGCGGACCGCTGGCCTTGGCCGATTGGCTGGGCGTCAAGGATTGCCACGAGATCCTGGTGCAGCTGCAGGCCATTACCGGCGACGACCGCTACCGGCCGAGCCAGTGGCTGAGGCGGCGGGCGCAGCTCGGCCTGAGCGCGACGACGCTCGAGTGAGGGCGAGGGGCGGATGCCCTTCACGCCGTTTCACCTCGGACCGGGCGCCGCCTCCAAGGCCACAGGTGGCAAGCATTGCAGCTTCATGGTGTTCGGCGGCAGCGTTTACGGACGGCCGATCTCGATCATCGCGCGGCGCATCGGCTCGCTGGAGACCTGGACCCAGCCGGGATGCATCGGATCGCCCAGGTCGAGAATCATGAGGATGGCGCCTGCGACCGCGAGCGAGCAGAGGAAAAAGCTGGCGATCACCGTGAGATTGGCCGGCGCGAAAATGCCGAAGCTGACGAAGATGAGGAAGAGCCAGAAGATCAGCAGGAGGAGGAATTGCGGGGGAACCGTGGTGCCGGGGTTTTCCCACAGCAGCCAGCGCTCGGCGTAGATGCTGGACGTGATGGCGAGCGCCTGCTCGACCAGCGCCGTGTGCCGGCGGTCGGCGGGCGCCAGCGACAGGACGGAATCGAGAAGCCTGTCCAGTCGATCGGACGTCTCTCGATCGGTTGGCGCCGGCACGTTCGACACCGGAAACAATTCGTCGTTCTTGCTGGTCGTGTAGGCGCGCAGGCGCGCGCGCGCCTCGTTCGCTTCCGGCCCGTACGTCCGCAGCAGGTGATCCAGGTGAATGAGGTCGGAGCTGAGCTTCTTCACGATTCCCGCATTGGCCGCGAACGAGTTGTTCGCAGACGACAGCATCAGGGCGAGCACCAGGGAGGTCAGCGATACCACGACTGCGGCCAGCAGCTTCACCGCGCTTGCCGACGAGTCGCTCAAATGATGGCCAGGCAGGATCCGCGCAGCGAAGATGCCGATCATGCCTCCGCCAAACATCGCAACAAGGGCCATCACGGAGATGAGCAGGCTGGAGCTGTCGACCATCCGGCATCGTAGCGCAGCCGAGATGAAGCGTCGCCGCGACCTACGCGCGCTGGCCGCGGCGACAACCCACGGTCGGTCAGCCCCAGCGATCGGCGATGCGCAGGGGCTTTGTGCGCCGCGGCCGGGCCTGGCGCGTGTCGGACCGGCCGGCCTGAAGGTGGGCGAATGCGTTGAAGGCCAGCCACACCGAGATCGCCAGCACGAGCAGATGCGCGAGGAACGACGGCGAGCCGATGCTCGTCGCGGGTAGCGCACGCAACAAGCCGATCTTGGCGAAGGTTTGCATGACGGCGATGAAGGCGTTGAGATAGAGCAGGGTCGCCGCTCCAGCGACGTAGGTCCCACGCCACGGGCCGGCCAGCCGATGACGACAGAGCGCCAGCAGTGTCGGTATGAAGACCAGCAGCGAGGCGACGGCGATTCCATGGCCCAGGCGGAAGCGCGGGAGCGGCAGAAGGTAGAGCAGGCCCGTGACGCTGGCGGCGAACGTGGTCGCGAGGAACAGCGTCGTGAGCCCCCACGCCTTGGGCGACGCTGCCGGACGCAGCAGCACGAGCACGCCCGTGGCGATGCCGAGCAAGCTCAGCACCACATGCACGACGGTGAAAGTCGATAGAGACATCCCGAGGATCACAACACTTCTCCCACACTGAAGCATCCACCCATGGGCTTCATAGCCTGACGGGCATGATCGGGAGTCCGGATTGATTGATTGCGCGGCCGGTTTCGACGGTAGATGGCCACAATCGCGGCACAATCCGGCGTTGCACTGGCCGCCTTCGGCCGATTTGACAATTGAATTCCATCTATTGCAATTTTCGTCGATGGCAAGGTTGTCGCCGCTTCAGCGCAAGGCTGAGACCGATCTGCTGGCGGGCGAGGACGCGCACGCCGTCCAGGGGCTGGCGCGCGGCCTGTCGGTGCTGAGGGCGTTCCGGCCGGGCGAGGGCGCGCTCAGCAATGCCGAGATCGCCGCCCGCACCGGCCTTTCCCGCCCGACGGTTTCGCGCCTGACCCAGACCCTGACCGCGCTGGGCTATCTCGCCTACGTGCCGCGGCTCGGTCGCTATACGTTGGGCGCCGCGATTGCCTCGCTCTGCCATTCGCTGCTGTCGGGCATGCCTTACCGTATCGCGGCACAGCCTTTCCTGCGTGAGGTCGCCGAGACGACCCGCCTTCCGGTGTCCCTCGGCGCGCGCGACAACCTGCACATGATCAACATCGACACGGTTCGGTACGACAGCGCCCCGCCGGCGCGCTTCGATCTCGGTGCCCGCATTCCGCTGGCGACGACGGCGATGGGACGGGCCTATCTGTTCGCCCTGCCCGCCGCCGAACGCAGCGGGCTGCTCGACCGAATTCGCCGCGATGCCGGCCGCGACTGGCGGGCGGTTCGGGACGGCATCGACGGCGCCTTCGCGATGCTCAAGCGCCGCGGCTTCTGTATCTCGGCCGGCGAGTGGCGTGCGGATGTGGTGGGCGTCGGGGCGCCGGTCGTCACTGCCGATGGCGTGGTGCTGGCCGTGAATTGCGGCGGGCCGCCCTTCGAGATTTCCGAAGAACGGGCGATGACCGACGTCGGCCCGCGGATTGCGCATGCCGCGGCGAGTATTGCGGGGAGTTCGGCTGGAACGGCGCACCTCTAGGCGGCGCCATGAAAAGGGAGGTTGGCAAATGAAGGGATTGAGGATGCAGCGGCCGTCGCGGTTCGGCCTGGCCCTGGGCGCCGTGCTCGCGGCCCTGTCGTTTCCGGCAGCGGCGCAGGAAGTCGTGCTCAAGGGCGTCGCGGCCTTCCAGGAAGGCTCGATCTACGCCCAGAAGTTCGAGCAGTACATCAAGGCGGTGAACGAGAAGGGCAAGGGCCAGATCCGCATCCAGTATCTCGGCGGCGCGCCGAAGGTCATGCCGCTGTTCGACGTCGGCAAGAACCTGAAGGACGGCGTCATCGACATCGTGACGACGTCGAGCGCCTACTACGGCAACGTGCTGCCCGAAGCCGAGGCCATGAAGCTGATCGAGGTGCCGATGGCCGAGCTGCGCAGCAACGGCGGGCTCGCCTTCGTCAACAAGCTGCACGTCGACAAGGCCAACGCCCAGTTCCTGGCCCGCCTCTACAACTACGAGCGGGCGCACATCTTCCTCAACAAGGAGATCACCAAGCCCGACTTCGCAGGCCTGAAGATCCGGGTCACCCCGATGTACCGGCCGATGGTCGAGAAGCTCGGCGGCACCGGCATCAACTCGACCCCGCCCGAGGTCTACACGATGCTCGAGCGCAACACCGTCGATGGCTACGGCTGGGCGACGCGCGGCATCTTCGACTACTCGTGGCAGAAGGTGACGAAGTTCCGCGTCGATCCGGGATTCTATCACCCCGACATCACGCTGCTGGCCAACCACGACACCTGGACCAAGAAGCTGAACGACGCACAGCGCAAGCTGTTGCTCGATCTGGCGCTCGAGATCGAGGCCAGCACCGCCGACGTCGGGCTGATCGAGGCCGAGCGCAAGAAGCAGGAGGAAGCCGGCATCAAGGCGATCCGCTTCTCGCCCGCCGACGAGCAGCGCTACACCAAGGAGGCGCGCGAGGCCGGCTGGGCCGTGGTCAACAAGATCAGCCCGGAGAACGGGCCGAAGCTCCGCAGCTATTTTGCGAAGGAGTAGGCGGCCAAGGCCGGGTCCATGGCGGTCGCGCTGGCTTTCTTCGAGAAGCTGCTGAGCTTCTTCTGCACGCTGTTCGGCCTGGTGCTCGGGCTGATCATCGTGCTGATCTGCGTCGACGTGGCCCTGCGCGACCTCGCGCTGGGCTCACTGCCGTGGCTGATCGAGCTTTCCGAGTACCTCATGTACGCCGGCACGTTCCTGGCGGCGCCGTGGGTCTTGCGCCAGGGCAATCACGTCCGCGTCGACATGCTGTTCGTCGCCCTGCCGAAGAGGCTCGCGGTCCGCCTGGAGCAGCTGGTCGATCTGGTCGGCCTCGGCATCAGCCTGGTGCTGCTTTACTACGGCAGTGCCGTCGTCTCCGATGCCTGGCGCACCGACATGGTCGCCTACAAGACCTGGTACGTGCCGGAATGGCTGCTGTTCCTCGCCATTCCGGTCAGCGCGCTGCTGCTGGCCATCGAGTTCGTGCTGCGCTTCCTGCGCGTGCAGGGCGTGGTGCGCGACACGTACGACATCACCGATCGGGCGTCGATCTGATGGCCTGGCCCGCCGCCCTGGCCCTGATGCTGGGCCTCGTCTGCCTGGCGATGCTGCTCGGCCTGCCCGTCGCCTTCGCCTTCTTCCTCACCAACATCGTCGGCGCCGTGATCTTCCTGGGCGGCGAGAACGGCATCATGTCGTTCGTGCGCGGCTCGATGGCGTCGATCGCCAACTTCAACCTGGCGCCGGTGCCGCTGTTCCTGGTGATGGGCGACATCCTGCTGCGCAGCGGCATGGCGCTCCGCGCCATCGACGCCATCGATCGCCTGATCCTGGCCGTGCCGGGCCGCCTGTCCGTCGTGGCGGTGAGCGGCGGCACGATCTTCTCGGCGCTGTCGGGCTCGACCATCGCCACCACCGCCATGCTGGGCCAGTCGCTGCTGCCCGAGATGCTGCGGCGCGGCTATCACCCGTCGATGGCGATGGGACCGATCATGGCGATCGGCGGCGTCGACATGCTGATCCCGCCGTCGGCGCTGACCGTCCTGCTGGCGACACTGGCCAGCAGCGTCAGCCGTGACAAGGTGTCGGTGTCGGACCTGCTGATCGCCGGCATCCTGCCTGGCCTGATCATGAGCGTCAGCTTCCTGGTCTGGATCGTCGTGCGATGCTGGATGCGGCCCGATCTTGCGCCGCGGGACGAGGCGGCGCGGGCGCCCATGACGTTGGGCGAGCGGTGGCGGCCTTTCTTCATCGACGTGGTGCCGCTGTCCTTCATCTTCATCGTCGTCATGGGCAGCATGTTCCTGGGCTGGGCCTCGCCGACCGATTCGGCGGCGCTGGGCTGCCTGGCCACGGTCGTGCTGGCGCTCTGCTACCGGGCGCTCACCTGGAAAATCCTGTTCGACAGCCTTAAGAGCACGGCGGTCGTCACGACCATGATCTTCTTCATCATCGCGGCCTCCACGACCTTTGCGCAGATCCTGGCGTTCTCGGGCGCCACCGACGGCGCGCTGGCCGAGATAGCCAAGTATGAGATGACGCCGCTGATCACGGTATTTGTCATGATCGCCATCCTGGTCGCACTCGGCTGCTTCATGGACCAGATCAGCATGATGCTGCTGACCTTCCCGTTCTTCATGCCGCTCGCCAACGCGTTGAACATGGACCTGGTCTGGCTGGGCGTGATCCTGCTGATCTCGCTGCAGATCGGCCTGCTGACGCCACCCTTCGGCCTGCTGCTGTTCGTCATGAAGGGCGTGGCG
This sequence comes from uncultured Alphaproteobacteria bacterium, assembly GCA_963809025.1. Taxonomy (GTDB): domain Bacteria; phylum Pseudomonadota; class Alphaproteobacteria; order Reyranellales; family Reyranellaceae; genus Reyranella. The sequence goes on along the minus strand of CAWEIE010000051.1, from coordinate 257,857 downwards.
CCGCCCGAGATCACGATGCGGCAGGTCTGGGCAGCGGCTTTTCCCTATACGGTGATCGTCTTCGGCGTGCTGATGCTCGTCGTGTTCGTGCCATCCGTTGCCACGCTGCTGACGGGAGGGACCCGATGACCGGCCCGATGACCCATCGTGCGGCAAGCGACGCGGCCCGGCTGCTGGTGGCCGGCCGCCGCAGTCACGAGACGGTGCCGGGACTTCCCGACGTGCGGACGTTCGACGATGCCTACGCCGTGCAGGCCGCTTTCCGCCCGCTTTGGAGTGACGCCGTCGTCGGCCGCAAGGTCGGCTGTTCGTCTGAGCAGTCGCAGCGGCTCGTCAATTCGCCGGGGCCGATCGCCGGGGTTCTCTTTCGTGACGCGCTGTGGCAGCAACCGGCTACCCTCTCGGCCGCCCGTTTCTTTGTCGTCGGCGTCGAGGCGGAGTTCGGCTTCCGGCTCGGCCGCGACTTGCCGGCGCGGTCGCAGCCCTATGAGCGGGAGGAGGTGAGCGCCGCGGTCGACGCCGTCGTGCCGCTCATCGAGATCTGCGACACGCGCCTTTCCGAGTGGCGGACGCGTCGCATCGAGGAGATCACCGCCGACAATGCCTTCAATGGCGGTATCGTGGTCGGGAGCGCCTTCGAGTCATGGCGAAGCCTCGATCTCGCAAGCCACATCGTCACCCTGTCGGTTGACGGCGAGCTGAAAGGCGAAGGGACCGGCGCCTTGGTACTCGGCCATCCGCTCATCGCGCTGACTTGGCTCGCCAACGAAATGTCGCGCCGAGGCGACGGCATGCACGCGGGCGAGCTGGTCGCCGCCGGCACCTGTACCGGGCTGCACTTCGTCCAGGCGGGCAGCACGGTCGTGGCCGATTTCGGCGCGGCGCTGGGCGAGGTGACAATCCAATTCACCGAGTGACGGGGGGCATCGGCGTGACTCCATCGCTTGGGGCGAGCTAGTACCCGGAATCACAAATGCCTGATACAGCCCCACTGTCATCCCGAGCGCAGCGAGGGACCTTTCGTGCGGCCTTAAAGGCCCCTCGCTTCGGTAAGCGCGGGGGCTACCCCGCGCCGGGTGACAGTTATGACTCATCCACCAGTCATAGTCGGTACTAGACTAGCCTGCGAACGCGCAGGACAGGATCGGACGGCGGATGCCAAGCAAGTGGATAGCGGCGGCGGTTGCGTTGTTCTTTTGCCTGCCGTCGGCAGAGGCGCAGCTCAAAGGCGAGAATCTGATCGTCTCGCCGCCGGCCGGCTTCGTGGTCGGCCACTCGGACACGAACAACTTCGTGAGCCTGACGGAATGGATTCCGAGCAACGAGACGGTGCAGAACTGGTCGGAGATGGTCACGGTTCAGGTCTTCTCCAGGCGGGCCGATCTCAACCCCGTGCCATTTCTCAAAACGCTTCAGGGGCAATGGCTCGCCGCCTGCCCGGGAAGCACGCCCGCCTCGGTCATGTCCGGCAAGGTCAACGGCTACGAGGCGGCGACGATGCTGCTTCGCTGTCCGCGGCTGGCGGCAACGAGCAGGCCCGAAACGACGATGTTTCGTGCCATCAAGGGAGAGGGCAGCCTCTACCTCGTTCAGCGCGCCATCCGGTCCGTCGGGACGCCGGATGAAGTGGAGCGCATGAAGCGCTATCTCGGCGAGGTCAGCGTGTGCGAGGCCGGGTCGCCCGACCATCGCTGTCCCGGCCTGAAACCGATGCCTCGATAGCCGGCGTCGGCTGCCTTGCCTGAGGCTCGGAGCGAGGTTGACGTTTACGTAAAGGTAAACTACATCCCGAGCGCTGGCGGAGCAGGCGCCGGCGGACCAAAGTCCCAAGAACAAGACCCCGTTGATCGACCGCCGGAGGAGCGCTCAGTGACAGCGTTGGCCGCCCATTACACGCCCGAACACCAGATGTTCCGCGATACCTGTCGGCGCTTTTTCGAGAAAGAGGTCACGCCCTTCCACATGAAGTGGGAGGAGGAGGGCATCGTCCCGCGCGAGCTGTGGCGCAAGGCCGGCGCGCAGGGCCTTTTAGGCATGACCATGCCCGAGCAGTACGGCGGCGCCGGCGCCGACTTTCTCTATAGCGCCATCCTGATCGAGGAGCAGGGCAGGGCGCTCGCCTCGGGTCCGGCCTTCTCGCTGCACAACGACATCGTCGTGCCCTACCTGCTGCACTACGGCAGCGAAGAGCAGAAGAAAAAGTGGATCCCCAAGGCCTGCTCCGGCGAACTGGTCACGGCCATCGCCATGACCGAGCCCGGCACCGGATCGGACCTGCAGGCGGTCAAGACCAACGCGGTGATGGACGGCAATCACTGGGTGATCAACGGCTCGAAGACCTTCATCAGCAACGGCCAGCTTGCCGACATGGTGATCGTCGTTGCCAAGACCGATCCCAAGCTCGGCGCCAAGGGCACCTCGCTGATCGCGGTCGAGACCAAGACAGAAGGTTTCAAGCGCGGGCGCAATCTCGAGAAGATCGGCATGAAGGCGCAGGATACGTCGGAGCTCTTCTTCGACAATGTGCGCGTGCCGGCCGATCACCTGCTGGGCGGCCCCGGCATGGGCTTCATCCAGCTCATGCAGCAGCTGCCGCAGGAGCGCCTGGTGATCGCCATCCAGGCGATCGCCGCCATCGAGGCGGCGATGGAGCACACGGTTGCGTACGTCAAGGACCGCAAGGCCTTCGGCAAGCCGATCATCGATTTCCAGAACACCCGATTCAAGCTCGCCGAGCTCAAGACCAAGGCGCTGGTCGCACGCGTGTTCGTCGACGATTGCGTGGCGCGGCATCTGAAGGGCGAGCTCGATGTCGCCACCGCCGCCATGGCCAAGTACTACACCACCGACCTGCAGTGCGAGCTGATCGACGAGTGCCTGCAGTTCTTCGGCGGCTACGGCTACATGTGGGAATATCCGATCGCGCGCCTCTACGCCGACGCGCGCGTGCAAAAGATCTACGGCGGCACGAATGAGATCATGAAGGAATTGATCGGACGGACGCTTTAAACGCACCACCTCATCCTGAGGAGCCGCGAAGCGGCGTCTCGAAGGATGGGCAACATCAAGACTGGTTCCCACCCTTCGAGACGCGCCGCTTCGCAGCGCTCCTCAGGGTGAGGCGAATGGGATCGCAGGGTTTGAAGGATTAGGAGACCAACCATGACCGACGCATACATCTATGACGCCGTCCGCACCCCGCGCGGCAAGGGCCGCAAGGACGGCTCGCTGCACGAAGTGACCCCGGTGCGGCTCGCCGTCACCGCCCTGCAGGCGCTGCGCGACCGCAACAAGCTCGACACCCACCTGGTCGACGACATCGTGCTGGGCTGCGTCATGCCGATCGGCGAGCAGGGTGCCGACATCGCCCGCACCGCGGCCGTCGTCGCGGGCTATGCCGAGACGGTGTCGGGCGTGCAGGTCAACCGCTTCTGCGCCTCGGGTCTCGAAGCCACCAACATGGCGGCGGCGCAGGTCATGTCTGGCCAGAGCCAGGCCGCGATCGGCGGCGGCGTCGAATCGATGTCGCGCGTGCCCATGGGCTCCGACGGCGGCGCCTGGCCGACCGATCCTGCCGTGGCCATTCCGATGTACTTCGTGCCCCAGGGCGTCTCGGCCGACCTGATCGCCACCAAGTATGGCTTGAGCCGCGACGACGTCGACGCCTACGCCGTCGAATCGCAGAAGCGGGCCAAGGCCGCCTGGGACGCCGGCTACTTCAAGAAGTCGATCGTGCCGGTCAAGGACCAGAACGGCGTCGAGCTTCTGGCCCACGACGAGCTGATGCGGCCGCAGACGACCATGCAGACGCTGGCGGCGCTGGAGCCCAGCTTCAAGATGCAGGGCGAGATGATGCCGGGCTTCAACGCGGTGGCGCAGCAGCGCTACCCCGAGGTCGAGAAGATCAACCATGTCCATCATGCCGGCAATTCGTCGGGCATCGTCGACGGCGCCGCCGCCATCCTGATCGGCACCAAGGAGTTCGGCGAGAAGGCCGGGCTGAAGCCCAGGGCGCGCATCCGCTCCTTCGCGTCGATCGGCTCGGAGCCCGCGATCATGCTGACCGGCCCGGCGCCCGCCTCGGAGAAGGCGCTGAAGCGCGCCGGCATGAGCGTGAAGGACATCGATCTCTGGGAGCTGAACGAGGCCTTCGCCGCCGTCGTGCTGCGCTACCTGCAGATCCTCAAGATGCCGCACGACAAGATCAACGTGAACGGCGGCGCCATCGCCATGGGCCATCCGCTGGGCGCCACCGGCGCGATGATCCTGGGGACCCTGCTCGACGAGCTGGAGCGGCGCAACCTCTCGACCGGCCTCGCCACGCTCTGCGTCGGCGGCGGCATGGGCACCGCGACGATCATCGAGCGGGTGTAACGACCTCGACTGCTGCCCACCCTTCGAGACGGCCGCTGCGCGGCCTCCTCAGGGTGAGGTGGTGGGGGTTCTAAAATCCTCACCCTGAGGAGCGAGCGAAGCGAGCGTCTCGAAGGGTGGATACGCGAAGAATTCGGAGACCAACCATGATCAACTACAACGTCGACAGCGACGGCATCGCCACCATCACCTGGGACATGCCGGGCCGCAGCATGAACGTGCTGAACGAGGCCTCGATGACGGCCTATGCCGGCGCGATCGAGGAGGCCATCAAGGACGACAAGGTCAAGGGCATCATCCTGACCTCGGCCAAGGCCGACTTCATCGCCGGCGCCGACCTCGAGATGCTGTTGGGCACCGACACGTCAGATGCCGCCAAGCTGATGGACCAGTTCAGCCAGCTGCAGAAGATGTTTCGCCGCCAGGAGACCGGCGGCAAGCCGATCGTGGCCGCGATCAACGGCACCGCACTGGGCGGCGGCTTCGAGATCTGCCTCGCCTGCCACTACCGCATCGCCGCGGCCAACCCCAAGGCCAAGGTCGGCCAGCCCGAGGTCAAGATCGGCCTGCTGCCGGGCGGCGGCGGCACGCAGCGCATCCCGCGCCTGATCGGCGTGATGAACGCAGCGCCCATCCTGCTCGAGGGCAAGGACCTCACGGTCGATGCCGCCAAGGGCCTGGGCCTGATCCACGAGGTCGTGCCGGCAGGCGAGCTTCTGGCCAAGGCCAAGGCGTGGCTGATGGCGCCGGCCGGCGAGCAGGTCGTGCCGGAATACGCCGGCAAGGGTGCCAAGGCGATCGACGGCCGCGCCGTGCAGCCGTGGGACCGCAAGGGTTTCAAGACCCCGGGCTTCCCGGGCGGCCAGGTGTGGAGCCCGCCGGGCGTGCAGACCTTCATCGGCGGCAACGCCATGATCGCCGGCAAGACCAACGGCGTGTATCCCGCGCCCAAGGCGATCATGAGCTGCGTCTACGAAGGCCTGCAGTTGCCGTTCGATTCGGCGTTGCGTGTGGAAACCCGCTACTTCGTCTCGCTGCTGCGCAACCCTGTGGCCAAGAGCATGATTAGAACGCTGTTCTTCGGCCTGCAGGAGGCGAACAAGCTCGCGCGCCGGCCCAAGGGCGTGCCCAAGCAGGAGTACAAGAAGATCGGCATCCTGGGCGCCGGCCTGATGGGCTCGGGCATTGCCACCGTCTCGGTGCAGGCCGGGCTCGACATCGTGCTGATCGACCGCGACCAGGCGGCCGCCGACAAGGGCAAGGCCCACATCGCGGGCGAGCTCGACAAGCTCGTCAAGCGCGGCCGGCTCGACCAGGCCAGGCGCGACGCCCTGCTGGCCAAGGTGACGGCGACGCCGGACTTCGGCGCGCTGAAGGACGTCCAGCTCGTGGTCGAGGCGGTGTTCGAGAACCGCGAGGTCAAGGCCGAGGCGACCAAGAAGGCCGAGGCGGCGATGCCCAAGGAGGCGGTGTTCGCCTCCAACACCTCGACCCTGCCGATCACCGGCCTGGCCGAAGCCTCGTCGAAGCCCGACCAGTTCATCGGCCTGCACTTCTTCTCGCCGGTCGAGAAGATGCCGCTGGTCGAGATCATCGTCGGCAAGAAGACCTCGCCCGACACGCTCGCGCGCGCCATGGACTTCGTGCAGAAGATCCGCAAGACGCCGATCGTGGTCAACGACAGCCGCGGCTTCTTCACCTCCCGCGTCTGCGGTGCCTTCATCAGCGAAGGCCATCGCATGCTCGAGGAGGGCGTGCCCGCCGCCATGATCGAGAACTGCGCGCGCTTCGCCGGCATGCCGGTGGGCCCGCTGGCGCTCAATGACGAGGTCGCGATCGACCTTTCCTGGAAGATCATGGACCAGGCGCGGCGCGACGCGGCGGCGGCCGGCCAGAAGTTCGAGGGCGGCGGCACCGAGCACATCCTCGAGCTGATGGTGAAGAAGCTCGAGCGCTTCGGCCGCAAGAACGGCAAGGGCTTCTATGAGTATCCGGCCGACGGCAAGAAGCGGCTGTGGCCCGAGCTCGCCAAGCACTTCCCGCCCGATCCCAAGCTGCTCTACGGCGAGGGCGAGGACAAGCGCGCCAAGGAGGACGAGATCAAGAAGCGTCTCCTCTACGTGCAGGCCGTGGACACGGTGCGCTGCCTGGAAGCCAACGTGCTCACCAATCCGCAGGACGGCGATGTCGGCTCGATCATGGGCCTGGGCTTCGCGCCGCAGACCGGCGGCGCCGTCAGCCTGATCGACCAGGTCGGCGTCAAGGCGTTCGTCGCCGAATGCGACGACTTCGCCAAGAAGTACGGCCCGCAGTTCGAGGTGCCCAAGATGCTGCGCGACATGGCGGCGAAGGGGCAGAGCTTCTACGGCAACTATCATCCGGCGAAGGCGGCGTAGCAAAAGTACCGTCATCCCGACCGGAGCGAAGCGGAGTGGAGGGACCTCGTCTTCTTTCGAAGATATGACTAGGTCCCTCCGCTCCGCCTCGCTACGCTCGGCTCCGGTCGGGATGACGGAGCTTTGGGAGGGACGCCAGGTATGAACGACAAGGAAATCGCCGCGCTCGCTGACCGCATCGCCGAGGGCCGGCGCAGCCGCAAGGTGATGGACTTCCTCGCCGCCGACACGGCGACCCTCAGCGAGGCCGATTCCTACAAGGTCCAGTTCGCCGTCCACGACCGGCTGACGGCCGACGGCAAGGACCAGATGGCCGGCTGGAAGGTGGCGCTGACGCTGCCCTCGCAGTACGAGCCGATGAAGCTCTCCGGGCCGGTGTTCGCCGGCATCTACAAGAGCGGCGTGCGGCCCTCCGGCGCGGTGTTCGAGAAGGGCTGGCCGCTGAAGGCCGGCATCGAGTGCGAGATGGTGGCGCGCATCTCCAAGGACGCGACGGCCGGCGGCTACACGGCCGACAGCATCAAGGCCAACGTCGCGGCCTTCCACTGCGGCGCCGAGGTGGTCGAGAACCGCTACGCCGACGTCACCAAGCTGAGCGGCCCCGGCCGCATCGCCGACGACGTCCTGCAAGCGGCCTGCATCGTCGGCACCGAGGTGAAGGACTGGCAGAAGGTCGACTTCGCCGGCCTGAAAGGCCGCTCGGAGTTCGAGGGCAAGGAGATCGGCGCCGGTCCCGGCACCAACGTCATGGGCAGCGCGCTGATCTCGCTCGCCTGGCTCGCCAACAAGCTTTTGGAGCACGGCAAGCACCTGAAAGCGGGCGACGTGATCCTGACGGGCTCGGTCCATCCGCCGGTGTTCCTGCCCGGGCCGGGTATCGCCAAGACGGAGTTCGTCGGCCTCGGCGGCACCGAGATCACGGTCAAGTAGGAACGTGGGCGCCGCCGATCCGATCGAGCTGCTGTTCGGAGGCATGGAAAAGCTCGGTCCCGGCAGCGATGAAGAGACGCGGCAGGTGCTTCATCGGCTGCCGCACGACCGCTTCGACGTCGTGGTCGACGCCGGATGTGGCGCGGGCCGCCAGACCATGGTGCTGATCCAGGAACTGCGAAGCCTGGTGCATGCGGTCGATTCCCACGAGCCGTTTCTGCAGATCCTTCGGCGTCGCGCCGCGCAGGCGAATGCCGCGCATCTCCTGCAGGTGCATTGCATGGACATGCAGGACATCGCCTCGGGGTTTCCCGCCATCGACCTGCTGTGGTCGGAAGGCGCCGCCTACAACATCGGCTTCGCCAATGCCCTTGCCTCGTGGTCGCGCGCGATCCGGCCTGGAGGCTTTGCGGTGCTGAGCGAGCTGGCGTGGCTGACCGAGGACGTTCCGCAGGTTGCGGGCGATTTCTTCGCCTCGGCCTATCCGGACATGAAGTTCACGAATGACAACGTCACGACCGCCGAGGACGCAGGGTACGCGGTGCTTGCCACCCAGACGGTTTCCCGGGCGGCCTGGACGGATGGCTACTACGATCTGCTCGGGCCAAGAGCTCGGGCCCTTGCCGAGCATGCTGACGAAGGCGTCAGACGATTTGCCAGGGAGACCCTGAGGGAAATCGAGGTCTTCGAGACCGCTCAGGGCAGCTACGGCTACGTCTTCTACGTCATGCGACGTCGATGAGCGTATCACGGGCAGTTCTGGCCGATCCTGACGAGGGGCCGCTGCGGATCGCCGAAGTTGTTGCGCCGGCAGGTCGGCCGTCCCAGCTCGTCGCGCGCGGCGTAGGCTTGCGGGCCGATCACCGATGGTCCGACGCCCGGGCTGTTCCATGCGACGTCGACCGCGGCGAGATAGGTGCCCAGGCCCAGCGTGGCCACTGCCAGGGACATCGCTGCCAGGAGCGAGCTGTGTGCGATTTTCACGACGCGCCCCAGGCCGAGAGCAGATCGGCGTCGGTCGCGCCGAACAGGGCTTTGATCGCAGTGGCTGATTTCATCGTCTCCCCCCTTGAGAACTGTCTGTCTGGGAGACGAAGGCCGGCGCGTGGTCGTTACAGGCGTTGTTGACGGGCGCGGCGGACATGCTATCACTTAACCACAAGGTTAAGTGAAGGACCGCAACCAATGACGTGCTCTATCGTGACGGTCGATCGCCAGCTCACGGCGGTGGTCAAGGCCAAGGTGCCTTTCCCGGAGATCCCGGCTGCCCAGCGCTCGGCGCGTGCCGCGGTCGACGCCGCGCTGCCGTCGCTCGAAGCCGCGCCGCTCGGCCGGCCGCTGACGCGCTTTCGCACGCCGGCGAAGGACATGCTCGACATGGAGATCGGCACCATCGTCGGCCGCAGCTTTGCCGCCACGGGCGAGGTCGTGCCGTCGGAGCTGCCCGCCGGCCGCGCCGCGCATTTCCAGCTCAAGGGGCCGTTCGACGGCATGCCCGGAGCGTGGCAGGCGCTGTTCGCCTGGTGCCAGGCCGAGAAGCTCGAGCTCGCCGGCATCAACTGGGAAATCTACATGCCCTGGGAGGGCGTCGATCCCGCCAAGCTCGAGACGGATCTGTACGCGCTGCTGGCCTGACTCTGCGGCTACCGCGGTTTCGGCAGGCGCGGCAGACGCGGGAGGCTGGGCAGCCTCGGCAGACTGGGCAGCCTGGGCAAGCCGTTGCCTGCGTAATGGACGTTCATGACACTGGTTTTGGTGGACGAACTGTCGGTTCCGGGACCGGCGAGCGCGAGGACCGCCACCGCGATTGAGAATATTGCCTGCATTGCTGTCTCCCTTTCTGTTCTGGAAGACGAAGGCAGCAGGCACGGCGTTACACCTGGAGTTGATAGCGTGCGGACCGAGAACATATCATGAACGTGTCTCCTGTGGAGGTTGTTCATGGGCTTCTCGCATCCGACCGACCGGCTGTTGTTCCTCGTCTACGCGGATCCCATCGCCGCCGTGGCCGCCATCGAGACGGGGCGGGATGTGCGGCACGAGTACGGTCTCAGAGGCGCGCTGCTGTTGCCGCAGCATATCCATTCGACGATCTGGCACGTCCACGATGGCTTCTCTCCGCCGCCGGACGATCTGATCGCGGCTCTGGCCGCGTGCGCCGATCGCGTATCGATGCCGGCATTCCGGGTGTCGTTCGATCGCGTCGAGAGCTTTGTCGGCGGCCCGCTCGTGCTGCGGGGAGAGGAAGGAGTGGTCGGCGTTGAATTGCTTCACGAGAAGCTCAAAGCCATCCTGGGCATCAGGCGCACGAGGAGGTTCGTGCCGCACGTGACGCTGCTGCGCGACAAACGCCGCCTGCTGCCCTCGATGCCCATCGAGCCGATCGAATGGACCGTGAGCGAATTCGTCCTGGTTCACAGTTTGCTCGGCAAGACGACGCATCGCGTCCTGGCGCGGTTCCCGTTGGTCAGTCCGCCGCCTTCTGATCGAGGAAGGTGAGGGTGCCGTCGCTGCGCTCGCCCTTTAGGTAACGGAAGGTGCCGGCGCCGGTGGCGACAAGGTCGTCGTTCTGGTCGTAGATCTCGGTCTCGGCGGCGAAGGTGCTCTGGCTGCTGGACGGTCGCCAGGCGCCGAAGATGGTGAGCTGATCGCCGTCGCGCGCCGCTTTGATGAACTGCGTGGTGAAGGCGAGGGTGACGCTGAGCCGCCGCGCCGTCGCCGTCTCGTTGAAGGTGCAGGCAAAGCCGCTCGCCGAATTGAGCAAGGTCATGAGGACGCCGCCGTGCAGCAGGCCGTTGGCGTTGCAGAGTTCGGGGCGGACTTTCAGCGTCATCTCGACGAAGCCCGGCCGCCAGGCCACGACCTCGTGGCCGATAAGTCCGTTGAAACCGCGAAACTCGTGGGCGGCGACCGGCCGCGCATCGGCCGGTCGTTGGATAGGCATACGCTTTACTCGAGAAGGACGAGAGGGCGCGCGTCCGGTCTGATCGAACCGCTTGCGGTTCGATCAGACCGGAAATCGCTTTACCGGCGCGCCATCGCCGACATCGGCGGGCGATGCCCGTTGCCGTTGGTCGCAGGACGCATCGCCGCCGGCGTCGCCGTAGCCGAGGGCTGGGCGGCCATGCCGGTGCGGATGTCGCGCGCGATCTTCACCAGGCGCGGACCCCAATCGGCTTCGAGCCGGTCGCGGCTGATCTGGTAGATCGGCGCCGAGGCGTTGATGGCATAGGCGGCCGTGCCGTCGGAGTTGCGCAGCGGCGCGCCGACGCCGCAGAGCTCGGGCAGCCACTCGCCCCAGGTGACGCAGAAGCCGCGATCGGCCAGCTCCTTGAACGAGCGCTCGAGGCCGGTCTTCACCTTGGTCCAGTCGTCGCGCCAGCGGCGGCGGATGGCGTCGATCTGCTTGTTGCGGTCGACATCGGGCAGCGAGAACAGGTAGGCGCGGCCCATGGCGGTGCTGGCCATCGGCACGCGCGTGCCGACATCGTGCGTGATCGCCACGACCGACGGGCCGCGGCAGGCTTCGAGGTAGATCATCGAATGACGGTCGCGGCCGCCCAGCGCCGTCGAGGCGTTGAGAGCGTGGGCGAGCTGCTCGAGCGGCTGACGCGAGGCGCGGCGCACGTCCATGCTGGAGATCGCGGCATAACCCAGCGCCAGCACCGAGGCGCCGAGCTCATACTTGCGGAAGCGGCGGATGTAGTTGAGGTAGCCGAGCTCGGTCAGCGTGTGGGTGAGACGCGCCACGGTCGGCTTCGGCAGGCCGGTGCGATGGGCGATCTCCTGGTTGCCCAGCATGCCTTCGCCGGCATGGAAGGCGCGCAGGATGTCGAGACCACGGGCGAGGGCGGTGACGAACTGGCGGTCCTTGCCGCTGCCGCCTTCGGCGAGCCCGTTCTCCACCGAGCTTTCGAAGGCTGCCGTTCGCGTGACGAGATGACTGACGTTGCCCATGGGCGTTTTACTCCTGTGAATGGCTGTTTATTTCGTTGCGGGGCGAAACGTGCCATTGCTGTGTAACTGTCGCAATGCGCGAGGGCGGGTTTTGTCCTGCGAACGTGCAAACCTACCATGTTAGATATGCGGGCTTCGCTATCCACAGTTGAGAAAGCCCAAAAGCCCGCGCGGAATGGGCATTTTTACAGCATTCTGCTGGATGACTGGCCGCGCGCCGGCGGCTACCATCATGGGCACCCCCCTGCGAGGCAAAATTGGCCAAAGAACCCGTACTCCCCAAGGATATCGCCGGCCTGTCGTTCGAGGACGCGCTGAAGGAGCTGGAAGGCATCGTCCAGCAACTCGAGCGCGGCCAAGTGAAGCTCGACGAGGCGATCACGGCCTACGAGCGCGGCGCGCTGCTGAAGAAGCACTGCGAGCAGAAGCTCGCCGAGGCCAAGATGAAGGTCGAGAAGATCGTCTTCTCAGCCGACGGCACGGTCGGCAGCCAGCCCGCTGATCTGAACTAGCCCGCGACCCATGCCCCTGTCGTCGCACCGCGACTTCGAGGCCGCGCTGACCTTTGCCGCCTCGTCGACCGAACACACCATGGATCGCCTTCTGCCGAAGGGCGACAGCGACGAAGCGCGCGTCTTCGAGGCGATGCGCTATTCGAGCCTGGGCGGCGGCAAGCGCCTGCGTGCGTTTTTCGTGCTGGCCGGCGCAACGTTGTTCAAGGTCGCTGCGTTGCCCGCCCTGCGCACCGCCAGCGCCATCGAATTCCTGCACGCCTATTCGCTCATTCACGACGACCTGCCAGCCATGGACGACGACGATCTCAGGCGCGGCAAGCCCTCCTGTCACAAGCAGTTCGACGAGGCCACGGCGATCCTGGCGGGTGACGCTCTGCAGGCGCTGGCCTTCGAGGTGCTGGCGCACGAGGACACGCACGGCGATGCATCGGTGCGGGCCCACTTGGTCAGCGAACTTGCCAGGGCCGCCGGCGCGCACGGCATGGTGGGCGGCCAGATGCTCGACCTGCTGGCCGAGACGCGTCCCGACCTGTCGATCGGCGCCATCACGCGCCTGCAGCGGCTGAAGACAGGCGCGCTGATCTCCTTCTCCTGCACGGCAGGCGCGATCCTGGGCAAGGCGAGCGATCCCATGCGCAGTGCCCTGTCGGCCTATGCCCACGATGTTGGCCTGGCTTTCCAGATCGCCGACGACCTGCTCGACATCGAGGGAACAGCGGCCGAGATCGGCAAGACGCCAGGCAAGGACGCGGCGGCCGGGAAGGCGACCTTCGTATCGATCCTGGGTCTCGAGCGGGCGCGGGCCCAGGCCGACCTGCTGGCGCGACAGGCCGCCGCGCATCTGGAACCGTTCGGCGAGGCGGCAGATTTGCTAAGGCAGGCGGCGAAATTCGTTGTCGCGCGGCGGGCCTAAGGGGCCGCGCGGGAGTATGATGCAATCATGACCGGCCCAACGCCGCTTCTCGATACCGTTGATATACCGGCCGACATCCGTCGGCTGAAGACCGACCAGCTGCGCCAGTTCGCCGACGAACTGCGCCAGGAGACGATCTCGGCCGTTTCGGTCACTGGCGGGCATCTCGGTGCCGGGCTGGGCGTGGTCGAACTGACCGTGGCGCTGCACTACGTGTTCGACACGCCGCGCGACCGGCTGCTCTGGGATGTCGGCCATCAGGCCTATCCGCACAAGATCGTCACCGGCCGACGCAGCCGCATCCGCACCCTGCGCCAGGAAGACGGCCTGTCGGGCTTCACGCGGCGCAGCGAGAGCGAGTACGACCCGTTCGGCGCGGCCCATTCCTCGACCTCGATCTCGGCCGGGCTGGGCATGGCGGTGGCGCGCGACCTCGCCGGCGGCAACAACCATGTCGTGGCGGTGATCGGCGACGGCGCCATGAGCGCCGGCATGGCCTACGAGGCGATGAACAATGCCGGCGCCCTGCGCAGCCGGCTGATCGTGGTGCTGAACGACAACGACATGTCGATCGCCCCGCCGGTCGGCGCCATGTCGGCGCATCTATCGCGCCTGCTGTCGGGCCGGCCTTACGTCAGCCTGCGCAATCTCGGCCGCTCCGTCGCCGAGGCGCTGCCCAAGCCGCTCGAGATGGCGGCGCGGCGCGCCGAGGAGTTTGCGCGCGGCTTCGTGGCCGGCGGCACGCTGTTCGACGAGCTGGGCTTCTACTATGTCGGTCCGGTCGACGGCCACAATCTCGACCATCTGTTGCCGGTGCTGAAGAACGCGCGCGACAGTCGGCTCGACAAGCCGATCCTGGTCCATGTCGTCACCAAGAAGGGCAAGGGCTATCCGCCGGCCGAGGACAGCGCCGACAAGTACCACGGCGTGGTCAAGTTCGACGTCATCACCGGCAAGCAGTCCAAGCCGGTGGCCAACGCGCCGGCCTACCAGGCGGTGTTCGCCAAGTCGCTGATCGCCGAGGCCGAGGCCGACAAGAAGATCGTCGCCATCACTGCGGCCATGCCCTCGGGCACCAGCCTCGACAAGTTCGCCGAGCGCTTCCCCGAGCGCTGCTTCGATGTCGGCATCGCCGAGCAGCACGGCGTGACCTTCGCCGCCGGCCTTGCGACGGAGGGCTTCAAGCCGTTCTGTGCGATCTACTCGACCTTCCTGCAGCGCGGATACGACCAGGTCGTGCACGACGTCGCCATCCAGAAGCTGCCGGTGCGCTTTGCCATCGATCGCGCCGGGCTGGTCGGCGCCGACGGCGCCACGCATGCCGGCTCGTTCGACGTGGCTTATCTCGCCTGCCTGCCTGAGTTCGTGGTCATGGCGGCGGCCGACGAGCTCGAGCTGATGCACATGGTGGCGACGGCGGCGCAGATCGACGACCGCCCCTCGGCCTTCCGCTATCCGCGCGGCGAGGGTGTCGGCGTCGAATTGCCGGCGCGCGGCACGCCGCTTCCGATCGGCAAGGGCCGGGTGCTGCGCGAGGGCAGCAAGATCGCCATCCTGAGTTTCGGCACGCGTCTTGGCGAATGCCTGGTCGCCGCCGAGGATCTCGGCGCCAAGGGGCTCAGCACGACGGTGGCCGACGCCCGCTTCGCCAAGCCGCTCGACACCGATCTGGTGCGCCGGCTGGCGCGCGAGCACGAGGTGCTGATCACAATCGAAGAGGGCTCGGTCGGCGGCTTCGCCAGCCACGTGTTGCAGCATCTGGCAACGACGGGGTTGCTCGACCATGGCCTGAAGGTACGGCCGATGATCCTGCCCGACCGCTTCATCGACCATGCCTCGCCCGCCCGCCAGTACGAGCAGGCCGGCCTCGACGCCAAGGGCATTGTAGCGACGGCGCTTGCCGCCCTGGGTCAGCCGGCAGAACGCGCCCGCGGCTAATCTTCGCTGGGAGGGCGCCGGCGCGGCGCGATTCCAACAAGGAAAAGGCGCGCCACTTGCGCGGCGCGCCCTTCGCAAAAATCTTTCCAGCGTTACTTCGGCTGCGGGACGATGCGCAGGTAGGGCTTCGGCGCCTTCCAGCCGTTCGGATACTTGGCCTTGGCAGCCTCGTCGGACACCGCCGGGACGATGATCACGTCCTCGCCGTTCTTCCAGTTCACCGGCGTCGCCACCTGGTGCTTGGCGGTGAGCTGGCAGGATTCGAGGAGGCGCAGCACCTCGTCGAAGTTGCGGCCGGTGCTCATCGGGTAGGTCAGCATCGCCTTGATCTTCTTGTCCGGGCCGATGATGAACACCGAGCGCACGGTGGCGTTGTCGGCAGCCGTGCGGCCTTCCGACGTCGTGCCGGCGCCTTCCGGCAGCATGTCGTAGGCGGTCGCGACCTTGAGCTCGGGATCGCCGATCATCGGATAGGTGACCTTGTGGCCCTGCGTCTCCTCGATGTCCTTCGCCCACTTCTCGTGGTTGCCGACCGGATCGACCGACAGGCCGAGGATCTTGGTGTTGCGCTTGTCGAATTCGGGCTTCAGGCCCGCCATGTAGCCGAGCTCGGTCGTGCAGACCGGCGTGAAATCCTTCGGGTGAGAGAACAGGATCGCCCAGCCGTCGCCGATCCACTTGTGGAACTCGATCGGGCCCTGGGTCGTCTCGGCCTTGAAGTCTGGTGCAGTTGAGTTGATGCGAAGCGTCATGGTGAACCCCCTGTGAAGAAAAGCTTTGTACTGGATGCGTAGATCGGCCTTCCGGGGCCGATGGTCAAGCCTTGGCGGGAATCCAGCTGATCAGGCCGATGCCGCCATCAACTTCTACCGTCGTGCCCACGACATAACGACCAAATCTTTCTGACAAGACCGCGACAGCGACCTGGGCAATGTCGTCGGGCGTGCCGGGCCGGCCGATCGGGATCTGCGCCACCAGGGCGCCGAGATTGTCGGCGACGAAGCCGCCGCCCGGGATGGCACCCGGCGCGATGGCGTTCACCCGGATGCCGTCGGGGGCGAGCGTGCGCGCCAGCTCCTTCATCACCATGGTCATGCCGGCCTTCGAGGCGCTGTAGTGCGGCAGGTTTCTCGGCATCTCGCGGTGCTGCGAGGTGATCAGCAGGATGCGGCCCTTGATCTTGTTGTCGCGCATGTGCCGGCCGACCTCGCGCGACAGGAAGAAGCCCGTGCGCAGGTTGATGTCGGTCATGGCGTCCCAGGTCGCTTCCGATACCGAGAGCGGCGTGTCGACCTCCAGCCGGCGCGGGCTGGCGGAATGGACGAACAGCGAGATCGTGCCGAGCTTTTTCAGCGTGCCGTCGAGCAGGCCCTTCCAGCCGTCGCGCTGGCCGAGGTCGGCCGCGAGGAAATCGATGCCGTCCTCGGCCGGCGGGGCGGTGACGTCGCTGCCCAGCACCGTGGCGCCCTCGGCCAAAAGCGCCTTGGCGATGCCGCGGCCGATGCCGCCGGCGCAGCCGGTGACCAGGGCGCGTTCGCCCTCCAGAAGCTTCGTGCTCATGCTAAGTGTTTCTTCCCTCGAGATGTGGAGTGAGCCCATGGACCGGACGCGGCCGACGCTCAATCAGTTGAACATTGTAAGCGGCAATGTCGACGCATCCATCGCCTTCTATCGCAAGCTGGGTGTCGACATTCCCGATCCACGCATATGGCGCACCGCCACCGGCGCGCACCATGTCACCGCCGTCGAGCCCGGGGCCACCGAGGCTGCAGGCCTCGACCTCGACAGCGCGGCCTTTGCCCAGATCTGGAACAAGGGGTGGGCCGGCCGCAAAGACCTCGCTGGCCGCGTGGTCGTGGGTTTCAGCGTGAGCTCGCGCGAGGAAGTCGATCGCCTCTATGGCGAGATGACCGCGACCGGCCATCGCGGCTTGCAGGCGCCGTTCGATGCCTTCTGGGGCGCGCGCTACGCCATCGTCGAGGATCCCGACGGCATTGCCGTCGGCCTGATGAGCCCGATCTCGGCCAATCGCCGCTCGCCGCCGCCGGCCGTCTGATGGCCAAGACGCGGCTGGACGTGGCGCTGGTCGAGCGCGGGCTGGCGGAGACGCGCGCCGCCGCGCAACGCCTGGTCATGGCCGGCCTGGTGTTCTCGGGCGAGCGGCGGCTCGACAAGCCGGGTCACGCCATTGCCGGTGACACGCCGATCGAAGTGCGTGGCCAGCCGCATCCCTACGTCTCGCGCGGCGGTCTGAAGCTCGAGAAAGGGCTGGATCACTTCGCCATCCCGGTCGCCGGCCGCATCGCCCTCGACGTCGGCGCCTCGACCGGTGGCTTCACCGACCTGTTGCTGCAGCGTGGCGCGGCCAAGGTCTACGCCATCGACGTCGGCACCAACCAGCTCGCCTGGAAGCTGCGCTCCGATCCGCGCGTGATCTCGATGGAGAAGACCAACATCCGCGAGGTCACCCGTGAGCAGGTCCCGGAGCCGATCGACCTGATCGTGTGCGACGCCTCTTTCATCAGCCTGCGCACGGCGCTGCCGGCGGCGTTGGCCCTGGCGGCGTCCGGCGCTCACCTCGTGGCGCTGATCAAGCCCCAGTTCGAGGTCGGCAAGGGCCGGGTCGGGAAGGGCGGCATCGTGCGCGATCCAGTGCTACATGAAGAAGTCTGCAAAACCATCGAGGACTGGCTGGCCGCTCAGTCTGGCTGGAGCGTGCTGGGTGTCACGGAGAGTCCGATCGAGGGCGCCGAAGGCAACAAGGAGTTCCTGATCGCCGGCCGGTTCAGCGGATAGCGCGCGACACCCGAAACTTGTTGTTGTCGGCCAACGTCTCGAACGACGTGAAGTTCGCTTTCAGCAGCGGCTCATAGGGCAGGCCGCGATTGGCCACCACGTAGAAGCGGCCGCCGGGCCTGAGCGCACGCGCCGCCGCAGCGATCACGTTCTGACCAAGTCCCGGTTCGGCTGCACGGCCGGTGTGGAACGGTGGATTGCAAACGATCGCGTCGTAGGTTGCCGGGGCCGCTTCCTGGGTAAGGTCGAGCCAATGAAATGAGGCACGCGTGTCGGCGATGTTGGCGCATGCCGCTTCGATGGCGCGATGCTCGGCGTCTACAAGGTCGATCTTCGCAATGCCCTTGGATCGCGCCAGCACCTCGCGCGACAGGTAACCCCAGCCGCAGCCGAAGTCGGCGACATGACCCGAGAGGTCGTCGGGCAGGTGTCCGGCGAGCAGCGCAGAGCCGTCATCGACGCGATCCCAGGAGAAGATGCCGGGCTGGCTGAGCCACGAGCCGTCGCCGACCGGCCGCAGCGAAGCAAGTTCGCGCCAGTAGTCGGGCGGCGCCCTGTCGGCGCGCGTCAGCCAGAAGACGCGGCAGTGGAACTTCGAGAGCGTGCCGTCGAGGCCAAATGCCTTGCCGACCTGCTTCTCCAGGCTGGCGGCGCCATCGTCGTTGGAGCCCGAGCACACCAGCGTGCCGCCCTCGGCGAGCAGCGACCAGCCGCGCGCGATGTTGGCGAAGTTCTCTTCCTTGTGCTTGGTCAGCAGGAGCTGGCCCAGCCGGTACGCGCCGCTCTCGATGCGCGGCACGACCGACCAGCCGGCCGACTTCAGGCGGAGATACTCCGGCCGCAACGACTGCTCGGCGTCGATGTCCCTGAAGGGCGAAAGCTCGGCCCGCAGGAAGAACGCCCGCTGCGGGACGAGCGCTCCGGTTTCGAAGGCGTGGACGAGGGCGCGGCTGGCCTGGCTCACGGCCACCCAACTACGGAACGAGGACGGCGCGTCCCATGATCAGGCCCTTGCGCAGCTCCTGCAACGTGGCGTCGGCCTCGTCGAGCTTGCGCTTGATGATCGGCACCGGCGTCACCTTGCCTCCGGTGACGAGGTCCATCATCTCCTTCATCTCGGCCGGACTGCCGGTCACCGAGCCCATGATCTGGCAGCCGGTGAAGGCGAACATCGGCAGCGGCATCGAGAAGGTGCCGCCGAACAGGCCGACGACGATCAGCCGCCCGCCGCGGCCGAGCGCGCGCACGCCGAATTGCGCAGGAAGCCTCGGCGCCGACGAAAGTCGATGGCCGCACCGACGCCGGTGCCGCCGGTCAGCTCCATGATCTGCTTGCGCGCTTCCTTGTCGCGCGGATCGAGCGCGGCGCAGGCGCCGTTCTCGAGCGCGAGCTTGCGCTTGTTCTCGTCGATGTCGGCCACGATCGGCTCATGGCCCAGCACCGACTTGGCGAAGCGCACGCCCATCAGGCCGACGCCGCCCGCGCCGATCACCAGGATCGGCTTGCCGCCGTCCTGGCCGACCGCCTTCTTGACCGCGCCGAAGGCCGTGATGCCCGAGCAGGCATAGAGGCAGGCGAGCTCGACCGGCAGATTGCCGTAGGGATAAAGGTACCTGGCGTGCGGCACGAGGACGTGATCGGCATAGCCGCCATCCGTGCTGACGCCGAGCGCGCGCGACGTCGGGCAGAGATGCTCGCTGCCCGATTGGCAGTACCAGCACTTGCCGCAGCCGATCCAGGGATAGACCACCGCCTTGTCGCCGACCTTGGCGCCCTTCGACTCAGGACCGACGGCCACGACCTCGCCCACGATCTCGTGGCCCATGGTGCGTGGCGGCGCCATGGTCTTCTCGGTCGAGTACTTGTTGCCGCCGCCCATGTCGAAATAGCCTTCCCACAGGTGGACGTCGCTGTGGCAGACGCCGGCCGCCGTGATGCGCACCAGCACCTCGGTGCCTTGCGGGGCGGGGTTGGCTGCCTCGACCTTCTGCAGCGGCTGGCCGAATTCGACGACCTTGTAGCTCTTCATGGGCTCACTCCCGTATCTTGCGGCGGGAGCATAGAGCATGGACTGTCAGAATGGCAGGCCCACATAGTTCTCGGCGAGCACGGTCTGTGCAGCACGGGACGATGCGAGATAGTCGAGCTCGGCACGCTGCATCTGCGCTTCGAAGCTGGTCTTCGCGTGCAGCCTGTGGAGGAGCGTGGTCATCCACCAGGAGAAACGCTCGGCCTTCCACACGCGCGCCAGTGCGGTGTCGCCATAGCTGCGAATCAGGCTGTCGTCTCGCTTCTCGTAATATGCGATCAGCGCCCGGCTCAGGTAGTGCACGTCCGACGCCGCGAGATTGAGGCCCTTGGCGCCGGTCGGCGGCACGATATGGGCCGCATCGCCGGCCAGGAACAGCCGGCCGTGCTGCATGGGCGTCGACACGAAGCTGCGCAGCGGCGCGATGCTTTTCTCGATCGATGGCCCCGTCGTGATGTTCGGAGGTGGTTCGCAGTCCAACCGGACCTCGAGTTCCTGCCATATCCTTTCGTCAGGCCATTCCTCGATCTTCTCGTCGAGGTCGCACTGGATGTAGTAGCGACTGCGGGTCGGGGAGCGCATGGAGGCGAGTGCAAAGCCGCGGTCATGGTGGGCGTAGATGAGTTCGCTCGAGCACGGCGCCACGTCGGCCAATATGCCCAGCCAACCGAAGGGGTAGACGCGCTCGAATGTCTGACGGCCCGATGCCGGCAAGGCCGAACGGCTGACGCCATGGAACCCGTCGCAGCCCGCGATGAAATCGCAGACCAGTTCGTATTCGGCGCCGGCGTGCCGGTAGCTGAGCCTCGGCCGTGCGGTCTCGACGTCGTGAATGCCGACATCTGCCGCTTCCCAGACAATCGCGCCGTCTCCGGCCAGGCGAGCGGCGATCAGGTCCTTTGTCATCTCGGTCTGGCCGTAGACGGTGACGGTCTTGCCGGTCAGTTCGCGGAAGTCGATGCGAACGCGCCGGCCGCCAACGGCGATCTCGGCGCCGTCATGCACCAGCCCTTCGCGGTGCAAGCGCCCGGCGACGCCTGCCTCTTCCAACAGCGCAACCGTTCCTTGCTCCAGCACGCCTGCGCGAATGCGAGCCTCGACATAGTCGAGCGTCCGCGCTTCCAGAATGACGCTCTCGATGCCATGGACCTCGAGCAGGCGGGCGAGCAGAAGCCCTGCCGGCCCGGCTCCGATGATGCCCACCTGGGTACGCTGGCGCTTCGACACGTGCCTGATCCTTTCGATCATCCATCCTAGGCGGCAATTTGTTGGTAGACAAAACAAATTTGCCCGTGGGCCTTTCCAATCGTCGACGAACCCAATAAATACGGGTTGGGGAGGAAAACAAATGTTCAGACGTGAACTCCTGATCGCTGCCGCGTTGTCCGTGGTCTCCTCCGGTGCTTTCGCGCAGGACACCGTGAAGATCGGCCTGATCCTGCCCATGACCGGCCAGCAAGCCTCGACCGGCAAGCAGATCGATGCCGCCGTGAAACTCTACCAGGCGCGCAACGGCACGACTGTCGCCGGAAAGAAGGTCGAAGTGATCCTGAAGGACGACACCGCGTGCCCGATGTCGCCAAGCGGCTGGCGCAGGAACTTGTCGTCAACGACAAGGTCGCCGTGCTGGCGGGCTTTGGCCTCACCCCGATCGCCCTCGCCGTGGCGCCGATCGCGACGCAGGCCAAGGTGCCGGAGGTGGTGATGGCGGCCGGCACGTCCTCGATCACCGAGGCCTCGCCCTTCGTCGTGCGCACCAGCTTCACGCTGGCGCAGTCGGCGGTGCCGATGGCCGAATGGGCGGTCAAGAACGGCATCAAGAAGGTGGTCACCCTGGTCACCGACTTCGGGCCCGGCATCGACGCCGAGAAGTCGTTCAGCGAGAAGTTCAAGGCCGACGGCGGCACGATCGTCGACAGCCTGCGCGTGCCGCTGCGCAGCCCCGATTTCTCGCCGGTGCTGCAGAAGGCGGCCGACACCAAGCCCGACGCGCTGTTCGTCTTCGTGCCGTCGGGCGCAGGGCGCGCAGTTCGTCAAGCAGTTCGTCGAGCGCGGCCTCGACAAGTCGGGCATCAAGCTGATCGCCACCGGCGACGTCACCGACGACGACCAGCTGAACGGCATGGGCGACGTGGTGATCGGCGTCATCAACACCCACAACTATTCGGCCAATCACAACAGCGCGGCCAACAAGGCCTATGTCGAGGCCTTCAAGAAGGCCAACAACGGCCTGCGGCCGAACTTCATGTCGGTCGGCGGCTATGACGGCATGCACCTGATCTACGAGGCGCTGAAGAAGACCGAACGGCGCGACCGACGGCGAGAAGCTTTTCGGCGGCCATGAAGGGCATGGCCTGGGAGAGCCCGCGCGGCCCGATCTCGATCGATCCCGAGACGCGCGACATCATCCAGAACATCTACGTCCGCAAGGTCGAGAAGGTCGACGGCGAGCTCTACAACGTCGAGTTCGCGACGATCCCGAACGTCAAGGATCCGGTGAAGGCCGCCAAGAAGTAGCGCACGGCGTCGATGCGCATACTGTCATCCCGAGGCCGCAGGCCGAGGGACCTTAGGCCGAAAGGTCCCTCGCTGCGCTCGGGATGACAGCATGCGCTGCATCGACAGCGTGCGCCCTCCAGAAGGCGTGCGAGAATAGCCGCATGGCCACCATCCTCTTCGACGGCGTGGCCTACGGCATGCTGCTGTTCGTGCTGGCCTGCGGGCTGGCCGTCACGCTCGGGCTGATGAACTTCGTCAACCTCGCGCACGGCGCCTTCGCCATGGCCGGCGGCTACGTCACGGTGATCCTGATGGACCGCTGGGGCGTGCCGTTCCTCGCCTGCCTGCCGGCAGCCTTCATCGTCGCGGCGGCGCTGGGCTTCGTGCTGGAGCGCACGCTCTACGTCCACATGTACGGCCGCGGCCATCTCGATCAGGTGCTGTTCTCGATCGGCCTGGTGTTCATGGCGGTGGCGGCGGTCGACTGGGTCGATGGGCTCGAGCCAGCAGAACATCAAGCTGCCGGCCTGGCTGCAGGGCCGCCGCGAGGTGCTGGGCGTCAGTGTCGGCATCTATCGCTCGTTCATCATCGTGATCTGCGGCGCGCTTGGCGATCGGCCTGCAGCTCGCGCTGATCGCGCACGCGCTTCGGCAGCCGCCTGCGCGCCGCCGTCGACGACGCGCGCGTGGCGCGCGGGCTCGGCATCCCCGTCGGCACGGTGTTCGCCGTCACCTTCGCCGTCGGCTCGGGTCTCGCCGGCCTGGGCGGCGCGCTCGGCGCCGAGCTTCTGGGCCTCGATCCCAACTTCCCGCTGAAGTTCATGATCTACTTCCTGATCGTGGTCACGGTCGGCGGCACGTCCGGCATCACCGGGCCGTTCGCTCGCCTCGCTGCTGCTGGGCGTGGCCGACGTCGCCGGCAAATATTACCTGCCGGCGCTCGGCGCCTTCATCATCTATCTCGTGCATGATCGTCGTGCTGGTGCTGCGCCCGCACGGCCTGTTCGCGCGCGCGCACGATGAACGTGGCACGATGACCGCCGCCGCAAGGCCTCGCGCGGCGCGCCGCGCTGGCGCTGGCCCGAGATCGTGTTCTGGCTGCTGGCCTTCGCCGCGCTGTTCCTGCCGCCGGGCAAGCACCTGATCCTGAACGAGATCGCGATCCTCGCCCTGTTCGCGCTCTCGCTCGACCTGATCCTGGGCTATGCCGGCATCGTCTCGCTGGGCCACGCCGCCTTCTTCGGCGTCGGCGCCTACGCCGCCGGCCTTCTGGCCAAGCACGTCACCGCGCGATCCGCTGGCCGGCGCTCGCCGTCGCCATCGCGGCCGCCGCGGTCGCTGGGCTTCGCTCACCAGCTTCCTGGTGCTGCGCGGCAGCGATCTCACGCGCCTGATGGTGACGCTGGGCGTCGCGCTGGTGCTGGGCGAGGTCGCCAACGCGCTTCGCCGCACATCACCGGCGGCGCCGACGGCCTGCAGGGCGTCGTGATGGCGCCAGCTGCTCGGCCACTTCGAGTTCGACCTCGTACGGCCGCACCGCCTATGCCTACAGCCTCGACGACGCTGTTCGTGCTGTTCCTGCTGGCGCGCCGCGATCGTGCATTCGCCGTTCGGCCTGTCGCTGATGACGATCCGGCGCAATCCGCTGCGCGCGTCAGCGCTCGGCGTGCCGGTCCGCCGCGCGCCTGATCGCGGTCTACACGCTCTCCGCCGCCTATGCCGGCGCCGCCGGCGCGCTGCTCGCCCAGACGACCGCCTTCGTCTCGCTCGACGTGCTTCGAGTTCCATCGCTCCGCCGATCGTTCTGCTGGTGCTGATCATCGGCGGCGCCGGCTGGCTCTACGGCGGCATCGCCGGCGCCATCGTCTTCAAGATGCTGCAGGACGTGCTTCGCGACGCTGACACCGCAGTTCTGGCTGTTCTGGATCGGCCTGTTCCTCGTCGATCTTCGCGCTGGTCGGCCGCGAGCGGCTGACGCGGCGGCGCTCGCGCGGCGCTGCTCGCCACAGGTGCGTGCGCGCTGATGAACGCCGGCGCTCGAGACCCGCGGCCTCGGCAAGCGCTTCGGCGGCCTTGTGGCGACCAACGACGTCACCTTCCGGCTCGAGCGCGGCGCGCGCCATGCGCTGATCGGGCCGAACGGCGCCGGCAAGACGACCTTCGTCAATCTGCTGACCGGCGTGCTGCGCGCCGTCGGCCGGGCAGCGTGCTGCTGCGGCGGTGAGGACATCACGCGCGCTGCAAGCCCGAGGCGCGCGTCCGGCGCGGCCTGGTGCGCACCTTCCAGATCAACCAGCTCTTCGCCGACCTGACGCCGCTCGAGACGCTCGGCGCTCGCCGTCAGCGAGCGGCTCGGTCACGGCGCTCGACTGGTGGCGTCCGGTCGGCGGCAGCGATGCCGTGGCCGACGAGGTCGACGCAGGTGGCCGAGCGCTTCGGCCTCACCGACGTGCTCGACGCGCCGCACCGACACGCTTGCCCTACGGCAAGCAGCGGCTGCTCGAGATCGCCGTCGGCCTTCGCCTGCGCGCCGCGGGTGCTGCTGCTCGACGAGCCGGCGGCCGGCGTGCCGGCCAGCCGAGCGGCAGGACATCCTCGATGCCATCGCCGCGCTTCCGGCCGATGTGTCGGTGCTGCTGATCGAGCACGACATGGACCTGGTGTTCAGCTTCGCGCAGCGCATCTCGGTGCTGGTCGACGGCGCGCTGCTGGTCGAAGGCGACGCCGGCGGCGATCGCGTACGATCCGCGCGTGCGCGCCGTCTATCTCGGCGAGAGCCGGCGCATGGCTGACCTGCTCGCCGTCGAGGACCTGTCCGCCGGCTACGGCCGCGGCCGTCGTGCTGTCGCGACATCGGCGTTCCGGCTGGGCGAAGGCGAGGCGCTGGCGGTGCTGGGCCGCAACGGCGTCGGCAAGACGACGCTGATCGACACGCATCGTCGGCGTGACGCGCCGCTTCGCGCGGATCGATCGACCCTCGGCGGCCGCGAGATCGGCGCGCTGGCGCCGGAGACGCGCGCGGCGCTGGGCATCGGCTGGGTGCCGCAGGAGCGCAACATCTTCCGCTCGCTCACGCGTGCAGGAGAACATCACGGCGGTGGCCCGGCCCGGCCCGTGGACGCTCGAGCGCGTCTTCGGGCTCTTCCCGCGCCTCAAGGAGCGCCGCACCGCAGTCCGGCGGCTCGCTGTCCGGCGGCGAGCAGCAGATGCTGGCGATCGGCCGGGCGCTCGCGATCAATCCGCGCCTGCTGCTGCTCGACGAGCCGACCGAGGGTCTGGCGCCGATCATCGTCGAGGAGCTGCTGCGCGCCGCTGCGCAAGCTGCTTCGTCGAGGAGGGCATGGCGGGCATCGTCGTCGAGCAGCAGGCGCGCAAGATCCTGCCGATCACCGATCGCGCGATCGATTCTCGAGCGTGGCCGTATCGTGCATCAGAGCGACAGTGCCGCACTGCTCGCCGATCCGGCGCCGCTCGAGCGCATCCTCGGAGTCACCGGCCGGTAACGATCTTCGAAAGTTTTCGAAACTTTCGAAAATACGTTTACAGCGCCGCGGCGTTATCCCAACATGAGGCAACGGCGCTCGACGCAACAACGCGCCGCGGTGTGGAGGGAACAATGAACCATCGGATGGGTGCGTGGCGCCGTCGCCGCGTGTTGGGAGGATTGATCGGAGCATCGGCCGCGCTCGCCACGCCGGCGATCCTGCGGGCGGCGCCCTCAGGCGCGCCGGTGAAGGTCGGGCGGCACGCTGTCGCTGACCGGCTTCCTGGCGCAGACCGCGGTGATCCACAAGATCGCCGCCGAGATCATGGTCGAGGACATCAACAGCCGGAACGGCTTCCTGGGCCGGCCCGTCGAATACATCCTGCTCGACGACCAGTCCAAGCCGGACGTGGCGCGCAGCCTCTACGAGAAGCTGATCACCGTCGACAAGGTCGACCTGATCATGGGGCCCTACGCCACGGCGCCGATCCTGGCGGCGATGGGCGTGGCCCAACGCTACGGCAAGGTGATGATCCAGAGCAGCATGGGCATCCCCAAGCTGCAGACCTACGACATGGCGTTCCCGGCGACGCCGTTCGGCTCGGAGCCGGACAAGACCTATCCCAACGTCATCCTCGACGCGATGGCGAGCCTGCCGACGCCGCCCAAGAGCATGGTGATCGTCACCAGCAAGTTCCCCTCGGCGCAGTTCATGGCGCTGGGCATGCGCACGGAGGCCGAGAAGCGCGGCGTCAAGGTGCCGCTCTATCTCGAATACGAGTTGGGCAACCGCGATTTCGGCGCCATCGCCGCGCGCGTGAAGGAGGCCAATGCCGACTTCCTGTGGGTGGGCTCGCTCGGTCTCGAGAGCAACCAGCTGCTCGAGGCGCTGCGCAAGCTCGACTACACGCCCAAGACCAGCTTCCACCTTTATCCGGCACCGGGGCCGCTCGCCTTGTCGCCTGACGGCAACCTCGTCTGGTCGTCGACCTTCCTCGAGCCCGACGAGCCGTTCATGAGCCGGCCCGGCATGAAGAAGATCGCCGAGCTCTACAAGGAGCGTGCCGCCAAGGCGAACCTGCCCTATGCCATCATCGATGCGCAGGCCACCGGCATGGTCGCGGCCTGGCAGATCCTCGAGCAGGGCGTGAACGGCGCCAAGAGCCTCGAGGACAAGCAGATCGCGGCGTGGCTCAAGAAGAACGTGGTGACGACGGTCTACGGCCCCACCAAGTTCGACGGCCTCTACAATCACGGTGAACCCGCCCAGCTCATCCGCCAGGTGCAGGACAAGCAGTGGAAGGTCATCTGGCCGAAGCAGTTCGTGGCGCCGGGCGTCAAGCTGATTGCGACGTGACTTCCTCCTCGTCTCCTCATTCTCCTCCCCCGTCATACGGGGGAGGCTAGGAAGGGGGAGAGCCACCGTGGTGATGCCGGCCAATTTCAGATCATGACGTCTTCTTTTCCTCGAATCTCCTTTGGGGCTTTCCCCCTCCTGTATCCTCCCCCGTATGACGGGGGAGGAACTATGAAGGATCCGCGCCCGTCATACGGGCGCGGACTGGTGAGGGCGTAATGCCCTCCGCCACTCTTCTCGGCCAGGCCCTCATCTCCGGCGTCCTGGCAGGCGGCATGTACGGCCTGCTGGCGCTGGGCCTCAGCCTGAGCTGGGGCCTGCTGCGGCTGGTCAATCTCAGCCATTTCGCGCTCGCCTTCCTCGCCGCCTACCTGACCTACGAGCTCGGCACGACCTATCACGTGGCGCCATGGTGGGCGGCGGCGATGATCGTGCCGGTGATGTTCCTGATCGGCCTGGCGCAGCACTGGTTGTTCGACAAATTCAAGGTCAACGAGCTTGCCTCGCTGCTCATCACCTTCAGCTTCGCCGTCATCCTGGAAGTCGCGATCCAGCTCTACTGGACCGCCGACTACCGCCGCTTCGAGACGCACTACTCGACCATGTCGATCAAGGTCGGGCGCGTTCTACATCCCCGTGCTCGAGCTCGTGCTCTGCCTGGTGGCGGGCGTGCTGGCCTGGGGCACCTGGCTGTGGCTGCGCAAGACCTATGTCGGCAAGGCCCTGCGCGCCGCCGCCGAGGACGCCGACATCGCCGCGGCCTACGGCGTCGACCACAAGAAGCTCGCCTATCTGCTGTCGGGCATGGGTGCCGCCTACGCCGCGATCGCCGGCACCTTCATCGCGCTGATCGCCACGCTCGCGCCGGCGCAGATCTGGGCGTGGCTGGGCGTGGTGTTCGCCGTCGTCATCATCGGCCGGCTCGGCAATCCGTTGGGCGCGCTTGCTGGCGGGCATGCTGATCGGCGCCAGCGAATCCCTCGCCATGGCGGTATTCGCGCCGGCCTGGGCGCCCGTCGTGTCCTTCTCGGTGCTGATCGCCATCCTGCTGTGGGATCCGGAATGGCTGTGAACGCCGCCCGCGATCTGCCGAAAGCGGCAGCCGCCGCCGCCATCGTCGCGCTCGCGTTCCTGCCGATGGCGAAGATGCCGGCGTTCTACGAGTCCTTCATCTATCTCATCTTCTTCTGGGTCTCGCTGTCGACGAGCTGGGCTCTGCTCAGCGGCTTCGCCGGCTACTTCAGCCTGGGCCACGCCGCCTTCTTCGGTGTCGGCGTCTACACGACCGCGGCACTCACCACCCAGTTCGGCGTGCCCTTCCTCGTCACCGTGCCGATCGCGGCCGGGTTGGCGGCATTGCTGGCCGCCGGCATCGGCGCCGTCGTGTTCCGCCTGCGCCGGCTGCGCGGCGAGCTGTTCGCGCTGCTCACCCTCGCGGTGACCTTCGTCATCGCCACCATCATCCTCAACACGCCGATCGACGGCGGCGGCGGCGTGTTCATGAGCGCCGTGCCGCTGCCTGACCTCATGCCGACGCAGACCGGCACGATCTACATCCTGGGCTTCGCGATGTGCGTTCTCACGCTCGCCACGGCGTGGTGGGTCGCCCATTCGCGGCTTGGCCTCGGCCTGTTCGCCATCCATGACGACGAGGATGTGGCCGAGGCCAAGGGCGTGCCGACCTTCCGCTACAAGATCGTGACCTTCGCGTTGTCGGCCGCCATCGCCGGCGCCGTCGGCGGCATCCATGCCATGTATGTCGGCTTCATCACCGTGGCCGGCACGTTCGAGCTCACCGTGCCGCTCTACGTCGTGCTGATGAGCGTTCTGGGCGGCTCGCGCCACTGGCTGGGACCGGCGATCGGCGCCACCGCCATCACCGCCTTGCTCTACGCCTTCATCAGCGGCGGCGAGGCGATCATGGGCCGCGCCATCGTCGGCCTGATCCTGATCACGGCCATCCTGTGGCTGCCCGATGGCGTCGTTCCTGCCATCCAGGCTTGGCTGAAGCGCCGCCGTGCCGCGCCTGTGACGACAAGAGCGGCAGTGGTTCCGGTCGTTCCGGCGGCGGCACCGAAGATCAGCGAGCGCTCGATCCTGCAGGTGAGGGGCGTCACCAAGCGCTTCGGTGGCCTGCAGGCACTGGCCGGCGTCGACCTCGACGTGCACGAAGGCGAGATCTTCGGCCTGGTCGGGCCCAACGGCTCGGGCAAGACCACGTTGATCAACGTCATCTCGGGCTTCTATCCGCTCACCAGCGGCACCATCACGCTCGATGGCGCCGAGATCGGCCGCGATCCCGCGCACGAGATCGCCCGCCGCGGCGTGGCGCGCACCTACCAGATCCCGCGGCCGTTCGCCAACATGACCGTCCTCGACAACGTGGCCTTGTGCGCCACCTTCGGCGGCCGCGCGCGCTCCAAGACCGAGATCCGCGACGAGGCCTTGCACTGGATCGGCTTCACCGGCCTCGGCGGCAAGGAAGAGGTGCTGCCGGCTGGCCTGAACCTGCACGAGCGCAAGTTCCTCGAGCTCGCACGCGCGCTCGCCGCCCGCCCCAAGCTCCTGTTGCTCGACGAGGTGCTGTCCGGCCTCAACCCGACCGAGATCGACAATGCCATCCGCCTGGTGCGCGCCATCCGCGCGCAAGGCGCCACCATCGTCTTCGTCGAGCACCTGATGCGCGCCGTCGTCGAGCTCAGCGACCGTGTCGCCGTGCTGAACGAAGGCAAGCTCTTCGCGCTCGGCAAGCCGCGCGAGGTCATGCGAGATCCGCGCGTGGTCAGCATCTATCTGGGCAAAGCCTATGCTGCTTGAAGCCCGCAACCTCCATGTCGGCTACGGCGACGCCACCGCCATCTGGGACGTCTCGCTCGACGTCGATGCCGGCGAGATCGTGTCGGTGATCGGCCCCAACGGCGCGGGCAAGACCACGCTGATCAACGCCATGGCCGGGCTGCTGCGCTGCCGCGGCGGCGACCTGCGCTTCGACGGCGCCGACATGACCCGGGTGCGCGCCCATGACTATTGCGGCCACGGCATCGCGCTCGTGCCCGAGGGCAGGCGGCTGTTCGTCAAGATGTCGGTCGAGGAGAACCTCGAGCTCGGCTGCTATCTGGCGGCGGCGCGCGCCCATCGCCAGGAATCGCTGGAACGTGTCTACGGCCTGTTCCCCATCCTGCGCGACAAGCGCCGCCAGTTGGCCGGCGAACTCTCGGGCGGCCAGCAGCAGATGGTGGCGATCGGCCGGGCGCTGATGGCGCGGCCGCGCATCGTGCTGTTCGACGAGCCGTCGCTGGGACTGGCGCCGACCATCGTCGACGACATGTTCGATATCATCGGCCGCGTGCGCCAGGACGGTGCCGCCGTGCTGCTGGTCGAGCAGAATGTGCTAAAGGCGCTCGACGTCGCTGACCGCGCCTATGTGCTGGAACAGGGGCGCATTGTCAGCACCGGCCTGCCGGCCGACCTTCTGCAGCAACCCCATATCCGTGAAGCCTATCTCGGCGTTTGAGGACACCATGGCCAAGATCCTGAAGATGCCCGACATCGCAGAGCGCGCCGCCGCCACGACGGCGCCGCAGGACGTGCTGGCCGAGGATGCCGCGACCTTCGACGTGCTGCGCCGCATGCGCGAGGACATTTTGTGCTGCGTGCTGAAGCCCGATCAGCGCCTGCGCTTCGGCGAGCTGCGGCAGCGCTACGACACGTCCGTCGGCACCCTGCGCGAGGCGCTGTCGCATCTGGTGTCCGAAGGCCTGGCGCGCACCGAGGCCGGGCGCGGCTTCAGCGTGGCGCCGATCTCGCTGGCCGACTTCCTCGACCTCTCGGAGCTGCGCGTCTACCTCGAGACGCGGACGCTCGCCGACGCGATCCGGCACGGCACCGACGCCTGGGAGGCCGAGATCGTCAGCTCCTACTTCCTGCTGAGCAAGCTGGCGCCGCCCAAGACCGACGATCCGGTCAGCGTCAAGCGCGAGTGGGGCAAGCGGCACAAGCGCTTCCACGATTCCCTGGTGGCGACCTGCACCTCGCCATGGTCGCTGCATTTCCGCAGCGAGCTGTTCGACCAGGCGCGGCGCTACCACTGGCTCACCATGATCCACGCCCGCTCGCGGCGCAGGAACGAGCACCTCGACCTGCGCGACGCGGTGCTGGCGCGCGACGTCGATCTCTCCTGCAGGCTGATCGAGAAGCACATCCGCACCACGGTCGAGCAGGCGGCCTCGGAAGTCCCGGGACTCACCATGGACGGAGCGCGTCCGGCCAAGCGGAGGAAGGCATGAAGGGCTCATCTTCGGGAGCGCGGGCCTCTGGCCCGCTCATGAGCGGGCCAGAGGCCCGCGCTCCCATGAAGCGCCGGACCTTGGTCATGTCTGCAGCCGCTACGCTTGCCGCACCGTCGATAGCGCGGGCGCAGGCCTGGCCCGCCAATCCGATCCGCGTGATCCACGGCTACGATGCCGGCTCCAATCCCGACACCATCGCGCGCCATCTCTCGGTGCCGCTGACCGAGATTCTCGGCGTGCCGATCTTGGTCGAACCCAAGCCCGGCGCCGCCGAGCGGTTGGCCGCGTCACAGGTCGCGCGCATGAAGCCCGATGGCAGCGTGCTCTACCTGATGACGGGCGGCCAGGCCGTGGTCTCGGCGACCGACCGCACGCTCTCCTACGACGTCCTGCGCGACTTCGATTTCGTCGCCATCGTCACACGCTTTCCCTTCGTCTTCACCGTGGCGCCCGATTCGCGCTTCAAGACCATCCAGGCCTATGTCGACGAGGCCAAGCGTCGGCCGGGCGAGATCACCTACGGAACCTCGGGAATCGGTTCGACCCTGCACATGGCAATGGAACTGCTGCTGTCGCAGATCGGCGCCAAGATGACCCACGTGCCGTACAGAGGTGGCCTGCAGGCGCCCTACAACGATCTTGTAGGCGGGCGGCTCGACATGCAGGTGATCACCTTCTCCAACGCCCAGCCCATGCTGAAGACCGACAAGCTGCGCGCCCTTGCCGTCACCTCGAAGGAGCGCCATCCGGGGTTCCCCAACGTGCCGACGGTCGCCGAGACTTTGGTGCCCGATTACGACGTCGTTTCGTGGCTTGGCTTCACCACGCCGGCGGGACTGTCGCCCGCCTTGCGTGATCGCCTGAACGAGGCGCTTCGCCAGGCGATGGCGCGGCCGGAGATCAAGGGGAAGCTCGAGGAGCTGGGCAACGACACACGGGTCAGCACACCGAGTGAATTCCGCGCCCGCATTGAGCAGGACATGGCGCGCTGGCGGCCGCTCGCCCATGTCGTCAACCAGTCGTAAAGTGCGCGCAGTACGGGGAATATCATGAGCAAGTACGGTATCGGTCAGCCAGTCCTGCGTTTCGAGGATCCGCGCCTGTTGCGCGGCCAGGGTCGCTACATCAACGACGTCAATCTGCCCGGGCAGGCCTACGCGGTGTTCGTGCGCTCGCCGCACGCGCACGCGAAGATCAAGTCGATCGACGTGGAGGAAGCGAAGAAGGCGCCCGGTGTCGTCGCGGTCCTGACCGGCCACGACGTGGCGGCCGACGGGCTCGGCATGCCCAAGGCCAACATGCCGCGCAAGCGTCCCGACGGTAAGCCGATGTACGCGCCGCAGCGCCCGCCGCTGGTGACCGATCGCGTGCGCTATGTTGGCGACCCGGTGGTGATGGTGGTCGCCGATACGTTGGCCGAGGCAAAGGACGCAGCGGAGCTGGTCACCATCGACTACGATCCTCTGCGCTCGGTGACCGCGACCGAGGACACGGTGAAGCCCGGCGCGCCGGCGGTGTGGGACGACTGCCCGGACAACATCTCCAACCACGTCGAGCGCGGCAACAAGGCCGCCACCGACGAGGCGATCAAGGGTGCGGCCAAGGTCATCAAGCGGCGCTACGTGATCACGCGCGTGCATGCCCAGTACATGGAGCCGCGCGGCACGCTTGGCGTCTACGACCAGGGCGAGGATCGCCTGATCCTCTATGCCGACGTCCAGTATCCCCATCGCGTGCGCAACATGCTGGCGCAGAACGTCTTCAAGGTGCCCGAGAGCAAGATGCGGGTGATCGCCCAGGATGTCGGCGGCGGCTTCGGCACCAAGGGCTGGCAGTATGTCGAGCATCGCCTGACCCTGTGGGCGGCGCGCAAGCTCCTGCGCCCGGTGAAATGGACGTGTGAGCGCAGTGAAGCGGTGATGGCCGACGAGCACGGCCGCGACAATATCGGCGAGATCGAGCTGGCGCTCGACAAGGACAACAAGTTCATCGCGCTGCGACTCAACATGCTGGCCAACATCGGCGCCTATGTCGGCTCCGACCGCAACCTGCTCTCGCCGTTCGGCATGATCGGCACCGTCCTGGGCGTCTATCTGATTCCCAAGGCCTACATCAATGTCGTCGGCGTGCTCTCCAACACCAACCCGACGGCGCCGTATCGCGGCGCCGGACGGCCGGAGGCGATCTATCTCATCGAGCGGCTGATCGACGATGCGGCGCGCGAGCTCGGCATCGATCGTGTCGAGCTGCGTCGCAAGAACATGCTGCCGGAATCGGCGCTGCCTTATCAGAGCCCGGTCGGGCCGTTCTATGACTGCGGCCAGTTCGAGAAGAACCTCGACATGGCCATCAAGCTCGCCGACGTCGCGGGCTTCGCGGCACGCCAGGCGGACTCCAGGAAGCGCGGCAAGCTGCGCGGGCTCGGCATCGTCAATGCGATCGAGCAGGCGGCCGGCACGGCGCAGCCCGAGTATGCCGAGATCCGCTTCAATCCCAGCGGCACGGCGGCGCTCTTGATGGGCACCAAGGCCCAGGGGCAGGGCCATGAGACCATGTTCAAGCAGATCCTGAACGAGCGCCTGGGCATCGACCCCAAGGACGTGCAGTACATCGACGGCGACACCGATCGCGTGGCCTTCGGCATGGGCACCAACGGCTCGCGCTCGACGGTGCTGGGTGGCTCGGCGCTGTTCACGGCCGCGGGCAAGGTGATCGAAAAAGGCAAGAAGCTCGCCGGCCACCTGCTCGAGGCGGGCGAGCAGGACATCGAGTTCACGGACGGCAACTTCACCGTCAAGGGCACGGACAAGACCGTGACCTTGAAGCAGGTGGCGATGGCGGCGTTCAACCCGACCAAGTGGCCCAAGGGCTTCGAGGGCGGCCTGTACGAGAACGCGACCTTCCTCGGCCAGAAGGACACCTTCCCCAACGGCTGCCACATCTGCGAGGCCGAGGTCGATCCCGAGACGGGCACCGTCACGGTCGACCGCTACGCCGTGGTCGACGATGTCGGCACGGTGATGAACCCGATCGGGCTGAAGGGGCAGATCCATGGCGGCGTCGCCCAGGGCATCGGCCAGATCCTGAGCGAGCAGGTCGTGTGGGACCGCGAAAGCGGCCAGCTGCTGACGGCGAGCTTCCTCGACTACGCCATGCCGACCGCCCAGATGATCCCGAGCATGGAGATCAAGAGCAACCCGGTGCCGACCCAGTACAATCCGCTGGGCGCCAAGGGCGCGGGCGAGGCGGGCACGGTCGGCGCCATGCCGGTGGTGATGAACGCCATCATGGACGCTCTGGCGCCGCTTGGCGTCAAGGATGTGGCGATGCCCGCCACCGCGCAGAACGTGTGGCGCGCCATCCAGGAGGCGAAAGGCCGGCTGATGTCGCGCGCCGTCCTCCTGGCTCTGTGGCTAGCGGCGACCGTGCTGCCCGCGTGGGCGGCCGAGAGCGTGCTGACGTTGACGCCGCGGCCCGGCGTCACGCTGCGCGTTCTCGTCGACCGTCCGTCAGCGCCGGTCGGCAGCGTCGTGCTGATGGCGGGCGGCGACGGCGTGCTGGATCTCGATGCCCAGGGCAATATCGGCAGCGGCCTGCGCGGCAACCACCTGGTGCGCACGCGTGCCGCCTATGCGGCGGCGGGCTATGCGGTGTTCGTTCCCGACGTCGCCAGCGACCAGCGCGGCACGCGCGGTTATCGCTTCGGCACCGACTACGCCAACGACGTCGCCGCGGTGATCGCCGAGGCCCGCAAGGTCGCACCGCCGGTCGCCATTGTCGGCACCAGCCGCGGCGCGCTGTCGGTGGCGGCGTTGTTCACCAAGCAGTCGGCCGTACGACCCGACGCGGCGGTGATCTCATCGGGCGTGCTGATGGGCAACGACGGCGGCCAGGGTAGCGCCAGCAGCCTGGGCGACGTGAGCCAGATCAAAGTGCCCGTGATGCTGCTGCGCCACCGGCTCGATGCCTGCCGGGTGACGCCGCCGGCCGACGCCGACCGGTTCAAGGCGCTGCTGACCGGCGCGCCCAAGGTCGACATCGTCACCCTGGACGGCGGCGGCCCACGCGGTACCGCGGCCGAGCCGTGCGGCGCGGTGCACTATCACGGTTTCTACGGCATCGACGACCAGGCGGTGGCAGCCACTGTCCAGTGGTTGCGCGCCAACATGCGTCGTTAGGAGAGGAATAGTCATACCGGAGCGCGGACCTCCAGGTCCGCTCATGATCATGATGCGGACCTGGAGGTCCGCGCTCCGGCAAGAAGGGAGTGAAGGGATGAGTGTTCTGGAAGGTCCGCGCAAGGAAGTGCGGCATGTGGTGAAGGACGGCAGCGAGTACTGGGTCGAGTTCAAGGACGGCCGCATCGTGTTCTCCGACGGCCGGACCTGCGGCGAGGACGAGGTCGTGCACCTGCCGCCCTGCACGCCGACCAAGATCATCTGCGTGCACGTGAACTACATCTCGCGCTACTACGAGTTCAACAACTCGCGCACGCCGCCCAAGTCGCCGACCTATTTCCAGAAGCCGCTGACCGCGCTCAACGCCCACAAGGGCGAGCTGATCAAGCCCAAGGGCTACAAGTACGTGAACTACGAGGGCGAGATGGCCGTCGTGTTCGGCAAGGTGACGCGCAACGTCTCGGCCGAGGAAGCCTGGGACTGCATCGCGGGCTTCGCGCCGTCGAATGATTTCGGCTGCCACGACTTCCGCGACACGGATGCCGGCTCGATGCTGCGGGTGAAGGGCATGGACGGCTTCTGCCCGATCGGGCCGGGCCTGGTCTCGGGCGTCGACGTCCGCAAGTCGACCTTGCGTTCCTACAAGAACGGCAAGATGGTGCAGGAAGGCGCGATCAGCGAGCAGATCTTCGACTGCGGCTACCTTATCGCCGACCTCGCGCGCCACATGACCTTCTTGCCGGGCGACATCCTGCTGACCGGCACGCCTGCCAACTCGCGCCCGCTCGAGGCGGGCGACACGATCGACGTAGAGGTGACCGGCATCGGCCGCCTCTCCAACAAGGTGGTCGAGGTGCCCGCGCCGCGCTCCGCGGTCGGCTTCCCGGCCAGCCCCGACAGCGACGGCGTGCGCCGCGTCGCCCTCGGCAACGAGGAACGCCTGCCCGACAAGTTCAAGACACCAGCCTAAGTACAGGAGGAAACCATGGTTGCAATCAAAGCTGCCGAATTCGCCTTCCCGCGCATGGAGGCGCCCGACCTCGACGAGATGGAGGAGTTTCTCACCCATTTCGGCCTGATCCGCGCCGAGCGCACGCCTGATTCGCTCTACATGCGCGGCGTCGACGGCCATCATCACCTGCACGCCGTGCACAAGGGTGGTACCAAGTTCATCGGCTTCGCCTATCACGCGGCGAGCGAGGATGACCTCAAGCGGCTGGCCAAGCTGCCGGGTGCCTCGGGCATCGAGACCCTGAACGAGCCGGGCGGCGGCAAGCGCGTCCGGTTGAAGGAACCCAACGGCTACCAGATCGAGGTGATCCACGGCATGCAGACGGTGCCGCCGACCAAGGTGGAACGCGATCCGGTGAACACCGGCGGCGATCCGCTGCGCCGCAAGGGCCGCCTGATGCGGCTCGGCAAGTCGCCGACGCCGATCCAGCGCATCGGTCATGGCGTGCTGTCGACGCCCAAGGTAAAGGAGACCGTCGCCTGGTTCCGCGAGACGCTGGGCATGATCCGCTCGGACGACGTCTATGCCGGCGACGAGGGGAACGTCATCGGCGCCTTCAGCCGCCTCGATCGCGGCGACGAATACGTCGACCACCACGTGCTGTTCTGCGTGCACAACGAGAAGACGGGCCTGAACCACGTTTCCTACGAGGCGCAGGACATCGACGCCGTCTTCCAGGATCACGAGCACATCAAGAAGGTCGGCAAGTACGAGCACATGTGGGGCATCGGCCGCCACCTGCTGGGCAGCCAGGTCTACGACTACTGGTCCGACCCGTGGGGCCGCGTGCACGAACGCTGGGCCGACACCGACCGGCTGAACGCGGCCAACGGCGGCCATCTGCTGAGCGTCGAGGAAGGCTTCCAGTCGCAGTGGGGCGAGCGGCCGCCCGAGCGCTTCATCGGCCACGCCAGCCCCTGATCGAGGAATTTTTGGTAGAGGAGGAAAGAATCATGTCCAAGCGACCTGCCAATTCGTCGGCTGCCCGCGATGCCTTGCGCGCATTCGCGCCCAAGCTCGTCGACCTGACCGACAACGTGCTGTTCGGCGACGTCTGGGAGAGGCCCGGCCTCTCCAAGCGCGACCGCAGCCTGATCACCTGCGCCGCCCTGGTGGCGCTGAACCGCACCGAGCAGCAGACCGGCCATTTCCAGCGCGCCATCAACAACGGCGTGAAGAAGGAGGAGCTGCTCGAGCTCATCACCCATCTCGCCTTCTACGGCGGATGGCCCGTGGCCATGTCGGCGGCCAATGTCGCCAAGAAAGCGTTCGAGGGAGACCAGAAGTGAAGCTCTGCTATTTCAACGACTATCGTCTGGGTGTCATCAAGGGTGATACCGTCGTCGACGTTACCGACGCGGTGAAGGACATCCCGCACATCGACACGCGCGACCTGATCATCGGCTTGATCGCCAAGTGGGACAGCCACAAGGCCAAGGTCGAGAAGGCCGCCGCTGACGGCAAGGGCGTCCCCTTGAAGGACGTGCGGCTGCGCCCGCCGGTGCCCAAGCCCGGCAATATCGTCTGCATGGCGGTGAACTACATGGAGGACGGCACGCTGAAGGAGAAGCCGCAGATCAATGCCTTCCACAAGGCGGCCTCTGCCGTGATCGGCGACGGCGACACCATGGTGCTGCCCGACGTGCCGGCCAGCATCTTCGAGGGCGAGGCCGAGCTTGCGCTGGTGATGGGCAAGCCCGCGACGCGCGTCAGCCAGGCCGACGCCATGAAGCACATCTTCGGCTACACCTGCTTCATCGACGGCTCGGCGCGCGGCCTGCCGCCGCCGGGCAACGTGTTCTTCCAGATGAAGTCGCGCGATACCTTCGCGCCGATCGGCCCGTGGATCGTCACGGCCGACGAGATCGCCGATCCGCAGAACCTCGACATCACGCTGAGCAACAACGGGCAGGTGATGCAGAAGTTCAACACCGACGACATGGCGCACCAGATCCCGCGCTCGATCGAATGGGCGAGCTCGATCCACACGCTCAATCCCGGCGACATCCTGGCGACCGGGACCAACCATCGCGGCCTGCATTCCTTCATGGACGGCGACAAGGTCGAGCTCACTATCGAGAAGGTCGGCACGCTCAATTTCAACGTGAAGGATGAGCTGAAGCGCACCTGGGCCCGCACCACGCGCTCGCAGCACAAGGACAAGGGCGGCGAGGGCCCGCACACGCCGCAGACCGGCGGCAAGTACGCGAAGTAGAAACCGGTACACCTCACCCTGAGGAGCGGCCCATCGGGCCGCGTCTCGAAGGGTGGGCAACGGCATGACTGGTGCCCACCCTTCGAGACGCATCGCTGCGCGATGCTCCTCAGGGTGAGGTGGTGTGTTTGTCTGCGCGGAAATCGCGAAACGTGAAATCCGGAGCACTGGTATTGTGGCGAGAGGGGACCCGCCGCCCGGACCACAACTCGACCGCGCGAGCCCGCTGGAACGACATGATTTGGGCGTCCTGCCAAAGCGGGTTCGCCTCGGCGCGCCAGGCAACGTGAGCAACGTCGCTGTTGGTCTCGCTTACATGCATGGAGCGCAGTGCAGCGAACGGTTGGTCCTGGCCGACAGGCGGCTCCAACGTCACCTCGAGGCCGATGCGTTCCTGGTCCAGGGTATCAAGGCGTAGCGTCGCGCTGCCGCCGCGAGCGAAGCTCAGCGAGAAGGTGCGCGAGGCAGGATCGAACGCGACGTCTTTCAAGTCGACCAGGGGCCGCCCCCGTTCCTCCACTGGCCCGACGAGAAAGGAAGAGCCGTACGCCGATGCGCGCAAGTTCCGAGGTGCCAAAGGACGCGCCCGCCAATAGCCGTCGGTGGGATAGAGCACGAGGACTTCTTCCGCGCGCTCCTGGAAGCGGGTCCATAGCTGCAGGAGATGGAAGCCGGTTTCGATTCGCGTGCCGACCCGTACCGGGACGCTGTTCGGACGCCAGAAGCTCGGAAACGTGAGGCCCACAAGTTGCCAATCCTCGGTCTCGTAGATCGTAAGACGACGACGTTCGAACGGGTAGGCCGCCGCCGCCGGCATGTTGCAGTTGGTAAAATCGGGATCCCAACGGTCGGCGACGATGGTGCCGACGTACGCGGGATGCCGAGCCTCGATCCTGAAGCGGCGCACCCGCTCGCCTTGCAGCTTGATGTAGACGTTGTCTTCCTCGGCACATCGCGTCGGCGTGCTGGCGTTGATTATCTCGACGGGCGCCTCGGCCTGCGCGGGAGCAGGAATGCTTGCCCACAAGGTGAGCATGACGAAGACGGAGAGGGTTGCATTAGTTGCGTCGCGCATAGATGTCCCCGGAGTTTGCCGAATGGGGCAGGGTCATGAGCCAATGCGCGACATCGGGGGCGCTCAGCCACTCGCCCAGCCTCTGGCTTTCCCCGAGGGCCGCACAAAAGCGCGTGTAACCGAGGGCCGTGCAGCGCTCGAGTGAAGCCAATCCAACAGGGCGCTGGATGGTCGTGAATTCGAACGAAAGGGCGGTGATGCAATGCGACAGCCCGGCGAGCGCCTCCGCCTCGAACCCCTCGACGTCGAGCTTGATGAAGGACGGCTTGCCGTACTTGCCGATCAGTTCGTCGAGCGTCGTGACGTGGACCGGAAGCGATTGAGGCCACGCTTGCGCCTCCCATCCTTCGGCGCCGCGGCTGGCTTCGATGAAGTCCCTCGACAGCGTGGACGTCGTGGGATTGTCGAGATTGATCATCATCGTTGCCGTGCCCGCCACGCGCCCAACCGCGGACGGTACCAGGGTGACGGCGTCGTCGCGTCCGAACAGGAGCGTCAGCGTTCGAAACAGGGCCGGCTGCGGCTCCAGGGCGACGACGTGCGCTCCAAGCCGGCGAAACGCGCGAATTCGGTCACCGACGTGCGCGCCGATATCGAAGACAAGATCGCCCGGCTT
The DNA here is from genome assembly GCA_963809025.1 of uncultured Alphaproteobacteria bacterium. GTDB lineage: Bacteria > Pseudomonadota > Alphaproteobacteria > Reyranellales > Reyranellaceae > Reyranella. Next base: position 217,284 of record CAWEIE010000051.1, on the reverse strand, counting down.
GATGAATCGCGCATAGAGCGCATCCATCGCGTGAGCGCGTCCTGAATGCCCGTGATAGGTGCGCAGGGAGCGAAGGACACCGCGCGCGGCTCGAAGGCCTCGCAACATGGGTCAGCCTGGCGTGACAGGTTGAGCGGCCCTTAGAGCCGGAAGCTCGAGATGCTCCAGGGCTGCCGGGGGATCCGTTTCCTCGGGAAGGCGACCGATGCCGACGCGCGCAAAAGCCAGACCCAGGGATGGGCGCGAGGTGATGACACAGAGCGGGATCGACAGCGCCAGACCGCCGGCCCACAGGACAAAGACGTAGGGCAGCGCCTCCGGCCGCTGCAGGCCAAGCAGTATCAGAGAGGCAGTGCCGAGCGTCGTTTGCGGCCAGAGGTACCGCAAGGCCGTTGACCACGAGACTGTATGGTCGTTGCGGACTTGTCCGATCCAGCCGATGGCGCGACCAAAGGGAAGCCCGGCCAGGAAGAGTGTGTGCGCCATCCACATGATGGGCGAGAGCAGCAGGAAAAAGCTCGTCTCGATGGCGATGCCGAGGAGGAATCGAAAGGTGCCGCCGAACCGGCGGCGCAGGACCGGCCGGCTCAGCACATCGACGATCGTCGCGACCTTTGGCGCAAACCACATCACGAGGATTGCAGCCAGCAGCGCCACACCGTAGTCGCCATCCACGACGGCAGCCGGCGAGGGCGTTGCCGCCAGGACCAACGTGGACACGAGCAGCAGGCCGATCCAGGCGGGCGAGCCCAGGAACATCAGCATGGCGAACAGAAGCTGAAAGCGACTGACGACCTCCAATCCGGGGATGCCCGCAAAGAAAACGTACTGAAGCGTTCCCTGGCACCAGCGCAGGTCGCGTCGAATGAACTCAATGAGGGTCGGCGGGTTTTCTTCCCAACCCAGGTCCTCCTCCGGAAGGACGCGAACGTCATATCCGGCACGCCGCATCAAGGCGGCTTCGATCTGATCGTGGCTGAGGACGTGACCTCGCAGGAGTCCTTTTCCGTGCAGAACCGGGATCGCACAGTGCTGCTTGAAGGGCGCAACCCGGATCACCGCGTTGTGCCCCCAGTAGGGGCCGCAGTCGGCCTGCCACCAGGCGCTGCCGATCGTCCACGAGCGCATGCCAAGACGCATGCCAAACTGGAAGATGCGCGCAAAGGCACTGGTCGAAGGCATGCCGACGACGAGCCCCTGCAGGATGCCGAGCTTCGGATTGGCCTGGACGATTCCGACCATCCTCAGGATGGCCGACGCGGTCATGTAGCTGTCCGCGTCGAGCGTCACCATGAGATCGTGGGCGTCTCCCCATCGCTCGAGAAAGTCGCGGATGTTGCCTGCCTTGTAGCCTGTGTTGGCCGTTCGCCGACGATACGTCAGGGGGAGGCGGCCTGCCCAACGTCGCGCCAGCTCGCCAAACGCCTCCGCTTCGGCGGACAGGAGGTCGGGCAGGCTGGTATCGCTCAAGACATAGACGTGGAAGCAATCGGCGCATCCGGCGGCATCGATGTCGGCCATCATGGCATCGAGGTTGCGAACCACCCGGTCGGGCGACTCGTTTCGCACGCACATCAGGACGGCCGTCGATGCGACGATCGCCGACGGCGCTGATGCCCTGGCGGCCTGAGGCACGACGTACGTGCTCGGATCGTCAATGAACCGCATGATGAAAAAGCCGATGGCGGCGTTCCAGAAGCCGATGGCCAGCCACGGCGTCGTCGCGCCGAACAAGGCCAGCAGGAGAAGGTCGACCGCATCGAGACCGCCAGCCGACAATGAAAGGGCGGCAAGCACGAGCAGCGCTGCAATGGACGTCGCCGCCAGGACACCGAAGATGAGGCGACGAACGAATACCCGCGGGTCATGTCGAGATTGGGCGCTCGATAGGCGGTTCAGCTCGTCAAGCGCGTGCGTCAAGTTGATGATCCCCGAAAGGACCTATGATAGCGTCGCGCATCGAGTTTGGGATCACATCGCCTTGAGCAATGAATGAGACTATCGCCGACGCGGCAGCTCGAGCGCTCTGGTACATTGCCGCCGGTCGGGCAGAATTCCGTGACGAGCCGTTGGGCCTGCCAGTGCCCGGCATGGCGCGGGTGCGCGCGTCCCATGGAGCGATCAGCCGTGGAACCGAAGCCCTCGTCGCGAACGGCCGGATTCCGCGCTCTGAATTCCAGCGGATGCGCGCTCCATTCATGGCCGGCATGTTCCCGTTTCCCGTCAAGTATGGTTATTCCACGGTCGGCGTTGTCGAGGCCGGTTCGGCGGACCTTCGGGGGCGGACGGTCTTCACGCTGCACCCGCATCAGACCCTGTTCGACGTGCCCGAGGCCGCCGCGATTCCTGTTCCGGCGAACGTCCCCCCGTGGCGGGCGGTGCTCGCGGCCAATATGGAAACCGCGCTCAACGCCGTCTGGGATGCGGGTCCGGGGCCGCTTGGAAGGGTGGCTGTCGTGGGAGCGGGCGTGATCGGCTGCTTGACCGGCCTGTTGCTCCGGCAACTGTCGTCGGCGAACGTCACGCTGGTTGACATCAATCCCGCGCGCGCGACCGTCGCATCTGCCTTCGGTTTGGATTTCGCGACACCGGAGCAGGCTCCGTCGGAGTGCGAGCTGATTGTTCACGCCAGTGCCAGCAGTGCCGGCCTTGCGACGGCGTTGAATTTGGCAAGAGACGAGGGAACGGTCCTCGAGCTCAGCTGGTATGGCGACGCTGACGTATCGGTGCCTCTCGGCGGGGCGTTCCATAGCCGCCGTCTCAGGCTCGCGGCCAGCCAGGTCGGCATGATCGCACCATCCCACCGCCAGACATGGACTTATCGCCAGCGTCTGGAGAAGGCGTTGAGCCTGCTTGCCGACGACCGACTGGATGTGCTGCTCGAAGCACCGATTGCGTTCGCCGATCTCCCCGCACGCCTGCCGGGCATCCTCGCACCCGGAAACGGCATCCTGTGCCAACGTATCGACTATCCCTGAGGAGGGCGCCTTTGTACGCTGTCGAGGTCCGCGACCACATCATGATCGCTCACTCTTTCAAAGGAGCGGTGTTCGGGCCAGCCCAGGCTCTGCACGGCGCGACCTTCGTGGTCGACGCAGCGATCATGGCCGATACTCTCGATGCGAATGGCATTGTGGTGGACATCGGCCGCGCCCACGAAGTCTTGAAAGCGGTGCTTGAGCCGTTGAACTACAAGAATCTGGATACGGTTCCCGAGCTTGCCGACAAGAACACCACGACCGAATTCCTGACGCGACATGTCTGTGACCGACTGGCCGAGGCTGCACGCGACGGCAAGCTGGGACGGGAGGGCAGGGACCTGAAGGCGATCCGGATCACCATCTCGGAGTCGCATCTGGCCAGGGCATGGTACGAGGCGCCGTTGTGGCCAAGCGCGTAGCGTTCGCGATACCGGGCGACCTCGCGACATGGACCGGCGGCTACGTCTACGACCGGCGCATTATCGCAGAGTTGCGTCGGCTGAACTGGGCCGTCGACGTCGTGCCCTTGGGCGACGGCTTTCCAACGCCGAGCAAGGAGCAGATAGAAGCGGCATCCCAGCGGCTCCTGGCGGATCCCGCGGATCGGCCGATTGTCATCGACGGATTGGCGCTTGGCGTTCTGCCCAAGGCTGCGGCCGCATTGCATTCGGCACGGCCTGTGGTGGCGCTGGTGCATCATCCGTTGGCATCCGAAACCGGCCTCGCTCGCAGCATGGCCAAGCGGCTTCGAGATAGCGAGCGATCCGCGCTCGCCGCGACGCATATCGTCGTAGCGACGAGCGACGCTACCGCTGCCTTGCTGACGGACCGCTTCGACGTGTCCCGCGACCGTCTTCGCGTGGTCCAACCCGGAACAGATCGGGCGCCGTACTCGATCGGCAGCGGAGGTCGTCGGCTCCAGCTCCTCTCGGTCGGCGCCATCGTTCCCCGCAAAGGTTTTGATGTCTTGGTCGACGCACTGACCAAGGTGACGGATCTTTCCTGGCAGCTCACCATTGTGGGCGACCGCAGTCGCGATCCAGAGGCGGCCGAGCGTCTGGAGGCGCTCATCGCACGGCGTCGTCTTGAAGGTCGGATCCAGAGCACGGGGAAAGTTTCCTCCGAGTGCCTTGCGACGCATTATGCGCGGGCGGATCTGTTCGTGCTGGCTTCCCATTTCGAGGGCTACGGCATGGCGTATGCCGAGGCGATTGCCCATGGCCTGCCGATCGTCGGCACCACGGGTGGCGCGATCCCGCAAACGGTACCGTCGTCGGCAGGCAGGCTCGTGCCGCCGGGCAACGTGGATGCACTCGCGAAAGCGCTGCGGGAAGTCATGGAGAGCGAGGCGGCCCGGCGCGCGTTGGCTGCCGGCGCCCGCGCGGCGGCGGCGGCACTGCCCTCGTGGGCCCAGTGCGGCGAGGAGTTCGCTCGCGTGCTGGACGAACTGAGATGAGCTTCTCCGCCGAATGGCTGGCGCTGCGGGAGCCTTTCGACCTGCAAGCACGACATCGCGGAGTGCTCCGGCAAGCGGTAGCGGCGCTGGCGGGCCGGCACGCCGTCACGATCGTCGATCTGGCGTGCGGTACGGGAGCGACGTTGCGGGCGCTCGGACCTCATCTGCCGATGCACCAGTCATGGCGCTTGTTCGACAACGATCTCAGCCTGCTGGCGAAGGTTCCGCCTGCCGCCAACGTGCAGGTCCGCGCGCTCGATCTCGTGTGCGATCTCGAAGCTGCGCTCGACGGACCGGTCGATCTGGTCACGACCTCGGCCCTGCTCGATCTGGTCTCCGTCAGTTGGCTGGAGCGGCTGGTCATGGAGGTCGCGGCGCGAAAGTTACCGTTGTATGCGGCCCTGACCTACGATGGCCGCGTCGATTTCACCCCGGAGGACCCGCGCGACGCCGCCGTCATCGCCGCCGTCAACCTGCATCAGCGGGGCGACAAGGGCTTTGGGCCGGCTCTCGGACCATTGGCCGCCCGGACTGCAGTCGAGTGCCTGCAAAGGGTTGGCTACCTGGTCGAACGGGAGGCGGCTGACTGGTTGCTGGGCGAGGCCGATCTGGCGATGCAGGAGGCGATGCTGCTCGGCTGGGTTCGGGCCGCGAGCGAAACAGGAGCGATTTCACATGAAGCCGCCGCCGAGTGGCTGATGAACCGCCGCTCGGCACTTGGCGCCAAGCGCTCGAGAATCAGGATTGGCCATCAGGATTTTCTTGCCACGCCGCCCGGTGCGCGCTGAGCCGACAAGTCGCAGTCAAACAGCACCTCATCGCACACCAGGTGGGTGTGGATTGGCACGCGCAAGGCGTCTGTCACGCGAGCCACCGGAGGCAATGCGAGGCTGGGAAGACCGGAGCCGAGGATCAGCGGTGCGACCATGACATGGAGCCGATCGAGGCAGCCTGCGGCCAGGAAATGCGAGATCGTCCGGGCGCCGCCCTCGATCAGCACACGGCGCAAGCCCCGAGTGGACAAGGCATCCAGGATGGCAGCCGGGTCGAGAAGAGTCCCGGTGCGGGGCAGAGTTATCCTTTCGACCCCGTTCGAGATCGACTGTGGCGCCTGTTCAAGGGTGATCATGATGCGGCGCGCGCCATCCGGCGCAAACATGCGCGCACCGGTGTCCAGAGTGGCTCCGGGATCGATCGCTACGCGTGCCGGATTCGGACCTGAAACCCGACGTACGGTAAGTTGCGGATCATCGGCGCGAACCGTGCCGGCGCCGACGACGACGGCGTCGACGACCGATCGCAGGCGGTGCAGATGATCAAGTCCGGCTGATCCGCTTATGTCGTGAGAATGCCCGGAAAGCGTGGCAATGCGCCCATCAAGCGATTGACCGATCTGTCCGACCACCATCGACCCGCTGGGCGAGGTTGCGCGCAGAGGGCCGAACAGGTTCTCCCACGGATCCGGCAATACCTCGCCAGCCCGAATTCTACGCGGGACTTCGCTCCACGACGATGTGGCGTCAGTGGTCGAAGCCTCCATTAGGCCGTGCCCTTGAGTCATCTCATGATACTTGCAAGTAGCAGGCTGCCACCGACCAGTAAAATATACGTGTAAGGCTCGGCGTCGGGCTGGCCAAACGCAAGGGGCTGGCTTACGCGGGGATCAGCGTCGCAGGTCGTATGCCTCTCGAGGTGGCCATCACCATGTCCGACAGGGTTGAGCCGGGATATTCAGCCGCCGCTCGCTTGTTTCATTGGGTAGTGGCGGCGCTGGTTCTGCTCACGCTGCCCATCGGGATTGTCATGGCCAACGTCGACGTTGGGCCGGCGCAAGACATACTCTATCACCTGCATCGTTCGATCGGCGCGATCCTGCTGCCCATCATGTTGGCGCGCCTGATCTATCGGCTGATGCATCCTCCGCCGCCACTGCCTGTCACCGTTTCGGCAGCGCAACGCCGGGCGGCGGGCATCAACCATTGGGCGCTATATGGGATCCTTCTGCTGCAGGCCATGGTGGGTTGGATCGCGACATCAGCCTATCGCGCTCCCATTTGGGTGTTCTGGACGTTCGAGCTGCCGCCGATCTGGTCGGAAGACAGACCGTTTTCCGAGATGCTGTTCGGTGTTCATCGCGCCATGGGTTTCGCCTTGCTCGTCCTAGTGGTCCTCCATGTCGGGGCGGCGCTGTTCCATCATTTCGTGCAGAAGGACAACGTCCTTCGCCGGATGACCACAGGATGAGTTGCGGCTACGAGCGCGCGTCCAGCCGATCCTGAATCTGCTTCATCCAGGCATCGCGGCTCATAAAGCGTGGCCGGCTGCGGCACATGGCTTCGGTGCGGGCGAGGATCTCGTCGTTGGGCTGGTCGAGGTCGAGCGGCTCGCCGCAGGGCTGCGGTGTGTAGAAGGGTGAGTTGACATAGAGCTCGACCGGGTTGCCTTCGGGGTCCTTGAAGTAGAGCGCCCAGGCGTTGCCGTGGTCGGTCACGCGATGCTCGGTGATGCCCTCCTTGATCAGTGCGTGGCGGTAGCCCTTCAGCGTGTCGAGCGAATCGAGCCGATAGGAGATCTGGTTCACTGGATTGTAGGAAAGGTCCGTCGGCTTGCCGTCGAACAGCACGAACTGGTGATGGCATTCGGGATCCTGCGTCATGAACACTACGCGTGCGCCCGAGCGGCCGGTGCCCTGGTCGCTGATCACGAAGCCCATGACGCGCGTGTAGAAGTCGACCATGCGGTCGAGATCGCTGGTGTGGATGCCGAAGTGGGTGAGCTGGGCGGATAGGGTCATGGCGGCATTGTCCGGTCCGTCCCGGACGGCCGCAACGAAAAAGGCGCCGCGGTTGCCCGCAACGCCTTCTTCACTTGAGCGAGCCTGACGGTTAGTGGGTCAGTGCCGGCTTGGCCGCCTCGACGGGGATCGCACGAGGCTTCTTCTCCTCGGGGATCTCGCGCTGCAGCTCGATCGTCAGCAGGCCATTGGCGAGCTTCGCCCCGACGACCTTCACATGGTCGGCCAGCTGGAAGCGGCGCTCGAAGTTACGGCCGGCGATGCCGCGATAGAGATACTGCCTGTCGTCCTGGCCGTTCTGCGCCGTCTGGCCGGTGACCAGGAGCTCGTTCTCCTTCTGGGTCACGTTCAGCTCGGCCTCGGCGAAGCCCGCCACCGCCATCACGATCTTGTAGGCGTTGTCGCCCGACTTTTCGATGTTGTACGGCGGATAGCCGTTGGAGCCGGACTGGCTGGCCACCGAATTGAGCAGGTCGAAAACCCGGTCGAAGCCGACGGTGGCGCGATAGAACGGGGAATAGTCAAAGGTTCGCATAGTCATCATCCTCCAATGAGCGATGTGTTTGACGCCCCCGCCCCGGGATGGGCACGGGGGACAGCGCTGATTTAGGAAGGGTCTTCGGACCGTCAAGGGGAGGAAAAATTTCTTCTGCTGGGTGGCTGGCGGCAAGAAATGCTCTCCCGCGCCGGACCTTCGGTAATTCAAGTCATGGCGAATGTGCGAAGACACGCCAGATCGAGAAGATCAGGCGGGAGTCCTGCGTATGTCCCAGTTTTTCAACCGTTATCCGGGAGCCAGGCCCTGGGTATTCGCCGCCAGCCAGGCGGCCGCCATGCTGGGCTTCAACGTCCTGCTGCGGGTCGCCGTGCTGTGAAGCACCTGCCGCTGTTCTTCGATCTTCTAGGCCGCAGGGTCGTTGTGGTGGGCGAGGGGCCCGCCGCCGACCGTCGCGCCGCGTTGGCGCGCTCGGCCGGCGCCTTGGTACGGCAGCTTCCGGACGTCCGGGTCGACGATCTGCAGCGGCGCGGCGGCAGTCTTCATCGCCACCGGCGATCTCGATCACGATACGGTCGCCCAGCGGGTCGCCAAGTCCCTCGGCGTGCCGGTGAACGTGGCCGATCGGCCCGCTCTCTGCGATTTCATCCTGCCGGCGATCGTCGATCGCGACGACGTCGTGGTGGCGATCTCGACCGGCGGCGCCTCGCCGACCTTGGCGGCCACCCTGCGTGGCCGCATCGAGGCGGTGTTGCCCGAGCGCATCGGCAACCTGGCGCGGCTGGCGGCGACTTTCCGTGCCCAGGTCAACGCCCTGATCGTCGATCCCGCCCGCCGCCGCACCTTCTGGCGCCGCCTGGTCGAGGGGCCCGCGGCGCGTCTGGTGCTCGCCGGCGACGATGCCGGCGCCCGCCGCACCGCGCTCGGCGAGCTCGACGATGCCCGCCGCCGGCTGGCGCCGTGGGCATCGCCCATATCGTCGGCGCCGGCCCCGGCGATCCCGATCTTCTGACGCTCAAGGCCGCGCAGCTTCTGCGCGAGGCCGATGTCATCCTGCACGATGACCTCGTGCCGCCGGCGGTCCTGGCGCGTGCGCGCCGCGACGCCGAGCTGGTCGCGGTGGGCAAGCGGGCCCTCACGAGGAACAAGGGCCACGCCCGCTGGACGCAGGACGAGATCAACACCGAGCTGGTCCGCCGCGTGCGCGCCGGCCAGACGGTGGTGCGCCTGAAGGCGGGCGATCCCTTCGTGTTCGGCCGTGGTGGCGAGGAGGTCGAGGCGCTGCGCGAAGCGGCTCTTCCGGTCGCGATCGTGCCGGGCGTCACCGCCGCCCTGGGCTGCGCGGCGTCGGCCGGCATTCCGCTCACCCATCGCAAGCTCGCCTCGGCCGTCACCTTCGTCTCGGGCCACAGCGCCGAAGGCAGCCGCGAGGCCGCATGGCCGGCTCTGGCGGCACAGGGCCACACGCTCGCCATCTACATGGGCGCCAGCGAGGCCGCCTCCGTGCGCGATCGCCTGCTGGGTGCGGGCGCGGCTCCCGCGACGCCAGTCGCCATCATCGAGAACGGCACGCGGCCCGACGAACGGATTTCCACCGGTCGCCTCGCCGACCTGACACGGCTCGCCGCCGCCCACACCCGCGGCGATGGCGGCCCCAGCCTCATCATCGTTGGCGAGGTGGCCGCATTGGCCGCCGCCAATTTCCCTGAAGAGGGGCAACTGTCTTTGGCAAAGGTGTCCTGATGGCCAAGAACCTGAGCGGCGACCTGTCGGTCGCTTCCGCCAACCGCCTGGTCGACGGCGTCGTCGTGTTCCTCGACGATGCCGGTCAATGGACGACGCGGCTCGAGCACGCGGCCGTGGCGCGCGACAAGCGCACCGGCGAAATCCTGCTCGAGCGTGCCCGCGTCGAAGCCTTTGGCGTGATCGATCCCTTCCTGGTGGCGGTGACCGAGGACGACGACGGCCGCCTCGAGCCGGTCAGTCTGCGCGAAAAGATCCGCGCCACGGGCCTCACCTTCGACGCCATTGCCGCCGATGCGGTGCGCTATGCCTGATACCCATTTCTACCGCCCCAACCACTTCTATCAATACGACGACTTCGACCGCACGCTGGTCGCTGAGCGCGTAGAACAGTTCCGCGACCAGGTGCGCCGGCGCATCGCGGGCGAGCTCACCGAGGAGCAGTTCAAGCCGCTGCGTCTCACCAACGGCCTCTACCTGCAGCTCCATGCCTACATGCTGCGCATCGCCATCCCGTACGGCACGCTGTCGTCGCGCCAGCTGCGCAAGCTCGCCGACATTTCGCGCAAGTACGACCGCGGCTACGGCCATTTCACGACGCGCCAGAACCTGCAGCTCAACTGGATCAAGCTCGAGGACGCGCCCGACGCGCTGGCCGCCCTGGCCGAGGTCGACATGCACGCCATGCAGACCTCGGGCAACTGCATCCGCAACGTCACCGCCGACCACTACGCCGGCGCCGCCATCGACGAGATCGAGGATCCGCGCATCTGGTGCGAGATCGTGCGCCAGTGGTCGACGCTGCATCCCGAATTCAGCTTCCTGCCGCGCAAGTTCAAGATCGCCATCACCGGCTCGCCCAACGACCGCGCCGCCGTGCGGGTGCACGACATCGGCCTCAGGCTATGGGCGAACGAGGCCGGCGAAGTCGGCTTCGAGGTGATCGTGGGCGGCGGGCTCGGCCGCACGCCGATGATCGGCAAGACGCTCCGCGAGTTCCTGCCGCGCGACGAGCTTCTGGCCTATCTCGAGGCGACGCTGCGCGTCTACAACCGCTACGGCCGGCGCGACAACCTCTACAAGGCGCGCATAAAGATCCTGGTGCACGAGATCGGCGCCGAGAAGATGCGCGAGGAAGTCGAGGCCGAGTACGCCGCGATCAAGGACGGCGCGCTGAGGTTGCCGGCCGAGGCCATCGAGGCGATCGCTCGCCAGTTCGCGCCGCCAGCCCTGCCGCATCGATCGGCGGTCGTGGCGGAGGTCGAGGGGCTGAAGCTGGAAGACCGCGACTTCGCGCTGTGGCTAAAGTCCAACGTGGCGCCGCACCGGATGGCGGGCTATCGCATCGTCACCGCGTCGCTGAAGCCCGCCGGCGCGCCGCCGGGCGACGCCAGCGCCGTGCAGATGGAGGGTGTGGCCGACATCGCCGACGCCTACAGCCAGGGCGAGCTCCGCGTCAGCCACGAGCAGAACCTGATCCTGCCGCATGTCGCGGTCGAGGATTTGCCGGCTGTGTGGCGCGCGCTGGGACGGCTGGGCTTTGCCGAGGCCAATGTCGGCAAGATCACCGATATCATCGCCTGCCCGGGCCTGGACTATTGCGCGCTCGCCAATGCGCGCTCGATCCCGGTGGCGCAGCGCATCTCCAACCATTTCGCCGAGCTCGCGCGCCAGCACGACATCGGCGACCTGAAGATCAAGATCTCGGGCTGCATCAACGCCTGCGGCCATCATCACGTCGGCCACATCGGCATCCTTGGCGTCGACAAGAACGGCGTCGAGCTCTACCAGCTGAGCCTGGGTGGCGACGTCGACTTCGGCAAGACGGCGATCGGCACGATCCTCGGCCCGGCCGTGACCGCCGACAAGGTGGTCGAGGCCGTCGACGCCATGGTCGCGACCTATCTCGACAATCGCGGTGACGGCGAGCGCTTCGTCGACACCTATCGGCGCATCGGTGCCCAGCCCTTCAAGGAGCGAGTCTATGCCGCTGTTTAGCGAGAAGGGGAGCGCCACCATCCTCGAGCCGCTGCCGTTCGCCGACTGGCAGCAGCGGCCGGCCTGGCCTGCGGTGTCGCTTGCCAATACCGATCCGGTCGAGGACCTGGCGCCGCATGTCGGCCGGCTGCGCCTGATCGTGCTCAACTTCCCCAAGTTCAGCGACGGCCGGGCGTACAGCCAGGCCCGCCTGCTGCGCGGCCGTCTGGGCTATGCCGGCGAATTGCGCGCCACCGGCGGCGTCCTGCAGGACCAGCTGCCGTTCATGCTGCGCTGCGGCTTCGACTCCTTCGAAAGCGACCAGAAGGGCTTTGGCGAGGCTTTGGCCAAGGCCCGCACGCTTTTCAGCGTGGTTTACCAGCCCGCCGAGGACGACCGGGCGCCCGCTTCGCTGTTGCGACTGAGCAGGCGCAATGTGGAGACGACCGTCTAGTTTCTAACATTCTTTAGGTTTATCCTTCCTCCATAAGAACGATATGGAGGATGCCGTGGCCAAAGGGCACCAGGTCGAGACGCAGAGCACCGCGCACTTTCTCCACGACTACGCCAGCGAGCAGGCCGACCTGCGCCGCCTCTATGAGCAGGCCAAGATCGACCAATGGAACGCCGCCACCGACATCGACTGGGCGGTGCCGCTCGAGGGCGACGGCGGGCTGATCTCCGACGACCTCGTCGACATCCACGGCACGCGCTTCTGGGACGCCATGTCGGAAGCCGACCGCGTCGAGCTGAACCGCCGCGTCACGCGCTGGCGGTTGTCGACCCTGGTGCAGGGCGAGCATGGCGCCATGCTGCTGTGCAGCCAGCTCGTCGACAGCGTCCAGGGCCAGGATGCCAAGCTCTTCCAGGCGACACAGGTCGCTGACGAAGCGCGGCACAACGAGGTTCTGCAGCGCTACCTCGAACTAAGGCTGGACGGCGAGAGCTACGCGCTGGGCGGCAACGTCAAGGAGATCTTCGACACCCTGCTCAGCACCACGTCGTGGCATCTCAAGACGATCGGCCTGCAGCTCGTCGCCGAGACCTTCGCCGTGTCGCTGTTCCGCATGCTGGCGGAGTCCTCCAAGGACCCCGTCCTGCGCCAGGTCTGCCGGCGCATCCTGCAGGACGAGGCGCGCCACATGGGCTTCGCCATGCTGTCGCTGCCCGAGATCGTCGGCCAGGCGACCGAGGCCGAGCATCGCGAGATGGAGGACTTCGCCGTTTGGGCGCTCAGCCGCACGCTGGGCGGCATCTTCCCGCTCGGCGCCTATCAGGACATGGGCTTCGGCAAGGCCGAGGTCGACGAGATCAAGCAGTTCCGGCGCGAGCGCGCGGCCGGCGGCGACGAGACCGCCTTCCGCAAGTATTTCCGCCGCGACCTGCATGACGGCCTGGTCCGCAACCTGCGCAAGGTCGGGTTGCTGAGCGAGCGCATCACGCCCAGCCTGCAGTCGTTCGGCATCAAGCTCGCAGCCTGAGCGAACTTTTCCGGTCGTCTGTGTGGCATGCGCCACCGATCTCTTCGGGGCTATTCCGTAAGAGCGTGTGATCGCGTGAGGTGTCCAGCCTGGGGAGGCCCGAATGGACGATCCCCGACGACGTCTGCGCTGAAAGCATGGCAGCGGCGGATCCTGGTTCGCCTCGCCGCCTGTTTCGTTCCGGAGACGGCTACAGCCTTCATCTCGAGCACGAGTACTACGACACGTACTTTTAGCACGGCATGGCTCAGGTCCACCGTGTTCACGACGCGGCGCGCAGCGCGGGCCCGTCCTGCGCGAGATTCTAGCCACGCTTCAGGAAGACGCGGCGCTTCGTGTGGTGCAGGGAAGCGCGCCGCACAACCTCGACCTCTCGCAGCGCCCCGCGCTGCAGCCTTTTATCTCTGGCTCATCCAGCGCGGCGTCGACTCAGGGCCGCCTCCGCTCCGACGGCCGTGGCCTGATGCAGCCGATCGCAGACAACGCGACGGAGCAGGGGCGAGACCGCCGCGTCGGGGGTGAAGGCGATGGACCGAGCACGGGGAATTCGATGCTCTTCCTGGTGGCCTGGAAGAGCCTCAAGATTTTTAAGGGACCGCAGCCGAAGCTGCCTACTTCAGCCGCTGGAGCAGCTTGTTGCGCACGACGGGGTCGTTCTGCGCGACCTCGATGATGCTGGTGTATTCCTCCACCGAGAGGCCTTCGTCCTTGACGGCCTTCGCCATGGCGTCGCTGGCCTCGTCGGCAAGCTTGGCCTTCTGGTCGGCCGGCGCCTTGACCAGCTTCTGCTCGTAGCTGTCCCGGATGGTGGACACGTTCTTGACCGCCTTGGCGGCGGCGTCGAGCTTCTTCTCGGAAATATCCGCCGCCGGCGCCTGCCGGTCGGGCTTGGTTGTCGACGGCGCCGAAGGGGCCTGAGCCTGGGCGCCTGTGACCGGCGCGAGCAAGAGGCCGGCCGCGGCGAGCGTCATGGCGCAAAAGCCGATCGTCGATTTCATGCTGGCTTTCCTTTCCTGATGATCAGTGGCGGCTGTCGGCCTCGAGATCGACCACCGTTTCGGTCGGCTCGGGCTGGTGCGGCTGAAGGCTTTCCGCCTTCGAGTCGGTCCAGCTCGCGAGGTTGACCACGACACCCAACCGGCCGTCGACGTGTCCGGCTTCGACGGGTTCCACGATGTTGAGGCCGCGGCTGTCGAGGATGTATGTGTGTTCGCCGAACAGCCGTTCGAGCTGTGACATCATCGGATGCTCGGCCGGAATGGCCTCGGCATTCAGTTCTGCGGCATTCAACGTATGCAGGGTCTGCTGGATCTGTGCGGAATTCATCTTCATCGCACACTCTCTCTCGGTTGGAGGTTACGTTCACGCATCGTGTTGCGTCTTTTCGCGCCTCCCACTCGAGAGTGGTCAGTGACCGACGTTCACTTTCGTCGCTCGTCACGGCGCTGATGTCTATCTAAGGCGGTGGTTCGAACCGTCAACCCGCCGACGGGGATTACAGTGCATCAGGTGTGGCGATCGTGTGACCAAGAGCGACGCCAGAACGACGCCGGAACGACGTTTGTCATAAACATGAAATTTCGTCAGTCCGTTGCGGGACCATACTCGGCGCGACATGGCGAGACTGCAGCCATCTGCCAGCGTGGAGGTCGGCGATTGGATGCCGCGGATCACGCTGCCACTGACCTCGGGACGCTTGTTCGACTCCTGGGATCCGACGACATGCGGCCTGGCAAGGGTCTACTGGCTCGGCACACCACCTGCTTCCGTCGTCGCATCGCTGGCCGACGCCCTGCAAGCGTGCGAGACGCTGCTGCATGTGGTCGCAGGAATGCCACCGGACTCTTCGATTGATCATCCATCATGCCTGCTCGACCGGGTGGGAGAGCTGGGCCGCGCGTTCGCCTCGAATGGACCGCTTGCCATCATCGTCGATGCGGCGGGCCGTGTGGCGGACGTGCTGCGGCAGCCGACACCCGATGCGATTGCAGCGCGAGTTACGCAACTCTATGCGGCGAGTCGGCCGGCCGTCGTGCAGGCAAAGGCGCCAGTGCTGCTGCTCGAGCGCGTGGTCGATCCCGGCCTGTGCCGAACGCTGATCGACTACTGGCAGCGCAAGGACAAGATCTCCAACACGGTGGGCGGGCTGCAGGGCAATGTCGTCAACGGCGACGTCAAGCGCCGCCACGACGTTCAGCTCGACGACCCCAGGCTGTTCGTCCAGTTGCGGGATTGCCTGGCGCGGCGCGTCGTGCCGGCGATCCTGCGGGCTTTCCACATCAACATCATGGTGATCGAGGCACCGATCATCGGCTGCTACGACGCCGAATCCGGCGGCCGATTCGGCCGTCACCGCGACAACACCAGCAGCTATACCGCGCATCGCCAGTTCGCGCTCAGCCTCAACCTCAATCCCGACGAGGAGTACGCCGGCGGCGAGCTGCGTTTCCCCGAGTTCGGCCGCGAGCTCTACCGGCCGGTCGCGGGCGGCGCGCTGGTCTTCTCCTCGTCGCTGCTGCACGAGGTCGTGCCGCTGACGCGCGGACGACGGTTCGCTGTCTTCACCTTCCTGTCGGCGAGCGGTTCGGCCCTCACACCTCGTCCCCCGCATGCTCAGGTTCCTCTCCCCCGCTAGGGCAGGGCGATCGCATATGCCCACTTCCGTCGTCTCGACCGAGGGCCCCCTCGACTTCGCTCGGGGCAAGCTCCGTCCCGAGCGGAGAGACCTTCCGTCCACAATAGGCCACTTATCGTGGACAGAAGGTCTCTCCGCTCCGCGCTTCGCGCTCCGGTCGAGACGACGGAAATCGCCATATGCGATCGCCCTACCCGCTAGGGGGAGAGGAACCTGAGCATGTCTCGGAGAGAGATGTCAGCTGACCAGCGGGATCACCTCCGCTGCGAAGCGCTGCAGGCCTGCCACGCTGGCGTCGATCGAGTTGCCGCGGAAGTCGAAGATCAGCTCATGCACGCCGATGGCGGCAAACGAGCGGATGTCGCCCGCGATCTCGTCGGCGGTGCCGGAGAAGCTGCGGCGGCTGCCATCGCGATCCGGCACGCTCGTGTCGTAGAGCGGCGCCTTGTAGGAAATGGTGAGCTTGGAGAAGTCGCGGCCTTCGGCTTCGGTCATCTGCTTCAGTGTCTGCAGGTGCGCGCGCATCTCCTGCGGCGGCAGCGGCGAGGCGGCGATGGCGCCCACGGGGTGCCAGCCGTCGCCGTGCCGCGCCGTGCGGCGCAACGCGGCCTTCGAATGGCCGCCGACCCAGATCGGCGGATGCGGCTTCTGCAGGGGAAACGGCTCGCAGCGTATGTCGGCATATTTGTAGAACTTGCCGTCGAAGCTCGCGGGCGAGCGGCTCCACAGCTGCTTGAAGATCGCGATCCATTCGTCGGTCACCGCACCGCGCCGCTCGAAGTCGGGGCTGTCCAACGCCTCGAACTCCTCCTTCAGCCAGCCGACGCCGACGCCCAGCGTGACGCGGCCGCCCGACAGCACGTCGAGCGAGGCCACCATCTTCGCCGTGAGCACCGGGTTGCGATAGGGCAGCACCAGGACGGAGGTGACGAGCCGCAGCTTCTCCGTGGCGCCGGCCACCACGCCCAGGATGGAGAAGGTCTCGAGCGCATCGCCGGTGCCGGGATGCTTGCCGTCGAGCGTGTAGGGATAGGGCGATTCACTTTCCACCGGGAAGACGATGTGATCGGCGATCATCGCCGAGTGCAGGCCCAGCCGCTCGCCTTCGCGCGCCAGCCTGAGGATGTCGGCACGCGTGGCTGTCGGGCCGCGAGTGGGAAGATAGAAGCCATAGCGCATCAGGTGAGCTCCGCGTTCGATCAACGCGATTGTCACCCATATGCGATCATCGCGCCAAGGCGCCTTCGTGCTCCAGGAGCCATTTCTTGCGTGGCAGGCCGCCGCCGTAGCCCGTCAGCGTGCCGTTCGAGCCGATCACGCGGTGGCAAGGCACGACGATGCTGACCGGGTTCTGGCCGTTGGCGAGGCCGGCGGCGCGCACCGCCCTGGGCTTGCCGATGCGCCGCGCCAGCTCGGCATAGCTGATGGTCTTGCCGCTCTTGATCTTGCGCAGCGCCCGCCAGACGCTTCTCTGGAACGGCGTTCCGACGGTGTCGTCGACCGGCAGGCGGTCGATCGCGCCGATGTCGCCCTTGAAGTAGTCGCGCATGGCGCTCGTCAGGCCGCCGGGATCGCGCGCCGACCGCAGCGCATAGCCGCCTTTGCCGTAATAGCGGTCGAGCAGCTGGCGCATGCGCGCCTCGTGATCGGTCCAGTCGATGGTGCGCAGCTTGCCGGCGTTGTCGGCCACGATCAGCAGTTCGCCGATCGGGGTCTGCAGCCGGTCGACCAGCAGGGTGAGGGGTTCAACCATGGTTGGCCATCCTGAGATGTTGGTGAGCGTAGGCGTGCCACGGCCGCCAGGCGGGCGGGGCGTTGTCCTGCACGACAGCCATGGTCTCGCGCTCCCAGTCGCCTGGCGCGCGCAGGCCAGGGCGCTTCCTGATCAGCGGCGCGAGCCTGGGATCGCGCGCGAGGTGGCTGTCGATGGTGGCGATGTCGGCGCCGAGGTCGAACACGCGGCGCACGCGGGCCACGATCGAGGGCAGGGCCTTCACGCAGGGGAAGTGGATGGTGACCATCACCGAATTGCGCGCCGGCAGATGGGCGACCGCGACGCTGCCCTGCTTGCCGTCGAGATCGATGCGGCGATGCCAGGTGTTCCGGTCGACCCATTCCACGGCAGGTGTCGCGCGCGACGACAATGCCGCCAGCATGCCCGGCCAGTCGTAGGGCGGGCGGTAGGCGAGCCGGAGCGTCACGCCTTCGCGCGCGGAATTGTCGACGCCGCCCTTGCGGCGCAACGCGCTGGGCGGGCGGCCGAACAGGTCGCGGAAGGTCTCGTTGAAGCGGCGCACGCTGCCGAAGCCCGACGCTAGCGCCACTTCGGCCATCGGCAGATGCGTGTCGTGCAGGAGCTGCTTGGCGAACAGCACGCGCCGCGTCTGGGCGACGGCGATGGGCGAGGCGCCGAGGTGGCGCTGGAACAGGCGGCGCAGCTGGCGGCCGCCGACGCCCAGCCGCTCGGCCAGCGTCTCGACATCGCTGTCCTCGCCGTCGAGCGCGCCGTCGGCGATCAATGCCAGTGCGCGGCTCACCGTGTTGGCGGTGCCGCGCCAGAAGGCGAGGTCGGGCGCGATCTCGGGCCGGCAGCGCAGGCAGGGGCGGAACCTTGCCTCCTGCGCGCCTGCGGCCGACGCGAAGAAGCGGCAGTTCTCGAACTTGGGACAGCGCGCCGGGCAGATCGGCCGGCAGTAGATGCCGGTCGAGGTGACGCCCACGAACACGCGGCCATCGAAGCGGGCGTCATGGCTCTGGAAGGCGCGGTAGTAGGTACGGCGATCATGCAGTTCCATGACGGGAATCTAGTACGCGCACGCGGCTGTCGCTCGCGATTTTCGGACCTCTATGTCCCAGCCCATACCTCACGCCCAGGTGAGGTATGAAAGGCCGTCGTTTGACCCTGTGCCGCGGACATGGTCATTCGACCTCGAAATGTCGGAGGAAACGGTCGAGACCGGCTGGAGCGCCCTGTTGCGCCCGGCCTGGCTGCCCGCTGTGGCGGTTCTTGTGGGCGGCGTGCTGCTGCATTCCATGAACGTGCTGATGCTGGCCACGGTGCTGCCGAGCGTCGTCGACAATCTCGGCGGCGCCACGCTGATGAGCTGGACGTCCTCCGCCTTCCTCGCCTCGTCGATCGTGGCGGCGACCTGCACCGGCTACCTGACGTCGATCCTGGGCGCGCGCACGGTGTTCTGCACCGGTGCCGCGATCTTCGGCCTGGGCGCGCTCACCTGCGCGCTGGCGCCGACGATGGGCCAGGTCGTCGCCGGCCGCTTCGTGCAGGGTTTCGGCGGCGGCCTGCTGACCGCGATGGCTTACGTGCTGGTGCGCAGCACCTTTCCCGAGAACCTGTGGGCGCGCGGCTTCGCTCTGCTCTCCGGCGCCTGGAGCATGTCGATCCTGGTCGGCCCGCTGGTCGGCGGCCTGTTCGCCCGCTACGGCGACTGGCGCGGGGCTTTCTTCGCCGTCACGGCGATGGCCGTGATCCTGGTGGTCGTCGCCCTGCGCGCCCTGCCGCGGAGCGCCACGAGCGGCGCCAGCGCGCGCGTCCCGGGCCTGCGCGTGCTGCTGATCTGCGCCGCGATCGCCGCCATGTCGCTGATGGCGATCGCGCCCGGCATGCCGGCCAAGCTCCTGCTGCTGGCGGGAGCCATTGCCGCCCTGGTGCTGACCATGTCGATTGATCGCCGCGCCGCTCAGCCGCTGCTGCCGACCGACGCCTTTTCGTTCGGCAGCATCACAGGCGTGGGACTGTGGCTCTGCCTGTTGGTCGCGATTGCCTACAGCCCGCTGCAGATCTTCGTGGCGATCTTCCTGCAATCGCTGCACGGCCTCGATCCGCTGGAGGCGGGCTACATGGTGGCGGGCGCTTCGTTCGGCTGGACGGGCATGTCGTTGATCGTCGCCGGCACGCCGGAGCAACGCAGCGACCGCCTGTTGATCGCGGGACCGCTCATGATGGCGGTGGGTCTGCTCGGCGTCGCCCTGTTGATGCCGCTGAAGCCGGCGCCGATCGTCTTTCCGGCGGTTGCGCTGGTCGGCGCCGGCATCGGCGCGTGCTGGGCCTTCATTGCCCAGAGGGTCATGAGCGGCGCGCGGGCGGGCGAGGAGAATCTTGCCGCTTCATCGTTGGCGACCGTGCAGCAGACCGGCTTCGCGCTCGGCGCGGCGCTCGCCGGCCTCGCGGCCAATGCCGCCGGCCTATCGGCTGGATTGACCCGCACCGATGTTGCCGAAGCGGCGTTCTGGGTGCCGATGAGCTTCGTGCTGGCAGCACTCGCCGCCGTCGTTGCGGGCGTACGCCTGATGCAGCTGCGCCGGCGGACTTCTTAAACTGGGATGCGCCGCTGGAGTGGCGCGCCCCCAGCTAAGCCGCCTTCTTGCTCTCCACGAGCGCCTTGCCGAAGGCCTCGAACAGGGCGCGGTTGATGGGATTGCTCTGGGGGTCGTACTCGGCGTGCCACTGGACGCCGAGGGCGAAGGAGGGCGCGTCGGCGATGCGGATGGCCTCGATCGTGCCGTCCTCGGCGATGCCCTCGACGACGACGCGTTCGCCCGGCTCGAGGATGCCCTGGCCGTGCAGCGAATTCACGCGGATCGAATCGCGGCCCAGCATCCTGGCGAAGACGCCATCGGTTGCCAGCCGCACCTCGTGGCGATCGGCGAACACCACTTCCGGATCGGGATGGATCTCGCCGTTCTCCAGCCGCGGCATGCGATGGTTCATGCGGCCGGGGATGTCGCGGATCTCCGGATGCAGCGTGCCGCCGAAGGCCACGTTCATCTCCTGCAGGCCGCGGCAGATTCCGAACAGCGGCAGGCCACGCTCGATGCAGGCCTTGATCAGCGACAGCGCCATGGCGTCGCGATGATGGTCGTAGGGCTCGTGCCGGGCATCGGGTTCGACCCCGAAGCAGGTCGGATGGACATTGGCGCGCGCTCCCGTCAGCAGGATGCCGTCGACCGCACCCAGCAGGGCGTCGACATCGGTGATGTCCGGCGTGCCGGCGAACATCAGGGGCAGGGCGCCCGCGACTTCGGCGATCGCCCGCATATTGCGCTGCCCCACGACCTGCACGTTGTGCCGGTCGTTCACGACCTGGGCATTGCCGATAATGCCGACCACCGGTTTCGCCTTGCCTGCCATTCCCTCTCGCCGAAAGTTCCTGTCGCCCAACAGCTAAGCTCATTTCGTGCCAAGGGAAAAGAAAATCGCCTGCACGGCAGCCATAGGAAAAATTATGCCCTCGGCGGCATCCAGGTGAGGGATGCCGCGACCAGCGCCGCAAGACGGTCCTGCCGTACCTCCTCGACCAGGGTGACCGGCGGGGTGCCGAGCCGGCCCGACGGGTCGACGACGGTCATGCCCCGCGTGATGCCGGGCGCGAGGGACACGCCGACCGACGCCCGCACCGCCTTGGTGACGATGGAGGGTTCCACCACGACCGCCGCCGCCAGGGGATCGATCAGGAAGAGGCGATCACCCTTGCCCTCGCGTACGTGCCGGCTGCGGTCGTGCTCCATCAGAGCCCGCACGAAGGCCTTGTAGTCGCTGTCGGGAGCCGCTTCGAGCATACGGTCGATGTCGCTGCCCTCGAGGAAGTGGCCGACGCACGGCTCCCAGGGAACGATTGTGGTGTCGAGACCGGCACCGAGCACGATGGCCGCCGCTTCGGGATCGCAGAAGATGTTGAACTCGGCGGCCGGGGTGACGTTGCCGCGGCCGTACAAGGTGCCGCCCATGACGGTGAGCTGGCCGATGCCGCCCACGATGCCCGGCGTGCGCCGCAACGCCAGCGCGAGGTTGGTGAGCGGGCCGACCATCAGCAGATCGACAGGGTCGGCCGCGGCAGCCGCCGCCGTCAGCGTGGCGGTGAAGAACTGCACGGCGTCAGCGCCGGCGAGGTCGCGGGTCTCGGCCGGACGCGGCGCGCCGCCCAGCCCGTCCTCGCCGTGGACGTGACGGGCGTCGATCCGGGTCTCGACCAGCGGCTGGGCCGCGCCCGCGTGCACCTCGATGTGCGCCCCGGCGGCGGCCAGGATGGCCAGCACGTTCTTCGTCGCCGCCTCGAGGCTGACGTTGCCGTACACCGTCGTGACGGCGTCCGGCGCGCGGCCGGCGGCGATCAGCAGCAGCAGCGCCTGGGCGTCGTCGACGCCGCCGTCGGTATCGAGGATCAGTCGGTTTGCCATGGGCATGTAGGGTCCGAACTCCGCCAGACGACGCATCATCGCCCATCTAGGTCTCGCTCATCCAGAAGGAGACGACGATGAACGATGTGGACATTCAGGATTTCGTCAGCCGTTTCGCTGCCGCTTGGGCGGCGCGCGACCCCGAGGCCTTCCTGGCGCTGTGGCATCCCGACGGAATCCTGCGGTCGCCGCTCTACGACCGGCCGGTCGCGGGCAAGGAACTGGGCCGCCTGACCGAGCTGGTCCGCCAGACCGCGCCCGATCACGTCTGGCAACTGCTGGACTGGACGGCGAGGGGCGAGGTCGTGATCGTCGAGTGGCAGGCCACCCGCACCGCCGGCGGCCAGCGGATCGACTGGCGCGGCGTCGACAAGTTCCGCCTGCGCGACGGACGCATCGCCGAGGAGACCGTCTACATGGATACCGCCGCGCTCCGGGCGGCGCGCGGCGCCGCGTGGCCCGAGCCGCTCATCCGGCTGAGCTGAACCTCAGCTTATGTGCAATGCGAAGGCATGCGATGGCGCGGCAGGCGTGTATGCTGACGGCATGATCAAGCTGCAGCGCCTGGGTCACGTGCTCATCTCGGTGCGTGATCTCGAAAAGTCGAAGGACTTCTATACCCGCCTGCTGGGCTTCAAGGTCCTGGAGCAGGATCCCGACCATGGTGGTCTGTTCCTATCGATCGGCGGGCTCGGCAACACCTTCGACCTCTTCCAGTGCACCAACCCCGAAGCGGTTGCTACGTCCGACGAGGATCTCGCGGGCCGCAACGGCCTCGGGGTCCGGCACATCGCCTTTGCCGTCGAGACCGAGGACGATCTCAGGGATGCGTACTTCGCTTTGCAGTCGGCGGGCGTGACGATCCTGCGCGCGATCGACCATGTCAGCCAGAAGAGCATCTACTTCCACGATCCCGACAAGAATCTGCTCGAGATCGTCTGGGAGCGGCCGAATGCGCTGGAGATCTTCGCCCGCGGCCGTGGCGACGAGGACAAGCCGCTGACGTTTTCCTAAGGCGCCGCGCTCGCTTCGACCGCTGCCGAAGCAACGGCTGGAAGGCGGCCCCTATGGTCGCGCCATCGTCAATCGATGGAGCAAATCATGGCTGATCTTCACACATTCAAGGATGGTCTCGTCGTCACCGCCTTCTGGGAAGCCAAGCCCGAGGAGGTCGACGCCGTGCAGGCGATCGTCCGCCAGTTCCTGCCGCAGGCCCAGCGCGAGCCGGGCGTGAAGGCGTTCCAGATCCACCAGTCGACCAGCGAGCCGCACAAGTTCTTCTTCTACGAGGTCTTCAAGGACGAGGCGGCCTTCGCCGACCATCAGCAGACCGATCACTTCAAGACGCTGATCGTGGGCCAGGCAGTGCCGAAGCTCGCCAGGCGCGAGCGCACGCAGCACCGGTTCGTCTAACTCTTCTCTTCCGGACCGCCGGCTTCCAGCCGGCTCATCATTCTTCGGAGCGCGGACCTCCAGGTCCGCTCATGATCATGATGCGGACCTGGAGGTCCGCGCTCCGCCATGAGCCGGCTGGAAGCCGGCGGTCCGGAAGACTATGAGTTCTTCCACGGTCCGACGTCGAGCCAGGTGCTCTGGTACGTGGCGCCTTCGCCCATGTCGGTGTAGCGGTCGGAGCAGAGCATGTTGATGGTGCCCGACACGGCCTCGCTGGTCGGCCGTTGTCCCGGTACCAGCACGACGCCGGGCTGGATGTCGTCGCCCACCTGCAGCACCAGGCCGATCTCGCCCCGGCCGTTGAACAGGCGCACCTCGTCGCCCTGCTTGAGGCCGCGCTTGGCCGCGTCCTCGGGATGCAGCACGCAGAACGGCTTGCCCTCGCGCTGGCGCAGGAAGCCCACGCCCGAGAACGCCGTGTGCGCCTGGAAGTAGCCCGGCGCCGTCAGCAGGCGCAGCGGCCACTTGGCGGCTTCGGCCACTTCGGCTGGATCCTCGTTCCAGTCGGGCACCGGCGAGATGCCCTGCTTGGCGAGCTGTTCCGAATAGAACTCGAGCTTGCCCGACGGCGTCTTGAACGGCTGGCCATTGAAGGGATGGACGATGTGGATCGGCTCGCCGGCGAACAGCTTGGCCGGATCGGCGGCGGCGGCAGGGCCGGTCGCGCCTTTGAACAGTTCCTTGGCCGCGTCCTGCGGGGCGAGGCTGAAGATCACGTCGCTGAGGCCCATGCGCCCGGCCAGCGCCTGGGCGACGTCGAAGTTCGACCGCGCCTCGCCCTGCGGCTTGGCCGCCTGGCGACCCCACTGCATCCAGTAGGCGCCGTAGGCGCGATAGAGATCGTCGGTCTCGAGGTAGTTTGCCGCCGGCAGCACGATGTCGGCGTACTTCGCCGTGTCGGTCATGAAGGGATCGTGCACCACGGTGAACAGGTCCTCGCGCAAAAGACCCTTCTGCACCTTGTGCACCTCGGGGCAGGTCACCACTGGATTGTTGGCCGACACGTAGAGCGCGCGGATCGGCGGGTCCTTCATGTTCAAAAGCTCTTCGCCCAGGCGCAGGTGATTGACGTTGCGCGTCGCGGCCGGCCCAGAGGGCCGGCGGATGGCGGCGTAGTTGAGGTCGCACGAGGCCGCAGTCAGCAGCAGCGCGCCGCCGCCCCGGACGGCATAGTGGCCCGACACGCCCGGCAGCAGCGCCACGGTGCGCAGAGCCTGGCCGCCATGCGTCAGTCGCGTCATGCCTTCGCCCAGCCGGATCATCGCGGCCTTGGCCTTGCCGTACATCGCCGCGAGCTTCTCGATGTCGGCCGCGGCGAGGCCGGTGATCTCGGCGACGCGCTGCGGCTCGAACTTCGGCAGGATCTCGCGCTCGACCTTGTCGAAGCCCAGCGTGTGCTCTGCGATGTAGTCGCGGTCGGCGAGCTTGTCGCGCACCAGGATGTGCATGATGCCGAGCGCCAGCGCGGCATCGGTGCCG
This sequence comes from uncultured Alphaproteobacteria bacterium, assembly GCA_963809025.1. Classification (GTDB taxonomy): domain Bacteria; phylum Pseudomonadota; class Alphaproteobacteria; order Reyranellales; family Reyranellaceae; genus Reyranella. The sequence continues at coordinate 192,592 of CAWEIE010000051.1, read as the reverse complement.
ATGCGGATCGGCAGATAGAGGTCGGCCGCCTTGGCGCTGCGCGTGCGGCGCGGATCGATCACCACGATCGGCACGCCGCGCTTCTTCCTCTGCTCCTCGGCGAGCGCCCAGAAATGCACGTTGGTGGCGGCGAGGTCCGCACCCCAGGAGATCACCAGGTCGGAATGAACGACATCCTCGGGATCGGCGCCGCCGACGGGGCCGACCGTCATTTCCCACGCCGTCTCGCAGCACGTGTCGCACACCGTGCCGGCCATCAGGCGCGAGGCGCCCAGTGCATGGAACAGGCCGTTCACCAACCCGCGGTTCATCAGGCCCTGATGGGCGGAGTAGGCGTAGCCCAGCAGGGCGAGGGGACCGCTCTCGGCGATGATCGCCTTCCACCTGGCCGTGATCTCGTCGAGCGCCTGGTCCCAGGTGATCGGCGTGAACTGGCCCGACCCTTTCGGGCCGGTGCGCCTGAGCGGCGTCTTGATGCGCTCGGGGGAGTTAACGAGGTCGGCGTCGCGGTTGACCTTTCCGCAGGCGAATCCCGCCGTGTACGGATGGTCTGGATCGCCTTGCACGCGCACGATCTTGCCGTCCTCGACATGGGCTATGAGCGAGCACATGTCGGGACAATCGTGCGCACAGACGACTCGAATGGACGACTTCACCACACCGTCTCCCCAAAAATCCGGAAACGGAGTGTAGCAGAGGCTTCGGAGAAGCCCGGCCTTACTTCTTCTTGGCTGCGCCCTTAGCTGGGGTCGCTTCCGGCTTGGCGCCGCTCGACTTGGTGCCCGCGCCGACGCCGCCTTCGGCGGAGCCGGTCATGCCGAATCGGTCCTTGAAGCGCTGCACGCGGCCGCCGCGATCGACAGACTGGCGCACCCCGGTCCACGCCGGATGGGTCTTGGGATCGATGTCGAGGCGCAGGGTGGCGCCTTCCTTGCCCCAGGTCGACTTCGTCTCGAAAGACGTGCCGTCGGTCATCGTCACCGTGATCTTGTGGTAGTCGGGGTGGATCTTCTCTTTCATGAATTCTCTCCAGCGCATGTGGGGCCGATTGCCGACCGGCCGGCGCGATTAAGGCGGCGGGTATACAGGCGGCGAGGGACGAGGACAAGCCTATGCGCCACTGTCCAAATTTCAGTTCAAGTTCCTCTCCCCCACTAGGGGGAGAGGCTAGGAGAGGGGGCTTCGAAGGCTGTGCGCAACCCCCTTTCCCAACCTCTCCCCCTAGCGGGGGAGAGGAGCTTGATTCTGAAGGCAATATCGCTGTTGTCCGCGACCAAACGGGCCTGTAGACCGGCCGTGCCGATGAGCCAATCAGCCTTTGAAAGCCTTGCCGACAGCCTGCTTGCCGCCCTCGAGGAGGGCATCGGCACCCATGCCGATGCCGAGCTGCAGGGCGGCATCCTGACCGTCGACGGCGACGCTAAATCCGGTGGGGGCACCTGGGTCGTGAACAAACATGCACCAACCCGGCAGATTTGGCTGAGCTCGCCGCAGAGCGGAGCCCGGCACTATGCCTTCGACACGGCCTCCGGCCAGTGGAAGGACACCCGCGGCGGCCCCGACCTCCTCGCCCATCTGTCGGCCGAGCTGGGCGTGGCGCTGGAGTGGCGGCCGCAATGAACCGGTTTGCCGGCCTCAGGCTGCTTGGACCTTATCTGCGGCCCTATCGCGGCCGGACCGTCCTGGCCGTCTTCTCGCTCCTGATCGCGGCCGGTACCGTGCTGGCCTTCGGCGCCTGCCTTCGGGCCTTGATCGACCGCGGCTTCGCCCAGGGCCGGCCCGACATCCTGAACTACGCCCTGGCCTCGCTGATTGCCGTCGCCGTGGTGCTGGCGATCGCCTCGGGCGCGCGCTTCTACCTGGTGTCGTGGCTGGGCGAGCGCGTCGTGGGCGACCTGCGCCGCGACCTGTTCGGCCACGTCGTGCGGCTGGGGCCGGCCTGGTTCGAGATCAAGCGCTCGGGCGACGTCATGAGCCGGATCTCGGCCGACGCCCAGCTGATTGAGCAGGTGATCGGCTCGTCGGCCTCGGTGGCGCTCAGGAATTCGCTGATGTGCGTGGGCGGCGTCGCCATGCTGGTGATCACCAATCCCAAGCTCGCCCTGCTGGTGCTGGCCGTGGTGCCGCTGGTGGTGGCGCCCATCATCCTGTTCGGCCGCAAGGTCCGCCGGCTGTCGCGCGAGGCCCAGGCGCGCATGGCCGACATGGTATCGGAAGGCGGCGAGACGCTCGACGCGGTGCGCACCGTGCAGGCTTTCGCCCAGGAGGAGCGTGCCACCCAGCGCTTCGGCGAGGCGACCGAGCGCGCCTTCGACGCGGCCCGCCGCCGCGTCGCCCAGCGCGCCGTCATGACGACGCTGGTGATCTTCATCGTCTTCGCCGCCGTGGGCTTCCTGCTGTGGATGGGTGGCCACGACGTGCTGGACGGCCGCATCAGCGCCGGCGATCTCACCGCCTTCGTCTTCTATGCCGTGTTGGTCGCGAGCTCGGGCGGCGCCATCAGCGAGACCATCGGCGATCTGCAGCGCGCTGCCGGCGCCGCCGAGCGCCTGGCGGAGCTGCAAGCCGAGCCGCCCGCCATCCTCGAGGCCGCGAATCCGAAACCTCTGCCCAAGCCGCCGAGCGGCAGCGTGCGTTTCGAGGATGTCTCGTTCCGCTATCCCACCAGGCCTGACTCGCTGGCACTCGACCGCTTCGATCTCACTGTCGCGCCGGGCGAGACCGTGGCGATCGTCGGCCCCTCGGGGGCGGGCAAGACCACCGTCTTCAACCTGCTGCTGCGCTTCTACGATCCCGAATCGGGCACGATCCGCGTCGACGGCGTTGACATCCGCGACCTGCGCTTCGCCGACCTGCGCAGCGCGCTTGCGATCGTGCCGCAGGAGCCGGTGCTGTTCACCGCCTCGGTGGCCGAGAACATCCGCTACGGCCGGCCCGACGCCAGCGACGCCGAGGTGCGCGCCGCCGCCGAGACGGCCTCGGCACTGCGCTTCATTGAGGCCTTGCCGCAGGGCTTCGCCACCGACCTCGGGGCGCGCGGCGTGCGGCTGTCGGGCGGCCAGCGCCAGCGCATCGCCATCGCCCGCGGCGTGCTGCGCAACCCCGCCATCCTGTTGCTCGACGAGGCGACCAGCGCCCTCGACGCGGAAAGCGAGCTGGCGGTGCAGCAGGCGCTCGACCGGCTGATGACGGGCCGCACCACCCTGGTGATCGCCCACCGCCTGGCGACCGTGCAGAAAGCCGACCGGATCGTCGTGGTCGACCACGGCCAGGTTGTCGACGTCGGCCGCCACGCCGACTTGGTCCGCCGCGACGGCCTTTACGCCCGACTGGCCGAGCTGCAGTTCAATTTGTCCGCCGCAGCTGAGTAGTTCCGCTTAGAGCATGATGGGTCCAGCTGGGACCCATCATGCCTCTTGCAACACGCATCCCCGGTGCGCGCGAATGCAATGAGATGGAACCGGCGCGCGGTTCCATCTCATCGCATTCCGCTCTAGTTAATTGAAAAACCTCAGGAAAAGGCCTCTGAGGCTGTGAAACTTTCCAAAGTAAAGTTTCACTTTAAGTATTTGCAGAATTCCCTTGAATATCAGTGAGATATTTCATAGTCTTCAGCCATATTGTTGACGCATATTGATCACCAAAGGGTTCCTCCCATGTATCTCCAGATTGAGTCGCAGAGGACCTTCCACCGCCCGGCCTACAGCCGTTTGGCTGAATGGTGGCCGGCCGCCCTGATCGGCCTCGTTGCCTTGCTGAGCGGCCTTCCCGACGCCAACGCCGCGACGCTGCTGGGGCTTTGACGTCCGCTCCGCTGCGGCGGCTCAGGTGAACTCGTCCAGCCGCTCCGAGTAAACGATCCGCGACGCGGCCTCGATCAGCGCCAGATGCGTGAAGGCTTGGGGGAAGTTCCCGAGATGGCGGCCGGTCGCAACGTCGAACTCTTCGGCGTACAGCCCGAGCGGCGAGGCGATGCGCAGCAGCCGCTCCATCAGGTCGCGCGCACGCTGGACCTCGCCGATGATGGTGAGCGCGGAGACGAGCCAGAACGAGCAGATCAGGAACGTGCCCTCCTTGCCCGACAGACCGTCGTCGGTCTCCTCGGTGCGATAGCGCAGCACGAAGCCGTGCTCGGTGAGATTGTCGGCAATGGCCATTACCGAGCTGCGCAACCGCTCGTCGTTGGCGGGCAGGAAGCCAACGATCCCCGCCAGCAGGGTCGAGGCGTCCAGCGAATCGGTCTCATAGTGCTGACGCAGGACGCCCTTCTCGGTCAGTCCGTGGTCCAGGATATCGGCCCGGATCTCGTTGGCGATTGCCTGCCACTTCTTCGTCAGGTCGGGAGCACCGCGGATCTCTGCCAGGCGGGCCGCCCGATCGAGGGCGACCCAGCTCATCAGCTTCGATGAAACATAGTGTCGGGGCGCGCCGCGCGCCTCCCAGATGCCCTGGTCCGGCTCGCGCCACACCCGCGCGGCACATTCTGCCTGCGACTGGACGATCGGCCACAGACGGCGCGGCAATCTCTGGCTTCGCCGCGTATGCAGCAGGATGGATCCCAGCACGGCGCCGAAGACGTCGTTCTGGCGCTGGTCGAACGCACCGTTGCCGATGCGTACGGGGCGCGCGCCGCCGTAGCCGGACAGGTCGTCGCGCGTGAACTCGGTGAGATCGCGGCGGCCGTCGATGCCGTACATGATCTGCAGGGCGCCGTCGTCGTTGGGCTTGAGGTCGGCGACGAATTCCATGAACTCGTTGGCTTCCCAGTCGAGGTTCAGCCAATGAAGCGCCTGCAGCGTGAACGTCGAATCGCGCATCCAGCAGTAACGGTAGTCCCAGTTGCGCTCGCCGCCGGGAGTCTCGGGCAGGGAAGTCGTCAGCGCGGCAACCGTGGCCCCTGTCGGCAGGTAGGTGAGCCCCTTGATGACGAGCGCCGAGCGCATGATGAGGTATCGCCAGCGGTGATCGGGAATGCGGGCGCGGCCGATCCAGGTGCGCCAGAAACGGGTCGTCGCCGTCATGCGGGCGTTGGCGTCGTCGGTGGTCGCGGGGGAGGCCGACCCCTCGGCCCACGACAGCGCGCAATACATCTCCTCGCCGGTGCTGAGCGTGTGGCGGCCACGCACGCTGTCGCCCTCGATGCCGAGAGGGATGCTGGCTTGCAGGCGAAGTCTCTGGTCGCCGACGATCGCATCGGCCACCCGGCTGTTGCCCTCGAGCAAGGTCCACTTTGGCGATGTGCGGCCGTAGTCGAAGACCGGATCGCAGGCCAACTCGATCTCGACCCGGCCCTCGATGCATTGCACGGTGCGGACGAGCATATGGTCGGCGCCGTCGTCGGCCGGCGGTCGGGTGTACGGCGTCACGCCATCCTCGCCGCTACGCGGCCCCATGGTGAGCGCGTCGCGCACCACCACCCACCCGCCGCGCGTGTTCCACGTCGTGACGAGCGTATTGGTTCCCGGTTCATAATGGCGCGAGTTGGGCACGGTCACGCCGAAGGGAGCCAGCCGGAAGCTGCCGGCCTGGCGGTCGAGCAGGGCGGCGAACACGCTGGGTGAATCGAACCTCGGCACGCAGAGCCAGTCGATCGACCCGTCCGGGGCAACGAGCGCGCCGGTGTGGCAGTTCGACAGGAACGCGTAATCGGCGATCGCGGGAAACGGGGAGGGCGCGGCCGAGCTTTGTGCTGCAGGCTCGCTCATGACATCCGCGGCCTGTTCCGGCGATCGATCCCAAGCATGGCGCTTCTCCCCCGACCTTGTCGTTTCAGTCTTTGTTCCTGAAAGCAAGTCGGCGCTCTCGCTTGGAGTTAAGCCTGTCTCTAGGGCCCGGCGGACACAAAAGAACCAACATTTTGCGTTCGGACGATGTGGGGTCACTTTCGCGACGTCGGCTGCTTCGAAAGACGTTTGTCTTTGGCATGCCGTTCGCGCATGGTGCCCGGACGTCGAAGCTGTGATGGAAAGTGCTGAATGACACAGCCTCACCCACTCGTTTTCCTGGTCGACGTTGACAACACGTTGGTCGACAACGACGGGATCCAACAGGACCTGAAGGATCATCTGGAGCGGACCTATGGCGTCGCTGCGCGCGATCGCTATTGGCGGATCCTGGAGGATCTGATGGTGGAACTGGGCTACCGCGACTATATCGGTGCGCTGCAGAACTTCCGCGTCGAACACCCGCGCGAGATCGAGCTGCTGGCGATGTCTTCCTACCTCATGGATTACCCTTTCGCCGAGCGGCTCTATCCGAACGCCCTGGAGGTGCTGAAGCGTCTGCGCAGCCTGGCCCCGACCGTGATCCTGTCGGACGGCGATGTCGTCTTCCAGCCGCGCAAGGTCGAGCACGCGGGCCTGGCCAAGGTCGCGGACGGAAACGTGCTGATCTACATCCACAAGGAAGAGGCCCTGGAAGACGTCGAGCGGCGCTTCCCGGCCGAGCACTACGTTCTCGTCGACGACAAGCTGCGCATCCTGGATGCGGTGAAGCAGGTCTGGGGAGAGCGCGTGACCACGGTGTTGCCGCGCCAGGGCCAGTATGCATACGACGCCAAGGTGATCAGCGCCTTGCCGCCGGCGGACGTGACGATCGAACGCATCGGGGATCTGCTCCACTACGACTTGGCGCGGCTGCGCACGGCCGCCTTACATCCAGCCTGAAGGTGACGCGATGAAATCAACCCAGAAGCTGCACGACGTCGGCCAGAGCCTGTGGCTCGACAACATCACCCGCGAGCTGCTGAACAGCGGCACGCTGAAACGCTACATCGACGATCTCACGGTGACGGGGCTGACCTCGAACCCGACGATCTTCGACAATGCGATCAAGAACAGCGCCATGTATGACGAGGACGTGTCGCGGTCGGCGTCGACGGCCAAGTCGGCCGAGGACCTGTTCTTCCCGCTGGCGCTTGCGGATCTGACCCGTGCCGCCGACCTGTTCCAGCCGGTCTTTGCCCGGACCGATGGCGTGGACGGCTGGGTGTCTCTCGAAGTGTCGCCTCTCCTGGCGCACGATACGAAGAGCACCCTGGCGGCCGCGGTCGACCTCCACAAGCGTGCCGGCAAGCCCAATCTCTTCATCAAGATTCCCGGTACCCCGGAAGGACTGCCGGCCATCGAGGAGGCGATCTTTGCCGGCGTGCCGGTCAACGTCACACTGCTGTTCTCCCGCGAGCAATACGTCGCGGCGGCCGAAGCGTACCTGCGCGGCGTCGAGCGGCGGATCGCGGCTGGGCTGAACCCGGCCGTCGCCTCGGTGGCCTCGCTCTTCATCAGCCGCTGGGACGTCGCGATCGCCGGCAAGGTTCCGGCAGAGCTCACCAACCGGCTCGGCATCGCCATCGGCCAGCGCACCTACAAGGCCTATCTCGACTTGCTCGCCTCGCCGCGCTTTCAGCGCGCTGCCAACAGCGGCGCCCGTGCCCAGCGCCTGCTGTGGGCCAGCACCGGCACCAAGGACCCGAAAGCCTCCGACGCCCTCTATGTGAAGGCGCTCGCGGCGCCCTTCACGATCAACACCATGCCCGAGGGCACCCTGAAGTCCTTCGCCGATCACGGCGAGGTCGGCCAGGCGCTGGCATCGGATGGCGGCGACTGCGAGACGGTTCTCGCCGACCTTCGCCAAGGCGGGCATCGACATCGACGCGCTCGCCAAACGCTTGCAGGACGAGGGCGCTTCGTCGTTCGTGAAGTCCTGGAACGACCTGATGGAGCGCATCGATTCCAAGCGCGTCCAGATTCGCAAGGCAAGCTGAGGGAACAATCAATGAGCGTACCGGCTTTGCACCTGCGCCCGGCCTGGGCGCTGCTGAAGAAGCATCACCAGAAGATCAGGCGCACCCAGCTGCGGCAGCTCTTCGCCAAGGATAGCGGGCGCGGCGAGAGGCTCGTGGCCGAAGCCGCCGGAGTCTATTTCGACTATTCCAAGAACCGCATCACCGACGAAACCCTGGCCTTGCTGCTCCAGCTTGCCCAGGAGTCGGGATTGCGCGAGCGCATCGACGCCATGTTCCGCGGCGAGGAGATCAACACCTCGGAGAAGCGCGCCGTGCTTCACGTCGCCCTGCGCGCGCCGCGCGGCGCCTCCATCGTGCACGACGGCAAGAATGTCGTGCCCGAGGTCCATGACGTTCTCGACAAGATGTCCCGGTTCGCCGATCGGCTGCGCAGCGGCGACTGGAAGGGCCATACCGGCAAGCGCATCCGCAACGTGATCAATATCGGCATCGGCGGCTCGGACCTCGGGCCGGTGATGGCCTACGAAGCGCTCACGGCACTACAGCGAACGGTCGATGACCTTCCGCTTCGTGTCCAATGTCGACGGCACGGATTTCGCCGAGGCGGTGCAGGGCCTCGATCCGGCGGAAACGCTGTTCATCGTCTCCTCCAAGACCTTCACCACGCTCGAGACCATGACCAACGCTCACACCGCGCGCGACTGGCTGCTGGCCGGCCTCGGCGGCGAGCAGGCTGCGACGGCCAGGCATTTCGTCGCCGTCTCGACCAACGCCCAGGAAGTGACGAAGTTCGGCATCGACACCGCCAACATGTTCGGCTTCTGGGACTGGGTCGGTGGGCGCTATTCGATGGATTCCGCCATCGGGCTCTCGACCATGCTCGCCATCGGGCCGGACAATTTCCGCGCCATGCTGGGCGGCTTCCACGAGATCGACGAGCATTTCCGCACCGCGCCGTTCGAGCGCAACGTGCCGGTGCTGATGGGCCTGCTCGCCCTCTGGTACAACAATTTCTTCGGCGCCCAGACCGTCGGCGTGTTTCCCTACGAGCAGTACCTCAAGCGCTTTCCTGCGTATCTCCAGCAACTCACCATGGAAAGCAACGGCAAGCACGTGACGCTCGACGGTAGTCCGGTGGATTACGACACCGGCCCGATCTACTGGGGCGAGCCTGGCACCAACGGGCAGCACTCCTTCTACCAGCTGATCCATCAGGGGACGCGCCTCATTCCGTGCGACTTCATCGCTTTCGCCCATCCGCTCAATCCGCTCGGCCGGCATCACGACATGCTGCTGGCCAACGTCTTCGCCCAAGCCGAGGCGCTGGCCTTCGGCAAGACGGCGAAGCAGGTCAAGGCCGAGGGCACGGCCGACTGGCTGGTGCCGCACCGGCTGTTCGAGGGCAATCGTCCGTCGAATACCATCCTGCTCGATGAATTGACGCCGGCCGCGCTCGGCAAGCTGGTGGCGCTCTACGAGCACAGCGTCTTCACCCAGGGGTCGATCTGGCAGATCGATTCCTTCGACCAGTGGGGCGTCGAGCTCGGCAAGGCGTTGGCCCAGCGCATCATCCCCGAACTCGTGGACGCCGCCGAACCCAAGCTCGAGCATGACAGCTCGACCAACGCGCTGATCCGCCGTTATCGCAAGATGAAGCAAGGCACCTGAGGAGAGTTGACCATGCAGTTGGGAATGATCGGCCTTGGCCGGATGGGAGCGAACATGGTGCGACGCCTCCTGAAGGGCGGCCACGAATGCGTGGTGTTCGACATGTCGCCCAACGCGGTGGCCGAGCTGGTGAAGGAGAAGGCCGTCGGCGCCGGCTCGCTGGCGGAATTCGTCAAGACGCTCAGCAAGCCGCGCGCGGTCTGGCTGATGGTGCCGGCGGGCGTGGTCGACAAGACCATCGCCGATCTGGCGCCTCACCTCGAGGCCGGCGACATCCTGATCGACGGCGGCAACTCCTACTATATCGACGACATCCGCCGCGCGAAGGAGCTGGCGCCGAAGTCCATCCACTATGTCGATGTCGGCACCAGCGGCGGCGTGTGGGGTCTCGAGCGCGGCTACTGCATGATGGTCGGTGGCGAGACCGACACGGTGAAACGTCTCGAGCCGATCTTCACCACCCTGGCACCCGGCCGCGGCGACATCGCGCGCACGCCGGGCCGCGACAAGGCGGGCGGCACGGCCGAGCAGGGCTGGCTGCATTGCGGGCCCAACGGGGCCGGCCATTTCGTCAAGATGGTGCACAACGGCATCGAGTACGGCGTCATGGCGGCCTATGCCGAGGGCATGGCGGTTCTCAAGGCGGCCAATATCGGCAAGCGCATCGGCAAGGTCGATGCCGAAACCACGCCGCTGCGCGAGCCTGAGCACTACCAATACGATCTAAACTTGCCCGACATTGCCGAACTGTGGCGGCGCGGCAGCGTCATCGCCTCCTGGCTGCTCGACCTGCAGGCCGCGGCGCTGATCGAGGATCCGAACCTGGCGAAGTTCGCCGGCCGGGTGTCCGATTCCGGCGAGGGCCGCTGGACGATCAAGGCGGCTATCGACGAGGGTGTGCCGGCGCATGTCCTGTCGTCGGCGCTCTACGAACGGTTCAGCTCGCGCGGCGAGGCGGATTTTGCCGACAAGCTGCTCTCGGCCATGCGCTATGAGTTTGGCGGGCATATCGAGAAGCCGGCGGGATCTTGAACACATCTTCCGGACCGCGCGCGTCTCGCGCGCTTCATGAGCGCGCGAGACGCGCGCGGTCCGGAAGAGAAGAGGAGAACCATGACCAGCGACGAGCTCGACCAACTCGCCATCAACACTATCCGCACGCTCTCCATCGATGCGGTCCAGCAGGCGAAGTCGGGTCATCCCGGCACGCCGATGGCGCTGGCGCCGCTGGTCTACACGCTGTGGAACCGGGTCCTGAACTTCGACCCGAAGGATCCGATCTGGCCCGGCCGCGACCGCTTCGTGCTGTCCAACGGCCACGCCTCGATGCTGCTGTGGTCGATGCTCTTCCTGACGCGGACCCAGGCCGTGAACGGCGACTACGAGAACCTGGGCAAGCCCTCGGTCACGCTCGACGACATCCGTCATTTTCGCCAGCTCGACAGCAAGGCGCCGGGCCATCCGGAATATCACTGGGTGTCGGGCGTCGAGACCACGACCGGTCCGCTGGGGCAGGGCATCGCCACCAGCGTCGGCATGGCGACCGCGCGCAAGTGGCTGGCCAGCCGCTACAACAAGCCGGGCTTCGAGCTGTTCGACTACAATGTCTACGCCATCTGCGGCGACGGTTGCCTGATGGAGGGCGTGGGCTCGGAGGCGGCGTCGCTTGCGGGTCACCTCCAGCTCGATGACCTGTGCTGGATCTACGACAACAACCACATCACCATCGAGGGCAAGACCAGCATCACCTTCACCGAGGATGTCGCCGCGCGCTTCCTCGCCTATCGCTGGAACGTGCTGCGCGTCGGCGACGCCAACGACTTGACCCGCATCGAGGACGCATTGGAGGTCTTCCGCAAGACCACGGATCGTCCGACGCTGATCATCCTCGACAGCCACATCGGCTATGGCTCTCCCCACAAGATCGATACCGCGGCGGCCCACGGCGAGCCGCTGGGCGACGACGAGGTCAAGCTCACCAAGCGCGCCTATGGTTGGCCGGAGGATGCCAAGTTCCTGGTGCCCGACGGCGTGATGGACACGTTCGACAAGGGCATCGGCGCACGCGGCGCCGAGGCGCGGCGGCGCTGGGAGGCGCTCTTTGCCGACTACCGCAAGCAGTTCCCGGAGCTCGCCGCCGAGATCGACCAGATGCAGCGGCGCGAATTGCCCAAGGATTGGGACCGCAACCTGCCGAGCTTCAAGGCCGATGCCAAAGGCATCGCCGGCCGCGACGCTTCGGGCGAGGTGCTGAACGTGCTTGCCCAGAACATTCCCTGGTTCCTCGGCGGATCGGCCGACCTCGGCTCCTCGAACAAGACGACATTGAAGTTCGCCGGTGCCGGCGACTTCGAACCGGGCAGTCCCGGCGGCCGCAATTTCCATTTCGGCATCCGCGAGCACGCCATGGCCGCGATCGTGAACGGCATGTCGCTGTCCAAGCTCCGGGCGTTCGGCGCGACCTTCTTCATCTTCAGCGACTATGCCCGGCCGGCGATCCGGCTAAGCGCCCTCATGGAACTGCCGACCATCCTCGTCTTCACCCATGACGCCATGGGCGACGGCGAGGATGGGCCGACGCATCAGCCGGTCGAGCAGCTGGTCTCATTGCGTGCCATCCCCGGCTTGGTGGTGCTGCGGCCGGGCGACGCCAATGAGGTCGTCGAGGCCTATCGCTACATCGTGCAGCTCCGTCACCAGCCGGCGGTGTTGGCGCTGTCGCGCCAGCCTCTGCCGACGTTCGACCGTGGCAAGTACGCCTCGGCGGCCGGTGTCGCGCGGGGCGCCTATGTCATGGCGGACGCGCCCGGCGGTCCGCCCGAGATCATCCTCATCGCCTCCGGCAGCGAGGTTTCGCTGATCGTCGAGGCGCACGAGGCGCTGACGGCCAAAGGCATCCGCTCGCGTGTGGTCTCGATGGCCTCTTGGGACATCTTCGAGCACCAGCCCCAGTCCTATCGCGAGGAAGTGCTGCCGCCGTCCGTCAAGATGCGGCTTGCTGTCGAGCAGGCATCGGCGCTGGGCTGGGAGCGCTATGTAGGCGACCAGGGCCGGGTCATCGGCATGAAGGCCTTTGGTGCCTCCGCACCGCTCAAGGAGCTGCAGCGCAAGTTCGGCTTCGAGCCCGACAAGGTCGTCGCGGCGGCCTTGGAAATGCTCGGGCGCAAGTGAGATCGGCAGGGGGAAGCAGAAGCCATGGTGAACAGGTCCGATCGATCCAAGGCTGTTGCGGTGGCCGAGACCGTACCCGTTGCACCCCCGTGCGCCATGGTGATCTTCGGCGCCGGAGGCGACCTGACCAAGCGCCTAGTCACGCCGGCGCTCTACAATCTGGTGACCGCCAAGCGGCTGCCCGACGGCTTCCGGCTGATCGGCGTCGACCACGGGAACAGGACCGTGGACGATTGGCGCAAGACCCTCACCGACATGATGAACGAATTCGTCGCCAAGGGTGGGGGCGAGTTCCAGGCCGACCGCATCGACGAGACGGCCTGGCGATGGCTGACCGACCGCATGACCTACCTGCAAGGCGACTTCGAGGACCCGCAAACCTACAGCCACCTCAAGGAGCATCTTGCGGGCCTCGACAAGACGGCCGGCACGTCGGGCAACCATCTCTTCTATCTGGCCGTCGCCGAGCGCTTTTTCAGCGTCGTCGTGGCCGCCCTCGGGGCGGCGGACATGGTCAAGGAAGAGGAGGGACAATGGCGGCGCGTCGTCATCGAGAAACCGTTCGGGCGTGACCTGCCCTCGGCCAAGGCGCTCAACGCCGCGATCCTGAAGACGCTGCAGGAGCATCAGATCTATCGAATGGACCATTTCCTCGGCAAGGAGACGGTCCAGAACATCATGGCGCTGCGCTTTGCCAACGGCCTGTTCGAGCCACTGTGGAATCGCCAGCACATCGACCACGTCCAGATCACCGCCTCGGAGACGGTCGGCGTGGAACGGCGCGGCAAGTTCTACGAGCAGACCGGCGCGCTGCGCGACATGGTGCCCAATCACATGTTCCAGCTGCTGTCGCTGACGGCAATGGAGCCGCCGATCTCCTTCGATGCCGAGGCCGTCCGCAGCAAGAAGGCGGAAGTCATCCAGGCCATACGTCCGGTGAAATGGCCGATGAGGGACGCCGTGCGCGGCCAGTACGGTGCCGGCACCGTCCTGGGCAAGCAGGCGCAGGCCTATCGCAGCGAACCCAACGTTGCCCCCGATTCGAGCACCGAGACCTACATCGCCTGGAAGCTGCAGATCGACAACTGGCGCTGGGCCGGGGTGCCGTTCTACCTGCGCACGGGAAAGTATCTCCGGCGGCGCTGGACCGAAGTCGCCATCCGCTTCCACCAGGCGCCTTACACGCTGTTTCGCGGCACGCATGTGGAGCAGATGAATCCCAACTGGATGATCCTGCGAATCCAGCCCGACGAAGGCATCTCGCTCCAGTTCGCCGCCAAGCGTCCCGGCCCCACGGTGACGCTCGGCAACGTCAGCATGGACTTCGCCTACAAGACCTATTTCGCTTCGGCGCCCAATACAGGGTACGAAACGCTGATCTATGACTGCATGATCGGCGACGCGACGCTGTTCCAGCGCGCCGACAACATCGAGGCCGGCTGGCGCGCGGTTCAGCCGATCATGGACTATTGGGCGAGCAACCCAGGCAAGGATCTTGCGACCTATGCTGCGGGCAGCGACGGTCCGGCGGCAGCGGATGAATTGCTGGCGCGCGCCGGGCGCGCCTGGCGCCCCCTCGAATAAGCACCACTGAGGTCACGATGGCAGAGAAGCGAAAGATCTCCCTGGTGCTGGCGGACGTGGACGGCACGCTCGTCACCGAGCAGAAGGTGCTGACCAAACGCGCCCAGGCCGCCGTGCACAGCCTGCGCGGGGCCGGCATCCGCTTCGCCGTGACCAGCGGCCGGCCGGCCAAGGGCATGGCCATGCTGGTGGATCCGCTTCAGATCGATACGCCGATCTCGGGCTTCAACGGCGGGCTCGTCGTCAAGCCGGACTTCACGATCATCGACCAGAAGACGGTGCCGGCCGATGTCGCCGCACGGTCGGTCGAGCTGCTGCGGGCGCACGGCCTCGATGTCTGGGTCTATCGCGGCAACGACTGGCTGGTCGGCAAGGCCGATGGGCCGCATGTCGAGCACGAGGCCTGGACCGTGAAATTCTCGCCGAAGGTGGTGGCGGATGTCGCCGAGAAGCTCGATCAGGTCTCCAAGATCGTCGGCGTCAGCGACGATCTGGACAGGGTTCAGCAGTGCGAGGCCGATGCGAAGGCGACCTTCGGGCAGCGCGCCACGGCCAACCGCTCGCAGCCCTATTACCTCGACGTCACCAACAAGGACGCCAACAAGGGCGCGGTCGTGGAATTCCTCTCGCGACACCTTGGGGTGCCGGCCGCGGAGATCGCCACCATCGGCGACCAGCCCACCGACGTGCCGATGTTCCAGCGCTCGGGTTTCAGTATCGCCATGGGCAATGCGTCCGATCAGGTCAAAGGCGCAGGCCGGCGTCGTCACGGAGTCCTACAACGACGAAGGCTTCGCCAAGGCGATGGAACGCTTCATCCTGGGCGCATGATTGAGGTGAGGCATGGCGATGAACGGGCGCATCGAAGTACTTCCCGATCCGGCGGCACTCGCGCACCACGTGGCCGAGTGGATGACGGCGGCGGCTCTTGCGGCGAAAGGCCCTTTCCGGGTGTCGCTCTCCGGCGGATCGACTCCGAAGGCTCTCTTTGCGTTGCTCGCCTCCAGTGAATTCATAGGCCGTTTCCCCTGGTCACAGGTCTCCTGGTACTGGGGCGACGAGCGGTTCGTTCCCTACGATCATCCGGAGAGCAATTACCGGATGACGCGCGAGGCGATGCTGGCCAAGGCGCCGGTGCCGGCGGGAAACGTCCATCCCGTGCCGGCCGATGGCACGCCGGAGGAGGCCGCATCGCGTTACGAGCAGACGCTGAAGGCGGCCTACGGCGCTGAGGCGCTGGATCCGGAGAAACCGCTGTTCGACATAACGCTGCTGGGGCTTGGCCCCGACGGTCACACCGCCTCGTTGCTGCCCGGCGAGCCGGTGCTGCAGGAGCGCAAGCGCTGGGTCGCCGCCGTCTCGCACGGCCGGCCCGAGGTTCGCATTACCATGACCTATCCGGTGATCGAGAGCAGCCGGCAGGTGGCCTTCCTGGTGGCCGGCAAGGAGAAGGCCGCGATCTTCAGGACGATCCGCGCCGGCGGCAGCGACGTGCCGGCAGCCCGTGTCAGGCCGGTCGGCGACCTCGTCTGGTTCGTCGATCGCGCCGCGGCGGGGGAGGGTCTGTCATCCTGAGCGAAGCGAAGGATCTCATGACGATTGCGAACGGTGTGCTCGTCGGCATTCCATGAGATCCTTCGCTTCGCTCAGGATGACCGGAATTGGTGATTGAGGAGACGATGGCTGCTTCGATACTCATTGCCCCCTCCGTCCTGTCGGCCGACTTCGCGCGCCTGGGCGAAGAGGTGCGCGCCGTCGACGCGGCCGGCGCCGATTGGATCCATGTCGACGTGATGGACGGCCGTTTCGTGCCCAACATCACCATCGGCCCGGTCGTGCTCAAGGCCATTCGCCGCTCGACGGCAAAGCCGCTCAACGTCCATCTGATGATCGTCGAGCCCGAGCGCTATGTCGCTGCCTTCGCCGACGCCGGCGCCGACCACCTGCTGGTCCAGGCCGAGCCCGGCTCGACCATCCACCTGCATCGGGTGCTCGGCCAGATCCGCGCGCTCGGCAAGAAAGCCGGCGTGGTGATCGACCCGGCGAGCCCGCCGGAACTCATCGAGTATGTCCTGCATCTCTGCGACATCATCCTGGTGATGACGGTCAATCCCGGATTCGGCGGGCAGTCCTTTCTGCCCGAGATGCTGCCCAAGATCCGGCGCATCCGCGAGATGTGCGCCCAACGCGGCCTCGATCCGGTGATCGAGGTCGATGGCGGCGAGAACGAGACGACCGCGCAGCAAGCCGCCGCGGCCGGCGCCACCGCGATCGTCGCCGGCTCGGCGATTTTCGACACCAAGGATTACAAGGCGGCCATCGCCGCGATCCGCGCCAGCGCCGCCGCGGGCGCAGCCCGCACAAGCAACACCGCGGGCGCCGCCAAGCCATGAGCGCCGCCGCCCTCCCAATCGATCGCGACGCGCTGAAGCGTGCGGCGGCGGAGGCGGCGGTCGAGCTGGTCGAGGACGGCATGATTGTCGGGCTTGGCACCGGCTCGACGGCGGCGTTCGCGGTCGAGGCGCTGGCCCGGCGACATCGGCAGGGCCTGCGCTTCGTCGGCATTCCGACGTCGGAGCGAACGGCGGCGCAGGCGAGGGCGGCCGGCATTCCGCTGTCCTCGTTCGCAGAGCATCGGCAGATCGACCTCACGATCGACGGTGCCGACGAGGTCGAACGCGGCACCCTGAATCTGATCAAGGGACTGGGCGGCGCCTTGCTGCGTGAGAAGATCGTCGCCAACGCCAGCCGGCGTCTCGCCATCGTCGTCGATGGTGCCAAGCTGGTCGATCGGCTGGGCACGCACGCCCCGGTGCCGGTCGAGGTCGTCACCTTCGGGCTGGAAGTCACCCGGGCGGCCCTGGAAGTGTTCGCCGCAGAGGTCCGGCCGCGCCTGACGCCGGCGGGCGACCTGTTCGTCACCGACGGCGGCAACCGCATTCTCGATTGCCACTTCGCCGGGCCCATCGCCGATCCGGCGCAACTCGAGGACCGCATCCGCCGCGTCGTCGGCGTGGTCGAGAGCGGCCTGTTCATCAGTCGCGCCGATCCGGTGTTCGTCGCCGACGGGCAGGGCGTCCATCGCCTCGACAGCGCGCGCGCCCATCGCGGCCGTCCGCCGATCCTGGTGGTCATGGGCGTGTCGGGCGCGGGCAAGTCGACCGTTGCCCACGAGCTCGCGGCGCGCCTCGGCTGGGCTTTCGAGGAGGGCGATGCGCTCCATCCCGAGGCCAACGTCGCCAGGATGCATGCCGGCATCCCGCTGACCGACGCGGACCGCCAGCCTTGGCTCGAAAGCGTGGCCGCCTGGATCGACGCTCAGCGCGTTGCCAAGCAGCCGGGCATCATCACGTGCTCCGCGCTCAAGCGGTCGTATCGGGGGATCGTCGTCGGCGACCGGCCGGAAGTGCGGCTGGTCTACCTCCGCGGCAGCCGCGACGTCATGGCCGAGCATCTGGCGAAGCGCAGCGGCCACTTCATGCCAGCGAGCCTGCTGCAAAGTCAGATCGACACCTTGGAGGAACCCGGACCGGACGAAGAGCCCTTGATCGTCGACGTCGGGCCACCCGCCGACCAGGTTGCCGAGGAGATCATTCGCCTGCTTGGCGCATCTGCGACCGTCCGCTCGCACGGCTAACGACAGGAAGAGCCGATCGATGCCCGCGACGAACACCCCTGAAGAGCAACGCCTTGCCGAGGCGAACGAACGCCGGCAGGCCTGGCGCAAATGGGGCCCTTATGTAAGCGAGCGCCAGTGGGGCACGGTGCGCGAGGACTACAGCGCCGAGGGCCACGCCTGGAACTACTTTCCCCATGACCACGCGCGCAGCCGTGCCTATCGCTGGGGCGAGGACGGCATCGGCGGGTTCTGCGACGCCAAGCAGCAGCTCTGCATGTCCGTCGCGCTGTGGAACGGCAAGGACCCGATCCTGAAGGAGCGCATGTTCGGGCTGAGCAACCGCGAGGGCAATCACGGCGAGGACGTCAAGGAACTCTACTACTATCTCGACGCGGTGCCGACCTACAGCTACGCCCGCATGCTCTACAAATATCCGCAGGCGGCGTTTCCCTACGACCTCCTGGTGCAGGAAAACGCCCGGCGCGACCGGCGGCAGCCCGAATTCGAGATCATCGATACCGGTATCTTCGACGCCGACCGCTATTTCGATGTCGACATCGAATATGCCAAGGCGGGCGTCGACGACATCCTGCTGCGCGTGACCGTCACCAATCGCGGTCCCGAGGAAGCAGCGATCCACGTGCTGCCTCAGGTCTGGTTCCGCAACACCTGGAGCTGGTTCACGGACAGGCCAAAGCCCTCCCTCGAGCGCTCCGCCAACGATGTCATGGTCAGGCATGAGATGCTCGGCGCCTGTACGGTCCACTTCGACGGGCCGGACGAGATCAGGTTCTGCGAGAACGAGACCAATGTCGCAAGGCTGTACGGCTGCGAACACGCCGGCCGCTTGTACAAGGACGGCTTCAACGATTATCTGGTGGGCGGATCCAGGGACGCCGTCGGTTCACACAAGGGCACCAAGGCGGCCGGCATCTACCGTCGCACCGTTGCGCCGGGCGACAGCACCACCATCCGGGTCAGGTTGTGCCCGGGACCGCCCGGGTCCGCACCCTTCGACGATTTCGATAGGATTTTCGGGCTGCGCAAATCCGAGGCAGATGCCTTCTACGCCGGGCTGCAGAGCAAGGTACAGGACGAAGACCTGCGCCGCATTCAACGCCAGGCTTTCGCCGGCATCCTGTGGTCGAAGCAATATTTCTACTACGACGTCACGGAGTGGCTCGACGGCGACCCGGCGCAACCCCAGCCCACCGGCGCCCGTCACAAGGGACGCAACAGCGAGTGGCTGCATGCCACCATGGAAGACGTCGTCTCGATGCCGGACAAATGGGAGTTTCCCTGGTTCGCGGCCTGGGACTGGGCCTTTCATCTGGTCACGCTTGCCCTGCTCGATCTGGAGGACGCCAAGCATCAGCTGATCCTGCTCGGCCAATCCTGGTACATGCACCCGAACGGGCAGCTGCCCGCCTACGAATGGAATTTTAGCGACGTCAATCCGCCCGTGCAGGCCTGGGCGGCGCTGCGCCTTTACGAGGAGGAGCGGCGGCGCAACGGCAAGGGTGACCGCAAGTTTCTCGAGCGGATTTTCACCAAGCTGCTGCTCAATTTCACCTGGTGGGTGAACCGCAAGGACCCGCGCGGCCTCAACGTCTTCGAAGGCGGCTTCCTCGGCATGGACAATATCGGCGTTTTCGACCGCTCCGCGCCGCTGCCGGTGGACGGCATGCAGGTGCAGTCCGACGGGACGTCGTGGATGGCGATGTACAGCCTGAACATGCTGCGCATCGCCATCGAGCTGGCGCAGGAAGACGATGCCTATCAGGACATCGCGACCAAGTTCTTCGAGCATTTCCTGATGATCGGCGGGGCGATGACCAATCTCGGCGGCAAGGGCCTGAGCTTGTGGGACGACACCGACAATTTCTTCTACGACTGGCTGGTCATGAGCAATGGCGAGGCCACGCCGCTCCGCGTTCGCTCCCTGGTCGGCCTGATTCCGGCGTTCGCCGTCGACGTCATAGATGCGGCCTTGCTCAAGAATCTGACATCGTTCATGAGGCAGCGGGATTGGTATTTGCGCTACCGACCGAAGCTTGCGGTCCTGGTTTCCCGCGTGAACACGCCGGGCGCCGATGACACGCGCCTGCTCGCCATCGCCCGTGCCTTCCGCGCGACCAAGGTCCTGGGGCGCGTCCTCGACAAGAACGAATTCCTGTCGGATTACGGGATACGGTCCTTGTCGCGGTACCATCTCGATCACCCCTACGTTTTCGAGTCCGGCAGCTTTCGCTCCACCGCGGTCAAATATGTGCCGGCCGAATCGGAAAGCGATCTTTTCGGCGGAAATTCAAATTGGCGCGGACCGATCTGGATGCCGATCAACTACCTGTTCATCGAAAGCGTGTACAAGTTCGCCAAGTTCTACGGCGATGGCTTCCGCGTGGAATGCCCGGTCGGATCGGGCGAGACGCTGTCGCTGAAAGAGATCGCCGATGACCTACGCAACCGCCTGGTCAACATCTTTCGGCGCGACGAAAAGGGCCGTCGTGCCGTCTTCGGCACCTACGAGAAGATGCAGACCGATCCGCACTTCAAGGACTATCTTCTCTTCCACGAATACTATGACGGCGACACCGGTCGCGGCCTTGGCGCCTCGCACCAGACCGGGTGGAGCGCCCTGGTCGCCAACATGATCGCCGAGCTGCATGAGTAGGCAGGGCCCATCCGTTGTCCCGACCAAGGCCCGAAGGGCCGCGTGGAGGGACCTTCTCCCTACGATAGGCCGTTTATCATGGAGAGAAGGTCTCTCCGCTCGGGCCTTCGGCCCTCGGTCAAGACGACGGCAACTCTCCCGCGACTTGAGACGGCTGCATGAATAGGGAAGGGCGCGCACGCTATCCCTCGCTGTTCGAGATCAACACGAGGGCGTGGCTTTTCCGGCTGTCGCAGGACGCCGGACAGCCGGTCACTCTCGCCACAGTCGATGACGCCAGCCTCGATGATCTCGCGCGTCGTGGCTTCGACTGGATCTGGCTCTTGAGCGTGTGGCGGACGGGCGTGGCGAGCCGGGCCGTGTCGCGCGGCAACCCGGCCTGGCAGGACGAGTTCCGGGCGGCGCTGCCGGACCTGACGCAGGACGATATCTGTGGATCGGGCTTCGCCATCGGCGCTTATGAGGTCGACGAGATGCTGGGCGGCAAGGCGGCGCTGGCCGCGTTCCGCGCCCGGCTCGCAGCGCGCGGCTTGCGGCTCATGCTCGATTTCGTGCCCAATCACACCGCGCTCGATCATCCTTGGACCAAGACGCATCCCGATTTCTACATCGAGGGCAGCGAGCAGGCTCTCGCTGCCCAGCCGGAGAACTATTGCCGGATCGACACCGGCCAGGGGCCGCGCATCCTGGCTCATGGGCGCGATCCCAATTTCCCCGGCTGGCCGGACACGCTGCAGCTGAACTACGCCAATCCGGCGCTGCAGGCGGCGCGGATGGCGGAGCTGGCGACGATCGCCGGGCAATGCGACGGCGTGCGCTGCGACATGGCGATGCTTCCGCTGCCCGAGGTCTTCCAACGCACCTGGGGCCTCAGTCCGGCGCCGTTCTGGCCGAAGGCGATCGCGGCTGTGCGCGACGCCCATCGCGGCTTCACGTTCCTGGCCGAGGCCTATTGGGACCTCGAATGGGAATTGCAGCAGCAGGGCTTCGACTACTGCTACGACAAGCGCCTCTACGATCGTCTTCGCCATGCCGATGCCGGCGCCATTCGCGCCCATCTGGGGGCGGGGCTCGACTATCAGGACCGGCTGGCCCGTTTCCTCGAGAACCACGACGAGCCGCGCGCCGCGGCGGTCTTTCCCTGGCCGCGGCACCAGGCGGCCGCCGTCGTCACGTTCTTTGCGCCAGGCTTGAGGTTCTTCCATCAAGGCCAGTTCGAGGGCGCGCAGGTCAGAGTGCCGGTGCATCTGCGCCGGGCACCGGCCGAAAGCCGCGACGCCGACGTCGCCGCCTTCTACGACAGGGGCCTGGCGACGTTGCGAACCGACATCTTTCGCAACGGCGCCTGGTCGATGATCCCGCCGCAACCGGCTTGGGACGGCAATCCGACGTGGCAGGACTTCATTTCGTACGCCTGGCGCGCAGAGAACGGCAGCCGCGACGTCGTCGTCGTCAATTATTCGGATCACCAGGGGCAGTGCCGTCTGCGGCTGCCCTTCGACGGTCTGGCCGGCCGCCAATTCCGGCTGGTCGATGTGATGGGAAGCGAGGTCTATTTGCGTGACGGCGGGGAGCTGGTCGAGCCGGGCCTCTACATCGACCTCGGCGCGTGGCGCTTCAACGTCTTCAGGCTGGATGTCGTTGGGCCTTGAGAGCAAGCACGGTGTTCGCGATCAAAGCCCAGATTGGCGATCCGAAGGCGAGGACGTTCGACTTCGTCGCGCAAAAGACGATGTAGGCGGAAGCACGTCACCGAGGGCGATACGATCTTCGTGTTCGCAAGCGACAACGAAGGCGGACAGGGCCTCATCGCGCGCGCGGTATCGTTACTTCCGGGACCGAACTCAACTTCAAGTTCTACCGTCAGGCGACGAACAAGATCGTTGGCCTCTCGGACAGGGCGGCGGCGTTTCTGGCCTCGTTCTTCGAGCAGCCTTGACTCGCCGTGCGCGCCGACGCTCTAACGGTCGGCGGATGATCTCTCGCAGGAACGCTCTTTCGGGCCTTGCGGCTTGCGCGGTGGCGGGGTGCAGCGGTCGCCAGACGGCCCAGCCGCCTCACCAGTATCCGATCGCGCCGCCGCCGCCGGATCGCGCCTCGCTGGGACTGGATGCGGTGATCGACATCAGCCGCAGCGTGACCGTCTCCGATTTCCGGCGGGTGCGTCAGAGCAATATCCTGGCCGTCATCCACAAGGCGAGCGAAGGCGGCGACTATGCCGACACGGCGTACGCCACGCGCCGCCCCCAGGCCGAGGCGGCGGGGTTGCTGTGGGGCGCCTATCACTTCGGCACGGGACAAGCGTCGGGCGCAGAGCAGGCGGCGTTCTTCCTGGCCCAGGCGCGGCCGGGGCCACGGACGCTGCTCGCCCTCGATCTCGAGGCCAACGAGAACAATCCCGCGAACTCCATGGCGCTCGAGCAAGGCGAAGCCTTCGTGGCGAGGGTGGCCGAGGCGACGGGCCGGCTGCCGGTCGTGTACGTGCATCCGACCTGGGCCAATGGCGAGCCGCTGCCGAACTCCGGCCTCAGCCTGGGGGCCACGATCACGGCGGGCTCGATCCTGGCGCGCTGCGGCCTGTGGGTCGCCGACTACCACGACTCGCCCGAGGTCCCGCTGGCCTGGGCGGCGAGCGGCTGGCGGCTCTGGCAGTATGCTGGCGACGAGACTGCGGGCCGCCCGGCCTGGGGCCAGACCAGCATCGTGCAAGGCGTCAGCCACTGCGACCGCAACCTTTTCAACGGCGACGCCGACGCGCTCCGCCGGTTCTGGGGTGCGGCCGGCGGCCCTTGAATCCGGGGACGGTTTGGGCTTGATGGAGAGCAACCCGTTGGCGGGATCGACGAATTAGGGAGAGGGACGACCATGCGGCCAAACAAGATCAAGCAGATGTGGAAAGCCAACCAGTGCGTGACGCTGGGCTGGCTCTCGGTGGCGCACGGCTTCAGCGCCGAGGTCATGGCGCGCCAGGGTTTCGATGCCCTGTGCGTCGACCTGCAGCACGGCACGGCCGAGATGAAGGACGTGGCGCCGATGCTGCAGGCGATCTCGCAGACCGACACCGTGCCGGTGGTGCGGGTCGCCTGGAACGAGCCGGCGGCCATCATGAAGGCGCTGGACCTCGGCGCCTACGCCATCATCGTGCCACTGGTGAACAATGCCGAGGAAGCCGCGCAGGCGGTGGCTGCCTGCCGATATCCGCCCGTCGGCATGCGGTCCAACGGGCCCGTGCGCGCCGTCCACTACGGCGGCGGCGACTACGTGGCCAATGCCAACAACGAGATCGTCGTCATGGCGATGATCGAGACCAAGGAAGGCATCGCCAACCTCGACGCCATCTGCGCCACCAAAGGCCTCGACGCCGTCTATATCGGTCCGGCCGACCTGTCGTTCGCCCTGGGATTGCCACCGCGCGGCGACAATCCGGATCCGCTGCACATGGCGACTTGCGACAAGATCCTGGCGGCGGCGCACAAGGCCGGCATCAAGTGCGTCATGCATTGCGCTAGTGCCGCCTTCGCGTCGGGCGCGGTGAAGCGCGGCTTCGACATGGTGATGTTGACGTCGGACCTGTCGTGCATGATCGCCGGCGCGCGGATGCAGCTCGACGAGCTCAAGGCGAAGACGGCCTGAGGCCGGCGTTCGGCAGCCTGGAAGACGTCGCCCAGGCTGCTTGCTTGTTGCCCGCCGGCGCCTGGAGCGGAATGCGTGTTGGAGGAGGCATGATGGGTCCAGCTGATTCCAGCTGGACCCATCATGCTCTAACGTCTCTCCGACGTCACTGTTGGAGGATATGGACATGAGTTCGTCTGTTCGGCGAGCTGCGGCAAGTCGGGATCGTCGTGCGCGATATCGAAGCCGCCATGAAGCACTGGGTCGAGGTCTGCGGCGTCGGGCCGTGGTTTTACACCGACAAGCTTGCCGTCACGGAGTTCAGCTATCGCGGCACGCGCTACGACGACGTCCACATCTCGATCGCCCTCGCGAACTCCGGCGACGTGCAGCTCGAGCTCATCCAGCAACGCTGCGCGACACCCACCATGTATCGCGACTTTCTCGCCGCCGGCCATGAAGGCATGCAGCATTGGTCGAGCTGGCCGGTCGACTACGACGACATCCTGAAGCGCGCCCTGTCGACCGGCTACACGGTCGGGCAGCAGGGCGACAGCGCCCGCGGTCGCTTCGTCTATCTCTGGAACGAGGGCCACCCGGGAACCGTCATCGAGATGGCCCATATGACCGAGGCCCGACGGCGCATCTTCGATGCCATTCGCGCGGCCGCCTTGGGCTGGGATGGCAGCGACCCGGTCCGTCGAAGCTGGCCGACCTGAGACAGGGCGGGACGAGAGCCGGCTTTCAGGAAACCCGCAAGGCGATCCGGCGTTGGATGCTGAAGGAGATCGCCATGGAACTTCATCGCGGCCGTCTGATCGATCACGTCCACCTTCGAGCCCGGGATTTGAAGGTCAGCCAGCGCTTTTACGCGGCCATCCTCGGCGTTATCGGCATACCGGTCGTGAGCGACGACAAGCATCTCGCGGCCGACGAGCTCTGGATCGACGCGGGCGACCAAAGCTCCCATGTCCATCTGGCCTTTCAGACCAGCGATCGCGAGATGGTCGACAAGGCCTGGCGCGCCGGACTGGCGGCGGAAGGCAGGGACAACGGAGCGCCGGGCGAACGGAAATACCATCCAGGCTATTACGCCGGATTCCTCTTCGATCCGGACGGCAACAACATCGAAGTGGTCCATCACGGTCCCGCCGAGCGCTCCGCTGCCAGCGTCAAGCTGACCTTTGGCTGATCCAGCGGTCTGCTACTCGACGAACGCCTTCTCCACCACGAACTCGCCGGGCACCGTCGTGCTGCCTTCGCTGAGGCCCGCGCCTTCGAACAGGGCACGGAGGTCGGCCAGCATCTGCACGCTGCCGCACAGCATGAAGCGGTCGTCCTGCCGGCCGATCGGCGGCAGCCCCACGTCGCTTGCCAGCGTGCCGCTGGCGATCAGGTCGGTGATACGGCCGCGGTTCTTGAACGGCTCGCGCGTGATGGTCGGATAGTAGACGAGCTTGTCGCGCACCATGTCGCCCAGGATCTCGTCGGCCGGCAGCTCGTCGGCGAGCTTCGAGCGGTAGGCGAGGTCGCGCACCTGGCGGCAGCCATGGACGAGGATCACCTTCTCGAAGCGCTCGTAGACTTCCGGGTCGCGAACGACCGACAGGAACGGCGCGAGGCCGGTGCCCGTGCCCAGCAGGTAGAGGTTGCGTCCGGGTGTCAGGCTGTCGAGCAGGAGCGTCCCGGTGGCCTTGGCGCCCACCAGCACCGCGTCTCCCGGCGTCAGGTTCTTCAGCCGCGACGTCAGCTTGCCGTCCGGCACCTTGATGGAGAAGAACTCCAGCTCGTCGTCGTAGTGGGCGCTGGCGATCGAGTAGGCGCGCAGCAGCGGCTTGCCGTCGATCTTGAGCCCGATCATCGTGAACTGCCCGCTGGCGAAGCGAAAACCTTTGTCGCGGGACGTCCTGAAGCTGAACAATTCTTCGGTCCAGTGGTGGACCGACCGTACGATCTCGTTCCTCAACGCACTCAAAACACGCCTCCGCGGGCCGCGGCCCGGCTGTCATCGATCGAATGTGGGGAATGGCGGTGGCTGCGTCGGATATAGGAACGCCCACCGCAACTGCCAATAGGCGTTTGGCCGCACGGAGCAGGTGCCTTGCTGACCCTCAGGCGTTCACCGCCCCGCTCATGATCTGTCGTCCTGAGCGAAGCGAAGGAACTCGTCGCCGCTTGCCACTGGCATGAGATTCTTCGCGTCCCTCAAGGATGACATGAGAGCGGGCCCGGCGGCTCGCGGCGCGGGTCCTGCACCCGCTCTTCGGAGACACCTTCCGGGTCATTGAGTCGAAGCGCTTTGCAAAGTTCTTCGGACGCATTCCCCGCTGAAGGGTCCCAGTAGTGGGTGTGCGAAAGGGCGGGAAGAAGACGATCCATCCAGCCGGTGAAGGACGCGCAAAGCTCTACGTCCCTGATTCCCTTGCCGAACAGGGAAACGACAGGGCCGCCAATGATGTCCCCGGGGAAGTAGAGGTTCGTCCACCGCGTGACGGCAAAGGGCGCACCATGGTGCAGGATATGGACGTATTGATTTCCCTTCTCGCCTTCATAGGTCCGCCCCAGGTGCCCGAGGTCGCGGTTATCTTCGCAACTGGGCGGACACAACGGAAACTCACGCTGCTTTGTTCCTTCTCGAAATATCTCCTTGCTGTCAGCCAGTAGCACTTCGGCGTGTGCCAGCGGGCTGCCCAACGTAACGAAATCGGTGATCCGCCAGGGAAGGCGGTGATCCTTTCGCAACTCTTGCCCCAGAGACCACTGGCTGCCGGGGAACGCCTTGGACGATGGATCCGCCGCCAGTTTCTTCAGCGGCGATCCATCGTCGTCGCCTGATTCGGGGGCGGCGGGATGCATTGCCACCGGCTCTCGCTTGCCGGTGCAGCGTTCCGGATCCCGACGGTGGTGACGCTCCTGCCAGAACCATGTGATCAGATCATAGGCGATCACGCTTCCAAGACTGTGACCGACCAGGATGATGCGCTCATAGCGTCGCAACTCGTCGTCGTGCAGTCGCCGGAGGAGAGTTAGACCGGCTGTTCGGATGTCGCGCCGCGCCTTGATGTTCGGCGGAGCGGGAGTGAGGTAACGGGCCGCGTCACCGACGTAACCGAGAAAGAATTCTTCGGCGCGATAGCGGAGAATCCACCGTACGAGCCCCGCAACCACACCGACCACCGACACCGAAAAGATCGTTGCCTTCGCAACCCACTCCCACAGCGGACTATTTTCCAGATATAGGGCCAAGCCCAGCCCCACCCCCAGGATTGCCGCAACCGCTACAACAAGGAAGCCGACGAGCCAATAGCGCGCTGAGATAAACCTGCGAGGCAAATCGCGGTGGAATGCCAGATCGAAAACCCACCTCCACACCGAAGACCAGGTCGTGTTTGCCATCAGGTGCTGCCAGTACAACTCATAGAAGTCCGTCTCGCAGCCCTCCTTCAAGGGGGAGTCAGGGCCGATCCGTTCTTCGGTCGATGCGCTCAGCCGCCTGAGTTCCAGCGTGTCGTCGATTCGGTCCGGCTTGCTGAAAACGAATTTGCCTAGCGCCTCACTATCTTTACCGAAAGCACCGGCGACAAACGCTCGCAGCGTCGCCATCGGCCGCTGTTCGCCGATCCCGTGAACGATGACGACTGCCTGCCGCATCGCCTTCGAACCTCGCATGGTAACGCCGCACTGAATGCGGCGACGCCGTCGGCTGCAAACGCTGGCACGCTGAGCGATTCAACGACCGCGGCCGCGACTTTCATGGCCACTCCAATGGGTCGTAAATCGTGGTAATATTACCATCTAAAGAAGAACCATCATATCACTTTTTGACAGGACAGGACCGGGCTGGTCGGGCCCGGCGCCGGTCAGGTGACCGAACGAGCGCGTGAAGCCGGCGGCGCTATGCCGTGAGCACGACCGCCACGCAGTCGTCGACGCCGGCGCCGCGGCCCAGGCGGCTGTTGCCCCCGCAACCAAGCCCCGCGACGCTGACCACGAGCCCGGTTTTTCCGAGTCACCTGCTCCCTCATGCCGTTGCCGCGGCAATTGTGGCCACCGCGGCTTAGTCGTCACGGCTGTCTCGCCTGGCCATAGACAGAACGGGCCGCGTCCTCGCCGACCTTGCCGTTGCGCACGTCCTCGCGCACATGCTCGGCGGACCGCCCGCGCGGGTCGCCATATCCGCCGCCGCCCGCGGTCTCGATGACGAGACGGTCGCCCTTGTGCAGCGTCGTGGCCGCCTTCGACGGAATGACCTCTTCGCCGCCGCCGGCCCGCCGGATGACCGAATGGGCCTTGGCGCCCTCCGACCCGCCGTCGAGACCGGGGGCGCTGAAGAAGTGGCGCTCGCCGCGATGCGAGAGCGAGACCTCGCCGTCGAGGATTTCGTATTCGCGCACCACGCCGAGGCCGCCGCGGAACGTGCCGGCGCCGCCGGAGTCCGTCCGGAGCGCGACCCGGTGGACACGGATCGGCGCCTCCATCTCCATGGCTTCGGCCGGCAGGTTCATGCAGTTCGTGGCATCGGTTTCGATGACGTCGACGCCGTCCAGGCCGGCGCTGGCGCCGCTGCCGCCGGCGATCAACTCGCCGACGACGTAGCGGCCGCCCGTTGGATGGCTTCCGCCGAAGGCGATGACCAGAAGCTCGCCCGCGGACGCGGCCGGCACGCGGTCGGGTAGGATCTGGGCGAGGGCGCCGATCATGCAGCCGGTGATGCGCTTGATGGTGGAGGTCCGGGCGTTGACGGCGGCCGGTTCCTGTGGATTGACGATCGTGCCCTTGGGCAAGCGCAACTTGATGGGCCGGAAGCAGCCGCCGTTGGTCGGGATGGTGGGGTCGGTGAGCGCGCGCACCGCATAGCACGCCGCGGCCAGCGAGCCGGACGGCACGCAATTAAGCGGTCCCTTCACCTGAGGACTCGTGCCTTCGAAGTCGAACTCGATGTCGCCGTCTTTTACCGTGACGGCGACCTCGATGCGGATCGGCTTGTCGAGCTCGACGCCGTCATTGTCGAGGTAATCGACGAACCGATAGGTTCCCTCGGGAATGGCGCGGAGCGCCTTGCGGGTCATCGTCTCCGACCGTTGCAGGAGCTCGTCGAAGATCGACGCCAATTGATTGTGGCCGTAGCCGTCGGCGAGCTCCGCCAGCCGCCGCGCCGCCACCGTGCAGGCCGCGACCTGGGCGTTGAGGTCGCCCATCACCGTATCGGGGATGCGCACATTCTGGCGGATCATCTTGATCAGGGTGTCGTTGAAGACGCCGGCCTCGCGCAGCTTCAACGGCGGAATCCGCAGGCCTTCCTGGTAGATCTCCGTTGCGTTGGTCGGCACCGATCCCGCCGACATGCCGCCGACGTCCTGATGATGGGTCATGGCGCCGCTCAGCGCGATGACCTTGTCGCGATGAAAGACCGGCATGATGACCGCGATGTCGGGCAGATGAGTGCCGCCGGTGTAGGGATCGTTGAGGATATAGATGTCGCCGTCGCGCATCCCGTCGAGCGGATAGGTTTCGAGCACTTTCGCGACCGCCGGGATGAGGGTCGCGAGATGGATCGGGATCGAGCAGGACTGGGAGAGCGTCGTCCCGTCGGGGGTGAACAGGCTCGCGGACGCGTCCAGCCCTTCCTTGACGATGGGCGAAAACGAACTTCTCAGCAGCGTCGACTGCATCTCGTTGGCGATGCCGTCGAGCTTGTAGCGAACGACTTCGACGGTGATGGGGTCGAGGGATTCGGTCTTTGCCTGAAAGGTCATGGTACGTTCCCTCAGTCAGCTGTGATGATAAGGGTGCCGTCGGCGACGACAGTCGCGCGCCAGCCGGGCTCGATCAGGGTCGTCGTGTCGGGCTGCTCGACGATCGCCGGACCGCGAATCTCGAGGCCGACCGCCATCGTCAGCCGATCGTAGACCTTGGCAACGGTGAACCGGCCGCTTTCGGCGGTGAGGATGTCGCGCGTGGCCTTGTGTGCGGTGTCGCCTCTCGGTTGCGCAGGTGTCGCCGCCGCCGGTCGGCCGACGGTGCTGCGGTGGATGCTGCGAAGATTGACGATGCGGGCCGCGCCCTCGGTGCTGTGGCCGTAGATGCGGTCATGCGCTGCCAGGAAGTCCCGGTAGAGCGTCGCGAGGGGGTCGGCGGCATCCGTCTGAAGCGGAATTTCCAGGTGGTAGGACTGCCCGACGTAGCAGACATCGGCGAAATAGAAGATCTGCGTGCGCGCGGCGGGCACGCCCTCGCGGCGCATCAGCCTGGCGCAGGCCTGGTCGCGGTCGGCGAGGGCCCGGTCGACTTCCGGCCGCTCGAGGCCAGCGAGCAGCCGCGGAAAGGCCGCGGAACTCTCATGTTCGATGGGAGCAAAGAGCAGGCCTGTTGCCGACAGCACGCCGGGGTGCGGGGGCACGGCGATGCGTCGGATGCCCAGTTCGCGCGCCAGCGCGGTCGCATGGAGGGGGCCGCCACCGCCCAGCGGCAGGAGCGTATAACCACGGGGATCGATGCCGCGGCCGATCGAGACGAGCCGGATCGCTTCCGCCATCTGCGCGTTGAGGACGCGATGGATGCCGAGTGCCGCATGTTCGAGACTGAGACCAAGCGGGCCGGCGATCGTCGTTTCGATCGTCCGGCGCGCGAGGTCCGGCGAGAGCTTCAGCGAACCGGCCGCGAAATAATCCGGATTGATGTAGCCCAGGATGATCGACGCATCGGTCACCGTCGCCTGCTCGCCGCCGCGGCCGTAGCAGGCGGGGCCGGGCTCCGAGCCCGCGGAGTGCGGCCCGACCCTGAGCGAGCCGGCGCCATCGATCCATGCGATCGACCCGCCGCCTGCGCCGATTGCGTTCACATCGACCATCGGCACGCGCACCGAATAGCCGCTGATCTCGCCTTCCGCGCGGATGAGCGGCTGGCCGCGGCTGATCAAGGCGATGTCGCAGCTCGTCCCGCCGATATCGACGGTGATCAGGTCTTCGATCCCGGCCGCGCGACCGACCTCCAGGCCGCCGATCACACCGGCCGCGGGACCCGACAGGAAGAGCCGCACCGGACGCTGCCGGGCGATGGTGGAGGAGCTGATGCCGCCCCGCGACTGCATGATCTGAAGCGGCGTTTCAACACCGTCCGCCGCCAGATCCTGCTCCATGCTCTCGAGATAGTGTCCGACCACCGGCTTGATATAGGCATCGAACGCCGTCACGCAGGTGCGCTCGTACTCGCGGAAGGCAGGGTCGACCTCGCAGGACAGGGAAACCATGATCTGCGGGTGACGCTCGGCGATGATCTCGCGTGTCCGCTGCTCATGCGCCGGATTGAGGAAGGAGAACAGATAGCTGACGGCGATCGCCTCGACGCCTGCGGCGACCAGCTCATCGACGGCGCGCACGACCGAGCTCTCGTCCAACGCGGCAAGAACATCGCCCGTGGCCGTCACGCGCTCCTGCACCTCCTTGCGCAACGCGCCCGGCGCCAGGAACACCGGCGTCTCGGGCTTGAGGACGAGGTCGTACACCTTGTGCCGCATCTGGCGGCCGATCTCGAGCACGTCCTTGAAACCCACGGTCGTGAGCAGGCCGATCTTCGCGCCCTTCGCCTCGATCACGGCGTTGGTGGCGACCGTGGTGCCGTGCACGAAGCGGACGATCTCGTCCGGCGACACCCGCCATTCCCGCTGCATGTAGTCCATCGCAGCCTTCACGCCGGCGCTGGGATTGCGCCGGGTCGTCGGGATCTTGACGAGGCGCATCGCCCCCGTGCCGTCGCGACAGACGACGTCGGTGAAGGTGCCGCCGATATCGACGCCGATCTCGAATTGCCCTGCTGCTTCCACCATCACCACCATCTGGGAGCGTTCAGATTTTGCCACGATGCACGGCTTCACCGGATCGGTCCACGCACGCGTCCTGCGTGGCGGACTTCACCATCACGACGTTCGGGTCTAGGTTTCGGCACACCAAGGACGTGCCCACAGTGGAGAGTTGACGATGGCCACCCGACGCATCTTCCTGCAGATGACCGGTGGCCTGGCTGGATCGCTCTTCGTCGGAACGCGGGTGCGCGCCAGGGACGGGAACCCGATCCAGCTCATCCAGGCCAGGATCGACGACTACCACAGGACGGCACTGCACAATCATCGGGCAAATGTCGGCGTCGTCGTTGGCGTCGTCACGCCGGACAATGCCGCAGGCAAGGGGCAAATCCTCTACGCCGGCCAGGACACGCTGACCAATCCCTTCGGCAGACGCCTGGAACTGAACGACCGCACGCCCTTTGAAATCGGTTCGACCTCCAAGGTGTTCACCTCGGGCATCCACTACATGCTGCACGGGCCCTATGGCGGTACGCTTGGTAGCTGGCTCGGCAACAGGATGACGATGTCGCGGGCCGTCGCCGACATCAGCCTCAGGAATCTCGCCATCTATCAGCCGGGATTGGCGCAGGACAATCGTGGCGGCGTCTATCCGCCGCGGATGATGGAAAGTCTGAAGGACCTCTTCGCCTACATGGCGACATTCGCGCCGCCCTTTCGGCAGGGTAGCTGCTATGCCTACTCCAACATCGGCTGGGCGCTTCTCAGCATGGCCGCGGTGAGGCTCAACAGCACCGATACGCGGGAGTTCGCCCGGATATACAACGAGAAGCTGGCGAAATTCTGCGCTGGATTCTCGGCGACCGACACCGAGGTCTTCGACGTCGACCTCAAGCCGCGATTGCCGACGGGTTACACGGAAAAATTCGTGTCGCTGCCGCCGGGCAGAAACTATCAGCCGAGCCGGGAGGCGGGATATGGCTCCGGCGGCATCGTCAGCAACGGCGCCGACATGATGCAGTTCCTGCTGTACAACATGGGACGCCTGCCGGGTGGGCTGGCGGATCCCGCTCTTGCCTATCAGCAGACGGAGACCTTTCGGGCGGCACCCTGTTCCGGCGAAGGCCCCGGGCCAGTGACGGGTTACGGCTGGTTCCATCGCGAACTCGAAACGCCCCGGGGAAAGGTCGTCGTGCTGAACAAGAACGGCGGCGTTGCCGGCTTCACCTCCTGGATGGGATTTGCGGGTTGGCAGGGGACCGGCGCGCCTTCGTCCCATGGGGTATTCGTGCTGAGCAACGGCCCTGGCAGCACGAGACTCGGCAACAACGCCATGAAGCTCCTTCTGGAGGGTCAGTCCGGGAAGTGACAGGCGACCGAACCCGGCGCCAGAGGTGACAGGGCCGGTTCCTCGCGCGCGCACAAATCGGTGGCCTTGGGGCAACGCGTGCGAAAGCGGCAGCCGGAGGGGAGGTTGCCCGGGTCGGGCGGCTCGCCCTGCAGCCAGAAATCCCGGGTCACGCGCACGCCGCCGATCTTGGGAATGGCCGCGACCAGCGAGCGCGTATAGGGATGGCGCGGGCGGTCGAAGATCGCCTCGGTCGGTCCGCTCTCGACGATACGGCCGAGATACATCACCGCCACGCGGCTGCACATCGTGCGGATGACCGCGAGGTCGTGGCTGATCAGGACATAGGTGAGGTCGAAGGTCTCGCGCAGGCCGCGGAACAGCGAGAGCACCGTCGCCTGCACCGACACGTCGAGACCCGACGTCGGTTCGTCCAGGATGACCACCTTGGGATGCAAGGTGAGGATGCGCGCCAGGCCGACGCGCCGCTGCTGGCCGCCGGAGATCTCGTGCGGATAGAGATCGAGGTGCGTGTCGGGCAGCCCGACCGCTTCGAGGATGCTGCGAATGCGCTTCTCGCGCGCCGGCTGGTCGAGATCGGTGTGGATCACCAGCGGCTCGTGCAGCGAGCTGCCGATCTTCCAGCGCGGATCGAGCGACGCGCCCGGGTCCTGATAGGCGTATTGCAGGCTTTTGCGCACGGCGCGCCGGGCGGCCGGCTCCAGCGCGTCGATGCGCTGGCCCTCGAACCAGATCTCGCCCGCCGTCGGCTTGTGAATGCCCATGATGGCCTTGCCGAGCGTGGACTTGCCGCAACCCGATTCGCCCACCAGCCCGAAGACCTCGCCCGGCATCAGGTCGAACGAGACGCCGTCGACGGCCTTGATCGACCCGACGCGCCGGTTGAACGGACCGCGCACGGCGAAGTGGACCTGCAGATCACCCAGACTCAGGATCGCTTGCATCATCGGACTTCGCGGTGGGGATGGTAGCAGCGTACCCAGTGCCCGCCGCCGAGCTGGTCGACGGGCGGGCGTTCTTCGCGGCACGGCCCGCGAGCTCGCTCGCAGCGGGGATGGAAACGGCAGCCGCCGGGCGGCGTGATCAGCCCGGGTACCTCGCCCGGAATGCCCGTAGCGGTGCCGTTCGCGTCCGGCAGGCTCGCCAGCAGCTTCGTTGTGTAGGGATGGGCCGGTGCTGCGAAGAAGCGGTCGACCGGCGCGGATTCGACGTCCTGGCCGGCATACATGACGTTGACGGCGTCGCAGATTTCATAGGCCGCCCCCAGGTCATGCGTCGTAAGCAGCACGGCGACGTTGCGTTCGGTCGCAAGGCGGCGGATCAGGCCGAGGATCTGCGCCTGGATGGTGACGTCGAGCGCGGTGGTGGGCTCGTCGGCAATCACCAGATCCGGCCCGGGCAGCAGCGCCATCGCGATCATCAGCCGTTGCCGCTGGCCGCCGGAGAGCTCGTGCGGATATTTGCGCAGCATCTGGTCCGGCCGCGGCAACTGCACGGCATCGAGAAGTTCGAGGACGGCGTCGAGATCCAGCTTCCTTCGATCGGCTGGATAGCGTGACACGACGGCCGGCAGCCATCCGCGCCCGTTTGGTGCTGCGGCGCGCGGCGATTTCCATTTCAGGATCTCCATGATCTGGTCGCCGACCGTGAAGACCGGATTGAAGCTGGTGAACGGATCCTGCGGCACGAAGGTGATGGCGCGGCCGCGGATCGTCTGGTTGACGGAAGCGGGATCGGCCGTCAGCAGGTCGGTCCCGCGGAAGCTGACCCGGCCGCCGGTGATCCGCGCCGTCTCGCGCGGCAGGACGCCCAGGATGGCGCGTGCGAGCGTGGTCTTGCCGCAGCCGCTTTCGCCGACCAGGCCCAGGACCTGGCCGCGGTCGATCGACAGGCTGACGCGGTCGAGGACCGAAGCGAAGCCGGCCTCGGTGGCAAATCCCAGCGACAGGTCTTCGACCGCCAGCAGCGCCGTCACTTTGCGCCGGCTCCCCGCCGTATGCGTGGGTCGAGGAAGTCGCGCAGCCCGTCGCCCAGCAGGTTGAAGCCCATGACCACCATGAAGATGGCGACGCCGGGCACGGTCGCGTACCACCACGCCTCAGGCAGGAATTCGCGCGATTCGGCGATCATGCGGCCCCATTCCGGCGTCGGGGGCGGGGCGCCCAGCCCCAGGAAGCCCAGCGCCGCCGCGGTCAGGATGGTGCCGCCCATGCCGATCGACGTGCGCACGATGATGGCCGAGGCGATGTTGGGCAGCACGTGCAGGGTCATCACGCGCAACGGCGAGGCCCCGAGCGCGATCGCCGAATTCGATGAAGACCTCGTTCTTCAGCGAGCGCGTTTCGGCGAACACCAGGCGGGCCCAGAACGGCCAGTAGGTGATGCTGAGCGCCAGGATGACGTTTTCGATCGACGGGCCCAGCGTCTGGGCGATGGCGATCGCCAGCACGATTTGCGGCACCGCCAGGAACACGTCGGAGACGCGCATCAGGAGATTGCTCGGCCAGCCGCCGTAGTAGCCGGCGAGGAGGCCGATCGGCACGCCGATCACGACGGCGGATCCGACGGCGACAACGGCGATGGTGATGGTGATGCGGGCGCCGAACAGGATGCGACTCAACAGATCGCTGCCCATCCGGTCGGTGCCCAGCCAGTTCACGGTGTCGGGCGCGCGCAAGCGGTTGGCCGTGTGGAAATCCGCGACGTCGCCGGGAAACGGCGCCAGGATCGGCGCGAAGACCGCCGCCACGACCAGCAGGAGCAGCAGCGCCAGGCCCAGTGCCGAGGCGCGGTCGCTTGCGAACCGGCCCAACCCCCGCCGCCAGCCCGTCATCTCGCTCCCCTCATCTCGCTCCCCGCGGATCGATGAACGAATGGGTGATGTCGACCAGCAGGTTGACGATCACGATCAGGGCGCCGATCCAGATCGTGAAGCCGATGATCGCCTTGTGGTCGGATTGCAGGATCGACTGCACCGCGAACGTGCCCATCCCCGGCCAGTCGAACACCGTCTCGACGATCACGGCGTTGGTCACCAACACGCCGAAGATCAGGCCGATCTGGGTGACGGTCGAGATCAGCGCGTTGCGCAGCACGTATTTCCACACGATCAGGCCCGGCGGCAGGCCCATGGCGCGCTGGTAGAGCACGTAGTTGCTGTTGATGACGTCGAGCACGCCGGCCCGGGTGAAGCGGACGATCGTCGCGGCCGCCGGCAGCGCCAAGGTGAGCGCGGGCAGGGCGATGTGCGAGAGCGCGCTGTGCAGGGATTCCATGTCCCAGTCGAGCAGCGAATTGATGATCATCAGCCCGGTCACGGGGGGAGGGCCAAATCCGTCGATACGGGCGTTGAGCGGCGCCACGCCGAGCTTCATGGCAAAGAAGAACTGCAGCAGCAGCGCCAGCCAGAACGCGGCGATGGCCAGTCCGGAAACGCTGATCACCCGCAGGATGTGGTCGAGCAGCGAATTGCGCTTCAGCGCCGATATGACGCCGAGCGGAATGCCGAGCGCGACCGACAGCGTGATCGCCGTCAGGGTGAGCTCCAGGGTGGCCGGCAGGCGCTGCCACAGGTCCTCCGATATCGGGCGCTGGCTGTAGATGCTGATGCCGAGATTGCCCGACATGATGTCGTGGAAGTGCCGTGCGAGCTGGACCCAGAGCGGCTGGTCGTAGCCGAGCTTGACGCGCATCGCCTCGATCTGCGCTGGCGTGGCGTTCTCGCCCAGGAGAACCTTCACCGGATCGGTGGGAATGACGTTGGAGATCAGGAAGACGATGACGACGAGCCCGGCCATCGTCGGCACGAACCAGACCAGTCGCGACAGGATCATCTCTAGACGGCGCATCGAACTCTTCCTCTTCCGGACCGCGCGCGTCTCGCGCGCCTCATGAGCGCGCGGGACGCGCGCGGTCCGCAAGACATGATGTTATTTGTAATACGCCCAGCGCATATCCTGACCGCTGCCGATCGGGCTGAAGCGGATGCCGCCGACATTGGCGGCGTAGGGGCCGTACCACCGCGTGTTGTAGACGTAGATGCCGAAGGCCTGATCGGTCGCCTTGGTCACCGCCTTCTCGTAGAGCACGCGGCGCTTCTCCTGGTCGCTGATCGCCAGCGCCTCGTCGAGCCATTTGTCCATCTCGGGATCATTGACATACGAGGTGTTGCGCGTGCCGATGTAGCGCGAGGCGTACATCTCGCCGACCCAGTTGTTGGGGTCGACATAGTAGGTGCTCTTCCATAGCGGGACCATGTCGTAGTTCTTCTCGCGGTCCTGCATGCGACTCTGGATGACCGGCCAGGGCGCCGATTCGATCTTGATGTCGATGCCGATCTTCTTGGCTCCGTTCTGCAGCAAGGTGGCGGCCTGCTCGGTCTCGCTGAAGCCGGCCAGCGTGCCGATGGTGATCGGCCGTATCGGCTCCTTAACGAGCGCCAGCTCCGCCTTGGCCTTCTCCAGATCATAGGTGTATGGCTTCAGATCCTTAGGCGAGCCCCAGAGATTGTTCGGGTTGGGCCCGGCGTTGCGCGAGACCGCGCCCTTCAGGATGTCCTTGACGAAGCCGTCATAGTCGAAGGCATAGGCGAGCGCCCGGCGGAAGTGCACGTCGCTCATCGGGCCGCGGCCGTTATGGATGTTGAAGTAGAAGACGCGCATCGATTCCTGCTCGAGGATCTGCACGTTCTTCGCCTCCTTCAGCCGCAGGATCTGGTCGTAGGGCAGATAGCCGTCGGTGCCCTGGATGTCGCCCTTGATCAGTCCCTGAACGCGCGTGTTGGTCTCCAGCACGGTGCGGAACTCGATCTCGTCGAACGCCTTGGGTCCCCAGCCGGCGAAATGCTCCTTGAACCGTTCGCCGACGAAGCCGATCGCCGGATCGTAGCGCTTGAGCTTGTAGGAGCCGGTGCTGGCGACGTTCTTGGCGAGCCACGCCTGGCCCCAGTCGCCGTCCTTCTCGTTCTTCTTCACCAGCTTGGAATTGACGATCAGGATTTCCGGCACCGTGGAGAGGAAGATCGCCGACGGCTCCTTCAGGGTGAAGACGACCGTGTACTTGTCGGGCGCCTTGGTGCTGCCCGGATCGATGATCGGCAGGAACAGCGATGATGCGCCCTTCTTCGTCGCCAGCATGCGCTCGATGCTGTAGAGCACGTCGTCGGCGGTCATTTCGCTGCCGTCGTGGAACTTCACGCCGTGGCGCAGCTTGAACGTCCAGGTCTTGCCGTCGTCCGAAGCCGTGTGGCTTTCCGCCAGCCAGGGAATCATCTTCGGCGGGTTGTCGACCCAGCGAAGCAGTCCGTCGTAGAAGTTGATGCGGGACGCGGCGCGCCCGACGTCGAAGACGACATGCGGATCGAGATTGTCGTAGCCGCTGTTGTTGGCGTGGACGTACTTGCCCTGCGCCCACGCCCCGCCCGCAATAACGAAAGATGCCGCCGTGGCGATCGCGGCCAGCACTGCCAGAGTTGTCCGTTTCATCTCCTGCCTCCTCTTTTGTCGTTCAGCTCCCCTGCTTGACGTAACGCACGACGTCGGCGTGCGTGGCGAACCAGATGCCGGTGTGCGCGCGGATGTGTTGTATCAGCTCTTCCAGGATCATCATGCGCGAACGGTGACCGATGATATGCGGGTGCATGGTGAGCTGGAACAGCCCGCCCTCGGCATAGGCCGCGTCGAACTCGCGGCGGAAGATCTCGAGCACGGAAGAGGGCGGCGTGTAGGGGCGCAACGCGGCGAAGCGGTTCATGTTGAAGTAGACCGCGTCGTCGCGGATCCATTCGACCGGCAGCTCGACGACGCCGGTCGGCTGGCTGTCGAGCAGCAGCTCGTAGCAGTCGTCGTCGGCCATCAGCGAGGAGTCGTAGAGCAGGCCCATGTCGCGGGTGATGGCAAGCGTGTTGGGCGAGAAATCCCAGGACGGCGTGCGGATGCCGACCGGGCGCTGGCCCGAAATCTTTTCCAGCATGTCGGCCGCGCGCATCTGCAGGTCGCGCTCGGACGCCTCGGGCAGGATCGAATTGCGCTCGTGGATCCAGCCGTGGATGCCGATCTCGTGACCCTCGGCCGCGACGCGGCGCTGCTCGTCGGCATGGAGCATGGCCGAGACCGCCGGCACGTAGAAGGTCGCAGGCACGGCGTACTTCTGCAGGAGCGCCAGGATGCGCGGGATGCCGGCGCGGTTGCCGTACTGGCCCTGGCTCAGGCGACCGATCGATTCGCCGCCTTCGCGTAGCTCGCCGGTCTCATGATCGGAGTCGAACGAGATCGCGACGCCACAGCGTGCGCCACCCGGCCACACGTCGGGGCGCAGCGTCCGGCCGGCGCGCACGCGCTCGACGATGCCGCGCCAGCGCTGCTCGGACCACTGCCAGGGCTGCTCGGGCTCCTCGGGCTTGGGAACGATGGTCGGGCGTGCAGGGGACATTCGTTTCCTCCTTCAGTCTTAACCGTCATCCCGAGCGGAGCCGCCCGCAGGGCGGCGTAGTCGAGGGACCTGTTTTGTCGACGCCTCAACAAAACAGGTCCCTCCACTCCGCCTCGCTTCGCGAGGCTCCGGTCGGGATGACGGTGGTTTGGTCATGAAATCGGACTCCCCGTCACCGGCAGCACCTGGCCGGTGATCCACGACGCATAAGGCGACGCCAGAAACATCACGGCATGGGCGATGTCCTGCGGCTCGCCCAGGCGGCGCATGGCGACGCGCTCGATCATCGCCTTCTGGCCCTCCGGCCCGTAGGACTGCCATTGCCGCTCGTAGTCGGGGCTGGTGCGTAAAAAACCCGGCGCTACGGCGTTGACCGTGATGCCGTGGGGCCCGAGCTCGTGCGCGAGCTGACGCACCAGGCCGAGCTGGGCCGCCTTGGCGGTGGCGTAGGACTGGATGCCGGTCAGGCTGACGCCGAGGCCGGCGCGGCTCGCGATCACGACGATGCGGCCCGCGGCCCTCTTCTTCATGCCCGGCGTCACCGCGCGGCTGGCAAAGAACGCGCCTTCGACATTGACGGCCTGGATCGCGCGCCAGTCGTCGTCGCTCACCTCTTCGACCGGACGTTTGCTCTGGCCGCGCACGCCGCCCGCGACATGCACCAGCACGTCGACGCCACCGCAAGCCTGTTCGACCTCGCGCACGAAGCCGTCGACCTGCCGCGACTGCGTCAGGTCGACCTTGCGCGTCTCCAAGGTGCCGCCACGCTGCGGCTTGGCCCGCGCCTTCAGCGCCGACAGTTCGTCTTCCAGAAGATCGCAGGCCCAGACCCTGGCGCCGCGCTCGACGAAGCCTTCGACGATCCCGCCGCCGATGCCGCGCGCGGCGCCGGTGACGATGACGGCCTGGTTGTCGAAATGGATGTCCATCAGCCGTTCACTCCGCCGCCTGCGCCTGCCGAAGCTGGGGGAACTCGGCCTTCGCCAGCTCGAAGGCGCGGCGCACCTCGCTGCCGTCGCCGCGGCGCTGATGCGCCGGCAGCTCTGCCATCGCGGCGAAGATGCGCTTCTTCATGTAGTGACGCCAATTGACGGGCAGGGTGGCCAGCACCTCGGTCAGGGCGGCGTAGTTGGCGTCGGTCCATTCGCGCTCGTAGGCCTCGCGCTCGGCGTTGAAGGCGAAGATGCCCGGCTTGGCGTTTGCCGCGAGGCGCGCCCGGCGGGCGGCCGTTGCCGTCTCGTCGATCACGCCGTCGCGAATGACCACGCCGTAGTCGTCGGCCGCGGCCTGCACCGAGACCTTGCCCTGCTGCACGTCGAACAGCACCGCCTTGGCGTCGCGCTCCGCGGGCGGCCCGAAGCCGCCGCCGCCCGACGACGTCACCAGGATCACGTCGCCCGGATCGAGGGGCACCACGTCGGTGTTGCCGAGATCGATCGCGCCGTTGCTGTCCTGGTTGCGCCAGAAGCAGGAGGTGGCGCCCGGCCGGCCGCCCATGCTGCCCCACGACGAGAAGCGCGTGCGGTCGCGGTTGCGCGCCGTCACCACGGTGTTGGGCGCGAACACCTTGAACTCGAGCTGGGTGGCGAGCCCGCCGCGATGGCGGCCGGCGCCGCCGGAATCGGGCACCAGGCCGTAGCGCAGCACCTTGATCGGCACCTCGGTCTCGTTGATCTCGACCGGCGTGTTCTTGAGGAAGCTCGAATTGGCGCCCGAGCCGTCGGCGCCGTCGCCGCCCGACCAGCCGCCGGCGCCGCCCGTGATCGGGTCGATCGAGGCCATGATGGTCCGGCCGCTGCGGTTGTCGGTCGTCTTGACGTTCATGATGGCGCCGCCGCCGGCGGGGCCGGCCGGCAGCAGGTCGGGAACCGCCGACTGGAACGCGCCGATGGTGACGCCCTGCAGGCGGCTGCAGGTCATGCTGCGCATGCCGACGGCGGCCGGGAACTTCGGATTGAGGATCGTGCCCTCGGGGATGATGCAGCGCGCCGGCCGCGTGATGCCGCCGTTCAGCAGGATCGTCGGGTCGATGCTGTAGAGGCAGTAGGTATAGCCCACCATCAGCAGGATGTGGCGCTCGGCGCCGCCGGTCGGCACGTTGAGCGACGATTGCAGCTGCGCGTCGGACCCGGAGAAGTCCATGACCGCCTCGTCGCCGCGGATCTTCAAGGTCAGGGCGAGCCGGACCGGCACGCCGCCCGGCGCGTCCTCGTCGAGGTAGTCGGCGAAGAAATAGTCGCCGTCCGGGATGCGGGAGAGCAGGGCGCGGGCCTGCCGTTCGCCGAGGTCGAGCAGGTCCTTTACGCCCTGGCGGAACACGTCGACGCCGAACTTGCGCACCATGTCGTGCACCTTGCGCTCGCCGGTGTTCATGGCCGCGATCTGCGCCTGCAGGTCGCCGTGGTTCTGCTCGGGCATGCGGACGTTGGTCAGCATCACATTGAGCAGCGACTTGTTCAGCGTGCCCGCCTCGTAGAGCTTGTTGGGCGGGATGCGGATGCCTTCCTGGTGGACCTCGGTCAATTGCCGCGACAGCGAGGCCGGCACCGCCCCGCCGACGTCGGTGTTGTGGATGTGGCTGACGGCGAAGGCTATGAGTTCGTCCTGCCAGAAGATCGGCTTCCACATGTGCAGGTCGGGCGTGTGGGTGCACACGAAGCCGAGTAGGGATCGTTGGTGATGCAGATGTCGCCCGGTCGGTAGTCGTCGATCATGCGGATGGCGTTGGCGTAGTCGAGCCCGATGAACCAGGTGGCGCCGAGGTCGCGCGGGCTGGCGAAGGTCATGCCGTCGGGCGTGGCGAGGCCGGTGGTGAAGTCCTCGGTTTCCTTCACGAAGGTCGAGTGGGCCGTGCGGAACAGCGTGAAGGCCATGCTGTCGGCTGCCGCCTGCGCGTGATTGGCGAAGATCTGCAGCGTGACCGGATCGATGCGCATTGCGTATGCCCTTACTCGCCGAGCGACAGAAGAATGTTGCCGTACGCGTCGACCGCGCCGGTGAAGCCCTCCGGAACGCAGATCGTCGTATCTTCCTGCGCCACGACGCAAGGGCTGGGGAGACGATGTCCGTGGCCCAGGTCCGCCCGTCGGTACAGCGGCACCTTGCGCCAGGCGCCGTCGAGATACACGTCGATCTGCTTGGCCGGCACGGGCGAGCCGGATCGCGCGCGGTTCGGCCGGGACCTTGGGCTGCGGCGAGCCGCCCACCACCACCATGCGCAGGCTGACCATGTGGATCGGCGTCGCCGCGGAACTGTGGCCGTACAGGCGGTCGTGCTCGGCGTGGAAGGCCGCGGCGATGCGCTCGATGTCGCCGGCGGTGATCCACTCCAGCGGCAGCGGCACCTCGATCTCGAACGA
Organism: uncultured Alphaproteobacteria bacterium; assembly: GCA_963809025.1. Classification (GTDB taxonomy): domain Bacteria; phylum Pseudomonadota; class Alphaproteobacteria; order Reyranellales; family Reyranellaceae; genus Reyranella. The sequence goes on along the minus strand of CAWEIE010000051.1, from coordinate 149,562 downwards.
TTGCCCCAGGTAACGCATGTCGGCGGCAGGCTGCAGCACGTACGAACCGGTGAACTTCTGCTCCTCGGTGATCCAGGCGGACGCACGCTGGGCGAGGTGATCGAAATCGGCCTTCAGGCGCGGCAGCTCGTCGGCCGACAGCGGATAGTAGGCCGTGCTTATGAAGTCGTTCTTCACGTCGGCGACCAGCCCGCCCAACGCCGACAGCACGCCCGGCGCCGTGGGGATCAGCACCTGGCGCATGCCGAGCTCACGCGCCAGGAAGCAGCCCAGCATGGGGCCGGCGCCGCCGAACGCCAGCAGGGTGAAGTCGCGCGGGTCGATGCCCTGGCGCGAGGCGAGCTTGCCGACCTCGCGATACATGCCGGAGACCGCCACCTGGATGATGGCTTCGGCGGCCTGCTCGAGCCCGCGCGCGAGCTTGGTCGCGACCGAGCCGACGGCGGCGCGCGCCTTGTCGACGTCGACGGAGACCGCGTCGTAGCCGATGTTGCCGTGGCCGATGATGCCGCAGGTCGCGAACGCATCGGTCATGGTGGGCCGCGTACCGCCGCGGCCGTAGCAGGCCGGGCCGGGCGTCGAGCCGGCGCTTTCGGGCCCGACGGTCAGCACGCCGAATTCGCTCACCTTGGCGATCGAGCCGCCGCCGTCGCCGATCGACGTCACCGAAACGGTCGGAATGTAGACCGGGAAGTCGCCCACCATCTCGCCGGTGCCGTAGGCCGGCGCGCCGTCGACGATGATCGCGACGTCGGCCGAGGTTCCGCCGATGTCGAGGCTTAAAACCTTGTCGACGCCCGCCTGGCGCGCGACGAAGCCCGCGCCGATGACGCCGGCGGCCGTGCCCGACAGCAGCATCTGCAGGCAGGCCGACTTGCCGAGCTCGGCCGTCATGACCCCGCCGTTCGACTTGGTCACCATGGCCTCGGCGGTGACGCCGGCCTGGCGCAGGGCGGCCTGCAGGGCCGTCAGGTAGCGCGCCACGGGCGGCTGCACGTAGCCATGGATCGTGGCGGTGGCCGTGCGCTCGTACTCGCGGATGATCGGCCACACGTCGCTGGAGCAGAACACCGGCATCTTCGGCGCCCACTGGCCGATCAGCCGCGCGGCCTCGCGCTCGTGCGCCGGATTGCGATAGGAATGAAGCAGCGCGAGCACGATGCCTTCGGCGCCGAGCGCCGTCGCCTGGTCGAGCGCCTGGCGCAGGCTCGCCTGATCGAGCGGCCTGTCGACGGTTCCGTCGGCCAGCATCCGTTCGCGCACCGCCAGCACGCGGTCGCGCGTGATCAGCGGCTCGGCGCGTGACGACATGAGATGATACGGGTCGGGCATTTTCAGCCGCGCCAGCTCCAGCACGTCGACGAAGTTCTCCGTCGTGAACAGGCAGAGGCGGATGCCCTTGCGCTGGATCACCGAATTGATGCCGACGGTCGTGCCGTGCGTGAAATAGCCGATGTCCGGCGGTTTTATGCCGAAGCGGCTGCCGAGCTCCTGCAGCCCGGTGATGACCTCGCGGCCCGGTTCCTGCGGCGTCGACAGGACCTTCAGCGTCGCCAGGCGACCCGTCGTTTCGTCGAGCGCACAGAAGTCCGCGAAGGTGCCACCGATGTCGACGCCGATTTCGATAGCTCACCGCTGGGTCCCTCCGTCCAAAACCTATGCCGCGCGCCGGTAGCCGAGGCGCTGGCTGATGGTGGCTGCCGCGCGCACGACGCCGCCGATGATCCGCGGCTTGGCGGCAGGATATCGCGCCGACACCGTTCCGACGTTCAGCGCTGCAACGACCGTACCATCGGCGCCGAACACCGGCGCCGCCGTGGCCGAGCCGCCGAGCACGTATTCTTCTTCGACAACGGCGTAGCCATCGGCCGCCACCTTGGCGAGGATCGCGCGCAGCTTGGCCGCATCGGTCACGGTCCTCGGCGTGTGGGCGCGCAGGCGGTTGCGCATCAAATAGGCAGCGGTCGACTTCTTGTCCCAGAAAGCCAGCAGGATCCGGCCCATCCCGGTGCAATAGGCCGTGCGCGGGCTGGGATCGTCGGAATCGTAGCGGATGGCGGCGCGACTGACCGCCTTGGCGATGACCTTGACGTCGCCGCGTGCCTCGCGGACGCCCAGGAACACGCTCTCATCCAGTTCGTCTCGCAACTGCTCCATCACCGGACGGGCCAGCGCGGCGAGGTGCGCTTGCGGCCCGCCGATCCAGCCGCTCGACTGGCGCAGCTGCTCGTTCAGCGCGTAGCGGTCGGCGGCGTCGCGCTCGACATAGCCGCGCGACTGCAGCGTGCGGAGCAGGGCGTGGGCGCTGCTCTTGGGCAGCGCCAGGACCGAGACGAGGTCCTTCAGGGCCATCGGCTCGTCGCTGCGGGCCAGCAGCTCGAGGATATCGAGCACCCGGCCCGCGGATTTCACGTTGTCGTTCATGTATATGAACTTCGTTCTTCTATTGAAACGAAGTTCATTGAAAGGCGGCTCGACTGTCAAGTCGCAGGCCATGCTCATATGCAGGATCGGCAGCAGCCTGTTTCGCACGCCGCCGCCATACTACGGCACACGGCATGCAAGTGGCATACTGCAGCCAACCACGACCGCCCAATCACCACCGCAAAGGGGGACTGACCATGACCGAGATGACCAGGCGCCTGTTGCTGGCGACGGCCACCGCCGTGCCGTTCGCCGGCTGGGTACGCATCGCCGACGCCGCTGCCCCGAAGGACACCGCCGTCTTCGCCAAGCAGATCGACGACATCATCACCCTCGATCCGGGCGAGTGCTACGAGCTGTCCGGCATCGAGATGTGCACGAACATCTACGATCGCCTGCTGCGCTACGAGGCAGAGGACCTGAACAAGCTGGTCGGCGGCGTCGCCGAGTCCTGGACGGTCTCGCCGGACGGCAAGACCTTCACCTTCAAGATCCGCCCCAACCTCAAATTCCAGTCCGGCGCGCCGGTGACCGCCGAGGACGTGGAGTTTTCCCTGCAGCGGGTCGTGCTGATGGACAAGACGTCGGCCTTCCTGCTGACCCAGCTCGGCTGGTCGAAGACCACCGTGAAGGACCTTGTGAAGGGGAGCGGCGACACGCTTACCCTCAAGATCACCGAGAATTTCGCCCCCTCCCTGGTGCTGAACCTGATGACCTCCATCGTCGCCTCGGTGGTCGAGAAGAAAGTGGCGCTGGCGAACGAGAAGAACGGCGACATGGGCAATGGCTGGTTGAAGACCCATTCGGCGTCCTCCGGCGCGTTCAAGCTGGTCGCGTGGAAGGCCAACGAAAGCGTCAGCTTCGAAGCCTATCCCGGGTTCCGTCTGGGCGCCCCGCCGCTGAAGCGCGTGGTCGTCCGCCACGTGCCGGAGCCGGCCTCGCAGCGCTTGCTGCTGGAGAAGGCGGACGCCGACTACGCCCGCGACCTGACGCCGGACCAGATCAAGCCGCTGGCCAGCAACGCGGACATCAAGGTGGAGTCCTTCAAGGCCGCCAACACCTTCTACATGGGCCTGAACCTGGGTTACGAGCCGCTGGCCAACCCGAAGGTGCGCCAGGCGATGAAGATGCTGGTGGACTACGACGGAATGGTGAAGAGCTTCCTGGCCGGCCGCTTCTTCGTTCAGCAGAGCTTCCTGCCGCTGGGATTCTTCGGCGCCATCGAATACGTCCCCTTCAAGCTGGACGTGGCGAAGGCCAAGGGGCTGCTGGCCGAGGCCGGCTACAAGGACGGTTTTGCGGTGAAGATGGCCGCGCCCAACGTCTCGCCGTGGACCGAAATCTCACAATCCGTCCAGCAGACCATGGGCCAGGCCGGCATCAAGGTGTCGATCGAGCCGATGGAGCTGAAGGCGGTGATCAGCCAGTACCGCGGGCGAGGGCACCAGATCGCCATGCTGTCCTGGGGCCCGGACTATTTCGATCCGCACACCAACGCCGACAGCTTCGTGCACAACGACGACAACTCCGACGCGCCGAAGAGCAAGCCGATCGCCTGGCGCAACAAGTGGTTCATCCCCGACATCACCAAGGAGATGCTGGCCGCGGCGAAGGAGCTGGACGCCAAGAAACGCGCCGAGCAATACGCGGTGCTGCAAAAGAAGGTGACCGACGAGGGCCCGTACATCTTCATGTTCCAGAACAACAACCAGGTGGCGCGGCGCGCGACGGCGACCGGGTTCAACCCCGGCATCACCGAGGATCTGAACTTCTATCGCACCATCCGGAAGTCCTGACGCGTTGAGCGGATCGGGCACACAGGGAGCGGCGTCCGCCGCTCCCGCCCGTGGCGGCCGCGGGCATCGCGCCTGGGGGCTGGCCAACCGGGCGGCGCGCAGCCTGCTTTCCGTCGCGCTCACCTTCCTCGGGCTCACCTGCGTCACCTTCTTCATCGGCCGGGTGATCCCGATCGATCCGGTGCTGGCCATCGTCGGCGACAAGGCCTCGGCGGAGACCTATGCGCGGGTGCGTGCCGAGATCGGGCTCGACCTGCCCATGCCCGTGCAGTACTGGCGCTATCTGATGAAGGTGCTGCACGGCGATTTCGGCAACTCCGTCATCACCTCGCATCCTGTGCTGCAGGATCTGCTGCAGGTCTTCCCCGCCACGCTGGAACTGGCGCTGCTGGCCTTGGTCATCGGCGTGGTGGCAGGCGTGCCGATGGGCGTGCTGGCCGCGACCCATCGTGGCCGCTGGCAGGACCAGGTGATCCGCTTTCTTTCCCTGCTCGGCTATTCCATGCCGGTGTTCTGGCTGGGGCTGATCGGCCTGCTGTTGTTCTACGCCAGGCTCGGTTGGGTCGAGGGACCGGGCCGGCTGGACGTGGCGTTCGACGACATCGTCGCCCCGATCACCGGCATGCTCACCATCGACAGCCTGCTGGCCGGTGAGCACGACGTATTCTGGAACGCGTTCTGGCACCTGCTGCTGCCCGCCTCCATCCTTGGCTACCTGTCCTTAGCCTATGTGGCGCGGATGACGCGCAGCTTCATGCTGGCGCAGTTGCGGCAGGAGTATGTGCTGGCGACCCTGGCCAAGGGCCTGTCGCCCTGGCGCGTCGTCTGGGTGCATGCGCTGGGCAATGTCTGGGTGCAGCTGGTCACCGTCATTGCGCTCACCTTCGGCAGCTTGCTGGAGGGTGCCGTGCTGACCGAGACGGTGTTCGCCTGGCCGGGCCTCGGCCTCTACATGAAGAATTCCCTGTTCAACGCCGACCTCAACGCCGTGCTGGGCGCCACGGTGCTGGTGGGCGTGGTCTATATCGGGCTGAACATGCTCTCCGACCTGATCTATCCGCTGGTCGACCCGCGCGCGCGGGATCAGTGATGGCCAACATACCTGTCTCGGGCACAGCGCGAGCCTGGCTGCTGAGCCCGGTGCCGGCCAGTCGCCGCCAAGCCCGCCTGGGCCGCTGGTTCCGCGCCTGGCTCGGCTTTCGCCGCAATCCGCTGGCGATGAGCGGGCTCGCCATCGTGGCGCTGCTGGTGCTGATGGCGGTCTTCGCCCCGCTGATCGTCGACCAGCAGTCCGCCACCTTGCAGGTCCTCGAGGATCGCTTGCAGCCGGCGAGCTGGCAGCATCCGTTCGGCACCGACGAGCTGGGGCGGGACATCTTCGCCCGTGTGGTGTTCGGCGCCCGCATCACGCTTACCATTGTCGTCATGGTGGGTGTGATCGTGGTGCCCGTGGGCCTCGCCATCGGCTTGCCCGCCGGCTATTTCGGCGGCGTGGTGGATACGGTGCTGATGCGCATCACCGACATCTTCCTGGCGTTCCCGCGCCTGGTGCTGGCGCTGGCCTTCGCTGCGGCGCTGGGCCCGGGAATCGAGAATGCGGTGATCGCCATCGCGCTGACCGCCTGGCCACCCTATGCCCGCCTCGCGCGCGCCGAGGCGCTAACCAGCCGGCGCGCGGAATTCATCCAGGCCGCGGAGCTGCAGGGCGCCTCGCATCTGCGCATCATCGCCACCCAGATCGTGCCGCTCTGCCTGCCCAGCGTGATCATCCGCCTGACGCTCGACATGGCCGGCATCATCCTGACCGCCGCGGGCCTGGGCTTTCTCGGCCTCGGCGCGCAGCCGCCGGCGCCGGAGTGGGGGGCGATGGTCGCCTCCGGCCGCCAGGTGCTGCTCGACCAGTGGTGGGTGGCGACCATCCCGGGCCTCGCCATTTTCATCGTCAGCCTGGGCTTCAACCTGCTGGGCGATGGCTTGCGCGACGTGAGCGACACCCGATCATGACGAGACCCGCATGACCGATACCCTGCTCGCCGTGCGCAACCTCAGCGTCACCTATTCCGGCGACGACGGCGATGTCCGCGCCGTGCGCAACGTCAGCTTCACCCTGGGCCGCGAGCGCCTGGGCATCGTCGGCGAAAGCGGCTCCGGCAAATCCACGACCGGGCGCGCCATCATGGGTCTTGTCGGCCGGTCCGGCCGCATCGAGGCGGACGAATTGCGGCTGGGCGATACCGATTTGGCGCACCTCTCCGAACGCGGCTTTCGCAAGCTGCGCGGCCAGCGCATCGCCATGGTGCTGCAGGACCCGAAATATTCGCTCGATCCGGTGATGTCCGTCGGCCAGCAGATTGCCGAGACGCATCGCACCCATCTGCGCAGCACCAAGCGCGACGCCAGGCGCGCGGCGCTGGAGATGCTGGAAGCCGTGCATATCCGCGATCCCGAGCGCGTCTACACCATGTATCCGCACCAAGTCTCCGGCGGCATGGGCCAGCGGGTGATGATCGCCATGATGCTGATCGCGGACCCGGAAATCCTGATAGCCGACGAACCCACCTCGGCGCTGGATGTCACCGTGCAGACGCAGGTGTTGGCCATCATGGACGACCTGGTGCGCAGCCGCGGCATGGGGCTGATCCTGATCAGCCACAACCTGCATTTGGTCTCCTCGTTCTGCGACCGCGTTCTGGTGATGTATGGCGGCCAGGTGGTCGAGACCTGCCTGGCCGCGAACCTGTCCGAGGCCAGGCATCCCTACACGCGCGGCCTGCTCGCCGCCTTGCCCCAGCTGGGTAACCGCCGCGCCGAGCTGCCGCAGTTGCAGCGCGACCCCGCCTGGATGGCCGACCTCGCATGATCACGCTCGCCGACGTCACCATCGCCTACGGCCGCGGCCCGCGCGCCGTGGTGGCGGTCCACGACTTCACGCTGGCCGTCCCCGAAGGCGAGGCCGTCGGGCTGGTCGGTGAATCCGGTTCCGGCAAATCCACCGTGCTGCGCGCCGTCGCCGGGCTGATTCCGTATGCCGGCGGCGAGGTCAGGCTGGCCGGAAGGCGGGTCGAGCGACGCCGCTCCACGGCTGAGCGCAAGATGGTGCAGATGGTCTTCCAGGACCCCTACGGTTCGCTGCACCCGAACCAGACGGTGGACCAGATCCTCGCCATGCCGGTCGCCATCCACCGGCTCGACCGCGGCGAGGCACGCATTGCCCAGGCGCTTGCCGAAGTCGGCCTCGGGGCCGAGCACCGCTACCGCTACCCCCACCAGCTTTCCGGCGGCCAGCGCCAGCGCGTGGCCATCGCGCGGGCCCTGATCCTCGAACCGCGTATCCTGCTGCTGGATGAACCGACCAGCGCCCTGGACGTATCGGTGCAGGCGGAGATCCTCAATCTGCTCTCCCGCCTGCGCCGCGACCATGGGCTCACCATGCTGATGGTCAGCCACGATCTCGCGGTCATCGCTCATCTCTGCGAACGCATCGGCGTGATGAGCCGCGGCCAGTTGCTCGAGATCACCACCGCGACAGCCATGGCGAACAACCAGGTGACGCACGACTACACGCGTCAGCTCCTGCGCTCCAACGCCGGCTTCGACCGCAGCAGCGTCTCCAGCGGCGAACTGGACGTCGTGGCAGGCTAAGGTGCTTCGACGACAGCCCTGCGGAAGTCGGGCCCGATGCGAACGGCTATCATGTCTCGTCATAGCGCACTCCCCCGAGTTCCCCATCACGTCCGGTGGCGCAACCGGATCTGGCGGATAAGCGATTTGACCTGCCGCCAGAGCGGCGACAGCACGCGGCTGGTCAGCGGAATGGCCAACAGGCCGATGCCGAACCCGGCCACGCCGGCCCCTGCAGCTTCCACGAGCCAGGCCGCGAATGCGCCGGCAAAGGGCACGGCGCGCGCGACGGCGGCGCCCGCGTCATGAAGCGCGTGGCCGGGCCAGCCCAGTCCGAACGCCTCCAGGCCATGAAGGATGATGCCGCCGCCGACCCAGATCATGGCGGCGGTGCCGATGGTCCCCAACCCGCTGAGCAGCCAAGGCATGCCCTGGACGAGCGCGCGGCCGGTCAAGCGCAGCGGTGCGGCCAGAGACGCTGCGAGCCGCGAGGCCGGCGACAGGCGCGCGAGCGCCAGGCCGAGATCGTCCGCTTTGACGATCAGCGCGACGACGCCGTAGACCGCCGCCGTAATGCCGATGCCGACGACGGCGAGGATCATCCCCTGGGTCACGATATTGCCGGCGGGGATGGCGGCGAGCGTGATCGCCATGATCTCCGCCGACAGGATGAAATCGGTCTTGATGGCGCTGGCGACTTTCCCGTCCTCGAAGGTCTTGGCGTCGATCGCCACCGGCTCGAGCTTTGCTTCGTGGGCGTGCGCGCCGTGGGGAAAGAGGAACTCGTAGACCTTCTCGGCGCCTTCGTAGCAGAGGTAGGCGCCGCCCAGCATCAGCAGCGGCGTTATCGCCTGGGGCAGCAGGAGGCTCAGCGCGAGCGCCGCCGGCAGGAGGATCAGAAGCTTGTTCTTGAGCGAGCCGAGCGCGATCCTGCCGATGATCGGCAGTTCCCGCGCCGGGCTGAAGTCGGTGAGGTAGCGTGGCGTGACGGCGGTGTCGTCGATGACGACGCCGGCGGCCTTCGAGCCGGCCTTGGCTGCCTGGCCGGCGACGTCGTCGATCGACGCGGCGGCGGCCTTCGCCAGCGTCGCGACATCGTCGAAAAGAGCCATCAAACCTACGCTCATGGAAACACCGCTATCCTGACGTTCAACGGGGCTACGCGAAGCTATAGCAGCTTGTCGAGCGTGATCGGCAGATCGCGCACGCTTGCCCGCCGCTGACCGAGAACAGATTGCCAGTACGCCTTTGGTGACCTGTTTAGGACAGACAAGGCCTGACGGAAGGCGCACAATGGCCGCGAGGCGGAGATGACGATGCCGACTGCACGCTACCGAAGTGCAAGAAGCACCAGACCGCCTCAGCTCATATCGGCGTCGCCTCGACCATGAGCGCCGATAGAGGGTCATTCCGAAGCGGATTCGCTGCCCCCTCGGGCGTTGTCGCTTTGGCGGTTTCCTGGTGAGACCGCGCGCGAAATGAACAGTCAGAGTCCACATGAACTCCAAGTGGAGGAGGCCATGATGCGCGCGATCGCAATCCTGAGCGTGCCCGGCTCGGTCTTGGCTGCCGGCGCAGCTGTTGTTCTCATCGGTCTGTCAGTCGCGCACGCTCAAGCGCCTTCCGGCAAGGTGCTGCAGGCGGCTGGTAGCCCGGTGGCTGTCTCAAGGCCGCTTGATACGACCCGGCAGCCTGCGCCGCCCCTCTATTGTCTGACCAGGACGGCGGCGTGCGACAACACGCAGAGGGTACGTGAAGGGCAGAGGTGCTCATGCCCCGGAACCTCTGGCCTTGGCTTGGTGCGGCGATACGAGGATCGTTAGGAACCGCGCGCCGTGCGCAACACCGCCATCGTAGCGCCCCTACCAGTAACGTACCGGGCCGGTATCGATATGGACGAAGCCGGAGCGCGGATAGAAGCCCACGCCGCCCATGCCGAGCGAACGCGCAACCTGGCGGACCTTGAACACCGGCACGCCGGGCATGCTGATGTCCATCGCGTTGCCATTCATGTGCTGGCTGTCGCTGGCCACGCCGCGGCTGACGCTCGCCAGCCAGGCGTTGGTGGTCGGTGAACGATAGGCCGAGAGGACCTCGACGGCGCCGCTGAAGCCGACATGCGTCTGGGTGTGCCACAGGACGTCGAACAGCTGCGGATCCATTTCCGTTTCGGCGCCTTCGCGCGAATCGCGCAGGAAGTGGTTGAGCTTGTCCAGGGCATCGCGGCGGTAGGCGCCGTCGGACCAGTAGGTGACGACAAGCGCTTCGTCCGTATTGACGTTCACCAGGCTGAGCGTGCGGGGGCTGGTGAGGTCGAGCGACGGCGGCGGGGGAGGCGGCGCCATCGTGAAGCCGCCGTAACGGGCGGCGCGCACTTGGCTCTGTGCCGACGGCTTGGCCGCGGGCCGCTTGGCCGACGGCGACAGCGAAGCCTTGGCGGCGGCCGGCTTGGCGGCAGCAGCCTTCTTGGCGGCGACGGCAGCAGCTTTCGGCGCGCTGTGCTTGGTTTTCGCGAACCCCGTGCCGGCAAAGGCCAGGCACAGGCAAGCCGCCACGCTCAGCATGAGAGGGTACATGCCAGCCTCAATGTTGTTGTATTTCTGCCACAGTACCAGAAACCGCTTTTGCATCAAGCAGAAAAGCGTTTTCGTGCGGGATGTTGGCGAAATAACTTAATCTTTTACGCAAGGCATTCGTTTGAGCGTTGCGTGTAAGGCTTGGCGCCTCCCGTGGCCGACATGTCCGCTCCCGTCGACGAGATCGAGCACGAGATGGCGCGTCACCAGATCCGGCGCCTGGCGGACGGGCGCAAGCGCTTGGTCGGCATGCTGACCCTTGGCGATCTCGTGGAAGACCATGTGCGCGGCGCCGAGGACACGCTGCGCTCGCTCTCGCGTCCCGCCGAGCCTGACCGCGCGGCTGACGTCGATTGCTCGCGCGGTGCATGCGAGCGCACCACGCGCGCTGTGACCACGGTTTGTCCGTGGCCGCTGGCCGGCGAGCCGGGGCAACCCACCGGAGGACGAGCCGTTCCCGATCCGACAACGTGAAGGAGCTTTGCATGTCACGAACAGCAACTCTGGCTGTCATCGCGTCGGTGCTGTCGATGCTGACGGCAGCTTGCGGCGAGACCCCCGGCCAGCGTGCGGTCAGTGGCGGTGCCATTGGCGCTGCCAGCGGCGCTGTGGTGGGCTCGACCGTCGGCCATCCGGTGGGCGGTGCAGTGGTTGGCGGCCTCGGCGGCGCGGCTGTCGGTGCAGCGACCACGCCGCGGCGCGACGACTATTACGGCGGCGGCTACTGATATCGAAACGCCGCTCGTCTCGCCGGGATCGCAGGCAGCAACGATCCGAGGGCCGGTCGGCATGAGGCGGGCTGCCTTTCGTCGCTACGCCGCGTAACCCGTGCGGCCCGTTTCGCCTTTATCGAGTTGCGGCCTCGCCGAAAGGCGCGATCGCGAAAGCAAAACCAATCGAAGGAGTTGTGCGATGAAGATGAATTCCGCACAGATCGAGCAGACTCTGCAGCAGTTCAAGGCGCAGCCCATTCCCGGAGGACATCCGGTGATGCCCCAGCTTCAACGCTTGTTCGGTGATCACACCTATTTCCTCGATGGCAAGGGCCTCAATATCGTGGAGCCTGTCGACGAAGAGCGCGATGGCCGGCGGGCCGTCGTGGTCAATCTCGCCGATTGGGACAACAGGACCGAGAAGAACAATCTTGAGCCTCACCCGCCGGAAGTAACGGACCTGGTTATCGATCTCGAGGTCGACTTACCTCATTGATAGATGAACGGCCGCTTCGCCGAGGCGGCAAGCCGCATGGAAGCCACGGCTGGATGGCCGTCGCCGAGGCGATCGCCTACCTGTTCCTGCCGGACGTCCTCGTTGCGAGGGTCATCGGCACTTTCAGTACCGCGGCTTGCTACACAGCCCTTCCCTCTAGCGTTCGGCGTTTTCCAGGTGAGGCTTCGCCTTCAGGGGAGGCGCGTGACACCGATCTATGTCGGCGTCTGCTGATGCTGGATCAGCCTCCAGCGATCGGATTCTCGCCGATAGGTCGAGGTGCAATAGGCGGCGTAGGGATCGGCGCCTTCGCGCGTCGCTTCGGCCTTGTAGGCGAGCACCAGGACATCGGGTGACGACCGGCGAACGTGCTGGTTCGTCATCTCGACCGCCGCCCAGCGGGGCGCATTCTTGAGGGAGCGCGCGATGTCCGGGCCGGCGATGATGCCGGCCGGCGCGGGAAACGCCATGATGCATCCGTCATCCAGCATCTTGCGGTAATGCTCCTCGCCGCCGATCCAAAAGAGTTCTTCCTCTGTCCAGGCCTGGTCGTCGGTCATCGCCCCTCACAGCAGCTTGTCGAGCGTGATCGGCAGGTCGCGCACGCGCTTGCCGGTGGCGTTGAACACCGCGTTGGCGATCGCCGCCGCCGTGCCGGTGATGCCGATCTCACCGATGCCGCGCGCACCGAGCGGCGCTTGGCGGTCGGGGATGTCGGTCCACATCACGTCGATCTCGGGAACGTCGAGGTGCACGGGCACGTGATACTCCGCCAGGCTCGGGTTCATGACCCGCCCGCTGCGCGGATCGAACAGCGTCTCCTCGGAGAGCGCCAGCCCCATGCCCATGATGATGCCGCCGCGGAACTGGCTGGCCGCCGTCTTGGGGTTGAGGATGCGCCCGACATCGAACGATCCCAGGAAGCGCCGCACCCGCACCTCGCCGGTCACCGCGTTGACGCCGACCTCGGCGAACTGCGCGCCGGTCGAGTGCATGGAGTACTTCATCTGCTCCATCGGCATCGATCCGGCTTCCTCGGCCTCGATGCTGTCGCGCTTGGCCCGCGCCAGGATCGAGGCGTAGCTCTCGTGTCGCGATGGATCCTTGGCGTGGGCGAGCCCGCCGTCTCGCGCTGCGACCTCCGAGGTCTTCATTCCGGCGAGCGGGCTGTCGTTGCCGGCGAGCTTCAGCACCTGAGCGAGCAGTGCCTCGGCCGCCGCCGCCACCGCCGCCACAGTCCCGGCGGTCTGCGACGAGCCGCCGGCCATCGCGCCCGCCGGCAGTGTGCTGTCGCCGTATTCGAACGACACGTCCTCGAGCTTCACGCCCAGCCGGTCGGCGGCGTGCTGGGCCTGCACCGTGGCGGTGCCCATGCCCATCTCGTGGCCCGCCGTCGACACCGTGACGCGACCGTCGGCATCGAGCCGCAGTCGCGCCTTCACGCCGGGCATGCGGTAGTAGGGATAGGTCGCGGTGGCCACGCCCATGCCCAAAAGCCATTCGCCGTCGCGCCGGCGGCCCGGCGTCGCATCGCGTTTGTCCCAGCCGAAACGGGCGGCGCCGTCGGCATAAGCTTTCACCAGGTGGCGCGACGAGTGGGGCGAACCGGTCGTCGGATCGCGTTCGGGCTCCCAGCGCCGCCGCAGCTCGATCGGGTCGATCTTCATCGCGTGCGCCAGCTCATCGATCGCGCTTTCCAGCGCGAAGCTGCCGACCGATTCCCCGGGGGCCCTCATCCAGGTGTTGGCCACCATGTCCATGTCGGCCACCTTCTGCTCCAGCCGGAAGGTCCGGGCGGTATAGAGATGCCGGGCCGGGAAGGTGAACTGCTCGGGGCAGTTGTTGTGCGCTGTCATGGCAACGACGCCCGTATGGATCAGCGCGTCGAGCCGGCCGTCACGGTCGGCACCCAGCGCCACGCGCTGCACCGTCGTCGTTCGGCCGCCGACCAGGCGATAGATACCCTCGCGGCTCGGCACCAGCCGCACCGGCCGGCCCGCCAGCTTCGACGCGGCGGCGGCCAGGATCTGGTGGCTCCACAGGCCCTTGCCGCCGAAGCCGCCGCCGACGAACGGCGACAGCACGCGCACCTGATCGGCCTTGAGGCCGAACACCTTGGCGAGCGAGCCCGCGGTGCTGCTGATCATCTGGGTGGCGTCATGCACGGTGAGCTTGCCGTTCACCCATTCGACGGTCGCGGCGTGCAGCTCGATGGCGTTGTGGTTCAGGAACGGCGTCGAATAGGTCTCGTCGACGCAATGGTCCGAGGCGGCCAGCGTCTTCTCGGCGTCGCCGATCTCGAAGAGTGCGGGCTCGCCCAGCACGGAGTCCGGATGGCGCGCCTTGGCCCGGGCGGCGGAAAAATCGGTGACAGCCGGCTGGGCTTCACAGGTCACCGAGACGAGCCCGGCCGCATGGTCGGCCTGCTCCTGCGTCTCCGCCAGCACGACGGCCACCGCCTCGCCGTTCCAGTGCACGGAGTCGTCCTGCATGATGGGCAGGTTGCTGCCGGCCACGCCGTCGCCTTCGCCGAACGCTTCCGGCGGCTTCATCCGCGGCGCATTGCGATGGGTCATCACCAGGGCAACGCCGGGCGCCAGCTCGGCGGCCGTCGTGTCCAGGCGGGCGATGCGGCCGCGCGCGATCGTCGAATGCACGACAGCGGCGTAGAGCAGCCCCTCCAGCGCCACTTCGGCGGCGAACCGCGCCTCGCCGCGCACTTTCAGCGCGCCGTCGAGCCGCGACACCGGCGCGCCGACATGGCCGTGCTGTCCGTCGCGCGGCGCCGGCGTGCCCTCCGGCCGCGTGCCGGGCACCAGGGTATCGGGTACATGGCGCAGCACCGTGCGCAGGATCCCGGTCATGCTCATGCGCGGCCTCCCGTCGGCCTTGCGAGTTGGCTGAGGACCGCCACGATCGTGCGTTTCGCCAGCTCGACCTTGAACGCGTTGTCGCGCAGGACGCGGGCCGAGGCCAACTCGCCCTCCGAAGCGCGACGAAACACCTCCTCCGACGGCTGTTGGCGGCGAAGGAGGGCTTCAGCAACGAGTGCCCGCCATGGCTTGTGGGCGACGCCACCCAGCGCCAGCCGTACGTCCTTGATCGTCCCATCCTCGATCTCGAGGGCCGCGGCGACCGAGACCAGGGCGAAGGCGTAGCTCGAGCGGTCGCGCACCTTGCGATAGGTCGAGCGCTGCCCGAACGGCAGGGGCGGCAGCTCGATCGCGGTGATCAGTTCACCCGGCCGAAGCTCGGTCTCCTTATCTGGCGTGTCGCCCGGCAGTCGATGCAGCGCCTCGAAGGGCAGCGTGCGCGCGCCATCCGGGCCCTCGCAGATGCACGGTCGCGTCCAACGCCGCCAGCGCCACGCACATGTCGGAGGGATGGGTCGCCACGCAGGCATCGGACGCTCCGAGGATTGCGTGCATGCGGTTGAAGCCGTCGAGCGCGTCGCAGCCCGCGCCCGGCTCGCGTTTGTTGCAGCGCGCGGCGTCGTCGTAGAAGTAGAGGCAGCGCGTGCGCTGCAGCAGGTTGCCGCCCACCGTCGCCATGTTGCGGATCTGCGCCGAGGCGCCCGCGACGATGGCGCGCGTCAGCATCGGATAGCGCGTGCGCACCCGGCGGTCCGCGGCCAGCGCGGTGTTGCTGGTCGCTGCTCCGATGCGCAGGCCGCCATCCGCGCGCTCGCTGATGCCGCGGTCGAGACCGGTCACGTCGACCAACGACGACGGCCGCTCGACGCCTTCGCGCATCAGGTCGACCAAGTTGGTGCCGCCACCCAGGTACTTGGCGCCGGCCTGCGCGGCGTCCCGAATCGCCGCGGCAGAATCGGTGACGCGGCTGTAGGTGAAGGGAGTCATGCGGCTTTCTCCTCGTCGCTGGGGGCGCGCCACTCCCGTGGCGCGATCTTCTCCGCAAAGGTCTCGGCGATCGCGTCCACGATGCCGTTGTGGGCGCCGCAGCGGCAAAGGTTGCCACTCATGCGCTCGCGTAATTCGTCGCGGCTCAGCGCGATGTCCGAAGTGGTGAGGTCTTCGGTGACGTGGCTCGGTACGCCGCGCGCCACCTCGGCGGCCATGGCGATCGCCGAGCAGAGCTGCCCCGGCGTGCAATAGCCACACTGGAAGCCGTCATGTGCCACGAACGCGGCCTGCAGGCGGTGCAGGCCGTCGCCGTCCGCCAGGCCCTCGACCGTGGTGATCTCCCGGCCTTGGTACTGCACTGCCAATGCAAGGCAGGCGTTGATGCGGTCGCCGTCGACCAGCACCGTACAGGCTCCGCAGGCGCCCTGGTTACAACCTTTCTTTGAGCCGGTGAGGCCGAGGTGGTCGCGCAACAGGTCGAGAAGGGAGGTGCGCAGGTCGACGTCGACGGTGACCGGGCGGCCGTTGATCTGGAAGTTCATGGGAACGCTCCTGTGCAGACGCGAACGGCCAGTCAGTGGGAACGTTCCCGGAGGTATGCCAGCCATCGGGAGCGACACAGGAAGGCTGGGAGTAGGCTCTTAGCCGGCCTTCAAGGTTACGGGAATAAACCGCGGCGTAACGAGGCAATTGCCGCGATAATAGAGGATCGAAAATCCGCCATAGTTGGTGCTTCGGGACTTCGACGCCTCGAGTTCGGTGCGGCCCGATCTGTTGGGGGTGAAAATTCTGCGGTGTACGGTGATGTTCTCGTGCACATACTCAATAACGCTGAGAGAAAGCCCCCGAGCTATGCCTTGCCGGAAACGCGGCATGCAATGCTCCCGCGCGGGAAGGCGGTAGCTGGCGATGCCGAAAATCGCTTGCATTCGACGAGCGGCTGATTGCTTGACATACTCAAAAGCAGGAGAAAGCTTTGCCACTGCCAGGGCGATGAGCAAGTCGCCGTGCCTGCCGAGTTGCCCGTCGCGTCATCTCCCTGGCGAAGCCCTGATCCGCAGCGGCGATGAGGTCGGTCTCTATCGCCTGGCCAACCCCTTGGCCTTCTAGCGCCGCGATCGTGGTGTTGGCGAGACCCGAAGCCATCGTACCTCTTTCTCCACGCGGAGTAAGGAGCGCTCGCCGACGCGCGGGCCGGGCTGCTCGACATGCATTGGCGCGCTTCCAAATTTTCAGGTTGCGGCAACGCGTGAGCTACTGAAGCGTACCAATGAACTATCGCGACATTCTCTGCGCCTCACGTTGGTGCCCTGGGCTGGTGCTGGGGAGCTTCGGCAATCTGCACTCAGCTCAGGAGCCACTTCGTCTGCGGCCTGTGCGATATCGACGGCGAGACCGAAGCTCGGCACGAACTTCCTACCATCGATGGTTTCCTTCGCTGTCTCGCCGCAGGTGCGTCGCCTGTCACTCCACGACGCCGACAGCCTGTCGGTCGAGGACCTGCACTGGAAGCTGAAGTTCTCCGCCACCGGACGCCTGCCCGGCGGAGAGACCAGGTTCGTCGATTTCCTGCGTGGTCTGGTTCGGGGCATGACCTACCTGCCGCCCGGGGCGACCACGACGGTGCCGGCCGAGCTCGGACCCGGCGCCGTTTCCGGCGTCAATGTCCAGACGCAGGCTGATTCATGCTCCCATGGTGGCTCAGGGGCCGCCGGCCACCGCGCCGACACCGGTTCGCATCGACTATGACGGCCAGCGCTTCACGCCTGCCATCGCCTGCTGTTCCGCCGGGGTTTTCTGGCGGTCTTCGAGATCGCCAACAGCAGCCCGCCGACAGGTGGGTCGCCCTGCATTGCTGACCAACTGGCCGCCCGAGATCGTGGCGATGCCGGCCAAGCCGGCCTGGAGTTCGAGGAGCCCTACTTGTCGGCGCGCGGATGCTGCTCACCGGAAACACTGAAGCAGATCGAGGTGAAGTCGAAGATCAGATCGGGATGTTGCTGCAACGAATGTCGAAAGCGCCACAGTCGGCGTCACATGTGTTGCAAGAACTTTTGGAGCGCAGCGGCATCTTGAGGCAGCCACAGGTGGGCGTTGTCGATTTCATTCATCGTACGTTCCTCGAGTACATGGCGGCGCGCGCGGCAGTTACGTCCGCAATCTTGGCTGCTTGCCGACAAAGCTCGTGAAGATACTTGGCGGGAAACTATCGTTTTTGCTGCAGGGGACGCGCGAGGAAAACAGCGGGACCGGCTGATCGCAAAACTACTGACGTCCCTGTTCTTTGACGTTTCGGCGATCTCTAAGCGGTTGTAACGGCTGCCTGCTTCTTGGAGATCTCAATGAAAACTTAGCGCCTGCGCTCCTTCTGGTGCGGCGCGAGCATTTCGCCTTGTTCTCCGAGTGTTGCGGTCGCCCGAATCGTCGCGCCGGCCGCCATCTCAATCCAATGTTGCTTAGACCATGCATGGCGACGCCGTGATGGCCGCTTTCATTGCGCGGCCGTTTGTGGTGGGGCGTCTATGCTCGACGTCATCGAGGCCTATGCGGTGGTCCCGGGCGTTAAGGTTGCGGACGCGTTCGCGGCGGCTCTTGGCACGGCTTTTGACGAGGAGCAGTACGCGCACCGAGTCATGTCAAAGCGCTATCCACAGACCTTCGAGACTGCGGGCCTTGATATCGATCTTTGGCGTTGCCGCTTATTCTTCATGATGAGGGGGATTAAGGATGATTCGAAGCATAAAGCCCTATCAGAGCGATTAGCATTGTTGAGATCGAGCGGTTCATACCGTTTCGACGATGGGGTCCGGCCATCATCCCTCAAGGCCGGCGCCCACTTGCGGACCGTCCATTGCGGTGACGCTAACGAGACTAGACGATTAAGTTCTTCGGCCAGACAGTGAAATGCTGCCCGCCGTGCAGGTTTACTGGGGCTCGTTGCTACATTCCGTCACGGAGGCTCTCTACACCGCACCCGGGGTCCCGAGTGTCTCGCTGGCCTGGCCGCGAAGTTGCTAACTCGGCTAATCGACGGACGCCGCTGGCCTCATGGAGCGGACAGACGACGCAGTCTGATCTGCGCCCGCTTGCGGTGTGCAAATCGTTGAAGCATTTGCATGTAAGCGCCATTAGCCCGGCATACTCCGTGTTGCTTCCAGAGGATGCGGCTCTTAAAGGAATGGCGTTGAACTCTGTCGCATCTTTCGATTTTGAACAATTGGCTACATTCGCGTCATTGACTACTCTAGATATACGTATAGATGATCGGCAGCAGATAGATTTGAGCTTAGAGGCACTCCAATGCCTTGAAAACTTGTCGTTGAGGGGAAAGGGGCGATTGAATTTGCGGTTGCCGCCTAATCTTTCTAGCTTGAGCCTATCAGAGTTTGATTCGGTCGAGGTAGCATCGAAGGCCCCACAGAGCTTGACGGTGTGCATGTCGGACATGGGCGACACTACGTTCGACCGCATTCGCGCCTTTTTCCCTAAAGCGACCTTCCGTGAGAATAGCAGATGGACCTACTACCCGTGGGGTCCATCACTGGCTCCTAGCGCCTTGGTCCGGCGTAGCCAGCGTGAACATACCATCGTCGATGCCGCCCCTCGGGGACTTTGGATTCGCTGACACTCCCCAGTTTCGCTGGGGAGGAATGAGCCCGGCTGCGTGACGAAGCTCACCCTGAGGGCGCCAAAGGCGTGGCCCCTCACGGAGAGAGGTTCGGCTGCTACCGAAACGCCGGAATGATGTGCTTGGCGAAGGTCTCCATCTGGCGCATTTCCTCGTCGAGCGACATGAAGCCCTGGTCGAAGAACCAGCCGAACCATTCGAGCTCGCCCTCGTTGCCGATTTTGTGCAGCGTCTCGATCTCGCGCTTCACCTGGTCGGGCGTGCCGGCCAGCGCATACTTGACCTTGCGCATGCGCTCCAGCGTCCACTCCGACGGCGGCAGCGGCGTGTAGGGGTCGAGCGGGTACTTTTGCGCATCTTCTTGGGTCCGGAACGCTTCCCAGAAGCCGAAGCCGCCGAAGTAGTGATTGAAGCCGGCATAGTTGGTGCTTCGCAGCAGCTCGACGGCCTCGGCTTCCGTGTTGCCGAAATGGACGGCGCGGAAGGCGCCGACGCTTTCACCCAGGCCGAGCTTGCGGCCGTTCTCGGCGGCGACGTCGCGATAGGTCCGGCACAGGCGCTCGAAGTCCGGCGGATTGGAGACCAGGATCCACGGCACGATGCTGGATGCCGCGGTGTAGCGGATGGTCGATTCGCTCACCGAGAAGGGCTGGAACAGCGGCGGGTGCGGCTGCTGGTAGGGTTTCGGCACCACGCAGATCTTGCGGATCACGCCCTGGTCGTCGACCTCGCCCGGCGCGCCGTAGGTGCGTGTCCACTCGTGCACCGGCCAGCGGGTGATGCCCTCCTTGTAGGGGTACGGCACCTTGTAATACTCGCCGTCGTAGTCGAAGGACTCCTCGGTCCACGCCTTCTTGATGACCTTGAGCGTCTCCTCGTAGACCTTGCGGTTGTGGTTGTCGATCGACGAGCCGTCCATCGGCGCCCCGGTCACGTGATACTGCTGGCCGAGCACGTTGACCCAGCGGTCCTGATAGCCGCGCGCGAAGCCGGCATAGATGCGGCCCTTGGTGAGATGATCGAGCACCGCGAGCTCTTCGGCGGCGCGCATCGGGTCCCACGACGGCAGCACCAGGCCGAGCGGCGAGAATTTTATGCGCTTGGTGCGTGCCGCGAGGTCGGCGTAGAGCAGGAGCGGCGCCACCGAGGTCTCGTAGCCCTCGGAATGGAAATGGTGCTCGGTGGTTGCCATCACGTCGAAGCCGACGTCGTCGGCGAACTGCGCGAGCTGGCGCAGCTCGTCGAGCATCTGCTGGTAGCGCTCGTTGTTGCGCCCGATCGGGCGAAGCCGCTTGCGGTCTTCGAGCGTCCCGGGAACCGTAGGCAAGACGAAAAGCATGAACTTCATGACTTCCTCCTCTTGATCCCATCGCGTCTTGTCGTGGCGCAGCTTCGGGCGACGCTCGCGAGGCCGACGCACAGGTCGGCGGGGCGGCAGGGGAAGCTGCGAGTCGAGCGTGATCCCGGCACCAGGACGATTCAAGGACTGCCGCCGCCGATCGGCTCTTCACCAGCGCATATGACAGCGACGAAAAATGCAAACTCACCGGACCGCGGGCCTCCAGGCCCGCGGTCCGGTGAGAACGCTTCAGGCTGCGGGGTTGCCTATCGGGCTGAACGCCAAGGCACGTCACCGCTCCTCCAGTATCTCCCTGACCTTGTTCGCAAGCGACGACATCGCGAATGGCTTGGCCAGCACCGCCATGCCGGGCTCGAGATGCCCGTTGCCGACGACGGCGTTCTCCGCATACCCCGTAATGAACAGGATCCTGAGCTCCGGCCGGAGCTGCCGCGCCGCATCCGCAAGCTGCCGCCCGTTCATGCCGCCGGGCAGGCCGACATCGGTCACCATCAGGTCGATGCGCTGCTGCCTGGCTTCGAGGACCTTGAGCGCCGACGGTCCGTCGACGGCGTCCAGCAGGCGATAGTGGTTCTCCGTCAGCACCTCGGCGATCAGCATGCGCACGGTGGCGTCGTCGTCGACCACCAGCACCGTCTCGCCGAAGCCGCTCTCGACCGGTTCGATGCTCGCTGCGTCCTCGGCCTCGGCCTCGCCCAGCCAGCGCGGAAAGTAGAGGCACATGGTCGTGCCCTTGCCGACCTCCGAATAGATGCGCACCTGGCCGCCCGACTGGCGCACGAAGCCGTAGATCATCGAAAGGCCGAGGCCGGTGCCGCGGCCCAGCGGCTTGGTGGTGAAGAAGGGATCGAAGGCGCGCTCGATCACGTCGGGCGTCATGCCCGCGCCGTTGTCGGTGACGCAGAGCGAGACGTACTGCCCGGGCGGCAGGTCGCGCTCGCGCCGGCGCGGTCGTCGAGCCACTTGTTGGCGGTCTCGATCGTGAGCTTGCCGCCGTCCGGCATGGCGTCGCGCGCGTTGATGCAGAGGTTGAGCAGCGCGCTCTCGAGCTGTCCGCCGTCGACGCGCACGGTCCATAGGCCGGCGGCACCCACGGGCCATCTCGCTCTGTCCCGCGAGGAAGGCCAGCGGTACGGCCTCGCTAGTGTTATTCACCCCATTGCCCCGCGGCTCCCGCCTACAAGCAAGTCCACCCCGACGGGAGAAAACGAAATGTGGGCGCCACGGGTTCCTTCTGGAAGGAGGAAGGAGTCGGGCAGCACGGTATTTGGATCAAGCTTCCCGGTGAGCCGGCCAATGACATTGCCGTGCCGTCCCGGCTAAGGCTGCGCCGCGGTCGCTTTGGACCGAGTGGAGGGAAGCATGAGAACAACGATCCTGTTGGCGGCGCTTTCGCTGTTCGCCTTACCCGCCATTGCTGCCGACGAACATCACGCAACCGTGCAGGCCGACGGCTTGAAGTGGTCTCAGCCGGGCGCCTATGCGCCCGGCGCACAGCTTGCCGTGGTCAAGGGCGACCCGACCAAGGAGGGCCAGTACGTCGTTCGCCTGAAGGTTCCGGCCGGCTACAAGATCGCGGCCCACACGCACCCGAACGACGAGAACGTCACCGTCCTGTCCGGGAGCTTCAACATAGGCACCGGCGACAAGCTCGACATGGCGAAGGGCGAGACCGTGAAGGCAGGTGGCTATTCCTTCGTGGCAAAGGGCATGACCCACTACGCGTGGTTCACCGAGGAGACCGTCCTGCAGTTGCACGGCATCGGGCCGCAGGGAATCACCTACGTCGATCCGGCGGACGATCCGCGGAAGAAGCAGTGACCTGTGATCGTCGTCTCATGTTCCTCTCCATCACTGGCGCGCCGCCAGTGATGGGGCGCGCAGTCCGCGCAGGGCGTCCGCGGCCGCCGGGTCTTCCAACCCGGCAGCGATGCGCAGGAACGTCGTGCCGCGCTGCTGGTGCTCGGGTTTTCGAAACATGAAACCCGCCAGCGACCGCTCGACCTGGCCCGGGGCAATGCGCGTCGATTCGTCCAAAGCGGCGCGCGCCTTGGCGAACTCGCCCAGCCCGACGTAGTTCACGGCGAGATGGGCATGCAACGGCGCGAAGCCCGGCGCTTCGCGGATGCCGAGCCTTGCGTAGTCGACGCCGTCGGCATAGCGGCCGGCGCACCCGCTCGCCATCGCCAGGTTCAGGAAGACGACAGGCCTTTGCGGGTCGCGCGGGCTGAGCCGCAGCGCCTCCAGCAGATGCTCGATGGCGCTTTCCGGTTCGCCCCACACGATCTCGATGAAGGAAAGGGCGGTCACCGCCGGCATCGAGTGAGGATTGAGCTCGTAGCTGTGGCGCGCGCAGGCCAGGGCCTCGTCGATGCGGTCGCGATCGACGGAAAAGGCCAGCAGCAATCCCTTTAAGCTGTGGGCGAAGGCGCGCGAACGATCGATCTCGATCGCCCGTTCGGCGGCACTCATGCCCTCGCGCCACGCCGCGGCACGGTCGGCCGCCGTCGCGAAGGCGAGGTGCTGCCACTGGGCGAAGGCGAGCGCCGTGAGCGCCGTCGCGCTTCGGGGATCGATGGCCAACGCCGCGGCGGCATCGGCGATGGCGGCATCGCGCAGGCCGGCATCCGACTTCAGCCAGGCTTCGGAGGCCTTGGCGTTGGCACGCACGGCGATCTCATAGGCGTTGAGGTCCTCCGGGCGTCGGCGATGGATCTTCTCCGCATCGGCATCGAGGATCTGCGGGGCGATGGCTCGCACGATGCTCCGCGTCAGCTCCTCCTGGACCGCGAAGACGTCCTCGAGCACCCGGTCGTATCGCTCCGCCCAGATATGGTTGCCGCTCAACGCGTCGATCAGCTGGCCGGTGACCCGGACTCGATTGACCGCCTTGCGGATGCTGCCTTCCAGGACATAGCGGACACCGAGCTCGCCGCCGACGACCCGTACGTCCACAGCCCGTCCCTTGTAGGTGAAGCTGCTGTTGCGGGCGATCACGAACAGCTCGTGGAACCTCGACAGCTCGGTGATGATGTCCTCGGTGATGCCGTCGGTGAAATACTCCTGCTCCGGATCGCCCGACATGTTGGTGAAGGGCAGGACGGCGATCGACGGCTTGTCCGGCAGCGGCGGCGGCACGGCGAGGGCGAGCCCCGCCGCCGCGATTGAAGGGGCGGGGGCTCGCTCGGCCTTTCCCGCCCAGTCCTCCGCCGTCCACGTCACGCGCCAGGCGCGAACCGGCTTGGCGATGTTCTTGAGCTCGAGGCTGCCCAGATCCTCGAAGCCGGCCTCCAGCCGGCCCGCCACGGCGTTATGCATGTTGCCCGAGATCAGGATGCCGCCGGCGGGTGCGGCGCCTTCCAGGCGGACCGCGATGTTCACCCCGTCGCCGTAGAGCTCGTTGTCGTCGACCATCAGGTCACCGAGGTCGAGGCCGATGCGGAACACGATGGCGGTGTCCGCCGGTTGATGGCGATTGGCGTCGGCCATCGCCTGCTGGATCTCGATGGCGGCGCCCAACGCTTCGACTGCGCTCGCGAACTCGATCATGGCCCCATCGCCCGTGAGCTTGATCAGCCGGCCGCCGTGACGCCGGACGGCGGGCTCGATCCGTTCCGTTCGATGTGTCTTCAGGCGGAGGTGCGTGCCGCTCTCGTCAGTGCTCGTCAGGCGGGCATAGCCCACGACGTCGATGACCATGACCGCCGCCAGCCTTCGCACTATCTGTTCGCCGGTCACTATTGGCCCCCGATCGACGCGTCTTTCGCACTACGGCACGACGACGGCGTTGGGCTGGATCAGTAACGTGTGTGGGCTCCAGGACCCGAAACAACGTGGTGACCATTGCAATCGCCTTGGCCGAGCACCGCGCGCCAGCAGGATAGCATTCTTGCGGAGAGGCAGAAGCCGTCAAGCCAGGGGCAGCTGGATTTTATCCTCGCCACGGCGCAAGCCCTCAGCGACGCAGGCTCATGTGTCCACGAATTCTCCAACCCGTACAACCCGCTCGCCTTCGACCTGCAAGGCCTGTCCTGAACTCCTGAGCAGACACTGAACCTCGCCTCGGAGCCGCATCGATTCGACATCGCCCTGCACGTCTACGCTGCCTAGCGAGGGAGCGAACCGATCGGAGAGGACCAGATCGGCGGGGAGCTGTGCAGAGAAGGTGAAGCAGGGCGAGCCCGATGGGTGGAGGCCGTGTCGAGGAGGTGAGCACGGGGCACCTCCCGGTGATGGCGGCGGATGATAGGACGCGGGCCCCGTGTTGGCACTGCCCCCGGGGGCGAGCGGCGGGAGGGGTCTTCGCTGGGGAAGAATGACGTCGGCAGAGGACCGGCAGGGGACTAGCAGTTGACGTTGGAGACTGGCACGCTAAGCCGCCTCGAGGACCCATGTCGCGAGAAGGAGCCGAGCCATGCCACGCGTGACGCCCGTCGCCGGCAAAGCCGACGTCTCTCCAGAGCATCAGGCCGTCGTCGACGACGTGCTGAAAGTGTTCGGTGCCGTCCGTGGCCCGTTCAGCATGATGCTGCACAGCCCGGAGATGACGAAGCGCATGTTGCCCCTCGTGCCCTTCTTCCGCGACGAAAGCGTCGTCGAAGGCAAGCTGCGCTCCGTCGGCATCCTCGCCGCCGTGCGGGAGCGCGAAGCCGCCTATGTGTGGGCGGCACAGGTGGCGGCCGCGCGGCGCAATGGCCTGCGTGAAGAGGCGATCGACCTGTTGCGCGCGAAGGCGGACGCCTCGGAGTTTCCGGCTGAAGAGGCCGCGATCGTGACGTACGTCCGTCAGCTCATGCGCACGAATCGCGCGGAACAGGCCGCGTTCGATGCCCTCCACAAAAAACACGGTACGAAGTGGCTCGTCGAGCTGACCGCCGGCGTGCACTACTACGCAATGCTGTGCGGCGTGGTCAACGCGTTCGAGGTGGCAGCGCCACCGGACGGAGACAAGCTGCCGGCTTAAGGTCGAGCACTACCCTCATTCCTGCCGGAAACGCGAGGACAACATGACAAAGCGCCCGATGTATCTGCAGCACGTCAATGTTTACGTCCGCAACGTCGAGCGGTCGAAGAAGTGGTACGAGGATCTGCTTGGCCTCCACGTCTACGAGTACCGGCCAGGCTGGGCCGCCTTTCTGACGGCCGATCAGGAGCAGTCGCACGAGGTGGCGCTGATGCAACTGGGCGACGATGCGCCCCTGCAATCGAAGGGCCAGGTGGGCCTGAACCACATGGCCTGGCGCCTCGAAAGTCTCGACGACCTCAAGGAGTTCTACGGCAGGATCAAGGCCGCGGGACAGCCGATAGAACGCATCGTCGACCACGGCATCTCGCTCGGCATCTACCTGCGCGACCCCGACGGCAACGGCGTCGAGGTGTTCTACGAGATGCCGCGCGCCGAGTGGCCGGTCGACTACAACATATTCACCCGGGAGAAGACCGGGAGCGGTCGCTTCCCTGGTCCTTGGGATGCCGAGATCGGCCGCGGCGCTTCGCCTGCTCGGCGGGAAGCCGCTGCGGAGTAGGAAGGGAGCATCCGACATCCTCGCACGGCGGCAAGCCAGATGCGGGGCGCGACGCAGTCGCTATCCGCGTCGAGGATGTCGCGGCCACTTGCGGTTCCAGCGCCACCGGAAAGCTCGCGCGTTGCAATTCACGCCGCTCCGGGTCGAGGACGCATTCATCGAACGCTCAGCGCATCGCGCCCTACCTCTGCTGCGTGCCATCCTGCCCTAGCGCAGGGTCTTCGCGCAGTCCTCGAGCGCCGCGAAAACCGCGGCGGCGTCGGTGACGTCGAAGTAAAGCTTTCCCGCCACGCCCTCGGCGCGGACCTCCATCTCGCCTTTGGGCGCATTGGCTACGTCGTTGCGGAAGCTCGCGCCGATGTTCGACAGGATCACTAGATATTCGTCGGCAGCCTTGCCCAGCGCCCTCACGTCCTTCGCTCCGCCAAAGCTGAAGACGAGCGGTATGTCGGCATCCGGCGTGAAGGTTTTCGGCCAGAAGTGGACCATGAAGCTCCAACGCCCCTGCTTATTCAGCTGGACGGAGAGCGCATTGAACGGCGAGGCGTTCAGCTCGTAGGCCGGGCGGTTGAACGCGATGCAGGATGCGCCGCCGGCGCTGATGCGCCAGTGGGCGATGCGCTGGTCGAACGCGGATTGCGACGCCGCGGCCGACGGCAGCGCGGCGGCGGCAAGCACGGCGATGCAAAGCCAAGGGCGCACGCTCATCTCCTGCGTATCAGTTCGCCGGCCACATTGAACAAATCCTTGATCGACACGGAAGCCCGGGCAAATCCGGCATCGGCTTGCTCCGCTCCAGGCAGCCGAGGTCGGCTATCGGCGCATCTTGCTCCTTGCCTCGCGTTGTGGCGAGGTCCCTTCGCCGAACCACTACGGCCGTTCGCCATCGGCAAATCGCGCAATCCCAAGGTCACGCCGCCCCAGGTCGTGGGTGGCCCCACCCGGCCTAGATCGGGCGGACCATGGCCCATGGTCTGATCGGCGGTACTGATATCGCCGCTGCGCACGTATCGCGTCTCGCTCATAGCCGATTATTCAAGCCGAAGGGGCCCGCCCATCATCCAGAAGATCAACCGATACTGTGCACCTGGTTTCCGACACACGGCCTGCGGAGGTATGCGCGAATTCAATTTGTATTGCTTGAATTTCTCACGCACTACGCGCAATGTTCATCAATCTAAGTCGGAAGAGGGGGAGCTGTGATGTTTTCACTGATCAAGGACCTCGGTCTTCGGCTCGCAATGAAGCAAGAGGCAGTTCCGTTTCTGATTGCGTTCGCGATCGCAGAATTTTTCTTCAAGTTCAAAAGTTTTGCGCTTGAATGCATCGCTTTCTTGGCAGTCTGGTTTGTGTTGAGCTTCGTTCAATCGCTCTTCGTTGCCCACGACCGCGGCCAGAAATCTAAGACCTGAGCGACGTTTCACGAGGCTTCTCTTGCCTCTGCGCCAGCGCGACCGGGAAGTGCTTCCCGGCTTCTGCGCCTGCCTTCTTTCTGCAGTGACAATCTCTGCAAAAACAAAAAGGGATGGCCATCATGCAAAGCGACGACCGCCGCGACAATGCCAACAGTACAGTCGAGCGCATGCTGGAGGAGATGTCGTACCAGACGGATCTGCTCGGCCGGACACTGGCCGAGATGAAGCGCGCGAACTGCCAACTGGAGCAGGTCTCGCGGCAGACCTGCGAGGTCCAGAACGAGCTGCACCGCCAGACGGCGCTGCAGGGTTGCCTGCTGAAGCTGGTGGCCTATCAGGTCGAGATGGCGCGCGCGAGCAATCCTGGCCTGGCCCAGATTCTTGATTGCAAGTACGGCTTCGATCGGTGCCTCGATCTCAGCGATTGCCAGGGCGGGCCGCCTCCCTGCAAGCACGTTCCCTGTCCTGACGGCCACCGGCTGGAGCGCGGCTCGGGCGAGTCCAAGACCGGGAAGATTCCGCCGCGACGGGTCAAAGACGCGCCCTATCCGCCGGTGCGGCGCGAGGACAACCCTGCTCGCCAGCCAAACACGCGCCCGCAGCGGATTGTGCCGACCGGCCCGTTCCGCGGCATCACACGCCGCACCAAGGGCTCGCGGCTGCTCAACGCCAGTTCGGACAACCCCCAGGGTGCCGGCCTCGACTTTCCTGTGTGGACCGACGATCCCTCGGTCGCAAATGCCAGTGCCAACGCGGCCGACATCAGCGGGGCCAAGGGTGGAACCGTCGTGATGATGAGCGGCAACTGGTACATTGACTACTCGACCGACAGCGGCGCGACATTCACCACGCTAAATCCGACAACGATTTTCCCGAATACCCTCGGTAACGGCTTCTGTTGTGATCAGGTGCTGCAGTACGCGCCGCAGATCGACCGCTTCCTGTGGCTGCTGCAGTATCAGTCGGATGCCACCGGTGCGAATGCCTATCGCTTGGCGGCGGCAAGCCCGCAGGATGTCATCAACAGCAACTGTACCGCCTGGACCTATTGGGACCTGACATCAGGCAGCTTTGGCATCGGCACCGACTGGATGGACTATCCATCGATGTCGCTGGGCGATGGTGAGGTCTATTTCAGCTTCGATGTGCTCGATAGCACTGCCGATACGGTCGCCGACAACGGGCTCGTCGTGGTGCGTTTGAGCCTCGCGGAAATCGCCGCGGCGGGTACGGTCAACTTCCGCTTCACGACTCCCGCCGATAGTGCCGTCGCCTGGGGCAGCGGCGTGTCGCAGAACACCGGCAACGAAGTATTCTGGGCGGGCCATGTCGATAACAGCACGCTGCGCGTCTTCAGTTGGCGAAATGACTCGACCAGCTACTTCTGGCGCGATGTTGAGGTCCGCAACTGGCCGAACGGCACGCTCAGTTCGAGCGGCCCGAACGGTAACAACTGGTTCGGCTGGGGCTTTCCAAACAACGCCGTGATCGGCATTACCCGGCGCTTGAACGAGTTGTGGCTCGGCTGGACCGCAAGCAGTGGCGACGGCGGGGCGGGCGGGTTCAACTTCCCGCATCCGCATGTCCAGATCGTCAAGCTCAACATCGCCGGTTGGGCGGTGATCGAGCAGATGCAGGTCTGGAACCCGGATCTGGCCTTCGGCTATCCCAGCCTCGCTACGAACTCCGACAACGAAGTCGGCATTGCCTTGGGCTGGGGCGGGGGCGGCAGCTTGAATGCCAATAGCGCGGTGGGTTTCATGGGCGACTACGTAGTCTGGTACCGCGACGGCAGCACCTGGACACATACGCGTTGGGGCGACTACGTAACCGTCCGCAGGGCGGCGCCCGAATCGCACATGTTCGCGGGCTTCGGCTTTGTGACCATCGACACCAGCACGGGGGCAGGGCACCGCTTCGACCCTTATTACGTCCTCTTCGGGCGCGAGAAGCGAGAGCCGCGGCCGCCAGGCTGAACTTTGTTCTTCTCGTTCCAGGAAGAGATCCAACCGATCGTGATCGGCCCAAGTGCGTCGCATTCGAGCCACAAGCAGAAATAGCTCGCGCTTCTTTTCGTTGCGCGCTTCCTGGTCTTGCGTCGGAGATCAGCGTCTTGCACCAAGGATTTTGCTCGAGACGATCTTCATCGGGGTTGGGGCAGCGGCCGGTCGCAACGACGTCTTAGATTCAAGGAAAAGCGAACTAACCCGGCGTCAGGTCTTCGGCCGCGCTTGACCCCGAGGGTGGGCAGTAGGTCTCGGCAAGTGCCGAGGTCGTAGCCAGTCGCCGGTTTGTCGCGGGCTTTGTTGCCACTCGCCGACCACCAGCAGCGGGAAGACGTCGCAGCGAATGTGGACGTTCGCAAGCATCCGTTTGACGTCGCAGCGTAACTCTTTCAGGCTCGTGACTCCGATCGGTCAAGAGGAGCATTGGATGATCCGCTGGATCGGCAGGAAGCTTTGGATCGGCGCTGGCGTCCTTGCTCTGTTGGTGGCGGCCCTCGTGGCTATTCCCGCTCTTATCGACGCCAATGCCTACAAGCCGCAGATCATCGCGCAGATGAAGCGCGCGACCGGCCGCGACGTCACCATCGAGGGGCCGATTCGCCTGTCGCTGCTGCCGGTTCCTGGCGTCAGCTTCGACGGCCTTCGCGTGTCCAATGGGTCGGACGCCAAGAACCCAAACATGGTCGAGGCGAAGTCCGTCTCCGTGACGCTCTCTCTGCTCGGCCTGTTGACCGGCGAGTTGCGGCCGGCAGAAGTGACCTTGGTCGAACCCGGGATCCTCCTTGAGATCGATGCCTCGGGCCGACCGAACTGGCTGTTTCCCGTTGCACCCGGCTCCAGCGCCGTCTCACTGCCGCGGCTCGTCGTTGGGAACGGCACTGTCATTTTCAAGGATGCCAGGTCGGGTCTCTCCATCGTGGCGGCAAGATCCGACTTCCTTGCTTCGGCCGGTTCCGTAGACGGTCCGTTTTCACTGACCGGGAAAGCCACCGTCAACAACGTGCCGACGAGCTTCGATCTCGACGCTGGGGCAAAGAGCGCTGCCAAAGGCGTCGGCAGTCACACGATCGACGTCACCCTGCAGGTGGCTGGTGGCAGGCTCGCCTTTGCCGGGACAGCAAGCGAGTTCAGCCCGAACGCGCAACTGACGGGCAGGGCATCCGCCTCCGCCGACAACCTCGTGGCGTTCGTGCGCGCGCTGATCGAGATGGCCGGCCAGCCGCAACCGCCCTTGCCTCCCTTGCTCGCCGGAAGGTTCAGGTTCGATGGTCCGGTGGAGCTTTCGCCGACGATGGTCTCTGCCAGAGAATTCACGCTGGCTCTGGCCGATGACAGCGGCGCGGGCTCATTCGCTCTGGAGTTGGCGCCGGACCTCGCGATCGAGGCGAGATTTGCAGCGCCGCGGCTCGACCTCGACCGCTGGTTGGCAGCGCTTGCGCTGCCCGACAACTT
Organism: uncultured Alphaproteobacteria bacterium; assembly: GCA_963809025.1. Lineage (GTDB taxonomy): Bacteria > Pseudomonadota > Alphaproteobacteria > Reyranellales > Reyranellaceae > Reyranella. The sequence continues at coordinate 118,687 of CAWEIE010000051.1, read as the reverse complement.
GAAGGAGGCGCCGGCGCCCGACGCGCCTGGCGCGGGGGCCGCAGCCACGCCAGGCGCGAGCTGGCTGGCGACTCTCACCGGAACTTTCGCCCTCAAGGTCGACGAGGTCGTCTACAGGAGCAAGGCCGTCCGCAACGTCGTCCTCGAGCTCCAAACACGCAACGGCCTCGTCGCCGTGCCGAAATTCACCGCCAGCCTGCCGGGCGACCTCGACGTTCAGGCGAGTTCCGCCCTGTCGGGCGATCCGTCGCGTCCAACCGTATCCGGGAGCTTCAGCCTGCAAGGGCAGAAGCTGCGCGAGACCTTGTCTTGGCTCGACTTCGACGTCTCTTCAGTGCCGGCCGGCTAAGTTGACGCGTCTCAGCATGAAGGGCCGCATGGGCTCGAGCGCCGGCAACATCACAGTGAACGATGCCGCCTTCGAGTTGGACGACGTTCCAGGCACCGGCGGCATTCTCGTGGCCTTCACCGTGCCCCTGTCGATCGTCACCCACGTCGAGCTCGGCAGGCTCGATCTCGACGCCTACCTGCCCCCGCCCGACCGCGGGCAGATGGGATTTCAGTTGCCGGCCGACAAGGTCACACCGATTCTGGCCCTGCTTGGGCCGTCGATAGGTTTGAAGCTCAAGGTCGACCGCGTGGATTGGCAGGGCGAGGCGATCACGGGCGTCGAGCTCGATGTCGCCCGCGCCGCCGGTACGCTCATCCTGAACAGCTTCAGGATCGGCAGCTTGGCGGGCGCAAGGGCGAGCCTGCAGGCCGCGATCGCCAACTACTGGACGAAAGAACCAAAGGCCAATGTTGCCTTCGATTTTCGCGCACCCGACATAGATCAGGTGCTGAAGCTCATCGGGCAGCCGCCGTCCGGGATCGGCCCGCTGAGCATGGCCGGCAGTGCGGCCGGAAGCTGGAAGCAGCTCGCCGTGAGGGATTTCAGCCTGGATGCCATGGGCTGGCAGGTCCTGGCCAGTGGTGCGCTGGCCGCTTCCGAGGCAGAAGCTGGATCGGTCAAGCAGGTCTCGTGGAAGGGCAGCATACAAGTCAACGGGCAGGCGATCGAGGCCATGATCGATGCCGACCTTTCCGGAGCCCGGCCGCTGATCAACGCAGATCTCAGGACCGGCGTGCTGGACTTCGGCGGTCTCCAGACGCGAGGCCGCGGCGCCCCGCACGCAACGAGCACCGTCAGCGCCGAACCGATCGGCACGCCGTTGCGCAGCGTCGATGGCACGCTGAAGGTAAGCGCGACCAGCCTGGGCGGAGCACCATTGCCGCTTGGCAACGCCGAGATCGCCGCCACCCTGAAGGAGGGCGTGCTCACCGTCTCGCATTTCAAGGGCGGCCTCGATGGCGGCACGATCTCGCTCTCGGGAGTGATCGACGGCAGCAAGCCGTCGCTCTCCTTCGACCTCGCGGGCGAGGCGAGGGGCATCGACATCGCCCGCATGCTGCGTCGCCAGTCGGGTAGCAACGAGATCGGCAGCCTCATCAGGATCACCATTGACGGGCGTGTCGACGCCACCGGCGTCGCCCTGCGCGGCGCGGGAACCACCGTTGACGAGATCAAACGCTCGCTGGCTGGCGGCGCCGAGCTCACCGGCCATGTCCAGGCTCGCGCCGACAGGTTCCTGGCTCTGCTGGGCTCGGCGACGACCGGCGCTGTGGGTGGCGCCATCGACCTCACGCTTGGCAACATCATGAGCGTCTTCGGTGACAGGGGCGGCGTTGGGGCCGGCAACCTGTTGAATGCGATCTCGCTGGTGCTGTACCGCTACGTCAACCATGACAACGCGCTGGCCGGCCATCTCGACGTCGCGGCTGGCCTGGTGACCGATCGGAACCTGACGCTGCGGGGTAATGGCGCCACCGCCAGCATCGTTACGCGGACTGACGTCGGCCGCGCCACAACCGATACTACGATCAACTTCATGCTGGCAGAGGATCCCTCGGCGCCTTACCTGATCGTCACTGCCCAGGGTCCGATTGGCTCACCATCGTTCCACGCCGTGCGTGGCCAGGCTGAAGATCCGCCCGGTATCTTCGACAAATTGCCGAGCCTGCCGCGCGTGACCGTGCCAAGCATTTCCATCCCGCACATCCCGCTGCCGCACATTCCCAATCCGTTCGGGCGCTGACTGCTGAGCGGGACGGACCTCCCTGGTCGCCCCCCTGCTGGACCTGTTCGGCCGGGTCGACGCCAAGACCCTGCTCGAGGTCGGGCGCGGCAGCGTGCTGGCCAGGGTCGTTCGTGAACAGGTCGGCGGAGAGCCGGCGAGAATGGGCTGAGGCGCGGACGCGCCGCGATCAGCGAGCATCGGCACCTGAGCCGAAATCGTGTCGGTCGATGCGGTGTGCGGGTCGTTTGCCGCGTTACTGCGTGGTTGATATGCTTGGGCTATTGCCCGTCTCCCTCGGAAGGCCGAACATGAGATCTGTTGGAGTTTGCCTCGTGTTTTTGGCGATGATCGCCTCTTGGCCTTGCCTGGGACAGCCGGTGGAGCAGAAGAGATCGGCAATCGATTCCGCCGATCGGCTCTTCCAGATCGGAGAGTTTGCCCAGGCTCGCGAGCAATATGCCCGTGTCGCCGCTGACGCCCCCGCCGACTATTCGGCAATTCTCCAGTTGGGTCGGATCGCTCTGCTTTCCAACCACCTCGACGATGCCAGGAATTGGTTGGAAAAGGCCATCGCTCTGCGACCCGGCGACAGCGATCCCAAGGTCATGCTCGCCCAGGCGTACTATCGCCGCGACGATTTCGAAAAGGCGGCGGCTTCGCTGACTGGCGTCGACGTGAGTGCCAATCGGTTGATCGTCTCGCAGTATCCGACACTGAATGTTGCGAAGCTGCGGAGCTTCCAGGGCCAGACGCCCTATGAGGTGCAGGGCGATGGGCAGAGTACGCGTCTGAAGCTCCTGAAGACGGATCCGCTGCCGCTGGTCAGCGTACGCGTGAATGGCAGCGAAGAGGTCACTTTTTTCATCGATACGGGAGCCTCGGAGGTCACGCTCGACACGGAATTCGCCCGCGAGCTCGGAGTTCCGCAATTCGGGTCGGTGCAAGGCACATTTTCTGGCGGTCAGAACGCTGAGGTTCAGCAGGGGCGGATCGAAGCGCTGAAAGTCGGCGACTGGACGGTACGCAATCTGCCCGTGGCCATGTTACCTCTGCGCCAACTCTCGCAAGGCCTTGGCGCGAAGCGGATCGATGGCGTTATTGGGACAACTCTCTTCTACCATTTCCTTGCGACCCTCGATGTGCCGCGCGGCGAGCTCGTGCTGCGCCGGAAGAACGCAACGAACCTGGGGCAACTCACGGCATCGTTGGGCAAGAGCGTCGCGGTGCCTTTCTGGATTGCCGGCGACCATTTCATGGTGGCGTGGGGTCGCGTGGAGTCGCTCCCGCCTGCGCTGCTGTTCGTCGACACCGGGCTCGCGGGCGCGGGAGTCAAGTTGGCCCAGTCCGTGATCAAGCGAGCCGGTATCAAGCTGGAACAAGACAAAGCTTCCATCGGGGCGGGCGCTGGCGGAAAACTGGAAACGGTCCCTTACGTCGTGCGCCAACTTTCATTTGGAGAAGTGCAGGAAAAGAACGTGGCGGGCCTCTACGATGGGCCGTTTCCCTGGGAGAATCTCTATGGCTTTTACTTGGCGGGCATGGTGGGGCACGATTTCTTCAAGCCATACGCGATGACCTTCGACTTTGAGAATATGAAGATCATCCTGTCGCAGTAAGAGCCCCGGTTGATCAGGCGGCCAAGTCTGCTGGTCAGACGCTTCGGCTAGGCGATGCCTGCCGTATGTCTGGTCTGCCTTCAGCATCGGACGTTTCCGGACTCGGTCGGCACTTCGCAGTTGGGCCAATGGCGGACGTGGCTCGCTCGTGTCCGTATGCGTTATTGCTCACGGGGATCGCATTTGGCCTGCCGACAGCGCCGATTTGTTACTCGCGCCCGATAGCGCGACGGAAATTACCAAGGATGGAGGTACCATCCGCCCCCATGGATTGGACCCAGCTTTGGATGTCCGGTTCGGCCGCGGTGCGCAATGCAGCCAGTACATCAGAGGGAGGCACGGCAACCGATACGCCCCGAGCAACGATGTCTTGGTGATTGCGGTGCAGAAGTTCCCTCTTAAATCTCCATGACGCAAGCTCGGTCTCTAGACCTGTATCGACAAGTACCTGTCGCTTCGCGTCTGTTAGAGAGTTCGAACACTTCACGACTCGCGGTCAGGAAAACGAGCGGCACCGCAAAGAACGCGTCTATTAAGTGCGCAAACTCTTGAGTGAACTTCAGGTATCCGCCGTAGCCACTGGAAAGCACCAACTCCGCATCAGAATAGGTGGCTTGGCGCGCGCCCAACCTGATAAAAGTTCCTTCCCATCTGATACGGTCGGCGGAAGTGGATAATACTGCGAATGGAATGCCCTTGAGGTCGGCGCTTGAGCGAATGGAAAAAGCGCTCCATAGCGCGGGCGGCTGCCAGGGCTCTGTCGCGAGCAAAATCTGACCGTGCCGGGCAAGAGCAGCGCTGTAGTACGGTCTCGCGATCCGAGCCAGAGTTTCGGCCTCGTCGAATGTAGCCGCGACCATGGGCAACGCCGAAAGCCCCAGGACCGGTTCGATACTTGCAAACTCTGACACATAATAGCTGGCGAGGGCCGAGGCCTTGCTAATCTTCTGAAACGGCAGGGTGAGCACCAACCCCTCGAATGAAACTCGAATAGTTCCCGCCGAGTTCTCGGCAACTTTGTCCGCGAAGAATCGGCCCGCCTTTGCGAGCGAGAAGTGTAAAGAATAGGAAGACAACTTCAATTGCGTGGGCGATTGGGCCTCGCCGCGGATGCTGGCGAGCGACAACGGAGACGCGCCCAGAAAAGCAAGGAATCTGCGGCGCGTTTCACCCACGGTGCGCTTCATGGCGCAGCCTCCTGTGCGAATGCATTGTGAGGAGCGACCGAATGAATGTCCAACCCTTCGCACCGTCAGTATGCTGTCCCCACCTAACCTATCGAACTGGTCGATGTTTTCGGAGAAGTTCTGGAGTAACGAAAACCCGTCGCGGGTCACTGCGCAGCGGCGGTCGCTCGGGGGGCGTGAAGTCCGCTATGGGTCATTCACGTCGTTCTGACGGTACGCCGATGACTTCCGGTTTTCCTCCAACATCAGACCTCCTCAGGGTCCGGCGGCAGGTCTCAAAGGGCCAAAAGCAGATATGAGCTGCATTGCAGCCAGGTCGCTCCAATCGATGAAAACTGCGTCGGTTCAAGGCTCTGGACCAGGGACGACACCGCCGCGTCCGTGACGTAGGATGCGATCAGGCTTGGTTACAGCGCAGACATCGTGGCGGTCAGCGGCCTCAGGGATGGCTCAATGACGGGCGAGAGGGTTGTACGGCGACTGGCGGCTATTCTGGCGGCGGATGTCGCTGGTTACTCGCGCCTCATGGGCCGCGACGAGCACGGTACGCTGACCCGCCTGAAGTCCCATCTCACCGAGCGTCTGGAACCAGCGCTGGCCCGCCACGGTGGCCGGCTTGTTAAGCTGACCGGCGACGGCGCGCTGGTCGAGTTCGCGAGTGCCGTGGAAGCTGTGGGTGCGGCTATCGAGTTCCAGCAGTCGATGGCGGAGGCCAATCGGGACCAGCCCCCCGACTCCGCCGTTGTGTTTCGGATTGGCCTGCACCTTGGCGACCTGATCGTGGATGGCGACGATCTTTACGGCGATGGCGTCAACGTGGCGGCGCGGCTGGAGGCGGAAGCGCCGGCAGGTGGCATCATGGTCTCGCGGACCGTTCACGAGGCGGTTTCCGGCCGGCTGAAGGCGACATTTGGCGATCTCGGCGGCCTTACACTCAAAAACATCGACCGACCCGTTCACGCGTTCGACTTGCAATGGGAACCTGCGGATTGGAAAGTCGAAGTTGCATCGGTCGTTAAGCCGGTGACTGCTGCATCGCCGTCCGCTGGCATGTCGCCCGCGCTCCCCGATAAGCCGTCCATTGCAGTTTTGCCGTTTCAGAACATAGGCGGTGACCCGGAACAAGACTACTTTGCTGACGGACTGGTCGAAGACATCATTACCGCCCTATCGAGCTTCAATTCTCTCTTCGTCATCGCGCGCAATTCGAGCTTTACCTACAAGGGTCGGCCGGTGGATGTGAAACAGGTCGGGCGAGAACTAGGTGTGCGCTACGTGCTCGAAGGCAGCGTGCGAAAAGCAGCGAACCGGCTCCGGATCACGGCACAGCTCATTGATTCTTCGACAGGCATGCATCTGTGGGCACAGCGCTTCGATGGTTCCCTCGAAGACATCTTCGATTTGCAAGATCGAATCACTGTGGGCGTTGTCGGGCCAATTGCCCCGCGGCTTGAACGCGCCGAGATCGAGCGCGCCAAACGCAAGCCGACGGAGAGCCTGGATGCCTATGACTATTATCTGCGCGGAGTGGCATATCTTCAGACGATAACAAAGCAGTCGAATGAGACGGCTTTGAAACTATTCTACAAGGCAATCGAGATCGACGCTAATTTTGCATCAGCTCTAGCGATGGCAGCGCGCTGCTATACATTGCGCAAGACTAACCGGTGGATGGTCGATCCAGCGCAGGAGACCGCCGAAGCCGTCCGGCTGGCGCGGCGCGCCATCGAAGTCGGTAAGGACGATGCGGTGGCCCTCTGCTACGCTGGTTATGCTCTCGTTCATGCCGCAAACGAGCTCGAAGGCGGCGCGGCCATTATCGAGCGAGCTATCGCTCTAAATCCCCATTTGGCAATAGCATGGCAATTAAGTGGTACGGTGCACGCCTTCCTGTCGCAGCCTGAAATTTCCATCGAGCACGTGATGCGCGCCATGCGACTGAGCCCACTCGATCCTGGTCTCTGGGCCATGCAATCCTCGATCGCACTCGCGTATTTCATCGCGGGCCGCTATGACGAGGCGTCAAATTGGGCCGAAAAGGGGTTACGAGAGGGCACAAAATTTCTACCCGCCTTTCGAGTGGCAGTTGCCAGCAAGGCGCTCGCCGGGCGGAAGGAAGAGGCGCGGGACGCGTTGCGACGGATGCTCCAGCTCGACCCTACCTCCCGAATTTCTGATGCGATTGAACGCGGCCTGTTTCGTCGACTTCAAGACGCTACAAGATTGGAAGAAGGCCTGAGAATAGCGGGATTGCCAGAGTGAACCTTCCGTAGTGCGCAACCGCCACGTCCGCGGCTTGACGGCATCGCGACCAAATCGCGCGTGAGTCTGTCCAAGGTGCGCTTCTGGGTCAGCGCGCGAATTGTTGCAAAGTTCCAACAGCCCGCTACCCGCTACATGAAGGCCGGGTCGATGTTGTTGGACCTCGTGAAAGCGGACACCGGTTCCGCCATGTCCGCTTTGGGTCATGAGCTCCGGCGCCGCAGGCGATCGCCAAGTGCAATGCCGGAGACTACGCCTCGGGCATCACGACGCTGGAGATGATCCTGACGAACGACAAGGTCATATTGCCGTCGCGCTATTTGTAACCTGATCCGGCACGAGTAGAATGTAGAAGGCGGCCCTCCTGCGAGGGCCGCCTTTTCTATTCGCGGTCGATCATCTCGCTGTCCTTGCCGAAAACTCTGTCCGCGCTGGATTGGCCGATGGCGGATGGTCCGCGCCGAACTAGCGTGCATCGAGATCGGCGCGAACCGCCTCAGGTCGCGCCACCTTGACAGGACCGACGGAGGACTCTGAAACTGGCGGCTGGTTGCGCGACAGAATGCTGGATGGTCATGCCGATGACTTGGCTCAGGCTGATGCGACCTTCCTTGCTGAGCGTCGCAGCTCTCCTTGGTGCGTCGCATCCAGTCATCGCGCAAACCCCGTTAGCCCCCGACGACACCACGGCTTACTGCCACCAGCTCGCCGACCTTTATCGTCGATTCGTCCTGCCTCCTGCGGGATGGGGTGCCGACCTCGAGGCAACGTACGCGCTCGAGGCGTGTCGGAAGGGCAACCCCGAGGGCATACCGGTCCTGGAGAAGAAGCTGCGGGACAACCGGGTATCGATTCCGGGCAAGGAATTCAAACCATGAGCCCGCCCTGGATCACTTGGTTCCGCTACCGGGAATGATGCCGTCGGCAGACGCCAGTGCACCGACGGGCCGGCCAGCCTGTACAGGACCGTGAACTGGCCACAGGGATCAAGTTCGTGCCTTGGGCGCGCTGTGGCAATTGGCATGCCACCCCTGTTGCGCGATTGCTCTCCCGGATCGTCTGAAGACGAGACGCGGCTGAACGGGTTAGATAGATCGTTTCGTATCCGATGATTTTGACCCACCTGGATTGATATCCGCTTCGCTCGGAAAGCGACCGAACTGCTGCGGGGCAGCGACCCCTTCGGGAGCCGTCTGACGATGTCGGCCTGGATCGGCGCTCGTGAATTGGCGCTCGTGAGAGGGGAGGCGGTGATGGACGACATCATGATCAGGGGCGGCCAGGTGATCGACGGCACCGGCGCGCCGGCCCGCGTGGCCGATGTGGCCATCCGCGCCGGCCGCATCGTCGCCATCGAGGCGGACCGGGCGGACAGCGCCGATCGCGTCATCGACGCCCACGGCTTGCGTGGTGGCCCCGGGCTTCATCGACATCCATACCCATTCCGACTTCACCCTGCCGCTCAACCCGAAGGCCGAGGGCAAGATCCGCCAGGGGGTGACGACCGAGGTGGTCGGCAATTGCGGCTTCTCCGTCGCGCCGGCACTGCCCGGCAAGGTCGACGCGCTCAGCGAGTATCTGTCGGGCAGCGCCCCCTGGCTGACGTTCGAGGAAACCGACTTTGCCCGCTACATGGCGGCTGGCCCGACATCGCGGTGAACACCGTGATGCAGGTCGGCCACAACACGCTGCGCCTGATGGCGATGGGCATGGAAAACCGCGCGCCGCGCGAGGCGGAGCTGCGCCACATGCAGGACATGCTGGAGGAGGGGCTGGAGGCCGGCGCGCTCGGCCTGTCGTCCGGCCTGTTCACCGCGCCGGGCAGCTTCAGCGAGCGCGACGAGCTGCGCGCCCTCGGTCGCGTGCTGAAAGCCCACGGCGCCCGCTACTCCTCCCACATCCGCGACGAATCCCATGCCGTGCACGAGGCCGTCGCCGAAGCGATCGACATCGGCGAGCATTGCGGCGTCCATGTGCAGATCGCCCACATGAAGCTCAGCGGGACCGACAGCTGGGGCCAGGCCGATCGCCTGCTCGCGGCGATCGACGCCGCCCGCGGCCGCGGCGTCGACGTGCACGGCGACCAGTATCCCTATGACTGGGCCACCAACCCGCTGCGCTTCCTGCTGCCGACCTGGCTGCATGAAGGCGGCATTTCGGCGACGCTGGAACGCCTCGCCGATCCCTATGTCCGCTCGCGCATCCGCCAGAAGATCGCCGAAGTCGGCTTCAACAACTTCGGCCAGATCGACTCCTGGGCCGACATCCGCATCGCCATCTCGCCCCGTGGCGCGGCCGAGCCCGGCCGAACCATCGAGGAGATCGCGCGCGAGCGGCGCTGCGATCCGCTCGACGCGGTCTGCGACGTCATCATCGCCGACAAGGGTGCCACCCGCATCGTGGTGCGGTCGATGTCGGAAGCCGACGTCCGCGCCATCGCCGCCGACCCGTCCGCCCTGGTCGGCTCCGACGGGCCCTGCGTGGCGCCCTATGGCATCACCGGCCAGGGCAAGCCGCATCCGCGTCTCTACGGCACGTTCCCGCGGCTCATCGGGCACTATGCCCGCGATCTCGGCCTGCTCACCTTGCCCCAGGCGATCGCCAAGATGACCGGCCGCGCCGCGGCGGCGCTCGGCCTGGCGGACCGCGGCCTCTTGGCGGAAGGCCAGGCGGCCGACGTGGTCCTGTTCGACCCCGCAACGATCATCGATCGGTCGACCTACGACGACCCGCACCAGTATCCGGCGGGCATCGGGACGGTGATCGTCAACGGCACGGTGGTGATCGACGGCGGCGAGCACACCGGCGCTCTGCCGGGCCGGCTGCTCAGGCGGCGGGGAACGGTGCTGGCGTGAGGCGGGTGCGCCCGCGACACTCAGGGATGTGCGTCAAAGGCCAGTGGTATATTGCCGGAGCGGACGCTCGCTCCACCGCGCCTGTAGCCCGATCTCGAGCAATTGGCGGGTGCCCGCCAAATCGAGGACGACTAGAGCGACTGGCGTTCTTCTTGGTGCGCGCTAGCGCCTAGACTCAATGGCAAGGTCACACGGACACCCAATACTGAAGCCTGGCGGGTGGCCTTGCGCCTCAACGCCCTGGATTGGAGCGAAGGGGGCGCCACCGGATGCCGTTCCCGCAGGACGCGCGCCTGTGCACGTCATGGGGTACCATCGGGAGCCGCCCGCCCCTCAAGGGGCAGCTCGTCTTGCAGGCCCCGCTACCATGACGCGATACTTCCATGGAGTTGTTAGTAGGATTTCCGCTGGCAGCCGCACAGCGTCATTAGGCGACCGCCAAGCAGCAACTTTTTTCCTCCAGCGGTCGGCTGTTTCCATTCAGGGCATCCAGCAGTTTCTTGGCGGCGAAAGCGTTACGAATGTTGGGGATCGCCAAAAGCTGGCTGCGATACTCGGCAAGTTGCTCGAACTCGAAGCAGGTCCTGCCGGTCGGTCACGCAGCTCTGCTGGTCCCGGCGGTGCAGTCTGCGCGCGAGGCCGCGCGGCGCGCCCAGAAGCTGCGGGATCTTGGTCTCTCCGCCACGGGTGCCCAACAATTCGTCGCCGGCCTGCCGATGAACGGCGCGGACGACCGCAAGATTCTCCCGCAGATCGTCTTCGTCGCTCTCGGCAGCGCGCTTGTTCCCCATGGCGCTGGATACAACCAGATGACGCTTGACGATACGGCGGGCAAGGAGAAGTAGCGCACGATTGCGCCGGCGCCGGAGTGGCGGCACGACAGTGGCTCCGGGCCTGGACGGAATGCAATCGATGCGCTTGCGCGGCCTTGCGACCGCGGTGAGGCGCGCCACCGGTCGGCCGCGCGCTGGCCATCCCTGGTTCCCTGACCAACTCCAAACGCTGTGGCCGAAATCTGACAAGCGCAATCGCTCGGTTTACGGATAACGCTTCGCATGTTAGACGGCGGTATGTTTCGAATTAGGCGTGGTATCTCAAGCTGCGCCTATTAGGCTCCCTCAGCCCGGCCGACCTTAGTCCGGATTTTTTGCGGACGACACCCAACAAACCGACAAGCGAGCGATCGGCGGCCACGCGACCCGACAGCGACAAGCTGACCGCGATCGCAGCAGGGGGAGATACGTCATGCCGAAGGCAATCACGCAGTTCGATGAGATCTATGCGGTTGGGGATAGCCTATCCGACAGCGGCGGAATTTATGGGCTGAGCAGTCTGGCCCTGTCCTTGATTCCCGCGGACCTCACCGACGGACTGCAACCCATCCCGATCAGCCCGCTCTTATGCGATGAAGTTCTCCAACGGACCGGTGCTGCCCGAAATCACCGCGGAACTGCTCGGTGCGACGCTGATCAACTTTTCATTTGGCGGTGCCGAAGCCCTTGGCGCGAATACGCTCCTGGACCTCGCCGGTTCTGTGATTCCACCCGACCTGCTGGCGGCGATCGACGCGCTCCCGGAACCTGTGAAGCAACCGATCGAAGCGGTACTCAATCATGTCATCGACCTCCCGGGCCAGCTCGACTGACCTCACCGCCGCGCTCACGGTCAATCCGCCGTCCGAAGATTCAGCGCTGGTGAGCCTGATTGGCCTCAACGACTTGCAGAGCCTTGACCCTAACGATCCGAATTTGATCAACGATGCGTTGGCAGTGGCCGGTGGCATCGTTGCCGCCAATCATCACGTCGCCACCACCGCTTTCAATCTTGGGATCGGCACCGTCATCTACGAAACGCTCCCAGCGATCAGCTTCTTCCCGGCTGCTGATGCGTTTCCGGCTGGATATCCAAGCGATTGGCGATGCCGCGGTCGATGCCGTCAATCTGGGACTCCAGCAAGATGCGCTCGCGTTCCAGCAGCAGGGCTTTGACGTTCGGGTCGTCGATATTGCCAGGATGGCCGACGAGGTCAGCGCCGATCCCGGTACCTTCGGGTTCCTGAATTTCGACGTTCCGTGGTCGTTGGGGGACGGTACCACATTTGTGCCCAATCTTCCCGACCCGGCCCTGGAGCAGACGGCTTTCTTCGATCCCCTGCATCCGACGACCAACCTGCATGGTGTGCTTGGGGTGTTCGCGGCCGAGTCGCTTACTTCCAACACCATCTTTGGCGACGCGGCCATCAATTCCATCGTCGGCACGTCTGGCGATGACTTGGTTCTCGCTGGAGCGGGTAACGATCGGGTGCAACTCGGCGCTGGCAACGACATCGTACTCGCCGGAACAGGCAACGATGTCGCCAATGGTGGGCAGGATTCCGATCTCATGTCCGGGGGCGCGGGTGATGATACACTTGCGGGCGACAATGGATCGGACGTACTGGCCGGCAATGCTGGCAACGACACGATGAACGGCGGCAACGGCGACGATGCCCTGATCGATGGACTGGGCAGTGACACGGCGAACGGCGGCCATGGCAACGACCTGTTCCTTTATACTCAGGCGCAAATTCTCGGCGGAAGCGGCACCGACATCGACCGTTTCGATGGCGGCTCCGGGTTTGATACGCTCGCGCTGCTGCTGACCCCGGAGACCCTCGCCGTCGAGCAGGCGAACGTCGCTGCAAACTTCGTTCCCGGGAAGACCTTCACGTTCAGCAGCGTGAACCTCACGGTCACCGGGATCGAGAAGATCGTGTTCACCACCCAGTTCGGCTTCGACGACGTGACGCTGCCCGGCGGCGAGCTTGGCGCGCGGCTTCACGAGGCCGACCTGTTCGGCTTTGTCTAGCTCGCCGGCGGCGATGAATCAAACCTTGCGCACGTCTCCCGGACAGCTGAGCGGACGCCCCACACTTGGGCCATGATTGCTGAAACGCGCCTCATCAGGTCGGGATCGTCACGATAGACGCTGCGCGGCTTCAACAAGCTCTGGACCTCGGCAACCAGCCTGTGAACAGCCGGGTCTTCCGCGGCGAGCCGGGTCAGGGCCATCCCGAATTTGAGCCTTGTCTCGAAATCGGCCGGGCGTTGTCCCCGCATGCTGGGATGCATGAAGTCCATGGTGGCCACCGACCACGGCATCTCGATCAGCGGCGGCACCTCGGCGAAAAAGGCGGGCGCCAGCCCGGCGATTGGATCGCTCTCCGCGGACGGCCTTTCCAGCAATCCCTTGAGCAGGCAGTCCTCCAGCGCGGCGACGTCGGTTTCGTGATGTCCGGGAAATATCCGAGGGGCTCCCAACAGCAGACGTTCTAAGGCCTGGTCGCCACTTCGCATTTAGGCCAGGAACCGACATCTACGACCCCAGCGATTGTTCGACTACCCTGCACTCGAGCGGTCTTTCTCTAGCGGCCGGCGAGAGCGCAAGCCTTAGCCAACTACAGCATGGCGCGGACGGTCGCCAGTGATCCCCTTTGGTCAGTAGGCCTGACCTGCATCAGCGGAAATGGCTCGCAGCAGAGCTACTCTTGATCAGTCAGATCGTGAAATCGGTGCGGTCCTGCGATGGGCGTGGTAGATTAGTAGCTAGATGACCGTCTCGTCACCACCGTGGAGGTGGATATGGACATCGAGACGTGGCTGCGCGGCTTGGGACTGCAGCAGTACCTGGCGGCGTTTCGCGACAATGCCATTGATGCCGAGATCCTGCCCGAGCTAACCGACGCCGACCTTGAGAAGCTCGGGGTCGTGCTCGGACATCGCAAGAGGCTACTGACGGCGATAGCGACGCTCGCCGCCCCGCAACCGGTGGTGAAAGATACACCGGTCGTTCCGGCACCGTCGCACGGCGACGGCGCAGAGCGTCGACATCTTACGGTGATGTTTTGCGATCTTGTCGGCTCGACGGCGCTCTCGGCTCGCATGGACCCCGAAGATCTGCGCGAGGTCCTCTCGACCTATCAGAAATGTGTTGCCGAAACGGTACGCCGCTTTGACGGCTTCCTGGCCAAATACATGGGCGACGGAGTGCTCGTGTATTTCGGTTATCCGCGGGCGCACGAGGACGATGCTGAGCGTGCGGTGCGGGCTGGGCTCTCTCTCGTGGAGGTTATCGGGCAAGTCCAGGTCGCCGAACCGCTGGGGGTGCGTATCGGTATCGCCACCGGTCTCGTAGTTGTCGGCGATCTCATCGGCGCGGGCGAGGCTCAGGAACGCGGCATTGTCGGCGAGACGCCCAACTTGGCTGCGCGATTGCAGGCTGTGGCCCAGCCAGGAAGCATTGTCGTCCCCGCGTCGACGCGTCGGCTCCTTGGTAGTCGCTTCAGGCTGAGCGATCTCGGCCGGCACGAACTCAAGGGCTTTGGCGAGCCCATCGAGTGTTGGGCAGTCGAGGGCGTGTCGGTTTCCGAGAGCCGCTTCGAATCGGTGCGCAGCGGCCGGCTCACCGGGTTCGTCGGCCGGGAGCACGAACTCGGCCAGCTCATGGGGCGATGGAAGCTGGCTCAGGACGGCGAGGGCCAGGTAGTACTGCTCTCTGGCGAACCCGGCATCGGCAAGAGTTGCGTCCTGAGCGAGTTGCGCACGCGCCTGGAGACCTATCGCGCGGCAAGTCTGCGGTTCCACTGCTCGCCATATTACGTCAACAGTGCATTCTATCCGATCATCGACAGTTTCGAGCGGACCTTACAGTTTGCGCGCGATGAAGCCGCGGAGCAGAAGCTTGAAAAGCTAGAAGCATTCATTGTCGGCCAGTACAGACACTCTCGCGATGACGCGCGTTTGATCGCGGCAATGCTCTCCATTCCATACGAAGCGCGTTACGGCGCCGTCCCAATGACGCCGCAGAAGTTCAAAGATGAGACCTTGCGTGCGCTCATCGACATCGTGGAAGCCGCGGCGCGACAACAGCCCACAGTAATGCTGTTCGAGGACGCCCAATGGGCCGACCCCACAACCCTAGAGGCCATGGACTTGCTTATCCATCGGGTGCGGCACATTCCGTTGCTGGTCGTTGTAACGCACCGGCCGGAATTTTTAGCCCGCTGGTCGCGCGATGATTGTGTCACTTCGCTCATGCTTACGAAACTCACGCGGCGGCAGAGCAGTGCGATGGTAGCGAGGCTCACCGGGGACAAGGCTTTGCCTGCGGATTTGGTCGAACAGATCATTGCCAAGACCGATGGCGTGCCGCTTTTCGTCGAGGAGCTGGTCAAGTCGATCCTGGAATCCGCGGATCTCAAGGATGCGGGGGATCGCTGGGAATATGCCGGCCATGCGGACCGCCTGGCGATCCCGCTGACGTTGCGCGATTTGCTATTGGCGCGGCTCGATCGCTTCACACCGGTGAAGGAGATCGCGCAGATCGGAGCCGCCATCGGGCGCGAGTTTGGCTACGAGCTGATCGCCGCTGTCGCACCACACACGAAGCCCGAACTTGATCAGGCGCTCGCGCAGCTCGCCGCCTCGGGATTGGCGTTCCAGCAAGGAACGCCGCCCGCTGCCGTTTACACTTTTAAGCACGCTTTGGTGCAGGATGCCGCTTACGATTCCCTGCTTAAGCGGCGGCGGCAGGAATTACATGACAAGATCGCGCGGGTAATTGAGGAACATTTCCCGACTATCGAGGCGACGGAGCCCGAGCTGCTGGCGCATCACTACACCGAGGCGAAACAGCCACGGGCCATCCAGCTTTGGCAGCAGGCTGGCAGCTTGGCTCTTAGGCGCATGGCACTCACCGAAGCTATCGCGCACCTGAGCAAGGGTTTGGGTCTGGTGGCGGTCCTGCCGTCCTCGGCGGACCGCGACAGCAAGGAGCTAAGTTTGCGGACCTTGTTGGGCACCGCCTGGATCGGGCTGAGGGGCTGGGCAAGTCAGGAGGTCTGGGACGCCCTCCATCCCGCACTCGGGCTGGCAAACTCGCTTCGTCGTAACGACGCCTTGGTGCCGACGCTATTCGGTCTGTGGGCCAACACGTTTACGACGGGCCGGGTGGCAGAGTCGCTGTGCTGGTTCACACAGACACTCGATGCTGCCGAGGCGCACGGCGACCCGGCCCTCGAAATTCTTGGACACTACACTGCCGTGGTTAGTTACTTTTATCACGGGGATTTAATTAACGCCCGACAGCACGCGGACCATCTGCTGGCGCTGTACGCCAAGGAGCGGCATGGGCACCTAATGGGCTTCATCCATCAAGACCCGAAAACAGTAGGTTTAGCCTATGCTGCCCACTTGACCTGGCTGTTTGGCTACCCGGCTCAGGCCATCCAGATCAGGGACGCCAAGGAGGCACATGCGCGGGGGCTCGGGCATCCCTTCGACCTCGGCTGGGCCCTAACAATGGGTGCAACAGTGCTCGATCCTCTCGGCAGACCTGATGAGCTTTTGAAGCGTGTCGAGGAGGCGGAGCGGCTGGGCCGCGAGCATAGCCTGCCCGTGCTTACGGCGTTCCTAGGGCCTTGCCATTCTGGAATTGCATTGATCCGCAAGGGGCAGTTCGCTGAAGGAGTGGCCTCGCTCAAGGCGGGCCTTGCCGTGTGGGGGGCGAGCGGTGGAAGAACTGGCATTCACTTCAAATTGGTGTTGGCCGAGGGCATCGCTCAGCTTGGCGATCTCGATGGTGCGCTCGACCTGATGGACGAAATCACCGCGCAGATCGAGCGGCCCGGCTGGGAGGAACGTTGGTGCTTTGCTGAGATTCTCCGCATCAAAGGCGTGCTGCTCTCGTTGAAGCTTGACCAGCTAAGCGCGGAGCGCAACTACCTCGCGTCGCTCGGTTGTGCGCGGCGGCAACAGGCGAAGTCCTGGGAACTCCGGACAAGCACCAGCTATGCGCGACTAATGCGTGACCAGGGGCGAGTAAGCGAAGCTCACGACCTGCTGGCGCCGGTCTACGGGTGGTTCACCGAGGGCTTCGACACGCCCGATCTGCGAGAGGCCAAGGCTCTGCTCATCGAACTCCACAAATAAAAGCGCAGACGCGCGATAGGAGGAGTTAGCTGGCGGCCGTCCTTTGACCTGATTTGGTTGCTCCAGCAGCGCACCGACAGGTGATCGAATGGAGATGGCTCTCAGCAGGTCCGCTTCGGGTTCAATCGCCGACGTAGGGTCATGTCGAAGGCATGTCCGCTTCGTCCCTGGAAGCGGACGTCGCCCGTGCCGTCGCGCACACTGAGCGTCTCGTGCCTCACAGGGAGGGAATTAGCGCTTCGGTCATGTCCGTTCCGGGTCATTCGCGTCGGTTTCGTGAGGTCCGCCGCATGTCTGGTTTACTCCCAGCATTAGACATTTCCAGACCTTGGCGCTCTACCTTTGACGCCCCAGATAAAGCCCCCGTCGACAGCGTTGACCTGGATGTTGTCCGGCGCCCACGAGAAGGCGCAGGCCTTGGTCAGACCGAGGATGCCGGCCTTGGCCGAGCCATAGACGGCCATGCTGCCGTGGCCGAGATGCGAGGCCATCGAGCCGATGTTGATGATCTTGCCGCCCCCTTTTCTTCATCTCGGGATAGGCGGCATTGCTCAGCACGAAGGCTGAGGTCAGGTTGGTGTCGATGACCTGATGCCAGAGTTCGAGCGAGATCTGGTAGGGTGGAGGCCACTACTGCCAATTCCGGCGTTATTGAACAGGATATCGAGGCCGCCGTGGCGGTGCACGGTTTCCGCGATCAGCGCCTGGCACTACTTCTCGTCGACGACGTCGGTCATGACAGCGCTCGCCGGCCCGATCTCGCCGAGCTCGGCGACGGCCGTGGCATTCTTGGCTTCGTTGCGGCCGGCGATCACCACTGTGGCACTGCATTCCAGCAGGCCGCGCGCCAGGCCCTCACCGATGCCGCCGTTGCCGCGGTGACGATCGCCACCTTGCCGCTGAGATCGAACCGCTTCACGCCTTGATCCTCCCGGCCTCGTAGACCTGCAGGTTGGTACGCGCCGCCGCCAGGATCGGCACAGAGATGCCATGCTTGTTGGCGCGATCGACCAGGTCGCCGATCGTGTGCTCGCCCTCGGTGGTGCGGCCGTTCTCCATGTCGACCAGGATCGACGGGCCGTAGGTCGAGTCGGGCTGCGAGTAGAGCGCGCGCGCCGTGTCCCTGATGCCGTCCGGCGGCTTGTATCCTTCTGCCGCGGCTACGCGAAATGTCTCGTCGAGCACGGCGTCGATCAGGGCGCGTGAGCTGGCGGCCCGGGCGATGGCGCCGGCACGGGCGCGAATCAGCGAAGCGATGGTGGCGATGCTGCCAAAGGCCACGAACTTGGTCCACATCGAAGCCATGATAGTGGCACTGGCGTCGGCTTTCATGCCGCCCGCGGCGAACGCCGTCTGCAGCGCCAAGCAGCGCTCCGACACCGTGCCGTCGAGCTCGCCGAAGCCCGTCATGTCGACGCGGACTGCCGACTGCACGATCTCGCCGCCCGGCATCAGCGCGGCGTTCACCGCCGTCAGCCCGCCGAACACATGGTTCTTGCCGAAGCGTTCGCTCAAGGCGTCGATGTGGCGAACGCCGTTCAACACCGGAACGACGACGCAATCGCCCGTTACGGCCGGCGCGATCGCATCCATCGCGTCGTCGAGGTCGTAGGCCTTGCACGACAGCAGCACCGCGTCATAGGCGCCGCTGATTCCGCCGGCCTGCACGGTCCTGGCCGGTCGCCGAATCTCGCCTTCCTGCGTTTTGACAATCAGGCCACGTTCCTTGAGTTGCGCGGCGCGCCGCGGTCGCACCAGGAACTCGACGTTGGCGCCGCCCTCCAGGAGCTTACCGCCGAAATAGCCACCGAGTGCTCCGGCACCAAGAACCAGTATTTGCATATTGCCCCCAGTTCACATTGTCTTAGTGCACCTGCCACGTATGGCGCGGCGAGCTAGCTATCGCCGCGGCCCAAACGCCACAGGCTAGTCAAAGTGTGATGTCGCTAAGGACACCGATATCCATCAGGACGGTGCCAGCTTTGGCAAACTCTCCTCGTTCCATTGCTTCGATTCGGGACTGTCCCCAACTTCATTGCGTGCTCTTTCAAAGGCAGCAAGGTCGGGAAATTCGATAGCGAAAATCCACCGCCCGTCGTTTGGACCAAACATGACCGAAAACGTGCGCACGTTGGTCGCTCCGGCCTTTTTCCACACCTCGCTAGCAATCTTGCCCCACTTTCGGCCGACCTCTTGGTTCGCGACTTTCCACCGAGTCGCCCAAGTCACTACCAGTAGTTTCTCTCCCTATAGGCGCCACTTTGGTGCGCTAGGTGACTAGGTCATGGGGGGCTTAGGCGGGCAAGCGACAACTAGGAAAAAGCGTCCGCCACACAACCCAAGTCCCGCTGCACGGCCTACAACTGCAATGACATGGCTGATAGGGCACGGATACTCGGTATTTCTTCAGTACGCACGCTGGCGCCGTTAGCGCACTCGCAATAACTGTGCGGCGGTGGGCAACCGCGCCGCAGGCTCCGTCCCGTTGCGGGAAAAAAGCAGTTTCCTTTTTCGATGGTTAGTGCGTGGATAGATTTTTCCGCGTAAGTTGTATTCGTTCTAGCCTGGAATGCTGCGGTCTGTCCGTCCGGGCAGGCGTGCGCGAGTTTTGCGGCGAGCGACGAGCGGGTTGCCACTGACAGTGGTGCCTCGCCGTTTTGTGTCGATAGGCCATAGTTTCCATGTCGGGTCCCGGAGGGCAAATGACAACTCAGGAAGCCGACACGACCGCCTTAGCTAAAAAGTTTGAGCTAGGCGTCTTGCTGGTTCACGGAATTGGGGCGCAGCGATCCGGCGATACGTTGGTTCGTTGGGGCGACACGCTCTTGAAAACTATCGAGCGGGCAATGCGGTGCCGAAAGGCGGATGAACGTCGGTTCACGGTTACGGTTGAGCGCGCAAGGCCTAGCGAGGGTCCCGGGAAGAACTCCATCCAAGCGTCCGTGCTGCTGGGCGCGGGCGAATACAAAGAGCGCTGGTTAATCTCCGAGTGCTGTTGGGCAGATGCGTTTCCTGCTCCGAGCTACCGAGAGCTTGTGTCATGGAGCATGAGGGCTCTGCCGTGGTCAATCGTGACCCACATCACCGAGCGCTATTGGCACAAAGAATCGGACCGTTTAGAGAAAAAAGAAAAAGGTTCCATCGAGCCCTTTCGCGCGTTTTGCGACTTCCTCCAAGCGCTTATCGAGCTATTCCTAGCGCTCGCGCTCGCGCCTGTGCTCGTTGGCTTCCTCGGACTCTCCCTACTGTTGGGGTTGCTTCCTATCCCACAGATCCGCACGGCGATTCTCGCTATGCAATCCGCCCTTACAGCAACGATTGGCGACAGCTTCGCCTTCGTCGAAAGTCCAGTTCGGGCCGCGCTTATTAAGACATGCATCCTCGATGGGCTGGATCGGGTAAAAGAGGACTGCAGGCGCACTGTTATTGTCGCACATTCCCAGGGTGCGGCTGCCGTCCTGGATGCGTTACGTGGAATGGCTCCTGAGCCGAACCAGAACAGGGAGCCAGAGACAGGTTCGCGTGCCGTCCCAGATGCGCTGGTGACTTTTGGTGCGGGAACCAAAAAACTTGCAAGTCAGAAAGCCCTTGCGGTCGGCGGGCCGCCCCAGTTTTTCTGGGGGGCGTTCGTGTATTCTTGGCTGTTGGGCGGCGTGCTATTTTGGCTTTACAGCAGGGTACGACTCCAGCAGACGACCGGCGAGGACATCTTATGGGGTCTAGCGCTGCTGGTCGTGACGGTGGTAGCAGCATCGCTGCTCATGTGGGGGGCCACATGGCTGATGAAGCGATGGCCAACTAACGACGTTAGACGCACCTTCGTCCTTTTTGCGGCGGTCCTCGTCCCTACTGCCGGGTTGCTTCTGCTGTATAGTTATGGCTCGCACGAAGGTCTGCCGCTGTTTCAGTTGAGTTTGCTGACTTGTGCAGGGGTTTTTGTCGTCGCGGCGGTCAATTTTCTCCTCTGGGATAAAACGTTTAAGACTTACGTGGACGTATCCGTGCGAATGCCGCCGGGCCTCGCTCGGTGGGTCGATATTTATGCGTCTGCCGATCCGGTGCCGAACGGCAAGACGAAGGTTGCAGATGACCAAGGGTTCAAATCTATCGAGATCCATAATCTCGGCTCGATATTCGATGACCATACCGCGTACTGGGATAACCGAGACGGATTCGTGCTGCGGGTTGCTAAGATATGCGCCCAGACGGCGAACAGTCCTTTGTCCGATGAGCTTCCTTGTATACCCGACTTCGTAGATAAGCACGCCGCTTGGCGGGTAAGCTTCCTGCAAATGGCGACATGGTCCGCCAGCGCATTGTGGATCGTCATAGGCGTGCTCTTTTGGAATCGGTATCAAGAATCGATACCAATGGAGCTTGCACCCGGGTGGGTGCCAACCTCGCCCGCTCGACTCGCTCTACTGGTAATCTTCATCGTATTGGCTATATGGGCAACGGCTTGGGGCCTGCGCTGCCTGTGGAGTTGGTGGGTTCGCGCGGAACAGGAAGCGGTGCTGGGTCACGGGTTGCCCGGGGGTGAACCGCAGCAGTGGCATCGGTTTTTTGCCATCCTCGCCATGGGAGTTGTCGTATGGATGGTGTTCTTCTTGATGTGGCTCCTATCAGTAACCAACTCGCAGGCCGAACTAGTGCTTCGCGTCATCGACGGCGATGCGCTAAGATTACCGCTCTCCGCCATTGGCGGTGCCGTCATTTCGACTTTGCTTCTGCTCTGGTGGAAGCGTCCCCCTGCCGCTGTCGAGCGTTTGACCGCAAAGCGTCAGCCGGCGTGAGTTGATCGACCCGCCGTTTTAAGAGGCCTCTGCAATGTCGTGCCCCGGTGCGCGCCGATTTCCTTTTATCGAGAGAACGACGAACCTGCGGTGGAGCGTAATTTGGGCAGCTTGTGTGCAGCCCTTCACGACGTAAAAGAGGCCATCGACGGTCAGCCGCTCAATACTTTGGTCAACGACGCCGGTATCTAAGTCGATGTTGACCCGGATGGGCTCGGCCAACCCGGCCACCGGCACGCTGGGCAATGACAGGTGCACGCTGCGGCGATCGGCTGCGATCTGCCACATGTTCTGCATGTCGTGCTCGACCGGCATCATCTCCTGATGACGGTTGCTAGTGAGGAAGGGTGCCCATTGCCGAGGAACGTTCCGACGCTCGCGGGAGCTCCAGAAGGCGGACGAGGCGACCCATCATGCCTGAAGTTTCACCGCAAGCCCGTCGTTGAAGCCGTGCAGTAGACTTTGGCGATGACCAAGCGAGTTGCCGACAGGAAAGGCGTAAGCCTACGGTGAATACCGCGGCGTGACGCGTTATTACTTCGTGCGTCGGTGTTAAGGTCGATCCTTGTGGATCTCGACGAGCTGCTTGAGGTTCTCGATACCGTCTGGCGTAAACGCAGTGACGGCGATGTCGTCGTCGACGTCCCAGACATCGAGGCAGCCGTCCTCGGGCGTCATGCCCAGCGCGATCTGCTCCAGCCAGGCTTGGTCCTCACCGAGCATCCTTGCGACGCGAGCGATGGTGAAGACGGCGCTGGCAGCGGCCATGGTCAGGCCGCTCGGGCGAGGGCCTGCGCCCAGTTCCAGGGGAACAGCTCGTCGATCCGGTTGGCGGGATGGTCGGCGATACGGGCCAGGACGTCGGCCAGCCAGGCCTGCGGATCGACGTCGTTGAGCTTGGCCGTGACGATCAGCCCGTACAGCAGCGCAGCACGCTTGCCGCCGCGATCGGAGCCGGCGAACAGCCAGGCCTTGCGGCCCAGCGCCAAGCCGCGCAGCGCGCGCTCGGCGGCGTTGTTGGTGAGACAAACGCGGCCGTCCTCTAGGAAGCGGGTGAACGAGGCCCAGCGCCTGAGCATGTAATCCATGGCGCCGGCGAGCTCGCTGTGACGCGACAGCTTGCGCCGTTCCTCCCTCATCCAGGCTTCCAGCGCGGCAACCAGCGGGGCGCTGCGCTCGCGACGGGCGGCAAGCCGCCGTTCGGGTGAGAGCCCGTTGATGTCGCGCTCGACGGCGAACAGCTCATCGATGCGTCGCACCGTCTCCAGCGCGATCGGCGAGATGACCGGTGTGCCGACGCGCGCCTTGCGCCACGCCGCGGCGGCCAGATCGGCCAGGACGAAGAACTTGCGCCGGGCATGGGCCCAGCAGGCTGCTTCGGCGATCGGCCCCGCTGCCCGCGCAGCATTGTAGAGCTTGCCATAGCCACCATAGGCGTCGGCTTGCAGCAGGCCCCGCCAGTTCGCCAGATGCCGTTGGGGATGCTCGCCCGTACGGTCGGACGAGTAGAAGAACACCGCGGCCGGCGGCGCCCGTCCGCCGAACGGCCGGTCGTCCCTCACATAGGTCCAGCAGCGGCCGGTCGTCGTCTTGCCCTTGGCCAGCACCGGCACCGTCGTGTCGTCGCCGTGCAGGCGTTCGGCCGACATCACGTGGGCGACCAGGCGGTCGTGCAGCGGCCGCAGCACCGTGCAGACGGCACCAACCTGATCGGCCAGGGTCGACAGGCTGAGCGGCACGCCCTCGCGCGCGTAGCGCTCGGCCTGGCGGTTGAGCGGCTGATGCTGGCCGTACTTCTCGAACACGATCATCGCCAGCAGGCCGGGCCCCGCCCAGCCCCGCGGCACGACATGGAACGGCGCCGGCGCCTGGCCGATGCTCTCGCAGTCGCGGCACGAGAACTTCTCGCGCACGTGCTGGATCACTTTCCACTGGCGCGGCACCACCTCCAGCGTCTCGGTGATGTCCTCGCCCAGCTTCGCCAGCCGCGTGCCGCCGCAGCACGTACAGGCGGCCGAACCGGGCACCACCACCCGCTCGCGCGGCAGGTGCTCGGGGAACGGCTTGCGCGACGGCCGCCGGCGCGTGAACGCCGTCACCTTCGTGGTCTTGGTCGCCGCCTGGGCCGCGTCGGACGCGGCCTGCTCGGCCGCCAGCTCGTCCTCCGTTGCCGACGCCTCCAGCTCCTCGAGCTCCAGCTCGAGCTGGTCGAGCAGCCGCGCGCTGCGCTCCGAGCGTGGGCCGAACTTCTCGCGCCGCAGCTTCTCGATCTGCAGCTTCAGGTGGGCGATCAGCGCCTCGTCCCCGGCTGCCCGGGCGCGTAGTGCGGCCGCCTCGGCCATCGCCTGCGCAAGCTCCGCCTCGCGCGCCAGCAGCAGGCGCTTCAGGCTCTCCGCATCCTCGGGCAAGGCAACCGACGTCATCGGCGCAACAACACCACAAACCGCGGCGAACGCAGCAAACTTCTGCTGCGCCGAGTCAATCCGTCGCGCCTCACCCCGCCGCCTCCGGCCGATACGTGCGCTCGGCGAAGCGCCAGTCGATGCCCTCCAGCAGATAGCCCAGCTGCGCCGCGCTGATCGACACCGCATCGCCCGCCGTCCGCGACCACACGAAGCGGCCACGCTCCAGCCGCTTGGCCAGCAGGCACATTCCCTGGCCATCGTGCCACAGCACCTTGATCAGCCCGCCGCGCTTGCCGCGGAACACGAACAGATGCCCACAGTGCGGATCGCGCTTCAGCGTCTCCTGCACCAGCAGCGCCAGGCCGTCGAAGCCGCGACGCATATCGGTCGTCCCGCTCGCCAGCCATACCCGCGTCTCGGTTGGAAGACCGATCATCGGCCCAACGCCCGAAACACCCGACCCAGTGCTGCTTCGTCGACCGCTGCATCGACCCGGACCCGCACGCTGCCGCCAAGCTCGATCTCGATCGCGCCTTCCGTCCTGGGCCCCGGCCGCGGCGCCGGCGCCACGACAACCGGCAGAAGCTTCAAGCCTCGGTCGCCCGCCAACGAGCGCTTCGCTTGCCGGCGCCAATGATGAAGCAGGTTCGGATGCACGTCGTGTCGACGCGCCACCACCGCCACCACCGCACCGGGCCTCAAGCTCTCCTCGATGATGCTCGCCTTCTCCGACGACGCCCAACGACGCCGGCGTTCCGGACCTGAAAGAACGGTAACTGTTGCCATCTGCGCCCCGTTAACTCGCCAATTAACGGGCACACAGTTCTCACGCGAGAAGCCAACGCGCTTTCGAACAATCACTTACACACGCGCGAGCAGAAGCCTATGCATTGCGAGTGACTTTTGTTCGTAATTGAAGGCGCCATGATTGCCTACGCTCGTCTGAGCCCGGGACGGGGCTGGCAGCCGCTTAGCGCTATGCTCTACTATGGCCAACGTATCGGGGTGGCGACGCCATTTGGCCGAGCCCTCGCAGATGCGATAGCCGCGGCTCTAAGCGTCAGGCACCCTTTTTCCAGTGATTTGAACGGCGACGCTCTTTTCGAGCAATTGCGTCGCGACGGTTACGCGATCCTGCCGCCCCTGCTTTCGGACGAGCAGATCGAGGACGTGCTGGCTTTTCTCGCTGAGCGCGAGCCGGTCGGCAATGCGGCCTTGGCCGATTATGAGCTGACGGACGTAGTGAACTGCCCGCAAGTCATGGAACTGGCCAACCATCCCCGTCTACTGGCGCTTGCCGGCTCCTATCTTGGTTGCGCCCCGACAATCTCCACCATCGGCATCCGCTGGTCCCGTCCTTCCGAGCAGACCGCTACCGTCCAGAGTTTTCATCGCGACCCCGACGACTGGAAGATGGTGAAGTTCTTTACCTATCTGACGGATGTCGCGGAGGGTACCGGCCCGCACGTCTTCGTTGCCGGCTCACATCGTGACAAGCCGCCGCTCCGTGCGCGCCGCTATTCCGACGAGGAACTCGCTAGAAAATATGGCGAAGAGGCTTTCATCACCATCGAAGGACGGCGCGGTACCATGTTCTTGGCCGACACCTCAGGCGTGCACAAGGGGGCGGCCGCGCTGAAATGCCCACGCCTTATGCTGGAGGTCGGCTATACGCTGTTGCCGGTCTATTGCTTCGACTACCATCCGGTAAGGATGGAGCGGCAGCTTTGCACCCTCGATCCCTACATTAACCGCCTGATCGTACGACCCGGCGCCGCACCACTTGCCTCGCCAGCTTAATCCCTTCGCTGTCCCTGATACGACACCTGCCGTAGCAGATTGTCCTCGGTCCAAGTGAGGTAGGTCACTTCCACGACCACCTCCGGTCGAACCCAGTGCACGCGCGACAGCTTGAGGGGCGAGCCGAAGCGGCTGTCACGCGGTGGCGGCTCGGCAAGAGGCATCTTCGCCACACTTAGCGGCGCCAGGACGCCAGCCAGGCGCTTCAGCGCCTTTGCCAGTGATTCCGGTCCCGGCACGGCCGGCGTAATGCAGGTGGCTATCCTCCGTATAGTAGCCGAGAAGTAGGGTGCCAATGTGTGATCGGCTTCCAGTCGGATCTGTCCAGCCGACGACAACAAACTCCTCTCGATTGAGGCATTTCGACTTGACCCAGATCCCGCGGTCGCCTGGCGCGTAGGGCCGATCGGCTCGCTTTGAGATGACGCCTTCCATCCGAACTTGCAGGCGTGCTCGCGAAAGCTGGGGCCATCACTAACGACGTGCTCGGTGTAGCGCAGTCCGTGGATCGCTTTCTTGAACAGCGGTTGCAGCCGATTTTTTGCGCTCGAGCAACGGCAGTTGAGCGGTGCTGTCGCCATTCAGGTACAGAAGATCGAAAGCAAAGAATACGAGGCGATCGGTACTGCCTTCATCCATCGCCGCTTGGAGCCGACTGAACACTGGAACGCCGTAGCCATCCAGCGCGCAAAGCTCGCCGTCGAGATAGGCTGACTTCACCTTCAGGGCGCCAAGCGCTTCGATCGTGCGGCCGTAGCGGTGCGACCAGTCGAGACCTGTCCGAGTCAGCAGCTTGATATCGCGGCCGTCGATGCGCGCATGCATGCAGTAGCCGTCGTACTTGATCTCGTGCAGCCAGCCGGGACCGGCCGGCGCCTCGTCTACCAGGC
Organism: uncultured Alphaproteobacteria bacterium; assembly: GCA_963809025.1. Lineage (GTDB taxonomy): Bacteria > Pseudomonadota > Alphaproteobacteria > Reyranellales > Reyranellaceae > Reyranella. Next base: position 91,794 of record CAWEIE010000051.1, on the reverse strand, counting down.
GCGTGAGCTGCGGCTTGATCCACTTCGGCGGCCGAGATGTCGTTCCCACGCCGGGACTGGAGCATATCAGGCTAGGTCCTGCACCTAGACCGAGGAAGCCGACAGGCTGCGACGCTCCCAGTTCGGCTCGATTGCGGCTTGAATCGACGGCCTGCACGTAACCGTCTCGTATTGAACATCTGAGGACGGACGTGGGGGCTATGGTGTGGGTGCTCCGGAAGGAGAACCCTATGACAAGTGGCAGCGGGCCTGACGAGGCAACGAAGCGTGCTGCATACTACCGGGAACGGGCTGCCGAAGCGCGCGTGAAGGCTCAAGCTGCGAGAGGCATTGAGGCTCGCCGGACTATGCTGCAGGTCGCAGGCTTATGGGACTACATGGCGGAGACAGCGGAACCTCGCTCCAAAAGGTAGTGTCGCAAGAGTTCGCAGGAGTGGCCTTGTCGATTTGGGCGCCACGCCCATGAGTAGCCGAAGGAACTAGGAGGCGGTGATGCTGCTTCTTGTTGTTCTGCTGGCACAGGTGGTGCCTCCCTCCGATGATCGACCACCTATTACTCCGTGGGGGGATATCGCTGGGTTTCACAAGGCCTGGGAGGACTTGAATTCGGCTTGTCGAAAGCTCTCTTATGATTCGCCTGAGGGCGAGGCTACGTGCCTTCAGCGCGATATTCTTGGTTGGCAGCTACGTCAGCTAGGATGGTGCGTTAGGAGTTCGGGGCTTCAGGTAAGGTGGGAGATGTGCCCTCGGACAGGGCGGCCCGTGAATTAAGAGGTCCCAACGCGCGACTCGTCCATCGTCTGTGTAATTGCGCGGTTCGCCTTCCGTGCGAGCCCCGCTCTTTAACTGCTGGCGAGATCCCAACCCCTGTTCGTCAGGATGATAAGACTGGGATCACCGGCTCGCTGTTCCACCAGACCGGCGGCGACGACATCCGCCGCGACCCGCTCAAGGTTGGCGCCCTTGAGGCCTGTGCGCGCACCTATGGCACTGATGCGCCGCCACGATGTGGGATTGCGTCTGCTCACGTCGTGAAGCGCCATCACGAACTTTGTCGCCAATGCCGCCCGGTCAAGCTTGGGCATCGCCCCAGCCCACTGGCCAAAAGCCGGGTTGTTCTTAGGTGTCGGCAAGGGCATCGACGGATACCCCGACAAGCCCATTGAGGAGGGGGGCAACGGTCGTGCGCGCTAGGCAAGCCCTGGAGGCGGAGGCAGCTACCGCCTCCAGGGGCATCGCGGCCTTAAGGGTGCAGGCCAAGGTCGCTGTACATCCGTTCGAGCAGGGCGGGATCGATGTTGGGCTGGGCAGCGTCTTCGCCCGTCGCGTCCGTTGTGCCGTTGGCCCTGACAGTCGGCCACGACTGCAGCATCGTTCGGGTTCTCTCGATGCTGGCGTGCGCTTGCGCCACCAGCACCTGCGGCAGGCCCTCACCGGCGCGCGCTGCATCCTCCAGCTCGCGGAGCAACCACGCGATGTGGGCGATTTGCTGGTCGACACTCGCCCTTCCAGCAGGACGCCGGGCAGCGCGCTTGGCACGACCACGGGGCGCCGGCTCGAGGCGAGCGCTTTTGAGCTGGTGATGGACCCGGAAATTGATGATTTTAGCTGACATGAAATATGCACCCCCTACGAATCAAATTCGCAAAAAGCCTTATTATTCGATGAGGCCCTTTGGGGGATCGGGCCGTCACGGCTGGCCGAAATCGGTGCTGTGACTTTCTTGTGATCCTGAATAGGTACTTCCAACGATCCGTTCGAGTCGGTTTGTCACACAGTCACTGCTTTTTTCTTGCAGCGCACAATTCCGGCACCGCGAGCAGCGACTGCAGCTTTCAGCACGCACTGAGGCGCTTGGTCGGTAAAATGGTGGGTTTTGGAAGGGGCCTAAATCTAACTAATTGATATGATAGATAAAAATCTCCATCACGCGCGGACGGCAGATGCCGCGCGCCGGCGTCGTTGGCCGCGTAGCCTTCGATGCCAACTTGGATCGACTCCACGGCGTTGTCGAAGAGGCTTCCTCCACTCACATCCTCACCCTCTGGACCTTTCTCACTCTGCGCACGGCGGCATTTGGAGCTTCCTGACCATGTAGATGGCCATGCAGGAATATGCGGCGCAAATGTATACTTCAGTTATTGATTCGCCCCCAAATGCGTTCTATATTTGTTCCTTACGAGGGACAACCATGCGATCTCACGCCTTCCACCTGCAAGCCTCTGAAGAGAATTGGCGGACCATCGACCTCAGCGTCCTCGACAACCGCCGTGGTCCCGTGCCTGCTGTGCCCCTCGCGATGGTGCCGCAGCCTTGGCACGACTGGATCGCCGAGACCGAGCGGGCGACCGGCGCCCCGGCGGATTACGTCCTGCAGTCGGTGCTGGCGGGCGTTGCGGCCGTGTGCGGGGCAGGCGTGCGGGTGCGCGTCACGCCGGCCTGGGACGAGCCGCTGGTGCTGTGGCAGGCGGTGGTGGGCGAGCCCTCGACCGGCAAGTCGGCCGCGCTGGCGCCCATGCGCCGGTTGCTGGATCTCGTCGAACAGGAACGGCGCGCCGGCGACGAGGAGCGGCGCGCGGCCCTAGCTGGGCAAGGTGGGGCCGGGCAGGGCGGGAAGGACGGCGAAGCCGCGCCGTTCGTGCCCTCGCAGGTCGTGGCGAGCGATGCCGATCCCGTGGCGCTCGCCGACATCGTCTCGGGCAACCCGCGCGGCGTCCTGCTGTGGCGCGACGGGCCGGCGGCGTGGCCGGCAGGGTGGAGCGCCGCCGCGGATGACGACGAGGACGACAGCCATCGCACGACGTGGCTTGCCGCCTGGGAAGCCGGCGCCGTCACCGTGGCGCGTCCGCGCCAGCCGGCGCGATCGTTGCCGCGCTTTCCGGTCAGCATCCTCGAGACCATCCGGCCCGAGCGGCTGATGGAGGCGCTGCGCTCGGGCGACGACAGCCTGGCCGCTCGCTTTCTGTTCGTCTGGCCGGGCCCGCAGCCCTATCGCGCGCTCGAGGTGGTCGAGCGCTCGCGCGACGAGGAGATCCTGCAGCGGCTGCGTGCCCTGTCGCGGCTGGCGGGGAGCGCTGACGATCCCTGCGTGCTCGCCGTCGATGATCGCGGGCGCGCGGCGCTCGACAAGGTCCTGGCGACGCTGCATGCCGAGCGGCAGAACGTCGAGGGGCTGGAGGCGGCGTGGATCGGCAAGAGCCGGTCGCTGATCGTGCGGCTGGCCGGCGTCGTCGAGCTGCTCGGCTCGATCGGCGGCAAGGCCGTGCGGCCGGGCGCCATCGGCGCCGAGCAGGTCGAAGCCGCCGCGGCGCTGTGGCGGGACTACTACTGGCCGCATGCCAAGGCGGTGTTCGACAGCGCCGAGCTCTCGGACCATGCCAAGCGCGTTCGACGCGTAGCGCGCTGGCTGCGCGACAATCGGCCGACGACTGTGTCGCGCGAGGATATCCGCCGACGCGCGCTCAGCATGAGCGCCAACGCTGAGGAAACCGAGAGCGTGCTGCAGCGGCTGCACTATCTCGGCTACGTCCAACCCGATCTGGCGTATCGCGACAAGCCAGGCCGGCCGGCCAACCGTTGGCAGGTCAATCCGGCGCTTTGCGCGAAGTGAAAGCCGGTTGCGGAAATTGCGATAATTGCGGGAATTCATTTCTTCCGGACCGCGCGCGTCCTCGCGCGCTCATGATCATGAGCGCGCGAGGACGCGCGCGGTCCGGAAGAGGAAGACCATGAGCGGGCGGGACGCCCGCGGTCCGAACATGAGAAGAGGAAAACTCTATAGGCTGCCCGGCCGGCGTCTAATGTTTCACCCTCTAGCGTTTCGCGCCCTTGCGCTCGGCGTCGATGCCGTCGGAGCTCGCGCCGCATGATCTTGCCGGTCGTCGTCAGCGGCAGCTCGGCCACGAACTCGACCTCGCGCGGATATTCGTGGGCGGCGAGGCGGGTCTTCACGAAGGTGGCGAGGTCGGTCTTGAGCGCGTCGGTGCCGACGATCTCGGGCCGGAGCTGCACGAAGGCCTTCACGATCTCGGTGCGCACCTTGTCGGGGATGCCGACCACGCCGACCATGGCGACGGCGGGATGGCCCATCAGGCATTCCTCGATCTCGCCCGGGCCGATGCGGTAGCCGCCCGAGGTGATGACGTCGTCGTCGCGGCTCTTGAAGAAGACGTAGCCGTCCTCGTCGATGCGGCCGAGGTCGCCGGTCAGCAGCCAGTCGCCGGCGAACTTCTTCGCCGTCGCTTCGGGATTGCGCCAGTACTCCAGCATGACGATGGGATCGTGCCGGAAGCCCGCGATCTGGCCGTCCTCGCCGGGCGGCAGCAGGTTGCCGTCGTTGTCGACGATCGCGACCTTGCGGCCGGGGCAGGCGCGGCCGCACGAGCCCGGCCGCACGGGGAACCACTCGGGCGAATTCAGCAGCATCAGGTTCATCTCGGTCTGGCCGTAGCCCTCCGAGATGGTGGTGCCGAAGGTGTCGCGGCCCCAGTCGAGCAGTTCCTCGCCCATCGCCTCGCCGCCGGTGCTGACGGCGCGGAGATCGTAGTCCCAGCGCTCGCGCGGCTTGTGGACCTGGCGCATCATCTTGAGCGCCGTCGGCGGGATGAAGGCGACGCCGACGCGATGCCTGTCCAGCAGGGCGAAGGCGCGCTCGGGATCGAACTTGGCGAAGCGGTGCGCCACCACCGGCGTGCCGTAGAACCAGGCCGGGAACAGCGCGTCGAACAGGCCGGCGATCCACGCCCATTCGGCCGGCGTCCACATCACCTCGTTGCCCTGCGGCCAGTGGCTGAGCCACTGCTCGACCGGCGGGATCGAGCCCAGCAGCACGCGATGGGCGTGCAATGCGCCCTTGGGCTGGCCGGTCGTGCCCGAGGTGTAGATCAGCAGCGCCGGATCCTCGGCCAGGGTGTCGACCGTGGCGAAGCTGTCGGAGGCCGCGCCCAGCAGGCGATCCCAGTCGAGGAAGGCGCTGCCGTTGGCGCCGGCGCCGATCGCCACGATGGTCTTGAGATGCGGCAGGCGATCGCGCACGGCCAGCACCTTGGGCAGCTGGCTCATGTCGGTGATGAGGGCCGAGGCCTCGGCGTTGGCCAGGCGGTATTCCAGCGCTTCCTCGCCGAACAGCGTGAACAGCGGCAGCACGACGGCGCCCATGCGATAGCCCGCGATGTGGCAGATCGTGAGCTCCGCACCCTGGCTCAGGAACACGCCGACGCGGTCGCCCTTGCCGATGCCCTTGGCGGAAAGCGCGTTGGCCAGACGCGAGCTTGCAGCGAGCAGCTGCCCGAACGTCCAGTTGCGCACCGCGCCGTCGGCCGCCTCGACGATCAGGGCCAGCGCTTCGCGGGGATGGCGCTCGCAGATGGCGCGGCCCATGTTGAAGCGTTCGGGCCTGGGCCAGCGGAACTGGCGCATCGCCTCGTCATAGGGAAGGCCGCGCGGGATCATGTCAGCGATTTACGCGGTTGATGACCCGTCCGGCCAGCAATTCCTGCGGCGTCGGGACCCAAATCTCGTCAGGCGGCGTGGCAATCACCCGATCGACGAACTGCGGCGTGAGCTTGGCATGGATGAGCAGGAAGCGCCGCAGGTCGCGGTTGCTTTCGTACATGTCGTTGTCGCTGAGGCCGGGAAAGCTGCCGCGGTGAAAGCCGAGCTGCCCGCCGGGCGAGATGCTGCGCTCGACGCCACCCAGGAAGGCGAAGGTGCAGGCCGAGGCGCATTCGTCGTCGACCCGGGTCGCGAGCTTGCGTTCGCGGAACATCTCGTAGAGCTCGAAGCCGACGGAAATACGCCCGCCCGGTCCGGCCAGCACGACGGTGCGAAGGCCGGGGTTGTGGTCCAGCGCCCGGCGCACCAGCTCCTCGCCGCCCAGGCCGTACGAGCCCTCGACGTAGAGCGTGTCGCCGTCGGGACCGACCCGCACGGCCAGCTTGTTCAAGTCCGTGTCGCCTGTGTAGATGATCGCCATTTCCACAAGCGCCGGCACCGCGCGATCGACCAGCAGTGTCCCGATGGCGATGATCGCCGCGGCCGCGGCGGCCGAAGTCGCGGCGAACGCCAGGCGCCCGCCGACACGCCTTGCCGCGATGGTCAGCAGGCCCATCTGGTAGATCGCGAAAGCCGACGCAGCGATGCACAGCAGGGCGGGAATGACGATGTGCGCGAGCGTGACATCGTCGCCCGCGAACACCGCGGCCGAGATGCTGCCAAAGCCGATGAGAAGCGCGACCGCGACCCAGGTGCCGCGGAAGTAGAGCGTCTGCGGCAGCGAGGCCGCGCCGTCGTTCCACAGCGGCACGCCGAGATTGTCGAGATAGTCGCCGGCCCGCTGCATCGGGCCGTTGCGCACGCGCCTGCGTCCGCCGCGCAAGCCCGGCCAGCGCAGTTCGCTCAGGCCCATCGCGCGCGCCGCGGCGGCGGCGTGGGCGAGCAGCCGGCGGCTCTCGCGCAGGCCGCCGACCAGATGTTCGACGCTGATGTGATCGGACATCTGCCGGAGGTCGATGGCGGCGACCGGCCCGTCCGTGCCGTCGATCACGAACACGGCGCGATCGTCCGCCTCGGTGGGGATAATCGCGGACGAAAGAGCGGCGATGGCGGCGGCATCGGCACTCGTGGCTCGTCGAGGGGCGCGGCGGGGGCGGGGTGTTCCCATGGGCTGACGCGCGCTATGCTGCGGCACTTTTCGCGGAGCGTCTAGAATGTCCCCCGACGATCATGCCTTTGCACCGCGCCGTAACGTGCAGGGGCCAAGAAGATTGAATCCGGCGTCACCATCGTGCCCTCGGTCTGCCCGCACGACTGCACCAGCACCTGCGCGCTGGATGTCGAGCGGCTGGATGCCAAGCGCATCGGCCGGGTGCGCGGCTCGATGCGCAACGACTACACCGCCGGGGTGATCTGCGAGAAGGTCGCGCGCTACGCCGAGCGCATCCACCATCCCGACCGGCTGATGAAGCCGCTGCGCCGGACCGGCCCCAAGGGGTCCAGGCAGTTCGCCGAGATCTCGTGGGCCGACGCGCTCGACATCGTCGCCGAGCAGTTCATCGCCAAGGCGCGCCAGCACGGCAGCGAGACGGTGTGGCCGTATTACTACGCCGGCACCATGGGGCTGGTGCAGCGCGACGGCATCAACCGGCTGCGCCATGCGATGAAGTACTCGCGCTGGTTCTCGACCATCTGCGTGACGCTCTCCGACACCGGCTGGATCGCCGGCGTCGGCGCCAAGCGCGGCGCCGACGTGCGCGAGATCGACGAGCATTCCGACCTGGTGGTGATCTGGGGCGGCAACCCGGTGAACACCCAGGTCAACGTCATGACCCACGCCATGCGCGCCAAGAAGCGCGGCGCCAAGCTGGTCGTGGTCGATCCCTACCGCACCGGCACGGCCGAGCAGGCCGACATCCATCTCGCGGTGCGTCCCGGCACCGACGGCGCGCTGGCCGTGGCCGTCATGCATGTCCTGTTCAAGGAAGGCTATGCCGACTGGGAGTACCTGCGCCGCTACACCGATGCGCCGGACGAGCTGGCGGCGCACGTGGCGACGCGCACGCCGGAATGGGCGGCCGGAATCACCGGCCTGTCGGTCGACGAGATCGTCTCCTTCGCGCGGCTCTATGGGCAGACCAAGGCCGCCTTCATCCGCTGCCATCACGGCTTCAGCCGCAGCCGCAACGGCGCCCACAACATGCATGCCGTCACCTGCCTGCCGGCGGTGACCGGCGCCTGGAAGCACAAGGGCGGCGGCGCGCTCTACGGCCACACCGGCATGTATCCGATCAAGAAGACGCTGATCGAAGGCCTCGACATGGTCGATCCCTCGCTGCGCGAGCTCGACCAGTCGCGCCTGGGGCCGATCCTGACCGGCGACCCGGCGGCGCTGAACGGCGGGCCGCCGGTGACGGCGCTGCTGATCCAGAACACCAACCCGGCGATGGTCTGTCCCGAGCTCGAGCTGGTGCACAAGGGCTTCGCGCGCGAGGACCTGTTCACCTGCGTGCACGAGCAGTTCCTGACCGAGACGGCGGCCTTCGCCGACATCGTGCTGCCGGCCACGATGTTCCTCGAGCACGACGATTTCTATACCGCGAGCGGCCACACCTTCTTCCAGGTGACCAAGGCGGTGATCGAGCCGCCGGGCGAGTGCCGCGAGAACCACTACGTGATCTCCGAGCTCGCCAGGCGCCTGGGGGCCAAGCACCGCGGCTTCGACATGACGCCGTGGGAGATCATGGACGAGTCGCTGCGCGAGTCGGGCATGTGGGACGCCGAGACCAACTGGAAGAAGGGCGGCCAGGACTTCCATCTCGGCTTCGAGACCTCGCACTTCCTCGACGGCTTCGTCTGGCCCGACAAGAAGTTCCGCTTCAAGCCCGACTGGGCCGCCTACGGCCCGCGCGGCAAGGAGATGCCGAGCCTGCCCGACCATTTCGACGTCATCGACAATGCCACGACCGACAAGCCCTTCCGCATGGTCGCCGCGCCTGCGCGCACCTTCCTCAACTCGACCTTCACCGAGACGCCGAGCAGCCAGAAGCGCGAGGTGCGGCCGATGGTGATGATGAATCCCGACGATTGCGCGGCGCTCGGCGTCGTCGAGGGCGAGCGGCTGGAGATCGGCAACGAGCGCGGCAAGACGATCGTGCGCTGCAAGCCCAAGGCCGGCCAGCAGAAGGGCGTGGTCGTGGTCGAGGGCATCTGGCCCAACCGCAACTTCGAGACCGGCATGGGGATCAATGCCCTGACCTCGGCCGATCCCGGCTGGCCCAACGGCGGCGCGGTGTTCCACGACACCGCCGTCTGGATCCGCAAGCCGTCGTGACTCGTGCCAACCATGCCTCCCCAGCGCAGCTGGGGAGGTGTCCGCGAAGCGGACGGAGGGGTCATGGGGCTTCAACGAAGCGCATGACCCCTCCGGCCCTGCGGGCCACCTCCCCACGCTGCACGTAGGGAGGAAGAGATGACTTTCCAGCCCGCCCCCAATCCCAGCATCGCCGAGGCGCAGGCAGCGCCGGCGCCGGGACGCGCGCATGTGCTGGTGATCGGCAACGAGAAGGGCGGCTCGGGCAAGTCGACGACGGCGCTGCACATCGCCGTGGCCCTGCTGGGCCAGGGTGCGACGGTGGCGACGCTCGATCTCGACGCGCGCCAGGGCACGCTCGGCCGCTACGTCGAGAACCGCGCCGCCTACGCCAAGCGCAAGGACGTCGACCTGCCGATGCCTGTCCATGCCGCGGTGCCGCTCTCGACGCTGGCCGACCGCACCGAAGCCCAGGCCGACGAGCGCGCCCGCCTCGAGGCGGCGCTCGAACAGGTGATCGGCTCTGTCGATTTCGTCATCGTCGACACGCCGGGCAGCGACACCTATCTCTCGCGGCTGGCGCATACCTGGGCCGACACGCTGCTGACGCCGCTCAATGACAGCTTCATCGACCTCGACCTGTTGGCGCGCGTCGATCCCGACACGCTCAAGATCGTGCGGCCCTCGATCTATGCCGAGGCGGTGTGGAAGCAGCGCCAGCTGCGCGCCGTGCAGGGCGGCCGGCCGGTCGACTGGGTGGTGATGCGCAATCGCCTGTCGTCGCTCGCCGCGCGCAACAAGCGCGACATGGGCACGGTGATCGAGGCGCTGGCCAGGCGCATCGGCTTTCGCATCGCCGCGGGGCTCAGCGAGCGCGTGATCTACAAGGAGCTGTTCCTGAACGGCCTGACGCTGCTCGACCTCAAGCGCGGCGGCCTCAAGCGGGGAGATGGGGGGCCGTCACTCACGCTCAGTCATGTCGCGGCACGCCAGGAAGTGCGCGACCTGGTGTCGGCGCTCAATCTGCCGCGACGAGATGCGGCCGCGCCATCGGCTGAGCCCGCGACAGAGCCAGCCACAGGAGACCCGCAAGCTGCAGGATGAACAGCGCGCCGAACGCCCAGGCGTAGCCGTCCGGCGAATAGCCGGTCGCCGTGCGCGGCCAGAGGTCGACGACCTTCCCGATCGCCCACTGGCCGGCAAAGATCACCGAGAAGACGACGAGGTTGCTGCTGGTGCTGACGCGGCCCGCATAGTGCGCCGGGAAGGACGCGACCATCAGGGGCATGTACTGGATCGGGCAGGCGCCGAGGAAGCCGAACGCCACCCACGCCACGGCCGGATGGAAGGACGGCACGAAGGCGATCCAGCCGCACACCGCGGCGAACAGGATGCTCATGACGGCGGCCGAGGCGAAGTTGCTGACGCCGACGCGGCGCAGGCCGGTGGCGATCACGCCGCTCATGGCGAAGCCCAAGGTCGTGGCCGCGGCGGTGTAGAGCTGGATGTCGGCGCGCAGCTCCTTGTCGCCAAAGCCGCCGACGTCGCGCAGCCACGGCCCGATCCACAGCGAGATGCAGCCGATGAAGGCCAGCTGCTGGACGGCGAGCAGCGGCTGGATGCGCCAGTAGAAGCCGTCGGTCAGCACCGTGCCGGTGATGCGGAACTGCTCGGCGAGCGTGCCGCCCTCATCCGAATGGGGGCCGCGCGGCCCGGCGCCGCGTTCGGGCACGACGACGAACAGGATCGCCGACGTGGCGAGGCAGAAGCCGGCCAGCCAGAAGAACAGGCCCTGCCAGCTCACGACCGACAGCGACCATTCGACGGGCAGCGTCGCCGCCATCGAACCCAGCCCGCCCGCCATCATGTGGAAGCCCGTGATCAGGCCCCAGCGCTCGGGCGGATACCACAGCGTGATCGCCTTGATGGCGGCCATCAGCCCGCCGGCGAAGCCCAGCCCGATCAGCACGCGCGCCACGATCAGCTCGCCGAGCGAGAGGCTGAGGCCAAACAGCGCCGAGCCCGCCGCCGCCATCGCCAGCAGCACGACCTGCACGCGGCGCGGCCCGTAGCGGTCGAGCATGACGCCCAGCACCGGCTGGCAACCGGCGAAGAACAGGAAGAAGGCCGAGGTGAGCAGCCCGAGATCGCCCGCCGTGATGCCGATGTCGCGCTCGAGATAGGGAAAGATCACGGCGTTCACGCCGCGGAAGATGTAGGAGAGGAAATAGGCGAGCGCGAACGGCAGGAAGACCCGCAGGAACAGCGTGGCGAAGGTCGGAGCGCTTGCGGTCATTGGCAAAGCATACAGGAAATGCGCAATGACTGACGCCGCCCCACCGACTGGATTTCGCAAGTGGTGGGCCGATCGGCGCTGGAAGGCCGGCGACCGTCTCGACAGGATGGGCCGTTGGCTGCTGCTGCACGCGCCGCTCGCCGCACGCGCCTATGCCAGGCTCCTGATCGGCCGCCGCCATCGGCCGCGGCTCTTTCCCGGCTGGACGTTCGGCCATGAGTACTACATCGCGCGCCGTTGGCTGGCGTTGCGGCGCGGTGCGCTGTGGGAGGCGGCACTCGAACGCAATCTCGTCGTTCCGCTGACGGTTCCCTGGTACGGCGGCACGCGGGTCGAGGTTACGCTCGGCAACGACCACAGCCTCTGCCTCTACGTCGCGGGCTCCTTCGAGCCCAATGAGTTCGCCTTCCTCGATGGGCTGCTGCGACCGGGCATGACGTTCGTCGACATCGGCGCCAACGAGGGCCTGTTCTCGCTGTTCGCCGCCCGCCGCGTCGGGGCAGCCGGCCGCGTCGTGGCGGTCGAGCCCAGCTCGCGCGAGCGCCGCCAGCTCGAGCGCAACATCGCGCGCAACCGGCTCGCCAATGTCACGGTCGTCCCTCATGCGCTCGGCAGCGCGGCGGGCTCGGCGAGATTGCACATCGCCGCCAAGCTTCATGGCGGCCACAACACGTTCGGCGACTTCGTCCACGACGGTGCAAGCGCGGTCGGATCCGAAGAGGTGCCTGTGGAAACGCTCGACGCGCTGGCGCAGCGCCTGGCGCTCGGTCGGGTGGACGCCCTGAAGATCGATGTCGAGGGCGCCGAACTCAAGGTGCTGGCCGGCGGGCGAGACCTGCTGCGGACGGCGCGCCCCGTTCTGCTGATCGAGGCCAATGAAGAGGCGCTGCAGCGCCAGAACGCCAGCACTGCCGGGATGATCGCCCTGCTGCGCGAGCTCGGCTACGAGATCCGTGTCTTTTCCGGACGCACCGGCGACGTCGAGCGCCTGGCCGAGGGCGGCGTGCTGTCGGCGAACATCGTCGCCATTCCTATCGACTAGTCGCGCGCATCTTCAGGAGCTCGCGCGCCACGCGATCGGCGACGATCTCGGTGCCGCGCTCCGTCCAGTGGCCGTCGGTCAGCCGATAGGTGCCCGGCACGCCGCCGAGATCGTCGCGCAGGTCGAAGAAGGGCACCGCCGTCTGGCGCAGCTTCACCGCCAGGCGCCGGTGGCGGGCGTCGGCGCTGAGCGAAGTGCTGAAGTATTTGGGCCACGGCCGCCAGAAGTCGACATAGGCGGGATCGACCGTCCCGACCGGGATCAGGGCGACGACGAGCTGCACGCCGTTCTCCTTGGCCAGCCGGTCGGCGGCGACCAGCCAGCTCAGCGTCTCGTCGACCATCGCCGTGCCGTCGAGGCGGTCGGCCTCCTCGGCAGTGCGCGGCATGGTCCAGGTGCCGGTCTCCCAATCGATCATGCCCGACAGCAGCCAGCCCGCGAGGAATTCCTGATCGGGGTGTGGCCTGGCAAAAGCCGTCCAGAACCTGTCGCCGCCGCGCGACAGGATCTCGCGGATCGCCTGTTCGCTGCGCTCGGGATGGTAGTTGCGCTTGAGGTGCTGCACGACCCGGTCGAGCCGCTGATCCGCCGGCAGCTTGAGCCACTCGTTCAGCTGGGCGAATTCGCCGTCGATGATCTTGTTGTTGCGGCCGAACTCGGAGAGGCCGAGGCGATTGACGGTGAGCCACGTCGTGCGCGGCGCCGGGCCGGCGAGCAGGGAGGGCAGCGGCAGCTCGGCGATCGGCGGCCGCATCCAGCCGCCGAACGGCGTTTGGACGAAATCGTTGCCGGCGTAGACGGCCAGGACGATGGCGTCCGGCTTCAATGTCAGGCCCACGTTCTTGATGCGATAATAGTAGTGGCGGGGTCCCGTCGCCGAGACGCCGAAATTGATCGCCTCGGCGTCAGTCTGGCCAGCCGCGGCGAGGCGCTTCTCGACGAAGGACGACAGCGGCGCCCGCAGGAAGACCCCTTCGAGGAAGCTGTCGCCGACCAGGATGGAGCGAAAGCGCACGTCCGCGGGACGCTCGAACGATCGTGGCCGGTCGCGCAGCGCCCAGTCGTTGTAGGCGACGTCGGGCAATGGTGCCACTTCGATCGGCCGCATGTCGCGCGCGGGCCAGGACGGCACGATGAACGAGGCGATCGCCTCGCTGCCCGCGAGCGCCGCGGCGAGCGACAGGACGAGGTAGAGGGGCCAGAAGAAGCGTTGTGCTTTCACGGCTTCCCTATGCTTCGGTCAGCAGCCTTTGCCCTTGGTGCGGCAGAGCTCGTCCAGCATCGGCAGCAGGCGCGGGATCATGCCTTGGGCGAAGATGATCTCCGCTTTGCCGTTGGGATGCGGATCGGGCACCGTCACCCAGAGGCTCGCCGGATCGACGTTCTCGACGGTCGGCAGAAGGTCGACGAAGGGCGCACCGTCCTTTTCGACGACGGCGCGGACCTTGGCCGTGATGTCGGCGAAGGGATAGGGTTTTAACTCGCGCAGCTCGGGGACGTTGAAGACGATGAGCTGGGCGCCGAGGTCGCGAACGGTCGCGGCAAAGTCGCCCAGCGCCTTCTGCGTCTGCAGCCAGCCCTTGGCCTTGGGCTCATAGAGGTCGCGGTAGTAGCGCTTCCAGTCGGGCGCCTCGCCGAACTGGCGAAACAGCGAATCGAACCGGTAGCCCGCCACCACCCAGGCCGCCGAATGCGTGGCGATCCAACCGGTGTCGGAATAGGACGGCATCGGCTCGGCATCGTTGATGAAGTAGGCGAGCACGACGATGTCGGGCTTGAGCGGCGCGCCGACCTCGCGGAACAGCGAGAGCTCCTGCAGGGTGTTGTAGTTGCCGACGCCGAGGTTGAAGCCGTCGACCTTGCGGCCGGCCTTGACCAGCCCTGCGATGACCTGGTGCGTGAAGGTCTCCTTCTCGGCGACGCCCCAGCCCATGGTGATCGAATCGCCGACAAAGGCGATGCGGGCGACGCCGGCGGCCGCCTTGTCGGCGATCTCGGGTCCGCGCAGGCCGCGGCTGTCGGTCCGGACATCGACGCCCATCAGCCTGGCTTCGGCCTGCGGCCGATGGCGATGTCCAAGGTCGGGCCGCGCATCGCGCATCTTCACCTCGCGCGCGTACTTCCACATTTCGAGCTCGTACAGCATGCCGTCGTCGAGAACGAGGCGGGTGAGGCCCTCCGCAGCGAACAAACACAGAAGCGACGCAACAAGGATCAGTAAAAGGTTCAACGCGACTTTCATTGGAGCGGGTCGGGCTATTTTTGACGTCGGGGTCTTTGGGGGCCTGATTTGCGCCGGTCCTATAGCGTGTCCGGCTCTGCCCGTCACCGCGCCAAAATTGCCGGCCGCGTCCATGAGCAATTGACAAGGACGGCTGTCTTTCCTTGCATGTCGCGGTGGCCAGGAAATCAGAAGTTGGACCGACCAAGGGCACGGCGGCGACCCCGTCCGCGGTGGATGCCTTCACGCGCGAAGTGGCCAGCCTGCCGCCGAAGGCGCCAGGGGGCGGGCGCGGGCGGCTGCTGTTCGCCATGGATGCAACGGCCAGCCGCGAGCCGACCTGGGACGTGGCCTCGACCCAGCAGGGCGAGATGTTCGTCGCCGCCAGCGAAATCGGCGGCATCGAGGTCAGGTTGGCCTTCTATCGCGGCTTCGACGAATTCAAGGTCGGTCGCTGGACCTCCGATGGCCGCGAGCTGGCGCGCCTGATGGGTGCGGTGCGCTGCCTGGCCGGCCGCACCCAGATCGCGCGCCTGCTGCGCTACGCCGCCGAGCAGCGGCGCGAGAGCCGCCTCGACGCCGTGGTGTTCGTGGGCGACTGCTGCGAGGAGGATGTCGACGAGGTCGGCCACGAGGCGGGCCAGCTCGGTCTGCTCGGCCTGCCGGTGTTCGTCTTTCAGGAGGGCAATGACCGCGTGGCCTCGCGGCTGTTCCCGCAGATCGCCAAGCTGACGCGCGGGGCCTACTGCAAGTTCGACCGCTCGAGTCCCGAGCAGCTCAAGCGGCTGTTGGGTGCGGTGGCGGCCTACGCTGCCGGCGGCCGCGAGGCCTTGCTGAAGTACGGCAAGCAGCAGGGCGGCGCCGCGGCGTTGCTGACCAACCAGATGAAGTGACGAGCCCGCCTAGGCGCCGAGCAGGCGGGCGGTCCAACGGCCGGGCAGCGTCTGGCCGAGCCACACCGCGGCCTTGGTGCCGATGGGGAAGGCGATGCGGGCGTGATTGCGCTCGAGCCCGCGGCGGATGATCGACGAGGCTCGCGCCGAGGTCATCAGGAACGGCATGGGGAAGGGCGCGTTCGCGGTCATGCGGCTGACGACGAAGCCGGGGCAGACGACACTGACGCCGATGCCGCTCTTCTTCAGCACATAGCGGATGCTCTCGCCCCACACCCGCACGGCGGCCTTGCTGGCGTTGTACGAGGCCGAGTAGGGCAGGCCGATGAAGCTTGCGAGCGAGGCCACCACGGCAATCTGGCCGCGCTTGCGGGCGATCAGGCGCGACAGCAGCGGTTCGACGGTGTTGAGCACGCCGCCGACATTGACGTCGAAGGTCCTGCGGATGATGGAGAAGTCATCGAGCGAGGAATTGTCCTTGTCGATCGAGATGCCGGCATTGGCGATCAGCAGGTCGACGGGGTGGGAATCGTCGAAGGCGGTGAGCCAGGCGGCAAATCGGTCGCGGTCGATGACGTCGACCGTGTCGGCGATGACCGTTGCGCCCTTGGCGCGGCAGGCGACGGCGACCGCCTCGAGACGGCCGGCATCGCGGCCGGTCAACGCAAGCGCCACGCCTGGCGCTGCGTAGTCGAGCGCCAAGGCCTCGCCGATGCCGCTCGACGCGCCGGTGATGACAATGCCTGAGAAACTTTTCATGGGATAACCTTTGGGCCTAGCGCGTTGTATGCGCCTGGGGCCGATACTAGAGTGCCTCGCCGCGATGCGGCCAGTGGAGTGCCCCTCGGAGTGGATTATTGATTGCAAGCATGACGGGATACGCCCGGGCGCAGGGATCGGATGAGCGGCGGCGCTGGGTCTGGGAGGCGCGCAGCGTCAACGGCCGCAACCTGGAGATCCGCTGCCGCGTGCCGCAGGGCTTCGACCGCCTGGAAAATCCCGCGCGCACCGCCATCGGCAGCCGCATGAAGCGCGGCAACGTCTCGCTCACGCTGACCATCGCCAGTGAGCAGCAAGGCAAGCCGCTGCGCATCAATCGCGCTCTGCTGGCCGAGCTGGCAGGCCTGGTCGAGGAAGTCCGCAAGGGCACCGGTGCGGCCGCACCGACGGCCGACGGCCTATTGCGCGTGCGCGGCGTCATCGAGGAAGAGGACGGAGCGGCGGAGAGCGAAGAGGCGCTGGCCAACCTCGACCGTGCGCTGTCCGGCACCCTCGACGAGGTCCTGAAGGCATTGGCGGCTGCCCGTGCCGCCGAAGGCCGCGCGCTCGCCGTCGTGATCGACCGCCATGTCGGCGAGATCGAGGAATTGTGCAAGCGGGCTGCCGACCGCGCCTCGGCCCAGGTCGGCACGGTGCGTGCCCGCTTCGAATCCCAGCTGGCCGAACTGCTCGACCGCGCGCCGCAGCTGTCCGAGGAGCGCTTCGCCCAGGAGGTCGCGCTGCTGGTCGGCAAGGCCGACGTACGCGAGGAGCTCGACCGGCTGGCTGCCCATATCGCCCAGGCGCGCACGCTGCTTGCCGACGCGCGGCCGGACAATCCGGTCGGCCGCAAGTTCGATTTCCTCTGCCAGGAGTTCAACCGCGAGGCCAACACGCTCTGCTCGAAGTCGGCGGACATCGAGCTGACGCGCATCGGCATCGATCTGAAGGGCGCCATCGAGCGCCTGCGGGAGCAGGTCCAGAATGTCGAATGACAACGGCACGTCGGCGATCCAGCGACGTGGATTGATGCTCGTCCTGTCGTCGCCGTCGGGCGCCGGCAAGACGACGCTGTCGCGCCAGTTGCTCGACAACGACAAGCAGATCCAGCTCAGCGTCTCGTGCACGACGCGCCGGAAGCGGCCCGGCGAGCGCGAGGGCGTCGACTATCGGTTCGTCGATACGGCGACCTTCCGCGGCATGATCGAGCGCAAGGAGTTCCTCGAATATGCCGAGGTGTTCGCCAACTACTACGGCACGCCCAAGGCGCCGGTGGACGAGGCGCTGGCCGGTGGCCGCGACGTGCTGTTCGACATCGACTGGCAGGGCACGCAGCAGCTTCGCGACAAGGGCCGCGCCGACCTGGTGACGGTCTTCATCCTGCCGCCGTCGACGCGGGATCTCGAGAAGCGCCTGCTGACGCGCGCCCAGGATCCCAAGGAGATCGTGGCCCAGCGCATGGCCAAGGCCGCCGACGAGATGAGCCACTGGGCCGAGTACGACTACGTCGTGGTCAACAGCGACATCGGCACCAGCCTGACCAACCTCAAGGCGATCCTGACGGCCGAGCGGCTGAAGCGCGAACGTCAGGTCGGCATGTCGGTGTTCGTCAAAGGACTGCGCGAGGGGCGGTGATCGGCTGCCCGATGCCGGTCTGGCCCTGCGAGCGCAGCACGAGCTCAGAGGGCGTGTAGGGCCGGCCGGAGAACTCGGCGATCAGGCGATCGCTCGCCGTCTCGATGGTCTCCTCCAGGCGGCGCATGAAGGTCTGCTTTTCCAGACCGGTCTCGATCGGCGGCAGGAATTCGATGGCGCAGCGGCCCGCCTTCTTGCGCCAGTCGCGGCGGTTCCACAGCAGGCCGAGCGAGGTCGCGACCGGCGTCACCGGCAGGTTGAGGTCGCGATAGAGATAGTAGATGCCCGAGCGATAGCGCTCGCGCTCGCCCGGCGCCATCAGGTTGCCTTCGGGATAGATCGCGATGTGGCGGCCGCTGTCGGTGGCGCGCTTGGCGAACTCGGCGAGATGCTCGCGTTCCTTGCCGCCGCCGCAGGCGTCGACGCGGATCATCTGCAGGCGATAGAGGATGGCGCCGATCAGCGGATAGCGGAACAGCTCCTGCATGGCGACGAAGGCGATGCCGGGGATGAGGGCGGCGAGGAAGATGCCGTCGCTCTCGCTGTGGTGCTTGTTGGCGAGCAGGGCGGGGCCGCGCGCCGGAATGTTAGCGCGGCCGCGGATCTCGACCTGCATGCCGCCGATCCAACGCGCGCCCCAGACCACGGCGCGCGCCCACCAGCGCAGCAGGGTGCGCAGCACGACCGGCGTGGGGATCGGCACCAGCACGATCCCGACCACGGCGGTCAGCAGGGTGAAAACGTAGAAGAAGACGTTGAAGGCCAGGGAGCGGATCATGGCCCCACCATAAATGAGTGAGTGCTCACTTGTCAAGTGCTTCGGCAAGCCGCACGAAATCGGGCACGGACAGTTCCTCGGCCCGGGCGGTCGGCGCAAGGCCGAGCCCCTCCAAGACCGCAACGGGATTGGCGAAAGCACCGGCCAGGGAGCTGCGCAGCATCTTGCGGCGCTGGCCGAAGGCTGCGGCCGTGACCCTCTCCAAGGGCCGCAAATCGGCCAGGCGGCCCTCGGATCTCGGCCGCAGCCGCACCACCGAGGAAACGACCTTTGGCGGCGGGACGAAGGCCGAGGGCGCCACGTCGAACAGGCGCTGCACCGTGCAGACATGCTGGGCGAGGATGGAGAGGCGGCCGTAGTCCTTGCTGCGCGGCTGGGCTGCCAGCCGGTCGGCGACCTCCTTCTGGAACATCAGCACCATGTCGCAGACATGGTCGGCCTGGTGCAGCCAGCCGACCAGCAGTGCGGTCGACACATTATAGGGGAGGTTAGCGACGATCCGCCGAGGCGGCGGCCCGAGTGTGGCGAGATCGATCTTCAGGGCGTCGGCTTCGACGAGTTCGAGCCGGCCACCGGCGACCGCCTGCAGCTCCTTCAGGGCGCCAATGGCCCGCGAATCGATCTCGATCGCGACGACGCGCTCGGCGCCTCCAAGCAGCAGGGCACGAGTCAGCCCACCCGGACCGGGGCCCACCTCGATCACCAAGCCCTGATCGAGGGGCGCGGCGGCGCGGGCGATGCGCCGGGTGAGATTGAGGTCGAGGAGGAAATGCTGACCCAGCCGCTTGCGCGCATCGAGGCCATGGGCCGCGATGACCTCGCGCAGCGGCGGCAGACCGGCGAGGCCGTCCACGGCGGCGCCGGTCAGGACCGCCGGCGGCGGGCCATGTCGTCGGCCATGCGCAGCCCGGCGATCAGGCTCGTTGGGTCGGCGCGGCCTGTGCCGACGATATCGAGCGCCGTCCCGTGGTCCGGCGAGGTCCGCACGAAGGGCAGGCCCAGTGTGACGTTGACGCCGCCGGCGAAATCCACCGTCTTGATCGGGATCAGTGCCTGGTCATGATACATGCAGAGCACCGCGTCGTAGTTGGCGCGCGCTGCAGCGTGGAACAGCGTGTCGGCGGGAGCGGGACCCCGCGCATCGATGCCGTCGCGCTTCAGCACCTCGATCGCGGGCGCAATCACGCGGCCTTCCTCATCGCCCATCGAGCCCTGCTCGCCGGCATGCGGATTGAGGGCAGCCACCGCCAGCCGCGGACGTTCAATACCGAACAAAGCCTTCAATCCTGTCGCTGCCAAGCGACCGGCCCGCACTATCTTGTCGCTGTCTAGAATTCGGACTGCCTCGGCCAGCGCCAGGTGGATGGTGACCGGCACGACGCGCAGCTCGGGGCAGGCGAGCATCATGGCGACGTCGACGCCGCCCGCCAGTTCGGCGAGATATTCGGTATGGCCGGGATGGCGGAAACCCGCATCCTGCAGGGTCTTCTTCTGGATGGGATTGGTCACCATGCCGGCGATCTCGCCGGCAAGCGCCAGCTCGACGGCGCGCTCGATGGCCTCCAGCGTGGCTGGGGCGTTGGCCGGGTCGGGCTGGCCGGCCTTCACAGGGGCGCGCAGGCGCACCGGCAGAACGGGCAGCGCGGTGGCGAAGACATGTCCGGCATCGGCGGGCCGATCGAGCTCGCGCACCGGAACATTGAGCCCGAGCTTGCCGGCCAGCGCGGCGAGCCGCGAGGCATCGTCGAGCACGAAGAACGGTCGATCGCCTTGACGGCGCATCGACCAGGCTTTCAGGCTGAGCTCACCGCCGATTCCCGCCGGCTCGCCCATGGTGACGGCGAGCGGTGCGGCGACGGTCATGGCTTGACGTCGATCGTAGCCTGGCGGCGCAGGTCGCGCATGTAGCGGCGTCCCGCGCCCTCGAGCTTCTGCAGCAGGAGCTGCTGGGAGATGGCGTCGCGGGTCGGCAGGCCGTCGCCGCCGACCTTGCTGCACAGCGCCACCACCTGCAGCCCTTCGGCGACCCGGAACGGGCCGGCCGTGCCGCCGATGGCCAGCTTCGGGATCTGCTCGAACATCTGCTGATTGGCCTGCAGGTCGCCGACCCGCACGCCGCTGAGGTCGCCCGAGGTGGCGCCCTTGAGCTCGCGCGACCGGCCATGCAGATCGGAGCAGGTGCGCACGCCGGCCATGGCCTTCTGGGCATCGGCGGTGGCCTTGGCGACTTCGTCGGACGAGGCGTTGACCGGTAGCGGCAGGGTCATCTGCGTCAGGTTGAGGCGCACGTCGTCGGGCCGCGCCGCGGCAAAGGGGCGGCGATCGATGACGTAGAGAATGTGCCAACCCGCCGTGCCGCGGATGGGCTCGGAGTACTGCCGGACCGGAAGCTTTTCCACCGCAGTATCGAGGCTGGGGTCGAGCGAGCCGGGCAGGACCCAGCCGAGTTCGCCGCCCGCCGCGGCCGTGGCGCCCTGCGAGAACTGCTGGGCGACCGCCCCGAACGGCGCGCCGCGCTTGAGCTGCTCGACGATGCGGTCGGCCGACCGCTTGGCCTCGTCCGCCAGTTCGGCCCGGTCGACCGGCACGAAGATCTCGGCCACGCGCGATTCGGTCTTGCCGACGTTCGTGCGTGCGCGGCTCAGCGCGTCGTCGATCTCGGTCTCCGAGACGTCGACCTGTGGACGAACACGGCGGCGGATGATCTTGGTCCAGGCGATCTGCGCCTCGATCTGCTGTACGGCGATGTCGAACGTGACGCCCGTGCTCTGGATGTACTGCTTGAACTGGCCCCGGCCCATGCCGGCGGCGCGCTCGATGTCATTGAAGCGCTGCTGCATCTCGCCGTCGGTGGCCTTCAGGCCGAGCCGCTTGGCGTCCTGGATCTGCAGGCGTTCGTCGATCATCTGGCGCAGCATCTGGGCGGACATGCGCTGGCGCAGGTCCGGGCTGTCCTGCAGGCCGGTGGTGCGGATGGCGAACAGCACGCGCTGCTGGAGGTCGAAATCGGTGATGGCGTCGTCATTGACGCGTGCCAGCACGCGCACTTGGGCCGAAGCCAATGCAGGCAGCAGAGTGATGACGACGACGAGAAGGGTGCGGAGGAACAGCGCTGACATTGCACCGACAGTTTGACAGAGGGGCCAATATTATATTCCGCGGCGGTGTTGCTGCAACGGACGACGAATGCCTTAGTGGTGGACTATGGCAAGATACGGGCGGCGCTTGACGCTCGCCTACGGGTGGTTTAGCCGAACACGGCACAGGGGCTAAGGCAAAGCTTGGGGGAACGATCCGACGAATGACGACTGCTCGCCGATCGATCAGCGCCCCCAGCGCATGGGACCGGATCTGCTCCGGTGTGGGCTACCACCTCGACAATCTCGGTCGCTGGCTGATCGTGAACGCTCCGGCAATCGGTTCGACCTATGCGGCGTGCCTGGCGCCCGGCGTGCCCCGCCTGCGGCCCCGGCCGGGCTGGGTGTTCGCCGAGGAGTACTACGACCAGCGGCGCTGGCTGGCCTGTCGGCGCGGCGCCCTGTGGGAAGCTGCCCGCGAGAAGGACCTCGCCGTGCCGATCACCGTGCGCTGGCACAGCGGCACCACGGTCGACCTCACCCTGGGCAACGACAACAGCCTCTGCCTCTATGTCTGCGGCTCCTTCGAGCCCAACGAGTTCGCCTTCCTCGACCGGGTGCTGAAGCCCGGCATGGTGTTTGTCGATGTCGGCGCCAACGACGGCTACTACACCCTGTTCGCGGCCCGGCGGGTGGGGCCGTCCGGCCGCGTGGTTGCGGCCGAGCCCAGCTCGCGGGAGCGCGCCCATCTGCAACGCAACCTCGGCCGCAACGGCCTCGACAACGTGACCGTCGTGCCGGCTGCCATTGGCGCGACCTCAGGCCTTGCCGACCTGCACCTGGCCCATGGCGTCCACGCCGGGCACAACACCCTGGGCAGCTTCGCCCATGACGACGTGGTGCGCGCCAGCCTCGAGCGCGTGCCGATCGAGCCCCTCGATGCCGTGATCGCCCGGTTGGCCTTGGCGCAGGTCGATTTCGTGAAGATCGACGTCGAGGGCGCGGAGGCCCGTGTCATCGCCGGCGCGGCGACTGTGTTGAAGTCGATGCGGCCGATCCTGGTGCTCGAGGTCAATGACAAGGCGTTGCGGGCGCAGGGCAACTGTGCGGATTCCCTCATCGGTACCCTGCGCGGCGAGCTCGGCTATGAGATATTCGTCTTCTCGCCGGTGAGCGGCCTGCTGGAGGCGCCGCGCGACGGCGATCCGCTTTCCGCCAACGTTGTCGCCATCCCGTCCGAGCGCGTCGCTGACACGATCACGACGCGATAGCCGGCCGAAGGCCCTCTCGCCATGTTGGCACGACTCGAACCAGCAGCGGCCGCTCTTGTCGATTGGGCGGTCGATGAGGCTCTGCCGCTGTGGGCGACCGCCGGCTTCGACGCCGAGCACGGCCGGTTCGAGGAGCGCCTGACGCTGGCCGGCGGGCGTTTGCCCGACGTTCCCCTGCGGCTGATGTCGCAAGCTCGCCAGATCCATGCCTACGCGCTTGCGGCCAGGCGCGGCTGGCATGCCGACGCCAGCGCCCTGGTCGAGCGTGCCTTTGCGTCGATGGTCCGCGACTACCACGGCCGCGACGACCGCGAGGGCTGGATCTTCTCCATCCGGCGCGACGGCGCCGTCGCCGACACGCGCCGCGACCTCTACACCCATGCCTTCGTCCTGCTGGCGATCGCCTCCTATGTCGAGGCGACCGGCCATCGCGAGGCGCTCGCTCTCGCCGACGAGACGCTGGCCTTCATCGAGCGGCACATGGTGGCGCCCGCGGGTGGCGGCTTTGTCGAGGAGCTGCCGGCGAACGGCGGGGTGCGGCGGCAGAATCCACACATGCACCTGTTCGAGAGCCTGCTCGCCCTGTGGCAATGCTCGCGGCAGGAACGCCATCTCGCGCGCACGACGCAGCTGTTCGATCTGTTCGCCACGCGCTTCTTCCGCGATCCCGGCGTCGTCGGCGAATACTTCACTGCCGACCTCAGGCCGGCCGACGGCCCCGTCGGCCGCATCGTCGAGCCCGGCCATCACCATGAATGGGTGTGGTTGTTGCGCCGCTTCGAAGAGGCCAGTGGACGATCGGTCCAGGTCTATGTCGACGCGCTGTACGGCCACGCCGACCGCTACGGCTTCGACGGGGCGGGAATGATCGTGGGCGAGCTGCTGATCGATGGCACACCGCGCGCCGGCGTGCGCCGCATCTGGCCGGTCACCGAGGCGATCAAGGCGAACCTGGCGGAGGCGCGGCTTGGCCGGACGCAGGGCGAGGGCAGGGCGGCGGCGCTGGCGGCGCTGCTGCGCGATCGCTTCCTGACTCTCGATCCGCCCGGCGGCTGGCTCGACAGGCTCGATCACAACGGTTGCTGCGTGAGCGAGTACATGCCCGCCAGCACCCTCTATCATCTGCTGGGCGCGGTCGACGAACTCAGCCGGTTTGTGGGCTCAAGTTCCTCTCCCCCTAGCGGGTAGGGCGATCGCATATGGCGATTTCCGTCGCCTCGACCGGAGCGCGAAGCGCGGAGCGGAGAGACCTTCTGTCCACGATAAGTGGCCTATTGTGGACGGAAGGTCTCTCCGCTCGGGCCGGAGCTTGCCCCGAGCGAAGTCGAGGGGGCCCTCGGTCGAGACGACGGAAGTGGGCATATGCGATCGCCCTGCCCGTTAGGGGAGAGGAGCCTGAATTGATGAACTATCCCCTCTTATGCCCCTGGTCGCGTTCCGAGAGGATCGGGTTCGTGACCGGCCACCAGATCTTCAACGCCGGATCGTTCCACAGCAGCGTGAACTGGCCGGTGCGGTCGTACTCGGTGCTTTGCTTGTAGTGGAAGATCGCCCGCTCGCTCATCACCAGGTGGCCGTTGCCGAAATTGGGCGGTACCAGCACCTGCAGGCGATTGGTATCGGAGAGGGTGAAGGCCTCCCACTGGCGATACTGCGAGGAGCTCGGGTCGTTGTTTACCACCACCATGTAGAAGCTGCCCTGCAGGCAGGAGATCAGCTTCCACGTCTTGGTGTCGCCGTGGATGCCGCGCAACACGTGGCGATGCGACATCGAGATGTCATCCTGGACGAACTCGATCGGGATACCGGCCGTGAAGTAGGCCTTGCGGTTGTAGGTCTCGATGTAGTGGCCGCGGAAATCCTCGAACACGGTCGGCGGCTTGATCAGCAGCACCGATTCGAGCTTTGTCGTGAATACTTCCATCCCTAATCCCCTAGAGCCCATTCCAGCGCGGCGGGCCGCCCGGGGCGAGCAACTCTTCCTTGCGGTAGACGATCGTCGAGCCCGTGAAGTCGGCCGAAACCGGCACGCTAATGAGATGCGACAACGCCTTGGCGACGGCCGCCTGCCGCTCGGGCGGCACGACGAACACCATGAAGCCCGTGCCGCCCGCGCCCAAAAGCTTGCCACCGAGCGCGCCGGCGCGCTGGGCGTCGTCGTAGATGCGGTCGATCGTCGACGTGCTGGTGCCGTTGGCGAGGCCGCGCTTGAGCGCCCAGCTCTCATGCAGCAGCTTGCCGAACTCCTCGATCTTGCCGACATGCAGCAGATCGGCCCCGACCTCGACCATCTCGTGCATCCGCGTCATGTGCTTGGCGTTGGCTTCGAGGTTGTTGATCAGCTTCTTCGCATAGTCAGACGAGAGGCGGCTGCTGCCGGTATAGAAGAGCATCAACCACTTCTCGAAGCCCTGGCGCTGGCCGTCGTTGAGACCGAGCGGCGTCACCGAGAAGGAGTTGTCGCGCTCGAACTTGATGACGTTCATGCCGCCATAGGCGCTGGCGATCTGGTCCTGGCAGCCCACCGCTTCCTTGAGCTTGTTCTGCTCGAGGTCCATGGCGCCCACCGCGAGCGCGTGGGCGTCCAGGGTCTTGCCGCGCATGGCGGTCAACACGTTGATCAAACCGACCGCGAAGGCCGAGCTCGAACCGATGCCCGAGCGCGCCGGAAGGTCGCCCTGATGGAACAGCTCGATGCCCTGGCTGTCGTCGTAGCCCAGCACCTCGAGGCCCGCGCGCACGGCCGGATGCTGGATCTCGGCAGCCGAGCCGACGGCCTCGATGTGCGACCAGATGATGCGATGACGGATGCCGAAGAAAGGCGGGAGGAAGCCGGTGCCGATGTAGCAGTACTTGTTGATGGCCATCGACAGCACAGCGCCGCCGCGCCGGCGGAACCACGGCGGGTAGTCCGTGCCGCCGCCGAAAAACGACACCCGATACGGCGTGCGGGAAATTGCCATCAGCATCTGAAGATCATCAACCTTTGTGACTGCCCCTCGCCGATCCGCCGCCTCAGCGGGTCAGAAAACGGTCGCCTTCCCTTGCCACGCGATCCCGCCAGTAGTCCAGCAGGTCGCGCAGCGTCTTCTCATGGGGGATCTCGGGCTTCCAGCCGGTATGGGCATGGAATTTCGCGGTGTTGGGCACCTGCAGGTCGGCATCGATGGGACGCAGCCGGTCGGGATCGACCTCGACCTTGATGGCGTCCCTGGCCGGCGAGAAGGAGATCAGCGTGTCGAGGATGTCCTTCACCGTGCAGGAGTGCGTGCCGCCGATGTTGTAGTAGGCGCCCGGCGTCGGATTGACGGTGACCAGCATGTAATAGGCGCGCACCGCGTCGCGCACGTCGGCCACCGTGCGCAGCGATTGCAGGTTGCCCACCTTGACGATCGGCGGGATGCGATTGTGCTCGATCATCGCGATCTGCTTGGCGAACGTCAACTCGGCGAAGACGTCGCCGCGCCGCGGCCCGGTGTGGGTGAACATGCGGGTCGTCATGACCGTCATGCCGTAGGCCTCGGCATAGAAGCGGCCGACCAGGTCGGTGCCGACCTTGGAGATGGCGTAGGGTGAGGCGGGGTGGAAGGTGCACTCCTCGTCGATCGGCAGCTTCTCCTTCGGCACGCGGCCGAACACCTCGGACGAGGCGCAGACATGGATGACTGCCTTGGGGGCATGCTGCTTCAACGCGTCGAGCACGCGCACCGTGCCCTGGACGTTGGTGTCCATGGTGTCGAGCGGAGAATCGAAGCTGGTGCGCGGGAAGCTCTGCGCGGCAAGGTGGAAGACGTAATCCGGCTTCGCGTCCGCCACCACCTTCTGAATCGACATCGTGTCGCGCAGGTCGCCGTAGAGCAGGGAGACGCGATCCTTCGAATTGATGCGATGGGCGATATTGGCCAGGTTGTCGAGCGGGCTGCGCCAGCGACACATGCCGATGACCTCCCAGTCGGTCTTGTCCAGCACGAACTCGGCCAGGTGCGATCCCACCATCCCCGTGATGCCCGTGATAAGTGCGCGCCGAGCTGCCATCATCCCCCGTCAAACCGGCCTTTCGCCGTGGCGGCTTACATAATTGACGCAACGGCAAAAGGCCACCCCGGCCAGGGACCCCTGCCGTTGCCTTGGGAGTCGTAGGTCTCTATGGTCCGGACGACCTCAGCAACGACAGACACGATGAGTTTTGCCCGCGAACCCCTGCCAAAAACGACGGCGATACAGTTATTCAAGAGCCTCTATCTGGCTCGGCGTTCCGAAGAATACATCGTCAAGCACTACCCCGAAAACCTCATGCGCACGCCGATGCATATGTCGATGGGCCAGGAGTTCGTCTGCGTCGGGGTCTGCTCGGCGCTCGAGGGCAAGGCCGATGTCTTCGCCTCATACCGCAGTCACGCCGCCTTCCTCGCCCAGACGCACGACACCGACCGGTTCTTCTCCGAGCTCTACGGCCGCACCTCGGGCACTGGCGAGGGCAAGGGCGGCTCCATGCATCTCGCGGCTCCCGATCAGGGCCACATCCTGTCGAGCGGCGTCGTCGCCACGCAGATTCCCGTCGCGGTCGGCGCGGCCTTCGCCAACCGGCAGCTCGGCACCGGCCGCACGGCCGTCGTGTTCTTCGGCGACGGCGCGTGCGACGCCGGCGTGTTCTGGGAGAGCGTGAACGCCGCTTCGCTGTTCAGGCTGCCCGTGCTGTTCGTCTGCGAGGACAACGGCTACGCGGTCGATACGCCGCGCGAGGCGCGTCAGGTGTCGAAGTCGCTGTCCGACGCGGTCAAGCCGTTCGGCGCCGACACCTACGACGACGACAGCGGCGACGTCGAGAGCGTCTATTCGCTCGCCAAGGAGGCGGCCGCCAGGGCGCATCGCGATCGCCGGCCGGCCTTCCTCAACATCAAGTGCTGTCGCTACCTCGAGCATGTCGGCATCGGCACCGACTGGAACTGGGGCTACCGCGACCAGGCGACGGTCGAGCGCGAATGGATCGCGCGTGACGCCTTGAAGGTGCAGCGCGCGCGGCTGGCATCGCACCAGGTGGGCGAGAGTGCGATTGCCGCGATGGAGGACGAGATCGAGAAGGCCATTCAGGCAAGCGTGACGCGGGCGTCGCAGGCGCCGATCCCGGCACCGGACCGGCTGCATGCGGGTGTGTTCCATGAGAAAGCTTGATTACGCCGGCGCCATCCGCGAGGCGACGGCGCAGGAAATGGAACGCGATCCGCGCGTCTTCGTCTATGGCATCGGTGTTCCCACCTGGTCGTCGATCTTCGGCACGACCAAGGGCCTGCCCGAGAAGTTCGGCAAGGAGCGCTGCTTCGACACGCCGATCTCCGAGGACGCCATGACCGGCTTCGGGCTGGGCGCCGCGATCCGCGGCCTGCGGCCGATCCACATCCACATCCGCGTCGACTTCATGATCCTGGCGACCAACCAGCTGATCAACATGGTGTCGAACTACACCTACTCGACGGGGGGCAAGCTCAAGGTGCCGCTGGTGGTCCGCGCCATCATCGGCCGCGGCTGGGGGCAGGGCGCACAACACTCCAAGAGCCTGTTCTCGAACTTCACCCACATTCCCGGGCTGAAGGTCATCGCGCCGACCACGCCGTCGGACATGAAGGGCATGCTGACCGCCGCCATTCGCGACGACAATCCGGTGATCTGCTTCGAGCACCGCTGGCTGTACTGGGCCGAGGAGGACGTGCCCGAGGAGCCATATGAGATCCCGCTCGGTGTCGGGCGCATCCTGCGGCCGGGCAAGGACGTCACGGTGATCGGCCTGTCGTGGATGAACGTCGAGGCGCGGCTGGCGGCCGACATCCTCGCCAAGCGCGGCGTGTCGATCGAGATCGTCGATCCGCGCACGCTGGCGCCGCTCGACGAGGACCTGATCATGGAATCGGTCAAGCGCACCGGGCGCTGCATCATCGCCGACTGCGACTGGGTCGACTCAGGGTTCAGCGGCGAGCTGTCGGCCCGCATCAACGAGAAGTGCTTCGGCAAGCTCAAGGCGCCGGTCAAGCGCATCGGCTTTGCTCAAACGCCCGCTCCGACCGTGCGCGAGCTCGAGAACGAGTTCTATCCCAACGCAAAGACGATCGTGCACGCCGTCGAGGACATGCTGGGCCTGGAGGCAGCCAATCTCGACGGCGAGGACTTCTTCAGCCACGAGCGGCGCTTCCGGGGGCCGTTCTAGGCCATGCTCAGGTCATGCTCTTCCGGACCGCGCGCGTCCCGCGCGCTCATGAGCATGAGCGCGCGGGACGCGCGCGGTCCGGAAGAGCATGAGCTTGAACAGGGTGCGCTCTAGATGGATCTCGGGCTTTCCGGGAAGTTCGCATTGGTGACCGGCGGCAGTCACGGCATCGGGCTGGCGACGGCCAAGCGGCTGGCCTCGGAAGGATGCCATGTCGCCATCTGCTCGCGCTCGCAGCAGCGCCTCGATGCAGCGATGGCGGAGCTCAAGACCTATGGCGTGAAGCTGCTTTCCGTCGCTGCCGATCTCCTCGAAGCGGAGGCCGCCGATCGCGTGATGGACGTGGTCGATCGCGAATGGGGCGGGGTGCAGATCCTGGTCAACAACGTCGGCGGCGGCGGACGCTGGGGCAAGGAGATCGTCGAAGACACCGACATGCGGGTCTGGGGCGAGGTCTACGAGAAGAACGCCATGGCGGCCGTCCGCTTCACCCGGCGCGCCCTGCCGCACATGCGCCGCGGCAAATGGGGACGCGTGGTCACCATCACCTCGATCTATGGCGGCAAGGAAGGCATCGGCCGGCCGTGGTTCACCATGGCCAAGGCGGCCGAGACCGGCCTCATGAAGTCGCTGTCGGCCATGGCCTACCTGGTGCGCGACGGCATCACCTTCAACTCGGTGGCGCCGGGCGGCATCTACATCCCCGGCACCGGCTTCGAGGACGAGCAGAAGCGCGATCCCGAAGGCTTCCGGCGCATGGTCGACCAGGAATATCCGCTCGGCCGCCTGGGCACGCCGGAGGAAGTGGCGGCCGTGGTGGCCTTCCTGTGTTCGGCCGAGGCGAGCCTGGTGAACGGCGCCAACATCACGGTCGATGGCGGCCAGAGCCGCGCTTTTTAGCGTCATGAGCGGTCTTTGGGACGCCATGATAGGCGATTGCCAGACGGCGCGGCCTCCGTTAGCAGTCGGCAGCCCAAAGCACTGTCCGTTCACCGCGCGGGGAGCGTCTGTCTGTGAAAGATGAAGCGATCTATCGCCGGCTGTTCCGGACGGCGCTGCTGATCAGGCTGGTCGAGGAACGGATCATCGATCTCTATCCGTCCGACAAGATCCAGAGCCCGGTCCATCTGTCGATCGGCCAGGAGGCCGTGGCGGTGGGCGTGTGCGACGGCCTGAAGCCCGACGACCTCGTCTTCGCGACCTATCGCAGCCACGGCTTCTACATCGCCAAAGGCGGCTCGCTCGACGCCATGTTCGCCGAGCTGTACGGCCGCAAGGGCGGCGTCTCCGGCGGCAAGGCAGGTTCCATGCACCTGGCGGCGCCCGAGGTCGGTCTCATGGGATCGTCGGCCGTGGTGGCCAGCACGATCCCGCACGCGGTCGGGGCGGCGCTGAGCTTCAAGCGGCGCGGCGCTCCGCAGATCGCCGTGGCGGTGTTCGGCGACGGTGCGACCGAAGAGGGCGTCTATCACGAGAGCCTGAACTTCGCGGCGCTCATGAAAGTGCCGGTGCTGTTCCTGTGCGAGGACAACGGGCTTGCCGTGCACAGCCATCGGCCGGTGCGCCAGTCCTATCGTCTGACCGAGCATGCCGCTTCGTTCGGCATCGCCTCGCGCCGGCTCGAGGAAGGCTGGGACATGCTGGCGATCCGCCAGGCCACGCTCGAGGCTGCGGCCAGAGTGAGGGCAGGCGAGCCGTTCGTGCTCGAGATCGCGACGTCGCGTTACAAGGAGCATGTCGGCGTCGGCGAGGATTTCCATTTCAATTATCGCACCAGCAACGATGTCGATGCCTGGAAGCGCCGCGATCCGCTGATCGTCGACGCCAAGCTGGCAGCGGCACTCCGCCCCGAGATCGAGCGCGAGATCGAGGCGGCCGTCGCCTTCGCCGAGGCGAGCCCGGCGCCCGGTCGCGCAGAACTGCTGACGGACGTGATCTGATGAGCATCGCTGCAGTCAAACCCGAGCAGGGCACGCGCGTGCTGTCCTATGCCGGCGCTTTGCTCGAGACCATGGATGCGGCGCTGGCCGACCATGCCAACGTCTTCATCATGGGGCAGGGCGTCGACGACTTTAAAGGCATCTTCGGCTCGACCACCGGGCTTGCCGAGAAATACGGCGCGTCGCGCGTGTTCGACGTGCCGCTGATGGAAGAGGGCATGACGGGCGTGGCGATCGGCGCGGCTCTGGTCGGCGATTATCCGATCACGACGCACATCCGTGCCGACTTCTCCTTCCTGGCGATGAACCAGATCATCAACCTGGCCGCCAAGTACCGCTACATGTTCGGCGGCCTGATGCGCTGCCCGATGCTGATCCGCATCGTCGTCGGCCGCAGCTGGGGACAGGGTGCGCAGCACTCGCAGAGTCCGCAGTCGACCTTCGCGCACTATCCGGGCCTGACCGTGGTCATGCCGTCGAGCAGCCAGGCGATCCTCGACATGTATCCGGCGATCATCAACCGGCACCCCGGCCCGGTGATCAGCATCGAGCATCGGCTGCTCTACAACCTCGATTTCACCGTCGCGCCGTCCGACAAGCTACGGTCCGAAGGGCGCGTGCCGCTCACCAGCTACGTCGCGCGCAAGGGCGGCGACGTGACCGTGGTCGCCACCTCGGTCATGGTGCTGGAGGCGCTGCGCGCGGCCCAGTATGTCGAGGACAAGGCCGGGATATCGGCCGAGGTCATCGACCTCAATTCGATCAGCCATCCCGCCTGGGACCTGGTCGCCGCCAGTGTGCGCAAGACCGGTCGCCTGGTCGTGGCCGACACGTCCTGGCTCGAATACGGCGTCGCCGCCGAGGTCTGCCGCCAGCTCGTGATGCGCGATCCCGGCCTCTTGCGCCAGCCGCCGACCATGCTCGGCATGGCGCCGGCGCCCTGCCCGACGGCCAAAAGCCTGGAAGACATCTACTATCCAAGCCAGCACGAGACGGTCGACGCCATCCTGACCCAGGTGAAGGGCGACAAGCACGGCATCGCGCTGCCGGTCGAGCGCTCGATGACCGAAGGCTATAAGCGCTTCCGCGGGCCGTTTTAGAAGCGGACACGACTCATGTTCCTCTCCCCCTAGCGGGTAGGGCGATCGCATATGGCGATTTCCGTCGTCTCGACCGGAGCGCGAAGCGCGGAGCGGAGAGACCTTCTGTCCACGATAAGTGGCCTATTGTGGACGGAAGGTCTCTCCGCTCGGGACGGAGCTTGCCCCGAGCGAAGTCGAGGGGGCCCTCGGTCGAGACGACGGAAGTGGGCATATGCGATCGCCCTGCCCTAGCGGGGGAGAGGAGCCTGAACGGATGTGTGTATTCCGTAGCAGCGACGCGTCAGCGCCGGTTCTTCCGATACCAGTCGAGCGTTCGGCGCAAGCCGTCCTCGAGGGACGTGCGCGCCTCGAAGCCGAGCTGGCGGGCGAGGCTGTTGTCCATCAGGCGCACCGGGATGGTGCTAGGGCGTGAGGGGTCGTAGCGGACGTTGGCGCCGTCGTAGCCGTCGACCTTGAGGATCTTGTCCAGGATCTCGCGCACCGAGTGCCCGGCGCCGGCGCAGATGTTGACCGCGAGATAGGGGCGATCGGCAGCGAAGGCCGTCAGCATGCCTTCGATGAAGTCGTCGACATAGACAAGATCGCGGATGTCCTGACCGTTGCCCCAGACCTCGAGCGGGCTGTGGCGCTCGACCACGCGGCGGATCAGGGCAGCCGTCACGTGGCTGACGGCGAAGTCGAACTTGTCGTAAGGGCCGTAGACATTGGACGGCCGCACCACGACCGTCGGCATCGGGTTGGGAATCTTCTCGGCGTAGGTCCGGCAGAGCACCTCGGCATAGCGCTTCATCCAGCCGGCGGCGAAATAGACCTCGTGCGGATCGCCGTCGAACATCTCTTCTTCGCGTACCGGCCGATCGGCGGTCGGAGGATAGGCCGCACCGCTGGAGATGAAGCAGAACCTCGCCACGGCGGCGCGGTGCGCGGCCTCGAGCATCAGCGTGTTGATCAGGACGTTGGGCGTGATGTGGACAAGCGGCGTGGTC
Organism: uncultured Alphaproteobacteria bacterium; assembly: GCA_963809025.1. Taxonomy (GTDB): domain Bacteria; phylum Pseudomonadota; class Alphaproteobacteria; order Reyranellales; family Reyranellaceae; genus Reyranella. Next base: position 58,788 of record CAWEIE010000051.1, on the reverse strand, counting down.
CGGATGACGGCCGCCCCCGAGGTGTGGGCGGCGCACAGAAAGACGTAGTCCATGCCCTCGACGGCGCGGGCGCAGTGCTCGGGTTGGCGCAGGTCCAGGGTCACGATCTCGGCACCCGGGAGGGCGACCTGCAGGGGCTTTTCACGGACCGTCAGCCGCAGGCGCGCACCGCGCTTGGCCAGGGCGAGGGCAAGATTGGTCCCAATGAAGCCGGCACCCCCGGCGATTAGAACTTTCTTGCCCGTGAAATCCATTTGCCCACCGATCATGATCGCCTGAGACAAACCACAATAAGGCCTTCAATCTCAAGGGATTGCGGCCATATATTGCATTGCGTTCAGGGACCGGGCAGCTTACCTCTACGCCGATGTCGACCGCCCAGGGACCCGATCCGCTGCCCGCCGACGCCTCCCAGGAGCGCCGCGCGCCCGTTCGCGTCGGCCTGGTGCAGATCAACAACTCGTTTTCCGGCCAGAACTATCTGCCCTATTCGGTCGCGCTGCTGCAGACCTACGTGCAGAAAATGTCGGCCGACCCCGGCCTCTACGAGTTCCTGCCGCCGCTCTACAAGCGGGTGCGCATCGCCGACGCCGTCGAGTCCCTGAAGGACGCCGACCTGGTGGGCTTCAGCACCTACGTCTGGAACGGCCGTATCTCGCTCGAGATCGCCCGCCGCCTGAAGGCGCTACGGCCGGGCATCGTCATCGTCTTCGGCGGCCCGCACGTGCCGGACCAGCCCGAGGCCTTCCTGCGGGCCAATCCCCAGATCGACCTCGCCGTGCATAACGAGGGCGAGCGGACGTTCCTCAAGCTGCTGGAAGGCTTTGCGGACCGCGACGCCTGGCAGTCGCTGCCGGGCGTCAGCATGGTCAAGGCCGATGGCAGCTTCGTGCGCAATCCCAACATCGATCGCGTGCGCGACCTCGACGAGATCCCGTCGCCCTTCCTGGAAGGCGCGTTCGACTCGATCATGGCGGCCAATCCCAGCGAGAGCTGGATCGGCCTGTGGGAGACCAATCGCGGCTGCCCGTTCCGCTGCACCTTCTGCGACTGGGGCTCGGCGACTGCGGCCAAGGTCACCAAGTTCGGCGAGGAGCGGCTCTACCGCGAGGTCGACTGGTTCGCCGACAAGAAGATCGAATACATCTTCTGCTGCGACGCCAACTTCGGCATCCAGAAGCGTGACGTCGACATCGCCAACTACGTCGCCGGCATCAAGCAGGAGACCGGCTATCCGGTGGCGCTGTCGGTGCAGAACACCAAGAACGCCACGGAGCGCGCCTACGAGACGCAGAAGATCCTGTCGGACGCCGGCCTGAACAAGGGCGTGGCGCTTTCCATGCAGAGCGTCGACATGACGACGCTCGAGGCGATCAAGCGCGACAACATCTCGCTCGGCACCTACATGGAGCTGCAGCGCCGCTTCACGCGCGACAAGGTCGAGACCTATTCCGACCTGATCCTGGGATTGCCCGGCGAGACCTACGAATTGTTCGTCAAGGGCGTCGACCAGCTGATCGAGAACGGCCAGCACAACCGCATCCAGTTCAACAACCTGTCGATCCTGCCCAACGCCGAGATGGGCGACCCGGCCTACCAGGCCAAGTACGGCATGGTCACCGTCGAGTCCAAGATCATCAACATCCACGGCGAGCGCATCGAGCTCGACGACGACGTGCCGGAGGTCCAGGACCTCGTCGTGGCGACGGCGGCGATGCCGTTGGCCGACTGGCGGAGCACCCGCATCTTCTGCTGGATGACGGCGCTGCTGCACTTCGACAAGCTGTTCCAGATCCCGCTGATCATGGCGCACGGCATCTCGGGCATCTCCTACCGCGACATGATCGAGGCCTTCATGGCCGCCGATCCCAAGCGATTCCCGACGATCGCCGAGATCAATGCCTTCTTCCACAAGGAGGCGGAATCGATCCAGCAGGGCGGCTCGGAGTACGTCTTCTCCAAGGAATACCTCGGCATCTACTGGCCGGCCGACGAGTTCATCTTCGTCGAGCTGACGGCCAAGGGTAAGTTCGACGCCTTCTATGCCGAGGCCGGCAAGCTTTTGGCGGAGACCGTGAGCGCCAAAGCCGCCGGCCTGCCGATGGATATCATCGACGAGGCGATCCGGCTCAACCATTCGCTCGTCCATCAGCCGTTCGCCAAGGACAATCTGAAAATCCGCCTGAGCTACGACCTGCTCGACTACTGGCACAAGGTGCGCGGCGGCGACCAGGCATCGCTCACCGAGAAGCCGCTGGCGATCGAGATCGATCGTGCTGCCAAGCCCTATGACGACTTCCAGAAGTGGTGCCGCGAGATCGTCTGGTGGGGCAACAAGAAGGGCGCCTATCTCTACTCGCCGCGGTCGGCCGCCATCACGCCCGAGCTGGCCGGCCACTACTGAGCCATGCGCTACCGGCCGCTCGGCAAGACCGGCCTGCAGGTTTCCGAGATCGGCTTCGGAGCCTGGGGCATCGGCGGGCGCACCGTCGAGCAGACCTCCTATGGCGACACAGACGATCGCACATCGCTGGCGGCCCTCGACCGCGCGCTGGAGCGTGGCATCACTTTCTTCGATACGTCCGCCGCCTATGGCAACGGCCATAGCGAGGAGCTGATCGGCCGCGCGGTGCGCGGCAAGCGCACGCGCGCCGTCATCACGACCAAGGCAGGCTACGAGACCTGGGACCAGGCGCCGGACTTCTCGCCGTCGGCGATCGTCGCCTCGACCGAGCGCAGCCTGGCGCGGCTCGGCACCGACTATCTCGACCTCCTGCAGCTCCACAATCCGCCGCTGGGCGTTGTCACGGCGCCGGCCGTGCGCGAGACGCTGGCGCGCTTGGTCGAGAGCGGCAAGATCCGTGCGTGGGGCGTGTCGGCCAAGGGACCGGACGAAGCGATGCAGGCGCTGCGGGCCTGCGAGATCGCGGTCATCCAGGCCAACTTCAACATGATGGACGTGCGCGTCGTGAGCAGCGGGCTTCTGGCGGAGCTCGAGCGCCTCGGCGTCGGCTTCATCGCCCGCACGCCGCTCTGCTTCGGCTTCCTGTCGGGCACCATCGGCCATGACAGCGTCTTTCCGGCGGGCGATCACCGGGCGCGCTGGCCGCGCGCCCAGCTCGCCAACTGGGTCGACGGTGCGGCCGACCTGATGGCCTCGATCTCGACAGCGCCGGGCGAGGCGGCGGCTCAAGCCGCGCTGCGCTTCTGCCTGTCGTTTCCGGCGGTATCGACCACGATTCCCGGCATCATGAAGCCGCTGGAAGCCGACCAGAACGCCGCAGCCAGCCTTTTGGGGCCGCTGCCGCCACAAGCCGTGGAGGCGATCCTGGAGATCAATCGAAATCGACGGTTCTTCGTCTCGGCTTGATCCGCGTCGTCACGAAATCAAGGAGATCGCCGCCGCGGAACAGGTGGCCGGGAATGCCGGCGGCCGCCGCGGCCTCGAGGTCGGTCTCGCGATCGCCGATCATGAACGATTGCGAGGCATCGACCGGCCACTCCGCCAGCAGCTTGCGGATCATGCCGGGTTCAGGCTTGCGCAGCTCGGAGACAAGACGATAGCGCTCGACCACTCCCTCGGGATGGTAGGGGCAGTATTCGAAGCAATCGATGTGCGCGCCGTGGCGCCGCAGCTCGGTGCTCATCCAGCCGTGCAGGTCGATGATATGCTCTTCGCTGTACAGCCCGCGCGCGACACCGGCCTGATTGGTGACGATGAATACCAGGTAGCCTGCGTCGTTCAGCCAGCGCACCGCCTCGCGCGCACCGGCGACCCAGCGGACCTGGTCGGGATGGTGCACATAGCCCGTGTCCTCGTTCAGTACGCCGTCGCGATCGAGGAAGGCGGCAGGCCGCTTCATGATGCGCGGCACCACGCGCTGCGCCCGCTCGAAGTCCTGCGGCGTGCCGATGTCGATGAACGGCGCCTCGACGACCACGCCCTCGATCAGGCCGTCCCTGGCAAGCCCCGGCAGCACGTCGCGCTCGAGCGAGCAGGGGACGGCGCCGATGCGCGACAGGACATCCTTGCGCATCAGATAGACGCCGGCGTTGATCGGCCGGTCGAGCGCGCCGGCCGGAATGAAGTCGCGCACCTGCCGGCCGTCGACGGCGACGCGGCCGTAGCGCCCGCCCGCGATGCCGCTGGCCAGTGCCATGCGGACCAAGCCCGTCCTGGCGTCGCCATTGGCGGGCAGCAGCCCCAGCCAGTTGAAGTCGAACAGCGAATCGCCGTTGACCAGGAAGAACCAGTCGTCGAGCCGATCGGCCGCCAGCGCAAGCGCGCCGGCGGTGCCGGCCGGTTCGGATTCGACCGCCGTCTCGATCGTCATGCCGCGGATCGAGCGGCCCTGGTAGGAGGCGACAACGTCGCCGGCTCGATAGCCGCAGAGCAGCAAGGCGCGCCTGACGCCATGCCGGCTCGCCTCGTCCAGCAGGTGATCGAGGAAGGGCCGGCCACCGACGTCGAGAACGGGCTTGGCGGCGGCGCCGGTCAGCGCCTTGAGGCGGCTACCGAGGCCGCCGACCAGGAAGACGGCCTGGTCGACGTTCATGCCGCCGCCGAAGCGTCCGTCACCGACCACCGCGCCCGGCACAGCAGCCTTTCCTCGAGCGGCTGATCCGCCAGGCCCCAGTTTTCCGGCTGGTTGAGCTGCGGCCGGATGCCGTGCGCCCATTGCTCGGCCGGCTTGACGAAATTGCGCTCGATCGAGGGCGCCAGCACGCTTTCCACGCCGGCGACCTTGCGCTTGGGGTAGTCGAAGGCGCTGCGCGCGATCTGCTGCAGTCGCCACCAGCGGAAGTTGGTCATGATCTTGTCGACCTTCGACTGCAATGGTGTCCAGACGTGGCTGACGCGGTTGCTGAAGAGGCGATCGTGGCGGCCCTTGAAGACGCGACAGGCTGCCGGCAGGCGGATCTCGTGCGATCCCAGCGCCACGGCGGCATGCATGATCAGAGAATCGCAATCGAGCGACAGCACCGTGTCGTCCAGGGGAAAGCCACGGACGGTCTGCCACATGGTGCGGCTCATCAGCAGGAAGTCGCCGCAGGCGTTGGTGTGCAGTTCGCGGATGTACCATTGCGGCGGGTTCGGAATATGGCTGTAGCGCGTGCTGTCCAGGCTCTCCAGCCGCGCCAGCAGCGCATCGTCGCCCAGATTGCGCAGGAGCGTGGGGGACAGCGTGACGTCGCAGCGGTCACAGCGGTACAGCGCGTTCTCGTGCAGATCCTGCCGCGCGATGGTGGCGATGATCTCGTTCGACAGGTAGGTGTCCGACGCCTTGGGGGAGACGAAGCGGCCCTTGGCGCGCTGCAGCCCGACATTGGCTGCGGCGGCGGGGTTCATGCCGGATTCCTGCGAGCCGATGAACCTTTCGTGATGTTCGCGGTCGACGATGACGCCGCGGACCTGCACGCAGTCGCCGTGCGGCAATGGATCCAGGGATTCGATGATCAGCGGCCGGTCGGGTGGCGGATTCCACTCGACCAGGATGAGCTCCGAATCGATCTCCGCCCGCTGCAGCTGGCGGACGAGAAAGCTGGTCGCCCGCCGCACTCGCAAATCAAAATCGCTCGTGTAGCCGTCGTTGCGGAAGTAGGAGACGAAACTGAGGTATGGCCGGGCGGCGTTCACATTGAGTGCTCAAGTGATGAAGCGACCGGTAGCGATATACGGGATTTGGCCTGGTATCGTAAGGGCTGTTGCGGCCGAGCCGGCATTAAGCCCTTGTGTCGGATGTCCTTCTCCTGAAGAAATCGTTGCCGGTCATGGAGTTGGCGAGTTCCCGTGACCTACGGCATATTCGCCACTTTCTGCACGGGGCGGTCAAAATCGGATGAGTGGAACTGCCAAAGCGTCCCTGCGGGCACGCCTCGCTCCCCTGCTGGGCGGCCGGGCCACCGACTTCGTGGCAACCCAGCTGTTGCGCGAAGGCAGCGCGCTATGGTCCTCCGAACCCCATCGCGTCCAGGAGGCGATCGACAAGGTCGAGCAGGCGTGGGGCCTGACCCGCGATCCGGAGATCGCGATCCAGCTTGCCACGATGTACGACAGAGCCAACCGCAACGACGATGCGTTGGTGGTCCTGCGTCAGGCATTCCGCGGGAATCCCGACCATGCGCTTCTCCGTCACCACGCGGCGATAACCCTGCTCCGGCACGGTACCCCGGGCGACATCCGTGACTTCTTCGAAAGCGTGTTGAAAGTCGACGCGCAAGATGCGTTCGCGCGCTTTGTCATGACGCTGCTCGATCAATACGACGGCTGGGTCGCTCAGCTGGCCTCGTCGATCGAGCGCAAGCGAGACGGCCGGCAGCCATTCGTCATCTCGCTGCCGGTTTGGGGAGAAACCCATTCAGCGTACTGCGAGCGCTTTTTCTGCGCCTCGTTGCTCTCGCCAAACAACCTGCCGGCTCTGGCGAGAAATCATTCGATCCATATTGCCGTCTTCACGACCGCGGAGAGCGAGCAAGCGTTGCGTTCCAAGCCGCTGTTCTGCCGTCTCGAGGAACACGCCACCGTCGACTTCATTCATTACCCGGCGGAGCTCGTGGACTATCGGGCGGCAATGCAAGCCTGCTACGGCGACGAGAAAGTCCACTACTCGGAGAATTCGCTGGCCTTCTACTATGAGCGCAACTGCAAGTTCGCCTTGATGTCTTGCGCTCACTACGTCGCCCTGGCGGCAGGGCGTGCGACGGATGCGTTTGTCAGTTGCCTGGTCGCTGACCTCGCCCTGAACGACGGCGCCCTGCTTGCCATGGCCGATCGCATGAGCAACGCCGACGCGGTCCTGGCACACGCCATCCAGATGCATGGCAAGGTTCTGCGGCCTCTCCTCGAGCAGCGGTTCCGCGGGGCCGACGGCATCCTGCAACTGTCGCCGGACAGTTGCGCGAGGCTTGTCATCGAGCACATCCCCATCGACAACCTCGCCGATGCCGGACGGTCAATCGATCCGCCGCTGCGAATCGCCTGGCGAGTCGGCGACGACGGCTTGCTTATCCATGGCAACCACTACCACCCGTTCCTTCTTCGGCCAAAAGCGCTCGATCATCCCTTGCGGTTGTCGATCGATCCCGTCGATAGCCGGTTCATCGACCGAACCTCTCTCGATGACGGCAGGATCACTATCGTCCAGGACACAAGCATCGTGTGCCTGGGCGTCGACGACGATCCGATTCTCGATGCTCTGCAGGACGGCGAAGGGGCGCCATCGGTGCCGCGCTTCGCGCTTTGGCTATGGGGGTATTGGGGGAGATTGCGCGGCAGGCTGTTCCGTTCGCCGCTGCGCTATGGCTCGTTGAAACGCCCCGAGGAGTGGCAGCGCGTGGAGGCCGCCGCCGCCACCTTGGTGGACGCCATCGTCACCGAGGCGGCCCGCCTCGAAGACGCCAACCGGGCCCGGAAATCGTGGCGACTGTGACCTTGCCGGGGGCGTCGCCATCGCCGCAGAAAGCCGGTTTTCGGCACTACCATTCGTCGGTGAACCTGTTGTATTGATTGAATAATCAAATCGTCAGCGACGAAGGCGGGCAAAGTGTTTGTGGATGGACGTACGGTCAAGCACAGCCGCCTGGATCAGGGTGTGCGATGAGCGACTTGCCGCGCTGTCGTTTGTGCGGGGGGCGACATCTCTCACATTTTCTCAGCCTCAAAGAACTTCCGATATCCCACTATCTGAGGAAGAGGCCGCAGGATCCCGATCCGCGCTTCACCGTCGACTTCGAGAGCTGTCAGGACTGCGGCCTCCTGCAGATCGTGAACGCCATTCCCGCCGACCTGATCTATGACGAGGCCGACACCTATACGACGGGCTTTCAGCGGCCGCGGCACCTCGACGATCTGATCACAACGGCAGTCGCCCGCCAGGATCCCGCGAAAGCCATCGATGTCGGCTGCAACGACGGCACGCTGATGGAAAACCTGCGTCGCGCCGGCTATCGGCAGGTCGTGGGACTCGAACCCAACGCGGTCGCCGCCGACCTCGCTCGCAACAAGGGCTACGACGTCTACACCAGCTATCTGACCGAAGCGCAGGCGCAGCAGATCGTCGCCAAGCACGGCAAGTTCGACACGGTGTTCCTGCGCCATGTCGTGGAGCATGTCAGCGACCTCGATGGTTTCTTCGCCGGGATCCGGACGCTGCTGCGGGACGATGGCCTGCTGGTGCTCGAACTGCCCGAAGTGGAGGAGAGCTTCAGGCTCGGCAGCCCTGCCATCCTGTGGGAAGAGCACGTGAACTATTTCACGCCGGCGTTGGCCGAGCACATGCTGCGTCGCTTCGGCTTCGACATTTGCGATCGGCGCAGCTACGTGTTCGGCGGCGGCTCGATGGCGTTTGTTGCGAGGATGCAAACGCCTCCGGTCGCCTGCACGATCAAGGTTCCCGATCCGGGTCCGACAATCGAACTGTTGCGCCGATTCGCCGGCGGCATCGAGCGGCAGAAGGCCGAGCTGAACGGCCTCGTCTCGCTTGCCCGGTCGAACGGCTTCCAGGTGGCGGTCTACGGCGCGGCGCCGCGTTCCTGCCTGTTGGCATCCGTTTGCCAGATCGCGGACAAGATCGATTTCGTGATCGACGATCGACAGGACATTCAGAACCGACTGATGCCCGGGACGTCGAATGTCGTGCGGCCCCTCGCCGAGGTGGCCGGTGTTGTCGGCGCCAAGCTGCTGTGCCTGCTGGGCGTCGGCTCGGAGAACGAGTTCAAGGTGCGGACTCGCATCGAGGAAGCGGTTTCGGCCGACATCGCATATGTCAGCCTTTTCCCGCCGCGCGATATGCTGCAAAGCGTCGACGCCGCGCGTCGCGCCATCACCGCCAGTCAGAAATAAGGATCGTCATCGGATGTCGCGCATCGACCTGCCAGCCCAGCCGAACGGCTACAAGGTTCAGTGGTCCTACCTGCCCAAGCAGTTCAGCGCCGAGAACATCGAGGAGATCCTCGACCTGTTCCGCAAGTTCGTGCCGACCGGCGACTTCACTCTGGGCAAGCCGGTGCGCGAGTTCGAGGAGAAGTTCGCGGCGATGATCGGCACGCGCCATTCCATCGGCGTGAACTCGGGCACCGACGCGATCAAGCTCGGGCTGAAGGCGCTGGGCGTCGGGCCGGGCGACGAGGTCATCACCACGGCCAACACCTTCATCGCCACGGTCGGCGCGATCGGCGAGCTGTTCGCGCGGCCGGTCTTCGTCGACTGCACGGACAACTTCTGCATGGACGTGGGCCAGATCGAGGCGAAGATCACCAAGAAGACCAAGGCGATCGTGCCGGTCCATCTCGCCGGCCAGATGACCAACATGCCGGCGCTGATGGAGATCGCCAAGAAGCACGATCTCCCCGTGGTCGAGGATTCCTGCCAGTGCATCCTCGGCAACATCGACGGCAAGAATTCCGGCACCTACGGCCGCTCCGGCGCCTTCTCGCTGCATCCGCTCAAGAACCTGAACGTCTGGTCCGACGGCGGCATGATCGTGACCGACGACGACGATTTCGCCACCGAGCTGCGCCAGCTGCGCAATCACGGCCTCGCCGGCCGCGACAGCGTGGTCCGCATGGGCTGCAACTCGCGGCTGGATTCGGTCCAGGCGGTGGTCGGCAACTGGCTGATCAACCAGGTCGACTTCATCACCGACACCCGCATCAAGAACGCCGCCTACCTCGACCGCGGCCTCGCCCGCATTCCCGGCATCAAGCTGCCGCAGCGCTTCAACAATCGGAAGCTGGTGTTCCACCTCTACATCGTGTTCGCCGAGCGCCGCGACGAGCTGGTCGCTCATTGCAAGAAGCAGGGCGTCGAGGTGAAGGTGCACTATCCCGTGCCGCTCTATCAGCAGGAAGGCCTGCGCGAGTACGGCTACAAGAAGGGTGATTTCCCCGTGACGGACCGGCACGCCGCGACGATGATCTCGTTTCCGGCGCACGAGCATCTGACCGAGGAGCAGCTCGCGTATACCGTTCAGACGGTCGAAGAGTTCTATGGGGCTTGATATGGCGAAGCACAACATTCCCTACGTGAACCTGCCCGCCCAGGGCCGCGACCAGATGGAGGATCTGAAGAAGATCTTCGAGCAGGTCGTCCTCAAGGGCTCGTTCGTCGGCACCCATGACGACCTGGCGGCGCTCGAGAAGCGCGTGGCCGAGTACTGCGGCACGGCGGAGGCGATCGCGCTCAATTCGGGCACCGACGCGCTGCTGCTGGCCATGCTGGTCTCGGGCATCGGCAAGGGCGACGAGGTCATCACGCCGCCCAATTCCTTCGTGGCCTCGACCGCCACCATCGTGCAGCTCGGCGCCACGCCGGTCTTCGCCGACGTGCTGGCCGACCAGAACGTCGATCCCGAGAAGATTGCCAAGGCGATCACGCCGCGGACCAAGGCGATCATGCCGGTACATCTCACCGGGCGTGTCTGCCAGATGGACGAGATCATGGAGATCGCCAACCGCCATGGCCTGGTCGTGATCGAGGACGCGGCCCAGGCGATCGGCTCGATGTACAAGGGCAGGCTTGCCGGCTCGATCGGCCACTTCGGCTGCTTCTCGGCGCACCCGCTCAAGAACCTCAATGCGCTGGGCGACGGCGGCTTCGTCACCACCAACGACAAGGCGGCCGCCGAGCGCATGCGCCGCCTGCGCGCGCACGGCATGGCCGACCGCCAGACCATCGAGGAATGGGGCATGGTCTCGCGCATGGATACGCTGCAGGCGGCGATCCTCAGCTACCGCCTCGACAAGCTGCCCGACGTGATCGCCAAGCGGCGCGACAATGCGGCCCTCTACCAGAAGCTGCTGCACCACGAGCGGATGTACGTGCCGACCTGCCGCAACGAGGAGTTCAACACCTTCCACACCTTCGTCATCCAGGTCGACAAGCGCGACGCCTTGCAGGCCCATCTCAAGGACATCGGCATCAAGACGGCGATCCACTATCCGGTGCCCATCCATCTCCAGCCGGCGGCCCGCGCCCTCGGACACAAATTGGGCGATTTCCCGATGACCGAGCGGCAGGCCGAGCGAATCCTGACCCTGCCCGTGAACCAGTACATGAGCCGGGCCGACGTCGAGACTGTGGCGAGCGAGGTCCTGGCCTTTCTTGACCGCTGACTTGGCCCCGTGACCGCCTGCCATATCTGCGGCTCAGCGAAGCTCGAGCCGCTCATCCAGAAGGGAACGCCGTTTCGGCTGGTGTCGTCCGACGTTCAGCCCGTGGTCGGCGCGGCGGAATATTCCCTGTGCTCGCATTGCCTGACCGTGCAGAAGACGGCGACACCCGCGTGGCAGGCGATGGCTGAGCACGTCTACGCCAACTATGACATCAATCATCAGAGCCAGGGCGCCGAGCCGACGATCTTCGACTCGGCAAAGGGCAACGGTCCGCGTTCCCTGATCCTGCTGCGCAATTTCCTCGAAACCGGGGAATTGGCCGAGCAGGGGCGGCTGCTCGACATCGGCTGCTCCAATGGCAACCTGCTGCAAACCTTCCACAGCCTGCGCCCGCGCTGGAAACTGTCGGGCGCGGAGCTGGTCGACCAGTGGAAGGAGACGGTGCTGGCCCTGCCGGGCGTCGAAGCCTTCTACAGCGGCCCCAATCCCGCCTACGCTGGCCGTTTCGACGTCATTTCCCTGTCGCATGTGCTGGAGCACATTCCCGATCCGATCCCCTTACTCAAGGCGATCTCGGGCCATCTCACGCCCGGCGGACGCCTTCTGCTGGCCGTGCCGAACCTGCGGCAGAACCCCAGCGACCTCATTATCGCCGACCATTGCAGCCACTTCGACGAAGACAGCCTAGCCTACGTGGCGGGCAAGGCCGGGCTCGGCATCGAGCTCCTGTCGTCGACGATGCTGCCCAAGGAGCTGGTCGCCGTGCTGTCCCTGAGACGACCGGCGTGCGCGCCGGATGTCGCTGAAGCCGATGCGCACCGGGCCAGCACCAAGGCGCGATGCCTGTTCTATTTCGAGCTGCTCGACGAGGTGCGCCGGTCTGCCAGGACGTGCGCCCAGGAAGATCGCCCATTTGGCATCATGGGATCTTCGATCGCGGCCTGCTGGACGATGCTCGAGCTCGAGGGCAGGGCGGCATTCTTCGTCGACGAAGATCAGAACCGCATCGGGCGCCAGCTCATGGGCCGCCCGATCATGGCGCCGGCGCAGATGCCGGCAGGCGCGGTGGTGTTCATCCCGATGTCGGTGGCCGTCGCCGAGAAGATCATCGATCGCTGGAAGCAACTACCGGTTGATTTTCGCTATGTGCCGACGAACCGGCCTGGCTAGGACCGTCTCGATGCGCCTCATGCAGGGCTTCGTCGCAAGGGTGCGTGGCGTGCTGAGGGCGCCGGCACCGGCGGCCGAGGAGCTGCTGCGGCCGGTTCCCGAGCACGTCACACAGTGCACCTTGCTCGAGCTTGCCATCGAGTCCGACGGCGTCATTGCCTTCGAAGTCCGGGAAGGGTGTGTTGCCGAAGCGGAGGAGAAGCTCGCCACGCTACGCCGGAAGATCGCGGGATCGCAGCCGGCCTACACTGGCACGGCCCTCGATGGCGAGACGCTGGACCGGCTCTGGGTCAACCTGCTGCACCTCGGCCTGCTCGACGAGCTTCGCTATCTTGCCGGGCCGCCCTGCAACTTGCCCTTCCGTTCCGAGGTCAAGGCCTTCCTCGACCATGGCGCCGCGCAGTTCGCGGCCTGCCATGCGCGGGGTGCTGCCTATCGCGCGCGGCATCCGGGCGTCGAGATCTTCACCATGGGATGCATCGTCTGGGGCGAGGAATACATCCGCAACTTCCTGCGCTACAACGTCCGCTCGATGCTGTCGGAGGACAACCTGCCGGCGCTCGCCCGGCAGGGCAAGGTCGTCTTCAGCATCGTCACCGATGCGGCCGGCGAGCAGCGGCTGCGTTCCGATCCGCTGTTCGCCAAGCTGTCGGAAATCGTCGACGTCGAATTCACGGTCGTTCCCGACAGCCTGATCGAGATCCTGCGCCACGGCCATCTGGTCAAGAATTTCTACGTGCTCTACGGCATGCTCGATCACTGCTCGATCTATTTCGCCGAGGGGGCGGGCTCGCATCTGTTCATGATCCCGGTGGACTGTGTCGTGGCGAGCGGCACGCTCCCCAACATGGCGAACTACCGGCACCAGGGTTACGAGTGCTGCGGCGGCGGCAACCTGGTGGCCGAGACCGAGACCTTCCTGCCGGCGATCGACCAGCGCTTCGGCTCGGAAGGACCGATCCGCATCTCGACCTACGAGCTCGCGTCGCTGGCCTTCCAGCATGCCCACCACTATTTCCAGAGCCAGGTGATCGCCGCCGAGAACCGCGACTTCGGCCGCCATCCGCGCGAGCTGTTCTGGCCGGTCGAAGGCGGCGTGGAAATCCACTCCGTCTTCATCCACCCGCTCTTCACCACCGCGGCAGGCCTGGCCAGGTACCGGCGCAAGCACTTCGCCAATATCGACTACGGGATGATCCCGCGGCTGTTCACGCACCCCGGGCCGATCAAGCTCATGGATCCGAGCCTGGCCTATGTGAACAACTTCACGGCGGCACATCGTCGCTACGAGACGACCGGCAGGTCCTTCACCTACGAGGACTTCCTGCGCTGTCATGACCGGACCTACCCGGTGCAGAAGGCCTGCTTCACCCAGGCGCAGCACCTGCCGTGCCGGCTGGCAGGCTACGCGACCTGCCACGGCAACGACGTCGCGCAGGACGTTCGGGACATCAATGCTCTGTTTGGCGTCAAGCTGGACGGCGCCGACACGGGCGCCCGCGCGGCGCCGACGGCCAGAGCATATTCCGTTCGGCTGTAATCAGCCGAACGGAATATGCCTGCTGCAACAACTAACCCCCGTGCGCGCGTTTCCGGCAGGCGTCAGGGCTTGACGAGGTAGGCGCCGGGGACGTTCGTCCAGGAAAAGGTCTGCAGCCGGACAGTGGGCTTGTCGGCGAGGAATTCGTCGACCGCGGCCGTCTCGCCCGGCCAGTCGGCAATGGCGTATTCGTCGAAAATGACCACGCCGCCTCGCGTCACCTTGTCCCAAAGGGCCTGCAGCACCGCGCGCGTCGGCTTGTAGAGATCGCAATCGAGGTGGACGAGCGAGAAGCGGACGCCGGGATTGTCGTGGGCGAACGTCGCGACCGTTTCCTCGATGTTGCCGTCGATCAGCTTGATGCGCGGCTTGAACGGAATGAAACGATCGGCATCGAAGATGGCGATCGCCTCGAGTACTTCCTGGTGAAAGCGGGCCGGGTTGAAGCCGCCCACCGTCTTGCCGGCGTTGGCCAGCGGCACCGAATCCTGCTCGGAGAAGCCGGTGAAGCCCTGCCAGTTGTCGAAGCCCCAGACCATCTTGGTGCGATCGCCGATGCAATAGGACTCGAGCAGGTTGGCCCAGGTGAACAGGCCAAGCCCGCGAAAGACGCCGAACTCGGCGATATCGCCGGGCACGTCGAGCGTCATCTTGAACAGCTCGACATGGGCCAGGAAGCGCTTCAGCGCCTGGCGCCTGGCCAGCACGGCGAAGTTCTTGACCGCCGTGAGCGGGTCGATGCCGTGCTTGGCGCAATGCTCGGCGATCCGGGCCTCGATGTCTGAGTCGGAAGCTGCCTTCTTGAAGCCGTCCGAAGTGTCGATTTTTGCGGTTGCCATCTGCTATTGGGCCTTCGTCGGCGCGACGACGGTGTTCGTCGCGATGTCGAGATAGTGCTTGGTCGAGTGCGATTGCTCGCCGAAGAAGCGGAAGTCGCAGCTCAGCCGCATGCGGTGCGACGAGTTGGGCATCGATTCGTGCATCGTCCCTTTTCCCATGACGACGACATCGCCCGGCTCCAGCGGCGCCAGCATCACGCGCTGCGCGTCATCGGCCGAGCCGCTGTCGATCGGCGCCAGCCAGCCGTCGGCGGCGGCCCTGCGCTCGGTCACCATCTCCGGTGCATTGTGGGTTCGCGCGTAGGCGGCCATGCCGCCGCACGCCAGATCGATCGGCACCAGCGGCACCCAAACGACGCAGAAATCGCCCATGTGCCGATTGTAGCTGATGTCCTGGTGCAACGGCACGCGCGCCAGCGAGCAGCGCGGCAGCACATAACGCGCTGTCGGCGGCATGTGGGCATAGAGCCGCTGCGCGGACAGCAGGTCGAAAAGCAGTGGATGGCCGTTCAGGAAGCGAGGGATCGTTCGCAACGGTTCGGCGAGTCGGACGTCGAGCGGGAAATGTCCGAGGAACATGTGTCGGTCATGCTCCGAGATCTCGGCCCGGGGGTTCTCCATCAGCGCCGTGAGCCGTTCGCCCGCGTCCGCATCCCGCAGCGAGAAGCCGTGCTGGCGAACCGTCCGGTCGATCTCCGTCACCGCATCGCGAAGGAAATCGGCCGCCGTGCGCACGACTTCGGCCGGCAACAGGTTCTTGGCGACCAGGATGCCTTCGCGGTCGAAGACCAGCTTTGCGCGATCGACGCCCGCAATCGCGTCGACCGACAGGTCCTTGAGGTCAACCATCCAAATGTCCAGAGGAACGCAATGCCTTCTCGATAACGGTCGGGACCCGCAGAGAATAGCGCATCCGATCGAGAGTATTCGCATCCATGGGGCACCTATCGCATTTCGGATGCGGCGCGCAACATTTTTCCCGGCAACGTCGCCCTGGTTGTGGGGGGCTTTGGTCCTGTCAGGGCCTACCCTTGGCCGGTGGACCTGGTGTATTGATTGGACAATCGGATCGACGGACACACAAGGCGGGGAACAGTGCCATTGCAAGTACGGAGGGCTCGGCGCCGTCGTTTGGGGCGGGGTAGCCGATCATTCATGCATTGTGCCATTCCTGCCGATCTGACCCGTGGCCAGCCGGACACCCATACGACCGTCGATACGGAATGACCGGCGGACCGGTCGAGGACTGTCATGCAGAAGTTGGCGGAATTTTCCAGTGCGGTACGTGGCGCCGTCCTCAAGGTGCGGGCCGCCCTGGGCTTCGGCGCAGGGGCGCGGCCGGGGCGCCGGCCCGACGCGTCCCTTGTTCGAACTGGCCAAGGAAACCGACGACCTGCTTGCCCTCGAAGTTCGGACCGGCTGTTTTGGCGAAGTCGAGCGCTCCATCGCCGCGCTCAGTCAGGCGATCCTGCAGAACCGCTTTGACTGTACCGCAGGGGCCGGCAGCGACGTTCCTGATCGAGTCTGGATCAGCCTGCTGCGGCTGGGGCTGTTTGACGAGCTGCGCCATCTGGTTCTGCAGCACGCCCTGCCGATACGCGACGAGGTGAAGGCATTCATCGATTTCTGCGCGCACGAATACGCCTTGTGCCAGCAACGCGGCGAGGCCCTTCGGGCAAGCAATCCGGATGGAGATATCTTTACCCTCGGCTTCATCGTGTGGGGCCGGGAATATGTCGATAATTTCCTGCGATATGGCATGCGCTCCATGCTGTCGGGCGGCAACCTGCCGACGCTCCGCGGTCAGGGCAAGGTCGTCTTCAGCATCGTGACCGATGTGGCCGGCGAGGCGCAGATTCGCCAACACCCCGTCTTCGCCCAGATGTGTGCCGTGGGGGATGTGCTGTTCATCACCATGGCGGAATCCATCACCGGGATCCTGCGGAGCGGACATCTGGTCCGCAACTTCTACGTGCTCTACGGCATGTTGGATCATTGTTCCATCTATTTTGCCCAGGGCGCCGGCTCGCACCTGTTCATGATTCCTGTCGATGCCATCGTGGCCGATGGCACACTGCCCAACATGGCGAACTATCGGCACGAGGGGTTCGAATGCTGCGGCGGCGGCAATATCGTCGCCAATACCGAGACATTCCTGCCGGCGCTCGACGATCTGTTCGGCGCCGATGGGCCGATCAGCATCTCGACTGAGGAACTGGCCTCACTCGCGGTCAAGCATGCCCATCACTACTTCACGTCGCAGATCATCGCCAAGGAGAACAAGGATTTCGGCAAGCATCCGCGCGAGCTGTTCTGGCCGGTCGCCGGCGGCGTCGAGATCCACTCCGTCTTCATCCACCCGCTCTTCACATCGGCGTCCGGACTGGCGAAATACCAACGCAGGCACTTCGCCAATATCGACTACGGCATGATTCCACGGATGTTCGCCGGATTCGGGCAGCATCAAGATCATCGACGATCCGCGCAAAGCCTACGTGAACAACTATACGGCGGCCAACCGCCTGTATGAAACCAATGGAACGACGTTCGCTCCGGAGGACTTCATCCGAAGCCACCATTGGAGCTACCCGGTCCAGAAGGGGCTTTTCACCCATGCGCAGACTCTGCCCTGCCGACTGGAGGGGTGGACGCGATATCGCGACGTCGCCAGCGATGTCCTGGAGATCAACCTCGACTTCGCCGAGGAGGAGCCTCCGTCCTCGCTCCCGGCGACGGATCTCACGATCATCCTGCCGACGTTCGACCGGCCTGCACTGTGTCGGGCGCAAGTTCAATTTCTGCGCCGAACAAAGTTCCGGCATCGCGTCATCGTCGCGGATTCGAGCGAACAGCCTGATCCCGAACTGTTGCGAGCCTGCCGTGGGTTGATCGAACACCGCCAATTCGACGTTGCGACATCGCCGAGCGAGAAGGTCGCGGCTGTCGCACGATCGGTCGCGACGCCGTACGTGGCCGTGGTCACTGACGACAATATCAGCTTGCCGCATGCGATCGACGCGTGCCTGGCGTTTCTTCAGGACAACCCCGACCATGTGGTCGCCCAGGGGTACGTCCTCAGCGCCAGCCTCGACCGGGAGACTTTCGACGTCCAGAGTGTGCTGTGGTACACGGGGGACGTGTCGGAAGGCACGGCGCTGGGGCGTCTCTACGAGCTCATGCGTCGCTATCAGCCGTTCTTCGGGGCCGTGTTGCGCACCGACGCGTATCTTCAGGCATTCGATGCGGCAAGTCGCGCCGAAGGAACGTTCTTCAAGGAACTTGCCTTTACCGCAACCGTGGCCGCACTCGGAAAACTCAAGCGGCTGCCGATGGTCTATACGCTGCGAGGTGAAGAGGAACTCACTTACGGAGGCTTCGAACAGGCATCCATTTTATTGGTTCCTGTCGAACAGCAAGACGTTCTTCGAGTGCTACATCAGCTACCGCAACAGGTTGGCGACATTTATCAATGAACTGCCGAAAGGCGACGAACCGGGAAAAGAGGATGTGCCGGCGGGGAAGGCCGCAACACCCGACAACCTCGACCCATCTCCTCGACATCATCCACGCTACCTATTTTGGGCGGGAGATCGACACGGGCGTGATCAACCATACCGCTCGTGTTCTTCTCGGCGATCCGATCAAACCCATCAAACCGCCGCGTTTGAAGGGCCACGGGGAGCCCATTGATCCGGCGGATCTCGTGCATCCGGCTGGACGTGAAGGGCGGCGCTATGTCTGGCGCAAGGAAGTCTTGAATGCGGAACCGCGTTCGGAAATCATCATCAGCGGCGAAGAGATCGCGCGCGTCGAGGCTGAACTCGACCAATATGTGATGGCGGCGCCGGGCCAGATTGTTTCCGTCGCGTCCGTCTTCGAGCCCGTGGACATGCCGGCCGTTGCGGACAACGTGCCTCAGATGGCTGCGGTCGAAAATGCATCGATAGACGTCGATGACGGAGGAGTCGTTCGCCTTGCCGAGCTCAGGCGATATGGTCTGCACCGCCTGGCCCTGCGGATCGACGACAGGCGGCCGAAGGAACTGGTCCGATGGTCGATGAAGGTCAGGGCCGACGGGTGCACGAAGGCGAAGTTCGAGCTGCACGACGATGGCGCCAGGAAATACGGCATGATCATCCTTGATCTGGAAACAGCCGCAAAACTCGACGGAAACGACTCCCTGGCAGTTGCCGACGCGGTTGCCTTGCCGGATGGGCAGCTGCAAATTGATCTGGCCCTGCCATGGACCGAGGACAGCCAGGCCCACTTCTCGATCACTCTACTCGACAAGGGGGACAGCGTGGTCCATGCCGGCGACAATAGAAGGGCAATCGAGATCGCAGAGATCGCGTTTTGCTAGTTTGCCGGGATCAGCGAGCGGCTTTCGCCCTGAGAACTCAATGAGTACAAAGCCTGCAATATCCAGTCTGACGGGGCTGCGGGGCGTGGCAGCCTTGCTGGTCGTCTTTCACCACTACTTCTACTGGTCTGCTCCGTTTTCCCTCGTATCCAGTCCCGAATGGCTAGGCGCCGTATTCGCAACCGCTGGATTTGGGATGACCTGCTTCTTCGTTCTTAGCGGCTTCGTCATAGCCTACAACTATCTGGACTTTGGCTGGCAGCAACAGCCACTGAAGTCGAGGGTGCACTTCCTGTTCTTGCGGTTTTCGCGGCTCTATCAGGCGCTGCTCGCGTTCATTGGCATGGTCGTCGTGATGAAATGGACATCGGCACAGTACGCAAACGGCTTTGGTTTGTGGACTGCAGTCCATCTTGCCAGTGTGCGGACATGGCTGCCTTTCAAGCTCAACGGGGCACTGGCGGATGGCAATGCCTTTAACGTGAGCTGGAGCATAAGCACGGAGTTCATGCTCTATCTCATGTTTGCGCTCTTCATGGTGCTCTTGGCCGCTGTGTTCCGGTCCTGGGGCGCCAGAGGGGCGACGCTGTTGTTTGGCCTGTTGGGATTGTACATCGTTGCACTGATCGAGCTCGTGGCGACGAAATCGGCCTTCGCGGCGTTGGTGAAAGACCTGCAGGCCATCGTGGCCCTGCCGAGTCCATTCGAGCCCTTGACCGACGCCGAGTGGCACCGATGGTTCTTTTACCTTTCGCCTTATACCAGCCGCCGATAATCCTGACTCTCTTTCGATTTAGAAGTTCCCATTTGTCGCGATGTCAGATTCTCTGTTGCCGGGCGGCAGCAGCTGACGGAGGACATGATGGGGCGCAAGATCGAGGTGACGCGGCTGGAGCTGTCGGCGTCGAAGCTTCGCCGGCTGGCGTCGCGAAGCCAGGACGGTCGGGTAGCCTGCCGTATTTTGGCGATAGCCCATGTGCTGAAAGGGTCGTCACGGGCGGAGGCAGCGTCGGCCAGCGGGATGGATCGGCAGACCTTGCGCGACTGGGTTCACCGCTACAACCACGAAGGTCTTGGCGGGCTGAGCGACGCCCGGCGCAGCGGCCGTCCACCGGCGCTGTCGGCCGAGCAGATGCAGGACCTGAAGGACGTGGTGCTTGCTGGCCCCGACCTGGCCATCAACGGGGTAACCCGCTGGCGCTGCATCGACCTGTGCGGGGTGATCGCCGAGCGCTACGAGGTCGTGGTGCATGAGCGGACGGTGGGCAAGCTGCTGCGGCGACTGGGACTGACGCGGCTGCAGCCGCGGCCGTATCACCCCAAGAAGGACGCTGCCGCGCAGGAGGCTTTTAAAAAAACTTTGCCGCCCTCGTAACCGCAGCCCTGCCGCGGCAAGCAGCTGGCAAGACGATCGAGATCTGGTTCCAGGATGAAGCCCGCGTCGGCCAGCACGGCACGCTGTCGTATCAGTGGGCGCTGCGCGGCAGCCGCCCACCGGCGGTTCGCGACAATCGCCACGACTGGGCCTACATCTTCGGCGCGATCTGTCCGGCGCGTGCCGTGGGCGCTGCCATTGTTACACCCTGGGTCAACAGCGAGGCGATGACCGTCCACCTCGCCGAGATCGGCAAACAGGTCGGTGCCGGCGCACATGCCGTGCTGGTCTGCGACGGCGCTGGCTGGCACCAGACGGGACAGCGCCTGACCGTGCCCAAAAACGTCACCCTGCTCCGCCTGCCGCCCTATTCACCCGAACTCAATCCGATCGAGAACGTGTGGGAATATCTCCGCGCCAACCAGCTCAGCAGGCGCGTCTGGGGTTGCTACGAGGACATCGTCGAGGCCTGCTGCAACGCCTGGAATTGGCTCATTGCCGACCAAGTACGTGTCTCTTCGATCACCACCCGAAAGTGGGCATCGGTCAGGATTTAAGGCGGCTGGTATTACTTTCGCGTTGCTGAATTCGCTCTGGGCGTCGCAGCGGCGCTTCTGGTGATGAAGTGCCGTGCCGTGCCGACCGGGTATCGCCGGGCTTTTCGGCTGCTGGCGACAGTCGGCGTGCTCGGCCTGTTTGTGTGCTACCTGCTGCCGCTGACGTTACCCGCCAATCGACAGCCGGGCCCGCTGTATTACTATTTCGTGCCGCCGCTGCTTTTTGCTTTGGTGCTGGCGAACTGTGATGACGACGGCAGTTTCATCAATCGTCTGCTTTCCTCGGCTCCGCTGATCTTCGTCGGTGAGATCTCATACGCGTTATACTTGTTTCACCCATTGACGCCCCGCTATGGCATTGCCTGGCCCGACAAGGCGTTCGACGTCGATCTCCTGCCTGTATTGGCCCTCAACATGGCGATCAGCGGGGCATGGGCGATCGTGTTTGCCTTTGGCATATACAAGCTTGTGGAAATGCCGGCTCAGAGCAAACTGAGGTCGATATGGGCTCGTCGGTACGGACGCCGGTCAGCGGCACCTGTTGCGACGGTTGCCGGTCAGTAAGGCAGACGCTCCAGGATCGACCATGCGAGTGGCAAATCATAGTTTCTGCCTCTGCCACTTGCCGCGCTCCATCCACCGCACCCGCGAGGCGCGGAAAGTATCCGCGATGCGATCGAATTCCTGTTCCGTCATGCCGACATAGTCGAGCCAGCGTGCAAAGTCACTGGGCTTCACCAGGTCGTAGCGATTGATCAGCTCGATGGCCCGACCGCGGCCCATCGGGCCGGCGCGACACAATGCTCGAGGCGATTTCGGTAGGTGGCCTCGGGAAAGTCGTCCCATCGTGACAAAAACATCCGACACTGGGGTATCTAGTGTCACTCGTTCTTTTGAAGCACAGAATTGTTGGCATCCGTCCGGCCCAGCGCGACGCGCGCCCTGGCGCCAACGCTGTGCCGCAGCGGGCCAATGAAATCAGGTCCAACGAAGAATAGAGCGAGCAGCACCACAATTGGCACCGATACTTCAACGCTACGCGACTAGAACCAAAACATCTAAAACGAAAACGTCGGATGCCCGCCGGGAAAACATTGGACACCGGAGCGTCTAATGTTTCATCCAACGTTTTTAGCGTCAGATCGGCTCGCGCCGGCGCAGCATGCGGCCACGAGCCCGCCGGAGGCAGACGCCCGCGGCCAAGCGCCATCGGTCGCAGCGCTCCAAGAGCGTGCGGGTTTCATTCGTCACCTTAAAGTTGCAGTCATTGATTTCAGGGGAGCAGTTTCAAGCACCTGAACGGCCCAGCACGCGCGCCCATGCCTCGTCTCCTGAGATCGTGTGTAACGGGTAATCCGCTGAACGGCTTGTCGACCGTCGTCCGTTTCGGGTTGTCGAGCCGCGCCGGTAAAGGCGCTTGGGCAGGTCCGGACGCGATGCTGGTCGGCTGCACCGGCAGCGCCGATGCGCGGGGCAAGGTCAAGATGCCAAGCGCGCTGTTGGCGCGCGATGCGCCGACAGTGTGCGGCGTGGAATTCGGAAGCGGTTTGCCTCTGCGGCCATGATGCCGATCCTCTTGAGGGGGCGGCGGGGAATAAGCCACAATATCGAGTCAGGAAGTCAACGTGTTCTTGCTGCCATGATGCCGGGCTGGTGCTGGCAATGCATGCAGGCGAGGATGAAGCGGCGTGAATGGACGGTGTCATGAACCAACCTCGCTGGTTGAAGGTTGTCAGATTGGGCCACAACTTTGCGCTATGGAGTCAACAGAAAAGTCAGCAATACAGAAAGTTAGCGGCAAGAGCTCAGGGATCTCAGCTGCCTGATGGCACCTATAGTGTCGTCGACATGTCATGTGATCGGCGGAGGCGGAACCTGGTGAAGGCGGCGTTGAGTGCCTCCCGGGAAGGCCATCACGGTCGATGCCACCGGCCTCGAAGCATGTGGTCTGGGGGCGGTCAGGCGGAAGGCACGGAGACGCTCTGGGTGCAGGCCTACGACGGCCAGGAGTGCGCGTAGAAGTCCCTGAGCGTCACGACGGAGCTGTGGAATGAAAGAGAGCAACGATCGGCGCTTAGCGACCCCCGGCCGGCGAGACGTTTGATCGGCGCCAGTGCACCAATGAGAGCGGATAGACCGCCTGTGTTCCGATCAGATCGGCTGCATGTCGACCAGTTCGATCTCGCAGGCATTACGCAGATGGCTGATGACGTCCCAGAGGTTTCGATTGTAGTCGTTGCGTAGCGCATAGTCGCGGTCCGCCGCCCGATGGGGCCGGCTTCGATCTGCCAGCCAACCGGCTTGAAGTGGAGACAATCCACCGTTTGGGCGATCTCGAGAATTGCGCGCAAGACACGTTCATCGATCAAAGGTACTTGGTGAGAGGTGATCGATGGGCTCATCGCAAAGCGGATGCGGCCTCCTGGCGCCGACGACAATTGAGCGCAAGGCTCACATCCAGGTCTGTAACCAGGGATCGACTGGCGCAACGACGTGGAATTCGTTCCAGGCGCTCCAGCTGATGCCGTCGCTCGCCCGTACCCACAGGTCGTCGGTTCCCGAGCCGGACTGGAACGTGGTCTGACCAAGCTGCGCGGCCGTGACATCGATCGCCACGCCGGTCGCCTGGGCAACGCCGTTCACCATCCAGCTTCCGCTCGCCGCATCGGCCGTCGAGTCCCAGAACTGGTACTTGGCGATCGTGTCGCCGTCGGCATCGCTGACGCTGAACAGCAACGACGCCAGGGCATTGGCGCCCTGCGGGAAGTGGATCGAATTGGCCACCACCACCACCGGTGCATTGTTGACCGGCGCAGCGACATGGAACGCCTTCCAGGCGCTCCAGCTGATGCCGTCGCTCGCCCGTACCCACAGGTCGTCGGTTCCCGAGCCGGACTGGAACGTGGTCTGGCCAAGCTGCGCGGCCGTGACATCGATCGCCACGCCGGTCGCCTGGGCAACGCCGTTCACCATCCAGCTTCCGCTCGCCGCATCGGCCGTCGAGTCCCAGAACTGGTACTTGGCGATCGTGTCGCCGTCGGCATCGCTGACGCTGAACAGCGACGATGCCAGGGCATTGGCGCCGTGGGCGACGTTGGTCGGATCGGCCACCACCACCGGTGCATTGTTGACCGGCGCAGTGACATGGAACGCCTTCCAGGCGCTCCAGCTGATGCCATCGCTCGCCCGTACCCACAGGTCGTCGGTTCCCGAGCCGGACTGGAACGTGGTCTGGCCAAGCTGCGCGGCCGTGACATCGATCGCCACGCCGGTCGCCTGGGCAACGCCGTTCACCATCCAGCTTCCGCTCGCCGCATCGGCCGTCGAGTCCCAGAACTGGTACTTGGCGATCGTGTCGCCGTCGGCATCGCTGACGCTGAACAGCGACGACGCCAGGGCATTGGCGCCGTGGGCGACGTTGGTCGGATCGGCCACCACCACCGGTGCATTGTTGACCGGCGCAGCGACATGGAACGCCTTCCAGGCGCTCCAGCTGATGCCGTCGCTCGCCCGTACCCACAGGTCGTCGGTTCCCGAGCCGGACTGGAACGTGGTCTGGCCAAGCTGCGCGGCCGTGACATCGATCGCCACGCCGGTCGCCTGGGCAACGCCGTTCACCATCCAGCTTCCGCTCGCCGCATCGGCCGTCGAGTCCCAGAACTGATACTTGGCGATCGTGTCGCCGTCGGCATCGCTGACGCTGAACAGCGACGACGCCAGGGCATTGGCGCCGTGGGCGACGTTGGTCGGATCGGCCACCACCACCGGTGCATTGTTGACCGGCGCAGCGACATGGAACGCCTTCCAGGCGCTCCAGCTGATGCCGTCGCTCGCCCGTACCCACAGGTCGTCGGTTCCCGAGCCGGACTGGAACGTGGTCTGGCCAAGCTGCGCGGCCGTGACATCGATCGCCACGCCGGTCGCCTGGGCAACGCCGTTCACCATCCAGCTTCCGCTCGCCGCATCGGCCGTCGAGTCCCAGAACTGGTACTTGGCGATCGTGTCGCCGTCGGCATCGCTGACGCTGAACAGCGACGACGCCAGGGCATTGGCGCCGTGGGCGACGTTGGTCGGATCGGCCACCACCACCGGTGCATTGTTGACCGGCGCAGCGACATGGAACGCCTTCCAGGCGCTCCAGCTGATGCCGTCGCTCGCCCGTACCCACAGGTCGTCGGTTCCCGAGCCGGACTGGAACGTGGTCTGGCCAAGCTGCGCGGCCGTGACATCGATCGCCACGCCGGTCGCCTGGGCAACGCCGTTCACCATCCAGCTTCCGCTCGCCGCATCGGCCGTCGAGTCCCAGAACTGGTACTTGGCGATCGTGTCGCCGTCGGCATCGCTGACGCTGAACAGCGACGACGCCAGGGCATTGGCGCCGTGGGCGACGTTGGTCGGATCGGCCACCACCACCGGTGCATTGTTGACCGGCGCAGCGACATGGAACGCCTTCCAGGCGCTCCAGCTGATGCCGTCGCTCGCCCGTACCCACAGGTCGTCGGTTCCCGAGCCGGACTGGAACGTGGTCTGGCCAAGCTGCGCGGCCGTGACATCGATCGCCACGCCGGTCGCCTGGGCAACGCCGTTCACCATCCAGCTTCCGCTCGCCGCATCGGCCGTCGAGTCCCAGAACTGGTACTTGGCGATCGTGTCGCCGTCGGCATCGCTGACGCTGAACAGCGACGACGCCAGGGCATTGGCGCCGTGGGCGACGTTGGTCGGATCGGCCACCACCACCGGTGCATTGTTGAAAACCGACACGCTTTCATCGGCAAAGGACAGCTGCTGGATGTTGGTCAGGACATCGACGCCATCCTGCCCGCTTACATGCACCGTGCCATTGTAAAGCCTGATCTGGTAGCCTGCCCTTGCTCCGGAGAAAACCGCAGTGTCGAACCCGGCCCCGCCATCCAGCACGTCGTTGCCGCCGCCACCTTGTAGAATGTTGTTGCCAGAGTTGCCCGTCAGCACGTCATTGCCCGATCCGCCCCGCACGTACTCGATGTTGCGGATCGTGTCCTCGGCCACGCCACCCACCGTCACGACGGCGTTCGTCGCACCATTGAGCGTCACCGACACCGACGCTGCCTTGTCGACATAGTCGGCCCAGTCCGCCGCACCCGCTCCACCGTCGAGAAGATCGGCGCCAGCGCCGCCCAGCAACACGTCGTTGCCAGCGCCGCCATTCAGGT
The DNA here is from genome assembly GCA_963809025.1 of uncultured Alphaproteobacteria bacterium. GTDB lineage: Bacteria > Pseudomonadota > Alphaproteobacteria > Reyranellales > Reyranellaceae > Reyranella. Next base: position 32,643 of record CAWEIE010000051.1, on the reverse strand, counting down.
GGTCGTTGCCTGATCCCCCGCTCAGGTAAGTCCCGAAGTCGTTGCCGGTCAGCGTGATGCCCGACGTCGCACCTCCCCCGTAGGCGCGCAGGTGCTCGATCTGCTGGCCGGCTGTCATCGTCCAGTCGGTGCTGGCATAGACGATATCGACGCCGCCGCTGATCACCTCGTTCACCACGTCATTGGCATTATCGACGTAGTAGGTGTCGTTGTCGGCGCCGCCGACCATCACGTCCGCACCGACTGTCTGGAGAGAGATCGATGCGCCCGAGGTCGAGGCCATGTTTCCGGCACTATCGGTGACGTTCAGAACCGAGCTCACAGGACCGTCACCGAACCCCGTAAGGATGGCAACTCCAGACGACGCGGCAACTGTGACTGTGTGGCCCCCCGAGTTGGTGAAGGTCACCGTGGCATTCGAGACATCATCATCGATCCCCGAAGTCGTGAAAGTGACCGACCTTCCAACGGTGGTAACTCCCCCGTTAAGGGTGTCGTTGCCCGCCCCGCCGTTCAGTGTGTCGCTACCAGCACCGCCGATCAGCGTGTCATCGCCGTCGCCACCGATCAGCGTGTCATCTCCGACTCCGCCGACGAGCGTGTCGTTGCCGGCACCCCCATAGGTCGACAGACTGGTGACGATCGACAGGGTCAGATCGTCACCCACGTCCGCTGTGGTGTCGATCGCGTAGCCGTTCGAATCGGTGGTCCCGCAGGCCGGTGTTGCCGGCCCCGTCCGAGACCCCGGTGTTGTCCAGGGTGATCAGGTTGCTGGCCTCGGTGGTGTCGACCGATGGCGTGAAGGTCGCCGTCCAGGTAACCCCGCCGTCGCCCGACGACACCGCCGTCAGCGTGCCGTTGGCGATCGTCAGATCGGCGTTGGTCAGCCCGCTCACCGCCTCGCTGAAGGTGATCGTCACCAGCGAGCTCTCGCCCGCCCGCAGCGCATCGTCCGCCACCACGATGGCGGCCGTCGGACGCAGCGTGTCGATCGCGTAGTTGTTCGAATCGGTGGTCCCCAGGCCGGTGTTGCCGGCCCCGTTCGAGACCCCGGTGTTGTCCAGGGTGATCAGGTTGCTGGCCTCGGTGATGTCGACCGATGGCGTGAAGGTCGCCGTCCAGGTAACCCCGCCGTCGCCCGACGACACCGCCGTCAGCGTGCCGTTGGCGATCGTCAGATCGGCGTTGGTCAGCCCGCTCACCGCCTCGCTGAAGGTGATCGTCACCAGCGAGCTCTCGCCCGCCCGCAGTGCATCGTCCGCCACCACGATGGCGGCCGTCGGACGCAGCGTGTCGATCGCGTAGCTGTTGGAATCGGTGGTCCCCAGGCCGGTGTTGCCGGCCCCGTTCGAGACCCCGGTGTTGTCCAGGGTGATCAGGTTGCTGGCCTCGGTGGTGTCGACCGATCGGCGTGAAGGTCGCCGTCCAGGTAACCCCGCCGTCGCCCGACGACACCGCCGTCAGCGTGCCGTTGGCGATCGTCAGATCGTCGTTGGTCAGCCCGCTCACCGCCTCGCTGAAGGTGATCGTCACCAGCGAGCTCTCGCCCGCCCGCAGCGCATCGTCCGCCACCACGATGGCGGCCGTCGGACGCAGCGTGTCGATCGCGTAGTTGTTGGAATCGGTGGTCCCCAGGCCGGTGTTGCCGGCCCCGTCCGAGACCCCGGTGTTGTCCAGGGCGATCAGGTTGCTGGCCTCGGTGGTGTCGACCGATGGCGTGAAGGTCGCCGTCCAGGTAACCCCGCCGTCGCCCGACGACACCGCCGTCAGCGTGCCGTTGGCGATCGTCAGATCGTCGTTGGTCAGCCCGCTCACCGCCTCGCTGAAGGTGATCGTCACCAGCGAGCTCTCGCCCGCCCGCAGCGCATCGTCCGCCACCACGATGGCGGCCGTCGGACGCAGCGTGTCGATCGCGTAGTTGTTCGAATCGGTGGTCCCCAGGCCGGTGTTGCCGGCCCCGTTCGACACCCCGGTGTTGTCCAGGGTGATCAGGTTGCTGGCCTCGGTGGTGTCGACCGATCGGCGTGAAGGTCGCCGTCCAGGTAACCCCGCCGTCGCCCGACGACACTGCCGTCAGCGTGCCGTTGGCGATCGTCAGATCGTCGTTGGTCAACCCGCTCACCGCCTCGCTGAAGATGATCGTCACCAGCGAGCTCTCGCCCGCCCGCAGCGCATCGTCCGCCACCACGATGGCGGCCGTCGGACGCAGCGTGTCGATCGCGTAGTTGTTCGAATCGGTGGTTCCCAGGCCGGTGTTGCCGGCCCCGTCCGAGACCCCGGTGTTGTCCAGGGTGATCAGGTTGCTGGCCTCGGTGGTGTCGACCGATGGCGTGAAGGTCGCCGTCCAGGTAACCCCGCCGTCGTCCGACGACACCGCCGTCAGCGTGCCGTTGGCGATCGTCAGATCGGCGTTGGTCAGCCCGCTCACCGCCTTGCTGAAGGTGATCGTCACCAGCGAGCTCTCGCCCGCCCGCAGCGCATCGTCCGCCACCACGATGGTAGCCGTTGGTGCAACCGCGTCGACGAAAGTGACGTCGGCCCAGTAGTTCGAGGCGTTGTAACTGGCTGTCGGGAAGACGCCGGGCGTGCCGTAGGCGAATACGCCGCTGGCGGCGCCGGCGGTCAACACGCCGTCGGGTCCGCTGTGGGCGGTGGTGAAGTAGTTGGCGGTGGCGGCGTAGTTCTGCGTGGTGCCGTAGGACACGACGTAGGTCGCGCCGGCCTGGATCGCGATCGGCGCCGAGAGGGTGCCGACCTGCCAGCCCGACTTACCCGCGGTCGAGGTGACGGTGACGGACCCGAGCAGGATGCCCGCGGCGTTCCACAGGTTCAAGATGCGCGTGTCGGTGTCGCCCGCGTCCGCCGCGCTACGGAAGTAGCGCAGCTCGGTGATGGAGCCCACGGCATTTGCCGTGAACCTCATGCCGAGCTCGTACTCGGTCGGGTCGGTTGTCTCGGTCGTCGTCGGCGCGTCGATCGAGCCGAACACGTTCGATCCGGTGCCGTACTCGGCCCGGTCGGTGATGGAGACGGTGATCTCTTGGGTCACGGCCGGCGCGATGCCGTCGCTGACGATGACGGTGAGATCGTAGACGTTGTTGGCGCCCGCGTCGGCCGGGGCCTCGTAGTTCGGATTGCTGACAAAGCGCAGCAGGCCGGTCGAGGCGTCGATGGTGAAGAGAGCGGCGTCGGCTCCGCCGACGATCGCGTAGGTGAGGGGGTTGGCGTCGGCGTCGGTCGCGGTGATGGTGGTGACGAGCGAGCGGTTCTCGGGTGAGGTGAAGTTGGCGCCCGCGGTGATGACCGGCGCGCTGTTGGGGATGAAGGTGACGTCGACCCAGTAGTTCGAGGAGTTGTAACTGGCGGTTGGGAAGATGCCGGGTGTGCCTTCGGCGAAGACGCCGGCGGATGCGCCGGCGGTCAGTACACCGTCGGGCCCGCTGTGGGCAGTGGTGAAGTAGTTCGCGGTGGCGTTGTAGTTCTGCGTGGTGCCGTAGGACACGACGTAGGTCGCGCCGGCGTGGATCGCGATCGGCGTCGAGAGGGTGCCGACCTGCCAGCCCGATTCACCCGCGGCAGAGGTGACGGTGACGGACCCGAGCAGGACGCCTGCGGCGTTCCACAGGTTCATGACGCGCGTGTCGGTGTCGCTCGCGTCCGCCGCGCCACGGAAGTAACGCAGCTCGGTGATTGAGCCCGCGGCGTTCGCCGTGAACCTCATGCCGAGCTCGTAGTCGGTCGGGTCGGTTGTCTCGGTCGTCGCCGGCGTGTCGGTCGAGCTGAAGACATTCGAGGCGGTGCCGTTCTCGGGAACCATAACCCCGGCATAATTCTCCATTCCGGCTGCGGTCAGTGGCGATCGACATGTCGCCGGCGCATACGACACATCCAGGTCCCACGACCCGCCCAACGCGAGCCGCCCCGACTCGTCCCGTCGCGCCCGAAACCGCGACACCTGTGGCCAAGCTCAAACTGTCTAGAAAGGCGGCGCCGCGTTGCCCTTGAGCGGCGTTGCAGACCCAAAGACGCAGATCGCCATCCGCCGACAGCGCCTGCCCAATTGCGGAGAGATAGGCTCGATGGTGGTCCAGGCTTTCAAGCGACAACGCGTCGCTGGTGAAGCTCACTTCGCCCGCCTGGCCGTGGGCAAAAACGTGGATGGTCTTGATATCCTGTCGGCCAACCACAGCGCGCGCCATCTGCGCTGGCGCAGATTCATCGGCGTTCAGAACCAACCCTTCAATTCCTGGTTCCAAGTTGCGCAGCAGAAAGTCGATATCGGCAACTGCGGTGTCGACAAAAACCAATTGTGTTGCTTCGCGCATGTTTTCCCCTCAGGCGGGCTCGACGAAAGTCAAGCGCCTGGCAAATCCGCGGTTGTAATCAAGTTGAAGCGTTTCCCATCAGGAACCGCCCCCGACTAGCCAGCCCGTTTCCGGCCTTCCCAGACCCAACCGGCTAGACGCGAGCGTCTCTACAGACGATTACTCGTTCAGCCCCTGCGTCCACCCACCCCACCCTTCAGGTGACTGCATCATGTGACTTCATGAGCTATAGAGAGTTCCCAATGCCCCCAAGCCATAGCCCGAAAGCATGATCGAGCGAGGCATTAGAACTACTCCGAAGATTAACTACTCCAAAAGTAGAGGGGATGGCTCGGCTTAAGGAAAGGACTACCGCTTCTGGAACTGCAGCACCGGCAACGTATCGCGTCGGCGGATGACCAAATTATAGTCTAGGCGGCAGCTCGACCGGCGGCGGCCGACATCGGGTCTTCCTTAAGGTATCGCCCAAAGTGGTTGGTCATCGTTTCATCTCTCACGGCAGCACGATCGAGCCGTCATCAGATAGAGGCGAGCGTCGCCAGATGTGGCGCACGTTGCTGTCAGCGATGGCGATGGTGCATCCCGTGACGCGCACGTCCGACAGGGCGTCGCCTGGGCGCATGCTGTAGATCAGCCCAGCTCGAGCAGGGTGATCGTGTGTCTGGGCACGCTTGTGGGCGATCAGTTCGCGCACGTCCCACCCAAGGATCAAAACGCGCTCGACTATGCCGCTGTCCAGAAAGCTTTCCAGGCGAGCGGCGGGCAGGGTCGACCTAGACTAGTCGGCAAACGAAAAGACCCGCTGCGTCACAGCGGGGCCTCGAACGGTGCCGGACTTACGTCCGTCCTTACATCTTGTCTACTGATAGAATGCCTGTCCGTGTCCGTTCGCCGCCATTCGGATAAGCTTGATTCCATTGGCATTCCCATCCCTGCTTGTCCGCCGCCGTTCGTCTACAGCCGGTGTCGGTGATTGGCCGATGCGGAGGTTGAGGCCGAGGGCGGTGCTGCCCTTCTTTGCCCGGCATCGTATGCTCGAGGAATGGCAGAAACGATATCGTCCCGTTATCGGCCGCGGTACATCTCCTCAATCATTTTATCACCTATGAACGGTCTTACATGGGTCGGATCGTAGAAATTCTGTCTGCTCTCGGTCCATTCGTTGATGCCGGCGAAATTGAAGACCTTGTCGGGGCCGAACACATCTCTAAGGAGGGCGATATCATTGGGATTGATACAGATTTGATCGTACGTTGGTGGTAGCCAAATACGATAATCTGTCCCGTTTTGCCTGAATATGTCCCGAATCTCTTCTAGGTACTGTTTCTCAACCGGCCCCATTACTTGCCTGAAACATCCCGTCACCCGTTGAAAAAATTGGGAGCGCTTCGCGTAGAACGTGTCTTCGTTTTCCGCCAGGTCGCGCTCCTGCGCCTCAAAGAAATAATCATTCGTGATTGGATCTATCCTTACGCTCCCAGGGCGATAAGCGAGCGCGTCTTGCGAGGCTAGGTTTACGTGGCCGCCGGTCAACACAAAAACCGAATACTTGAGGAAGAACAAGGCTCGGAAGTACGACCGAAAAAAACGGTATTGGAATTCCAGCCAGCTTTCACCGGTGAGAAGATGCGGCAAGATATGCGTATAGCTTGTTCGTACTGAACCATCGACAAGATTCACGGATATTTCAAGGATCACATGCTTGAGCGGTATCTTGTTGGCGTTAAGGTATCTGAGTTTGAGAAGGATGCCGTAAAGACTTTCGCTGGCGGCCGGGTAGTGAAATGGACGGGCTCCAGGGATCAGTTTTTGCCAGGTATCCACGTGAAGGGGGAAGGAGCGCGAACTCCCAAGGATAAACGAGTTGTACTTCTGCTCCGGATTGTTTTTTAGAAAGATCTGAAGCGAAGCGTAGTCGCGATTCAATTCAACGGGCGCAGCCTGGTCATAGTAGTTGCCAAAATGGTGTGACCACAGCACTTTGAACGGATCGCAGATAACATAAATCGCGACCACTGAGAGTAGCGGAACGGCCAACAAGAACAGGCGGCCTAAGGCCTTCCGTATTTCCACGCCCTGGCTCATCGTCGAAATTGAATTCATGGGTTAGAACTGGAAATAGATGAACTGGCCCGTGCTCGGCAATGCGAGCAGGAATGTGCCATAAACGACCGTTAGATACACAGGCCAGCGCAACCACCACGGTTCGCCTGCCAGCCATCCGCGGCCGCCATAACGCCGAAGGATAAAATGATCGAGCCAGATCACGGCTAACCCCGCGAAAACGATCTCCAAGCCACCGTTCGCCAGCGGCGCGGCCATGTCATGCGGCGCAATAACCAAACCTTTTATGTCATCAACCAGCCCCACAGGGATATGGCCGATGATGTACACGGCATCTTTGAACGAAGCGGCGCGGAAGAAAATGAATGCGAAGCAAACGAGCGTGAATATCTTCACAACGCGGTAGATTCTGGATCCCCGTATTGGAACTCCTGGGAGATACCGGCAAAAAGGGCGCGGAGGCGAGCGCCGCTACTAAATACACGCCGTGAATTGCCCCCCAAAGCGCGAAATTCCAGCTGGCGCCGTGCCAGAAACCGCTGACCACAAAGACGATCATAAGATTTGCGTAGTGGTGCAGCTTGCCGAGCCGATTTCCACCGAGCGGGATGTAAAGGTAGTCGCGAAACCAAGTCGACAGCGATATATGCCAGCGCCTCCAGAACTCCGCGATGGACTTGGCACTAAACGGTGCGTTGAAATTCGTCATCAATTCGATTCCCATCGTCCGCGCGGCGCCGATGGCGATGTATGAGTAACCGGCAAAGTCGAGGAATATCTGACAGGTGAAGGCGACGGCCGCGGCGAGGAGCGCCAGACCGTGATATTCGGCCGGGCGGTCGAAAATCGGATCGACGACGCCCGCCAATCGATCGGCGAAAACCACCTTCAGACACATGCCCCAAGCCATCAGTTTCAGCCCGTCGGCAAAGCTGGCGTAGCGGAACGTGTGTTTTTCCCTGAGCTGGTGGATCATATGCTGCGGTCGCTCAATCGGCCCGGCCACCAATTGCGGATAGAACAACACGTACAGGGCATAAATCCCGAAGTGACGTTCGGCCCTTTGATTCCCGCGAAAAACCTCGATCGTATAGGCCATCGACTGGAACGTGTGGAAGGAAAGACCAATGGGGAGGAGGATATCCAGCCATGGCGCGGGCGTCGCCGCCCCAAGGATATTCCAGGCCGCGTATATGTTGCCGACAAGGAAATTCGCGTATTTGAAAAAAGCAAGGAACGCCAAATTGACGACGATGCTGATAGCTAGATACAGCTTCCTAGTGTCTCTTCTTGTGGCGCCCTCAATCAGGATGCCCGCAAAATAGTCGACAGCGATCAGAGCAGCGAGCCAGAGGATGTAAAACGGCACGAAGGCCATATAAAAATAGCAGCTGGCCGCCAAAAGCCAGATCCAGCGAAACTTCGGCAGCGCGAAATAACCCAGTGTGACGACGGGAAAGAAAAACAAAAATTGTAACGAGTTGAAGAGCATTCGACCGGGTCACTCTATTCGAAAACGCGGGTCGTTCGTCACTGAAAAAGGGTTGAAGCGAGGTCCCGGCACGGCGAAGCCGATCAGCCAAGCATCGACCATCGTGCCGCCAGCAGCATCTCTCCACGTTAATGCAGGCGCGGCTCGCAATAGATGCGCAGCATTGCCGATGTTGTTCCGCGTCCGGTGAGAGGGAAAATGCATCTTCGTCTAGGCCGCGACCTCGAAAAACGCCCGCAATGTGAACTTTCCGCTCGGTTCCCGCAACCGTTCCACGGCAAGCGTCGCGAGCCCGGCGCGTGTCGCCATCATCACCGTCGATGCCGCCGAGAAGACGTGGTGGTGCTCGATGAAAAACTCCTCGCGGCCCGGCCCGTGGAGCGCCGCGCCCTCGGCGTCCGGCACCTCGACATAGACGAAGCCGCCCGCGGCCAGCAGCGGGCGCGCGGCGGCGAGCATCGTCACGGGATCCTCGACATGCTCCAGCACCTTGTTGAAGGTGATGGCGTCGACCGGCTCGATCTGCATCGACGCAAGTTCCTCGATCGGCACTGCATGGGCCGCGATGCCGACCGCGTCGCGCAGATGTGCGGCGGTGCGCGGGTCGGGCTCCACGGCGATCACGGTCCAGCCGGCGGCCTTCATGGCGGCGGGAAAAACGCCGATGCCGGCCCCGACGTCGAGCAGCCGGCGCCGCGCCGTCGCCGGCCCGAATCGAGCGTGGGCGAATGCGATGAGGCGCGCCACGCGGCCGGCATTGTCGGAGCGCTCGGGCGGCAGCGCGAGCACCTGTTCGAGGCGAGCGCGCATGCCGGCCGGGCCGCCATAGGTGGCGTCGACATAGCCGCGCTCGTACAGCGCCGCGAGGTCGATCGCGTGGCGGCCGAACCAGTGCCCGCACAGGCCGCAGCGGTCGTAGGCACGCGCGTATTGCGCCGTCGGCAGGTCGAAGCGGACCTCGCCGGCCGGCGGGGCGTCGTAGACGAAGGCCTCGGCCAGATGGCGGCCCGAGCAGGGGCAGCGCAGGGTGGGCCGCGGGCCGCCGCTCAAGCGGCGTCTCCGAGGCGCGCCCGCAGGGCATCGAGCGCGTCGGTGCCGTCGAGCCAGGCCACCACCTCCAGGCTTTCCTGCACCATGTAGGCGGCGAATGCGTCCTCACGTCCGCGCTCGACCAGGAGCACGAAATACCGTCCCGTCAGCGTGTTGCGGATCAGCACGCCGCGCAGCCCGAAGGACTCCAGGCGGCCATTGAGCGAGGGGGTTGCATAGAAGCCCCAATCCTTGCGCGCCACGTCGTACTCGGCGCCGCTCTCGGTCACCAAGGTAACCTGTTCGTCGGGGGCCAGCGCCAGCGTACCGCAATCGCGCATCTCGAACTTGACCGCGTTGCCGACGGGGAAGCGGCGGGGCGGCGATTTCTCCTCGAACCTCATGTCCAGTGCCAATCCTCGATCAGGAAGCCCGGAATGTACCACGTGCCGTCCGCCCGGCGCTGCCAGACGGCCGGGTTGCGGAAGCGTTCGGCGATCTCATGGAAAGTCGCCTCGGCGATGCCGCAGAAGCGGCAGAACGAGGCAATGTCCCGATGCGGCGTGTCGTCGCCGGTCTTGCGCAGGATCTCGATGGCGGCTGCGCGCGTGATGCGGCCGTTGCGGATTTCCAGGGACAGGTTGTCGAACAGCCGCGTGAAGCCGAACTTGTACCACTTCATCCAGTGGTGCAGCGCGATGAAGTCGTCGTCGATATCGGCATAGGCGTAATAGCCGGTACGCGGCGCCTCGTCCTCGCGGAAGCCATGTGCGGAGGCCACACGGTAGGTCTCCTGCGGGTCCCAGGGCAGGTAATATCCGAGAAACACGGCGCGCACGCCGGCCGCGGCCAGCTCCTCGTCCGAGGGCCAGACGTAGGGCGTGAGGTCCTTGGCGGTCAGCCCCTCGCCGATCCAGTCGGCGGCCTGGGTGCCGTGCGTGACGCCGTAGGTCTTGAGCCAGTCGCCATTGAGCGCGAAGCCGGTGTGCGCCTCCTCGGCGTTGCCGTATTCGAACGCGGAGTTCTCGCCCCACACCACCAGCGGGATGCGAAACCGCACCGCCAGGGTCAACGGGATGGCGAAGAGGGCCAGGTGCATGGCGATCGCGGTCGAACCGAAGCGCTCAAACCCCTTGAGCATGAGCTTGCGCTCGACCTTGGGGTCGATGCTGTAGTCGATGTGATCGACGCCGAGCCCGATCAGGTTGTCGAGGTTGCGCTGGCCGATGGCGGTGCGCCCCGGCGGCCGCCAGGTGACGGCGAGGGGCTTCAGGCCCAGCTCCAGGCATTTGACGGTCTGCCAGGTGCTGTCCTTGCCGCCGGAGACCGGGATGAGGCAGTCGTAGCCGCTCGCCGCTGCTTTTGCCTTTGCAACGGCGTCCCGCAGCGCCGCGGCACGTGCGTTCCAGTCGATTTGCCGCTTGGTACCGTGGTTGCGGCAGGCGTTGCAGATGCCGTCGGCATCGAGCGTCAGATTGGGCCGCGTGTCGGGCAGGATGCAGGAGCGGCACCATTTCACGAGGCAAACTCCTCGAGGAAGAGGCGCGCGGCGACGAAGTTGAACAGGAACTTGCTCTGGCTGTTGGGCAGTTCGGTGCGCTCGAGCAGGGGCTCGATGGCATCGCGGCGCACGATGTCGAAGATCGGGCTGTCGGACAGGAGCTCCTGGCGCACGGCGTTCGAGCGCGTGTCCAGGTAGTCGAGCAGGGGAGCGTTGAAGCCGACCTTGCGGGGATTGTCGATCACCGCGTCGGGAACGAGACCGCGGACGGCATCGCGCAGCACCGCCTTGGCGCGGCCGTTGCGCACGAGATGGCGGGTCGGGATCTGCTGGCTCCAGTCGAACAGATCGGTGTCGAGGTAGGGCGAACGGTTCTCGACCGAGAAGTACATGGCGTTGAGATCGTCGTCATGGAGAATGACGGGGACGCTCTCGTGAAACAGCTCGTTGGCCATGCGGTTGCGCAGGAGGGGCGCGGTGTAGAACAGCTCTCCGAACGGCTCGCGTCCACGGCCGCACCAGCATGGCCGAGAAGCTTTCCGCGTCGAGATAGATGTGATCGCGCGCGAACGGCCGCCCGATGAAGTAGTCAGGATCCTGCAGAAACGGATTGCGCACGATCGGAGCGACGTGGGCGCGCCACTCGGCCAGCGCGGAGGCGTGCCGCGCCGGATCGGCATCGGCCATCGCCGCCAGGTAGGCGTTGTGGTGGTCGTAGTAGCCGCTGAACAGCTCGTCCGCGCCGGTGCCGCTGACCGCGACCTTGTAGCCGGCGGCCTTCACGGCCTCCATCACCTTCCATTGCGCATAGTAGGTGATGGTGTGCACCGGGGCGTCGTGATAGCGCACCAGCTCGCGCAGGTTGGGCAGGAAGTCCGCCGTGTCCACGGGAATCTCGGTGTGGCGCACGCCCACCTCGCGCACCACCTGCTCCACCATGTCCCGCTCCTCGTAGCGGGCGTCGGTGTTCATGATGGTGAAGCCGTGCACGTCGTAGCCAAGCTTGCGCTTGGCGATGGCGATCAGCGCCGGAGAATCGATGCCGCCCGACAGCGAGAAGGCGATCGGCACATCGGCGCGCAGGCGCAGCTCGACCGAGCGGGTCAGCCGTTCCTGCGTGCCGGCCACGGCCTCCTCGTAGGACATGTCGGCGGGCCTGGCGCGGAAAGGTCGGCTGCCAGTACGGCCATTCCTCCACGCGTCCGGTCGCGTCGACGCCCAGCCAGCAGCCGGGACGCACGCTCTCCAGGCCGTGGAAGAAGGCGGCGGGCGTCTTGTAGAGAGCCTTGTAGCCGTTGACGAGATAGCGCTTGAGGTGCTCCTCGTTGACGGGCAGGCGCCGGCCCATCAGGGCGAACAGGAACTTGACCTCGGAGCCGAAGTAGAGCTTGTCGCCGTCGCGGTAGACATAAACCGGCTTTTCGCCAAACCGGTCGCGCGCCAGCGTCAGCCGGTCGGTCTTGGGATCGAACCAGGCGAGGCCCCACATGCCCTCGCAGCGGGCAAGCCCCTGCGGCCCGGATTGCGCCAGCACCTGCGCCAGAACCTCCGTGTCCGAGGTCGTTCGCAGCTTCGTGCCCGCGCGCTCCATCGCCGCGCGCAACTCGAGATAGTTATAGAGCTCGCCGTTGTAGGACAGCATGCCTCCGCCCAGGGCGAACGGCTGGTTGGAGCGCGGATCGAGATCGATGATCGCGAGACGGGCGAACAGCAGATGCACGTGGCGCCCGCTGGCGCAGGCGTGATGCCAGTGTCCCTCGTCGTCCGGCCCGCGCCGGCGCATGAGTGCCAGCGCGGCGCGAATGCGCTCGGCCGGGATTTCCGTGGGTCCGTAGTAGCCGGCAATTCCGCACATCAGCTCAGTCGAACAGATCAGGGAGGAGTTGGTGGCCTGCGCCGACCGCGCGCCGCAGCTTGCGGCCGATCAGCACCGCCTCTTGGCCAGGCGGCAAGCCACCTGATGGCCGCAGCCACGTCAGGTCAGCCGCAGCAATGGCATGGCCCGCCGGCAGATCGCGCGCGGCAACGATCGAGCGCCGCGCCGCAACCGCGGTTGCCGCTTCGGAAGGCATGATCCGCTTGGTGCCGTCTCCCAGCAGGGCATCGGCCTCGCGGATGCGCTCAACCAGGATCTTCAGCTCTGCGGGATTTGCGGAGAGCTGGTGGTCGCGGAACTCGGAGTGGTCGTGGGCGATGGTGAAGTGCTTCTCGATCACGCGCGCGCCGAGTGACACCGCGAGGGGGGCGGCGGTGATGCCGAGCGTGTGGTCGGAATATCCCGTCGTGACGCCGAGGGCGGCGAGGGCAGGGATGGCGCGCAAGTTGGCCTCCGCGACCGGCGTCGGATAGGCGGACACGCAGTGCAGGAGAACGACGCCGGGATCGACGTTGCGCGCGCGCCAGGCCTGCCGGACGGTGTCCAGGGCGGCGCGGGCGCCGGCAAGGTCGGTCATGCCGGTCGACAACAGGACAGGCTTGTCGGTGGCGGCGATGCGCTGGAGCAGCGCCACGAAGTTGTTGTCGCTGGACGCCACCTTCATTGCCGGCACCAGCGGCTCGAGCATGGCGACGCTGTCGACGTCGAACGGCGTGGACAGGAACATGACGCCGGCCTTGGCGGCGGCGCGCGCCAGCCTTGCGTGATCCTCGGCCGACAGCGCGAAGCGCCGCAGCTGGGCGAGGCGCGCCGTCTGGTCGGGACCGACCAGACGCTCCGGCACGATGGTCTGGAATTTCACCGCCTGGGCGCCGGCTGCGGCTGCGAGGCCGACGAGCTCCTCGGCCAGCCCGACATCGCCCTCATGGTTGTTGCCGATCTCGGCAACCACCAGCACCTCGTGATCGAGGTCGACGGAACCGATCCTCATGCGCCGGCCTTCGGCAGGTAAGGGCCGCCGCGTCCGTGATGATGCAGCACGAACTGCGCCCTGGAGAGACGGAAGCCGAGCGACTCGTAGAGTCTCACGGACGGCGTATTGGCCGCCTGCGTGCCGACCCGAAAACCGCGCGGCCGGCGCTGATCGCCGACGCCGTTGACAGCGGCGAAACCGATCATCGCCCGCGCCAGGCCCGAGCGCGCCGATCCCGGCGCGACCGCGATGAGGTCGATTGCCAGCACATCGCCCGGGCTCCAAAGCAACTGCAGGAACCCCGCGACGGCTCCGGCGTGTTCGGCCACCACCATGCCGTCGCCGCGCTTGCCGGCGAAGAAATTGTCGGCCCACGCCGCCTTCACGCGATGGGCGAGCCAGGTGGGAATTGCCGGATCGAGATGGAAGCGACTGAACACGAAAGCGCTGCCGGCCAGCTGCTCGACTGCGGCCCGGTCCTCGGCGCGTGCGAACCGCACGCGGGGATCGCCGGCGGGTGCGGTCAGCGCCGAAGCCTCGAACGTCAGCGCGGCATCGATCGTGCGGAATCCGAGGTCCTGCAGCAGGCTCGATTCGGCGACCTGATCCGCGCCGACTTTGGCTGTCACGAACAGATCGTCGGATTTGAGCCGGGTCATCCAGCCGCTCGACGGCGTGTCCACGACATCCACGCGAAAAGCCGGCCGGTCGAGGATGCCGGCCAGCCACGCATCGGGATGGACCGTGAAATCGCGACGAATGGCGACGGCCGACGTCATCTGACCGCGCGCGGCCGCGGACGCTCGCTCAGGCCGAAGAGCGCCGGCTTCTCGGCCGCGAGCGCCTTGTACCATTGGATGTAGGAGACGTAGCCGCGATCGAGCGGGAACGCGGGCTCGTAGCCCAGGAGCCTGCGCGCCTTGTCGACATTGAGCGTGCCGCGCTCGGGCATCAGGGCGTCGCGGGGATTGTGCTGGACCCGCACGCCCGGAAACTGCGTCTTGAGGATCTCGGCCATGTCGTTGAGCGAGCGACCGTTGCCGTAGGTCAAGTTGAAGATCTGGTTGCGGGCGGCTTCCCTGCCCATGCACAGGACGATGCCCTGCACCAGGTCGTCGATATAGGTGAAATCGAGGCAGTCGCTGCCGTCGCCGTTGATGGTCACATCGAGCCCGCGCAGCGCATTCTCGATGAATGCCTGGCCGACTCGACGGCTGACGCAGCGCTCGCCATAGAGCGCCGAGGGACGCACGATCGTGTAGGGCAGGCCGAATACCTGATTGATAGGCGATGACGAGTTTCTCGCCGGCATACTTCAACGCGCCATAAATTCCGAGCGGCTCGCAGACGCGCTCCTCGGTCACCGCCTCGCCCTCGAAGTTGCCGTAGACCATGGATGACGAAAAGAAGATGAAATGCGGCTTGCGGTCGCGAACCGAGTCGAGCGCGTTCTCCAGCGTCCGCATCGAGTGATCGAAGGTGCTGTAGGGTCCTTGTTCGCCCGGTTGGCGTGGGCGACCGCCGCGAGCTGGACGACGATGTCGGGCTTGATCGACGCCGAGATGAGGCGAAAGCAGCTGGTAGTCGCGGGCATCCACGATGTGGAGCGGAATGTCGGCTTGGCGCAGCAGGTCGAGACGCTCGTTGATGAACCCGACGTAGAGCTTGTCGTTGGGGTTGTCGTTCAGGTGGTGCGTGAACGCGCCGAGGTTGTTGACCTGCAGGCTGTCGATGACGTGCGGTTCGGCGCCGAGCTTCTTCAGCTTCAGCGCGATGTTGTGGCCGATGAATCCAGCGCCGCCGACCAGCGCAACACGTTTCCCCGCAAGATCGATGTTCACGCCGAATTCCTCATGATGGCTTCCTTCAGCACATTCGCGGTGTAGCGCATGTCTTCCTCGTCGACATGGGGCCCAACCGTGAACGAAATCGATTGATCGCTGATGCGCGATGCGTTGGGGAACGCGCCGGCCGGGGTCTTGTACTTGTCCTTGTAGTAGCTCATGTGCGGCACGGCTTTCGGGTAGTAGACGCTGGTGCCGACGCCGGATGCATTGAGGTGCGCGATGATCTCCGGCCGGCGCTGTGCCGTGAGGTCGTTGAGGACCGCGGCGACACAGTAGTGGCTGTGCTCGAAATCGCCACCGCCACCGTCCAGCACGGAGACTTCGTCCAGCTCGGCGAGCGATTCGCGGAGCACGGCGGCATTCCTGGCGCGCTTGGCAAGAAAATCGTCCACGCGCTTGATCTGCTCGACCCCCAGGGCCGCCGCCACCTCGCTCATGCGGTAGTTGTAGCCAAGCATGGTGACGTCGTAAATGCCCGGAACCTTGCGTTCGGCCACCGTCCGGTCGACGCCGAAGGCCTTTTGCCTCTCGATTCGCCGGATGATCTTTTCCTGCCGGGCCGTCACCATCCCGCCTTCACCGGTGGTGAAATGCTTGACCGGATAGAACGAGAAGCTGGCGATGTCGCCCAGGAGGCCGGCGTGCACGCCTTTGAAGCGCGAGCCGATCGCGAGCGCGCAATCCTCCACCACGGACAGCCCGTGGCGGGAGGCGATGGCATTGATCCGATCCATGTCGACGGGGAGGCCGAGATAATGCACCACGCAGATCGCGCGCGTGCGCGGCGTGATGGCCGCCTCGATCTCGTCGATGGCGATGTTGCCGGTCTTCGGGTCGCAATCGACGAACACCGGTGTTGCGCCGGTGAACTCGACCGCGTGGGCGGTGGCGACGTGCGTCTGTGCCGGTACGATCACCTCGTCGCCCGGGCCGGTGCCCAGGTAGAAGTAGGCCAGATGAAGGCCGGCCGTGCAGTTGCTGACGCTGGTGGCGAAGCCGCCGCCGATGTAGCGCACGAAATCGGCTTCGAACTGATGGGCAACGGGCCCGTGCACCAGCTGCGTGCCCATGAGCACTTTCATGACGGCTTCGCGTTCGGCGTCGTCGAGCATCGGCTTGCCGAAGGGGAATTGCCGTTTGGGACGCATACGGGTCTCCATGGAACGATCGATTCAGCGGACGGCTTCGGGCCGGCCGGACGCGATCGCGCGGTCGATCGCGAAACACACGGACAGGGCGGAGAACACATCCTTCTCGCTCACGATCGGCTGCCCCCTGCCCAACAGGGCGTCCACGAAGCTCGGGATGAGATCGCCCTTTCCCATCCCCGGATAGCCGTCGGCAACCTGCTCGGGCGCCCGCCCCGGATCGCGCGAGGTATAGCGCAAGGCGTGCGGCAGAGCATTCTCAAAGGTGGCTTCGGTGCCATAGACCGAGAGCCGATGGAAGTGGGGATAGACGCTGCCGAAATTGGCGGCGACCTTGCCGACCGTCCCGTCGGCGAAGCGCAGCAGGCCCACCGCCAGATCGTTGCCCTGAAACGCACTCCCGGCGGTCCGGCTGGCCAAGGCATTGCCATATCCGCTCACCTCGACCACCTCGGACCCGACCAGCCAGAGCAGCAGATCGATCATGTGGATACCGCCGCCCAGCATGACCGAATAGTGCGGATTGCGGCCGCGCCAGCCCTCGGTGAGCTTGTGCAGGCGCCCGTAGTTGTAGTCAGCCTCGGCGTAGTAGACACGACCCATCCGTCCGTCCGCGATCTCCTGGCGCAGCGCGCGGAAGCGGGGCGACATGCGCAGGATCGTGTTGGACGAGAGCCGCAGGCCCGGACGGCGCGCCAGCGCCTCGCGAATGGCGCCGGCCTCGCTCTCGGAGACACACATCGGCTTCTCGCTGAAGACGTGCCGGCCGGCCTCGAGCGCACCGAGGATGTGTCGGGCGTGATCCTGGTCGTAGCTCGCGACCGCGACGATGGCGACGTCCTGGTCGCCGATCAGGTCCTCGGCGCGCACATGGCAACGCACGCCCGGATAGCGCGCCGCGACGCCGTGAAGGCGTGCCTCGTCCAGGTCGCACAGCGCGACCAGGCGGCAATCGGGATGATGGTCGAACGCCGCCGCAAGCTGCTCGCCGACACCGAGGCCGATCACGCCGACGCCGAGTTGCTTGCTCGTCATCGCACGCCCACGCGCTCGATGGTGTCGGCTGCAGCGATGACGGCGTCGAGGCCATGCCCTGCTGCCGGTTCGCCAAGCCGGGCGAGGATCGCTTCCACCCGCTGCAGGTCCTCCAGCGTGTCGACGGACAGCTGCATCTGCGGCCGTGGGTTTGCGCTTTCGAAGCCCACGATGCGCACGCGCGTCGGGTTCGCGTAGAACCAGGGCGTCACGTGCTCGCGCTCGTCCGGCGTCGTCATCGCGTCGACCGCGCGCTTGAGAGCCGGAACGGCAACGACCTCGACCGACTGCCCCTTGGGGAATGTGCGGCGCACGACATTGCTGACGAGATCGGGCCTTTCGCGGCGATAGAGCTCGACAGCCCGATCCACGATCGCGGGATCGATCAGCGGGCTGTCGGCATTGATCCGCACCAGGGCGTCAGCCTGCGCCGCCACCGCAGCGCCCAGGAGACGGCTGGCGACGTCGTCGAGCGCGCCGCGATAGAGCTTCAACGGCCTCCGTTCGGGCGAACTCGGCGATGGCGTCGTCATCGGGATCGGTCGAGGTGGCGATCCGCAGGCCATCGATGGTGCGGCAGCGGCGCACGCGGTCGACGACATGACCGAGCAGCGCTCTGCCCCGGATCGCTCGCAAGGCTTTGCCGGGCAGCCGGCGTGAACTCATGCGGACCTGCAGAACCGCAACGATGGACTGCGAGCTCACGGGGTTCGAACCTGCGGGTTTTGGGCCGATTCTTCTCTGCGCGAGCACCAATATCACACGGGCGCGTGCCGGGGGAGGGCAGGCTTCAGCGAGGATTCGCCGAGCCTTGCTTATCCTCGGCAAGGTTGGCGGCGGCGTGGACGGCTCGATCCTCAAGGTGAAGTAGGTCTGCAGATCGGCGAGCCGCTGCTGCAGCTTTGCCTTCTCCTCCTGCAGCTCACGAATGCTGCCGGACACATCGGCGCGTGCAAGCTGATCCTGGATTTTGCACAGTTCCGCCTGCAGCCGCTCGCGTCGGCGCTTGAGAGCTTGAACCTGAAGCTCCAGGCGGCTCGAATGTTTCGCGGCGAGGTCACGCTCCCTGCGCTCCAGACCGAGTTGCTTCTCGGCGCTCTCGGCGCGGGTCGCGGCGGCCGTGAGCAGGGCAGCGCGTTCCTCGGCAAGGGCTGCGGCGGCCGTGAGCAGGGCAAGGCGTTCCTCGGCAACGGTCCTGGCGGCATCGCCGCGGGCCGTGGCGGCGCCCAACTGATCCTTGACTTGGGCCAACTCCGCCACCAACGCTTGTTCTCGCTTCGTCGCATAGGCCATGCGCGCGATCGTTCGCTCGACAGTTCTCTCGAGAACTCCGCGTATGTATGCCCTCACGGCGTGGCGCCCGGCGGCGCACCGATCTGCACCGCAACCAGCCGCAAAGGACGATCGCAGCTACGCCCAAGGGCCAACGTTCCCTCCATTTTCTTTACCGCGGCTGCCGTAGCAGAAGGCTACAACCGCTGCAACCGCGGGGACCAACGGCAAAATTTGTCATTGCGGGGGGACTTTCGCGTTCAGTGGGGCAAACCCCTGTACCCAGCTTTGGCGCGTCGGATGGTGTGGTCTTCAGCCCGGCCTTCTCGACTGGTCCGTGTACGATTCAGTTCACCGAGCAAAACGACAACACGAACCCGGGGCATGTCTCTTCGTCCAACACCAGCGGTTTCACTGTCGTCAATCCGGGATGCACGACGACGACATACTTCTGGCTTGCCTTGCGGGGCTCTAAATGGCCTCACTTGAAAGCCGGATCGGAGAGCCCTGCAAACGGGCGGTCGTCGGTCTTGCGCATCGTGACCACGAGCCAGCCCGCCGACGCCTTGAAGCCGCCCGGCCCGGCGTGCAGCACATCGAGCCCTGCCGAGAAACTTTCGGGAAGGATGGCCTCGCCCCCGGCCGCGATGCACATCTCGATCTTCTGGTAGCCGTTCGCCTCGATCAGCGCCCAGAAGAACTTGGGGTTGTAGTTGATGATGCCGTGCTCGAACTCGCCGCAAAACGGGACGGCGTGGTACATCATTGCGCCGGGCTTGGCGGCGTCGTGCATGGCCTCGAACACGTTCCACTGGTTGAGGATGTGCTCGCTGGTTCCGTGGTTCGTGACGGCATCGTAGCGGCCTCGGTGCTCTGGCGGCAGCCGATCGCGGTTGAGATCGAGCACGATGCCGAACCGGTAGGGCTTGCAGTCGATCGAGACGTATTGGAAGCCCGCTCGCTTCATCGCCGTCCCGGCAAGGCCACGGTTTGCCACGCGCATCAGCTCGTCGTCGGGATACGGCTCGCCGCCGAATGTGGCAATGAGTTCGATTGATGGCCGCCGGATCGGCTTCGCAGAACAATTCTTGCGCTCCGATGTCGAGCACGCTGGCGCCAGGCTTCAGCCACCCCTCGTCGTGCCACCACCGATATGCCTGGAGATTTCCCGGTCCGATTCCCATCACGGGACGATAGGCGGCCGTTTGGCCCGGTTCAACGCATACGAGCGCACAAATGGGGTGGTTTTTGTGACATGCATCCTGCTGTAGATGGGCAAGGTTTGCCCTACGCCGGCGGACGCTGCGCATCCTTGCCGGCGATCTCACCAATGGCGTCGAGCCAGCATTCGAGATTGAGCAGCTGCCACAGGAACATCATGTGGTTCTCCTCAGACACGCCGCTCTCCACGATCCGCACGTGGTCGTCGATCAAGGCCATCACCGCCTCGGGATCGTAGATGCCGCGGTCGCGGAAGGCCGCCGAGCGCACCCGGTCGCGCAGCTCGCCAAGCGTGCGCTTGGAGAACCACACATGCGCGGGCGCATTCCATCCGGTCTTCTTCACGCGCGTGCGCGTGGCCTCGGGCAGGATGCCCACGGTTGCGAGTCTCAGAAGCTGCTTGGTGACGCCGTCGCGGATCTTGAGCTTGCCGCCAACGCGGAACATGAACTCGACCAGTTCGTGGTCGAGGAAAGGATTGATCGTCTCGATGCCGAGCGCGGCACCATGGCGATCCTGGGCGCGCAGGCAGCACGGCAGGGTCTCGCGAAACATGTCCTGGAAGGCGCGGTTCTTGAGATAGCTCGGGAACGGGCTGTCCATCACCGGCTCGTAAGCGGCAAGGTCGAAGAACCCGGGCCGCAGGGCAGGGGCGTAGCGCAGCATGCGGGCGCGGTCGGGACGGCTGCGGCCCGGCACCGCGGAATCGGTCAGCCGCGCCATCATCGCGGCGCCGGCAGCGGCATCCTTGCGATGCACGGGATGGTCATGGTGCCGGGCCCAGCAGGCGATCTCATGGGCCAGCGTCGCTTCCTCCCCCGCCGCGCGCAGATCGGCGAAGTGCATCGGGAAGTACTCGTATTCTCCGGCGTTGAGCTCATCGCCGCCGAGGCCGCCGAACAGCGTCGAGAAGCCTTGTCCCGCCATCCGCTCGGCAAGCAGCAGATGCGACAGCCACGTCGCTGTTGCCACAGGCTCGTCGTGCAGCCTGACCTGACGCGCCACGATCGCGGCGACGTCGATGTCGTTGCCGATCTCGACGGCATGCCATTGCGCGACCTTTGTGGCCACGACGTCCCGGATTTCTTCGCGCTCGTCATAGACCGAGTCGGTGTACACGCATGAGACCGCCTGCTGCGGCTTGCCGGTGACTTCCACGGCCCCGCACAGCACCGACGAGGAGTCGAGCCCGCCGGACAACGTGAACACCGGCCGTGCTGCCCCGCCAAGGCGCTGGCGCACCGCCCGCAACAGGTGCGCCCGGTAAGCCTCCGCCAATTCGGCCGCGGGCTGCTCGAGGTCACCCCGATCCTCGAGTTGCCAGTAGCGCACCGGCGAGCCGGGGCCGTGCGGGCCGATCTCCAGCGCGCAGCCCGCCGGAAGCTGCCGGATGGCGCGATAAGGCGAAGCCTCGGGATCGTTGTCGAACGTGCGATAGTGCGAGGCAGCGAACCGGGCGACAAAGCTCGGATCGGGCTCGATCGCGACCTCCGGCAGCATCAGCAGCGACCGCGGCTGGGAAGCGAACGCCACGCCGCCTGCGACCGGCGTCCAATAAAGCGGCCTCACGCCGAAACGATCGCGCGCGAGCCACAGCCGCCCTGCCGCGCGATCGAGGACGGCGAGCGCGAAATCGCCCGACAGGTGCTTGAGCGCCGTTGGCATGCCGTGCCGATCGACCAGTGCGGCGATCAAAGCGGCGTCGCCAGGCCGCGCCGACGGCAGGGCGGCGCGCAGTTCCGCCGCATTCAGGATTTGGCCGTCTAGAACGACGATCGATACGGGCGTCTCGCAGATGTCGCCGCCCGGCTCCCGGCCGGGCAATTCGGCCCAGCGCGCCGTGCGGGCCGGTCAGAAGATCGACCTTGCCCTCGTAGCGATCGAGCATCCGTCGTACCGTCGCTTCGGCATCTGCGGCGCGCGGGGCGGCTGGTCGGTGTATTCCGGCAATGCGGGACATGGGCTCTGCGATCTAACGTGGAGGACTTCAGCGCCGCGTTGCGACCAGGAATGTCCAGTGGTGCGGATGACCGATCACCATTTCGGGCTGGCCACCGCTGCGCCGATCGGCGACCTCGCGCGCCGCGAACCCATGACGCTCAATGAAAGCCACAAGCTCGGAACGATCATAGGCGTTGACATGCACATGGAGATCGACCCCCGGATCGAGAAAGTTGTCGCGCACATAGCTGTACGACGAACCCTCCTTGATCGATTCGCGCAGGATCAACGACCGGCGCGCCGCCTTGAGCAGCCGTTCCAGCGGGCGGTGGTAGTTGTCGATATTGGACAGCACATTCATGCACAACACGTGGTCGGCGCTGCCCTGGAAATCCTCGATCCGAAGGGTGCGCAGCCGGTCGGCCGGAAGGCCGAACGCGGCAAGCTCGTTGCGTGCCAGCGCGATGAAGGGAGGGGATGCGTCGATGCCGTGATACTCGAGCACGATGCCGCGGCGGCGCAGCGAATGAAAGAAGTAGCCGGTGCCGCAGCCGGCATCGATAAGGCTCTCGCCCGGCCGCGCGAGCTCGGCGATGAGCTCGGCTGCTTGCGCGGCGCAGGACATTTCCTCCACCTCGTCGCGGGCGCGACGGCGATAAAGCTCGAGGAGTATCGGCGCTGTGCTGCCAGATATTGTGGGCCGCCCACCCATCGTCATCGATCCAGCTCGTCATCGCGTCCCATGCAGTCCCGGATTGTCGCGCTCATGCGGCACTCGCCGTCCGAATCGGCAACACCTACTACGCTCGCCGCTGACGGCATGGCAAGCGGGCCTCTTGTGGTCACCCACGGCGCTCAATGCTTATTAGACGAATCCAGGACCGGACGCTTAGTTCTGGTTGAGGCTCGCAAACCGTCACGGGCGTATCGTTGATCAGCGCGGCACCCAACGGTGAAATCGACCAACATCAAGCGCAGCGAGCCCCGCGCATCGAGCTCGCCGACGGACGAGCAATTTCCTGATCTCAAGTCTTTACCGCCGTCATGTGGCACCAAGGCTGATAGAGTGCGCCGCGAAAGCACAGACGGCTGCCATTCTCTAAGCGCTTTGTGTGCGATGTAAGATCCGACTTGTCTGCCGGCTCGGGCAGGTCGATCGGAATTGAAAATGAATGAAACCTCACCTGCGACAGGCCGTTCCCGCGAAGAATCCGCTCGACCCTCGCTTCATTGCGAGAATAGATCACGAGACCGTCGGGAGTGAGGTCCGTCGTCTCCATAATCTTCAGATCTTGGTATGGATGTAACATCTCGAAAGCAACATAGAGGCCGCCCGGATTGAGTGCAGTTGCGACGCTGTCTATCGCCTTCTCGTAAGTTGCATAGTCGAAGCTAAACGCAACGGCATTGGCGACAATTATGTCATAGCGTCCTTCGATACCGAGCATATCCATGGTTTGGAATTGACACCCTGGAACTGTCTTGCGAGCCTCGGCGAGGGAGCTCTCCGTGAGATCGCCTCCGACCAGGGAATGTTCGGGAAAAGCCAGACGCATGTGCCGCAACAGGTTTCCCGTCGAGCACCCAATGTCCAGGATTGAGCAGGATCTGCCTCGCGATCCCGCTGCGATCAGATCGAGTATGACGCGATCGCTCTCCCGCAGCTGCACAGCGTATTTCAGCTGGTATTCGTTGTAGGCGTCCATCAGCGCGTCGTTGCCTAGATACTCCGACATCCCGCTCCTATCCATCCATCGAAAGTCGATCATCGGCGCCCACGCTGCACGCTCCGACGAGCATTGGTGTTTAGCATGGTCGACGAATAAAGTCTGCTCCGCTGAGCGTCATGCCGAGGGACGCCGACTTCAGTTGCTGATCGGAACGCGTTGTATCGGCGTGAAGATGAGATCGACCAGATCCTTCTCCTGAAACATCAGAAGGTAGTCGAAGACGCGATCAAACGGCAAATCATGTTTCTCGGCGATGTCTAGCACCGTCATCGAACCATCGAAGTATCGCAGCAGACAATCCTGGAGATAGCCCCATTTCTCCGAATCCAGCGGCAAGTCTTTTTTGACGGCCGGATCAATCCGCTCCTTGTAAAGTTGATACTGCGGGTTGGAGAGACAGATAAGCCCCTTGAATTTCCGGCGGATGACCGAGTTGTTTTCGAGAACGAAGATAACCCGTTTGAAGACCTCGAGAAATTCCTCGAGCTGTTCCTGCTGCATGAGCTCTGGAGTGTCCAGGCTGGAATGGTATTCTGCAAAAGGATATGAGCGCCGCTCTTCGCGGTTCACTTGGACGAAGGGTACTTCGTAACCCGGCGCCTCCCACACCGTCTCATCGTTCCCCGCGCTCATTCGCCAGGGCACGAAGTCCGGCCGTGCGGCGTAGTGTTTCGCAACATTCCGAAAAGCGCGATCGATCGGCTGATCGCCAAGGAAGCTTGACGCCACCTTGAAGGGCCCACCGGTGCCCATCATCTCGCCAAAGACACCGGCCACAAGTCGATTGAGCTCATTGGGGGCCATGTCGCGAAGATAAAAAATCGTACCGATATGCTCGGGGCCGACGACGAGACGGTAGGTGTACCGAGTTGCCTGCCCGGCGAGCCATTGGAACAGCCGGATCATGACGGCAGTGCCGGCGAAACCGTCATTCGCCATATGCGGGTGACAATTGTTCGAATGGAACACGATGGTCTTGTCGAGCGAACCGGCGAGCTCGCATTCGGCGACGATCATCTCTCCGGGCTCTGAAACGGTGCGCAGATCGACCTCGTATTCGCCCGGCCCCAGCGTCTCCCAGATCCGGTAGGGTACTGAAAGCGCCCAGTCAGCTGCCCAAGGCCGGTACTGCCACTGGCAGTGGAACATGTACGCTTCGGGCAGTTGCGGGTTGGTGACAAGATGTGGCTGGAGCTCGTCCCAGTCGAGACGTCCGTGAAAACTCTGCGAGAGGTATGCGACGCCGAGCGCATGCGCGGACGCGTCGAATACCGTCTTGCCGTTCTTTTTCAGAAGTGCGCGCTCGACGCGCCAATTGTCGGGGACGAGCCACCCATTGTAGCTGTCGCCCGAGCGCCAGCGGTGGAGGGTGAGCGGCAGTTCGCCGGCGATCCGTGCGAAAAGCGCTTCGTTCGCGTCGGCGACAACACCGGTTCGAAAGGCGCAGAGCTCTCGCGTGAGGGACAACAGGTCCGTCATCGTGTCGGCTCAAGTTCCGCGTCGTCACCACCCGGACTGCCGCGATCGAAATAGTAGCCCATCCAATTGATCCTCTTGAGCTGCCCGGTCTCATTCGCGGACGCGACGCCGTCGCGACCGACGGTAGGACCATCGAACGGTACCGCGCCATAGGTAAAACGCGGCGGTTCCTTGAGCATACAATAGGGATCGTCGGCGAGGCGACGAGCGCCCTCCTCGAAGACCTGGCGGTAATCCGCCTTGTGCACCCAGCTTCCGCCGAGCCGCACGCTGCTCACACCCCCCAACCTGCGCATGTGCTTGACGAAGGCGAGCAGGTGGTAGCTGACGGCGAGATCGAGATGACGTACGCAGGCAAAGTATTGGCGTTTCACTGGTTCGCCACGTACGATTGGCACCCATTTAAGCAGCTTGTTGTAAACGTACGGCAATCCGCACGCGGCATCGAGGTGATGCGAGATGCCGACGACATAGCCGCTCTCAAGTCCCATGGTCAGGAGCTTTGCTCCCGCTTCGAGCATCCGATGGTAAGGTGAGTTCCAACCGAAATCGCTCGGTCCATTGTCGGCACAGATAAGCTCCTTCCGTGCACCGATCGCAGTTACCGAGTGCAGCGGATGGATGCTGCGCAGGCTATCCGGGTGCCGGCGGATGAATTCCGGGAATGTGCCGAGCAGTGTCGGCGTCTCCTCCCAGATGAAATCCATGTCGAAGCGCGCTACCTGGGTTGTATAGGTCGGCACCACAAGCGTGCCCTGTCGTCCGAGCACGTCGAAGATCGCCTCGAGATAGCTGCCGCAAAACGCCTCGCGTGTCCGTGCTCCTTTGATGACGCCAAGCGTTCGCAAGTCGATTTGGAGATAGACGATGTCTCCGGCGCATATGCCGGTGGCGGCGATCGCGCCGCTGATATCGGAGCGGGTCAGCTGTTGCATGGTATGATGATTTCGCCGTCGTTCACCAGGCCACCGCGCAACCGTGCCTCTGCAGGATCTCCACGAGATCTCCGACATTCGACATGCCGGCGATCTCGTCTGTTGTGAAAGTCAGGCCGAACTCCTCCTCAAGTGCAACGATGAGGTTGATATGGTTGAAGGAATCCCACTCGTCGACGTCGCGCGCAGTCATTGCCGGAAAAATCTCAAGATCGTCTCGCTCGAACGCCTCGCGGAAGATCTTCTGTACCTTTTCGACGCTCATTTCCGAATCCTCAGGTGACGATGAATGCCCCAAGCCGTGGCACCGGCTCGTCCCGACGTGGTGCGTAGGCAATATCCTCCTGATACTCGACCAATTCGAAGCCTGCCTCCTGCAGTTGCGCGATGACCTCGTCGCAATTGTTGTACAGGTAGATGTGATCGGCATTTGGCGCAGTGATGGCCGCCGTGATGAAGGCCCGTCCGCCGCGCTGCAGCATTCGACGAAGCGACTTCAAGAAGGCGACAGGATCCTCAAGGTGCTCCAAGACCTCCACGGAGACGAGGAGGGGCCAAGTCTCGTCGGGCGGATCCGAAATGACGTCGCACATATGGCCACGCCAGCGGCTGGCGAAGTCAAAGCGCTCAATCTGTCGACGCGCGTAGCTCATCGAATGCTCACTGATGTCGAATGCATCTCCTTCAAGCCCGGAGTTGAGGCTAAGCATTTGCCGGCTATAGAAGCCGGTGCCGATTCCGATGTCGCAAAACCGCCGCGCCGTCGTTGCTCGTACAAGGGGTGCGAAACGTTTCTGGAAGTACATCAATTGCTGATAGTGGTGCGGCCAGAGATAGTGACTGAGCAGGATTCCGGGCAGATAGAGAGACTCCATGTAGTCGCGGTTATGATAGACCTCTTGTCCCACCTCGGCGTAGCTCTTGGCACGATAGACACGCTCCTTCTCGAAGACCTTCTGCAGCTTGATCGCATCGAGAGCGAAGCGGACATAGCCGCGGACAGCGTTCTCCAACCGCTCGGGCTCGCCGCGAAAGAGCCGGGCAAGCGTCTCCTCGAAGCTCGCCTCCCAGGCAGCGCCGAAGCGTGATCGTGCCTTCTCCACGGTGCTTGCCATGTAGGGCGCGAGGCGCGTCAGCCGAGCCTCAAGGTCTCGCACCATCTGGGAACTCATGTTGCGGCCTCGACCGAGTTGCGGGATGATTTGGCAGAGGGGGATGCTTCAAGGACGAGGCGCACGAAGCTGTTGCCGTCATATTCGACATCGGTCGAGCGCTGGTAGCTCGTGCTGCCATCCACGGCGCGCGCGACCTCGACAAAACCAAGCTCGGGCAACAGCTTCATGGTCGGCTCATTCTTCTTTGTCGGAAGGTATTCCGCTTCCAATCGCGTGACGTTGCGTGCCCGCAGCCAGTCGAGAAGATGGGCGAACATCGCCCTCTCGATGGTTCGGCCCATCACGCGGCAGCTCAGGAGCCAAGTGTCGATACGACAAGACCCCATGTTGCAGCCGGCGATGAGCACACCGGTCAAGCCGCTGTCGCCGAAGCGATCAAGCACGCGGTAGCAGTATGTGAAAGCGGATTGATCCTCGACGAACCGATGTATCATCGCGATGTCGTGCCGCCGCGTCGTCAAATTGAACTGGTTTGTCTTGCCGATCAGTTGAACGACCCGTTCGATGTTGGTGTCGTCGATCGGCTCTGCGACGGCGCGAAGGTCGAGCGTACGCAAGAAGTCTTCGAAGTTGGCGCTGCTTTGAAGCGAGACTTCGCGCGCTGTCTCGGCGCGGTAGTAACGGCCACGCTCACGGTCTTCCGCCGTGACGATCGGGATCTGGAACAGTCCGCATCGGGCAAGAAACGGCAAGAAGTCCTCGGGCGCTACCGGCAACTCAGGCACCGTCAGGACCGGCAGCGCATGGCGCACTTCCGCCCGTTCGAACGGCGAATCGTCGAGCAGGCAGAAGGCGGCGGGATCAAGTCGGAGTGTCTCGCCAAGCTCGCGCAAATTTTCCGATTTCGTTTTCCAGTTCGCCCGGATCGCTGCGAAATCCTCCCATTTCAGCAGCATCTCGGACCGTTTTTCAAAGACCTCGCG
Source organism: uncultured Alphaproteobacteria bacterium (assembly GCA_963809025.1). GTDB lineage: Bacteria > Pseudomonadota > Alphaproteobacteria > Reyranellales > Reyranellaceae > Reyranella. The sequence goes on along the minus strand of CAWEIE010000051.1, from coordinate 4,677 downwards.
AACATCGGCCTCATTGTTCTTCGACAATGCGACGAGCAACACGCCGCGCTCCGCGAGGTCCTTTAGATAAGCCTGGAGGCGAATGTATGGCGCGCCGGTGCCATGCGGGTCGAGGCGCAAGCCCTGCCAGCCGTCTTCACCGACGATGCCGCCCCAAAGGGTGTTGTCGAGATCGCAAGCGATAACCTTGATTGGCCGCACGATACAGCGCGCGATTGTTGTGGCGAGGTGCTGGCCAAGCGCGATCAGGGCATTCGGGTGACATGGCAACTTCGCATGGTACCAGTAGCGCGCAGCAAACCAATTGGCGGAGCCCAGATCCATGATCAGCGGGGTTGGATCGACGAGTATTGCCGCTTCATCCAGACGCCGCCGCAAATCCGCAACCAATGCGGAACGCCAGGCAACGAATGGCGAAGTCGGGTCGATCTCCTCCTCCATCGGTTCCGGCAACACAAGGAGGACGCGCGCGGAACATCGTTGCCGAAGTTGGCGGAGGCCATTTTCGAGAAGCTCGCCCACGTCGATGTCGGTCCGCGTGCCACCGCCGGTCAAACCGAGGCTTGAGAGATAGACGATTACGAAGGCGGGCTCGAACCGGTAGAGCGCGGAGTCCGCATCAAGCAACTCGCTTGCCCACTGGTCGAAGGCGGCCTCCTTTATCTCGGCGTTCATGCCGTGGGGCAGGAGCGCAAATCGCAAACTATCGACCAGCGGCTTCATCGAGCAGTTGCCGATGACATAGATCCGCGGCCGCGTCAGCACCGCGAGCGTGTCGGTCCCAAATCGCTCAAGCGCGCGCAGCCCTGCCGCGAGTTGCGCAGGCGTGCGACGCTGTCTGGCGTCTTCCTGCAGGAGGCGCAATGCTGCAGCGCCATCCACTGGTGTGCTCTCATGCGCCATTGGGGTCAATTTCCCGAGCGGCAAGTTTGCAGAACACACAGGTCGCATTTCCTTTGCTGACGATTGCTCCGTCCTGGTTGACGGCCTGGAGAGCGAGTTGCACCGAACCGACCGCGGGGGTGACGCGGGTGACTTCGACGCTGAAGGTGACATGATCACCGACATAGACCGGCGCCCGCATCTTGAGATCCAACGAGTGGATAACGGTATTGGAACCCGGAAGCATCATGCCGAGGAGGCGCGAATATCCGGTGCCAACGAATAGTCCATGGACGATGCGGCCTCGAAAACCCATGGCGCGTGCGTGCGCCGTGTCGACGTGCGCCAGCGCCCGATCACCCATGAGCGCGATGAAGGCGGAGAGGCGGTCCTCCGTGAATTGCACGCTCTCTTCGACCCGGTCGCTGACTTTGATCTGATCGATGGAAAGCTGGCGGGCTGGAGAACTCTCCGAGGCCGGCATCGTTACTCTATCGACAGTCACGTCGCCACCATACGAGTGACATCGGGTGGGCCGGATTTATCCCGACGAGGTCCGCGTCGACCTTGATCATTTCAATAGTCCGACTAGCCACCAGCTCTTCGATCATTGCCCAAAAATTCCGATTGTAGTCATGCGTCTCGGCATACTCCGCTTGGCGGCGCCTCACCTCCGGCTCGATCTTGGCATCTCCCATTTGCCAACCGACGGGTTCGAAATGCAATACGTCGAGACGGGGAGCCAGATCAAACAGCGACCGATAGGCAGCCGGTGGCAATGCCGGGATCTGTTCAATGCTCGATGCCGAGAAGACCACGGCATGTCGCAATGGCCGTGCAACCGCCGCAAAGTCAGGTTTGTACCAATCGAATGACAGGGCCGTAAGATCAAGGTCTTGCGCGAGATTGGCGAGCGCTCTGCTGCATTCGCGCCCCGCCTGGGTGAACTCGCAGGCGTAGTACTTCGCTTCGCGTGGTGCTCCGCGGAGCCATACCTCGAGCAAGTTCCGGCCCCATCCTGAGCCGAGCTCAATTATGGCGTCTGTCTCCTCAGTGCACGCATTCACCACCGCATCGGCGATCATCGAATAAGTACCTTCCCAAGCATACGCGCTCGGCAGATCTAGACGCTTTCCACCAACAACCGAATCACAGGGCGCAAGCCCCGGCTGCTCGCGCTCATAGCGTTTCAGGAGGTTGACGACCCGCGAGAGCATCCGCTCGCCTCTGTCACTCAGCTCGCCGATCTTGTGCAGAATATCTGGCCATTTTTCGGTGCCATATTCGCGGCTGACCCAAGCGGCATCACGTGTCAATCCGGGCGGCATCAGAATGGAATTCCCGATTTGAAGATTTAATGAACACGAAGCCTGCCGTGATTTACGAAAAGACGCTCCGCACGATGACCAGAAAGAGCCGTGCCAGATTAGACAGCATGTGAGGCCATTTCTAGTCTGGTAACCAGCCATGAAGCGCTGGCGAATGTGCCGCGGCCTCGTGAGCTCGCAGAGGGTGGCGATGGCGAAGCCCTTGGGCTGATCAAACTCTCGTCAGAGCACGTCCGGAGACCGCCAAGTCGTCAGGTTGGCCGACGACCGACCAACACCAAGGCCGACGCCATGACATGGCCGCGCCAATCGCGCGGATCCTCCATCGCCAGGCTGGCGCGACGGAACAAGTCAGGCGCCGCCCCTTCGAGCATCGGCGGCAGGGCATGGTAGTGATAGAAGAGCACCTCGACGTCCGTCAGGCCTTGCTCGAGCGCCTGCTGCCGCAGAAGAAACGGATTGTGGGTTCGCGAGAGGACCTCGTCATAGCCCGGCTTGCCGGCGTCGCCCGTTCGCGTGGGCGGCAGGTCGAGCCGGAAGCGCTCGTCGAGCGCCGCCAGTGCCTGCTCGAGCGCCGCCCGTTCGCCCGCGTCCGCCGCCTGCTGCTGGAGCGCCCCGACATCGATCAGGGCATCGCGGAATAGATCCCGGCTGTAGCGGTTGAGCGTGAACAACGCGAACAGCTGATTGCGCGCCTCGACGGCGACGAGCCCGCCCGGCCGCACGGCGTCGCGCAGATTGGCCAACACCTTGATGTCGGCCTCGGCCGGCACGTGGGGCAGGACACCGAAGCAGATCGCCGCATCGAAACCGTCGGCCGGGGCGCCGGCCCGGGGCGCGAAATCCGCAGGCTCGAGCACGCTGCCTTCCCACACTCGCTCGGCGGGCACGTCCTGCTCGGCGAGGATGCGACGTGCCTCCGCCACCATCTCCGGCGTCAGGTCGAAGCCCCAGCGCTCCAGCCCCGGCTCACGAAGGTCGCGCAGCATGGAGGCCGGGCCGCACCCTGCGTCGAGCACGCTGCGCGCTCCGGCTTTGCGCAGCAGGTCCCGCACGATGTCGGTGTGCACGGGCGGATACATGCCTGCGCCGCGATAGTAGTCGTCGTAGTAGCGCCCGCTCCACGTCGAGTAGCAGGAGCGCACGGCGCGCTCGATCGCATCGCGATCGGCTGGGTTGCCGCGGTCAGCCATGACGCCGGGCCGTGAGCCACATGTGGGAGGACAGCCCCTCGGTGGCACAGGCTGGGCAGGCCACATGTCCCATGTCGCCGCGCGTATGCAGCCGGGCGCCGCCGCCTGCCTCGTGCTCGCGGAGGGGTTGGTCAGCCACACGTCGCCTGTGTTTCAACAAGACTGCGCTAGATGACGCTGTGACCGACCCCGCTCAGCAAGGAGCGGAAATCATCGGGAACCTCGGTGCGCGGCGTGCCGTTCATCTGCGCGTATTCATCAAGCCAGGCGTTATATCGCCGCGTCAGGGCGTTGTTCGCGCCGGCAACCATGAACATCGCAAGTTTGCGGTCGGTATCGGCCTTGGCGTCGCTCCCGCGTCGGGACGCTCGGTGGCTGAGGCGAAGGTGGAAAATCACGACGTCCCCGGCTCGGGATCGGAATCGAAACCCCGCTCCCGTATTCGTTGACAGGCTCCGGCTTGCAATCGGAAAGCCATTCTCTCGCCTCAGGTGGGCTGCGAACACATCGTCACGTACGTACGAGCCGGGCACAACATCAAGTCCGCCTCCGTTCTCGCCGTTGTCCTGCAGATAAATTGCAACCTGGACGACACAGAATCCGGGCGACCAGTGAAATTCGTGGTCCCCCTTGCCCTCAGGCGTGGACGTGTCGGTGTGCCATCCGACGTAGAATGAATTCGTGCAAGCCAAAACTGTTCACGAAAACGAAGTCATCCCCCAGCAGCTTACGCAACGATTGGATGAATTTTTGGTTTCGGAAGACCAGTCGGAACGGCTCTTGGTACACGGCGGTGCTGTTGAACTGGGGCTCGGAAGGCGGCTGATTTTGGGAAAATTGGGCGATGGCGGAGCGGCGAAGCTCGGCGATCTCGGTTTGATCGAAGACTTGCGGGACCAAGACGAAGCCGTTCTGGCAGAAGCTCCGTTCGAGGGAAACGCCGGCAGGAGGCAGCGTGAATGCCGGCAGTGCATCCGGGTCGACGGTATCAACCGGCGAGGCGGGCACCGGAGCGGCTTCGGGCGATCCCGCTTCGGCACTTGAGGAGTGGATGGCCGGCATGGGCAGCCCGTCCGCCGACGCGCTGGTCTGCTTCCGCTTCCAGAAATTCATTCGTCAGTCCTCGCTTGCCTATTGTACATACCAACTTTCGACGTGCTCATACAGGGCATTTGCCATTTCATGCCGATCAGGAATAGCGGTGAACTGACCCGCTCCGGTCGAGCTGATGCGGCGGCTCCCTGGCGCGACGCCCATCAACGCTCTGGGCTCGC
>CAWEIE010000050.1:0-540347 GCA_963809025.1 uncultured Alphaproteobacteria bacterium | reverse complement strand
CCGGCCAACGACCGCCGCGCGCTCTATGTCGCCAGCCACGCCTATGCCATCGACGGCATGGACGACCGCGACGCCCGCCAGCTCCTGGCCGAGCTTCTCGACGAGGCGACCCGGCGCGAGTTCGTCTACACCCACAAATGGCGCCCGGGCGACGCGGTGATGTGGGACGTTAGCGCCATGCTCCATCGCGGCCGGCCATGGGACTACAAGAAGGAGCGGTCGATGATCCGCACCACCATCTCGGCGACGGATGCCGACGGCCTGAACGAAGTGCGGCCGCCGGCGGTGCATTAAGGACGCGAGCGGTAGCTTACTCTGCCGCTTCCAGCCGCTGCTGGTTCTGCTTGGCCGCGACCTTGGCGCGCGCAAGATCCTCGCCGCGGCGCTTGCTGAGCGCCGCACCGCCGCCCGCGGTCTCGGCGAACAGTGCGAGCTTGTCGAGATCCTCCTCGACCACCGGCGAGAGCGCGAGATCCATGTATTCGTGGCGCTTGGGATCGTTCTTGACCTTCTGGCCGATGCGCCAGCCCTGCCAGGCCAGGTGGGCGTAGATCCTGAGCTTCTTCCAGGTCTCGACCGCCAGCTTGTAGTGGAAGATGCCGATCGGCTCGATCGGCATGCCGTAGCGGCGGTCGCGCCGGTACTTCAGGCGCACGATGCCGCCTTCCAGCGGATGGATGCCCTCGGCCTCGAACATGATCTTGAACATGGTCATGAACCGGGCCGGCTCGGCCGGATTGCCGCCGGGCATGGCGCCGTGGCGGCGCGCCACCGTCTCGATGTGCTCGGGCGTGTAGTAGGCCCGCCAGGCGTCGCGATAGGTCTGGTCGAACTCGGCGTCGCTCATCCTGGGATGATGGACGACGCGGTGATGGAGATCGTACTTGTTGAGGTCGGGGTCCATCCAGACGCCCTGCTTCCACAGCGTCTGGTGGTCTTCCGAGCCCGGCAGCGGTGTCAGCATGAACAGCTCGAGGATGTCGAGCGGCAGTTCCTTCTTGATGATCTCGATGTCGCGCAGGATCGATTCGCGCGTGTCGCCGGGGAAGCCCAGGATGTAGCCCGCCCAGGTCGAGGCGCCGCTGGTGTGCCACGCCTGCAGCATCCGGCGGTATTCGGTGATCTTGTTCTGGCGCTTCTTGGCGGCCAGCAGGTTGTCGGGGTTGACGTTCTCCAGCCCGATGAACACGCGGTAGACGCCGGCCCAGCGCGCCTTCTGGATGAAGTTCGGGATGCGATGGCACTGCGTGTCGACCTGGATGATCAGGGACACTTCGATGCCTTCGTTCTCCTTGAGCTCGATCAGCCGGTCGAAGAAGTCTTCCCAGTGCTTGTTGCGGGCCATGTTGTCGTCGGTGATGAAGAACGACGTGATGCCCTGCTTGTAGTTCTCACGGACGATCGCTTCGAGATCGTCGGGATTGCGGAAGCGGCTCTTGCGGCCCTGCACGTTGATGATGGTGCAGAACGAGCACTGGAACGGGCAGCCGCGGCCGAGGTCGAAGCTCGACTTCTTGCCCTCGTTGCGCGCCAGCGCGGCCGGCGGCAGGCGCGGCGTCGGCGCACCCTCGATGCCCGGCAGGTCGTTCATGTAGTTGTAGAGCGGCTTCAGCGTGCCGTTCCAGGCGTCCTTCAGGACGACGTCGAGGCGGCCTTCCTCGGCCTCGCCGGCGAAGATCGAGATGCCCATGTCCATGGCCGCCTGGATCTCGGGCGGCACGACCGGCAGCATCGACAGGCAGCCGGCGGCATGGAAGCCGCCCATCGCCACCGGCAGGCCGGCCTTGAGGAAGTGGCGGGCGAGGTCGACGGCGTGCGGGAACTGGTTGGACTGCACGCCGACCAGGCAGATCAGCGCCTTGCCGCCGGTGCGGCGGATGTCGGCCACGATGCGGTCCGGCCGCACCCGGGTATTGGTCTCGTCGAACGGCTTGATCAGGATGTCGACGTCGGGGCCCAGCACCTGGCGCTGCTGGCAGTCCTCGCCCAGGCCGTAGAGCGCGGCCAGGGTGTTGGACGGGATGTGGGAGCGCAGCCAGGTGATCGGATAGCCGTCGTCGTCGTAGTGCGTCGGCTTGATCAGAATCAGGTGGAAATTAGTACGCTTTTGCACGGTACCGCCCATCGCGGAAATTTCTCCAAAGGCAAATCCGCGTGCGGCTCTCTCGAGCGACTGCCACCGCTTAACGGCATCCCCCGGCCACAATGCGCTGGGCCGCCTTACAACGCAACTGCACTGGACGGATAATCACAATTTCTGGTGTGCAATATTGCACAACATCTGGGGCTTTTACAGGACGAGCCACGCGATTGGCGAGATTGGCCCATGCCAAGGCGGTAATTGCAGTCCGCGGCCCAAAAGCGCACGGTGGGCCGCCCTGAGAGGCGCCAGCGACGCCGGCCGGGGGAGGGAACGAACAAGACGTGGGTCTCACTGCGCGCGTACCGGCGCTGGCGCCGTTCCAGGTCCGGAGCTTCCGCTATCAGTGGCCGGCCGACCTGCTGGCCTCCTGGGCCTTCGAGATGGAAGGCGTGATCCTGGGCTGGTTCGTGCTGGTCTCGACCGGTTCGGTCCTGGCGCTGGCCATTTTCGGCTCCTTGCAGTTCCTCGGCACCCTGATCTCGCCCCTGTTCGGCATGGCGGGCGACCGCGTCGGCAATCGCAAGGTGCTCTGCGTGATGCGCGCCACCTACCTCGCCGTGGCGACGGCGCTGGCGGCGCTGTTCCTGAGCGGCCAGGCCGCCCCGTGGTCGGTGTTCGTGCTGGCCACGATCATGGGGCTGGTCAGGCCGTCCGACATCACCCTGCGCAACCTCCTGGTCGGCGAGACCATGCCGTCGGACTACCTGATGCGGGCCATGGGGGTGTCGCGCACGACCGCCGATTCGGCGCGGGTGGTGGGCGCCCTGTCGGGGGCGGGCCTGGTGGCATTGCTGGGATCGGGCCTGGCCTACCTCGGGGTCTGCCTCTTCTATGCGGCGAGCCTGGCGCTCACCTTCAACGTCGGGGTGAGGCGCCTGCGCGTGCTGGGCGAGGAGCCGGCCCATGCCGCACCGTTGCGCGCCCTGCGCGAAGGCTTCGCCTATGTCTGGTCGACGCCCGACATGCGCGCGGTGATGCTGCTGGCCTTCCTGGTCAACCTCGCGGCCTATCCGCTGGTCGGCTCGCTGCTGGCCTATGTCGCCAAGGACATCTACGGCCTCGGCCAGACCGGCCTGGGCTGGCTGATCGCCTGCTTCGCGGGCGGCGCGCTCATCGGCTCGATCGTGATCTCCACCCATGGCGCGGGCATCCGGCCCGCCCGGACCACGCTGGTCTCGGCCGTCCTGTGGTTCTCCCTCAATCTCCTCTTCTCCTGGATCGAGACGCCGCTTGTGGGCGAGATCGTCCTGTTCGTGTCGGGTTTCGTACAAAGCTTCTGCATGATCCCCATGGCGGTACTGCTGCTGCGCGTCGCCAATCCGGCCTTCCGCGGCCGGGTCATGGGCGTTCGCATGCTGGCGGTCTATGGCATGGCCATCGGCCTGCTCGCGGCCGGGCCGCTGGTCGAGCACACCGGTTTTGCCGCGACGGGCACGATCTTCAGCCTGGTCGGCATCGTCTTCACGCTCGTGATCGCCGTGTATTGGCGCCGTCACCTCTGGGATGCCGGCGCCGAGGCAAACGCGCGCTAGACGGAACCTCAAGGTCTCGACCGCGTTGGCAGGCGATGCGTAGCCGCGTCGCCAAGATCGCCGTCCTGATGACAACCCTCACGACAGGCATCTTCGTCGCGGAAGCCCGGGCCGACGACCCGCCGCCGCCGCCGTCGGCGACCGAAAGCGAAAGCCGCAGCATCTTCATCTTCCAGGTCGAGAACGACGTCTTCAACCGGTTCAGCCCGACCGACCGCGACTACACCAACGGCGTGCGCATCGGCTGGCTGTCGCCGTCGATCACCGCCATGCCGCCGGGGATCGTCGCACTCACCACGCTGCCGACCTTCTTCGGCGAGCCGCAGTCGGACTCGGTGGTGCGCCGCGTCGGCGTCTCGATCGGCCAGAACATCTACACGCCCAACGACACGTTCACCTCGCAGCCCATCTACAACGACAGGCCCTATGCGGCGTGGCTCTATGCCAGCTTCGCCCTGCAGTACACCTACAAGCGGCGTGACGAGAAGACGGGCATCCAGGAGCCGGTGCGGCTCGACACGCTGCAGCTCGACCTCGGCGTGATCGGACCGGCGGCCGGCGGCGAGTTCGTGCAGAACAATTTCCACAACATCATCGGCGTAGCCCGAGCCAACGGCTGGGCCAACCAGCTGCACAACGAGCCAACGATCGGCATCGGCTTCGAGCGGCGCTGGCGCACCGCTCGCGCGGTCTTGATCGAGGATCCCAAGCTCGAGGTCGATTTCATTCCGCGCATCGGCGCGGCGCTCGGCAACGTGGCGATCTACGGCGACGTCGGCGGCACGGCGCGCATCGGCAAGAACCTGCGCGACGATTTCGGCCCGCCGCGGCCAAGACCGGCGCTGCCCGGCTCGGAAGCCTTCATCGGCGACGGCAGCTTCGGCTGGTACCTGTTCGCCGGCGTCGACGGCCAGGTGGTCGGCCGCAACATCTTCCTCGACGGCAACACCGACGGCTACAGCCTGCGCGTTTCGCATCGGCCGTTCGTCGCCGAGGCCCAGGCGGGCCTCGCCATCACGTATCACGGCGTGCGCCTCACCTACACGCAGGTGCTGCGCACGCCGGATTTCTACGAACAGAATCGCTGGACGCAGTTCGGCTCGATCAACGTGACGTTCAGGTACTGAAAGACTGCCGCCGACGGGACGTCAAATGCGTCCCATCAGCAGCAGGATGATCACGATGATCAGGATCAGGCCGGCGCCGCCGCTCGGGTAGTAGCCCCAGCCGCTGCTGTACGGCCATGTCGGCAGGGCACCGATCAGGATCAGGATGAGAATGATCAGGAGAATGGTGCCCAGCATGTCTGCTCCTTCCTAGCCGAGGTTCTGCTCGGCGAACGACCAGTTGGCGAGCTTGTCCAGCCAGGCCTGGACGTGGTCCGGCCGGCGGTTCTGGTAGTCGAGGTAGTAGGCGTGCTCCCACACGTCGGCGACCAGCAGCGGCGTGCCGCCGTGCGCGATCGGGGTGTCGGCGTTGGCCGTCGTCTCGATGGCGAGCTTGCCGCCCTTGGCGACCAGCCAGGCCCAGCCGCTGCCGAACTGGCCGACGGCTGCCGCCTTGAAGGCCTTGTTGAAGTCCTCGACGCTGCCGAAGCTGTCCTCGAGGGCCTTCTTGATCTTGCCGGCCGGCGCGCCGCCCTTGGGCGCCATGCTGTGCCAGTAGAAATCGTGATTCCAGGCCTGCCCGGCGTTGTTGAAGATGGCTTTGCCCTTCTCGTCCTTGGCCGCTTTCTTGACGATCTCCTCAAGGGTGAGGGCGGCATAGGGCGTGCCCTCGATCAGCTCGTTCAGCTTGTCGACGTAGGCCTTGTGATGCTTGCCGTAGTGAAACGAGATCGTCTTCGCGGAAATGACGGGCGCAAGCGCGTCCTCGGCGTAAGGGAGCTTGGGGAGGGTGAAGGGGGGCTTTCCTTTGTCCAAAGGCATGACGCGTACTCCGGCTAGCCCGACGAACAGGTCGGGTGGGCTGTGGATGGTTGTTGAACGTCCGATCGACGCCGACGTTGCGACGCGCCGGACGGTGGCAGGTTGCCACAGGAACCTTGGCAGAAAGGTGACGTTGGCGGCCTGCGGCGACTCCGCGCGCGAGGAACTCCATGGACGGCATCATCTATTTGGTCGGGTTGATCGTCATCGTCATGGCGATCCTCTCCTTCGTCGGCCTGCGCTAGCCGAGCCCGGCATCGGTCTCCGCCATGAGCAGGCCGAGGTCCGCGTCTCGGTACGAAATTTTTCCGTAAAACCAGCGAGTGAGAACAAGTCGCTCGTCCTGAGCCGCTGCGGTGCAGATTTTTCAGCGAACGGTTCTCAGTCGCGCACTCAGTGGTTGCATCGCAAGAAGCACGGAGTATCTCTCTTTGCGAACACGCATGGAGGTCGCCGTGCAAGGCAATCCACAAGTCGTCGCCGAACTGAACAAGCTCCTGAAGAACGAGCTCACCGCGATCAACCAGTATTTCCTGCATGCGCGCATGATGGGGCACTGGGGCTTCGATCGGATGGCCAAGAAGATCTACGAGGAGTTGATCGGCGAGATGAAGCACGCCGACAAGCTGATGAAGCGCATCCTCGTGCTCGACGGCCTTCCCAATCTGCAGGATCTCGGCCGGCTCGCCGTCGGCGAGACCGTCGTCGAATGCCTGAAGGCCGATCTCCGGCTGGAGACCGAGGCGCGGACCGCGCTGGTCGCTGCGGTCACGCTTTGCGAGTCCACCAAGGACTATGTCAGCCGCGAGATCGTCGTCGACATCCTGGAGGATGCCGAGGAGCACATCGATTTCCTCGAGACCGAGCTGTCGCTGGTCGACAAGGTCGGCGAGCAGAACTACCTGCAGACGCAGATCGGCGAGGGCAAGGAGTCGAGCTGAGCGAGACCCCTCGCAAAAGCTCGGGGTGACGCGCGAGGCGCGTCAATCAGCAGCGAGAAGGTTCGGCGCCGCGGCCTGGTCGCAAGCCCGGGTCTGAGCGATGCGCTCGCGCATGTCGCAGGCGCAGCTGCCGCATTGAGGGCTCTTGCCACAGGCACGGAAGACGTCGGCCGGACGGCGGGCGCCTGCGCGGACGGCGGCGTCGACTTCGCGCTCACGAATGGCTTGGCAGATGCAGATGAACATGCCCTTGCGCCGCGCTCCCCATGCAGATGCGACTTACTCGCAGACGCAAAGATAGTGGCCAGGGCCGGGCCGGTCAAGCGGGGTCTAAAACCCTGGCAGCAAATGCTTTTCCAGCTTTGCCCGCAGCCCATCGTCGATCGGATGGGGCGTCTTGCCCTTCAGCCGGACGACCGTCATCTCGGCCGCGGCGATGCAGGTCGCGTCCTTGAAGGCCGCCGAGCCGACGGTGATGGAGCTGGTGCCGATCTTCATCACGCCGGTGCCGAGCTCGACCTGGCCCGGCCAATGCGATTCGGCGAGGAAGCTCACCGTCATGCCGGCCGAGATGCCGCGCGTGCCATCGGCACCGGTCGTCAGGCCCATGTCGCGCATGAAGGTGAGGCGCGCCGTCTCGAGATAGGCGCAGATCGCCACGTTGTTGACGTGCCCGGCGGCGTCCTGGTCGGAGAAGCGCACCGTGTCGGTGCACCAGTGCGGATAGATCGAGCGATCCTGTAGTCGTTTGTCGCGTGACATGGCGCGAGTGTAGCATCCCGCCGCCATGACACATCCCATCTTCACCGAGGACCACGACCTCATCCGCGCCCAGCTCCGCCGCTTCGTCGAGGAGAAGGTGAAGCCGCACGGGCCCAAGTGGGAGGAGGCGGGTTTCGTGCCGCGCGAGGTGCTGCGCGAGATGGGCGAGCTCGGCCTCTTCTCGCTGCGCATCCCCGAGGCGATGGGCGGCGCGGGCCTCGATGCGCGCGCCTCGGTCGTGCTGGCCGAGGAGGTCGGGCGCTCGACCCATGGCGGCTTTGCCATCACTGTGCTGGTCCACACCGACATGGCGAGCCCCCATCTCGTGCGCTTCGGCACCAAGCGCCAGCTCGAGAGGTACCTGCCGGGCGTCATGGCGGGCAAGATCATCACCGCAGTCGGCGTCACCGAGCCCGGCGCCGGCTCCGACGTCGCCGGAATCCGCACCCGCGCGGTGCGCGACGGCAACGACTATGTGCTGAACGGCACCAAGATGTTCATCACCAACGGCGTCCATGGCGATCTCTATTTCATCGCCGCCCGCACCGATCCCGAGGCCAAGGGCAGCCGCGCCATCACCATGTTCATCGTCGAGAAGGGCACGCCGGGCTTCAAGGTGGGCCGTGCCCTCGACAAGACCGGCTGGCGCTCCTCGGACACCGCCGAGCTGATCTTCGAGGATTGCCGCGTGCCGGCCGAGAACGTGCTGGGCGAGCCCAACCGCGGCTTCTATTCGATCATGGCCAACTTCCAGACCGAGCGGCTGGTGATCGGCGCCATGGCCATGGCTGAGGCGCGCGAGGCGATCCGGCTCACCTTCGAGCATGTCAGCCAACGCACCGCCTTCGGCAAGCCGCTGTGGGACAAGCAGGCGATCCGTCAAAGGCTGTCGCGCCGCCTGGCCGAGGTCGAGGCGGCGCGACAGCTCGTGCATCACACGGCCTGGCTCGATGCCCAGGGCCAGGATTGCGTCGCCCAGGTGTCGATGGTGAAGGCGCTGGCCGGCGACCTGGTGAACCAGGTCCTCTACGACTGCGTGCAGTTCCACGGCGGCATGGGCTTCGTGCGCGAGACCGCAGTCGAACGCATGGCGCGCGATGCCCGCGTCCAGGCGATCGGCGGCGGCGCGTCGGAGGTCATGCTGGAGGAGATTGCCAAGCGGTTTGGGGCGGTGCTGGCCGATTAGTCTTCCACCTCTCGCTTCCACCTCCCCGTCTACGGGGGAGGCCGGGAGGGGGAAGCCGCAGCGAGGCTCTGTGAAAGACGAAGATCATGATCTTTGCCTTTTATCGATCCCTAGTGGGGCCTTCCCCCTCCCCGCCTCCCCCGTATGACAGGTGTATGACAGGTTGGAGGTGCATGAAGGGTGCATGAGCGCTACTTCGGCGCGACCAGGAACGGCCCGACGGCCAGCAGCTTGCACCCCACGCCGCCGGACTTGTTGCACTCGCTGAGCGCGTCGGCCGCCGCTGCCGCCTCGCTTTCCCGGCCGGACACGAGGCCGACCGGACCGTTGTCGGCGGCCGCGAGCGCACGCCAGTCGTTGGCGATCAGGTAGCGCTCGATGGCGGCCCGCCTGCCGGCATCGGCCGAGGGAGCAAGCTCGGGCGTGAAGATGCCGGTCACGCGATGGAGCTGCGGCACGCGCACCACGACCTGGTCGTCGACCGAATAGACCACGCACGGCCGACCGCTGATCTGGCCGCAGGTCTGCAGGTTGCGGCGGATGGCGTCGGCATCGCTCTCGCTCGGCGACCACCATTCGAGAGGACCGTGGCCCAACACGAGGGCGCGATGCCTGGTCGTCCTCATGTAGTGCTCCGTGAGGTTCTGCCGGCCGCGCTCGTTGATCAGCGGCACGGCCGCGGCGTCGAACGCGACGGGCGGTGACAGCTTGGCCGCAGGCACGTAGGGCGGCGGCGGCATGGGCGGCGCCCGATACGGCCACACCACCTTGTTGCCGACGGCGTAGACCACGCAGCGGTCGAACTCGCGCACGATCGGCACCTCGCGCTCGACCAGCGCATTGCACTCCTCGAGGGCCCGACGTCGGGCCGACGTCTCGTCGAGCATACGCGTGGCCATGGCGAACCAGCCGCGCACGTTGATCGCCATGGCCTTGTCGTCCTCGGCCTGGGCGTAGTCCTCGAGGCGCCGCTCGCGCCACTGCGGCACGAACGGCACCTCGGAGGCGACATAGGCCCGAGGCGGTGCTGCCGGTGCCGTCGGAGCTGGGGCCGGAGCCGCGGCCGGCGGGGCCGCTGCCGGAGGTGTAGCGGCCGCAGCCGGTGGGGCTGACGGCGGCGCCGGCGTCGGCGGGGGAGCCGGTGGCGTCGCCGATGCGACGGGAGCGGGAGCCTGCGCCATGCGCGGCGAGGTTGGCGGCTCCGACCACTCATGCAGCAGCCAAGCGCCGCCGATCGCCAGCACTGCCACCGTTGCGGCGACGCCGATGATGAAGGCGAGGCGCTTGGCCTTGCGGCCGTCCGCCGCCGGCGCGGCGACGACTGCCGCGCCGCCGAGTGTGAGCCGGTAGGCGTGGATGGCGCGCGGGATGTTCTTGACGTGCTGCTCGCCGAGATCCTCCGCCCCTAGCGTCAGCTTGCCCTCGATCTGCTCGTAGACGGCGGCCGATACGCAGATGCCGCCGGGCTTGGCGATCGATTCCAGGCGCGCCGCGACGTTGACCGCATCGCCCATCAGGTCGTCGCCGCTTTCCACGACATCGCCGAGATTGACCCCGATGCGCAGGACGAGCTGATCGTCCGGCCCGGCCTGGTCGTTGGCCGCGCGCATCGCTTCCTGGATTTCCAGGGCGGCGCGGACGGCTTCGACCGGGCTCGCGAATTCCGCCAGGAGCCCGTCGCCGGTCAGCTTGAAGACGCGTCCGCGATGATGCTTCACCAGCGCCTGGGCGGCGGCCATGCGGTTGCCGAGGAGGCCGAGCGCGTGTTCCTCGTCGCGCGCCGACATGGTGCTGAAGCCGACGACGTCGATGTCCATGATCGTGGTCAGGCGCCGGACGAGGTCGGATCCAGTCATGGCGGACAGGCTAGAGCGGTTTGCGGTCAGATGGAACCGCGTGCGGTTCCATCTGACCGCAAATGCGCGCACGGGGTTAGTTGTTGCAGCAGGCATATTCCGTTCGGCTGATTACAGCCGAACGGAATATGCTTTAGCCGAGAGGTGCCAGACAGGCCATAGGACGTCCTTGCCTCGGCGGCCACCCTCTGCGAAGACCGATCTGCATGCACTCCAAGGCCCCGCGTTACTGGGATGACTACGAGATCGGCCAGACGTTCGATCTCGGCTCCACCAGCTTCACTGCCGACGAAATCGTGGACTTCGCCCGCCAGTACGATCCGCAGAGCTTCCACGTCGACGCCGGCGCCGCCCGGCAATCGATGTTCGGCAGCCTCATAGCCTCGGGCTGGCACGTCACCGCCAAGCTGATGCGGCTGTTCGTCGACAACTACGTCGACCAGCGCACGGCGCTGGGCTCGCCGGGGGTCGACGAGGTCCGCTGGCTGAAGCCGGTGCGGCCGGGCGACACGCTCAATGCCTGGGTCGAATG
The DNA here is from genome assembly GCA_963809025.1 of uncultured Alphaproteobacteria bacterium. Classification (GTDB taxonomy): domain Bacteria; phylum Pseudomonadota; class Alphaproteobacteria; order Reyranellales; family Reyranellaceae; genus Reyranella. The sequence goes on along the minus strand of CAWEIE010000050.1, from coordinate 529,467 downwards.
CGCCGGCAAGGTGCCGTCCAAGAGCCGGCCGGAGATGGGGATCGTCCACGAGCAATGGCGCGCCACCAACCAGAAGGGCGAGCTGGTGATGACGCTCAAGGGGACCAACATGGTGCGACGGAGGCCGGCATGAAGGGTGCCGTACGCGGGCTCGACCACGTCGTGGTCATGGTCGACGGCATCGATGCAGCCGAGGCCGCATACGCCAAGCTCGGCTTCCAGGTCCAGCCGCGCGGCTTCCACAGGAAGCTCGGCACGGCCAACCACCTGATGATCTTCGACACCGACTATTTCGAGATTCTAGGCATCGTCGAGGACACGGAATTCAATGCCGAGCGGCGCGAATGGCTGAAGGGTGGTGGAGGGCTGGCCAACGTCGCTCTCGCGACCGATGGCGCCGATCTCGCCTTCGACGCCTTCAAGGCGGCGGGTCTGCAGCCCGATGCGCCGTTGTTCTTCGATCGCGCCGTCGAGATCGCGGGCAAGACCGAGCATGCGCAGTTCCGCACCGTGCGCATCCCCAAGACTCACATGCCGGTGGTCGGCTTCTTCGTCTGCGAGCATCTCACGCCGCAGTTCGTCTATCGCAGCGAATGGGCGCAGCACCCCAACGGTGCGCGCGGCATCCTGGGCGTCACCGTGATCGCCGAGCAGCCGGCCAGGTGGACCGCCGAGCTCGAGAAGTACTTCGGCAAGGGCACGGTGCGCGGCGAGGGCGGCGGTATCGTGGCCGACACCGGCACCCAGCCCATCCACTACATGAACCGCCAGGACTACCTGCGGCGCTATCCGGGAATCACGCCGGTCCGTCCGGTCGATCATCCGGCGCTGCTCAGCATCAGGGTCGAGAACCTCGCGGCCTGCGCGGCGCTTCTGAAGAAGAATGGCGTCAAGGCGAGCCAGCCCGACTCGGGCCGGCTGCTCGTGCCGCCTTCCGAGGCAGCCGATCTCACGCTGGAATTCAGGGAGAATTGATCGAGTGAGTCTCGACCTGACGGACCGGCGGATCTACGGATTCGCCACCGAGGAGCATCTGCGTTTCGCCGACGTCGACGCCAATGGCCATGTCAACAATGGCGCCTTCCTGCAGCTTCTGGAGAATGCCCGCGTCTCCTACATGCGGGCGATCGTGCGCCAATCCTTGAAGGGGGCGGGCTTGCCGCGCTTTCGCGTCGTCGTCGGCCGGCTGGAGATCGACTTCAAGCGCCAGATGTTCTTCCCCGGCCGCGCCACGGCCTGCGCCCGCCTCCTGGAGGTGCGCGAGCGCAAGTGCGTGATCGGCCACGGTCTGTTCGACGGCGAGGGCAACTGCACCGCCGTGCTGCAGGCGATCATGGTCTCGCTGAACGAGGAGACCCACCGCAGCATGGCGTTCGAGCCCGCGGTGCGCGCCGCGCTCGAGAAATTCGCCGCTTCCAAGGACGGGCTTGGCTCATGACCGATACGCTGATTCCCGAAGGTTTCCGCAAGCTCGATGTGCCCGACAGCTTCGTCGGGCTGATCGGCCCGCTCTGGGTCAAGGTCGAGGGCGAGAAGCTCCGGGTCGGCCTGCCGCTCGAGCCGCGTCACGGCAACCCCATGGGCTGGGCGCATGGCGGACTGCTGGTGACCGTGGCCGACATGGTGATGGGCGTGGGCTCGGGCCATGCCACCGGCATCCGCTGGCCGCATCCGACGGTGTCGCTCAGCACCGAGTTCGTGCGCGGCGCGCGGCTTGGCCAGTGGCTGGAAGGCACCGCGCGCATCGCCCGGCGCACCATCAACTTCTGCTTCTGCAGCTGCGACCTGGTTTGCGGCGGCGAGATCGTCCTGGTCGCCTCGGGCGTGTTCAAGGTGCCGGATGTCGAGAAGATCCCCGAGGCGATGCGGGCGAAGGCGATGGGGACGTGGGAGTAACTAAGCCGGCTCTTCCACCTCCCCGTCATACACCGATCTTGGAACTCAAGCACGGGCTGCCCAGCCACGACACCTTCAGCCGGGTGTTCCGCATGCTCGATCCGCAGGCCTTCGAGCGATCTTTTCAGCGGTTCATGGAGGCGTTCGCCAAGGCCGCCAAGATCAAGCGCCCGAAAGGCGTAGTAGCCGTCGACGGCAAGGCGTTGCGGCGCGGCTACGAGAGCGGCAAGAGCCACATGCCGCCGGTGATGGTCACGGTGTGGGCGGCGCAGACCCGCATGGCGCTGGCCAACATGCTGGCGCCTAACAACAACGAAGCCGCCGCCGCTCGGCAGCTCATCGAGCTGATCGAGCTCAAGGGCTGCGTGGTGACGGCCGACGCTCTGCACTGTCACCGCGCCATGGCCAAGGCGATTACAGACCGCGGCGGCGACTACGTCCTGGCGGTGAAGGACAATCAACCGGCCCTGTTGGCCGATGCCAAGGCGGCGATCGCGGCGGCCAAGCGCAAGGGCGCCAAGCGGTTGGCCACCGCGCAAATGCGCAGCATGGGATGAGCTTCCTGTTCCAGCTCTCACCACATCCGCCGTCATACGGGGTCGAGGCCGGGAGGGGGAAGCCGCATAAGCAGGCATTGATAAAGAAGAAGATCATGATCTTCTTCTAGGAGAGGTCTCGACTGGGGGCCTTCCCCCTCCCGGCCTCCCCCGTATGACGGGCGAGGTGAAGGTTACTTCTTCTTCCGCCGATAAATCCGATACCGGTCGAAATCCATCAGGTGCTCGTAGCCCTCGAACGCATCGGCGAACACCCGGTTCTGCATGAAGTACTCGAGATAATCGAACTCCTTGCCCTGGCAGCGCGGAATGCCGGCGATGTGGTCGACGATCAGCAGGTCAGGCTGCTCACGGGCGAAATCCTCGCTCACCTGGTCGAACACCATCTTCTCTGAATTGCCCATCGTGTCGGGCGGATTATAGAGCGCCGGGAAGTCGTCGCAGGTCGCATAGACACCCTGCAGCACCCACATGGTGAGGAACCGCATGGTCATGCGGCCGCCGATGTAATTGATCATCGGCCACAGCGGATAGATGCCCGGCGACAGCGCCAGGATCGTGCGATGGGGCGCGTTCTGCTCGATGATGTGCTGCAGGCGCCCGCCGATCGACTCCTCGAACTGGCGCTGCTTGTAGAAGGGCGGCGTGTAGAGCGCCGCTTGGAAGTAGAGCAGCACCATCAGTGTCGCCGAGATCACCGCCACCGGCAGGTGATGGCCGCTGCGGCTGATCGGCAGATAGCGGTCGACGGTCTGCGATACGGTCAGCGCCGCCAGCAGGATCGCTGCCGACAGCGCGGGCAGCACGTGATACGGCCAGCCCTTGGCCTGGGCGATGGCCGAGAGCGCCGCCCCGATGCCGTAGGCGACCAGCACGCGCGCTGCCACGGTCTTGGTGAAGATCACCGCGATCAGGCCGAAGATCACCAGCGCCAGCAGCGTCGGCCCCATGACGTTGCTGGTCAGCACGCCGCGCCAGCCGGCGTCGCCGATCGGTGCGTAGGCCTCGACCGCCAGCGGCATGACGAACGTGCCGTATTCGTGGAAGATCGTGTACATCGACACGAAGTGCGCCACCGCCACCAGGCCGATCGACCAGGGGATGAGGTCGCTGAGCGTGGGGCGCCAGCCGCGGCGGAGCAGAAGGTAAAGCTCGAGCACGGCCGGGATGGCGAGATAGTGCGGCTTCATCGCCAGGGCCACGCCGGCGAACAGGCCGATGGCGATCGATGCGCCGCGCCCCAGCAGGATGCCCTCGGCGCGCGCCATCGAGGCGATCATGTAGGGCGCCGAGGCCACGAACACGATGTGCTCGCGCTGGCCGAAATGCTCGTTGGGCAGCACGGTGAACAGGAACAGCAGGACCGGCGGCAGCAGGGCCTCGGTCAGCGCATGGTCGGCCGACGGCACGAGCTTGACCAGGCGGCGGCAGGCCCAGAACGAGGCGAAGATGCCGGCGACCACCCAGGCGGTGAACCAGAACGAGGGGTCGCCCGGCAGGATCTTGGAGGTCAGCACGGGCACCGCGTGCACGACGAAGGTGAGCGGCAGGTTCTCGTCGATCACCTCGACATAGAGCCGCTCGCCGTTCACCCAGCGCGCCGACACGTCGAGGATGGCGGCGACGTCGTGGTTGATGGGCGGGAAGAAATAACCGGCCAGCCACAGGATCGGCAGCGCGATCAGGGGCAGGAGCAGAAGCCGTTCGATGCTCGGCGGAACTGTCGGGGGCTTGGTCGCGGCGGTTGGCAAGGCAGGATGAAGATATCATAAGCAGGCGGCAAGACGACACTCGCGAGAGGCGGACACGGCGTGGAACGGGTCGAATACGAGCGCATGCACGACGTCGAGGACCGCATGTGGTGGTATCGCGGCCTGCGTACGCTTGTCGCAGAGCTTCTGACCCGCGCCCTGTCGCGCTCGCAGAGCGCCGGGCCCGTGCTCGACGCCGGCTGCGGCACCGGCGGCATGCTGCTGAAGCTCGGGCCCTCGGTGGCCGGCAATCCCACCTTCGGCCTGGAGTACGACCAGGTGGCGGCATCGTTCGCCGCGGCCAAGGCGGGCCGGCCGGTGGCTGCGGGCTCGGTCACCGAAATGCCCTTGGGCGGCGGCGCGCTGGGCGGCTACCTGTCGATCGATGTCCTTTGCCACGGCGGAGTCGAGCCAGCGCTTGCCCTCAAGGAGGCGCATCGTTGCCTGCGGCCGGGCGCGATCGCGATTTTCAATCTGCCGGCCTATGGCTGGTTGTTGTCGGCGCATGACCGGCGCGTGCACAATGTGCGCCGCTTCACCGGCCGTCAGGCGCGGGCCTTGCTCACGGGCAACGGCTTTCGCGTGCTGAGGTCCAGCTATTGGAACACCCTGCTGTTTCCCCTGATGCTGATCCACCGACTGCTCGAGCGTGACGACGCCGAAAGCGACGTGCGCGACTTTCCACGCTGGCTCGATGCGCTGTTCTCGACGGCTCTTGCCGTCGAGCGGCGGGTGATCGCCGCCGGCATCAACCTGCCGTTCGGCGGTTCGCTGATCGTTGTCGCTGCGCGCGATGGGACTGCCCGAGATGGCTGAGGTGTCCGCGCCGGCGCTTTCCGTGGTCGTTCCCGTCTACAACGGCGCCGGCACCGTCGGCGACCTGGTGGGCGCCCTGCGCGGCCTCGACATCGAGGGCGGGCTGGAGATCGTCCTGGTGGTCGATTGCAGCCCCGACAACAGCCTCGATGTCTGCAAACAGCTTGCCGCTGAGCCCGGCGCGCCGGTCACGGTGCTGAGCCTCAGCCGCAATTTCGGCGAGCACAATGCGGTCATGGCGGGACTTGCCCGAGCACGCGGCGCCTTCGCCATCACCATGGACGATGACCTGCAGAATCCGCCGGGCGAGGTGAAGCGGCTGTTCGAGCATGCGCGCGACGGCAACTACGACGCGGTGTACACCTACTATGCCGAGAAGCAGCACGCCGCCTGGCGCAACCTCGGCAGCCGCTTCACCAACTGGGTCGCCGACCGCCTGATCGACAAGCCGCCCGGCCTCTATCTCTCGAGCTTCCGCTGCATCTCCGCCTTCGTGCGCGAGCGCATCACGGCGAGCTACGAAGGACCCTATCCCTATGTCGACGGGCTGGTGTTCCAGGTCACGCAGAATGTCGGGCGCCTGCAGGTCGACCATCTGCCGCGCATCGAGGGCCAGTCGAACTACACGCTGCGTCGCCTGGTGCGACTGTGGCTGTCGATGTTCCTCAATTTCTCGGTGATGCCACTGCGGCTCGCCACGCTGTTCGGCCTGGGCTTCGGCGCGCTGGGCGCGCTCGCCGCCGCCATCGTCGTCATTGAGGCGATCCTCTCGGACAGGCCGCCGCAAGGCTGGGCGTCGCTGATGGTGGCGGTGCTGGTGCTGGCCGGCGTGCAGCTCGTGGTGGTTGGGCTGATCGGCGAGTATCTCGGCCGCATGTTTCTCGCTGTGAACCGCAAGCCGCAGTACCTCGTGCGCGAGGTCTTCCATCGCGGCGCGGCCGGCCTGGAGATCGAACGGCCCAAGGTCGACACACGCGCCGGGGGCCAGCCGCACCGCGAACTTTCCCGAGGGAGTCCCGAACGATGACGGTCTACTACGTGGCGCTCGGCATCGGCATTGTGGCCGGCATCATCGGCCAGATGCTGCTCAAGGCCGGCGCCGCCGACGCCACGGACTTCATCGGCCAAGTACTGCGGCCGACGACGCTCTGCGGGCTTGCCCTCTATGCGCGCGGCCGCCTTTCTCTACCTCATCGCGCTACGGAAGATCCCGGTGTCGGTCGCCTTTCCCAGCGTGTCTCTCTCCTATGCGATCGTGGCAGTGCTCGGCCACTTCCTTTTCGGTGAGCCGTTCGGCATCAAGCAGATCGGCGGCATCGTCCTCATCATGGGCGGTGTGGTGCTGATCAATCAGACGTGAGGACTCATCCGTGGACTACAAGCAGATCAAGTACGAAGCCCAGAACGGCATCCTCACGATAACCCTCAATCGTCCCGACAAGCTCAACGCCTTTACCGGGAGGATGCTGTCGGAACTGCTCGATGCCATGGACCGCGCCGACCGCGACGACGATGTGCGCGCCGTGGTGTTCACGGGTGCGGGCCGCGGCTTCTGCGCCGGCGCCGACCTGTCGGGCGGCGCCAACACCTTCAATGCCGAGAATCGTGGGCCGGTCGATCCCGGGCTCGACGGCCATCGCGACGGCGGCGGCCTGTTCACGCTGCGCCTGTTCGATCTCCTGAAGCCCACCATCGCCGCCTGCAACGGTCCGGCCGTCGGCGTCGGCGTCACCATGCAGCTCGCCATGGACGTGCGGCTCGCCTCCGAGGCGGCGCGCTACGGCTTCGTCTTCACGCGCCGCGCCATCGTCATGGAGGCTTGCTCGAGCTGGTTCCTGCCGCGTCTGGTGGGCCCGCAGCAGGCGCTGGAATGGGTGATGACCGGCCGTGTCTTCTCGGCCGAGGAGGCGCTGAAGGGCCGGCTGGTGCGTTCGGTGCACAAGGCGGATGAGCTCCTGCCGGCGGCTTACGCGCTGGCGCGTGAGATCGCCGACAACACTGCGCCTGTGTCGGTGGCGCTGAACCGGCAGATGATCTGGAAGATGCTGGGGGCGGATCACCCGATGGAGGCGCACAAGGTCGATTCCAAAGGCATCTACGCCCGCGGCAAGTCGGACGACGTGAAGGAGGGAGTGACCGCCTTCCTCGAAAAGCGCCCGGCGAAATTCCCCATGAAAGTGACCAGCGACATGCCGCCCTACTTCCCGTGGTGGAAGGAGCGGCCGTTCAAGTAAGGAAGACGCTGTCATCCCGAGCGTAGCGCGGGCCTTTACTGTTACCTTAAAGGTCCCTCGGGCTTCGCCCTCGGGATGACAACATCAGTGACCCGTGAACCGCGCCGCACGCTTCTCCAGGAAGTGGGCGACGCCTTCCTTGAAGTCGGCGGTCTGGAACGAAAGCTCCATCTCGTGGTTGGCCTGGGTAGTGGCCTCGGCCAGGGTCTGGAACTCGGCCTCCCAGATCTGCCGCTTCATCACCGCCACCGAGCGCGGCGAGACGGTGTTGGCGAGCAGGCTGGCGTAGGCCCGGGTCTCGGCCATCAGCTTGTCGTCGGGGATGACGCGGCTGACCAGGCCGAGCGACAGCGCTTCAGGGGCGCGGAACTTGCGAGCCGAGCACAGGAGATCCATCGCCGCCGGCAGGCCGACCAGGCGCGGCAGCAGCCAGCTTACGCCGTGTTCGGCGATCAGGCCGCGCTGGGCGAACGACGTGGTGAAGACGGCCAATTCCGCGGCGAACCGCAGATCGGCATAGAGCGGGATGACGAAGCCCAGGCCGGCGGCCGGGCCGTTGATCGCCGCGATGATGAATTTCGGGATCGCCGGGAAGTAGGAGTAGTTCATCCTGAACTCGGGCAGGGTGCTGCCCCCTTGCAGTGCCGGTGCGGCCTTGGTCGAGCGATCGGCGGAGCCGCCGCCCGCGCCGATGGCCTGCAGGCCGCCCATGTCGGCACCGGCACAGAAGCCGCGGCCGGCCCCCGTCAGGATGATCGCGCGGACCTCAGGGTCGGCGCCGGCGGTGTGCATGGCGTCCTTGAGATCGAAATGCATCTGGCGCGTCCATGCATTCAATTTCTCGGGACGGTTGAGTGCGATAGTGCAAATACGGTCGGAAACTGTGTACAAAACCGTCTCGTATGACATCCTGGGGCTCCCTCATGTGCAATCTTGTGGAGTGCATGATGGGCAAAAGGGAGCGACGATACAAATGCGACCCTATCGCTACAAATGGCACTCGAATGGAGGGCGGGGCTGAATATCACTGAACTATGATCCGGCGTGTGGGCAGGGGGTGCTCGCAAAGATAGAGTTGTCCGAATACGTACGGATTCATGTTATCTTGCAGGGATAAGGCAATAAAATTCGCCGAGGTTAGGGAAAATGGCAAAAAGGGAATTCGCCCACCCGAACGAAATGCACAAATACGTGGGCCAGGAAATTGGGGTTAGCGACTGGGTCGAGGTTTCGCAGGACAGGATCAACCAGTTCGCCGAGGCGACCGGTGATCACCAGTGGATTCACGTCGATGTCGAGCGGGCCAAGAAGGACATGCCGGGCGGCAAGACCATCGCCCATGGCTTTTTGACCTTGTCCTTGATCCCGATGCTCAATCATCAGATTTCGCACATCAACAACGTGCGCAACGGCATCAACTACGGCTGCAACAAGGTGCGCTTCACCAGCCCCGTGCCGGCGGGTTCGCGGGTGCGCGCGCGGGCCAAGCTTCTCGCCGCCGACCCGATGGACAAGGGCGGCGTGCGGCTGACCAACCAGGTCACCATCGAAATCGAAGGACAGGATCGGCCAGCGTGCGTCGCCGAGACCATGTCCATCGTGTACGGCGTCTGAGAGGCCGGTCGTGCTCAAGCGCGAAGACCTGACGTCGGAGATCATCGACCAGATCGTCGCCGACGCCCACAAGGCCGGGTACCACTTCTTCCTGTCGGCAGAGGAGCGCGAGGCGAGCTTCAAGATGGCGATGGCGCGGTACCAGCCCGGCGAGGAGGTCTGGGTCTTCGCCTACGGTTCGCTGATGTGGAATCCGCTCATCGAGTTCGCCGAGCAGCAACCCTGTCGTGTCGACGGCTGGCGCCGTTCCTTCTGCTTCTGGATGCCGATGGGTCGCGGCACGCCCGAGCTGCCCGGCCTGATGCTAGCGCTCGAGCAGGGCGGGGCGTGCGAGGGCATCGCCTATCGGCTGGCGCCGCAGCAGGTCGAGAGCGAGCTCGGCCTCCTGTGGAATCGCGAGATGCTGGCCGGCATCTACCAACCCGCGCTGGATCCCCACGACGCTGCGCGACGGCCGCACCGTCACCGCCATCACCTTCGTCGTCGACACCGCGCACTGCCAGTATTGCGGCGACCTGCCGATCGAGCGGGCGGCGCATCACATCGCTTTCGCCGAGGGCCGCCGCGGCGCCTGCCGCGATTATCTCGCCCACACCGCCGCTCACGCACGCGCCCTGCACATCCACGATCCCTACCTCGAGAAGCTGGTCGAGCGGGTCTCTGACCTGCGTGACGGCGCCTACGTCATCCCAACGGTGCAGACCGACGGCGAGTCGGTCGGCGAGGCTTAGAGTCGCGGAACAAGATTATCGGCAAGGGTGCGATGGTTCACACGTCGTGACATAGTCGCGGCGTGTCTTCTCTTGTCGCTCGCTGGTTGGCGCTGCCGCCCAATCTTCGCGGAATCATTTGGGTCGGCCTCTCCGGGGTGGTGTTCGCGCTGCTCAACGTCTTCACGCTGATCCCCTCGCAGCACCTCAATCCCTACGTCATGGCGTTCCTGCGCTACCTGTTCGGCGCCATGTTCCTGCTGCCGCTGGTGATTCGGCTGGGACCCTACCGCTCGCTGCACACCAACCGGTTGGGCCTGCACATCTCGCGCGGCGCCATCCATACCGTGGGCATGATGCTGTGGTTCGTGGCCCTGCCACTCACCACGCTGGCCGAGATCACGGCGCTCGGCTTCACCGGCCCGATCTTTGTCACCATCGGCGCGGCGCTGTTCCTGGGCGAGGACGTACGGTTGAGGCGCTGGCTTGCCGTCATCGTGGGTTTCATCGGCGCCATGATCATCATTCGACCAGGCTTTTCGGCGCTCCATCTCGGTGTCATCTGCATCCTGGTCTCGACTCCGATCTTCTCGGCCTCCAACCTGATCTCCAAGGCGCTGGCGCGTACCGATTCGGCCAGCACCATCGTCATCTGGCAGAACATTGTGATCGTGGTCTGCGCCGCGCCGCTTGCCATCTGGTTCTGGCAGACGCCGAGCTGGGTCGATCTTTTATGGTTCATCGCCGCCGGCGCGGCTGGCACCATGGGCCATATCTGCCAGCAGCGCGGCTATCAGCTTGCCGACATCACGCTGCTGCAGCCGATCGGCTTCCTGTCGCTGATCTGGAATACGCTATTGGGCTACTTGCTGTTCTTCCAGTCGCCCGACGTCTGGACCTTCGTCGGCGCGGCGGTGATCTTCGCCAGCGCCATGTACATCTCGCACCGCGAAGCGGTGCGGCGGGCGCAGATCAAGACAGCGGATACGAAGGCGGGACCGGAGGCTTAGCCGCCCCTGTCAGCCGCCGGTCACGCTCATGTGGCGCGGCACGGCCGGGCCGTTGTGGCGGCGATCGATGATGAAGTCGTGGCCCTTGGGCTTGCGCGCGATCGCCTCGGTGATCGCCTGGTCGAGAAGCTCGTCGCTTTCCGAGGCGCGCAAGGGTGCGCGAAGATCGGCTGCGTCTTCCTGGCCGAGGCACATGTAGAGCGTGCCGGTGCAGGTCAGCCGCACGCGATTGCAGCTTTCGCAGAAATTGTGGGTGAGCGGCGTGATGAAGCCCAGCCGCCCGCCGGTCTCCTCGACCTTGAAGTAGCGTGCCGGCCCGCCGGTGCGATAGTCGGTCTCGGTGAGCGTGAAGTGCTTGGCGATCTCGGCGCGGGCGAGCGACAATGGCAGGTACTGGTCGAGCCGCGCCGCGTCGCCGATCTCGCCCATCGGCATGACCTCGATCAGGGTGAGGTCCATGCCGCGGCCGTGGGTCCAGCGGATCAGCTCGTCGAATTCCATGTCGTTGACGCCGCGCAATGCCACCGCGTTGATCTTGATGTGCAGGCCGGCATCCTGGGCGGCATCGATGCCGCGCATCACCTGGTCGAGATCGCCCCAGCGCGTCAGCTCGCGAAACTTGTCCCTGTCGAGCGTGTCCATCGACACGTTGAGACGCTTCACGCCGACCGCGACCAGTTCCTTGGCGTACTTGGCAAGCTGGCTGCCGTTGGTGGTGAGGGTGAGCTCCTCGAGCGCGCCGCTGTCGAGGTGGCGCCCCAGGCCCTTGATCAGCGACATCACGTTCTTGCGCACCAGCGGCTCGCCGCCGGTCAGTCGGAGCTTCTTCACGCCGCGGCGCACGAAGGCCGAGCACAGCCGCTCGAGCTCCTCGAGCGACAGGACCTCCGCCTTGGGCAGGAAGGTCATGTCCTCGGCCATGCAATAGACGCAGCGGAAATCGCAGCGGTCCGTCACAGAGACGCGCAGGTAGGAGATATGCCGGCCGAACGGGTCGATCATGGTGCCGTAACATAGGCACTTTCGGCGGGCTTTTCGAGCCCTGTCCCGCTGTCTTGGGGGCCTAAGAGCTTGAGGAGATTGTCTATTGTGTCGGCCTCGGCAGCCGGTTTGTCGGTCCGGATGCGATTGATTCGCGGGAATCGCATGGCCAGGCCTGATTTGTGGCGGGTCGAGCGGGCGATGCCGTCGAAGGCGATCTCCAGGACCAGCCCGGGCGACACCTCGCGCACCGGCCCGAAGCGGTTGGTCGTATGGTCGCGGACCCACTTGTCGAGCCAGCGCAGCTCCTCGTCGGTGAAGCCGAAATAGGCCTTGCCGACCGGCGCCAGCTCGCGCTTGCCCGCCGCCTCGCGCCAGCAGCCGAAGGTGAAGTCGGAGTAGAAGGAGCTGCGCTTGCCGTGGCCGCGCTGGGCGTACATCAGGACGCAGTCGACCAGCATGGGATCGCGCTTCCACTTGAACCACGGCCCCTTGGGCCGGCCGGCGAGATAGGCGGAATCGCCACGCTTCAGCATCAGCCCTTCGATGCCGTCGCTGGTCATCTGCTCGCGCAACTGGGCGAGATGGGCCCAGTCGGTGAAGACCACCAGCGGCGAAACGTCGAAACGCGACCGGGGCTTCTCGGCGTTCCAGGCTTCCAGCCGGGCGCGGCGCTGGTCGAAGCTCAGTGCGCGCAGGTCCTCGCCTTCCAGCCACAGCACGTCGTAGAGCCGCACGTGTGCAGGATGGTCCTTCAGCATCTTGGGCGTGACGACCTTGCGGTTCAGCCGCTGCTGCAGGTCGTTGAACGGCGCCACGGTCTCCTCGCGACGCACCAGAAGCTCGCCGTCGAACACGCCCTCGAAGTCGATCGCCTCGATGATGTCGGGGAAGGCGCCCGACACGTCCTCGCCGGCGCGGCTGTACAGCCGCTTCACGCCGCCCGACGAGGCGACCTGCACGCGGATGCCGTCCCATTTCCATTCGGCGCGGAAGTGCGTCGGATCGAACGCGTCGAGCTCGGCGCGCTCGATGGGATTGGCCAGCATCGGCGGCAGGAAGGCGCCGCCGGCATTGCTGCTGGGCCTCGGCGCGTCGTGCAGCAGCCAGTCGAACAGCGGCCGGTAGGGCGGCGAGAGGCCGTGCCAGATCTCTTCCACGGCATCGACCGGCTGGTTGCCGATATTGGCCACCGCCTGCTTGGCCAGGCGCGCCGAGACGCCGACCCTGAGCGCGCCGGTCAGCAGCTTCAGCAACGCCCACCGTCCGGTGGCGTCCAGCGAGTCGAGCCAGCGCTTCAGGATCGCCGGCGTCTGCATCTTGGTGGCGGTCTGCAGCGTGTCCACGACCTCGCCCAACGTGGGCGGCGGCCCGGCATCGGGATCGGTCTCCCAGATCAGCGACAGCGTCTCGGCGAGATCGCCGACATAGTCGTAGGAGAGGTGGAACAGTTCTAGCCCGATCTTGTCCTCGCCGAAGCCGCGCAGCAGGGCGGGCTTCGCCGCGGGGAAGTCGAGCCCGCTGGTCAGCGCCGCCAGTGCCCAGCCGCGGTCGGGATCGGGCGTCTCCTTCAGATACGTCTCGATCAGCCGGAGCTTGGCGTTGCGGGCCGGCTGGTAGGAGAGCGCGTCGAGCAGGGCGGCGAAGGCCTGCATCAGGTGCCTTCTTCCTCGCGGCCGGCGAGATGCAGCGCTTCGGCATCGATGCCGAGCGAGCGCGCCATGTGGACCAGGGCCTCCTCGCGGCCATGCGTCACCCACACCTTGGGTGCGCCGACGTCTTTCAGCGTCTGGCAGAGCTCGGGCCAGTCGGCATGGTCGGAGATGATCAGCGGCAGCTCGGCGCCGCTCTGGCGGGCGCGGGCGCGCACCCGCATCCAGCCCGAGCACACCGCGGGCACCGGATCGGCAAAGCGCCGCGACCATCGGTCGGCGAGGGCCGAGGGCGGGCAGAGCACGATGGCGCCGCGGAAGTTTTCCAGGATGGCGTCGGAGACATGGGCGATGTCGCCGAGATCGACGCCCTGCTCCTGGTAGAGCTTGCAGAGGGCCATCAGGCTGCCGTGCAGCCAGATGCGCTTGTCCCAGCCCGCCGCGCGCAGAAGCTTGATGACGCGCTGGCACTTGCCGAGGGCGTAGACGCCCACCAAGTGCGTACGTTCGGGGAAGGTCGCGACCGAGCGCAACAGCTTGCCGATCTCGCCCATGTCGGAGGGATGGTGGAAGACGGGCAGGGCGAACGTGGCCTCGGTGATGAAGACGTCGCAGGGGATCGGCTCGAAGGCCGGGCAGGTCGGATCGGGCCGGCGCTTGAAATCGCCCGACACGACAATGCGCTGGCCCTTGAATGCCAGCACTGCTTGCGCCGAGCCCAGGATGTGCCCGGCCGGGGCCAGCTCGACATCCACGTCGCCGATTCGCACGCTTTCGCCATATTTCAGCGGCTGCTGGCTGGTGTCGGGCATGTCCTCGAAGCGCGTGCGCATGATCGCCAGCGTCTCGGGCGTGGCCAGCGCGGCGCGATGGCCGGGCCGGGCATGGTCGCCGTGGCCGTGGGTGACCACGGCGCGCGGGACCGCCACCGCCGGATCGATGTAAAAGTCTCCGGGCTTGCAGTAGAGGCCGCGCGGCGTCGGGTAGAGCCAGGAGCGAGGATCGATTGTGTCGGTCATTGAAGCTGATGCATCCTACCGGCGAGATATAGGTCTTCCCGACCTGTTTTCACGCTGGTTCGAGAGCCGCGGATGGGCGCCGCGGCCGCACCAGCTCGCGCTGATCGACCTCGCCCGCCAGGGCAAGAGCGCGCTGCTGATCGCCCCGACCGGCGGCGGCAAGACCCTGGCGGGCTTCCTGCCGTCATTGATCGAGCTCACCGAGCGGCGGCTCGCCGGCCGCGACCTCGCCCACAAGAAGGGCAAGGGCGAGCTGCACACGCTCTACATCTCGCCCCTGAAGGCGCTGGCCACCGACATCCGCCGCAACCTCGAGATGCCGATCGCCGAGATGGCGCTTGCCGGTGCGCGCCGAAAGCCGCACCGGCGACACGCCGCAGAGCCGCCGCCTGCGCCAGCGCGAGCGGCCGCCCGATCTCCTGATGACCACGCCGGAGTCGCTGGCGCTGCTGCTGAGCTACCCCGACGCCATGCGGTTCTTCGCCAGCCTTCGCTGCGTGATCATCGACGAGCTGCATTCCTTCGCCACCAGCAAGCGCGGCCATCACCTGGCGCTTTGCCTGGCGCGCGTCGCCACCTTGGCGCCGCAGGTGCGCTTCGTCGGCCTGTCGGCCACGGTCGCCGATCCGCCGGCCATGGCGGAATTCCTGGCCGTCAAGGACGAGGTCGAGATCGTGCAGGGCGAACCCGGCGCGCAGCCGGTCGTCAGCATCATCGACGCCCAGGAACGCCTGCCGTGGGGCGGTCACATGGGCCATCACGCGGTGCCCGAGGTCTACAACATCATCCGCCAGCACAAGACCTCGATCGTGTTCGTGAACACGCGCGCGCAGGCCGAGCTGGTGTTCGACCGGCTGTGGCGCATCAACGAGGAGAACCTGGCGATCGGCCTGCATCACGGCTCGCTCGCCGTCGAGCAGCGCCGCAAGGTCGAGGCGGCGATGGCCGCGGGCAAATTGCGCGCCGTGGTGGCGACCTCCTCGCTCGATCTCGGCATCGACTGGGGCGACGTCGATCTCGTGATCCAGATGGGCGCGCCCAAGGGCGTGAGCCGCCTGATGCAGAGGATCGGCCGCGCCAACCACCGGCTCGACGAGCCCAGCCGCGCCATGATCGCGCCGGCCAACCGCTTTGAGGTGCTGGAATCGCTGGCGGCTCTCGAAGCCGTCGAGGCGCGCGAACTCGACGGCGAGCCGCCGCGGCCGCCCTGCCTCGACGTGCTCGCCCAGCACATCGTCGGCTGCGCCTGCGCTCAGCCGATCGACCGCGACCAGCTCTACGAGGAGGTGCTGACGACGCAGCCTTATCGCGAATTGCCGCGCAAGGACTTCGACGACACTTTCGATTTCGTCGCCACCGGCGGCTACGCGCTGGCGGCCTACGAGCGCTGGCACCGATTGAAGCAGTTGCCCGACGGGCGCTGGATGCTGGCCTCGCCCTTGGTGGCGCGGCAGTTCCGCATGAATGTCGGCACCATCGTCGAGCTGCCGCTGATCAAGGTGAAGCTGAGGCGTGGCCCCATCCTGGGCGAGGTCGAGGAGTCCTTCATCCAGGGCTTGGTGCCGGGCGACACCTTCGTTTTCGGCGGTCGCATGCTGCGCTTCGAGGGCGTCAAGGAACTGATAGCCCAATGCTCGCCCGCGACCGGCGGCGATCCCAAGGTGCCGGCCTATGGCGGTGGCCGCCTGCCGCTCTCGACCTTCCTCGCCGAGCGAGTCCGCGGCATCCTGCAGGACCCGTCGCGGCATCCCAAGCTGCCGCCCGAGGTGCGCGAATGGCTGCGCGTGCAGCGCATCCGTTCCACCTTGCCGGCGAGCAATCGCCTGCTGATCGAGGGATTCCCGCGCGGCGCCAAGCAGTTCATCGTCGCCTACTGCTTCGAGGGCCGGAACGCCCACCAGACGCTGGGCATGCTGCTCACCCGCCGCATGGAGCGCATGGGCCTGAAGCCGCTGGGCTTCGTCGCCACCGACTATGTGCTCGGCATCTGGGGCCTCAGGCCGCCGACCAAGGCCCAGCTCGACCAGCTGTTCGACGAGGACATGCTGGGCGACGACCTCGAGGCGTGGATGGACGAATCGACCATGCTGCGCCGCTCGTTCCGCAACGTCGCGGTGATCGCCGGCCTGATCGAGCGGCGCTTCCCGGGCGAGGAGAAATCCCGCCGCCAGGTCACCTTCAGCTCCGACCTGATCTACGACGCGCTGCGCAAGCACGAGCCCGACCACATCCTGTTGCGTGCCACCCGCCAGGACGCCGCCTGGCAGCTCGCCGACGTGCGCCGCCTGGGCGAGCTGTTGCGCCGCGCCAAGGGCCGCATCGACTACCGCAGGCTCGACCGCATCTCGCCGCTCGCCGTGCCGGTGCTGCTGGAGATCGGCAAGGAGCGCGTGCTCGACGGCACCGCCGAGGACGAGCTTCTGGACATCGCCGCCCAGGAGCTGATCGACGAGGCGACGCGGCTTTGATGTCATCCTGAGCGCAGCGAAGGATCTCATGTCGGTTGCAAGCGGCGATGAGGTCCTTCGCTACGCTCAGGACGACTGATGTGGATCAATGGAAATCGCGCGAGGCGATCTTGATCTTGGGCCGGTCGAGATGGATGCGGCTGCGGTCGTAGCCCTTGGCGGGCTGGCCTTTCTTGACGCGATGGCGCGTGGCGTTGGCTTCTGGGACCGGCAGGTGGACACGCCGATCGCCCGGATCGGTACGCACCTCGTCGCCGCGGCCGTGGACCAGCCGGAAGTCCTCGTCGATCTCGGCGATGGAATCGAGTTCGGCCGACCAGTCCCACAGCTCCTCGGCGACGAGATGGATCACCAGCCCCTCGCGCTGCACGTGGCCGCGCACGCCGAGCAGGCGCGAGCCCATGACGATGCGGCGATGGGCCTCGAAGACTTTTGGCCAGACCACGAGATTGGCGATGCCGTGCTCGTCCTCGATGGTGACGAACACCACGCCCGAGGCGGTGCCCGGCCGCTGGCGCACCAGGACCAGGCCGGCGAGGATGAATTCGTCTTCGTTCTTCGAGGTCTTCAGCACTTCGGTCGGCGACACGCCGCGCTCGGCGAAGCGCGGCCGCAGCAGCGCCAGCGGATGGGAACGCAGCGACATCGAGAACGAGCCGTAGTCGTCGACCACCTGCTCGCCGAGCGTGAGCGAGGGCAGGGCGACTTTGGGCTCGAGGTCGCGCAGCTCGCCCGGACCGTCGAGCAGCGGCAGCTTGGCGTCGGAGAAGCCGCGCACGGCCCACAGCACGTCGCGGCGCGATAGTCCGAGCGAGGCGAAGGCGTCGGCGCGGGCCAGTGCCACGATCTGGCGCTTGGTGAGGCCGGAACGGCGCCACAGGTCGGCTGGATCGCGATAGGGCTCGGTACGACGCTCGACCATGCGCTTGACGTCGTCCTCCGAGAGGCCCGTGACCTGGCGCAGGCCAAGGCGCAGTGCGCAACGATTGTTCTGGCTGGGTTCGAGCGTGCAGTCCCAGTCGCTGGCATTGACGTCGGGCGGCCGCACCTCGACGCCATGTTCCTTCGCATCGCGCACGAGCTGGGCCGGGGCATAGAAGCCCATCGGCTGGGAGTTGAGCAGGGCGGCGGCGAAGACTTCGGGGTAGTGGTGCTTCACCCACGAGGAGTCATAGACCAGGATGGCGAAGCTCGCGGCGTGGCTCTCCGGGAATCCGTATTCACCGAAGCCTTCGATCTGCTTGAAGCAGCGTTCGGCAAATTCGAGCGCGTAGCCGTTGTCGACCATGCCTCCGATGAAGTCCCCTTTGAGCTTGTGGATCGTGCCGGCCCGGCGGAACGTCGCCATGGCGCGACGCAATTTGTCGGCCTTGGCGGGCGCGAAGCCGGCGCCGACGATGGCGATCTGCATGGCCTGCTCCTGGAACAAGGGCACGCCGTGCGTTCTTTCCAGGATGCTCCTGAGCTTTCCGGGATATTCGATGTCCTTATGGTCCTTGATTCGGTTCTTCAGGTAGGGATGCACCATGCCGCCCTGGATGGGGCCGGGCCGCACGATCGCCACCTCGACGACGAGATCGTAGTAATTGCGTGGCTTCAGCCGGGGTAGCATCGACATCTGCGCCCGGCTCTCGACCTGGAACACGCCCACCGAATTGGCCTTGCACAGCATGTCGAACACCGCGGGATCGACAGGATCGATGCCGATGGTGCGCTTCTCGCCGTAGTGCTTCTCGATCAGGTCGAAGCTCTTCTGCAGGCAGGTCAACATGCCGAGCCCCAGCACGTCGACCTTGTAGATCCCGAGAGCGTCGAGGTCGTCTTTGTCCCATTCGACGACGGTGCGGTCTTCCATGGCCGCGTTCTGGATCGGCACCAGTTCGTCGAGTCGCCCGTCGGTCAGCACGAAGCCGCCGACATGCTGGGAGAGATGACGCGGAAAGCCACACAGCGCCGCCGACAGTTCGAGCGCCAGCATCAGGCGGGAATCGGTGGGGTCGAGGCCGGCCTCGCGCACATGGCCTTTATCGACGCCGCCCGAGCCCATGCCCCACACGGTGTCGGCCATGGCGCCCACCGTGTCGGGCGACAGGCCGAGCGCCTTGCCGACCTCGCGGATGGCGCTGCGGCTCCTGTAGGCGATCACCGTGGCGGCGAGTGCGGCGCGATGGCGGCTTTTCTCATTGTAGATCCACTGGATGATCTCTTCGCGCCGCTCGTGCTCGAAGTCGACGTCGATGTCGGGCGGCTCGTCGCGTTCGTTGGACAGGAAGCGTTCGAACAGGACCTTTACTTCCTTGGGGTTCACCGAGGTGATGCCGAGGCAGTAGCAGACGACGGAATTGGCGGCCGAGCCGCGGCCCTGGCAGAGGATGCCCATCTTGCGGGCCTGCGTGACGATCTCGTGCACGGTCAGGAAGTAGGGCGCGATCTGCTTGTTGCGGATCAGCTCGAACTCGTGGCGGATCGTATTGGCGATGTCCTCCGGAACGCCCTCGGGATACCGCCACGCCGCTCCGTCCCAGGTCAGCCGGACGAGCTTGTCCATGGGCGTCTCGCCGCCCTCGTACATCACGGGATACTGGTAGGTGAGCTGGTCGAGCGTGAAGCGGCAGCGGCCCGCGATCTCCTGCGTGCGCTCGATGGCGCGCGGATGGCGGCGGAACAGGCGCGCCATCTCCTTGGGATATTTCAGATGCCGCTCGGCGCTGGCGAAGCGGCGGAAGCCCAGCGCGTCGACGGTGCAACCCACCCGAATGGCCGTCACCACGTCCTGCAGCGCCCGCCGCTCGGGCGCGTGGTAATGCACGTCGTTGGTGGCGACCAGGCCCACGCCCATCTCGGCGGCGAGATTGTCGAGCTGGGCGAGGCGGCGCGCATCGTCGCCGCGGAACAGCGCCGTGCCGGCGAGGTAGCAGCGATCCCCGAACAGTCGGGCGAGCGCCCGCAGCCGTTCGCGGAAGGCCGGATCGTCGGGCCGGCGCGGCGGCAGGACGATCGCCAAAATACCCTCGGCGTAGGCCGCGAGATCGTCGAAGGTGAGGTCGCACTGGCCTTTGGCGGCGCGGCGGTTGCCGACCGTCAGCAGGCGCGACAGCCGCTTGTAGGCGTCGAGGTCGGTGGGGTAGGCGAGCAGCGAATAGCCGTCGCGCGTCTCGAGGCGGGCGCCGACCAGAAGCCTGGTCTGCTGCTCCACCGGCGTCGGGTGCTCTTCGTAATATTCCTTCAGCGCCGCATAGGCCCGCACCACGCCGGCCAGCGTGTTGCGGTCGGTGATGCCGACGGCGGTATGGCCGAGCTCGACCGCCTGCAGCGCCAGCTCGCCCGGATGCGAGCCGCTGCGCAGGAAGCTGTAGTTGGTCGTGACCTGCAGCTCGGCATACATGTCGCGCTCCCGGGATCACGCGTCGGCGAGCTCGTGGATGCGCGCCAGCGGCACGCCGCGCAACGCGATGCCCTCGAGCTTGAGGGCCTGCAGGAAGGTCTCGTCGCTGCTGACCAGCGGCGCCCCCACCGCCTCGGCGCAGGCGGCGTAGAAGCAGTCGTGCACCGGCCGGCCGCATTGCAGGGCCAGCGCCAGGGCGCGGTTGCGCAGGCGGGTCGATTCGACGAAGGCCGAGACGAAGGCGGGCAAGCCGATGTTGCGCACGATGGGCTCGGCCTGGTCGGGCGCGATCTCGCCGGCCACGGCCTTCTTCCAGGCGAGCTCGGCCACGCCCGCGATCAGGATGTCGGGCGCCACCACCTCGTGGCCGTGCACCAGCAGCGAGCGCGCCTGCGGCCTGAGCGGCTCCTCGACGAACCATTTGATGGCGACGCCGGGATCGATCACCACGATCATGGCTTGCCTCCCGCGCACAGGAGCGGCCGCTCCTCGGCCATCGGCGGCCGCACGAGCGGCGTCATGGCGGCGATGCGGTCGGCCTCGGCCAGCGGGTCGAGGACCAGCGGCTGGCGCGCGGCCTGGCTCAGGATCTCGCGCAGCTCGGCTTCGAGGGAATGGCGGCGCGTGCGGGCGCGCGCCTTCAGGTTTTCGATGACCTTGTCATCGAGCCCGCGGATGGTGAGAGAGTTCTTTTTCATGCGCAGAATCCATGGAGGAACCAGCGGGCCGTCTGCCGGCCGTTGGCCGCCATCCGGTAAGGCCCGTCGCGGAACAACCAGAAGCGGCCGCCGTCGTCGTCTTCGACGCGGTAGTAGTCGCGATAGGGCGGCACGATGTTGGCCGGCGGCCGGCTGCCGTCGGGACGGGGCCGCCACCATTCGTCGGCCACGCGCTCGGGCCCCTCGGCGCGCACGATGCGATGGGCATGCTGGCGCCAGTGGAAGACCGAGGGCGGATCGTCGGGCACGTGGGCCATGACATCGACCGGTTCGGGCCGCTGCAGCAGCCGCGTTGGCCTGGCACCCTTCATCCCCGCCAGGCGCTTCCAGGCGCCGGCCGATGCGGGCTTGGCCGCGGCACCGGTCGTCTGCATGCGCTCGGGCAGATGGCTGTCGCGCGGCAGCAGGCGCACGACGTTTTCCGGGCCCAGGCGCAACGCCAGGCGGTCGGCGAGATCGATGGTGCCGTCCTCGCCCAGCGAAGCCGCGATCGCGCCGGCGTCGGGCAGGGCGTCCTGCGTGCCCTCCCAGGCCTCGACCTCGGGGGCGGCCAGGATCATCAGCTCGACACCGAAGCCGGGATCGAGCTCGCCCAGCTTCTCCTCGAAGAGCTTCATGAGCTTGGGGTTGTCGCGGTTGGGCCGGCTGGTGCCGATTCCAGTGCGATCGACCGAGCCGTCGACGCGATAGAGCGCGATGTCCAGCCGGCGTGCGCCGACGCCCGCCTGCTCGAACTGCCGGCAGAGGGCCGCGAGCAAACGGCTGGTCGCGGCGGCGATGTCCTCGGGCCGGCCGATCGGCTCGACGAAGGCGAGCCGTGTGCGGAAAGCAGGCGGCGTGCGGCGCGGCTCGATGGGTTCGACGATCGTGCCCAAGGCCTGGTCGAGGCGGGTGAGCGGCTGGTCGCCGAAGCGGCGCGCCAAGGGTGCGCGCGGCAGGGGATAGAGATCGCCGATGCGGCGCAGGCCGAGCTTCAGGAAAGTTTCCACGATCGGCGCATCGAGGCGCAGGCCTTCGACCGGCAACGCCGCAAGAGCCTGGCGATGGCCGCGCGGCGGGCAGAAGAGGTCGGCCTGGCGCTCGGCGAAGCGCGCCAAAGCCCAGGCCGCACCCGCGGTGTCGGCCATCGCCGCGCGGCAGGTGAGGTCATGACGCGCCAGACGCTCGGTGAGATCGGCCAGCAGTGCGCGCTCTCCTGCCTCGCCCTGGCCGAAGAGATGGGCGCAGCCGGTGACGTCGAGCAGCAGGCCGGCATCGCCGCCGAAGCCGCCGGTGCTGCAGGCTTCGATGCCCTCCTCGGCGATGGCGCCGCCCAGCGGGTCGATCGCCACCCAGGGCGTGTAGCGGTCGCACCAGTTGGCCAGGGTCTCGATCAGGCGATGGTCGGCCTGCGGCTCGCCCGATGTCGTGACCAGGTCGGGAACGAGCGCGCGCGCATCGGCCAGCCGCATGTGCGGACGGAGGCCCGCGGTGCGGGCGTGCGGGTTGACCGCGATCAGGCGCGGGCAGCCTTCCAGCCAGACGACGGTGGCGGCAGCCCTAGCCCTCCATCGCTCCTGCGGAGCTACGGAGGGCCTGGATTCACCTCCTGATTTAGGCCCTCCGTAGCTGCTCCGCAGCGTAGGGGGGCTAGCCGACCAGTCTCAATTCGAGGGCGAGGGCGTCGCTCTCGCGAGTCGATCCGTGGAGAGCTTGGGGAACCACAGAGAGACAATGCGTTTCATCATTCCACTCCAGGAGCCAGGTTGGTGTTTCGGTGACGGAGGGGGCGCCGAAACGGTTTCGTCTGAGCTCGATGCGCCAGCGCGAGGCGCCGACGTCGTTGAGGCCGGGCGTCGAATGCGTCGCCGCCGAGGCGACGCGCCAGCGCGTCGTGCACACGCTTTGCGGCGGCGCAGGCTGGCCACGCAGCAGCAGCGCGGGCACGCCGCTCTTCTCGGCGGCAAGCGACAGGCGGCGGCCGGCGGTGAGATCGGTCGCGCGTGTCTCGCCCAGCACGGCGGCCATGCCGGGACAGCGCAGGCCTTCTTCCATCGCCCAGAACAGATCCTCGTCGCGCCGCACCGTGACCATCAGCAGGCGCGCCGGATCGAACCAGGCGGCGAGGGCGGGTGCATAAGGCGGGGCATCGGACGCGCCGAAGGGACGGCGGCACCACAGCAGCGTGCCGTTGGGCCTGAGCGTGCCGAAGCGGCCCAGCAGATGGGCGGCGAAACCCGTGGCCGCACCATCGTGCGAAGCGACACGGCCGGAAGGCGTGGGGCCCGCTTCGATCTCGTGCAGGGCGCCGGTCAGCAGGCCGTTCGGGAGCAGGGCATCGATGGCCGGCACGCCGAGCGGCACGGCCTCCTGGCCGGCCCGCTGGGCGCTGTACGCGCGCTCCAGGCGGCGCACCTTTTCGCGCAGCGCCGCCGCGACCGGACCTGCTGCATCGTTGGCAGCAGAGGGAGCAAAGGCATTTGGGGAAATGACGGGCATCGCCCCCTCGTAAAGCCTGAAAAGTGGCTGGGGATTGATTGTTCTTGTTTTGTTCTATTCCTCTCTAAACGGAGAGTCAACGAGAGTCGCTGCAAGCGTTTGAAATTTAGTTTTTGCGCACCGTAAGGGCACTCCCATACACAACCAATAGTGTTTGCTGTCCGCCGATCACTACCAATCATGGATACTGCCAGCAGTGCCGTCACGATCAGCAGCACCGTAATTCGAGCCGACACGAACGATTGTTGCGTACCTGATCAGCTGATATACACGTATATCACCCGGTGAGGCTCGACCATGATAGCTGTCCGATTGCCGATCGAGATCGAACGCCGCCTGGATGCCCTCGCCAAGGCCACAGGCAGAACCAAGACCTTCTACGTCCGCGAGGCCATTCTGGAGCATCTGGAGGACCTCGAGGACCTGTATCTGGCCGAGCGCGAGGTCAAGGCCGTCCGGGCGGGCAAGTCAAAGACGATCTCGCTCGAGAAGCTGATGAAGCAGTATGGCCTGGAAGATTGAACTTTCCGGCCTGGCGCAAAGGAACCTCAAGAAGCTCGACCGTCAAGTCGCCAAGCGCATCCTGGTTTTTCTTCATGGCCGGCTCGCCCCTCTCGACGATCCGCGCAGCATCGGTCAGGCCCTCAAAGGCTCTGATCTGGGGCAGTTCTGGAAATATCGCGTTGGCGACTGGCGCATCATCGCCAGCATAGAAGATCGCGACATTCGGATCCTCGTCGTGCGGGTCGCCAACCGTCGGGAGGTCTACCGGTAACCGGGCGCGACGCCAAATCACCTGCTCGATTGCCGGCACGGCGCTTGCGAAGCAGCAAAGGTCAGCCGCATCATGCGGCCAAGGAGCCCCCGATGAGCCGTCGACTTCCATTCCTGGCCCTGCTTGCCGCGGCCTTTGCGCTGATCGCCGGGCCCGTCCTGGCGCGCTGCTCGCAGAACGTGGCCGGGCTGGAGCGGCTCGGCATCCAGGTCGCCTCGCTCGAGGGCCTGCCGTTCGCGGCGGGCAATTCGCCGAGCCGCGCCATCATCACCTTCCTCGGCCATTCGAGCTACCAGATCGACACGCCGCAGGGCGTGCGCGCCATCACCGACTACAACGGCGTCAACGGCTTCGGCCGCAAGCCCGATATCGTGACCATGAACAACGCGCACTCCACGCACTTCACCGACGATCCGGAGGAGGGCATCACCTACGTGCTGCGCGGCTGGCCGTCGAAGCCCGGCGAGACCGAGGCCAAGCACGACGTGGCCCTCAAGGACATGAAGGTGTGGAACGTGCCGACCAACGCCCGCGACTGGGGCGGCAGCTCGGCGCGCATCAACGGCAACTCGATCTTCATCTACGCCATCGCCGACCTCTGCATCGCCCATCTCGGCCACCTGCATCATCGCCTGACCAAGGAGCATCTCGACGAGCTCGGCCGCATCGACGTGCTGATGGTGCCGATCGACGGCGCCTACACCATGGGCATGCCGCTGATGGTCGACGTCGTCAAACAGATCCAGCCCAAGATCGTGCTGCCCATGCACTATTGGGGTCGTGCCCAGGTCAACCGCTTCGAGAGCCTGATGGCCGAGCTCGACGCCGAGTTCATCTGGCCCGACCGGCGCACCATCGAGGTCGTGCGCGAGGAGCTGCCCGAGAAGCTCACCGTCATGGTGGTGGGCGGGAACGGCGGCGATTGAGTCTCGGCGTCCATCTCGCCCGCTGGGACCTCGTCCCGGACGGCGAACCGATCGAAAGACCTTCCGGCCTGCTTCTGGCGGTGCGCCACAACGGCGTGCCGGCCATGTTGAAGATCGCGCGCGAAGAGGAGGAGCGCCGCGGCGCTGCCTTGATGACGTGGTGGGGTGGCGAAGGCGCAGCGACGGTTCTGGCGAGGCACGATGAGGCCTTGCTGCTGGAGCGCGCCACCGGACCGTGTTCGCTTGCGGCACTGGTCGCCGACGGCCGGGACGATGAGGCAAGCCGCATTCTTTGCGAAGTGGCTGTGCGCCTGCATGCCCCGCGGCCTGGATCGCCGCCGCCCGATCTCGTTCCCCTAACGCGATGGTTCGAAGCCCTGGCGCCTGCCGCTCGGACACATGGCGGCCTGCTCGCTCGAGCGGACGCGGCGGCGCAGGCGCTGCTGGCCGATCCGCGCGACGTTGTGGTCCTGCATGGCGACATCCATCACGGCAACGTTCTCGACGGCGGTGAACGCGGCTGGCTCGCCATCGACCCCAAAGGACTTTTAGGCGAGCGGACATTCGACTTCGTCAATATCCTGCGCAATCCCGACGCTGCGACAGCGCTGACGCCGGGTCGGTTCAGCCGCCAGGTCGAGGTGCTGGCCACCGCCGCATCCATCGAGCGACGGCGCCTCCTCGACTGGACGCTGGCTTTCGCCGGCCTGTCGGCGGCTTGGCATCTGGCCGACGGTACGCCGGCCGATCTCGATCTCTCAGTCGCCGGCTTGGCGCTGAATCGATAGAGTCCTCGCAACATCAAGCGGAGGAAACCATGCGCGGCGTCACCTTTCCCGGCGAACGTTCCGTCGAGACCATGAACTTCCCCGATCCCACGCCGGGCCCGGGCGAAGTGGTGCTCGAGATGAAGGCGTCCGGCATGTGCGGGTCCGACCTGCACCAATACCGCCGGCCGAAGAACGTGCCGCGGACAGGCTCGGGCATCCCGCCGAGCGCCGATCCCGTCATTGCCGGGCACGAGCCGTGCGGCGTCGTCGTCGCGGTCGGGCCAGGCGTCGGGCCTGCGGAAGCCAAGGTCGGCGACCGCATGATGGTGCATCACTATCAGGGCTGCACGCAGTGCAGCCATTGCCGCTCGGGCTGGCAGCAGCTCTGCCAGGAAGTGCCGGTGAAGGTCTATGGCAACAACGCCCACGGCGGCCATGCCAAGTACCTGAAGGTGCCGGCCAACACGATGGTGCCGCTGCATGAGAGCCTGAGCTTCACGGCAGGCGCCGCCATCTCCTGCGGCTCGGGCACCGCCTATGGTGCGCTCCGGCGCATGAACCTCTCCGGCCGCGACACGATCGCCATCTTCGGCCAGGGACCGGTGGGCTTGGCCGGCACGCAATTCGCCAAGGCGATGGGCGCGCGCGTGATCGCGCTCGACACCAACCCGCAGCGGCTGGAGCGCGCCCGCGCGTTCGGCGCCGACGAGCTGGTCAACCCGGGCTCGAACGATCCCGTCGCGGCGATCAAGGAGCTGACCGCAGGCAAGTATGCCGACCTGACGCTCGACACGTCGAGCAACCGCGACGCCCGCCTCAACGCCATCCGCAGCACCAAGGTCTGGGGCACCATGTGCTTCGTGGGCGAGGGCGGCGATGTCACGATCGACGTCAGCCCGCATCTGCTGCGGCGCCAGATGACGCTGATCGCGTCCTGGACGTTCTCCACCGTCATCCAGGCCGAGTGCGCCGCGTTCTGCGTCGAACGCAAGATCGACGTCGACCGCCTGTTCACGCACCGCTGGACGCTCGACCAGGCGGACGAGGCTTATAAGCTGTTCGACAAGCAGGCGGACGGCAAAGGCGTTTTCCTGATCTGAGGCCGGAACTCGGAGGACATCATCATGCGTGACCCTCGCGCCTTGATCGACACCGCCACCCTGGCTGCTTCGCTCGGCGATCCGTCGCTGCGTGTGTTCGATTGCACGACCTACCTCGAGCCGACCCCCGCGGGCTCCACCGAACCCTACAACGCCGTACCCGGCCGCAAGACGTTCGAGGACGGCCATGTCCCCGGCGCCGGCTTCCTCGACCTCCAGGGCGAGTTCTCCGATACCGCCACGCATCTCCATTTCATGATGCCGCCCATCGCCAGGCTGCAGGCTGCGTTCGGCCGGCACGGTGTAGGGTCCGGCACGCGCGTGGTGCTCTACAGCATCGGCACCATGATGTGGGCGACCCGCTTCTGGTGGATGCTGCGCTCGCTCGGCTTCGACGACGCGGCCGTGCTCGATGGCGGCCTCGACAAATGGAAGGCCGAAGGCCGTCCTCTCGAAACCGGCGCGCCGCGCGGCTATCCGGCCGCGACCTTCGCGGCAACGCCGCGCGGGGGTCTGTTCGTCGATGCCGCAAGGGTCAAGGCCGCCATCGGGCGCGGCGACACCGTCACCGTGAACGCGCTGGGGCCGCAGTTCCATCGCGGGCTGGAGCCCAGCCGCTACGGTCGGCCCGGCCGCGTACCCGGCAGCGTCAACATTCCGGCGGCCACGCTGATCGACCCCGCGACCAAAGGCTTCACCACGCTCGCCGACGCGGCGGCGAAATTCGCGGCCCAAGGCGTGTCGAAGGACAAGCGCACGATCTGCTATTGCGGCGGTGGTATCTCGGCCACGATCGACCTGTTCCTGCTGCACCAGCTCGGCCACGACGACCTTACGCTCTACGACGGCTCCATGGGCGAATGGGCGAAGACGGAGTCTCTGCCGATCGAGAAGGACTGATCCGGGTCAGATCCGAAGATTGACGCGCGCCAGGTCGATCACCTGGGCGGCGCGGCCGTCCATCACGGCCTTCAGCAGGAACAGGTTGAAGTTCAGCGCCTGGCCGATCGTGGCCTTGGGCGGCATGGCAAGCTCCTGGCGCGCGCTGACCACGTCGACCAGCGCCGGCCCGTCGTGCGCCAGCGCATCCTTCAGCGCGCCCTCGAGGTCGCCCGGCGCCTCGACGCGCACGCCCTTGATGCCCATCGCCTCGGCCATGGCGGCGAAGTTGGGGTTCTTGAGCTCGCAGCCCACGTCGAGGAAGCCGCTTGCCTTCATCTCCATCTCGACGAAGCCCAGGGTGCCGTTGTTCAGCACCACCACCTTCACCGGCAGGCCGAGCTGCGAGAGGCTGATGAAATCGCCCATCATCATCGAGAAGCCGCCGTCGCCCGACATCGACACGACCTGCCGCTTGGGGAAGGTCGCCTGGGCGCCGATCGCCTGCAGGAGCGCATTGGCCATCGAGCCGTGGTTGAACGAGCCGATCAGCCGGCGCTTGCCGTTCATTTTCAGGTAGCGCGCCGCCCACACCGTCTGGGTGCCGACGTCGCAGGTGAAGACGGCGTCGTCGCTGGCAAGCTCGCTCAGCAATCGCGCGACATACTGCGGATGGATGACCTTGCCGCCCGGCTTGCCCTCGGCCAGCTTGTCGAGGTCCCCGCGCGCCTTGGCGTAGTGGGCGCGCGCCGCGTCGAGGAACTTCGAGTCGGTCTTTTTCTTGAGCTTGGGCAGGAGCGCGATCACCGTGGCCAGGACGTCGCCCACCACGCCCAGCGCGAGATGGCAGCGGTTGCCGAGGCTCTCGGCGCGAATGTCGACCTGCGCCACCGTGGCGCCCTCGGGATAGAACTGCCGGTAGGGGAAGTCGCAGCCCAGCAGCAGCAGCGTGTCGCAGGCCTTCATGGCGGCATAGCCCGAGGAGAAGCCGATCAGGCCGGTCATGCCGACATCGAACGGATTGTCGTACTCGACATGCTCCTTGCCGCGCAGCGAATGCACGATCGGCGCATTGAGCATGCCCGCGAGCTTGACGATCTCGGCGTGGGCGCCGGCGCAGCCTGCGCCGCACATCAGGGTGATGCGCTCGCCCTCGTTCAGGATCTTCGCCAGCGCCTCGATGTCGGCCTCCGGCGGCATCACGACCGGCGGCGCGGGCGCCAGCCACTTGGCGGCCTTGGCGTCGGTCGACTGGAGCGCGATGTCGCCCGGGATCACGACGACGGCGACGCCGCGCTTGGCGATGGCGATGCGGATCGCCTTCTCGAAGATGCGCGGCATCTGGTCGACGTTGGAGACCAGCTCGACATAGTGCGCACACTCGGCGAAGAGCTGCTCGGGGTGCGTTGCCTGGAAGTAGGAGCTGCCGATCTCGCTGCTCGGGATGTGGGCGGCGATCGCCAGCACCGGCACGCGGCTGCGCTGGCAGTCGAACAGGCCGTTGATCAGGTGCAGGTTGCCCGGCCCGCAGCTTCCGGCGCAGACCGCGAGCTCGCCGGTGAGATGGGCCTCGGCGCCGGCGGCGAAGGCCGCGGCCTCCTCGTGGCGCATGTGGATCCAGTCGATCTTCTTCTGCTTGCGCAGCGAATCGGTGAAGCCGTTCAGCGAATCGCCGACCACGCCGTAGATGCGCTTCACACCGGCGACAGTGAGGGTTTCGGCCATCAGGTCGGCGACGGTCGACATGCGCGGGCTCCGTTGTTGGTGATGTGGCGCGGACTATGCCACGCGCTGCGAGGAGAGCGAAGTCATGCTGGGAGCGCGGACCTCTGGTCCGCTCATGATCAAGCGCGCATGTGAATGCGCGTAAGCGGGCCGGAGGCCCGCGCTCCCGTTATGAGCGGCCCTTCTCGAAGCCGGCCAGGAACTGCACCAGGTTGCGTCCGAGATCGTCGCTGAGATAGCCGCCTTCCTGCACCAGCACGGTCGGCAGGCCGAGGCCGGCGATCTTCGCCGCCATCGCGTGGAAACCCGCGCCGGTCACCTTCAGGCCCTGCAGCGGATCGCTTTCGCTGGCGTCGAGGCCCAGGGCCACGACCAGCGCGGTCGGTGCAAAGTCGCGAATCCGCGTCAGCGCTTTGTCGCCTGCCGCGAGCCATGGCGTGTCGCCCGAGCCCAGCGGCAGCGGCAGGTTCAGGTTGAAGCCGTGACCCTTGCCGACGCCGGTTTCGTGGGCGTGACCCCAGAAGTAGGGATAGTAGTTGTCGGGATCGGCGTGGATCGAGACGGTCAGCACGTCGTCGCGCTCGAAGAAGATGCCCTGCGTGCCGTTGCCGTGATGGACGTCGACATCGAGCACGGCCACGCGCTGATGCTTCTGCCGCAGGCGCTGGGCGGCGATGGCGGTGTTGTTCAGGAAGCAGAAGCCGCCCGCCATGTCGGCATAGGCGTGATGGCCGGGCGGCCGGCAGAGCGCATAGGCCTCGGTCTCGCCGTTCAGCACCAGGTCGGCCGCGCTTGCCGCCGATTCGCTGGCGGCGACGGCGGCCTCCCAGGTGTGCGGCCCGATCGGACAGGCGAGGTCGACCTGGTGCCAGCCGGCGCGGCCGGCCAGCGCCTTCGGATAGGTCGCGGGGTAACGCGCCGGATGGACGTTGGGCACGACCTCGGGCGAAGCGTTCGGAAGCTTGGCCCAGTCGCGCGCGATGGTCTTGAGGAAATCGATGTACTCGGGCGTGTGCACGGTCGCGGCGGGCGTCGAGCCGTGCGCCTTGGGGCTCATGATCTCATGGCCCGCGCCCTTGGCCGCCGTCAGCAGGCGCTCGGCGCGCTCGGGCTGCTCGGAACTGCGTTGCTTGACGCCGCGCACGAAGAAGGTCTGCGGGTCGTGCTGGGCATGCTTGTCGGAGTAGATGATCTTCACGGGAGCTGCGGTTCCTTGGGTCTGTATTCGTATACTACGAGTTCCGAGCGGCCCGCAGCACGGAGCGACGGCGCCGCCAGGACCGGCGCAGCATCCAGGCCACGCCCACCGGCAGCATCACGAGGATGGCCGCAGCCTCGCCGCCGCGGTGGCGGGCGGTGGCACCTTCCCACAGGCCCCACAAGACAATGATGGCCAGCGCCAGGCTTGCCAGCAAGGCGATGCCGAACAAGGCCAGCCCTGGCGGACGGTTCCAGAATCCGAGGCCGTCGGCGACCGGCGGTGCGGCGGCGCGCCTGTCGCGGCGATTGCCGCCTGCAGCAGGCCGGCGAACGCGCGAGCGCGGCCTGGTCGGGCGCGCGGATCAGCCCTTCGCCCGACGCCAGGCCGGGCGGCAGCACGAACCGCTCGCCGTCGCGGGTGGTCAGCGTCAGCAGGTCATCCACGGCGTTCTGCACGTTGCTCAAGGCGGCGATCTTGCCAAAGGGCACGCGCCGCGCCCGACGGCGGCCGGTCAACGGCACCAGCGGCCGCTCCTCGATCAGCAAGGCTTGCGCATCGACCGTCCAGCAATGCCGGCGCAACGCGGCCAGCATGAACACGGCGGCGCTGAGCACGAAGAGGCCCAGCGTGCCGAAGACCAGGGGCAGCAGCTCATCGCCGGTGGTGGCGATGTGCAGGGCAGCGGCGACTCCGGCGGCCAGCAGCGCGATCGATCCCAGCAAGCCGCCGATCAGCAGCGGCGCGTTGCGGTACAGGCCATGGTGGGTGAGCGCCGTCATTCACGACATGCGATGGCTTTGGCGCTCTTGAGGTTGGCGATCTCGGCATCGCTGTAGCCCACTTCGCGCATGATCTCGACCGTGTGCTCGCCCACTGCCGGCGACTTGCGCCGCGTCTCGACCGGGGCGTCGGACAGCTTGATGGGATTGTTGGCCGATTTCACCGGGCCGACGCCGGGATAGTCGATCTCCAGCACGCTGCCGCGCGCCTTGGCGTGCGGGCTCACCATGGCCTCGCTGATCCGGTAGGCGGCCGAGCAGGCCATGCCGGCGGGGATCAGCTTGTCCAGAAGCTCGTCGCAGCTGTGCTCGAGGAAATATTCCTCGATCATCGGCTCCAGGATGGCGCGGTTGGCGACGCGATCGGCGTTGGTGGCGAAGCGCGCGTCGGCGAGCCAGTTCTGCTTGCCGAGCGCGGTACAGAAAATCTTCCAGAAGGCGTCGTTGGTGCCGGCGATGAAGATCGGCTGGGTCTTGGTCGGGAACACGCGCAATGGGCAGATGATCGAGTTCGAGGTGCCCATGCGGATGGGATCCTCGCCGGTCAGCCCGTGGTTGGTGATCCAGTGGCTCATCAGGTGCATGCCGACGTCGAACAGCGACAGGTCGAGCCGCTGGCCGCGGCCGGTCTTGTGCCGCGCCAGCAGGGCGAAGGCGATGCCGGCGGCACAGAACGACCCGGTCGAGTAGTCGATCGCCGCGGTGCCGACGCGGCACATCTCGCCGCCGTCGGGACCGGTCGCATCCATCAGGCCGATCTCGGCCTGGATGCAGGGATCGTAGCCGGCGCGGCTGGAATAGGGGCCGGTCTGGCCGTAGCCCGACACCGAGGCATAGATCAGCCGCGGGTTCTCCAGGCGGAGCTTGTCCCAGCCGAAGCCCAGCTTGTCGATCACGCCCGGGGTGAAGGCTTCCATGAAGACGTCGGCTTTGCGGGCGAGCCGCATCAGCACCTCGCGGCCGCCTTCGGTACGCAGGTCGAGGGCGAGTCCGCGCTTGTTGCGATTCATCGACGGCACCCAGGCGCCGCCGAAATGCGGGCGGAAATGCTCGCCGTGCAGCGGCTCGACTTTGATCACGTCGGCGCCCATGTCGCCCAGGATCTGGCCGGCCGTCGGGCCCGCGATGACTTGGGTTAGGTCGATGACGAGCGTGTCGGACAGCGGAAGCATGTTTTGGACGAAATTCCTTTGTGAGGCGTTCGACCCATAGCGGGCGCGAGGCCGTTCGACCAGCCTTGGCCTAGGCGCCCAGGAGACGACTGGCCCGTTGAGTCCGCATAGCGCTGGGGCGTTGCTCGACGGTGCCCGGTCTGCCATAAGCTCCGCGCAACGTCGCCGCGAGGAGGACACTGTTGAGTCCGATCGCCATCTTCAGTGGTAGTGCTCATCCCGCATTGGCTGAAGAGATTTGTGCGAAGCTTGGTGTTCCGCTGCTGCCAACGAAGCTGAAGCGGTTCTCGAACGACTGCATCGAGGTGCAGCTGCAGGCGAATTGTCGCGAGCAGGATGTCTTCCTCATTCAGCCGCTGAGCTCGCCCGTTCAGGACCACCTCGTCGAACTCCTTCTGATGCTCGATGCCGCCCGGGGCGCCTCGGCCGCGCGGATCACGGCCGTTATCCCCCATTACGCCTATGCGCGATCCGACAAGAAGGATGCACCGCGCATTTCGATCGGTGGCCGTCTGGTCGCCGACCTCCTGGCGACGGCGGGAGCCAATCGGATCCTGACGATGACGCTCCATTCGCCGCAGGTTCATGGGTTCTTTAGCGTCCCGGTCGATCACCTGCATGCGCTGGGCGAGCTCGCACAACATTTCCAGCGCTACGATCTGGCCAACGGAGTCGTAGTGTCGCCCGACCTGGGAAATGCCAAGAGCGCCGCCGCCTTTGCCAAGAGGCTGGGGGTACCCATGGCAGCGGGAGCGAAGGAACGGCTAAGCGATACCGAGGTCAGGATTTCAATGTTGATCGGCGATGTCCGTGACCGCGACGTCATCGTTCTCGACGATGAGATCGTCAGCGGCGGCTCCATCCTGGAACTGCTTCGGCATTTGCGCGACCACAAGGCTCGTTCCATTCGGATCGCTTGCACACACGGGATTCTCTCTGGTTCCGCTACCCGGCGTCTTGTGGCGGAGCCCGACGTGCTCGAAATCGTCTGCACAAACACGGTTCCCATTGCCGCCGAGAAGCGGGTGCCAAAGCTGACGGTATTGTCCATCGCGCCCGCCCTGGCCGAAGCCATGCGCCGGATCAACAATGGCGAATCCGTCAGCGCCCTGTTCCATGCGGAGCCGACGCAAGACAATGTGAGAACGCTGCGGGCTTGAAAGCCGTTTCATATGGGGCAGGCGCAAACGGGCGGGCGCCGTTCAACCAAGCTCTTGCATAGGCGACCAACAGGGGCTGGCCAGCAGGAGGGCGCATATCGCCGACTTTGTCAGCAAATTGAGCTATCGCTTCTTCTGGCATATTCGAGGATGCGAGCGCGGAACCGTTTCATGGCCACGGCCAGCGGTACAGTCTTGCCGTCTTCAATGTTGCGTTCCGCCAATTCCAGAATCTTCAGCAAGGCGAGCCGTTCCTGCTCTTCCACGGGAAGGGCGGGATCCGGCACTTCTATCTTTTGCCTG
This sequence comes from uncultured Alphaproteobacteria bacterium, assembly GCA_963809025.1. Lineage (GTDB taxonomy): Bacteria > Pseudomonadota > Alphaproteobacteria > Reyranellales > Reyranellaceae > Reyranella. The sequence goes on along the minus strand of CAWEIE010000050.1, from coordinate 495,387 downwards.
CGGCGCTTGGTCTTGCCCATGAGGTCATCTGAACCTGGAAGCGAAGAGCGTGCTAGGTTCCAACGGTTGTATTCATTGGAGTCCGCATGAATCCTCCCGACCGCCCCAACCTGAAGATCGACTCCGACCGCCTGTGGTCGAGCCTGATGGAGCTGGCCGAGATCGGCGGCACGGAGAAGGGCGGCGTCTGCCGCATCGCGCTCACCGACCTCGACCGGCAGGGCCGCGATCTCTTCGTGCGCTGGGCCAAGGCGGCGGGCTGCGCCATCAAGGTCGATCAGGTCGGCAACATCTTCGCCCGCCGCGAGGGCCGCGATCCTGCCAAGCCGCCGGTGATGACCGGCTCGCATCTCGACACCCAGCCGACCGGCGGCAAGTTCGACGGCGCCTATGGCGTGATGGCGGGGCTGGAAGTGCTGCGCGTGCTGCACGATTCGGGCTACGTCACCGAGGCGCCGATCGAGGTCGCGGTGTGGACCAACGAGGAGGGCTGCCGCTTCGCACCGGCCATGGTGGCGTCGGGCGTATTCGGCGGCGCCTTCACCCTGGAGCATGCGCTCGGCATCAAGGACCGCGACGGCGTAAGCTTCGGCGAGGCGCTGAAGAAGATCGGCTATGACGGCAAGGAGCCGGTCGGCGGTCGGCCGGTCGGCGCCTTCTTCGAGGCGCATATCGAGCAGGGGCCGATCCTCGAGCGCCAGAACAAGACGATCGGCGTGGTGACCGGCGCGCAGGGCCAGCGCTGGTACGAGGTCTCGTGGACCGGCATGGAAAGCCACGCCGGCACGACGCCCATGGAGGGCCGGCGCGACGCACTGGTCGGCGCCGCCGAGCTGATCGTCGACTGCCGCAAGATCGGCAACCGGCCCAACGGCCGCTCGACCATCGGCGTGATCGAAAGCCTGCCGCAGTCGCGCAACACGATCCCGGGACGCGTGTTCATGACGATCGACTTCCGTCATCCCGACAACGACGAGCTGACGACGATGGACGCCGAGATGCGCGCGGCGGCCGCCGACATCGCCAAGCGCCATCGCCTGGACGTGAAGATCGAGCAGATCTGGTACTTCCCGCCGTCGCCATTTGCCAAGGAGCTGGTCGAGTCGGTCCGTCGAGGGGCGGAGCAGGCGGGCTATGCCCACATGGATATCGTGAGCGGCGCCGGCCACGACGCCTGCTACGTCAGCCGCGTGGCGCCGACCGCCATGATCTTCGTGCCGTGCAAGGACGGCATCAGCCACAACGAGATCGAGGACGCCAACAAGGCCGACATCGGCGCCGGCGCACAAATCCTCCTGCAGGCGATGGTCGAGAGAGCCAATTCGTGAAGTCCGGACTGGTCTCGACCGCCACCGCCGCGCTGGTCGCGACGGTGGCGGGGGTGGGCGGCACCTTGCCCATCGTGCTGGCCGCTGCCGCCGCCGTCGGCGCGACCGAGGCGCAGGCGAGCTCATGGGTGTCGGGGCTGGCCATCGCCACGGCGCTGACGGCGCTCTTCCTCAGCGTGCGCTACCGCATGCCCATCATCACGGCCTGGTCGACCCCGGGCGCGGCGCTGATCGCCTCGACCGCGGGCGTGCCCGGCATCCGCGCCGCCGTCGGCGCCTTCGTGCTGTCGGCCGTGCTGATCCTGCTGACTGCCGCGATCCGGCCGCTCGGCCGGCTGATCGAGCGCATTCCCGCCAGCATCGCCTCGGCCATGCTGGCCGGAATCCTGCTGCGCCTGGTGGTGGCGATGGTCGAGCACGTGCCGTCGGCTCCGCTGCTGGTGCTGCCGTTGATCGCGCTGTTCCTGGTGGCGCGGCTGCTGGTGCCGACGCTCGCCTCGCTGATCGTGCTGGTGGCCGGCACCCTGATCGCGGTCGGCCTCGGCCTCGTGAAGCCGATGCCGGCGCTCGGCCTGTCGCGGCCCGAGCTCATCATGCCGGCGTGGGACGCAGCTACGCTGATCGGGCTCGGCGTGCCGCTCTACCTCGTCACCATGGCATCGCAGAACCTGCCGGGCTTCGCCGTGCTGCGCGCCTCGGGCTATCAGCCGCCGACGCAGCCGGTGCTGGCGGCCACGGGCGCGGCCTCGCTCGCTACGGCATTCCTCGGTGCTCACACCTCCAACCTCGCGGCGATCTCGGCTGCACTCTGCACCGGCCCCGAGGCGCATCCCGATCCCGGCCAGCGCTGGAAGGCCGGCGTCTTCTATGCCCTGTGGTGGGGCCTGATCGGGCTGTTCGGCGCCTCGCTGGTCGGCCTGTTCGCGGCCCTGCCGCCGGCCTTGCTGGTCACGGTCGCCGGCACCGCCCTGCTGGGCTCGATGGCCGGCGCCATGGGCGCCGCGCTCGCCGCCGACAAGGAGCGGTTCGCCGCGGCCGGCACGCTCGCCGTCACGGTGTCGGGGGTGACGCTGGTGGGCGTCGGCTCCGCGTTCTGGGGGCTATGCTTTGGCCTGCTGGTGATGGGCGTGGAGCGCATGCTGCGCCGCTGACGCGAGGGCGTGCCGCCGCCGTACAGCAGGGCATGTATCGCCTGGTGCAGGCCAACCGCCGGCCGGACCAGTAATCTCCTTGAGCTTGGCCGCCGCCGTGGCGAAACTTGTCTCGGTGGAGTCGGGGCAGGGAGGTTTGCAATGCGCCTGCTGACATTCGGTTTGGCCTTGCTCGCCGGAATCGTTGCCGTGCCTGCACTGGCGCAGGACCCGGGTGGCATGTCCTCGGTCGCGATCGCCCGTTGTGCGGGCAAGGCGAGTGCAGCGATCCGCGAAGCCGATCCCGCCTTCGGCTTCATCGCGCTCGACGGCATGCCCTGGGTCACCATCGAGCGCACAGAGGAGAAGGTGGGCAGCCAGACCATTGCGACCACGGTGACGGGCACCGGTGCGCGGCGGCGGCGTGATCATACGGCGGTGCCGTTTCGCTTCACCTGCCTGCTCAACGACAAGGGCGAGGCGGTGATGTTCCACACCAGCCAGCTCCTCACCCGCCTGCGGGACGATCTGCCGCCGTCGTACTTCGTCAATGGCACGGCGACCTATCTAGAGAGGATGGCAGCGCCGAAGGACCTGGAGCTGCGCGTCCAACTCCTGGATATCGCCCAGCCGTCGAACCCAGAGATCCTCACCGAGCAGGTCGTGCGCACCGGCTGGCAGGTGCCGCTTCCCTTTTTCCTGCGTCTGCCGAAGGATACGCCGATGCAGGGCCGCAAGATCGTGATCGGTGCGCGTATGCTGGCCGGCAACGAGGTCCTGTTCGAGCTCAAGGAACCACGTCCGATCTCCTCGGCCGATCTCGGTAGGCCCATCGACCTGACATTGACCAAAGTCCAGAAATAGAGCGCCCTGGTGGCGATCCATCGGGCGCCACTCGCTTGACAATATATAAGTGTATACTTATGTATCGGCCATGACACCTGCCACCGACATTGCTGTCGTCATGCGCGTGCTGGCCGATCCGACCCGTCGCTCGGTGTTCGAGCAGATCGTCGAGGCGGGCGAGCTCACGGTGGGCGCGTTGACCGAGCGCAACGACGTCTCGCAGCCGGCGATCTCCCAGCATGTCCGCGTCCTGAAGGACGCAGGCTTGCTCGACGAACGGCGCGAGGGCCGGCTCATCCACTATCGTTGCCAGCCGCGCGGGCTCAGTCCCCTGGCCGACTGGCTGGGCTACTACGGCGCCTTCTGGCGCGAGCGCTTCACCAACCTCAGGTCCGTATTGAAGGAGATGGATGATGACGAACCTCGCCCGAAAGCCAGGCCAAGGCGGCGATGAGTCGGCCGTCCGCGACATCATCGTCGAGGATGTGCTGCCTCAGCCGCCGGAGCGGGTGTGGAAGGCGCTGACGACGGCCGAGCTGATCGGCCGCTGGCTGATGCCCAACGACTTCGAACCGGTCGTCGGCAAGCGCTTCACCTTCACGACGCGGCCGATCGGCACCTGGGACGGCGTCGTGCAGTGCGAGGTGCTCGAGGTCGTGCCGCTCAGCCGGCTGGTCTATTCCTGGAAAGGCGGCGCCGACGACTTCTGGCTCGACAGTGTCGTGGCCTGGACGCTACAGCCAGAGGGCAAGGGCACGCGGCTGCGTATGGTCCATGCCGGTTTCCGCTCGCCGCAGAACGACGTCGGCTACGGCGCCATGAGCTCCGGCTGGCAGCGCATCGTCGGCAAGATCAACGAGATTGCCGCGGCGCTGTAGCAGGCAAGCGCGCGGCATAGCTTTCGAGCGGCAGGTCGAGGCCGCGGCACAGGAAGCTGATCGTGTGGTAGTAGCCGACCAGGGCAATCGCCTCGAGAATCTGCGTCTCGTCGAAGCGGGCCGCGAGCGTCGTCCAGCTTTCCTCGTCGATCGTGCGCTTGTCGACCAGATCGTCGACCAAGGCGATCAGCGCCTGCTCGTCGGCCGTCCAGCAGGCGACGTCGCCTGGCACCGCCACGGTGGCGGCGACCTGCTCAGGAGACAAGCCGGCGCGCTCGGCAAAGAAGGCGATGTGAATGCCCCATTCGTACTCGCAGCCCAGCCGGGCGGTCGTGCGGTCGATCACGATCTCGCGCTGGCGCAGGCTAAGCGGGCCTTTGTCCAGAAGGGCGCCGGCGAACATCTTGGCGAAGACGCGCGGGCTCCTCGCCATGGCGCGGAACAGGACCAGCGGCGGCACGCCGGGCGGCATGATGCGCTCGAGCGCGGCGGCGATCTCAGGCTCATAGGGCGGTTCGGCGGGAGTGATGCGGGGCATGGGATGGGCTCCAGTAATGCTGTCATCCCGAGCGCAGCGAGGGACCTTTGAGGCCACAGTAAAGGTCCCTCGCTGCGCTCGGGATGACAATGTTGTTTGGTGCTACAATTCTTGTAGTGACCGCGCTACAAAAATTGTAGTAACGGAGTGTAATAGATGGTGAAGCGCGTCCGCGGCTCGACGACGGGCCGGCCGATCATGGTGCTGCTCGACCTGCTGGGCCGGCGCTGGACCTTGCGCATCGTCTGGGAGCTGCGCGAGGAGCCGCGTCGCTTTCGCGAGCTGCAGGACGCGATCGGCGCCAGTCCGACCATCATCAACACGCGGCTGGCCGAGCTGCGCGAGGCCAAGCTCGTGCGCCTCGACGAGGAAGCGGGCTACCGCCTCACGCCGCTTGGCAGGGAGCTGCTGCGGCTGTTCCTGCCGCTGCACGTCTGGTCCGAGAAATGGGCGAAAGCTATCTGAACGGATTGTCCGCGCCGCGCCCGCGACGGCGCGGCGGGAACTGCTCGGCGAGATAGTCGAGGATCTCGGCGCGTTCCGCCGGCTTCACCGGCGGCATGCGATGCTTCTCCAGCATCAGGTCGAAGGTCGAATCCCAGAGATCGCGCGTCAGTCCCTGCGCCTTGATCAGCGCCACGCCGTGGCAGGCTGTGCACGCATAGAAGGTGACGTCGCGGCCCTTGCCGTCGGGCAGGTCCTCGGGCGTGTCGTTGTGCGGCGGCGGCTTGCCCTTGTCGGGATCGTGCTCGGGCGCCGCGACAGCCGCAGGCTTCGTCGGTGGAACGTAGGCCGGGCGGTTCGGGCGCAGTTCACCTGCACGGTCGAGGCCCAACAGCACGAACGTCGCCGTCAGGGTGATGACGACGACGTGGGTGATCGTGAGTTCCCTCAAGAGTTCGACGAGGACGCGGATGCGGTTGATCGGGTTGGCGCCGTAGCCCTGCGGGTTCCAGTTGGTCGCCGTGAAGGGCTGGGTGACGCCGTTGCTGTCGGTCGCGCGCGAGAGGACCTCGTAATAGCCCGAGCTCGGCAGGTCGACCGACGCCGTGAAGCGCTGCCAGGCGAACTTGTTGGCGGGCGGGTTCACCTTGGCGCTCTTCCAGGTCTTGCCGGCGTCGATCGAGATGTCGACGGTCTTGATGTCCCAGTCGCCGGCCCAGGCCTGGCCGCGCAGGTCGAGCTTCCTGGTGCCGGCAGGGAGCCGCGCGCCGTCGGCGGGGAAGGTGACGACCGAGCGCACCGGCATCGATTCCAGGATCGCCATGTCCTTCTCGTTGCCCTTGCTGCCCGGCACGATCGGCGTCTTCGGCACGCGGTAGGAGAAGCCGCCCATGCCCGGCCCGTCATGCTCCTTGTCGCGCACCCAGATGCGGTTGAGCCACTTGGTCGAGAGCGAGCCCGCCCAGCCCGGCACGATCAGGCGCACCGGCGCGCCGTGGATCAGCGGCAGGTCCTGGCCGTTCAGCTTGAAGGCGATCAGCGTGTGCTCGTCCATCGCCTTCTTGATGGTCATGCCGCGCGAGATGGTGGGCTTGTCGGTCTCGCCGGCGAGCGTCGGGTCGGCGCCGTAGTGCCCGGTATAGACCGCGCTCGACTTGAGGCCCGCCGCCTTCAGCACGTCGGCGAGCCGCACACCGGTCCATTGCGGGCAGCCGACGCCGCCGTTGGTCCACTGGTTGCCGCGCGCCTCGGGCTCGAAGAAGGAGCGGCCGTTGCCGCCGCATTCCAGCACGAGCTGGTAGGTGACGTTGGGGAAGCGGCTCATCAGGTCGCCGAGCGTGATGCTCGAGCGGCGTGTTGACCTCGCCGTCGACCTTGATCTTCCACGCCTTGGGATCGCGCGTCGCTTCCGGCACCTGGCCGTTGTTGCGCACGAACAGCTTGTCGGTCGGCGTGACGTCGTCGTCGAGCAGCACGTTGGGCGTCTCGGCGACCAGCGGCCGGTCGCCCAGCACGGCGAGCTTGGCCTTGCCGTCCATCTCGAGGAGCTTGGGAGCCTTGGCGGCCGGTGCGCCCGCCGGAGCGTTCTGGGCAGATGTGCCGCCAAGCGGCAAAGAAGCGGCAACAGTCGCCATTCCTACCCCCTTCAGCACATTACGTCGTGATGCCATCTTGGTTCCCTCTCGGCAGCAAATTCTTCTTCCCGTGGTGGCGAGCTTAGCTCAGGCTTTCCGGCGCGTCAGCCATCCGGAAAAAATCAGCGCACAGGCGGCGATCACAACAATGATAGTGGCAAGGGCATTGATCTGCGGATCGACGCCCAGCCGCACGCTGGAATAGACACGCATGGGGAGTGTCTCGGACTGCGCGCCGGCGACGAATTGCGTCAGGATCAGGTCGTCGAGCGACAGCGTGAACGCGAGCAGCCAGCCCGAGCCGACGGCCGGCGCGATCAGCGGCAGGGTGATGGTGCGGAAGGTGGTCCACGGCGTGGCGCCGAGGTCCATCGCTGCCTCTTCGAGCGAACGGTCGAAGTCGGCGAGGCGGGCCTGCACGACGACGGCCACGAAGGCGATCGAGAAGGTGATGTGGGCGATGGCGATGGTGAGGAAGCCGCGGCTGGGCCAGCCCACGATCTGGTCGGCGCCGACGAACAGCAGCAGCATGGAGATGCCCATCACCACCTCGGGCATGACCATGGGCGCGATCACCAGGCTGCCGAACAGGGTGCGGCCGAAGAAGCGCGGCACGCGGGCGAGCGCATAGCCTGCGGCGAGGCCGATGATGGAAGCCACGGTGGCGCTCACCAGCGCGATGCGCAGCGACAGCCAGGCGGCGCCGAGCATCGCCTCGTTGGCGAACAAGGCGCTCCACCATTTGGTCGAGAAGCCCGCCCACACCGTGACCAGCCGCAATTCGTTGAACGAGTAGACGATGACCAGCGCGATCGGCAGGTAGAGGAAGGCGTAGCCGAAGGCCAGCACCGTAAAGGCGAAGCGCGTGTTTGCCATCACTGCCGCTCCAGGCTCTTGGCCTGCTGGCGCTGGAATAGCGCGATCGGCCCGACCAGCAGCACGAGCAAACAGATCGCCACCGCCGAGGCGAGCGGCCAGTCCGAGTTGAGGAAGAACTCGTCCCACAGCACCTTGCCGATCATCAGCGTGTTGGTGCCGCCCAAAAGGTCGGGGATGACGAACTCGCCGACCGCGGGGATGAAGACCAGCAGGCAGCCGGCGACGATGCCGGGCAGCGACTGCGGCAGGGTGACGGTGAGGAAGGCGACGAACGGGTTGGCGCCGAGATCGGCCGCGGCTTCGAGCAGGCTGGTGTCGAGCTTCTCCAGCGAGGCGTAGAGCGGCAGCACCATGAACGGCAGGTAGGCGTAGACGATGCCGAGATGGACGGCCCATTCGGTGCCCAGGATCGTGCCGGGATCGGCGACCAGGCCGGTGCCGCGCAGGAACTGGTTGAGGATGCCGTTGCTGGCTAAAAGGCCCATCCAGGCATAGACGCGGATCAGGAACGACGTCCAGAACGGCAGGATGACAGCCATCAGCAGGAGCGGCCGGATGCCGGGGGCGGCGCGGGCGATGGCGTAGGCCATGGGATAGCCCAGCAGCAGGGTGACGAGCGTCGAGGTCGCGGCGATGCGGAGCGAGCCCAGCCAGGCCGCGAGGTAGAGATCGTCGGTGAAGAGCAGGGCGAAGTTCTTCAGCGACACGCCGAGATCGATCGGCGGCACGGCGTCGGGATTGTTGGTGCCGAAGGCGATCGCCAGCACCAGCGCGAACGGCAGCAGGAAGAAGGTGGCGAGCCAGACGTAGGGGAGCGCGATGACGAGGCGCATCAGCTCGGCCTCATGTCTTCCGGACCGCGCGCGTCCCGCGCGCTCATGATCATGAGCGCGCGGGACGCGCGCGGTCCGGAAGAGGATGACATGAACATCATTCTTCCAGCCTCTGCCCGGCATCGCCCGCCCAGCCCAGCCACACCTCCTGCCCGCGCGGCCAGGGCTCGCGCGGTTCGCGGGCGACGTTGGCGGTGGAGACCAGCAGCATGCTGCCGTCCAAAAGGCCGACGCGGTAGAGCGAGCGGTCGCCCTCGTAGGCGACGTCGACGATGCGGCCCTGCTCGGCATGGTCGGTGTTGGGCCGGGCGGCGAACAGGGCGATCTTCTCGGGGCGCAGCGCCAGCCAGGCGCGGCCGCCCTCGACCGGCAGGATGTTGGCGATGCCGATGAAATCGGCGACGAAGCGCGAGCGCGGGTGCTCGTAGACCTCGTGCGGCGTGCCGACCTGGACGATGCGGCCCTCGTTCATGACGGCGAGGCGGCCGGCCATGGACATCGCCTCCTCCTGGTCGTGCGTCACCATGACGAAGGTGAGGCCAAGCTGCTCCTGCAGGCGCACCAGCTCGAAGCGCGTGCCCTCGCGCAGCTTGCGGTCGAGCGCCGCCAGCGGCTCGTCGAGCAGCAGGAGCTTGGGCCGCTTGATCAGCGCGCGGGCGAGCGCCACGCGCTGGCGCTGGCCGCCCGAGAGCTGCGCCGGCCGGCGTTTGCCGTGGTCGGCCAAGCGCACCTGGTCCAGCGCCTCGGCGACGCGCGTTGCGATCTCAGCTGGCGGCAGGCCCTCGCGGCGCAGGCCGTAGCCCACGTTGGTCGCCACGTCCATGTGGGGGAAGAGGGCGTAGGACTGGAACATCATGTTGACCGGCCGGCGGTGCGGCGGCACGCCGGTCATGTCCTGGCCGTCGATCAGGATGCGGCCGGCGTCGGGCGTCTCGAAGCCCGCGATCATGCGCAGCAAGGTGGTCTTGCCGCAGCCCGAGCCGCCCAAGAGGGCGAACAGCTCGCCGCGCCGGATGTCGAGATCGACGCCATCGACCGCGGTGATCGCGCCGAAGCGTTTGCTGACCCCGGCGACGCTGACGATCGGCTCGGCGTTCAAGTCATCGTCCCGTCTTCACCATGGTCCACAGCCTGGTGCGCTCGCGCGTCTGCTCGGCGCTGCCGGCGGTGATGGTGTAGAACTTGGCGCGCACGTCGGCCGGCGGATAGATCAGCGGGTTGCCCGAGATGTCCTTGGGCAGCAGCGCCGTCGCCGGTGTGTTGGCGTTGGCGTAGCCCGTGAGCTCGCTCGATGCCGCCGCGACCTTGGGTTCGAGCAGGAAGTCGAGGAAGCGGAGCGCGTTGTCGGGGTTGGGCGCATCCTTGGGGACCGCGGCGACGTCGATCCAGAGCAGCGAGCCCTCGCGCGGGATGGCGTAGGCGATGTCCTGCTTGTCCTTGGCCTTCGCCGCACGATCGCGCGCCTGGAAGATGTCGCCGGAGTAGCCGAAGGCGAGGCAGATGTCGCCGCCGGCCAGCGCATTGATGTACTCCGAGGAGTGGAACTTGCGGATGTAGGGCCGCACCGCCTTCACGACGTCGGCCGCCTTGGCGAGGTCCTCGGGCTTCTTGGAATCGGGATCGAGGCCGAGATACTTCAGGGCCGCGGGGAAGACGTCGGTGGCGCTGTCGAGGACCATGACGCCACAGTCGGCGAACTTCGACACGACCGCGGGATCGAAGATCATCTTCAGCGAATCGACAGGCGCGTCGGCCAGGCGCTTCTTGATGGCGGCGACGTTGTAGCCGACGCCGGTGGTGCCCCACATCCAGGGGATGGCATGGGCGTTGCCGGGATCGTACTTGGCGAGCGCGCCCATGATCTCGGGATCGAGGTTCCTGAGGTTCTTGAGCCTGGCCTTGTCGAGCGGCTTGTAGAGGCCGGCGCCGAGTTGCCGCACGAAGAACGGAGAAGCGGTCGGCACCACGACGTCGTAGCCCGAGCGGCCGGCGCGCAGCTTGGCCTCGAGGATCTCGTTGGAATCGTAGGTCGTGTAGTTGACCTTGATGCCGCTGTCCTTCTCGAAGGCCTTCAGCTGGTCCTCCGCGATATAGTCGGACCAGTTGTAGACGTTGACCTGCCCCTGGCCGAAGGCGGGTGTGACCGCGAAGGCGAGCAGCGAGGCAAGAAGGGGCAGGCGCATAAAAGTTCTCCGGAACGACGCGGCATCATTCCGGCGGGCTCTGTGAAAGGCAAGCGGCCGGCCCAACGAACGGCCGCGCCCTTTTGCCCTTCTCCACCGCCGGCGACGTACGTTCTTGACGAATTAGGACAAGTGTCCTAATTCTTTTTGGGGCGAAGACAAACGTCCTAACCTTCGTGCGTCGGAGGGCGACCCGGTGAGCGACAAGACAACGCGCGATCTCATCGTCGAAGCGGCTGATCGTTTGTTCTACCGGCAGGGTTACGAGCATACGTCATTCGCCGACATCGCCGCTGCCGTGAAGATCTCGCGCGGCAATTTCTATCACTACTTCAAGACCAAGGACGAGATCCTGGATGCGGTGATCGGTGCGCGCCTGGACGGCACCCGAAGCATGCTGGAGCGGTGGACGATCGAGGGAAAGGGGCCCGCGGACCGCATACGAAGCTTCATCCACATTCTGGACACGAACCAGACCGAGATCATGCGTCACGGCTGCCCGGTGGGCACGCTGTGCTCGGAACTCGCGAAGCTGGGCCATGCCTCGCAGACCGAAGCGACCAGGCTGTTCACGCTGTTTCGGGCCTGGCTGCGCCGGCAGTTCGCGCTGCTTGGCCGCGAGGCGGATGCCGACGCGCTGGCGATGCATCTTCTCGTCCGCAGCCAAGGAATCGCCACGCTGGCAAATGCCTTCCACGACGAGAAGTTCATCAAGCAGGAAGTGGAGGCGATGTGCGATTGGCTGAAATCGTGCGCCAATAGCGCAGTAAGCCGGCCGAAAAGGGCCAATCGTCGTCGGTCAAGTGGGTGAGATCGGATGTTCGTCATACTTCTCAGATTTTCTGATGACAGGGGCCGGGCCGGCCAGTTCATGGAAGGCCACAAGGAATGGATCAGGCGAGGCTTCGAGGACGGTGTCTTCCTGATGGCCGGCGGTCTCCAACCCAATCTCGGGGGAGGGATCGTGGCACACAACACGTCGCTAGCGGACCTTCGAAACCGGGTGAACGACGATCCGTTCGTCGCACAGGGAGTCGTAGGCGCCGAGATCATCGAACTGACGCCATCGAGAGCCGATGAGCGGCTCGCGTTTCTGCTCGGTTGACATATGAGTGCGACGATCGTGGGCCCGGACGGCAAGCCGCGATGCCGCTGGTCCGGCGCCGCGCCGGAGTTTCTCGGATATCACGATGCCGAATGGGGGCTGCCCGTCGATGACGATCATCGCCTGTTCGAGAAGTTGTGCCTGGAGGGCTTTCAGTCGGGCCTGAGCTGGCGCACCATTCTGGCCAAGCGTGAGAACTTCCGCGCGGCGTTCCATGGCTTCGATTTCAACAGGATAGCGCGCTTCACCCAGCGCGACGTCGATCGCCTGCTCAAGGACGAGGGCATCGTCCGCCATCGCGGGAAGATCGAGGCGGTCGTCAACAATGCGAGACGGGCACGCGAACTTGTCGAGCGTGAAGGTTCGCTGGCGGCCTTCATCTGGCGCTACGAGCCAGCCGGCAAACGGCGAACAGGACCGCAGACGGCGTCAACGTCGGCGGAATCCATCGCGCTGTCGAAGGATCTCAAGAAGCGGGGCTGGAAGTTCGTTGGGCCAACCACGGTCCATGCCTTCATGCAGGCGATGGGGCTGGTCAACGACCACGTCGAGGGCTGCGCGATCAGGGCGAAGGTCGAGCGCGCACGCGAGAAGTTCAAGCGACCCTAGACGCCAAGATACCTGTGCTGAAGTTCGCTGTCGCTGGCCAGGGCGTCGGACGTTCCGGTCCACACGACGCGGCCCTTTTCGACGATGTGATGGCGATCGGCGAGCTTGATCAGGGCGCCGACGTTCTTGTCGATCACCAGGATGGCCTGGCCTTCGCGCTTCAGCCGCGCGAGACAGCTCCAGATCTCCTGGCGCAAAAGCGGCGAGAGCCCCTCGGTCGCCTCGTCGAGGATCAGCAGCCTGGGGTTGGTCATCAGCGCGCGGCCGATCGCCAGCATCTGCTGCTCGCCGCCCGAGAGCTGGTTGCCCATGTTGCGCTGGCGCTCGGCGAGGCGCGGCAGGAAGTCGAAGGTGCGGGCCAAGGTCCACGGCGCGGCGTTGCCCAGCCGGTTGGCCGCGGCGGCGACCAGGTTCTCGCGCACCGAGAGGTTGGGGAAGATCTGGCGGCCCTCGGGCACCAGGCCCAACCCCAGCCGGGCGATGCGATAGGACGGCAGGTGATCGACGCGCTGGCCGTCGAACTCGACGACGCCGCGTCGCGTCGGCATGAGGCCCATGATGGTGCTCACTGTCGTGGTCTTGCCCATGCCGTTGCGGCCCATCAGGGTCACGACCTCGCCGGCATCGATGCCGAGTTCCATGCCGAACAGCGCCTGGCTGGCGCCATAGAAGGCTTCCAGCTCACGGACGCGAAGCATCAGGCGTCTCCCTCGCCGAGATAGGCCTGCCGCACCTCGGCGTTGGCGCGGATCTCGGCCGGCGTGCCCGACGCGATGGCGCGGCCATAGACCAGCACGGTGATGCGGTCGGCGAGCTGGAAGACGGCGTCCATGTCGTGCTCGATCAGCAGCATGGCGCGGTGGCCCTTGAAGCCCTGCAGGAAGCCGATCATGCGCTGCGATTCCTCGACGCCCATGCCGGCCATCGGCTCGTCGAGCAGCAGGAGGCGCGGATCGCCCGCCAGCGCCATGGCGATCTCGAGCTGGCGCTGCTCGCCATGGCTGAGATTGGCGGCCGGCGTGTCGGCGCGGGCGGCAAGGCCGACCTCTTCGAGGCCGCGTTGGGCCGGCCCACGCAGGCTCTGGTCGCGGCGGACGTCGGCCAGGAAGCGGAAGGAATGGCCGGCATGGGCCTGCACGGCCAGCGCCACGTTGTCGAGGGCGGTGAACTCGCGCAGCACCGAGGTGATCTGGAAGGAGCGTGCGAGGCCAAGCCGCACCCGGGCATGCATGGGCAGATGGGTGATGTCGCGGCCGGCGAAGTGGATGGTGCCGGTGTCCGGCCGCATGTTGCCGGTGAGCTGGCTCACCAGCGTGGTCTTGCCGGCGCCGTTGGGGCCGATCAGGGCGTGGATCTCGCCGGGCCGCACGTCGATCGAGACGTTGTCGGTCGCGATCAGGCCGCCGAAGCGCTTGATCAGGCCGGTGGCGGCGAGCAGAGGCTCAACCATGGCGGCGCCCGAACAGCGAATCGATGCCGCCTCTGGCGTAGAGCGCGACCAGCACCAGCATGGGGCCGAACACGATCTGCCAGTATTCACCCCAGCCCTTGCGCAAAAGATCGAGCAGCGGCGGCAGCGTTTCCTCCAGCACGAAGAAGGCGATGGTGCCGTAGAGCGGGCCGAACAAAGTGCCCATGCCGCCCAGCACGACGATGACGATGAGGTCGCCCGACTTCACCCACGACATCATGGCGGGCGAGATGTAGGCGCCCTCGTTGGCGAGCAGGATTCCGGCGAGGCCGCCGAACGCGCCGGACAGGGTGAAGGCGGCCAGGCGATAGCGGAAGACCGGGAAGCCCAGCGCCGTCATGCGCAGGTCGTTCGACTTGGCGCCGCGGATCACCAGGCCGAAGCGCGAGTTGGCGAAGCGGCTGCAGAACCACAGGGTGCCGCAGAGCAGCGCGAAGCAGAGCCAGTAGAACGACGCCTTGTCGCGCAGGTCCAAAAGGCCGGGGAAGCGGCTGCGGCTGATGTTCAGCCCGTCGTCGGCGCCGTAGGCCTCCAGCCCGCCGCCGACATAGAAGACGAGCTGGGCGAAGGCGAGCGTGATCATGATGAAGTAGAGCCCGCGCGTGCGCAGCGACAGCGCGCCGACCAGGGCGGCCCACAGCGTCGCCGCGACGATGGCGACCGGCCACTGGATCCAGCCGCTGGCGACACCGTGATGCGACAGGATGCCGACGGCGTAGCCGCCGATGCCGAAGAACACGGCATGGCCGAAGCTCACCATGCCGCCATAGCCCAGGATCATGTTGAGGCTGACCGCGGCGATCGCCCAGATGACGATGCGCGTGCCGATCGACAAGAGGTAGCGCTGGTCGAAGGCCTGCGTGAGCAGCGGCAGGACGGCCAGCACGACCAGCAGCAGGGCGGTGATCAGCCCGCGCGGCGTGCGGAGAGGGGCAAGTAAACTCATTGTTCTTCCGGACCGCGCGCGTCTCGCGCGCTCATGAGCGCGCGAGACGCGCGCGGTCCGGAAGAGCATGAAAGCCGAAGTCACGTGCGTTGCCCGAACAGGCCGGTCGGCCGCCACACCAGCACGCCTGCCATGACGACGTAGATCAGCACCTGTGAGATCGCGGGTGCCGCGCTCGAGGCGGCCGAGGCGCTGAGGAAGGTCTTCAGCAGATCGGGCATGAAGGCGCGGCCGACGATGTCGATCTGGCCCACCACCATGGCGGCGACGAACGCGCCCTTGATCGAGCCGATGCCGCCGATGACGATGATGACGAAGGCGAGGATCAAAATATCGTCGCCCATGCCGATCTTCACCGAGGTGATGGGGGCGGCCATCAGACCGGCGAGGCCCGCGAACACCGCGCCCAGCCCGAACACCAAAGTGAAGAGCAGCTCGATATTGATGCCGAGCGCGCCGATCATGCGCCGGTTGGAGGCGCCGGCGCGTATGAGCATGCCGATGCGCGTCCTCGCCACCAGCCAAGCCAGCAGGATGGCGACCAGCGCGCCGACGACGATGATGGCGAAGCGGTAAGCGGGATATGGGACGCCGGGCAGGATCTCGACGGTGCGGTTGAGGAACGACGGGACGGCGATGCTCTTGCCGGCGGGACCCCAGATCACGCGCACCAGCTCGTTGAAGAACAGGATCAGGCCGAACGTCGCCAGCACCTGGTCGAGATGGTCGCGGGCATAAAGCCTTCGCATCACGATGGCCTCGACGACGATGCCCAGCAGGAAGGTGGCGGGCAGCGCCAGCAGGGCGCCCAGCACGAACGAATCAGTCCAGCCGATCAGCATCCAGGCGATGTAGGCGCCCATCATGTAGAGCGACCCGTGCGCCAGGTTCACCAGGTCCATGATGCCGAACGTGAGCGTCAGGCCGGCGGCGAGCAGGAACATCAGCAGGCCGAGCTGCACGCCGTTCAGCATCTGGAGCAGCAGATATTCCATGTCATCCCGAGCGGAGCGCCTGCCCTGAGCGACGCCGAAGCGAAGCGTAGTCGAGGGACCTTTTCTGCTGCTTCAAAGATCCCTCGCTGCGCTCGGGATGACAGCAGCGCTGCCGCGCTGCTGTCACTTCATCGGGCACTTCTCGTAGTACGGATCCTTGCCGTCCTTCACGGCGGTGGCGATGGTCTTCACCGTCATCATGCCTTCCGGATCCTTGATGGCTTCCTGGATGTAGAAGTTCTGGATCGGGAACTGATTGGTGTTGTACGTGAAGCCGCCGCGCAGCGACTTGAAGTTGGCCTTCTTCATCTCGGCGCGGACCTTGTCCTTGTTCGACAGATCGCCCTTCAGCGCCTCGGCGGCCGACGCGATCAGCATGATCGAATCGTAGCTCTGCGCGCCGTAGTAGGACGGATAGACGCCGTGCTTCTTCTTGAAGTCGGCGACGTACTTCTTGTTCTGCTCGTTGGGCAGGTCGTTGACCCACTCCTGGGCGCCCAAGGTGCCGAGCGCCAGCTCCTTCTGCTGCGGCAGCGTGATCGCGTCGATCGAGAACACCTGGTAGAGCGGGACCTTGCCCTTCAGCCCGGCCTGCACGTACTGCTGCAGGAACTGCACGCCGTGCGCGCCGGGATAGAAGATGAAGATGCCGTCCGGCTTGGCCGCGCCGACCTTGGCGAGCTCGGCCGAGAAGTCGAGCTGGTCGGGCCACTTGGTGAGATCCTCGCCCTTGATCTCGCCCTTGAAGGTGCGCTTGACGCCGGCGAGCATGTCCTTGCCGGCGGCATAGTTGCCGGCCATCAGGTAGAGGCTCTTGACGCCCTTCTCCTGCAGGTACTGGCCCATCGCCATCGGCGTCTGGTCGTTGTTCCACGAGGTCGAGAAGAAGTTCTTGTTGCAGAGCTCACCCGCGATCTGCGACGGCCCGGCGTTGGACGAGATCAGGATGGTGTCGCCCTCGTCGGTCACGGTCTTGAGCGACGCCAGGAGAACGTTCGACCAGATGTAGCCGGCGACGAAGTTCACCTTGTCCTGCTGGACGAGCTTCTCCGACTTCTGCTTGCCGACGTCGGGCTTGAACTGGTCGTCCTCGTAGATGATCTCGAACGCCTTGCCGCCCATCTTGCCGCCGAGATGCTCCTTGGCGAGCTCGACCGAGCGGCGCATGTCCTCGCCGATCGCGGCCTGCGGGCCGGAGAAGGTGCTGACGAAGCCGATCTTGATCGGCGCCTGGGCCATCGCCGGCGCGGCAAAAGCCAGTGCGGCTGCAATTGTTGTGGTACCAAACAATCTGAATTTCATTGATCCTCGCTCCCTGTCGTGATCCCGTCCCCTGATGACGGCATAAAACCCGAAAACCCCTAGCTACGCAATTTGAAGCGCTGAAATCTTGCCGGTCGCAGTCTTGGGCAGCTCGGGCACGTACTCGACCCAGCGCGGGTACTTGTAGGGTGCCAGCGTCTTCTTGCAGACCGCCATCAGTTCCTCGGTGAGGCCGGGCCCGCCGCTGCCCGCCTGCTTCAGCACCACGTAGGCCTTGGGCTTGATCAGGCTGTGCTCGTCGGCATGACCGACCACGGCCGCCTCGAGCACCGCGGGATGGGTGATCAGGCAGCTCTCGACCTCGACCGGCGAGCACCAGATGCCGCCTACCTTCAGCATGTCGTCGCTGCGGCCGTCGTAGATGAAGTAGCCGTCCTCGTCCTGGCGATAGGTATCGCCGGTGTTGAGCCATCCGCCGACCATGGTCTCGGCCGTCTTCTCGGGCTTGTTCCAGTAGTACTTGGCGGCCAATTCCGAGCGGATCCACAGCCGGCCGCTCTCGCCCGCAGGCACGGGTTTGCCGTGCTCGTCGACGATCTTGACCTCGTAGCCCGGCACCGGCTTGCCGCTGGTGCCCGGCTTGTAGTCGTCGAGCCGGTTGCCGATGAAGATGTGCAGGCACTCGGTCGAGCCGATCCCGTCCAGGATCACCGTGCCGGTCTTCTCCTTCCAGCGACGGAAGATGTCGGCGGGCAGGGCCTCGGCCGCCGAGACGCAGGCGCGGATGCTCGAGAAGTCGCGCGGCTTCTTCTCCAGGGCGGCGAGCTGGGCGGCGTAGAGGGTCGGCGCGCCGAAGTAGAGCGTGGGCTTGAAGGTTTCGATGGTCTCGCAGGTCGTGTCGGGCGTGGGCCGTCGGTCGTCGAGCACCGCGGTGCTGCCGGTCCACAGCGGGAAGGTCATGGAGTTGCCGAGCCCGTAGGCGAAGAAGAGCTTGCCCGCCGAGTAGCTGACGTCGTCCTCGCGCACGCCGAGCGCGCGCACGCCATAGAGCTCGCTGGTCACCACCATGTCGCGCTGCAGGTGCACCGCCCCCTTGGGCCGGCCGGTCGAGCCCGAGGAGTAGAGCCAGAAGCAGTCGTCGGTCGGCTGGGCGAGCCGCGCCTCGAGCTTGTCGGAGGCCTTGGCCAGATCGCCGAGGAAGTCATCGGCCGTGCGGGCCTTGACCGAGACCTGCTTCAGCGCCGGCTCGACTTCCTGGGCGAACTCGCTGGAGTAGACGACGAGGCCGCAGCCCGAATCCTCGAACAGGTAGGCGTAGTCGGCGGCGCGCAGCATCGTGTTGAGCGGTGCCGGCACGACGCCCGCCTTGATGGCTCCCCAGAAGAGATAGAAGAAGGCCGGGCAGTCCTTGACCACCATCAGCAGGCGGTCGCCGGGCTTCAGGCCTGCCGCCAGCAGGGCGTTGCCGGCGCGGTTCACGCGCTCGGCGAGTTGGGCATATGTGACCGTTTCGCCGGCCGTGCGGATGGCGACCTTGTCGCCACGGCCTTCCGCCAGATGCCGGTCGACGAACGGCACAGCGACGTTGAAGCGGGCAGGCAACCTCACCTTGAGGTCCGACCCGAATTCAATGCCCTTCATCATGCCGATCCCATCCCCTCCGTGCTTTTGCCGCTGCGTTTCTTATTGCGTAATTTGGTACTGAAATACCTATTTAGGCTTCCCCTCGCAAGCCCCTTATTACCCCGTCGGCCCGGCCCTGCAGCAGCGACAGGGGCACCGCATCGGCCGCGACATCGGCCGGCCCGCCGTCGATCGGCAGCCAGAGGAAGCCGTCGAGCGCCGCCGTCCGGCAGCTGGCGCTGGCCACGATCGTGACCTCGCCGTGCCGCGGGGCGCTGCGGCCGAACTGCTCCAGGCGCGAGGCGACGTTCACCGCCTCGCCGATCGCGGTGTAGTCGACGCGGCCGGCAAAGCCGACATTGCCGACCAGCACCGTGCCGGTATGCAGCCCGACGCGCATGCGGCAGGCGTCGAGGCCGGCGGCGCGGCGCTCGCGATTGAACATCTCGACTTCACGCGCCATCGCCAGCGCACCCTGGCAGGCGGCGCGTGCATGATCGGCGTTGGGCTCCGGCGCGCCCCAGAAGGCCATCAGCCCGTCGCCGATATACTTGTCGATGGTGCCGCCGGTCGCCTCGATCGCGGGACCCACGCGCGCCAGCAGGTCGTTGAGATAGGTCACGGTCTCGGCCGCCGGGCGGCCGCGCGAATAGGCGGCGTAGCCTTCGAGGTCGGAGAACAGGATGGTGATGGCGCGGTCTTCGCTCGGCGGCAAGGCGCCCTGCTGGGCGATCAGGCGCTCGACCAGAGCACGCGGCAGGTAGGTGGCGGCGAGCCGGAGGCCGCCCGCCATGCGCTCGAAGGCGCGGTTCGCGAGGTTGAGCTCGCGGATCCTGCTGTCGCCGAGTTGTGGCACTTTCTCGAGCTCCAGCCGCTGGACGGAGCGGGCGGCATCGGCGAGCGCCAGGATCGGCTGCGACAGGCGGCGGCCGACCACGATGGCGATGATCGCCGTCAAGAGCATCAGCACGCCGCCTGCGATCAGGATGCCGCGCACGATCCAGCGCGCCCACGCCGATTCGCGACCGGCCAGGTGATAGCCGATGATCAGCGAGGCCGGCCGGTAGTCGTCGATCTGGCGGTAGAACCAGCCATGGCTGCGGTCGCCGACCCAGTTCCAGTGGCCCGAGACCGTGCTGCCGCCGCCGCTCAGCCAGGAGATCTCGTTGGGTTCGGGCGCCCACATGGCGGCCAGCACCGGATCGTTGACCTCGTCCAGGTTCGACAGCCGCTCGCGGGCGCGCTGTTCGGCGCTGCCCTGCTCCTTGCCGAGCCAGGGATGGGCCAGGACCTTGTCGCGGCCGGCCAGGATGAACGGCTTGCGCCCGCCGGCGAGCTCGAGGCTCTTGACGAAGCGCGACAGGTCCGACGTGCCGATGGCCGCGGCGACGGCGCCGCGGAATTCGCCGCGCACACGGATCGGAACGACGACCGGCAGGATCGGCTCGCCGACGACGAGGGACCACTGCGGCTCGGCCCATTGCGGGCCATTCACGGTGCGGGCGTAAGCGAACAGCGCGTCGGTGAAGGGCATGTTCTCACGCCGCTCCGGCCGCATGCTGCGATCGGCGCGCGTGAAGCGCATTGCCTCGCCCTCGACGGGGACGACGACGAAGGCCACGGCCTGAGGCACTGCGGCGAGCGTGCCCAGGGCGAAGCTGCGCCATTGCTCGCGGTCGTCGAAATCGATCTCGCCCTTCGCCACCGCCTCGGCGATGTAGGCAAGCTGATCGCGCACCGGCCCGACATGCGTCTCGCAGGCGCTGCTCGATCATGTCGACCGTGACCTCGTTGAGCTGGCGCGACGAGTTGTCGAAGTTGCTCTGGGCGGCGAAGTAGGCGATGCCGATCACCGGCACCATGGCGAGGAAGATCAGCCCGACCAGCACGACCGGCAGCAGACGGGCGATCGGCCAGCCTGAGGGCTTTGCTGGTGCTTCGAGGGGCGTGGCCTGCGGCCCGTTCATCGGTCGTGGGCCGGAGCCCGTCAGTTCAAGCACCATCGCAGCGAGGTCCGTGGCTGTTGCGGTGGACCATCGTGGTGCCGCAGCACGTCGAAAAAGTGGCGATGGAGCCGTTCATCAGGCTTCGTTTCAGCGTCGCGAAGGCCTTCGGCCAGATATGCTGGTTTTCGTCGGCGCGCGATGGCGGCTCCCAGCCTCACGCCACGGTCGGTGCCGACGAAGGTGCCAAGCCAAGGTTCGCAAGGAATTCCGCAGCGCTTTCATGTAGTCCAAGCCGGCGCCGGATGGCAACGGGATCGCGCCGAAGATCGAGAACGGCTGCGACGAAGATCGTGTCGGCCAAACGCTCGTAAAAGATACCCAGCGACCATCGCTTCAACACTGCTCGGCGCAGGTCGCCGTCGAACCGCTCATACAGTTGCGGAAACTCGGAGATCAGATCGAATGTCGTCCCAAGTTCTTCGTTCAAGTCGTGCGCTGTTGTGGGGCTGTCCTTTGCCACGCGTGCGAGATGGTCGCGCAATTCAGCTGCGGCGGCCGCCCCGATGACAACAGGCAGTTTCACCCGTACTTCTGCCTCAACTCCGCCCGCAAGTCCTCCCATCGGATGCTTTTGGAAGGGTCACGCTTGAAGGCTTCGACGCGCTGACGGAGCTCCGCGACAAGTTCGGCTTCCAGGGGCCGATTGAGATCCAAAGCGGCCGATGCGCTGGAAACCCCTTGCTGCGCGTCCTTGGCGATACTCAGCCACAGGCGGTCGATCAGCGCCAGGCGCTCTTCGACACTCAGCGTCTCGGGGTCGAAATCGGGCATGGACATGTCTCGATTGTAGCGGCCTCCGTTCGGTGCGGCGAGTCACCGTCGGTTGAGCTGTCCTCTCACCCGCGGTGGCAGCCGACCGCTGATCCTGTATCATCCGGCGTATCCGGGTACGACCGGACACCTCGATTCAGGACGCAAGCCATGCCGGTTATCGACTATGCGGCGCTACCGGAATTTCCCATGCGGCCGGGCATCACCGGCAAGTGGATCGCCAGCCGCGAGCGCGGCGCCGGCGGGGTTGGCGTTTTGGCCAACACCATACAGGCCGGTTGCGGGGCGCCGCTGCATCGCCACGAGTACGAGGAAGTCATCCTCGTCGAGGCCGGCAAGATCTGGGTCGAGATGGACAAGGTCCGGACGACGGCGACGCCGGGGCAATGCGTGATCATTCCCGCCAACGCAGCGCACGCCTGGGGCAACGAGGGGCCGGAGGTCCTGCGGGTGCTGTTCGTCTGGAACTCACCCGAGCCGTTCGCGCCGGGCAAGAGCACCTATCTCGAAGGCGCGCCGCCGGCCGTCACCTGACGGTCAGAGTTTGGCGCCCGATGCCTTCACCGGCGCCTGGAAGCTTTTAACCTGGCTGGCGACGAAGGCGGTGAACTCGGCCGGGCTCATCGGCTTGGTGACGAAGCCGAGATCGCCCAGGCGTTCGACGATCTTGGGATCGGCTAGCACCTCGGCGGCGGCCTTGTGCAGCTTGGCCTGCGCGTCGGCCGGCATGCCGGCGGGAGCGGAGATGCCGACGAAGTTCTCGGCGACCAGCTTCGGGTAGCCGAGATCGGTGACCAGCGGCACGTCGGGCGCGGAGGGCGCCTTCTGCGTCGAGGTGAGCGCGATCATGGTGAGCTTGCCGTCCTTGGCGAGCGGCAGCACCTCGGTCAGCGTGACCACGGCGAAGTCGAGCTGGCCCGCCATCATGTCCTGGAACATCGGCGCGGCGCCACGATAGCCGATATGCTCCATGTTCAAGCCGAGCTCGGCCTTGAACATCTCGCCGATGATGTGGCCGATCGAGCCCTGGCCGCCCGAGCCGAACGGCACCGGCTTGCCCTGGCCTTTGATCCAGGCGATCAGCTCCGGCATGGTCTTGGCCGGCACGGCAGGCCGCACGACGAAGGCGTTGGCGACCGAGCCGATATAGACGACGTGGGAAAAGTCCTTGATCGGGTCGTAGGGCGGCTTGTCGAACAGGTAGGGCGCGATCGACAGCGGTGCCGAGTTCGACAGCATCAGCGTGTGGTAGTCGTCCTTGGCCGCCAGCACGAAGTTGGCGCCGATGGTCGTGCCGCCGCCCGGCTTGTTGTCGACGATCACGGTCTGGCCGAGCTTGTCCGACAACGGCCCCGCGACGACGCGCGCCGCCGCATCCGACGCGCCGCCGGGCGGGAAGGTGACGATCAGCTTGACCGGGCGGCTGGGCCACGGCGTCTGCGCGGCGGCGGTGCCGGCGAGGGCGAGGCCGGCGGTCATTCCAAGAAGCTGTCTGCGTGCGATCATCGTTCCCCCGAGCGGCGTCCACCGCCTGAGTAGCAATGACCGTGCCGCGCGTCAGGCCCCGCCACGGAAAAGTGAGAAGCCCCAGGGCGTCATCTTGAGCGGCAGGTGATAGTGCTGCGCCAGGTCTGCAACGCCGAAGCGGTAGGGCACGGTCTCGAGGAAGGCGGGAGTGGGGACCGCCACGCCCTGCGCCCGGTACCAGTCGCCGATATGGAAGACGGCTTCATAGGTGCCGACAAGCGGCGTCGGCCCGTCCAGCGTGCCGGGCTTGGCGGTTTGCGCATCGACCAGCAACTTGCCGTCGGGACCGCGCAGTTCGACCCGCAGTCCCGCGGCCGGTACGCCGCGGGAGACGTCGTAGACGTGGATCGAGATGCCGCCGGCCATCAGTTGAAACGCCCTAATTGAACCTGACGTACTCGAAGTTGCCCGGCTGGTTGTTGATGCCGCGCTGCGGCGGGGCGATCCAGTTGGCGAACTTGCCGGGCTCGATCACCGCCGGGCCCATCAGCGAGGTGACGTAGGCGCGGTCCTCGGCCGTCGGCAGCCACTTGTGCTCGCCCGCCTTCCACTCGGCCTCGCTCATCACCGTGCCGTCGGGCGAGACGTGCAGCTCGTTGAAGGCGCCGATGCGGCGGTTGAAGGCGCGGTGCGGCAGCTTCAGCTCGAAGGCGATGCCGGCCTGCTCGATCGCCCGGTTCCAGCGGATCAGGCCGCGGGCGCAATCCTCGATGTAGTCGTTGCGCAGGCGCTCGTTCAGGGCCGACAGCGCCGGCACGGTCTTGCGCACGATGTGGCCGTTGTCGGCGGTGTCCATGTCGAAGGTCGAATTGGTCAGCACATGGTCGTCGTCGATGCGCGTCTCGAGGTAACGGCCTTTCACGCCCATCGTGTAGTAGTTGGCCGCGTTGGTGGAGGCCTCCTGGCCGAACAGGTCGAGCGACACCGAGAAGTGGAAGTTGAGATACCGCTGGATCGTCGCCAGGTCGATCGCGCCCAGGCTGCGCACGTCGTCGGTCTTGTGCTCCTTCATCAGGTCGCAGGTGCGCTGGACGATGCGCTGCACGCCCGATTCGCCCACGAACATGTGGTGGGCCTCCTCGATCAGCATGAAGCGGCAGGAGCGCGCCAGCGGGTCGAAGCCCGATTCGGCGAGCGACGCGAGCTGGTACTTGCCGTCGCGGTCCGTGAAGTAGGTGAACATGAAGAAGGAGAGCCAGTCCGGCGTCTTCTCGTTGAAGGCGCCGAGGATGCGCGGCTTGTCGGGATCGCCGGAATGGCGCTCCAGCAGCATCTCCGCCTCCTCGCGGCCGTCGCGGCCGAAATAGGCGTGCAGCAGGTAGACCATGGCCCATAGGTGCCGGCCTTCCTCGCAGTTGATCTGGAAGAGGTTGCGCAGGTCGTAGAGCGAGGGCGCGGTCTTGCCGAGCAGACGCTGCTGCTCGACCGAGGCGGGCTCGGTGTCGCCCTGGGTCACGATCAGGCGGCGCAGGGTCGAGCGCAGCTCGCCCGGAACCTCCTGCCACACCGGCTTGCCCTTGTTGTCGCCGTAGGCGATCACGCGGTTGGGGTCCTGGCCCGGCGAGGAAGATGCCCCAGCGATAGTCCGGCATCTTCACGTAGCCGAAGTTGGCCCAGCCGTTGGCCTCGGCCGAGATGGCGGTGCGCAGGTAGACGTCGAAGTTGAGCGTCCCGTCCGGCCCCATGTCCTTCCACCAGTCGAGGAAGCGCGGCTGCCAGTTCTCCAGTGCGCGCTGCAGGCGGCGGTCGCTCGAGAGGTCGACGTTGTTGGGGATGCGCTGGGTGTAGTCGATGGACATGTTCTGCTCCTTTACGCCCAATGGGCTATGCCCGCTTGCGGTCGTACTTGGATTGCTTGCCCGTGCCGTAGAGTTTCAACGCGCCCTCCGGCCCCGTTGCGTTGGGTCGCTGGAAGATCCAGTTCTGCCAGGCCGAGAGGCGGGCGAAGATCTTGGTCTCCATCGTCTCGGGTCCGGCGAAGCGCAGGTTGGCTTCCATGCCTATGAGGCCGTCGGGCGAGAAGCCGGCGCGCTCCTCGAGGACCAGCCGCACCTCGTCCTCCCAGTCGATGTCGTCGGGCGTGAAGGTGACCAGGCCGAGCTCGTCGGCCGTCTCGGCATCGAGCGCCTCGCCGATCTCTTCCTTGAGCTCGTTGACGCGGCTCGGCTCGGCGAGGAAGCGCGTGCCAAGACGCGTCAGGCCGTTGCCCATGGGGTAGGGGCCGAAGTTCATCGCCGTCAGGCGCATCGTGGCGGGTTCCAGGTTGGAGCCCTCGAAGGTGCCGTCCAGCATGTAGGAGCGGTCGGCCGCCAGCACGATCTCGAACAGCGTGCCGGCGAAGCACGAGCCCGGCTCGACCAGCGCGATCAGGCTGCGCGAGCTGACGTCGAGCCGCTTCAGGGTGCGCTTCCAGTAGAGGACGATCTCGCGCACCAGCCAGTTCGAGGTCTCCTTGGCCAGCAGCGCGTCATAGGCCTCGACCAGGTCGGCATCGCCCTGGCTCAACAGGACCCAGGTGCCGATCTCGGTCTCGTTGAGCCGCAGATGCATCATGGCGTCGTCGAGCTCGCGCGCCAGCGCCAGCGGCCAGAAGGCGGCGCCCTGCGCGTGGACGGCAGCGGCATCGGCCGGCGGCGCGCGCGGCCGGACCCTTTACGCGGAACTTCGCGGCGCGGCGCTCGCGGTCGATCTCGATCGTGAGATGGCGTAGCGGATCGTGTCGCCCTCGATCGCGCGCTCGACGGCGGGCAGGGCGATGCCCTTGGTACCCTTGGGCCGGCTCGACCGGGCGGCGACGTCTTCGGCGATCTTCTTCGTCTCGTCGGCAAGCTTGCTGGGCGGGATCAGCTTGTCGACCAGGCGCCACTCGCGCGCCCGCTTGCCGCGCACGCCCTCGGCGGTGGTGCAGAAGAAGTCGGCGTGGTCGCGCCGCACCAGGCGCTTGTCGACCAGGCGTGTGAGGCCGCCGGTGCCGGGCAGCACGGCGAGCAGCGGCAGCTCCGGCAGCGACACCGCGCTCGAGCCGTCGTCGGCCAGCAGGATCTGATCGCAGGCCAGCGCCAGCTCGTAGCCGCCGCCGGCGGCGATGCCGTTGATCGAGCAGATGTAGGTCTGGTCCGAATGCTCGCTGGCGTCCTCGATGGCAAGCCGCGTCTCGTTGGTGAACTTGCAGAAGTTCACCTTGTGGTCGTGAGAGGAGAGGCCAAGCATGTTGATGTTGGCGCCCGAGCAGAAGATGCGGTCGCGCAGCGAGCGGATCACCACCGCGCCGACCTCGGGATGCTCGAAGCGCAGGCGCTGGACCGCATCCGCCAGCTCGATGTCGACGCCGAGATCGTAGGAATTGAGTTTCAGCTTGTAGCCCGGCCGGAGCCCACCATCCTCGTTCACGTCCATGGTGAGGTAGGCCACGCCGTTCTCGGTGCTGAGCTTCCAGTGGCGATAGCGGTCGGGCGCGGTGCGGAAGTCGATGGGCGTCTCGGACGTGGCATTTCCCATGGCGCGCGTTCCCTATTTGCGTAATTCGGTACTGAAATACCTATTTACTTTCTCCACGGCAAGCGCATTCTCTCCCCAGATATGGTCGCGATCCGTCCTGCTCAAGCCTCTGATCTTCCTGCGATTTCGGCGCTTGACGCGCGGCTGACCGGCTTGGACAAGCCGGATTACTGGCGCGACATGCTGGCGCCGGACCGCCATTTCCTGGTGGCCGAGGCCAACTCGGGGGCGCTTCTGGGCTTCATTGCGGGCGAAGTCCGCGCCTGGGAATTCGGCCAGCCGGCAGCCGGTTGGGTGTTCGCCATCCAGATCGATCCCAAGCAGCGCCAGCGCGGCGTCGGCAGCGCGCTGTTCGACGCCCTGGTCGCCCGCTTCAAGGCCAAGGGCGTGACGCGCGTGCGCACCCTGGTCGATCGCAAGGACCATCTGATCCTCTCCTTCTTCCGGGCCCAGGGCATGGTGGCGGGCCCCTCGCTGCAGCTCGACATGGATGTCGCATGAAGCTGCAGCCATGAAACTCCAGACGGGCACGCGGCTCGGCCTCTATGCCGTGCTCGAGCTGGCGCGCGAACCCGACCGTACGCTGTCGGCCGCCGATCTCGCCGAGCGCTTCGGCGTGTCGACCCATCACCTCGCCAAGGTCCTGCGGACGCTGGCGGCGGCGGGGCTGGTTCGTGGCGGCCGCGGGGCGGCGGGCGGCTATCGCTTCACCGGCAATCGCCGGCGCACGACCTTGATGGACATCGTCGCCCTGTTCGAGCCGGCGCCCGGCCAGCGCGCCAAGGAGCCGGGCGAGGACACCGACATCGGCACCACCTTGCAGCGTGTGCTCCTGGAAGTCGACGAGATCGCCGAGGCGACCTTGCGATCCATCAGCCTGGAGACCATGCTCAAGCCGAGGCGGTGATGCATATCCTCGGGCTTGCCCTGGCGATCGTTGGCAGCCTGCTGGCGACAACGGCGGGCGCACAGACAAGCTGTGCGCCGGGCGACCGCCCGATCGATCCCTACTACGAGAACGACACCTTCGCCGAATGGCCGCAGGAGGCGCAGCGGTTCAAGAACAGCGCCGAGCTGGTGTCGCGGCAACGCGATCGCCTGCGGCTGTCGCTGGACGGCGGCAAGTCGATCGAGCTGGTCGACTGCCCCTACGGCGACGATGGCTACCATTTTCTCTACGAACGCTACGACCAAGCCGGGCGCTTCTACGTCGTGCGCAAGTCGGCGCACGACGACTTCTCGTACCTGCTGGTGATGATGTCGACCGGCAAGCTCCACACCACCTTCGGCGCGCCGGTGTGGGCGTCGGAGAAGTCGAAGTTCCTGACCATCGGCTGCTCGCTGCAGCCGCCGCGCAACACGCTGGTCATCCACGCGCCGGCCGGCGAGGCGCTGGCGACCGAGGCCGAATTCGAGCTGCCCTGCGATGCCGAAAGCTGCTCGGCGCGCTGGGATCACCAGTCGTGGATCTCGGTCACCTGCGTGCCGCGCGACGGCAGCGGCAAGAAGGGCAAGGAGTTCGTGCTGATGCGCGGCAGCAACGGCAGCTGGAACAGGTTCGGGCGATGAGACTGAGGACCATTGCCGCCGCTGCGCTTCTGCTGGCGGGACTGCCGACGGTCGCGCAGAACTCCGGCAGCATCTAACCGGGCGTCCTCCACGGATCGATGAGATCGATGCCCAGACCATGAAAATCGCCAACGTTGCGCGTGGCAAGGGAGCACTCGTTGGCCGTAGCTATGCCGGCGATCTGCAGATCGGCCAGCTTGACGAAAACTTGGTGCAGCGGCGAGCCGCCGCTCCTGGCGAGCGCGAACAAGCCGGCCGCCGCCCGCGCCGCCGTCTCGTCAAATGAAAGGATACGCGGTCCAAATCTTTCGATTGCGAGCGAGACAGCGCCGTGGAGTCGCTCACGGCGGCGTCCGGCTGGCAGGGACTGGATGCCGATCTCAAGCTCGAGGATGGTGATCGTCGAGATTGCGCAAGTTTCGAAATGGGCGTCCAACCAAGCAAGCACGGAAGCTGCAGGGAGTGGTCTCAGCGCTTCGGACACGACATTAGTGTCGAGCAGGATCACGCCCGGTTACTCGAAATCGACGCTTCGTGGAGGTGCGGAACGAACTTTGGCGAGGATCTTGGACAAATCGGCGCCAGGACGGCTGATCGATGCGAGCCAAGTGCCAAATCCGGCTTTCCCCTGCGTCGCTGGCCTGTCCTCCCGCGCGATGTTTTCAAGGGTTTCCCGCAATTCCGCTTCCAGGCTACGGCCGTGGCGTTTGGCGCGCCGCCGCAGGCGCTCTTTTGTCTGGGCGCTGATGTTTCGGATCAGGATATCCGGCATTTTCCAACCTCGATTGATATCATGATATCAAGTCGAGGCCGACTCCGTCAACCGGCGTTCGCCCAGCCGTCGCGTGTCTGCGGCAGCTTCTTCTTGAGCAGCGCCCCCGCCACGACGTTGCGCAGCACCTCCGCCGTGCCGCCGCCGATGGTGAACATGCGCACGTCGCGCGCCATGCGCTCCAGCGGCAGCTCGCGTGAGTAGCCGCGCGCGCCGAAGAACTGCAGCGCGTCGTTCACCACCTGGATGGCGCTCTCCGAGGTGAAGACCTTGGCCTGTGCCGCCAGCAGCATGTCGGGAAATCCGCCTTCGCCCGAGCGGGCGGCGTCGTAGACCAGCGCCTGCGCCGCGCGGAGCTTTATAGACATGTCGGCGAGTTTCCATTGCAGGCCCTGGAACTCGTTGATCGGCCGGCCGAACTGGTGGCGCTTCTCCGACCAGTCGAGCGCCAGCTCATAGGCGCCCTCGGCGATGCCCAGCGCCACCGTGGCCGCGCCGACACGCTGGCTGTTGTAGGCGTTCATCAGGTCGGCGAAGCCCTTCTTCAGGCCGCGCGGCGGCATCACCAGCGCCGAGGGTGGCAATTCCATGTCCTCGAAGTCGATCACCGCCTCGGGAATGCCGCGCAGGCCCATGGTCGGCTCGCGCTTGGTGATTTTCAGCCCGGCCGTCTCGTCGCGGATTGCCAAAAAGCCGCCGATGCCTTCCTCGTTGCCCTTCTCGTCGTAGACCTTGGCGAAGATCAGGTGCAGGCGCGAGACGCCGCCGCCGGTGATCCAATGCTTGCGGCCGTTGACGACGTAGCGGTTGCCCTTCTTGTCGGCGCGCGTGGTCATGCCGTTGGCGTCCGATCCTGCCTCGGGCTCGGTGATGCAGATGGCGGGCTTGTCGCCTGAGAGCACCATGTCGGCCGCGAGCTTCTTCTGCTCGTCCGAGCCGTAGGCCATCACCGCGCTGATCGCGCCCATGTTGGTCTCGACGGCGATGCGGCCGGTGACCGAGCAGGCCGCGGACAGCGCTTCGATGACGAGCACGGCGTCGAGCCAGTTCCTGCCCTGGCCGCCATACTGCTGCGGGATGGTCATGCCCAAGAGCTTCGCGTCCTTCAGGAGCTCGACGTTGTCCCAGGGATACTGCTCGGTGCGGTCGACCTCGGCCGCGCGCCTGGCCACCGGGCCGGCCGCCAGCTCGCGCGCGCGCGCCTGCAGCTTGATCTGGTCAGGCGACAATCCGGACGCGTTCATGAATCCTATCCTTGGCCGTGGGGGTCGACACTGAAGACGATAGCGGCATCGCTGCGGCCGCGCACCGCGACACTGCCCAGGTCGCGGAAGACGAACTGGTCGCCGCAGGCCTCGCGCGTGCTGTTGGAGACGAGAATGCGCGTGCCGTAGTCCTTGTTCAACTGCTCGAGCCGCGCCGCGAGATTGACCGTGTCGCCCAGCAGAGTGAAGGTCAGACGCCGGCCGGCGCCGACCGAGCCGCCGATCACGTGGCCCGTGCTGATGCCGATGCGGGTGGCGAAGGCTGCACCCATGTCGCCGAAGGTGCGCCCGCCGACGGCGCGCTGGATCTCGATGGCGGCGCGCACCGCGGCGCAGGCATGGCTTTCGCAGGCGAGCGGCATGTTGAAGGAGGCGAACAGGCCGTCGCCGATGAAGGTGTTGACCACGCCGCCATGCGCGCGGATCGGCTCGAGCACGGTCTCGAGATACTCGTTCAGCGCCGCCACGAGGGCATCCGGCGCGAGGTGCTCGGCGATGGTGGTGAAGCCTGCAATGTCGGTGAACAGGACGGTGGCCTCGCGCGTCTCGCCGGCCAGCACGCCCTCGCCCTCGCGCTGAAGGATGGTGGCGGCCACGCTCTCGTCGACATAGCGGCCGAAGGTCTCGCGGAAGCGCTCGCGCTCGCGCAGGCCGCCAACCATGTTGTTGAACTGGCCGGTCAGCTCGCCGACCTCGTCGTTGGAGGTGACCGGCACGCTCTGGCTGAGATCGCCCTCGGCGACCTTGCCCATGGCCTGCGACAGGTTGCGGATCGGCCCGAGCAGGGACCGGGTGATGAAATAAGCGGAGATCGCCACGGCCATGATCGTGACGACGACGACGTTGGCGACCTCGAATTTGAGCCGATCACCTTCGTGGGAGAAGAGGGCGACGACGATCGCCGCGATCGGCGCGATCGATATCACCAGCAGGGCGACGATGAGCTTGACGTTGTAGCTGCCGAAGAAGAGCCCGAGATTGCGGCCGAAGCGGTGGAAGATGAAGGTGCAGAGCCCGGCGAGGTAGTCGCTGATGACGAAGTAGGTGTAGGTGAAGAAGAAGACCGGGAAGATGATGCAGAGCGTGATGACCTGCGCGACCGTCGGCTGCGGCACGCCGGTCATGCCGGGATCGGTGAAGACGTAGGTGGCGGTCAACCGGAACACGGTCAGCACGAGCATCAGGACGCCGACGCGCTGCGCCGTCAGGATCGGCAGCTGGGTGAGGCGGCGCTGTATGTCCTCGAATTTCGCCTCGCCCTTGAGGTAGCGCTCGATGGGCGCGAACAGCCGGCGCGCGAGAAGGTAGTTCACGCCGCCCAGCAGGATGACGGCGGCGCCGAGCGAACGCGGCGCGAAGCTCCAGGCGCCGGTCATGACGATGAAGACCAGGGTGAAGGCGATATCGACCGGAAGAGCCGAGGTCGCCATCAGGAGATAGCGCCGCCTGAGTGCGCCGATGTCGGACGTCATGCGGCAGGCCCGATACGGTAGACCACGACGTCGTCTTTATGGCCGCGCACGTCAGTCGTGCCCAGCCGCTCGCAGTCGGTCGCGCGGGCAGATCGCACCGTGCTTTCGGTGGCGAGGATGCGCGTGCGGAACTGCTTGTTGAGCTGTTCGACGCGCGAGGCGACGTTCACGGCGTCGCCCAGCAGCGTGTAGTTCAGCCGGTTGTCGGCGCCGATGGTGACGCCGATCACCGTGCCGGTGTTGATGCCGATGCGCGTGCGCAGCGCGGCATGGCCGGCGAACGGGCCCGCGTCGAGCGCGCGCTGGATCTCGACCGCCGCCGTGATCGCGGCCGCCGCGTGGTTGTCGCAGGGCAGGGGGAGGTTGAAGCTCGCAAACAGGCCGTCGCCGATGAAGCTGTTGACGACGCCGCCATGGCGCTGGATCACCGGCACCACGGCGCCGAGATAGGCGTTCAGGATCGCCGCGACCTCGGCCGGCGCCAGTCGCTCGGAGAGGCCGGTGAAGCCCTCGATGTCGGTGAACATCAGGGTGGCTTCGGCGGTGGTGTCGGCGATGCGGCCCGCGCGATCGCGGTTGTCGAGGATCGCGGTGGCGACGCTCTTGCTCACGTACTTGCCGAACGTGTCGCGCAGGTATTCGCGCTCCGACAGGCCCTCGACCATCTCGTTGAAGCGGCCGGCGGCGTGGCCCATCTCGTCGTCGGACGTCACCGGCAGGCGCACCTGGTAGTCGCCCTTGGCGACCTGCCGCATGCCGAGGTCGAGGCGGGCGACCGGACGGCTGAGCGCATGGTTGATCCAGAAGACCATGAACAGGGTGCCGACGATGGTGGCGACCACGTCCATCGTCGCTTCGCGCACCAGGCGCTCGCCGCTGTAGCTTGCGATGTCCGCCGACAGGAGGATCATGCCGGCGAAGGCCATGAACAGCAGGGCGACGGAGACCTTGCGGCGGAAGCGGCCGTGGAAGACGTGCAGGTTGACGTCGCGGGTGCGGAACAGGTGCTCGCAAAGCTGGTCGAGGTAGGCGCTGACGACGTAGAAGATCAGCAGGACGTTGAACCCCGTGCCGACGATGAACGAGGCGACGAGATCGGCCACACCCGGATCTTCCTGCATGGCATCGAGATCGATGCCGAACCGGCGCGACAGCATCCTGAGCGCCACCATCGGCACGTAGCAGATCGCCATGACCAGGGCCGACCGACGCGGCAGGCTGGTCAGCGCATCTTCGATGTCGGCAAAGGAGATTTCGCCGGCGATGAAGCAGCCGATGGGCCGGATCAGGAAATAGGCGCCGATGCCGACGCCGACCAGCAGGAAGGCCGCCGACATCGCCACGTTGGCGGGCAGGAGATGGAATTCCCGGTGCATCAACGCGAAGACGATGAGCGTGATCGCGTCGATCGCGAACGGCACGGCCATCGCCAGGTAGTAGCGGCCGATCACGGCATGGGAGGCCACGCGCGGCGCCGCGTCGGTCGATGCGGTCATGCCCGCGGGTATAGAGCGGATCGCGGCGGAGCGAAACTGTGCAACCGCAAGACCTCACCCTGAGGAGCCGCGCGGAAGCGCGGCGTCTCGAAGGGTGGGCTACAGTCGTGCTGTTGCCCATCCTTCGAGACGGACGCTTCGCGTCCTCCTCAGGATGAGGTCGGTCTGTGCAACGCACTCGCTAAGCGCTCAGTTCACGCGCGGTGATGCGGTACTTGAACTTGTCGGGATCGAGCGAATCGAGGAACCCGGCCTTGTTCTCGGCCTGCGGATACATCAGGAACGGGATGGCCGCCTCCTTCGAGCCCGGCAGCTTCACGTCGTGCGCCGTGTTGAAGGCGACCCAGTTGCCCTCCCATGAGCCGAACAGCGCCTTGCGCGCGGCCGCCACCTTGGGATCGGCCAAGGCGAGGTTGCCCGGCGGTTCCTCGAGCACGACCTTGCGCACGTCGGCCGGATCGACCGGCGTCCAGCCGCTGCCCGGCAGCCAGACCTCGGCGCGGCAGTGCTGCGCCTTGGTGATGTTCTCCGAGCCGGCGCCCAGCGCCTTGAAGCCGAACTGCGAGGGCACGACGCGGATGCCGTAGACGTCGCGCGCCGGCAGGCCGACCGAGCGCGCCAGGCCGACGATACAGCGCGTTGAGGTCGGCACACTTGCCGTTGAGGTTGCCGGTGCGGATCATGGTGGTGATGTCGCCGAGGCCGCAGCCCAGCGTCTCGGCATTGCGGAAGGTGTTCTCGACCACCCAGTCGTAGATCGCGCGCGCCTTGGCGACGTCGTCCTTCTTGCCCTTGACGATGTCCTCGGCGGTCTCCTTGACGATGCCGTCGGTCGGCAGCAAGTCGGTGGCGGCAAGGTTGAGCTTGCGCTCGGCGTCGCTGAGCGGGGCCGCGTTGCCCTGGCCCGGCACCAGCGCGCGGTCCTGCGCCTGGACCTGGGCGGTGATCTCGACCATCGGCGACTGCTGGTCGGCCGCCCATTCGACGCGCAGCATCTCCGCGCCGTACTTCGGATCCTTCACGCGCTCGGCGACCTTGGCATTGCCGCGTCCAGGTCACGTTGCCCGGACGCTGCCAGTCGGCCGCCTCGAAGGTCGGCAGCGGGATCCATGCCTTGGTGGCGCCGGCCGTCGGCTCGATGCGCGCGACGAGAGTGTAAGTGCGCCAGCCCTTCGGCATCGGCGTGTAGGCGGCCTGTGCCGAGGCGAGACGCGGTGCGAGACCGAGGGCTCCGGCGGCGACGCCGGCTTTCAGCATGTCACGACGATTCATTCGAGTCCCTTCCCCATGGCTGAAGCTGCCGGGGAGAGCGGGCGTCCCGTCGACAAGGCCGGCCCAGCCGTCCCGGACCGATCCGCATCGCACGCGACAGCGGTCTGTACCGGATGGCCGAAGGATTGCAGGGCGGGGCCACCGTCGTCAACGGGAGCGCCGTCAATCCGGCCCGCGCTCCAGCTAGAGCCCGAGATAGGCCTGCCGGACCCGGTCGTCGTTCAAGAGTTCGCGGCCGGTGCCGCAAAGCTCGATGCGGCCGTTCTCCAGCACGTAGCCGCGATGGGCGATCTTGAGCGAGGCCATGACGTTCTGCTCGACCAGCAGGATGGTCAGGCCTTCCTCGTTCAGCCGGCGCACGATGCGGAAGACCTCCTGCACGATGGTCGGCGCCAAGCCCGAGCGACGGCTCGTCGAACATGATCAAGTCGCGGCTGGCCCATCAGGCAGCGGCCGATCGCCAGCATCTGCTGCTCGCCGCCCCACAGCGTGCCGGCCGCCTGCCGCCGCCGCTCGGAGAGGCGCGGGAAGAGGGCGAACACGCGCTCGAGGGTCTGCTTCTCGAGCGGCCGCGCGCGGCTTGCGGCGTGGCGCCCATCTCCAGGTTCTCCAGCACCGAGAGGTTGGGAAAGACCTGCCGGCCTTCGGCGACATGGCCGATGCCCGCCTCGCAGACGCGGAACGACGGCCAGCCCGCGATGTCGATGCCGTCGAAGCGGATGCTGCCCTGCGCCGGCTTCTCGATGCCGTGGATGGTGCGGATCAGCGAGCTCTTGCCCGCGCCGTTGGCGCCGACGATGGCCACGATCTCGCCCGCGGCGATCTCGAGCGACACGCCGTCGAGCGCCTGGGCGTCGCCATAGAAGAGGTCGAGCTTGTCGACTTCGAGGAGCGTGCTCACAGCTCCTCCTGCTCGCCGAGATAGACGTCGAGCACGGCCTGGTGGCGGGTGATCTCCTGCGGCGTGCCCTCGGCGATCTTCTCGCCGTAGCTCACCACCACGACCTCGGCGGCGAGCGCCATCACCGCGCGCATGACATGCTCGATCAGCAGGATGGTGAGGCCGCTGCGCTCATTGAGCTCGCGCAGGAAGCCCACCATGACGTCGACTTCGGTGGGCCGGAGCCCCGCCATCACCTCGTCGAGCAGCAGCAGCTTGGGCTCGGTGGCGAGCGCGCGCGCCACCTCCAGGCGCTTGCGGTCGGGCAAGGTCAGGCTTTCGGCCAGCTGATGGCGTCGATCGTAGAGGCCGAGCCGCGACAGGATCGCCGCCGCCACTTCGTGTGCCTCGGCGAGATGCGCCTTGCGATGCAAGGCGCCCACCGTGACGTTCTCCAGCACGCTCAACCCCTTGAACGGCTTTACGAGCTGGAAGGTGCGGCCGACGCCGGCATCGCAGATGCGATCGGGCCTGAGGCCCGAGATCGCCTGGCCGTCGAGACGGACGGCGCCGGAGTCGGGCGCGAAGTGCGCCGGCGATCATGTTGAAGATCGTGGTCTTGCCTGCGCCGTTGGGACCGATCAGGGCATGGATGGCGCCGGCCGGCACGGTGAAGCTGACGTCGTGCACCGCGCGCAGGCCGCGGAAGCGCTTGCCCAGCCCCTCGATCTCCAGGCGCGCGCCGCTCATGGCGAGCCTCTCATGATTGGCGCTCCTTGAGGCCAAGCCGCTCGGCGAGCCACGGCCAGACGCCGGCCGGCCGGTAGACCACGATGACCAGCAGGGCGAGGCCATAGAAGATCTGCTTGATGCCGGGGATGCGCAGCGCCTCGCCCGCGTCGGTGAAGAGCTCGCCCAGGCCCGTCAGCACGACGGCGCCGACGATCGGGCCGAACAGCGTGCCCA
The DNA here is from genome assembly GCA_963809025.1 of uncultured Alphaproteobacteria bacterium. Taxonomy (GTDB): domain Bacteria; phylum Pseudomonadota; class Alphaproteobacteria; order Reyranellales; family Reyranellaceae; genus Reyranella. The sequence goes on along the minus strand of CAWEIE010000050.1, from coordinate 459,188 downwards.
ACCCGCCGATGATCGGCGCCAGCGTGATCTCGATCGAGCGGCCCATGGCGAAGGCCGTCTCGGGGAAGAGGTTGTTGTAGTAGAAGGCGTTCCACACGCCGGCCAGCGCCGTCAGCGCCGCCGAGATCACGATGGCGATCATCTTGCAGCGGAGCACGGGCACGCCCACCGCCTGGGCCGCCTCGGCATCCTCGCGGATGGCGAGCCAGTAGCGGCCGAGCCGGCTCTCCAGCAGCGCGCGGCAGAGGACGAAGGCGCCGGCGGCCAGCGCCAGGATCACGTAGTAGAACAACACCGGCCCGCCGCGCAGGTTCACGATGTCGGTCGTGGTCTCGACCTTGAGGAACAGGCCACCCGAGCCGCCGGCCCATTCCCAATGATCGAAGGCCACGCGCGTGAATTCGCTGAAGGCGATGGTGAGCAGGGCGAAGTAGACGCCGGCCAGCGAGAAGCGGAAGCCGAGATAGCCCACGATCGCGCCGGCTAGTCCCGCCACGGCAACACCGGCGAAGAGTCCGGCCCATGGGCCGATGCCATAGTGGAAGTAGAGCCCGGCCGCGATGTAGCCGCCGAGCCCGGCGTAGAGTGCGTGGCCAAGCGAGAGCTGGCCTGCGAAGCCCATCAGGATGTTCCAGGCCTGGCCCACGAAGGCGAAGTAGAGGACCAGGATCAGGACCGACAGCCAGTACTTGCCGAGCAGCATCGGCGCCACCAGCAGCAGCACCAGCAGGATGCCGAGGCTCCACAGGATGCGCGGCGAGGCGTTGCCGACAAGGCGTTTGACGAAGCTCAAGAGCTGCTCTTGCCGAACAGGCCCTGGGGCTTGAGCAACAGCACCAGGATCAGAAGCCCGAAGCTGACCATGCTCTTGAGCGAGGGCTGCAGCAGCAGCCCCGCCACCGCCTCGCTGACACCGATCAGCAGACCGCCCATCAGCGCGCCGGTCATGCTGCCCAGCCCGCCGACAATGACGATCACGAAGGCGAGCAGGGTGTACTCGGCGGCGAGGAAGGGCGTCACCGGGATGATGGTGATCATGAGCGCGCCGGCCGCACCCACGCAGGCCGCTCCGACGCCGAAGGTGAAGGCGTAGAGGCGACGCACGTCGAGGCCGACGACGAGCGCGGCCAGATGATTGTCGGCGGCGGCGCGGATCGACTTGCCGGTGCGCGTGGCTGTGAAGAAGGCCCACAGCAGCAGCGCGATGGCGACGGCGGCCAGCGCCGCATGCAGGCGCACGGCGTCGAGCACCAGCGGGCCGAGCTCGTAGGAATCGAACTGCGATTCCATCTGCACGCCGCGCGAGTCGGGGCCGGCAATGGCCAGGCACGCGTTGACCAGCAGGATGGCGACGGCCAGCAGCAGCAGGAACTGCTGATGCTCGGGCCGGCCGATGAAGGGCGAGATCAGGCTGCGCTGCAGGCCATAGCCCACGGCGAAGAAGATCGCGGCGATCAGCGGCAGGCTCAAGAGCGGCGAGACGTCCAGGTACTCGAAGCCCATCCAGGCGAGGTACATGCCGACCACCATCATCTCGCCATGCGCGAAGTTGACCACGCGCATGACGCCGAAGATCACCGACAGACCGAGCGCCATCAGCCCGTAGACCATGCCGGTGAGCAGGCCCTTGGTGACGGCCTGGGCGAGATCGAGGAGGAAGTCGGAGGTCATCGGCGTCACGTCGTCCTGAGCGCAGCGAAGGACCTCATCGCCGCTTGCCACTGGCATGAGATCCTTCGCTCCGCTCAGGATGACAGCGGTTCAGGTCCGCCGCTTGTCGTTCCAGCCCGGCATCGGGAACACCAGCTGCGCGGCAGCGGCTTCCAGCGGCAGCACCACGGTGGGCTTGCGCTTGAGGTTCTCGACGGCGGCGGCCTTGATGCTGACGTTCTGGCCCTTGGCGTCGAACTGGATCGGCCCGCCGATGATGACGTGCTGGTCGATCCTGGTCCTGCGCAGCGCATCCATCAGCGCGTCGGCCTTGGTCGACTTGGCGGTGAGCCAGGCTTGGGCTGCCACCAGCAGGCCCTCGAAGGTGAAGCCGCCGTTGATGTCGAGCTGGTCGTTGGGGAACTTGGCGGCGTGGCGCTTCTCCAGCGCCTGGGTCATCGCCGACTTCGGATCGAGCCAGGGCACGTTCGAGATCAGGAAATCGCTGTACTTGCCCATGGTCTTGAAGAAGTCCTGCTCGTACAGGCCGGGCGCGCCGGGGTTCATCACGCCCATCGGCTCCCAGCGCTGCTTGACCATCTCCTGGATGAGCAGCTTGGCGTCGTTGAGCCGGCTCACCGGCATCAGCAGCTCGGCCTTGGTCGCCTTGGCCTTGCCGACCTCGACCGAGAGGTCCTTGGCCGCCGGATCGTAGGTGATGGTGTCGACGATCTCGTAGGGCATGTCGAGCTTGGGGAACAGCGCCTTGATGCCGTTCACCATCGCCGTGCCGAACGTGTCGTTGATGCTCATCAGCACCGCCGTCTTCGGCGTCTTGCCCGAGACCTTGAAGATCTCCTTGTGCAGCGCCAGCGCGCCGGTAATCAGCATCGGCGCCGTCGGGAAGTTGCGGACGATGAACTTGTAGCCCTGCTCGGTGATCTGCGGCGCGGCGGCGATGTTGACCACCATCGGCACGCCACGCTGCTCGGCAACCTGGGCGATGGCGATGGTCTGGCCCGAGTTGAAGGCGCCGACCAGCATCTGCGCGCCGGCGTCGATCGCCTTCTCGGCCTGGGTGCGCGCCACGTCGGGCTTGGATTCGGTGTCGTAGTTCATGACCTCGAGCTTCACCGGCATCTTCATGTCGGCGAACACCTCGTTGGCGACGTCGGCGCCGCGCCGGCAGGCCTGGCCGATCTGCGCCTGGATGCCGGAGGTCGGCAGCAGCAGGGCGACCTTCAGGTTGCCGGTCGTCTGCGCGGCGGCATGACGCAGCGGCAGCGGCGCGCCGATCAGCGTGGCGCCGGCCAGTGCCGCCTGTCCGAGATGGCGGCGGGTGAATGTCTTGCGGCTTGTCATCAAAGCCCTCCCTTATTTCATGGCCGGACTATAGAGACGGCCGCCGGGCCATGCTAGGTGGCCGGCATGACGCTTACCCTCGACGCGCTGAACCGGATGAGCCCGGAGGATTTTGCATCCGCCGTCGGCGATACCTTTGAGCTGGCGCCCTGGGTCGCTGAAAGTGCGGCGGCGCGGCGCCCTTTCCGAACGGTAACCACCCTGCACGAAGCCATGATGGGCGCCGTGAGGGCGGCACCGCGCGAGCGGCAGGCCGAATTCCTGCGCGGCCATCCCGACCTCGCCGGCAAGGCGGCCCGTGCCGGCGCGATGACCGACGATTCCAAGCGCGAGCAGGCGAGCGTCGGCCTGGACAGCCTCGGCGAGGAGGAGTTCGCGCGCTTCCACCGGCTGAACGACGCCTACAAGGCGACGTTCGGCTTTCCCTTCATCGTCTGTGTGCGCCGGCACACGCGCGACTCGATCCTGGCGCAGTTCGAGCGCCGGCTGGGGCACGATCAGGCGACGGAGTTCGCCGCGGCGCTGCAGGAAGTCTTCTTCATCACGCGACTTAGGATCGCAGCCAAGGTGACGGGCGAGGGCATGCCCACCGTCAACGGTCGGCTCAGCACCCATGTCCTCGACACCCATGCCGGTCGTCCGGCTATCGGCGTGGCGATCGAGCTCCACGAGCTCACCGGTGAAAAAGCCCATTATATTCAGTCGGCTATAACGAATGCCGACGGCCGCACCGACCAGCCCTTGATCGGCGGTCGGCCGTTGCCGATCGGGCGCTATGAGCTGCGCTTCGCGGTCGGCAACCACTTTCGCAGCAGGGGTATCGTGTGCGGTGATCCGCCATTCCTCGACATCGTGCCTTTGCGCTTTTCCATCGCCGAGCCGGAGGGGCATTATCACGTCCCATTGCTCTGCACGCCCTGGAGCTACTCGACCTATCGCGGAAGTTAAGGAGGAACGTATGACCTATAGCGATGTCTCCCTGATGATCGACGGCGCCTGGACGAAAGGCGCCAATGGCCGGACGATCCCGGTGATCAATCCCGCGACCGAGGAAGTGATCGGCCAGGTGGCGCATGCCGAGAAGAGCGATCTCGATCGCGCGCTCGCCGCCGCCGACAAGGGATTCAAGCAGTGGCGCAAGGTCTCGGCCTACGAACGCTACAAGATCATGCGCAAGGCCGCCGACCTGATGCGCCAGCGCCTCGACGAGATCGCCACGATCATGACCACCGAGCAGGGCAAGCCGCTGTTCGAGGCCAAGGTCGAGACCAACCTCGCCGCCGACATCATCGACTGGATGGCGGAAGAGGGGCGGCGCACCTACGGCCGCATCGTGCCGGCGCGCGCCGAGAACGTGTACCAGCTCGTGATGAAGGAGCCGGTCGGCCCGGTTGCCGCCTTCACGCCGTGGAACTTCCCGATCAACCAGGTGGTGCGCAAGGCGTCGGCGGCGCTCGCCACCGGCTGCTCGATCATCATCAAGGGACCGGAGGACACGCCGGGCTCGTGCGCGCAACTCATCAAGGCGTTCGTCGATGCCGGCGTGCCGGCGGGCGTGATCCAGCTCGTCTACGGCGTGCCGTCGGAGATCAGCGAGTACCTGATCCCGCACCCGGTCATCAAGAAGGTGACGTTCACCGGCTCGACGCCGGTCGGCAAGCAGCTTGCGGCGCTCGCCGGCGCGCACATGAAGCGCGTCACCATGGAGCTGGGCGGCCACGCGCCGGCCGTGGTGTTCGAGGATGCCGACCTCGAGCAGGCGGTGAATGTGCTGGGCGCCAACAAGTTCCGCAACGCCGGCCAGGTCTGCGTCGCGCCGACGCGCTTCCTGGTGCACGAGAAGGTCTATCCGGAGTTCGTCGAGCGCTTCACCGCCTATGCCAAGAACATGAAGGTGGGCAACGGGCTCGAAGCCGACACAAAGATGGGACCGCTGGTCGCCGAGCGCCGCCTGCATGCGATGGACACCTTCGTCAGCGACGCCATCGCCAAGGGCGCCAAGATCCAGACCGGCGGCCAGCGCAAGGGCAACAAGGGCTACTTCTACGAGCCCACGGTCATCACCGACGTGCCGCTCAACGCCAAGATCATGAACGACGAGCCTTTCGGCCCGTTGGCGCCGATCACGCCGTTCAAGGATTTCGACGGCCTGGTGAAGGAGGCCAACCGCCTGCCGTGGGGCCTGGCGGCCTATGCCTATACCAGGAACACCAAGACCGCGGCGGCGATCGGTGCCGCGTTCGAGAGCGGCATGGTGTCGATCAATCACCATGGCCTCGCGTTGCCGGAAGTGCCGTTCGGCGGCGTCAAGGACTCGGGCTACGGCTCGGAGGGCGGCCTCGAGGCGCTCGAGGCGTACCTCAACACGAAGTTCGTCAGCCAGCTCGGTATGTAATCAACCGTCATCCCGAGCGTAGTCGACGGACCTCTTCATGCGGCGCCTGCCACATGAGGAGATCCCTCGCTTCGCTCGGGATGGATTGACCGCACTTCGTGCGATCAATCCACCTTTGCCCCCGATGCCTTGATGATCGGCGCCAGGTCCTGTTCCTGCTTGCGCCGGAACTGGGCGGTGTCGGCCGGGCTCATCCAGTTCGTCGTCGCCGCCTGCTGGACGAACGTCTTCTTCAGGTTCTCGCTCTCCAGCGCCTTCTTGGTCAGCGCCGCGGCTTTCTCGACCATGGCCGGCGGCAGCCCGGCCGGGCCGCACAGGCCGCCCCACGAGGTGATGTTGAAGCCTGGATAGAACTCCGACATGGCCGGCAGCTCCGGTGCGGCGGGATGACGTTCGGGCGACGTGACGGCGAGCGCCTTCACCTTGCCGGCCTTGTACTGGACCAGCGGCGTGGAAATGTTGTCGTACATCATGTCGAGCGTACCGGCGAGCATGTCCTGCATCGCCGGCGCACCGCCGCGATAGGGCACATGCTGCATGTCGAGGCCGGCGCGCTGCTTCAGCATCTCGCCGCAGAGATGCGGGCTGGTGCCCGATCCGCCGGAGCCGAAGAAGTACTTGCCGGGATTGGCCTTCACGAGGGCCACCAGCTCCGGCACCGTGTTCACCGGAAGGGCGAGTTTGGTGACGAAGAGGTTGGGCACCGACCACAGCATGCTGATCGGCGTGAAGTCCTTCTCGGCATCGAACGGCAGCTTGGCGTAGAGCGTCGGCGAGATCGCGTGGCTGGCGATGCTGTAGAGCCCGACCGAGTAGCCGTCGGGCGCCGACTTGGCGATCACGTCGGCGCCGACATTGCCGCCCGAGCCGCTCTTGTTCTCAACGATGAATTGCTGGCCGGTGAGCTCGCTCAGTTCCTGGCAGACGATGCGCGACAGCACGTCGGTGGTTGCGCCGGCCGGGAACAGGTTGATGTAGCGCACCTGCTTGGTCGGCCAATCGGCCTGGGCCCGTGCGATGCCCGATGCGATCATCGGGGACGCAAGAGCGCCGCCAGCGGCGGCGAGTACGCGACGACGAGGTAACAGTACGCGGACCATACCAACGCCTCCCTAATATGTTTTTATTGGCGGTATCCTATACTGCAAATGCCCATGAATGAAAGGAACGACGATGCCGGACCGTGACGACCTAGGCTCGGCCTGGAAGGTGCCGCCCAGCCGCTACCTCGCCAGTCGTCCGGCCGAGCATCGTGTCGGCGCGCCGAGCTCGGTCTACGTGACCATGGCCGACGGCTGCCGGCTCGCCGTCGACGTCATCCTGCCCGATGGCGACGCTTCGAAGCGCTGGCCGACGGTGCTGATCCTCACGCCCTATGTCCGCCGCTTCCAGCTCGCCGCCGGCAGCAACGTCGAGCCCTCGCCCAACAGCTACAAGTATCGCGACATGTTCGTGCCGCGCGGCTATGCCGTGGTCGTGGTCGATGCGCGGGGCACCGGGGCGAGCTTCGGCACGCGCGATTCCTTCCGCAGCCCGCGCGAGCGCGCCGACTACAAGGAGATCGCCGACTGGATCGTCGCCCAGCCGTGGAGCGACGGACGCATCGGCGCCACCGGCATCTCCTATCTCGGCGCGGCCTGCGATTTCCTGGCGAGCACCGGGCACACGGCGGTCAAGGCGATCGCGCCCCTGTTCGCGGTGTGGGACACCTGGGCCGACAACTATTATCCCGGCGGCATGCTGATCAAGCGGCTGGCGCTGGTCTACGACGAGCTGATGCTGGCGCTCGATCACGACCGTCGCGACCTGCGCTCGAAGTTCAGCTACTTCGCCGATCCTGCATTGCAGGGGCCGATGCCGGTCGACGACGACAAGGACGGCACGCTGGCGCGCGAGGCGGTGAAGGGGCATCTCGCGAACTTCCGCATGCCCGACTTCATGAGCGAGTTCAAATTCCGCGACGACACGCTGCCCTACGATCCCTCGTTCAGCAGCGCCTCGTTCGGTCCCTACAACTACCTCGACCACATCCCCAAGGACGTCGCCGTCTACGCCATCTCCGGCTGGATGGACGGCGCGGGCTACGCAAACGGCACGCTGTCGCGTTTCCTGACGCTGCCCAATGCCCAGCGTCGCATCATGCTGGGGCCCTGGGACCATGGCGCGCGCGTCAACGTCTCGCCGTGGCGCGGCAGGATCGAGCCGGAACTGCCGGTGCTGGGCGAGGTGCTGCGCTTCTTCGACCAGCATCTCGCCGGCCGCGAGACCGGCCTTCTGGACGAGGCGCCCATCCACTACTTCGCCATGCACGCCGAAGAGTGGCGGGCCGCCGAGAGCTGGCCGCCGGTCAAGAACAGCCGGCAATTCTTCACCGCGCCCGATCATCGACTGGCCAAGTCTCCGTCCGATGCCGCCACCGCGGCGTCCTACCAGGCCGACTTCTCGGTCGGCAGCGGCGCGCAGACGCGCTACGAGCGTATCGCGGGCATCGACGCCACTGCCTATTACGCCGACTGGACGGAGCGCGAGCACGGGCTGCTCTCCTTCACCACCGAGCCGTTGCCGGCGGCGCTCGAGATCGCGGGCCATCCGGTGGTGTCGCTGTGGCTTGCCTCCAGCGAGCCCGATGCCGCGGTGTTCGTCTATCTCTCCGAGGTCGAGACCGATGGCACGTCGCGCTACGTCACCGAGGGGCTGCTGCGCGCCATCCATCGTGCCGAGGCGCCGGCGCCCAGGAATTACCGCACGACCTGGCCGTGGCGCACCTTTGCGCGCAAGGACGCCAAGCCGATGCCGGTGGGCGAGCCGCAGCTCCTGCGCTTCGCCCTGCTGCCGACGGCCTGGCGCTTTGCTGCCGGCAGCCGCATCAGGCTCTCGATCGCGGGCGGCGACGCCGACCATTTCGTGCAGACGCCGCACGGCCGGCCGCCGTTGCTGACCGTCATGAGCGGGGCGGAGAAGGCGACCCGCCTCGAACTGCCAACCGACGGATGAAGCTGACGGAGAAATGAGGGGAGGCCGGCGATGCGCAGCCCGTTATGGTTCGTTGTCGCTGGATTGATCGTGCTGGCAAGCGTTGCCGGCGCCCTGGTCTACCTGATGCCGCGGCTGGGAGCGGCCGACGAGCGGATGATCCGGGTCGTGGTGCCGGGCAACGCCGCGCTGACGCTCGACAAGGCAGGTCGCTATACGATCTACCATGAGAAGAAGAGCACGGTGGATGGCCGCTACTACGCCTCCGAGACCGTGAATGGCCTGCGCCTGCGGCTCGCCGACGAGGCGACAGGGGCGCCGGTCAAGCTCACCGAGCCCACCGCGGCCGCCAGCTACGCGATCGGCAACAAGAGCGGCGCGTCGATCTACGCCTTCGTGATCGAGCGGCCGGGCCGCTACCGGCTGGCCGCGGACCTGGCCGAGGGCCGCAGCGAGCCCAAGGCGGTGCTGGCCATCGAGCAGGGCATGCTGGGCGAGATGTTCAGCCTGATCTTCGGCACAATGGCCATCGCCTTCGCAGGCCTGGGCCTCGCCGGCGCCATCGTGCTGGTGGTGCTGTGGCGGCGCTCGAAAGCGGTGGAACCGGCCCGCCCCCGGGGTTAGCCTGTCGTCAAAGCGGCGGCAGCCAAGACCGCGGTCGTACGGGAGGACAGCATGCAAAGAGACGGCACGGCCGCGTTGGCGGCCGCGCATCGTGTTTGGGCGCGCCTCGAAGACGTCATGAACCTGATCGCCGCAGCGGCGATCTTCTTTTTGATGTTCGTCGGCGTCTTCCAGGTCATCGGGCGCACGGTCTTCAACACCGCGATCCACGGCTACATCGACTACATGGAGCAGGCGAGCGCGCTGTTCGCCTTCCTCGGCATCTCCTATGCCCAGCGCGTCGGCGCCCATATCCGCATGGACCTGCTGCTGCGCGGCTTCTCGCTGCGCTTCATGTGGGCGATGGAGCTGTTCGCGGTCCTGGTGGGGCTGGTGATCATCACCGTCCTGGTCGACACGACCTGGGAGAACTTCCTGCGCGCCTGGCAGCTCGGCGATTCGACCATCGATATCGGACTGCCGATCTGGCCGACCAAGCTCCTGGTGCCGGTCGTGCTGGCGATCCTCTGGGTGCGGCTGGTGCTGCAGGTGCTCGACTACATCCGTCTGGTCCGTCATCCGGATGCCGAGCCGATCGCGGTGCCGGTGATCGAGACCATCGAGGTGCAGGCCAAGAACGAGATCGAGGAAGCGCTCGGCCGAGAGGAGAAGCGGCCATGAGCGTGGAACCACTGACGCTGGGCATCATCGGCTGCGGCCTGCTGATCTTCCTCTGCGTGCTGGGCGTGCGCATCGCCTATGCCGCGGCCATCATCGGCGCATTCGGGCTGGCGATGCTGACGGGCTTCGGGCCCGGCCTGCGCACGGCCGGTGTCGTGCCGCACGCCTCGGTCGTGAACTACACGTTGAGCGTGCTGCCGATGTTCATCCTGATCGGCTATCTCGCCTATTACGCCGGCATCACGCAGGCCGCCTTCGAGGCGGCGCGGCGCTGGCTCGGCTGGATGCCGGGCGGCCTGGCCATCGCCACCGTCTATGCCGTCGCGGGCTTCTCGGCCGTCTCGGGCGCCAACACCGCGGCCGCCGCGGTGTTCGCCAAGGTGGCGATCCCCGAGATGTTGCGGGCAGGCTACAACAAGCGCCTGGCGGCGGGCGTGGTCGCGGCCGGCGCCACGCTCAATTCGCTGATCCCGCCCAGCGCGCTGCTGGTCATCTACGGCATCATCACCGAGCAGTCGGTCGGCAAGCTCCTGGTCGCGGGCTTCGCGCCGGGGATCTTCTCGGCCTTGGTCTATACCGCGATCATCCTGATAATGTGCTCGCGCAACCCCGCGCTCGGCAGGCCGATCAAGGGCTACACCTGGCCGCAGCGCTTCCAGTCGTTGCCCGGCACGCTGCCGATCCTCCTGGTGATCGGCATCATCTTCTATTCGATGCTGTTCGGCTGGGCGACGCCGACCGAAGCCGGTGCGCTGGGCGCGCTCTGCGTGTTCGTGATCGCGCTCGCCAACAAGATGAAATGGCCCGAGCTGCGCGGAGCGTTGCTCGAGACGGCGCGGTTGACCGCGGTGATCTTCACCGTCGTGTGGGGCGTGTTGATCTTCGTGCGCTTCCTGGGCTTCGCCGGCCTGCCCGAAGAGCTCGCGCGCTGGGTGACCGGGCTCAATGTGGCGCCGATCTACATCCTGCTGTCGATCTACCTGATCTACCTGATCCTGGGCACCATCCTGGAAGGCGTCGGCATGTTCCTGCTGACCTTGCCCGTGGTGTTCCCGGTGATCGAGGCGCTGGGCTACGACCCGATCTGGTTCGGCATCATCCTGGTCAAGCTGAACGGCATCGCCACGCTCTCGCCGCCGGTCGGGCTGGTGGTGTTCGTGGTGAACGGCGTGCGGCCCGACATCTCGGTGGCCGACATCTTCCGCGGCATCTGGCCGTTCATCTTCGCCGACATCATCACCATCGCCTGCCTGACGGCGTGGCCGGAGATCGTGACCTTCATCCTCGACGCGGCGTCATAGTCTTCCGGACCGCCGGCTTCCAGCCGGCTCATGAGCTTGAGCCGGCAACATGCCTGCGGTCCGGAAGATGAAGATCAAGATTTCGGCGCCGCGCCCGCCTGGGTCAGCAGGAAGTTCAACAGCTCCTTGCCCGGGATGCCCTGGCTGTCGCGCAGCTTGACCCACTCCTCCCACACCGGCTCGCCGCCGGCCTTGCGGAAGGCCGCGAGCTCGTCGGGACTGTAGGTGATGAACTCCAGCTTCTTCTTGAACAGCGGGATGTTCTTCTGGTCGGCTTCGTCATAGGCCTTCTTCACCGCAGCGTGCGCGAGCGGTTGCGCCTCCATGAAGAGGTCCTTGTATTGCTGGGGCAGCTCGGCCCAACGCTGCAGATTGATCAGGGTCGGGCAGCCGACCGAGCCCAGCGCCATGTTCGCGGTGTACCACTTGCCGACCTCGTAGGTGCGGTAGGACTGGTGGGCATAGGTTGACGGGAACGCCGCAGCGTCGACGGTGCCGCGCTCCAGCGAGGTGTAGACTTCGGTGGCGTCGACCGAGGTCGGGATCGCGCCGACCTTCTTCATCGCCGCACCGATGCCTGCCAGGGCGCGCACACGCATGCCTTTGAAATCGTCGACGTGCTTGGGTGCCTTGGCGCGGCCGACGAACTCGTTGTTGGGCAGCAAAGCCGAGAGGTACGGCATGGCATTCCAGCCGGCGAATTCCTTGAGCACCAGCGGATGCTTGTGGAAAGCCAGATGCACCTTTTCCTGCACCGAGGTGTCCTGGATCGGCAGGAACGGCAAGTCGAGCGCCGAGTAGACCGGCAGCTTCTCCGGATGATAGGAGGCGCAGATGTTGGTCATTTCCAGGCTGCCGACCTTCAGCGAGTCGAGCAGCTCCTTGGGCTGGCCGAAGCTCTCGTAGCCGATCTGGATCTTGAACTTGCCGCCGGTGCGCTCGTCCATGAACTTGCGCAGCGTCTCGATGTTCTGGGTGGCCGCGCGCGGCTTGCCCCAGGCGGCGAGCTTCCATTTCACCTCGGGCCCATCGACGATCTTCGCCTGGGCGAACGCATTGCCCGACCACGCAACTACGCTCGCCGCCACCACGGCAGCAACAGTGACGCCTTTGAGACGGCTCATGAATGCCTCCTGATTTCCTCCCAACACCCTTGTCTTCGCCCGGCCTGTTGATCGGCCGATGTTTGCAACATTACCGCAACCCGAGCGGGCGCGCGAGCGGTCGCCACGGTCAAAACGCGCCGCTAAGCTAACGCAAATTGAGGGAAGGCATGAGTGATCTGTCACGGCGCGCGGCGATAGCGGGGTTGATGGCGACCGCCGCGGCCTTCGGCAGCGCCCGCGCCGCCGACTGGCCGCAGAAGACCATCACCTGGATCGTGCCTTATCCGGCAGGCGGCGGTTCGGACGCCTTCGCGCGGCCCGTCGCCGCCGCCATGGCCGACAAGCTCGGCAAGCCGATGGTGATCGACAACAAGAGCGGCGCCGGCGGCACCGTTGGCACCGCCGTGGCGGCGCGCGCGCCGGCCGACGGCTCCACGTTGCTGCTGGGCGACACCGGCCTCACCTATGCACCGTTGATCTATCCCGGCGCCGGCTTCGATTTCCTGCGCGACTTCGCTCCGATCAGCGCGGTCGCCCGCGTGCCCTACGTGCTGGCGGTCAACCCGGCCAGGCTCGATGTCTCGACGCTGGCCGAGTTCATCGCCGCGGCCAAGAAGCAGCCCGGCGCCATCGATGTCGGCTCGGCCGGCGTCGGCACCGTGACGCACCTCGCCATCAACCTGTTCGATCAGCACGCCGGGGTGAGCCTCAACCATGTGCCCTATCGCGGCGGCGCCCCCATGCTGCAGGACCTGCTGGCCGGACAGGTGAGCGCGGCCTTCGTCGTGCTGAGTGCGCTGGTCCCGCACGTGCAGTCGGGCAAGCTGCGCGCGCTCGCCATCGCCGGCCGGCGGCGTGAGCCCTCGCTGCCCAATGTGCCGACCATGGCCGAGGCGGGATTGCCGGACTTCCGTGCCACCATCTGGTTCGGCGTCTTCGCGCCCAAGAAGACACCCGACGTTGTGCTCGATCGCATCCATGGGGCGGTGCAGGCGGCACTGCAGACTGAGAAGGTCAGGCAGCTGTGGGCCGACCAGGGCGTGCGCGTCGAGCTCGAGAGCCGCGCCGACTTCGCCCGCTTCGTCGCCGAGGACACCGAGCGCTGGAGCCGCATTGCCCGCGCCGCCAACATCAAGCTGGAGTAACCGATGACCATCACCCGTCGTGGCGCGCTGGCTGGCGCACTCGTTGTCGGCGTCGCCGGGTCGGCGCGCGCCGCCGACTTCCCGTCGCGGCCGATGAACTGGATCGTGCCGTTCCCGCCCGGCGGCTCCAACGACATCTTCGCCCGGCCGATCGCGGCCTTCGTCGGCCATCGGCTGCACCAGCCGGTGGTGGTCGAGAACCGCGGCGGCGCCGGCGGCACCATCGGCGGCATGATCGCGGCTCGCTCCAAGCCTGACGGCTGCACGTTGCTGGTGGTCAATCCCAGCCTGACCTTCGCCCCGATCGTCTATGCCGAATCGGGCTTCGACCTGATGCGCGACTTCGCAGCCGTCTCGGGCATTGCCCAGGTGCCGGTGGCGTTGGTCGTCAATCCCGCCAAGGTCGACGCCAAGGATGTCGCGGCCTTCCTGGCGATGGCGCGCAAGCAGCCCGGCGCCATCAACATCGGCTCATCCGGCCTCGGCACCATCCCGCATATGGCCATCGTGCTGCTGCAGCAGCGGACGGGCATCCAGCTGACACACGTGCCGTATCGCGGCGGCGGGCCGGCGCTGCAGGACCTGATGGCCGGCCAGATCGACGCCACCTTTGCACCGCTCAGCACCGTGGCGTCCTATGTGCAGTCCGGCCGCCTGCGCGCGCTGGCCGTTGCGGCGCCCAAGCGCGAGCCCGTGCTGCCCGACGTGCCGACCTTCGCGCAGGCGGGCGTCGCCGATTTCACCGTCAGCACCTGGTACGGCCTGTTCGCGCCCAAGGCGACGCCGGCTGCGATCCTCGACACGCTGCATGCCGCCATCCAGGCGGCACTCGCCGATCCGGTTGTGAAGCGCATCTGGGCCGAGCAGGGCGCCGAGCCCGACCTGCAAAGCCGCCAGGCCTTCACCGAGTTCGTCGGCCGCGAGGTCGAGCGCTGGAGCCGCATCGCACGGACGGTCGGATTGCCCATGGAGTGAGGATGAAGGTGCGCTAACCCACAGACAGCGAGTTACGCCACCATAGATAGTATCGCCGGCGTACCACGAGGACACCGGAAGATGCCGCTGACATCGCCGCGCTTTCGCAGGGAGCCCGAACTCATCGCTGTGGCAGCCGGCCAAGGAGTGCTTCGCCGGGGCAGCCGCGGCCGTCCCGTTCATCTCGTCCAGATGGCCCTGCTGGATCTCGGCTACGCACTGCCGATATCGACTGCCAGCACCGAGTACAGCCCGGACGGGAGATACGGTGCCGAGACCGAGAATGCGGTGCTGGCCTTCCAGCGCTCCGTGCCGGGGCTCTTTCCCGACGGCGTGGTGGGACGCATGACCATGCGCGCCCTCGACCGCAGCCATCCGAAGTTCACCCATCGGATCAACCTTCACTTCCGGGTCCTGTCGAACACCAAAGTGCCCGTCCCTCTCATGCTGTCGAACACCGGACGCGCCTATGCGCCATACGGCATCGAGGTGCGCCTGGCATCGGGTGTCTCGCTCGGGCTGTCCGAGGCCGATCAGGAGCGTTTCAGCATCATCGACGACCGGGGGTGCCACTGGGAGGTGAATGACAGCGAAATCGTGGACCTGCACCGGCTGGGACCGCCCTTTCCGCCATCCGATGTCGGCGTCTTCGTCGTCAGTATGTTCGAGAACGACGGCCAGGGCGGGTGTGGCGCCCACGCCGCGGACCGGCCGGCCTGTGCCGTCTCGTGGATAGCCAAGCCCTGGGATCTTGCCCATGAGCTCTGCCATGTGCTGCTGACGCGATCCTTCATTCCGACACATACCAGCGACACGCGCAATCTGATGCATCCGGCCTCGAACCACGCGCTGACGCCGCCCACGTTGACCGAGAAGCAGCTCGCGAAGATCCGCAGCAGTCGCCTGTGTCATCCGGTTTGAGGTCAGGTCGCGCCGCCGCCGTTCACCTGGATCATCTGCCCGTTGATGTAGCCGCCGGCCTCCGACACCAGCAGCCGCGCGGCGGCGGCGACTTCGACCGGCTTGCCCATGCGGCCGAGCGGAACGCGGGCCACGGTCTGCGCCCGCGCCTGTGCCGAGGCGTTCTTCTCCTCGCTGTCGGGCGCGATCGGGCCGGGCGAGATGGCGTTGACGGTGATGCTCTTGGGCCCGAACTCCATGGCCAGCGCCTTGGTCAGCCCCCACACGCCGTGCTTGGCGACCGACACCGGCGCGCGGCCGGCATGGCCGTGGATGGCATTCATGCCGGTGAAGTTGACGATCCGGCCCCAGCCCTTCTGCACCATGCCGGGCAGGCAGGCGCGCGCAAGCCACACCGCAGCGTCGAGGTCGACAGAGATGACGCGCCGCCATTCGTCCTCGCTCATCTCCAGGAACGGCTTGTTGGGCCGAAGTGCAGCGTTGTTCAGCAATGCATCGACCGCGCCGAACTTCCTGATCGCCTCGTCGGCGATGCGCTTGCAATCCTCGGGCTTGCCGACGTCGCCCATGATCACCAGCGTCTCGGCGCCGAGCTTCTCGGCTTCCTTGGCGACGCTCTCGCAGGCGGCGCGATCGCTCGAGCCGTTGAGCACGATGTTGAAGCCGTCCTCGGCCAGGCCCAGCACGCAGGCGCGGCCGATGTTGCGGCCCGCGCCGGTGATCAGCGCGGCCTTCCTCGCAGCGGCCATCAGCCCAGCACGCAGGCGCGGCCGATATTGCGGCCCGCGCCGGTGACCAATGCTGTTCTACGCGACGCCATCCTTGGTTCCCTCAGCCATTCATCGAAGAAGATGCGAGTCTGGACCGCCCGTGGCGGCGAGGCAATCTTGGCGGCTCGTCAGGTCGCGCCGGTCACGCGGCGCGCGACGTCGAGCAGCAGGCGGCGAAACCAGCGGTGCCGCGGCTCCGTGTTCGTCCGCTCGTGCCAGTAGATCGCGCCGTGCAGCGCCGGCAGCACGAGCGGCGGGCGCAGGATCCTGATCGGCAGCCGAGGGTCGATGACGCGGGCAAGGCGCTGGGGGATCGTCGCGATCGCGTCCGATCCGGCGACCAAGTGCGGAATGGTGGCCAAGCTCTGGGCCAGCATGACGACGCGGATGCGTCGCCCGGCATGATGAGCCGCACCGTCGCGCAGCCGGTGCGGCACGCCGAGATACTGTTCCAGCGAGAGCGTGCCGCCATCGGCCTGCAGGTTGCGGGCCTTCACCGCGACGGCCGGCCGCACATGCGGCAGGCCGAAGAAGTCGTCCAGGCGCAGCCGCTCGCCGACGCTCGGGTGGCCTTGGCGCACCAGGCAGACGAAGCGGTCCTCGGGCAGGCGCGCAAAGCGCGATTCGGGCCACGGATCGTGGATCCAGGCGACGCGGAAGTCGACCTCGCCGCTGTCCAACCAGGCGCGCGACAGGTCGGGGTTGGGCGCTCGCAGCTCGACGGCGACGCCGGGGGCCTCGGTCTCCAGACGGGCGAGAAGCGGCGGCGCCAGCACGCGCTCGAAGTATTCGGGAACAGTAATGACGAACGCGCAGCGTTCGGTCGCCGGATCGAAGCGCCGCCGGTGGCCGGCCAGGCGATCGACGGCGTCGACGATGCCGCTTGCCGCCTCGACGATCTCCAGGGCGCGCGGCGTCGGCAGCATTCCGTGGGCGGAGCGCACCAGCAACGCATCGTCGAAGCGTCGCCTCAGCGCCGCCAGGATGTGGCTCACGGCAGGCTGCGACAGGCCCAGCCGCTGGGCGGCGCGCGTCACGCTGCGTTCGCGCATCAGCACCACCAGGCAGCGCAGCGCCCCGACCTCCAAGGATCCCGCATTATTCAATCTATCAATGATCGTTATGCATGCCAGAGCATAGACCGGGCAGCCCTGATGCCCGTACGGTTTTTTCAATCAACCGGAGGAAAAACGATGCTGTCGCATGCCGACAACGAGCTGCTCTGCCGCGTGGGTCCTGGAACGGCCATGGGCGACGTCTTCCGCCGTTTCTGGAATCCGGTCTGCCTGGCCGAACAGGTTGCCGAGCCCAACGGCGATCCGCTGCGCGTGCAAGTGCTCGGCGAGCGTCTGGTGGCGTTCCGTGACACGCAGGGCCGGCTCGGCTTGCTGGAGGAGGGCTGCCCGCACCGCGGTGTATCGCTAGCGCTCGGGCGCAATGAGAACGACGGCCTTCGTTGCCTGTTCCACGGCTGGAAGTTTGCCGTGGACGGCACGATCCTCGAGATGCCGAACTGCGTGGACGCGGGCCTCCGGCAGCGCATCAAGGCCAAGACCTACCCGGTGCGCGAGGCCGGCGGTCTCTGATCTGGGCCTATCTCGGCCCGGCCGACAAGATGGCTGCCTTCCCCCACTGGCCGCTTCTTCGACCTTCCCGTGACGAACATGCGGATCAACCGCATGGATGCCGAGGTCAACTACATGCAACAGCTCGAGGGCGGTGCCGATACCTCCCATGTCGGCCTTCTCCACTCCAATTTCGCGCGGCCGGGCTGGATGGAAGGGGGCTTCACCGCCAACACCGATCCCGACAACCCGGCGGCGTTGGCCACGAACGATCTCGCGCCGACACTGCTGCTGGAAGACACCGAGTTCGGCTTCCACTATGCCGCGATCCGCCAGCTCGATAGCGATGCCGCCGACGGACGGCGCAACGTGCGCGTGATGCCGATCATCATGCCGTCGACCCGGATCATCCCGTCACCCGCCATGCAGTTCGTCGTCTTCGAGGTGCCGCTCGACGACACGCGCACGGCGACGTTCGCCGTCAGCTACCGCCTGGACGGCGCGCCAGTCGACCGTCAAAAGCTCAACGAGGTGAGCGGGCGGGTCAATCCTCAGCTGTTCTGCGATCGGACTCACAGATATCTCGGCACCTGGGCGACGCGCTTCGGCCAGGATCGCGCCCGTTTGAGCGAGAGTTGGAGCGGCATCCAGGGCGTGGTGATGGAGGACATGGCGATGGCCATGTCGCAGGGCGCGATCGCAGACCGCAGCAAGGAGCATCTCGTGGCGGCCGACCAAGCCGTCGTGCGGGCCCGCCGCCAGCTCCTCGAATCGGTCCGGCGTGTCGCTGCCGGCGGTGACCCGATCGGCGTCAATGTCGATGTCTCGCGGATCCGCGCCATCGATGCGACCGTGCCCGGCAATGTCCGCTGGCAGGATCTGGTGACGCACAACAAGGCTGCGGCCTGACAACAAGACAAGACAGACCAGGGGAGATGAACGTGCACAAGAGGCGCATGACATTCGCGCTCGCCCTCCTTGCTGCGCTCGCAGCGTGGACGGCGCCGGCCGAGGCCGCTTATCCGGACCGGGCCATCACCATCATCGTGCCGCTTCCGCCGGGCGGTCCGGCCGACGCCCTCGCGCGCGTCGTCGGACAGAAGCTCAGCGAGCGGCTGGGTCAGCCCGTCAAGATCGACAACAGGCCGGGCGCCCTGGGCATGATCGGCGCCGAGATGGGCGCAAAGGCCAGGCCGGACGGCTATACGATCGTGATGGTGAGCTCGGGTCTCGCGGTGGTGGCCGCCGTGCAGCCGCAGAACGTCCGCTTCGACATATTCAAGGACCTGCAGCCCCTCACTTTTGCGGTCAGGGCGCCGATGGTCATCGCCGCCAATAATGGCGCGCCGTTCAAGACGATGAAGGAGATGGTGGCGTACGGCACGGCGCACCCGGGTTCGCTGTCCGTCGGCGTCAGTCCCGGTCTCGGCGGTTCGGTGCACCTGATGCTGGAACGCATGAAGCTCAGCATCGGTTTCGACGTCGTGCCGGTGCCCTACAAGGGAAGCGCGCCGGCGATCCAGGCCCTGCTCGCCAACGAAGTGCCGGTCATCATCGACACGTTGGCCGGCCTGTCGGGTTTGATCAACGATGGAAAGGTCATTGCACTGGCGACCATGACCGAGAGGCCCGCCTTGGCTCATCCCACAATCCCGACCATCGCCGATGCCGGCTTCCCCGGTTATGCGTCGGACACCTGGAACGGCTTCGCGCTGCCGGCCGGCACGCCCCAGGTGATCGTGACGCTGCTCCACAAGGAAATCACCGCGATCCTCAATATGCCGGACGTCAGGGCGAAGGTCATCGCGGTTGGCCTGGAGCCCGCAACCAATACGCCTGAGGAGTTCACGGAAAACCTCAAGCGCAATTTCGAGTACTGGTCCAAGATCGTGAAGGACGCCAACCTCAAGCTCGAATAGGCCGCTCAGGCCGTCTCCAACGGCAAAGCAGGTACTAGATCACGCCGCTGGCCTTGAGCGCGGCGATCGCCTTGCCGTCGTAGCCCAGCCCCGCCAGCACCTCCTCGGTATGCTCGCCGAGCTCCGGCGTCGGCTTCAGCTCCTTGGGCTGCGGCGCATCCGACAGATTGATCGGCTGGCCGACCACCTTGATGTCGCCGAGCTTGGGATGCTTGACCGGCCGGGCGATGCCGAGATGCTTCACCTGCGGCTCGGCGAAGGTCTGGTCGATGGTGTTGATCGGCCCGCACGGCACGCCGGCCTTGTTCATGGCGTCCAGCCAGTAGGCCGAGGGCTTGGTCTTGGTGATCGCGGCGATGCGCTCGTTCACCGCCTTGCGGTTCTGCGAGCGCAGCGGGCCGCTCAGGTGCTCGGGGTGGTCGATCAGCTCCGGTGCGCCCAGCGCCTTGGCGCAGCGCAGCCACAGGTTCTGGCCGGACGCGGCGATGTTGATGTGGCCGTCGGCGGTCGGGAACACGCCGGTCGGGATGCCCGTGGGATGGTCGTTGCCGGCCTGCTTGGGCACTTCGCCCTTGATCAGCCAGCGCGAGGCCTGGAAGTCGAGCATGAAGATCTGCGCCTCGATCAGCGAGGTGTGGACCCACTGGCCCTTGCCGGTGCGCTCGCGATTGTAGAGGGCGAGGATGATGCCCTGCGCCAGCAACAGGCCCGACGTCAGGTCGGCGATCGGGATGCCGACGCGCATCGGTCCGCGGCCGGGCTCGCCGGTGATCGACATCAGGCCGCCCATGCCCTGGGCGATCTGGTCGACGCCCGGACGCGCCGCGTCGGGACCGCTCTGGCCAAAGCCCGCGATCGAGCCGTAGACGATGCGCGGGTTGATCTTGGCCACCGTGTCGTAGTCGACCTTCAGGCGATGCTTCACGTCCGAGCGGTAGTTCTCGACGATGACGTCGGCCTTGGCCGCGAGCTTCATGAAGATCGCATGGCCCTCGGGGCTCTTGAGGTTCAGAGTCATCGCCTTCTTGTTGCGATGGAGGTTCTGGAAGTCGAAGCCGTGGCGCGAGCTGCCCGTGGCGTCGGCGCCTTCATTGGCCGGCTGCTCGATCTTGATGACATGCGCGCCCCAGTCGGCGAGCTGGCGCACCGCGGTCGGCCCGGCGCGATGCGCCGTCAGATCGAGGACGGAGATGTGGGACAAGGGCAGGGCGGTCATGGGCGGTTCCTCTTTGTTCAGTATCCCGTCATCCCGACCGGAGCGAAGCGGAGCGGAGGGATCTCGTTTGCGTCAGGCAAGGCCCCTCGGCTTCGCTTCGCTACGCTCGGGGCGACGACTCTTTTCTATTTTCCACGGAAGGCCGGCTTCCGCTTCTCCATGAAAGCCCGGCGGCCTTCCTTGAAGTCGTCGCTGTCGAAGCAGGCCTTGGCCATGACCTCGAGCTTCTCGTGGTCCTGCTGGGATTCCGGCTTGGCGATCTCGCGCGCGGCCGCCTTGGCGAGCTCAATCGTGAGCGGCGCGTTCTGGGCGATGGCGTTGGTGATGTTGGCGACCATGGAATCGAGCTCGGCGTCGGGCGCCACGCCGTTCACCAAGCCCATCTCGTAGGCTTCCTCGGCGGAATACTGTTTCGCCGTGAACAGGAACTCCATGGAGCGTGACAGGCCGATGATGCGCGACAGCCGCTCGATGCGCAGGAAGCCGTAGCCCAGCCCGAGCTTGGCCGCGGGCACGCCGAAGCGTGCGCCGTCGTTGCAGTAGCGCAGGTCGCAGCAGGCGGCGAGGTTCATGCCGCCGCCGATGCAGTAGCCGGTGATCTTGGCGATGGTCGGCTTGGGAAAGTCGTAGAGCGTCTCGTAGCCTTCCCTGGAGATGGCGTCGTAGCGCACCTGCGCCTCGGCGTTGGCGCGCTCGCTCTCGAACTTGGAGATGTCGGCGCCGGAGACGAAGGCCTTGCCGCCCGCGCCGCTCACCACGACGCAGCGCACTTCGGGATCCTTGGCGTAGTCCTTCAGGATGCCGACGAAGGCGTCCCACATGTCGAGCGATACGGCATTCAACTTCGCGGGATTGTTGAATACGAGATGGCCGACGGCGCCCTCGCGTCGTCCGTAGATTTTCTGTTCCTGCATGGGATCGATCCTTTGGGAGCTGCCAGAAATATACAACATCATTGTCATGCTGAGCGAAGCGAAGCATCTTTGCCGTCAAGAAAGACCCTTCGCTCCGCTCAGGGTGACAGGGCCAGCAGGGAGGAAACGTGGCCGCAGTCGAACTGAAGGCCCTCACCAAGCACTATGGCGAAACGGCCGCGGTCGCGGACGTCTCCTTGCGCGTCGAGCATGGCCAGCTCGTCTGCCTGCTGGGCCCGTCGGGCTGCGGCAAGACCACGACGCTCAGGCTGATCGCGGGCTTCATCGAGCCCTCGGCAGGCGAAATCGTGGTCGGCGGCAAGATCCTGTCCTCGCCCCAGCGCACGGTGCCACCGGAAGGGCGCAACATGTCGATGATCTTCCAGAGCTACGCGCTGTGGCCGCACATGACGGTGGCCGAGAACGTGGCCTATGGGCTGAAGATCAGGAAGCTCGACAAGGCTGTCATCGACGCCAAGCTCAAGGCCATCCTGTCGACGGCCCGCCTCGAGGCATTGGCCGAGCGTTACCCCGGCGAATTGTCCGGCGGCCAGCAGCAGCGTGTGTCGCTCGCCCGCGCGCTGGTGGTCGAGCCCGAGACCCTGCTGCTCGACGAGCCGCTCAGCAACCTCGACGCCAACCTGCGCGAGGAGATGCGTTTCGAGATCCGCCGCCTGCACGACCAGTACCGCTACACCACGGTCTACGTGACCCACGACCAGGCCGAGGCCATGACGACGGCCGATCTCATCGCGGTCATGAACCACGGCAACGTCGAGCAGCTTGGGCCGCCGGAAGAGATCTACGCCCGGCCGCGCTCGGAGTTCGTCGCCCGCTTCATCGGCGGCTCCAACATCCTGCGCGGCTCGGCGATCGACGATGTGCGGGTCACGGTCGCAGGCGCACCGCTGAGGACGACCGGACGACCACTACAGGCCGGCCGGCCGGTGGCGCTGTCGGTGCGCCAGCACGAGATCACCATCGCCAACGAGAAGCCGCAATCGGCCGACAATCATCTTCCCGCCGTCGTCACCCGGCAGGTCTTCCTCGGCTCGGTGCGCGACTATACGGTGGCGCTCGACGACAAGACCGAGCTGCGCGTGACGGCGCCGCCCGGCCGCAACATCGCGCCGGGCCAAGCGGTGTGGTTGCACCTGCCGGCGGAACAATGCCGGGCGCTGGCGGAGGAATGACATGACCAGGTTGACACGACGCGGCGTGCTGGCGGGTTCGGCTGCGATCGCGGCCGGTTCGTTCAGCGTCCAGGTGCGCGCCGCCCCCGAGCCACAGAAGATCACGCCGGCGCTGATCGAGGCCGCGAAGAAGGAGGGCAAGCTCTCCTGGTACACCTCGGTCGACCTGCCGGTGGCCGAGAAGATCGCCAAGGCCTTCGAGGCGGCCCATCCCGGCGTCAGCATGAAGGTCGAGCGCTCGGGCGCCGAGCGCATCTTCCAGCGCATCGGCCAGGAGTATCAGAGCAAGATCTACAATTGCGACGTGGTGAACAGCTCCGACGCCGCGCATCTCATCATCTGGAAGCGCGAGTCGATGCTGGCCTCGTTCCTGCCCGAGGATGTCGCGAAATATTTCCCGAAGGAGCATTGGGATCCCGACGGCATGTATGCCTCGTGGCGAGTCACCCTCTCGCCGATCGCCTACAACACCAGCCAGGTGAAGGTCGAAGAGGCGCCCAAGGGCTTCAACGACCTTCTCGATCCCAAATGGACGGGCAAGATCGTCAAGGCGCATCCGGGCTACAGCGGCACCATCATGACGGCGACCCAGCAGCTCAGCCGCGATCTCGGCTGGTCCTATTTCGAGAGGCTCGCCAAGCAGAGGGTCATGCAGGTCCAGTCGGCCGCCGACCCGCCGAAGAAGGTCTCGGGCGGCGAGCGCGCGGTGATGGCCGACGGCACCGAATACATGGTCAACCTGCTGCAGTCGCGCGGCGAGCCGATCGAGGAGGTCTATGCCGTCGAGGGCACGCCGCTGATCACCGGCCCGTCGGCCGTTCTGGCGCGCGCCGCCAACCCCAACGCGGCACGTTTGTTCTACGCCTGGTCGATGTCGGCCGAGGCGCAGCAGCTCAATGTCGAGGTCGGTGCGCTGCGCTCGGTGCATCCGCTGGTCAAGGACCGGCCTGAGCGCAAGAAGCTGTCGGACATCAAGACCCTGCGCGAGGACGCCGCCGCCGTCGCCGACCAGGCCGACGACATCAAGGCGCGCTATCTCAAGCTCTTCAAGGTGTGATCATGCGACGTCGGACGCTGCTCGGAGCCGCCGCCTTTCTGCCTCTCGGCGCAAAGGTCGTGTCGGCCGCGCCGCCGGCCGAGACGATCACGCCGGCGCTGATCGAGGCCGCCAAGAAGGACGGCAAGGTCTCCTATTACACGGCGATGGACCTGTCGGTCGCCGAGCCGATGGCCAAGGCCTTCGAGGCGAAGTTCCCCGGCATCAAGGTCGCGGTCGAGCGCACTGGTGCCGAGCGGCTGTTCAACCGCCTGGCCCAGGAGACGGCGAGCAACATCAAGCGTTGCGACGTGGTGAACAGCTCCGACGCTGCGCACTTCATCGCCTGGAAGCGCGATGGTTGGCTGCAGCCCTACGTGACGGTCGACATCGCCGAGAACATCGCGCCCGAGATGCGCGATCCCGACGGCGCCTTCGTCAACCAGCGCACGCACCTCTCGACCATGGCCTACCACATCGGCCTGGTGAAGCCCGAGGATGCGCCCAAGGGCTTCAACGACCTGCTCGATCCCAAGTACGCCGGCAAGATGGTGAAGGGCCATCCCGGCTACTCCGGCACCATCATGACGGCCACCCACCAGATCGCGCGCGAACTGGGCTGGGGCTACTTCGAGAAGCTCGCCAAGCAGAAGGTGATGCAGGTCCAGTCGGCCACCGAGCCGCCCAAGAAGCTCGAAGCCGGCGAACGCGCCGTCGCCGTCGACGGCAGCGACTACCTGTTCTGGATGGCCCGCGAGCGCGGCGTGCCGATCGAGGTCGTCTATCCGGTCGAGGGCACGCCCCTGATCGCCAACCCGATGGCGGTGTTCAAGGCCGCACCCAATCCCAACGCGGCGCGGCTGATGTTCGCCTGGATCATGTCGGGCGAGGGCCAGGAGTTCCTCGTCAACCTGAGCGGCCAGTACCCGGCCAACCTGAAGGTCAAGGCCAAGGCCGGCCGGCCGGCGCTCAGCTCGATCAAGACCATGCGCGAGGACCCGGTCGAGGTCGAGAAGATGGCCGACGAGATCAAGGCGAAGTATGCCCGGATCTTCAAGGTATGAAGGCGACCGCCGGCCCCTTCAGTCGTCCTGAGCGCAGCGAAGGACCTCATCGCCGCTTGCAACCGGCATGAGATCCTTCGCTTCGCTCAGGATGACAGATAGCAGTCGGCGCGAAGCAGGTCGTTCGCTCGACCTCTCGCGCCCCGTCCTGATCGCCGTCACGGCGCTGCTCGCGGTGATGATCGTCCTGCCGATGGGCTGGCTGATTGCCTACAGCCTGTCGGACAAGCAGGGCGCGGCGACGCTCGGCAACTTCGTCACCCTGTTCACCGATCCGAGCTTCGTCGACCCCTTGATCACCACGCTGATCATCGCCGTCTCGGTGAGCACGATCTGCTGCATCGTTGCTGCGCCCCTGGGCTGGCTGGTGGCGCGCACCGACATGCCGATCCGCCGCACCGTGCGCACGCTGGTCATGGCGAGCCTGGTCACGCCGCCCTTCGTCGGCGCCATCGCCTGGGAGATGCTGGCCGCACCCAATTCCGGCCTGCTGAACCAGCTGTGGCGCGGCCTCACCGGCATGCCGTCCGACGAGGCGCTTCTCGACATCTACAGCCTCACCGGCCTGATCTTCGTCATCGCCTGCTACACCTTTCCCTATGTCTTCATCCTGGTGGCCAACGCGCTCGACCGCATGCCAGGCGAGCTCGAGGACGCGTCATCGATGCTGGGGGCCAGGACCTGGCAGACGGCGCGCCATATCACCGTGCCGCTCGCCCTGCCGACCCTGCTGGCCGGCGCCCTGGTCGCCTTCCTGCAGGCGCTGAACCTGTTCGGCTCGCCCGCCATCCTCGCGATCCCGGCGGGCTTCCACACGCTGACCACGCGCATCTGGAGCCTGTTCCAGTTCCCGCCCAAGCCCGAACTCGCCGCCGCCGCCTCGCTGCCGTTGCTGCTGCTGACGATCCTGTTGCTGCGCGGCCAGGCGCTGGCCTTGGGCCGGCGCGGCTATGCCGTGCTGGGCGGCAAGTACGGCGAGCCGCGCCTGGTGCGGCTGGGCGCCTGGCGCCTTCCGGCGGCGGCGCTGGCCCTCGTGGTGCTCGCCATGCCGCTGTTCCTGCCTTACGCGGCGCTGTTCAACTCGGCCTTCTCGCGCGTCGCCTCGCGCCTGGTCACGCTCGATACCATCACGCTGCACAACGTGCGCTTCACCTTCCTCGAGCTCAGCTCGACCATGCCGGCGCTCAAGAACACCTTCCTGCTGGCCACGCTGTCGGCGACCCTGGGCGCGCTGCTGGCGCTCTTGATCGCCTATATCGTCGCCCGCCGCGCCGTCACCGGACACCGCGTCCTCGCCTTCCTCGCCACCGCGCCGCTGGCCATCCCCGGCATCGTGCTGGGCGTCGGCCTGTTCCTCGCCTACACGCGCCCGCCGCTCACGCTCTACGGCACGCTGTGGATCCTGCTGATCGCCTTCATCACCATCGAACTGCCGGCGGCCTACCAGCAGCTCTCCTCGGCCTTCCACGCCGTGCATCCCGAGCTCGAAGAGGCCGGCCGCATGCTGGGCGCCTCGCGCCTGCGCACATTGGCCGACATCACCGCGCCGCTGCTGCGCTCGGCGGTGATCGCCACCTGGTGCTTCGTCTTCGTCGCGGTGATCCGCGAGCTGTCGGCGGCGGTGATCCTCTTCACCTCGGAGACCAAGGTGCTGTCGGTCCTGATCTTCGACCTCAAGGAAAGCGGCGACATCGGCGCCATCGCCGTGCTCAGCCTCACCATGGTGGCCATCACCACCCTCGTCGTCGCGGTCGCCAACCGTTTCGGCGGCGGCCGCGAGGCGGGCCGCACTGTCACTCAGGCTCCTCTCCCCCGCTAGGGGCGAGGAATTTGAGCGTGAGACTCAGTTGAAGATCGCCACCTCGTCGACCGTGATCGGCTTGGCGAGCAGGTTCAGAGCTTCAAGCGTCTTGATCGTCGCCTCCCAGCCGGCGCGCGTCTGGATGCCGGTCGGCGGGCCGGAAAGCTGCTGGGACACCGTCACCGTGCTGCGGTCGACGAAGCGCGGCGCCAGCCGTGGGAAGAGGTTGGAGAAGTGGGTGGCGGCGTCGGCCGGCCGCTCCTTCACCATGTTGTAGCCTTCCTGCACGGCATCGACGATCTTCTCGGCGATGGCGCGCTTGGCGGGATCGGCCCAGGCCGCGTCGTTCACGATCAGGTTCAGGCTGTAGGCGCGCACGCCGAAGTCGCTCAGCCGGATCATGGTGATGCGCCGGCCTTCGGCGATCAGCTCGGACGGCGCCATCTCGTCATAGTCGATCAAGGCATCGACCTTCTTCTCGACCAGGGCATAGGCGTTCCACTCGACCATGGTCTCCTTGATCCTGCTGCGGTCGAGCTTGTTGGCCGTGACCAGCGCGCGGAACTCCTCGTTGGTGATGCTGCCGGGCACCAGGCCCAGCGTCTTGCCGTAGAGGTCGCGCGGATGGGCGATGCGGTCCTCGGTGCGGGTGAAGACCACCGTCGGCGTCTTCTGGTAGTAGACGGCGAGGCTCTTGATGGGCTGCCCCTTGGCGCGGCCGATCGCCGTGGCGATGCCGCTCGACGAGCCGATCCAGTATTGCTTGCCTTCGCCGATCATCGCCGCCGAGCTCAGTGCGCCTTGCGTCTCGGCGAACTTGACGTCCAGCCCGCGGCGCTCGAAGGCGCCCATCTGGCGGGCGAGATAGAAGCCCGCGAAGGTCGGCAGCGCCCGCCAGTCGAGCAGGATCTCGACCTTCTCGAGCTTGTCTTCCGACTGGGCGCGCGGCGCGGCCGCGGGCGGGAGGAGGGCGGACGCAGCGAGCGCTGCCGCCACGAGGGAACGGCGTTGAAGGGGCATGACCGCATTATGGCCCGTGATTACCTCGGACGAAATCGCCAGCCCGTCGGTTTCGCGCTCTTCTTCAGCCGTCGCAACGCGTGAAGGAGACAGTCATGTCCAACATCGAATCCGTCGTCGAAAGCTACATCGCGAGCTGGAACGAGACCGATCCCGGCCGGCGCAAGTCGGCATTGGCGGCGTCTTGCGCTGCAGATGCCAGCTATCGCGATCCGGTGATGGTGAGCGACGGCCATGCCGGCCTCGATGCCATGCTCGCGGGCGTGCAGGCCAAGTTTCCGGGCTTCGTGCTGAAGCGCATCTCCAAGGTCGACAGCCACAACAACGCCGTGCGCTTCGGCTGGTCGCTCGGACCGGCCGCCGGCCCGTCGGTCGTCGAGGGCGTCGACTTCGCCACCCTGTCGACCGACGGCAAGCTCGCCTCGATCGTGGGCTTCATCGACAAGATGCCGGGCTGACCGGCCACCCGGAGCAGCGGAGACACCATCGATTGTGTCTCCGCTGACTTGGGCAGAACCCCGAAAAATAAGGCTTTCAGGCTCTTGATTTATAACTAACTGACCAGTAAGTTAGTTATATGAAGGCCGCGAAACAACGCCGTGCCCCCACGGAGCGTCCCGGCGAGATCATCGACGCAGCGCTCGCGCTGTTCGTCGAGAAGGGCTTCGCCGCGACCCGGCTCGACGATGTCGCTGAACGTGCCGGCCTGTCGAAGGCTGCGATCTATCTCTACTTCGAGGACAAGACCGCGCTGTTCCAGGGCGTCGTGCGTCAGGCGGTCGCCGTCAATCTCGGCACGGTGGCGGCGATGGTGGATGCCCATCGCGGTCCGGTGGCGCCGCTCTTGCCGCGCATCCTGGAGTTCATGGCAAGCCGCATCGAGGAGACGCCGATGGCGGCGGTCGCCAAGCTGGTGATCGCCGAATCGCGCGCCTTCCCCGAGATCGGCCGCTTCTACCTGAAAGAGGTGATCGGCCGCGGCATTCCCTTGCTCGAAGGCCTGATCGTGCGCGGCATCGCCCAAGGCGAGTTCCGCCGCGTCGATCCCGGCATGACGGTGCGCTCGATCATGGGCGCCATGCTGCTGGCCGGCCTGTGGCGCACGGTGTTCGAGCCGATCGGCGCGGAGAAACTCGACGTCAAGGCGCTCGCCCGCCACCACGCCGACCTGATGTTGCACGCGTTGAAGCCCGAGACGGGCTCGGAGAAAGCCGGTGCGTCATGAAAGCCCCGCCCAAACGCGCCATCTTCATCGTCCTGGTCGCGCTGCTCGCCATCGGCCTGGTGACACGCGGCTACTGGCAGCAGCCGCTGCTCGGCCTGCTCGGCATCGCGGGCGATGACGGACGCTATCTCGGCTATGTCGAGGGCGAGACCAGCCTGATCGCGCCGCCGGTCGCGGGCCAACTGCTCGAGCGGCCGGTCGATCGCGGCGGCCACGTCAAGAAGGGCGACCGCCTGTTCGTCATCGACCCGACAGTCGCGAGATCGGAAGTCGCGCGGGTGGAAGCGGCTTTGGCCGAGACCAAGGCGCGGCATGAGAACCTGCTCACCGGCAAGCGGCCGGAGGAGCAGGACGTGATCCGCGCCCAGCGCCGCGAGGCCGAGGCCAGCCTGTCGATGGCCGAGACCGAGCTGAAGCGGCAAACCGAGCTGCTGCCGAAGGGTTTCACGACACGCCAGGCCTATGACCAGGCCGAATCGCAGGTCAATCAGTTGCGCGCGCGGCTTGCCTCGCTGGCGGCGCAGGAGCGCGTCGGCGACCTGTCCGCGCGCCAGGCCGAGATCGCCGCCGCTGCGGCGCTGATCGTCCAGAACGAGGCCAATCTCGCGCAGGCCCGGAAGCGGCTGGCCGACCTGATGCCGGTGGCGCCCGAGGATGCGCTGGTCGAGAACACCTTCTTCAATGTCGGCGAATGGGTGCCGGCGGGCACGCCTGTCGTGTCGCTGCTGCCGGCGTCGCGCGTAAAGCTGCGCTTCTTCGTGCCCGAGGAGGACGTCTCCAGGGCGCGCATGGGCCGCAAGGTGAGCTTCACCTGCGACGGCTGCCCGCCGGATCTCCAGGCCACCATCATCTACGTCTCGCCGCGCGCGGAGTTCACGCCGCCGGTGATCTACTCGCAGAGCGCCCGCGCTAAGCTGGTGTTCCTGATCGAGGCGCGGCCCGACAAGGTGCCCGACAACATCGCGCTGGCGCCCGGCCTGCCGGTCAGCGTCGCGCCCTTCGCGGAGGGCGGCTCATGACCGCTGCCACGAATCTGGCGATCGATGTCCACGACCTGGTGAAGCGCTACGGTCCGCGCACCGTCGTCGATCGTGTCAACCTGGCCGTCGAGCAGGGCCGCATCTGCGGCTTCCTGGGTCCCAACGGCTCGGGCAAGACCACGACCTTGCGCATGATCTGCGGCCTGCTGACGCCCGACGGCGGCGGCGGCACGTGCCTGGGCTACGACCTGGTGCGCGAGCGCGAGGCGATCAAGCGCCAGACCGGCTACATGACCCAGCGCTTCGGCCTCTACGAGGACCTCACCATCCGCGAGAACCTCGAGTTCGTGGGCCGGGTCTACGGGCTCGACCGATTGAAGCAACGAGTCGACGCCTCGCTGGAGCGGCTGGAATTGACGACGCGGCAGAACCAGCTTGCCGGCGCGCTGTCGGGCGGCTGGAAGCAACGGCTGGCGCTGGCGGCCTGCGTGCTGCACGAGCCCAGGCTGCTGCTGCTCGACGAGCCGACGGCCGGCGTCGATCCCAAGGCGCGGCGTGCCTTCTGGGACGAGATCCACGCTTATGCCGCGCAGGGCATCACGGTGCTGGTGTCGACGCACTACATGGACGAGGCCGAGCGCTGTCACGAGATCGCCTATATCGCCTACGGCGAACTGATGGCGCGCGGCACCGCTGCGGACATCATCAAGGAGTCGGGCCTCATCGCCTTCGTCGCGTCGGGTCCCGGCGCCGACCGGCTGGCAGTGAGGCTGCGCGCGGCGCCGGGCGTCACCGCCGCGGCGGCGTTCGGCACCACCCTGCATGTCTGCGGTCCCGACCGCGCGGCGCTGCTCGAGGCCATCGAGCCCTGGCGCGCCGATCCCGCGATCAAATGGGAGGAGGCCGAGCCCACGCTCGAGGACATCTTCATCCACCTCATGGGAAAGGCGCGCGACAATGCCCTCGATGCCTGACCCCAAAGGCTTCTTGCGCCGGCTCGGCGCCATCGTCACCAAGGAGGTACGTCAGCTCGGCCGCGATCGGCTGACCTTCGCCATGATGTTCGGTGTGCCGATCATGCAGCTCCTGCTGTTCGGCTACGCCATCGACACCGATCCGCATCGCCTGCCGACCGCCGTGGTCGCGGCCGACCAGAGCCAGATCACGCGCACCATCCTGTCGGCGCTGGCCAACACCGGCTACATGCGCTTCACCCACCAGCCCAAGAGCGAAGCCGAGGCCAACGAGCTGCTGCAAAGCGGCGCGGTGCAGTTCGTCGTCACCATCCCGTCCGACTTCACGCGCCGGCTGGTGCGCGGCGAGCGTGCCCAGGTCCTGATCGATGCCGACGCCACCGATCCGATGGCGGCGGCCAATCCGCTGGCGGCCGCCAAGCCCGCCATCGAGCAGGCGCTGGCACGCGATCTGGTCGGCCCCCTCAGTGGTCTGCGCAGCGCCGCCAATTCCATCGACGTCGTGCTGCAGCGCCGCTACAACCCCGAAGGCAAGTCGAACCTGAACGTGGTGCCGGGCCTTCTCGCCGTGATCCTCACCCAGACCATGGTGATGATGACGGCCCTTGCCGTCACCCGCGAACGCGAGCGTGGCACCATGGAGAACCTTTTGGCCATGCCGGTGCGGCCGCTCGAGGTCATGGTCGGCAAGATTACGCCCTATATCGCCATCGGCGCGGTCCAGGTGGCGGTGATCCTGCTCGTGTCGTGGCTGCTGTTCGGGGTCGGCGTGCAGGGCAGCTTTACGCTGTTCTGCCTCGGCACCGCGCTGTTCATCACCGCCAACCTTGCCATCGGCTTCACCATCTCGACGATGACCCAGAACCAGCTCCAGGCCATGCAGGCCTCGGTGTTCCTGCTGCTGCCTTCGATCCTGCTGTCGGGCTTCATGTTCCCGTTCCGCGGCATGCCGGTATGGGCGCAATGGATCGGCGAGGTGCTGCCGGCGACGCACTTCATGCGCATCGTGCGCGGCCTGATGCTGAAAGGGGCGGGCTTCGGCAGCATCTCGGCCGAGCTGCTCGCCCTGGTCGCGATCCTGCTGGTCGTGTCGACGCTCGCGATCAGCCGATACAAGGTGACGTTGGACTGACGTCCCTTACGTGATGGCGAAGACCGCCAGCAGCGCCACCGTTCCGCCGACGCCGATCAGCGTCGCCAACAGCGGCACGTGCCCGAGGAAAGCCAGCGCGAGGCAGCCCAGCACAAGGGCGATGTGCAGGATGGCAAACAGCACCAGCTTGTTGAAGCTGTGGAAGGTCTGCAGATGGGCGGGCAGATCCTGATCTGCGAGCCGCTGGTCCTGGACGATGTCGGCCATGACGTTTTTCCTCTGTGGATTTGCAGGAAACGCTCGACCGCCGCCGCGGTTGCGCCGACTGCAGGGCCGGGCAATATCATGGCCTGATGAAATTGATCGTCCCGGCCCTGGTGGCACTCCTCCTCGCGTCGTCTCCTCTCGCCGCCCAAACCCTCGAAGCCGACATGAAGCAGGCGGCCGGCG
Source organism: uncultured Alphaproteobacteria bacterium (assembly GCA_963809025.1). Lineage (GTDB taxonomy): Bacteria > Pseudomonadota > Alphaproteobacteria > Reyranellales > Reyranellaceae > Reyranella. The sequence goes on along the minus strand of CAWEIE010000050.1, from coordinate 426,856 downwards.
CCTACGAGCAGAAGGACATGGCGACGGCGTCGCGGATCTGGAAGGTGTGGGCCGGCAAGGGCAATGCCGAAGCGCGCACGCTGCTCGGCGCCATGTACTGGAGCGGCGAGGGCGTGCCGCGCGATCACAAGGAAGCGGCGAGACTCTATTTTCTGGCGGCGAACCAGGGCTATGCCCGGGCGCAGAACAACATCGGCTTCATGCTGGGCTTCGGCGAAGGCATCCCGCCGCCGGACGACGTCGAGGCCTACAAATGGCTGACGCTCGCCATCAATGGCTACACCGCCAGGAACCAGGACCGGCTGGAGCAGGCCCGCCAGGACCTTGGCACGCTCGCCAAGCGCATGAGCCCTGCGCAAATTTCCGAAGCCGAGCGTCGCGCCAAGGCCTTCAAGCCGACCCCCTGACTGTGCCACAGTTGCGCAGTCACCGTCTTGTCACCTTTGGCCACTGGCGTCCCCAGTGATTTCATCGCACACAGGCAACCCATGAAGAAGGCCTCGCTCGCCGCGGCGTTCGCCGCTTCGCTTTGCCTCAACCCCATGTCGCCCTCGCTCGGCGCCGAAGGTGCGCTGGTCGAAGAAGCGCGCGTGGCGGAGGAGCAGCTTCTCGGCGCAGCCGACGAGGAGGCGCGCTTCCTCGCCCATCAGCCCTTCACGCGCGAGATTGCAGCCAGCGTCGCCATCAAGACGTCGTTTGATCAGGCCTTGGACGATCTCGGTGTCCCGGCCGCCACCTTGCTCGAGGCCCTGCGCGCCTTCACGGCGACGGTGAACCTGCAACGCGACATCAAGCCGGGCGATCGCCTGCACGTGCGTTACGAGCAGGCCTTCACCGCGGAAGGCGCGCCGATCGGCGTCGGTCGCGTCCTGTGGGCCGAGCTCACGCTGGCGTCACGCGGTCCCGTCGCCATCCACCGCTTTCACACGCGCGACAAGGTCGAGCGCCTGTGGTTCGCGAACGGCCTGTCGGCGACGCCGCCGTCGCTGCGCATGCCGCTCGACGCCATCTCGGTCTCATCGGGCTTCGGGCTGCGCGCCGATCCCTTCGACCAGCCGCCGCCGCTCGCCGCGACCGGCAAGTCCGCGCCGATGGGCGGTCCGATGCGCAGCAAGCCCCTGCCGCCAGGCCTGCCGACCGGCGGCACGAGCGGCAATGGCGGGTCGGTCAACATGGCCACGCCGCTCGGCGCCTCGCTCGGCCTCGCGCCCTACGGCGGCTTCGGGGCGGCGGCGCCCAAGGCCAAGTCCGCCCCGCGGGCTTTGTTCATGCATGAGGGCATCGACCTCGTCGCCCCGGCCGGCACGCCGGTCTATGCCGCGGCCGATGGCGTGGTGGTCGGTGCGGCGCCCAACGGCCGCTACGGCAACTGGATCCGCATCGAGCACGGCGCCAAGCTTGCCACGGTCTACGGCCATCTCATGGCCTTCGCGCCCGGGATCGAGCCCGGCGAATCGGTGGTGCGCGGGGAGCTCATTGGCTTCGTCGGCAGCACCGGCCGCTCCACCGGCGCGCATCTGCACTTCGAGGTCCTGGACAACGGCAAGCCCGTCAATCCGATCAATCACCCCGAGCTCAAGGCCATGCAGCTGCGCGGCCTCGACATGGACCGCTTCCGCAAGCAGGTCGCGCGCTCGCTCGAAGAACGCACGCGCGAGAGCAAGGTCGCTTCAGCCGGGTTTTAGATTCTTGCCGGACCGCGGGCCTCCAACGCCGATGACCGTAGGTCGATCGGCTCACCACGCTCATGATCTTCATCTTCCGGACCGCGACGCTCTGTTGACGCGGTCAGGCACGACCGCTGCCAAGATGGTATCCGCTACCCTGGTTCCAAACGAGCCTGAGACGTTGAACGCCGCGCGGTCCGACGGATTGTCCCGGGTGTGGGATCGCCTGATCACACCATCTCCTTGCTGCTCGAGCAGGCCCCGGCCTCAGCGCGAGGTGGTGGCCACGGTCACGCTGAAGCGCTTATGCGGCGGTGATGGCGCTGGCGCCATGGGCCGCGGTGTCTGGGTGGAGCAAGGGGCTCGGCGCGGAGCCCCCCTGTTGCGTAGCGCCGAGCCCCTCGCGGGCCTCGGCGCGGGCGCGGTCGTAGCGCTCGCCGCTCGTCATGAGCTTCCAGGCGATGCGCGCGGTCTTGTTGGCGAGCGCCACGGCGGCGAGCTTCTCGGGCTTGCGCTTCAAGAGGCCAGCCAACCAGGGCGAGGGCTTGGTGCGACCGCGTTTGACCTGCTGGATGTAGGCTGTCGCACCCGACACCAGGGCGGCGCGCAAGCTCTCGTCGCCGGCGCGGGTGATGCCGCCGTGTCGCATCTTGCCGGCGGTCGAATGGTCCTTCGGGGTGAGGCCGAGCCAGGCCGCGCACCGTCGACCGGATCGGAAGGCTGCCGGGTTGCTGATCTTGACGACCATCGAGCTGGCGATGACCGCGCCGATCGTGGGCACCTCGACCAGGCGCCGGCACACCTCGTTGCTGCGCTGGAAGGCCTTCAGCTTCTTGTCGAGCTGGGCGATGCGCGGTCCCAGCTCGGTGAACTTCTCGCCCAGGTCGCGAACAGTTCCTTGACCAGCGCTGGAACGGTCTCATCGGCGGCGATGCGCTCCAGCCGCGGCTTGATGTGGGCCAGCCCCTTGGGCGTCATCAGGCCGAATTCGGCGGCATGGCCGCGGATGGTGTTGCTCAGCTGACGTGCGCCGCTGGTGCAGGCCATCGCGCTTGCCGAGCAGCATCTGCGCCGCCGACTGCTCGGCGCTCTTTTAGCCTCTGGCTCGCTCATGTGTCTGAGCGAGCCGGAGGCTCGCGGTCCGGCAAGACGCCGCCTCCTGGTCCTCCGGAGACGCTGTCATAGGATTGTTGTTCGGCCGGCATCGCGTCGCGGTTAGTCTATAGTGCTTTATTGACTACGGGGGGCAGAAGTTGGCCGTCATCATCGCCTTGTCGTCGTTCGGGTTGATCCTGGTCAGCATCGGCGGCGGCCTTTTCCTGCGCTACAAGCTGCCGGACTCCCATCTCAGCGGCGATTCCAAGGACGTGATCCGGTTGGCGACGGCGCTGATCGGCACCATGGCGGCCGTGGTGGTGGCACTGCTCTTTTCCTCGACGCGCAGCACCTACGAGGCGACCAACAGCCAGGTCGCCCGCCTGACCGCGGGCGTCGTCGAGCTCGATCAGCTCCTGAAGGAATATGGCGGCCCGGAAAGCCTCGAGCTGCGCGGTGCGCTGCGCAACGATACCGCCTCGACGGTCTCGGCGATCTGGCGCGGCGAGGCGCCGATGACCGCACAACTGCTGCGGCCGGTGACGCAGGAGGACACGGTGCTCTTCAAGCTGCGCCAGCTCGAGCCCAAGACGCCGGTGCAGACCGCCATCAAGGCCCGCGCGCTGGCGGTCAGCAACGACATCGAGCAGACGCGGCTCATTCTGCTCGCGCAGCCTCCCGACGCCTTGTCGAGACCCTTCATCGCCGTGCTGGTGCTGTGGCTGTGCTTCATCTTCGCGAGCTTCAGCATGTCATCCAAGGCCAATCCGACCCTGGTTGCCGTGCTGCTGATCTGCGGCTTCACCGCCTCGACGGCGGTCTACCTCATCCTCGAGCTCGGTCAGCCCTTCGATGGGCTGCTGCAGCTATCGAACACGGCATTGCGTCACGCCCTGACGCCACTCTCCTGACACGCCCGCCGATCAGTCCCAGGCACCGTCGACGATGCGGCCGTCTTCCGACAGCAGCAGCGTCAGCCGGTTGGGCTCCAGAGTGTAGGTCGAAATGCCGTCGGTCGGCTTGATGACGCGCAGCATGTAGGGCAGGTCGGCTTCGCGCACGGTGTTGTCGGCGGTCGCGCCGGCCGGCGGATTGGCGCCCTTGGCGACGAAGAACTTGCCGATGCACTTGGCGCAGTCTTCCTTCGGCGCCGGCGTCTCGGCGTAGCCGGGGATCGCCTTGAGCGAGACGGCGTTGTTGCCGCCGCGCACGCGCACGCCCTTGTAGGGATGGCCCGTTTCGACCGGCAGGATGGCCTCGACGGTCATGAAGGGCCCAAGTCCGGAGGCGCCCGCGGGCGCGCTCGCCTGGAAGATGAGATCGAGCATGCCGTCGCGCGGCTGGCCCTGGGTGATCGGGATCAGATGCGGCTGGCTCCAGCTTTGGCCCGTCACGACGCCGCGCACGCGCACGACATCGAAGCCGCCGTCGCGGTCGGAGCGCAGCACCTCGACGCTGGTGACGAAGACCACCGGCGCCGGCGGTCCTCCCACCGTGCCCGCCGGCAGGCCGGGATAGGGCGCGTTGCTCTGTTGCTGGCCTTGCTGTTGCTGACCTGGCGGCGGCCCGCCGGCGGCCGGCGGCTGCTGCTGGGCCTGCGCCGAGCCGAGCAGGCCCGCGGCGATCACGGAAGCGAGCGCGAAGAATTTCGATTGGGTCATGGCATCCTCGGTGACAGCGCGGCCGCCTCGGCCGTCGTTGGGGAACTGGCTGGGACGATGGTGGCCGGATCGTCGTCGATCCAGGTTTGCTCGAGGCGGTCGTAGGCCTCGAGGATCAGGTCGGTCGGCACCATTTGCGTGAGCGTGCAGAACGACGTCGCGGTGCCGGTGAACGATCCGTTCTCGAACAGCTTGTTGACCGGCGAGCCGCCGCCGCAAATCGAATTGTATTCGCAAGCCGCCTGGCAAGCCTGCGCGCCGGCGCGGATGTCGCGATAGAGCGCCGAGCCGAGGCAGGCCGCGTGGATCTCGGCCAGCGAGTTGACAGTGATGTTGCCCAGCAGGAAGTCGGCGTAGTCCTTGTTCTTCATGCCCAGCAGCTCGGGCGAGAAGCTCGAGACGTTGCCGCGGCTGTCGACGTTCAGCATGGCCAGCGGCTCGCACTGGATGTTGCGCGCCGGCATGCCGTCGGGCCGGAACATGCGCGGCACCGTCTGATCGATCTCACGTACGAACTTCACCTTGCCGCTCGCCCGCGCCTGGTGCCAGAAGCGGCGCAGGAAGGCGGCGAAGCGCGTGCGCAGCTCGGCACGGGGCGTGTCGAACAGCTCGGAGACGTAGGTGCCTTCCGATTCCTCGACGTTGAAGCAGACCTTGTCGATGCTCTCGCCGATGTAGAAGTCGAGCATCCCGTCGGGGTCGGCCAGGCTGTCGTTCGACAGCACCGACAGGACGTGGAACGGCACGTCGTTCTTCTGCAGGCAGCGGATGCCCGCCACCGTCTTGTCGAAGGTGCCCTTGCCGCTGCGCGTCTTGCGGTTGCGGTCGTGAATTGCGCGGGGGCCGTCGATGCTGACGCCGATGCCGACGTTCCATTCCAGGAACAGCCGGCACCAGTCGTCGCTCACCAGGGTGCCATTGGTCTGGAAGGAGTGCTTTACGCTCACCGACGAGGGGCGCAGCCGCTCGATGGTGGCGAAAGCCTCGCGGTAGAAGGAGATGGGTGCGGCCATCGGCTCGCCGGCGTGCCACAGCACGATGATCTCGTACGCGCACCAGCCCGAGGCGAAGACCTCGCTGAACAGGCGCGTCACCGTCGACTGCGCCATGACATGCTTGTTGCTGCGGTCGGGCAGGTAGCAGTAGCTGCAATTGATGTTGCAGAACGCCGTTGGCTGCAGCACCACCATCGCGATCTCGGGCCGTGCGACCCGGTCAGGCATCGGCTGAGCGCGCGCTGGCTGAGCGCAGGGGGGCTCGCCCGTCATGGGTGGCTACCAGTTATGCCAGCCGTTGCCCCAGCCGCCATTGTGCCAGCCATTGCCCCAACCGCCGTTGTGCCAGCCGTTGCCCCAGCCGCCGTTGTGCCAGCCGCCGTTATGCCAACCCCAGCCGCCGTTGCGCCAACCGTTGCCCCACCAGGCGAGCTGCTTGTCGGGGTCGAGCGCCACGAACGGCTCGCCGTCCTTGGCGTATTGCTCAAGTGCATCCGAAACCGACAGCCGGATCGACTGCAGGCGCTCGGCGACCTCGCCGGGCTTCTTTGGCTGCGCGCCGGCTTCGGGCGACACCGTCGCGGCGGCGTCGGCCGAGGCGAGGCTGACCGAAAGGCCGAAGGCGCCCGCAGGCAACAAAGCCGCCAATGCGCGGGCAGAACGACGATCCTGGGCCATGCAACCTCCCCTTTACCGGAGGCACACGTTACCCAGACATGCGATCCGCTCGCAAATGAAAAGAGGAAGTCAGTTCGGCAATTGGCTGGCCGCGCTGCCGATCAGGAGACGGTCCGAATCGATCCAGACACGGTGGAAATTTGCATCGGCGGCCGGCCGCGGGATGGCTGGCTCGACGGCAAAGCCGATCGAGCGCAGAAGCTCAATCGCCTGGACTTTGCGCGAATCGACGTAGTTCTCGAGCCGCGGGAATTGGCTCAACATCTCGCCGAACACCAGCCGCGACAGCGATTCGAGCTCGGTCGGATTGTTGTCGAAGGTCTCGCAGGCCAGCATCCAGAGATGACCGACGTCGGGATCGTCGGACACCGGGGTGACGCCCCACAGGGCGGTCGGCGTGCCATTGCTGTCGCGGGCCGCCCACACCTGGGTGCTGCAGGCACAGGTCTGCAACAGCCGGTCGATCGGCACACCATCACCCCCGCCTTGGCTGCTCCACTGCTCGCGATCCTCGTCGATCACGGCGGCGAGGAAGGCGACATCCACCGAAGTGGCAAGCTGGATCTGGTAGCGCATGTTCGTACAACCGTTATTGCCGGTCGAATGTTCCCAACGGGGAGTGATTTCTAGCCACCTACGCTGCGGTGCAGCTTCGGTGGCTTGAGCGCAAGTTTGTTTCAAGTCCTCCGAAGCTCCGCAGGAGCGAAGGGGGGCTAGCTGCGGACCAGGCGGAACAAACGGGTGGGCACCACGTTAGGCGCGCCCTGCCTGAACCACGACATCTCGTGCAAGTGCGAAGCAGTGACGTAGATCGAGCCGTCGGGTCCTTCTGCCAGGCTGTCGGGCCATCTCAGCCGGTCATCGGATATCACGGTCTCCGACCGCTCGCCGGTCCACGACCGTACCTCGTTGTCTTCGGGTGCGGTGAGATAGAGGATGTTATCGCGGCTCATCAGCAAGCCGTCGGCGACATGGGTGACGCCGACCTTCTCGATCTTGCGCGCGGCGTCCTCGGGATTGTCCGACATCAGCGCGGCCGTATCGACGCGGTAGAGCGTGCGGCCGGTGAGCGCCTGCCAATAGAGCATGCCGCCGTCCATCGACAGTGCAATGCCGTCGGCCGCCACCTGGAAGGGCCGGCCGTCCGGCCGCTTGATCTTCTCGCCCTTGACGGTGACCTCGACGCCTTTTTCGGGCTGCGTGCTGGGATGACCGTCGAGCCGGGCATGCGCGTTGCCCGACTGGAGATCGACGACGACGATGGCGCCGCGCGCGCCGGAATCGGTGATGAAGGCGGTGGCACCGTTGGGATGGAAGCGGACGTCGTTCAGGTAGCTGCCCTGCAATGCCACGTCTTCGCCGAAATGGATGACCTGCGCGACCTTGTTGGTCGCGAGCTCGATGCGCACCAGCTTCGCGCCGCCGGGAATGACCTTGTCGATGCCGGGCGAGGCCGGATCGAGCACCCAGAGATTGCCGCGATTGTCGGCCACCACCGACTGCACGCACACGAAGTGGTCACGGTGCGAGGGCGCAGGACCACCGGCGTTGCGCCATGAATTCCACGCCTCGTCGGGATAGGGTTTCAGCGTGCCGTCACGCGTCACCTCGGCGACGGAGATCGGGCTGTCCTCGGTCCAGCGCGGGAAATTGACGAAAACACGACCGTCCGCCGAGACCGCCACGCCGGTCGCCTGGTGATCGAAACGGGCGGCCTCCTCCAGGCGGAAGCTGGGGCGCTTGCCAGCCGGCGCCAGCGCCTGTTCGGGCGTCGGCGTCTGGGCACGGGCCAAGCCGGTCGACAGGACCGCCAAACCGCCAGCCAGGATGAATCGACGGTGGACCATCGGTCTTCCTTGGGAGGACACTTGGAACCGCAACGCTGGCCGGGGCGGCCGGTTGCGGAATGGGCACAGGGCCAGGGATAGGGGCAAGGAGCGACCGATGACCGAGGTGCAAGCCATTCGCTTCAAGGATGACGGCGAAACGCCTAACAATCCGCGCCTGCCGCTGCTCGTTTATCGTGCGGCCTTCGCGCTGGAGCGCGAGAAGGATCCCGCCGTTCCATTCGAGCGCGCTTTTGCCGCGCACGGCTGGGGCGATGGCTGGCGCAACGGCATCTATCCCTTCCTGCACTTTCATACTGGGACGCACGAGGTGCTGGGCATCGCGCGCGGCCGCGCGACGGTCGAGTTCGGCGGGGCCAAGGGCCTCACGCTTGGCGTGGCGGCGGGTGACGTCGTCGTCCTGCCGGCGGGTACCGGCCATCGCCGCATCGACGCGAGCAGCGACCTTCTGGTGGTCGGCGCCTATCCGCTGAACGGCTCGCTCGACCAGAAGCGGCCGGGCGAGATCGAACACGCCAAGGCGGTCACCAACGTCGCGAACGTGCCGCTGCCCGAGATGGACCCGGTGCAGGGCCGATCAGGGCCGCTGATGGAGCTGTGGAAGTAGTCTGGGAGCGCGGGCCTCATTGCCGGGAGCGCGCCACTCCAGTGGCGCTCATGGGCTATTTGATCAACAAAAGATGCGCCACTGGAGTGGCGCGCTCCCGGCAAAGACGAAGACCATGAGCGGGCCGGAGGCCCGCGCTCCCATCAATTGAACCCGCGATACACCACCGTCGCGAACATGCCCGCTGCCATGTGATAGAGGTTGTGGCAGTGAAAGGCCCACAGGCCGGGATTGTCGGCGTCGAACACGACCTTCACCGTCGTGTGCGGCGGCACCAGCACCACGTCGCGCACCGCACCGGCGAACGCCTGGCCATTGATCTCCGTGACCTGGAAGGAAGGGCCATGCATGTGCATGGGATGCGCCATCATGGTGGTGTTGCGCATCACCAGCTCGACCCGCTCGCCCTTCTCCACGGTGACCGGCACGGCTTCCATGCCGTGCACGGCCATGCCCCAGGTATAGCTCGCCATGTTGCCGACCAGATCGACCGGCACCGAGCGGTCGATCCGTCGCGACGGCAGCGGCTGCGCCGCGCGTAGCTTCATCTCGTCCATCAGGCCGAGCGCCGGTGCAGCCGTCGCCGCCGTCTCGGGTATCTTTGCCACCGTCGCGCCGCGCGGACGCAGCACCACGCCGGTCTGCATGGCAAGACCTTCGCCGCGCGCCAGCACCGGCAGGGCCGATCCGTCGGCCGGAAGGCGCACCGCGATGTCGACGCGCTGGGCGATCGCAAGCGGGAACTGGCGGACCTTCAGCGGCACCACCGGATTGCCGTCGACGGTCAGCACCGTGCCTTCGGCATTGCCGAGCTCGATCATGAAGTTGGTCGAGGCCGCCGCGTTGATGATGCGCAGCCGGACCTCCGCGCCTTTCTCGGCATCGAACACCTGCGGGTCGGCAAGCGTGCGGTCGTTGGCCAGGAAGGCGTCGTAGGTGACGTCGTTCAGGTCCATGCCGCCGCCGGACGGCATGTTCATCCCGGGCATGTTCGTGCCACCGCGCGACATGTTCGACATGCCGCCCGACATGTTGCCCCCTGTCATGTCGCCCATGGCCGCTATCGGCTTGGGCTTGCGCAGCTCCTCGAAGATCAGGCTGGGCTTGCGCCAGGAAAAGTCTTCCAGCAGGACCACGACCTCCTGCAGCCCGCTTCTTATCGCACTCTGCTCGCGCACGATCAGCGGCGCGGCCAGCAGGTTCTGCTCCTGCAGGCCGAAGTGCGAATGCATCCAGCGCGTGCCCGCGGGCAGCGCCGGGAAGCTGTAGTCGGCGAACTTGCCGGGCGCGACCGGCGGACCGGAGATGTAGGGCACGCCGTCCTGACGCCACGGCGGATTGAGCCCGTGCCAGTGCAGGCCCGACAGAACGTCGAGGCCGTTCTCCAGCCGCACGTCGAAGGTATCGCCTTCGTTCAGCGTGATGCCCCATTCGCCGGACGGCTGGAAGGCGCCGTAGCGCGTGGCCGGCTTGCCGTTGACCTCGATGACGCGGTTGGCAAGACGGATCGTCTTGCGCCCTGCCGCCTGGGCAACGCTTCGTGCTGAGGGGCCGACGCTCAGGCCGGCGGCGAGGCCGGTGGTTGCGGTGAGCAAGGTACGACGCGACAGATCCATGAGAGGCCTCCGGGGCGCCCGTCGACACTTAATTTACCTCAGGCCAGATATACTTCAGGCCAGGACGCTTTTGTTGCACATCAACAGGCCCGGGAACATGCTCGGCGCGGAGGGTAAGACCATGAAAATGGGCATCATCGGCGTCGGTTCGGTCGGTTCGGCAATCGCCATGGCGGCAGCCTCGCGCGCCCGGGTGCGCGAGGTCGTGCTGGTCGACCGGACGCGCGCCCGCGCCAAGGCCGTGGCCACCGACATGCACTACGGCGCCGCACTCTCGCCCTTGGTCTCGGTTCGCGACGGCGACTACGGCGACCTGGCCGATGCGGGACTCGCCATCATCACCGCCGGCATCAACGAAAAGGCGGGCGGTGCCACCGATCGCAACGATCCCGCCGGTCGCCTGCGGCTGCTCGACGCCAACGTAAAGGTCTTCCAGGACATCGTGCCGAAGCTGGTGAAGGCAGCACCCCAGGCGGTGATCGTGGTCGCCACCGATCCGCCTGAGCCGTTGGCCGACGTGGCCCGTCACCTCGCCGGCCACGATCGCATCGTCGATGCCGGCACCTATCTCGACAGCCTGCGCTTTCGCAGCCACATCGGCGAGCGGCTGGCCGTCGGGCCGGACAGCGTCGAGGCCAACGTCGTGGGCGAGCACGGCACGTCGAGCGTGTTCCTGTGGTCGTCCGCCCGGGTCGGCGGCATGCCGGTGCGCGAGCTGCTGGCCCGCCGCAAGATCGAGTTCGGCGCCTTCCGCAAGGACGTCGAGCAGGACGTGCGCTTCGCCAACATCACCATCATCGAAGGCATCGGCGCCAGCCAGTACGGCATCGGCATGGTCTGTGCGCGCATCGCCGAGGTGATCCTGGGCGACGAGCGCGCGGTCATCCCGGTCGGATCCTACAATCCGCGCTTCGGCACCACCGTGTCGCTGCCCAGCATCGTCGGCCGCCGGGGCGTGATCGAAGTCCTGGAGCCCGGGATGTCCGACGGCGAGCGGCAGGGCCTCGAACGTGGCGCCGCTCGCTTGAAGGAGACCGTGGCCAAGTACCTCAGGCGTTGATGTTGAACAGCTTCGCCGCCGTGCCGCCCAGCACCGCCACCTTCTGCTCGTCGCTGAGCGAATCGCAGGCGAAGATGTGGTCGACGGGCTTCAGCTGCCAGGGGTAGGGGTAGTCGCTGCCCAGCACGATCTGGCTGGCGCCGACCTGGGCCGCGAGATGGCGGATCGCCTCGGGCGAGAAGATCAGCGAATCGAAGTAGAGCTGCTTCAGGTACTCCGTCGGCTTCTTCGCGAGCTTGACGTCGGCCTTGCAGCCGGCCGGACCGACCATGCAGGCATGGTCGGAGCGGTCGGCGTAGGAGGGCAGGTAGCCGCCGCCGTGGGCGGCAATCACCTTGAGCCCGGGAAACTTGTCGAGCGTGCCCTCGAAGATCAGATGCGACAGAGCGATCGTGGTCTCCAGCGGATTGCCGATGGTGTTGCCGAGCCAGCCGTTGCCGGCCAGCCGCTTGGCAACCTCCGGCACGCCCTGCGGATGGATGAACAACGGCACACCCAGTTCCTCGGCCTTGGCCCACACCGGATGGAACTTGGGATCGGAGAATTCCACGCCGGCGACCGCGCCGCCGATTGCGGCACCCTTCAACCCCTGCTTTTTCACCGCGGTCTCGAGCTCCTGCACGGCGAGGTCGGGCGCCTGCAAGGTGAGCGAGGCGAAGGCGGCAAAGCGGTCGGGCTTGGCGGCGCAGAGCTCGGCCAGCTTCTCGTTCTGCAGCTTGACGATCTGGCCGGCGAGCTCACGGTCGCGGCCGTACCAGAAGGGGTTTATGGACAGCACCTCCATGTCGACGGCCTGTCCATCCATCGCCTTCAGCCGCTTGTCGATCTCGATGAAGGCCTCGGCCGCGCCGTTGACCGGTGGCAGCTGCACCGCGGCGGCGTCGGCGCCCAGCAACGCGCCGGCCTCGCGGAAGTGGCAATGGGCATGCACGTCGATGGTCTTGACCTTCCTGCCGTTGACGGCGACGGGCAGGGTGCGTGACGAGCCTTGCGCATGCGCGCTCTCGAGCAGGCCGCAGCTGCAAAAGACGATCCCGGTCGCGGCGGCGGTGCCGCCCTTGAGAAAGTTTCGGCGCGTGGTCATGAGACGTCCCTCCGAGGATTTATCTTCTTCCTCCCTAGCGAAGCTGGGGAGGTGTCGCCGTCATACGGCGACGGAGGGGTCGGAGGCTTCCGGCGCGATTCATGACCCCTCCGTCGGCGTCAGACGCCGACATCTCCCCTTGCTGCGCAAGGGAGGAAAGAAATTCTAGGTCGCCCGCACCCTCCCTGGAACGGACGGAACGGCGATCACTACGTGATATGCAATTCTGTCAGGGCGCGTAGGACAAGCCCGGCGTGACCCCGCCATAGCCGCCGCTCAGCCGGCCGTTCCAGCCGAAGCCGACATAGCCGCCGGCGGCGTCGTAGAGATAGTCGAAACCTTCGAGGAACATGCGGCCGGTGTTCACGAACACGCCGCGGTCGTGCACGACCTCGACGCGTTCCGGATGCATGGGATTGCCGCGGGCGCCGACGGTGAAGCCGTAGTAGGCCGGCTGCGGGTTGCGCTGGTCGGGCATGAAGACCGTGATCCGGCTGCCCTCCGGCGCGCGCCGGCCGCGCTCCAGCCGCGTGCCCTCGGGCGGCGACAGGAACATGTAGTTGATGCCGGTATCGACCAGGACCGTGCCGTTGCCCGTGACACCGTCGACCGAGACCGCCATGGGGGTGGCGCTCCATTCGGGCACGCCCGGTCGCGATGCCGGATTGGACGCGAGCTTGATGAAGGCGAAGCCGCGCGTGCGCTCGGCCGACATCCCGAGATGCACGCCCTCGCGCGTCACGATATAGCCCGGCCGCACCGATGAGAGCGGTGCGCCCGAGGCGAGCGAAACCAGGCTGACGAAGGGATTGCGCGGCACGCCGGGCTCGGTGCCCCCTGTACCGATGCTCTCTGCGCCGGTGCGGTCGAAGCCCACGCCCATGAAGGCGACGCCGCGCGGATTGTTCTCGGGCCGGCAGTCGCGCGCGCGCTCCAGGCAGGTGATGGACGAGACACGCAGCACTTGGACGCGCGCGGTGGCGACGGGCGTCCTCTCGTCACGCTGGATCTCGACCTCGGTGGTGTAGCGCTCGCCGTTCAGGATGCGGCCGCTCGAATTGTAGATCAGCCGTCCGGGACCCTCGGCGATGTCGTTGGGTCCGGGCGTGAAATGCTCGGCGGCGACGACGATGCCGGTCGAGCCGGTATCCATGCCGAAGCGAACCGGCCGGCTGCCGCTCAGCTTCAGCCAGACGTGCGGCACGCGATCCATCGCGATCGGCCCGTTGGCGAACGGAATGTCGAGTGTCCGCAGTCCGCCATACTGCGGCGCTTGCTGTGCGATGGCGGGTGTGGCGAGCAGACTTGCAGCGATCGTTGCAAATAAGGCGCACGTAACTCTTTCGCGAGTCGATTGCACGGGTTGCCGCTCCTCAATTGCTATCAACCGCGCTTGCGGCGTGATATTCTGCAGATCAGCCATGAGTAAAGTCAGCCCACTCTTTAGCATTGCGGCCATCATGGCCGCTGTGTCGTTTCCGGTTGGTGCTCAGACACCCCCGGTTGCCATTCCCGCCAAAGACTTCGGTCCAGTATGGACCGGTTTTTATGCCGGCGCCGCGTTTGGCGCCGGCGGCACTTTCAACCAACTCGACGTCGGTGGTCCGGCCCTGAACACCAATGCCCATGGCAGCGGGCAAAGCGGCGTCCTCGGCTCGATCTATGGGGGCGTCGACTATCAGATCACCCAGCGCGGGCTCGTCGGCCTGATGGCCGAAGCGAGCTATGCGGGTTTCAACGGCTCGGTCTCGGCGAGCGTCCCGGGCGCCTTCGCTCAGGTCAATCAGAACACCGGCTTCGGCTGGGCCGTGCTGTTGCGCGCCGGCTTCCTCGCCGATCCCTCGACGCTGCTCTACTTCACGGGTGGCTATGCCGGGCAGATCATCAACACCAACGGCACCGCGACGGTGCCCGGTGGAACCGCCAGCTTCTCGACCAACAACACGATGAACGGCTGGACCTTCGGTCCGGGCTTCGAGACCATGCTGACCAACAACCTGTCGGCCAAGCTCGAGTACCGCTACAGCCAGTTCGGACGCCAGACCATCGGCAGCACCGGCATTTCGATGGAACCGTCGACGCACGCCATCCGCGCCGGCCTCAGCTATCGCTTCGGCGGCCTGGGGGTGGTGTCGTCCGACCAGTCGTTCGCCGCCAGCTCTCAGCCCTTCAACTGGACAGGCGTCTATCTCGGCGGCGCGATCGGCGGCGGCATGGGCTTCGCCCAGACCAATACCTTCGCCGGCACGGCCTCGACCAGCTTCAACAGCGGCAGCCAGGGCCTTCTCGGCGGCTTCTTCGCCGGCGGCGACTGGCAGTTCTCGCCACAGGCGCTGGTCGGCGTGATGGCCGACTATACATTCCAGGGCATCACCGGCGGCATCAACCTCACGACGCCGGGCGGCAGCGCCTACGCCACGGCCGAGCAGAACCGGCAGTGGAGCGTCATGGGCCGGCTTGGCTGGCTGCCGGTGCCGTCGACGCTGCTCTATGCAGCGGGCGGTTACAGCCAGCTCAATGTGCGCGCATCGGCCGGCGCTTCGTTCGGCGGCGTGGCGCCGTTCGCCCAGCGCGACACGAGCTTCAGCGGCTTCACGGTCGGGACGGGCATCGAGACGGCGGTGACCGGCGGCTGGACGACACGGCTGGAGTATCGCTTCAGCCAGTTCGAACAGAAGGAAGTCATGTCGGGCGTGACCTACCAGCCGTCCAACCACACGATCCGTGCCGGCATCTCGTACAAGTTCGGGTTCGGCGGGAAGACCATGACCGCGGAAGCGGCAGACTGAGGGGCAGGATGCGTTCGAGGATTCTGACGGTGGCGATGGCGATCGCCGCAGGGCTTGCGGCTGTCACCGCAGAGGCGCAGCAGGGCAACACCATCAATGTCGTGGTGTCGGGCATCAAGGACAACAACGGCCATATCCGTTGCGGCCTGTTCAATTCGGCTGCGACCTTCCCCAAGGACGAGCAGAAGTACCAAGGCGTTGAGGCGCCGATCGCCAGCGGCCAGGCGACCTGCACCTTCGCCAACGTGCCGCCCGGCACTTATGCCGTGGCCTATTACAAGGCCGCGCCCGGACAGACCAAGATGAACACCGGCATGTTCGGCTCGCCCGCGGATCCCTACGGCTTCTCGCGCAACGCCACGATCGGCATGGGACCGCCGTCCTTCAACTCGGCGGCCTACAGCTATGCCGGCGGCAATACGAGCTGGCCGGTGACGATCACCTATCCGTAGTTCTAACCCGTCATCCCGAGCGGAGCCGCCCGAAGGGCGGCGCAGTCGAGGGACCTGTTTTGTCGATGCAGCGACAAAACAGGTCCCTCCACTACGCCTCGCTACGCTCGGCTCCGGTCGGGATGACGGATTTTTGATTCATATTCGATAGTCACGTACTCATCCCGCGCGGACCCCGCTTGGGCTTCGGACCTTCGAGGTCGGCGTTCTGGCTGCCGGGCAGCGCCGCCTTGTGACGGAGGCGCGTGCGTGGCGGTTGCGGCTGCGGCACGCGAAGCGGCTCGCTGCCGGGATGGAGGCGCTCTTCTTCCCGCGCCTGCTCGTGGTCGATTGGGCGCTTGGGCTTCATGACCGCTTCTTCCGCGCGCTCTTGCGCCGCGGCACCTTCTTGCCCTTCTTGCGGGCCTCGGAAAGCCCGATGGCGATCGCCTGCTTGCGGCTCTTGACCTTGCCGCCCTTGCCGCCTTTACCGCTCTTCAGCGTGCCTTTCTTGCGCCGGCTCATGGCGCTCTTCACGTCCTTGCCGGCGCTGCGTGAGTACTTGGCCATGGTTCCTCCGTGGAAGTCCTTCCGGGCAACGCCGCCCGGCCACGGAGGATGCGGTCATTCGTGGGCGTGCGGCGGGTTGCCCTTCAGCCGGTAGACGACGCCGGTCTTGGTGGCGCCGAGCTGGATCCAGTCGCGCGCCTCGGCCTGCAGCGCCAGGAAGAACGCCTCGCAGCGGCCCAGTGCGTCGTCGGTCAATTCCTCGCGGCGGCGGAATTTCAGCTGGAAGGCAAACTCGCCGATCAGCGGCGCGTGGTCGCCGCGATTGCGCCACAGGGCGACGTTGCACATCGCGCGCATGCGGTTGCCGAAATCGAGCTCGCCGATGTCCTGCAGCACCTCCTCGACGATGGTGCCGCCGACCAGCTCGGCGCGCTCGTCCTTCTCCCACGGGATCGCCTGCAGCGCCGGCAGCGTCTGGGCGATGCGCTCCATCGACATGCGGTCGCTCATGATCGCGCTCTCGAGATGGAACTCGACATTGTGGGAGTAAAGCATGCGCATGCCGCCCAGCCCGTCCTTGAGCGGCAGGGCCTCGGCCTTGAACTTGATGCGGTAGTCGCTGTTGATGTGCGGCCGCATGTCGATCTCGGCCGTCTTCTGCGGGTCGGTGTGGCGGTACTTGAAGACGATCTCCGGCGTGCCGATCGGGAAGCCGTCCTGGTAGGGGATGCGGCGGCGCAGGATGAAGGCATTGTTGTACAGCCGGAAGTCGTGGGTGTCGACGAACAGCACCTCGCGGATGGCGAGCGGCCGCTCGGTGAAGGTCACAGGATCGAAAAGCACGCCGGTCGCCTTGGCCGGCCGGCGCAGCACCTTGCAGAAGTCGAACAGGCTCTGCCGCGAGGTGAAGTGGTTGGGCTTGAGGATCAGCTTGCACTCGAGATAGCGGATCTCGTCGTAGGGCAGGCCGTCGGCATACTTGCCGGGCTTGATCGCCGGCAGGTGGTGCACCCGGATCGCGGGCTTGCCCGCCGGCTTGGCGGTTTCCTTTTCTTTGGTCTTCTGGCTCATGATACCTCCCCCTCGGCGCCGACTATAGAGCGGAATCCGATATGATCGAACCGCGCGCGGTTCGATCATATCGGATTCGCGCGCACTGGCGATGCTTGTTGCAAGAGGCACAGTCCGCCCAGCTCGATTCCAGCTGGGCGGATTGTGCTTTAGGCGAGATCGGGGGCTCATGGCTCGCATTTTGGCAGCATGGCGCCGGGACATTCGATGTCGCCCGCGGTCCGCACGATGAAGCGGCCCATCTCGTAGCCTGCCAGGGGAGATGCACCCTCGGCGGCCGTCGCCAGCACGACCATGACCTGGCCGCAGTCCGGGCAGGCATAGGTCGTCTCGCGGCCCGGCCGAGATCGTGTAGCGCGACAGCGGCAGACGGCTGTTGCAGGTGGTGCAGGTCGTCTTGAGATCGGCGTCGCTCACCGTGGCGCGGCTCAGCATGGCGTTCAGCACGTCGCTGAGCGTGATGGCGGTGACCTTGCGCGCCGCCGGCCCGCGCTCCAGCACGGTGTCCAGCATGCGCATCATCTTGAGGCGCAGGCGCTCGCGCTCCTCGGCGTCGGTCGCGCTGCGCGACGATTCGATGCCGGCCAGCACGCCGTGCGCGACCCCTTCGAGCCGGCTCGCCGGGTCGACCGCGACCGGCTCGAAGACCGGGTCGACCATCGACAGCGCCTGGTAGGCCTCGCCGATGCTGCGCACCAGGATCGGCTCTTCGCCCTGCCGAAACAGCCGATGGGCGGCGAAGATGCGGTTCATCGCCCACAACGGCTCGCGCGGCGCCACGATCACCCGCGCCTGGCCGGGAAGCTGCGGCGGCCGCGAGGAGCGCTCGACGACAACCTCGATGGGAATGTCGACCGCCTCGACGGCGGTGTAGTCCATGATGCCGCGTGCCAGCCCGTTGCGCGCCACGAAGCGGCCGACCGCCTTGTCGCGCAACGAGATGTCCGTCGCCACGTAGGCGCCGGAGAACCGCGTCAGCAGGACGTTGTGGCGCGGGTCGTGGAGGAGCTGAAACACCATGGCCTCTCGCGCATAGCTTGCGCCGGGAAAGACGGGCCGTCCATTGCTAGAGCACATTTGCGCGCGTTCCCCATGGGATGGACCGCAAGCGGTTCCATCCCATGGGGAACCGCTTTACCAGCGGCCGAACGGACCGAACGACCCGAAGGGGAAGCGCCGGCGCGGCGAATCGTCGAACAGGACGAGGAAGAGTTGAGCGAACAGCGCCTGCACTTGCGGATCATTCGGACCTGATGCGTTGGTCCACGCAGTGGTCTGCGACAGGGCGAGGTCGTTGCGGCAATAGATGGCGAAGACGTTGAACGGCCGGCTTGCAACCGGAGGTTTATGGCGGATTGTACCGGCGCAAACGCTCATTGCCGTCAGGTCGTTGGCGGCGTCGAACACCAGCACCATGCGGTAGTTGGGACGCGGCGGCTCGGGCGGATCGGCGTAGGTGAAGGTGAGGTTGGGCCGGGGTTTGGCGGCCTGCATGACCGGCAGCAGGGCGCGCTGCACGGCGGCGGCCGGCAGGTTGGGGAAGGGCGCGCCCGCCATGACGACCTGGAAGTTGCGACCGTCGGTGACGGCGAAGAACTCCGAGTAGTCGTAAGCCGGATCGTAGTAGGCGCCGCCGATCGTGCCGCTGGCGGCGCAGCCGGCCAACATCAGGGCGGACAGGAGCTTGGCGAAGCGCACGACGGACAACGGGGCGGCCCGGGTGGCGTTCCGCTCCACTGTCACCCCGAGCAGAGCGAGGGGCCTTTAAGGCCGCAGCAAAGGTCCCTCGCTGCGCTCGGGATGACAGCGGGGCCTGTATCGGGCGCTTGCGATTCCGGATGCTAGCTCACCATGGCATAGGCGGGCTGGCGGAAGTCGGCGCCGGCGCGCAGGAAGCCGGTGCGGCTGTCGAGCAGGATGGCCTCGACCGAGCAGGCGCGGCGCGTCAGCGCCGGCCACATCTCGACGTCGTGGCCGCGGCGGCGCAGCTCGTCGATCGTGGCCGGCGGCAGGCGGTCCTCGATGTTCAGGCGGCCGGGCAGGTGGGTGTAGGGCGCGAAGGAGTTGGGGAAGCTGAAGGTGGCGAAGCGCGGCTGCTCGATCGCCTCCTGGATGTCCATGCCGAAGTGGAAGGTGTTCAAGAACACCTGCAGCATGGCCTGCACCTGCACGTCGCCGCCCGGTGCGCCGAACGGGATGACGCTGCCGTCGTCACGCACGGCGATGGCGGGATTGGGCGTGAGCCTGGGTCGCTTGCCTGGGGCCACGCCCGAGGGATGGCTGGGGTCGGGGCGCGATTGCGTGCCGCGGCCCGACGGGACGATGCCGAGCCCGGGGATCACCGGCGAGCGCCAGGAACCGTCGGACGGCGTGGCCGACATGGCGTTGCCCCAGCGGTCGACGGCGCAGCAGTAGGAGGTGTCCGGCTCGACGACTGAGTCGCTGGGGGCGTCGCTCCTCGCCCGCGAGCCGGCAGCGGGTGGCGGCATGTTGCCGGGATAGCGGCCGATGGGCGGCGGCATGTCGGGCATGGCGCGCTCGCGGTCGATCGCGCTCACGCGCTGAGACACATGGCCGTCGGACAGAAGCGTGTCCATGCCGACGTCGACGAACAACGGATCGCCGTAGCGGTACTCGCGGTCGGCGCAGGCTGCCTTCAGGATCTCGGTGACGAGATGGATGTAGTCGGCGCTGTTGTGTAGAAGCCCCTTCAAGCCGCCGGCCGCCTCGATCATGCGCAATGC
The DNA here is from genome assembly GCA_963809025.1 of uncultured Alphaproteobacteria bacterium. Lineage (GTDB taxonomy): Bacteria > Pseudomonadota > Alphaproteobacteria > Reyranellales > Reyranellaceae > Reyranella. Next base: position 407,001 of record CAWEIE010000050.1, on the reverse strand, counting down.
CTGGGCCAGCATCGGGCCCTGGCACCACGGACCGCAGGTGAAGACCTCGAAGTCGCGCCAGCGCACCTGCACCGGCTCCTCGTAGCGGCTGTGGAAGTTCGCAAGGTCGTCGCGCGCGAGATAGCCGCCGTTTTGCTCGTGATAGCGCACGATCGTCTCGGCGATGTCGCCGCAATAGAAGGCGGCGCGCGCGGCGGCGAGGCCGGCCAGCCGCCCGTGCTTGGTGGCAGCCGCGCGCTCCTGGTCGATCATGTATTGCAGCGTGCCGGCGAGATCGCTCTGCACGAAGCGGTCGCCGACTTGCGGCAGCCTGCCGCCGGGCAGGAAGATCGCGGCATTGGACGGCCAGGAGCGATAGCCCTCCTCGTACTGCTTGATCATGGTCGCCATGTACTCGAACACCGCGAAGCCTTCGCGGGCATAGCGCACGGCGGCACCGGCGACGTCGCCGAACGACATCGTGCCGTAGTCGGCAAGGGCGGTGATCCAGGCGTCGGGTGCGGCCGGCACGACGGTGCGCAGGATGCCCAACGGCATCTTGCCGCCATGCTCGCGCATGAAGAGATCGGCCGGCAAACGCTTGGGCCAGTGACCGAGGCCCGCGATGGTGACGACCTTGCCTTGGCCCGTGCGGATCATGATCGGCGCCACGCCGGCGACGTTCACCTCGTCGGGATGGAGCACGGCGAGCGCGATGCCCGCGGCACAGCCGGCGTCGATCGCATTGCCGCCGGCCTTCGAGGATCGCGAAGCCCGCGGCGGCGGCGAGATAGTGGCCGGCGGAGACGGCGTGGCGGCTGCCGTAGAGGGTCGGGCGGGTGGAGGGCATGGTCGATCCCCTGAAAGGGTCGAGTGTACATGCCTTTTCGTCCTTCATTCAAAGAAGGCGCGCAGCTCGGAGATGGTTTCGTCGGGATTCTGCTCGGGAAAGAAATGGCCGCCGGCAATGGCGCGACCCGTCACGTCGGTCGCCCATTTGCGCCAGATGCCGAGCGGTCCGCCGACCTGCTCATACCAATTGTCGAGGGCGCTTTGCTTGCTCCACAGGGCGAGCGTCGGACAGCCGATGCATTTGTTGGCGGCGCGATCTGCTGCGTCCCGTGCGAAATCGATGTTGGCGGCTGCCCGATACTCCTCGCAGATGGCGTGGATCGCTTCGGGGTCGCTGAGCGCGTCGAAATAGGCCGACCGTACCTCGGGCGGAAAGCTGGCCGGGTCCGATCCCCAATTGTCGAGCGCGTCGTTGACGACGGCGTCGGGCGCCGCCGCGATCAACCGTTCGGGCAGCGGCTCGGGTTGCGCGAGCAGCGACCACGGCCAGAAGGCCAGCGCGAAGCGGATGTCGGCGCGGCTGAAGGCTTCGCCGGTCGGGATGACGTCGAGAAGGGCCAGGCGCTCGACGCAGCCCGGATGGTCCAGCGCCAGGCGATAGGCGACGCGCGCTCCGCGGTCGTGGCCGGCGACCGAGAAAGTGGAGAACCCCAGGGCCTCCATCAGCCGCACCATGTCGATGGCCATGGCGCCCTTGGCGTAGGGCGCGTGATCGGGCGTCGAGGCGGGCTTGCCGCTCCTGCCATAGCCGCGCAGGTCGGCGCAGACGACGGTGAACTGCCGGGCCAGCACGGGCGCCACGCGATGCCACATCACGTGCGTCTCGGGAAAGCCGTGCAGCAGCAGCAGCGGCCGGCCATCGCCCTTGCGGCGCGCGAAGATCGTGGTGCCGCCGACGTCGACCTCGACGGTCTCGAAGCCATCGAACATGGCAGGACAACCGCGCCGGGCGGCCACGGTTGCAATCGCGCGTGCATACGAGGGTTACGCTAGATTGGCTTGCCCGCGCTCGCGGCCCAGCGAGTCATCAGCCCGTTGCTGGGCAGCGCGTTGTCGGCGACTTTGCGTGCCGTGTCGATGCCGGTGACCGGCAGGCCTTTGGGGTCGAGCAGCCCGACCTGCACCAGTACCGACGCCTGGTCCCAGTAGATGTGCTCGTGCGCAACCTTGTCGCCGTCGAAGCGCACGATGGCGACCAGCGGGACTTCGACGCGCTTTCCGGTCGGCGCGATGCCCGGCAGCATCCAGTCGATCTCGCTGGTATGGGTGAAGCAGAAGATCAGCTCGTCGACGATCTGGTCGGCGCCGACGGTGCGGCTGATCGGCTTCAGCTCGGTGTCGGGCGGATTGCCGCCGATGAAATGGTATTTGTAGAAGCGCTTCAGCTGATCGTGGCCGACGCCGCCGGTCATGGTCGGCACATGGTTCACGTAGGGCCGCGCCACCATGGTCGCCATCGTGGCGTCGACATCGCGCGTCTCGAACTCATGGCGGCAATGGGCTTCCCAAAGGGCTGCAAGATCGGCTGGCATGGGTGGCTCCTGCGAAAGGGCGATGCAGGCGCCGAGCGTAGCCGTCTAGTGTCCGATCGCAAGCGTGGCCTCGGCCCGTTCCTCCGGGGTCACGAACAGCCTGAGGCGGCGGGCCGCCAGCCCCATCGCGCGCCGGCTCGACAGCACGGCGAGCGGCACCGACAGCAGCAGCCCCGCCACCACCGGCAGGATCCACGGCACGTAGTCGGGGACGACGGCGCCCAGGGCGGCGAGGGCGGCCACGCCGAACAGCACGTGGCCGACGTGCCGCTGCAGCGCCTGGCGCCAGTCCATGCCGCGGTCGCCGCGCGCCTGCGGCGGCCAGCCGACGGCGTTGCCGGCCAGGATGCGGATCAGGAAGGTCGTGTGGAACAGCATCATCACCGGCGCCAGCAACGTCGAGAAGGCGGTCTCGACCAGGAAGCTTGTGGTCATCGCGAGCCGCCCGCCGAAGCGGCGCGATCCGCGCGTCGACCACAGGCGCAAGGCGAGTGCCATCAGCTTGGGCCCGAGCAGCAGCGCGATCGTCATGCCGAGCAGGCCATGGATCTCCGGCCAGTGATATTGCGGCCATAGCGGGAAGAGAGTGCGCGTCGGTCCGAAGTAGATGTCGCCGGTGATGCGATGGTCGACCACCATGGCCGAGCTCAGCATCAGCATGGCGAGCCACAGCGGCGAGGCGAGATAGGCGAAGATGCCCATGCCGAGGTGCAGGCGGCTCATCCAGTGCAGGCCGGGCGCGGCGAGCAGGCGGGCATGCTGCAGGTTGCCCTGCATCCAGCGGCGGTCGCGCACCGCGTAGTCGAGCAGGTTGCTGGGCAGCTCCTCGTAGCTGCCGCGCAGCTCGGGCAGGAGCCAGCAGTACCAGCCGCCGCGCCGCAGGAAGGCCGCTTCGACGAAATCGTGACTCAGGATCTCGCCACCGAGCGGCGGCCGGCCGGAGAGCACCGGCAGGCGGCAGCACTCGGCGAAAGCCGCGACGCGCAGGATGGCGTTGTGTCCGAAGTAGTTGGCCTCGCTGGTCTGCCAGAAGCTGTTGCCCATCGACAGCACGACGCCGGTCATGCGCGAGGAGAACTGCAGGGCGCGGGCGAACAGCGTCTCGCGCCCGGCCGGCACGATATGGGTCTGGATCAGCCCGGTGCGTGGATTGGCTTCCATCAGCGCCGCCAGCCGCACCATGGTATCGCCGTCTAAAAGGCTGTCGGCATCGAGCACGATCATGAAGGCGTACTCGGGCCCGCGCGTGCCGATCCACTCGGCGATGTTGCCGGCCTTCTTGCCGGTGTTCTTGGCGCGCCGGCGATAGAACAGGCGTGCTTCGCCGGCGAGCCGATCGCTGAGCTCGCCGTAGAGGCGTTCTTCCTCGGCGGCGACCTCGGCATTGGTCGTATCGCTCAGGATGAAGAAGTCGAAGGCGGCGGCATGCCCGGTCGCCTGTAGCGAGCGCTGCATGACGGCGAGGCGACCCGACACCTCGACGGGGTCCTCGTTGTACACCGGCACCAGGATCGCCGTGCGTTCGCGAAGCGGCGGGACCTCGCCTGCGGCTGGCGATTGTCGCGCCAAGGTCACGGAATGGCGCCGCAGCAAGCCCAGCAGGAAGCCGAACACGCCGCTCCAGAAGGACAGCGCGATCCAGGCGAACAGCAGCGCAAAGCACGGCAGGAAGATCGGCTTCAGGATCTCCGGACCGCGCGCCGCCACGATGCGCCCCATCAGCACGAGGCCGACGGCCGTCGTGACGAGGACAAGGACCAGCACTAGCAGCCGCCGCCAGCGCGCGCGGCCTGCGAAGGGATCGAGCCGCCAGCCTTCCGTCACGGGCGGAAGACGCCGGTCCAGGTCTCGGTCAGGGTCTGGCCGCGCAGCTGCAGGACGGCGCGCAGGTCGACCGGCTTCTTGCCGTCGGGTTCGAAGTCGATGAAGAGCCGCCATCCTCGTTTCCATGGCAGGGCTTCGACATAGGTGCGTATAACCTTGGCGTTCGTCAGCGCAACGTCGGATGTGACCGGTTGTTCCTGCTCGAGCGAGGTGAGGTCGCCGCCGGCGAACTCGACCACCATGCGCCGCTGTTTGGGCTGGTTCGGTACCGCACCGACGCGCGTCGCCACGGTCCGGCCGGCCGGCGACAGGGCCGCCTCGTCCGACAGCGCGTAAAGCCGGTAGGCATATTCCTTGCGCTCGCCCTTTTTGGCCGGCCAGCGCGAGACCCAGAAGGCCACGATGTTGTCGTTGGTCTCGGCCTGCGTCGGGATCTCGACCAGCCGCACCTCGCCGTCGCCCCAATCGCCGACCGGTTCGACCCACAGGCTTGGCCGCACATGCAGGTTCGCGCCGGTGTCCTGGTAGTGCTCGAAGTCGCGCTCACGCTGCATCAGGCCGAAGCCGCGCGGGTTGTTGTCCTGGAACGCCGAGCCGCCGAGGGCGCCGGGATTGCTCAATGGCCGCCAGATGCGCTCGCCCTTGCCGGTCGCGACGTAAAGGCCGTCGGAATCGTGGATCTCCGGCCGATAATCGTCGCGCGCCGGCGTGGCCTTGCCCGAGAAGAACATCGAGGTCAGGGGCGCGATGCCCAGCAGCGAGATGTCATTGCGCATGAACAGCACGCACTTGATGTCCACGAGCGTGCGCGTGCCCGGCCGGATGGTGAAGGAGAAGGCCCCGGTCGCGCTGGGCGAATCGAGCAGTGCCCAGACCGTCATGTCGGCCGCCCCATCCTCGGGCTTCACCAGCCAGAAGGTGCGAAAGCTCGGGAACTCCTCGGGCTTTCCCACGGCGGTATCGATGGCAAGGCCGCGCGCCGAGGCGCCGTAGATCTGTCCCCGGGCGATCGGCCGGAAGTAGCTCGCACCGAGGAAGGAGATCACCTCGTCGAACTTGTCCGGACGGTTCAACGGATGGCGCAGGCGAAAGCCCGCCGGCAGCGAGGTTCTGGGGCAGCGTCTTCAGCCCGGTATCGGAGAAGTCGAACTGATCGGTCGAGAGGGCAATGGGCGTGGCGTTGCCGCCTTCGACCACGAAGATCTGCACCGGCTTGTCGTAGATGAAGCCCGCCGGAAAGAATTCCACGCGGAACAGACCTTTGCCCTCGCGCCACAAGGCGCTGTCCGAGCGCTGCCGCAGGGCACGATATTGATCGTAACCCAGGCCGCGCATGTCGCCTTCGATGGAGGATGGTTCCTTGTAGGGCTGGCTGGCCAGCTTCGCGGCTATCGCCTCGACGGCCGCGAAGGTTATCGGCGCCTCCTGTGCCCACGATGCGGATCTTGTCGATGCCGCGAAGAGGCAGATCAATAACGCGAGGAGCTGGGCCGTGCGCATGTTGCGCCAAGAAACGACGCACCGCCGCGGAAGTTGCCCGATGACGTGATAGGCTGGACGATTCGCCGCGGCTAAAGCATTCCGAACATCTTGGCGACGCGCTGAACAGCCTGCCAGGCCGGATCGAGGATGGTGAAGGTGCGGACCATCTCGTTGGCATCGGCCAGCAGCGCCTTGAGCTTCACGCCGTCGGGCTCGTCCTTTTCCGCTTCCTTCTTGGCTTCGGCGAAGAGCGCGCGCAGCTCGCGCATCTCTTCCTTGTAGTCGTCGTCGATCGCCTTGAGTGAATGGCCCAAGGCGGAGACGAGATCGTTGCGCTCGGCGGCCATGCCTAAGCCGCTTTCTTCTGCCGATGGGCGGCAATCACCGCCCACAGCGTGGAGGCCGTCGCCGGCATGTCGACATGCTTGACGCCGGTGTGCGGGTGGATCGCATCGACGATGGCATTGATCACCGCCGGCGGCGCGCCGATGGCGCCGGCCTCGCCTGCGCCCTTCACGCCCAGTGGATTGGTCGTGCACGGGCTGTTGTGCAGATCGAAGTGCACATGCGGCACGATGTCGGCGCGCGGCAGCGCGTAGTCCTGGAAGCTGCCGCTGAGCAGCTGGCCCGAGTCCTTGTCGTAGACCGTCTTCTCGGTCAGTGCCTGGCCCACGCCCTGGCCGATGCCGCCGTGGACCTGGCCCTGCAGCAGCAGCGGGTTGAGGGCGGCGCCAAAGTCGTCGACGACGCTGTAGTTCACGATCTCCAGCACGCCGGTGTCGGGATCGATCTCGAGTTCGCAGATATGGCAGCCGTTGGGGAAGGTGTCGGCCGTCGGCGTGCGGGTGAACTCGTCGTCCAGCCCGGGCTTCTCGCCCGCCGGCACGTGCTTGGGATCCTTCGCCGCCTTGGCGACGTCGAACAGGCTCATGCTGCGGTCGGTGCCGACGATCTTGAAGGCGCCGTCGCCATACTCGATGTCGGCCGCCGCGGCCTCCATCGCGCTCGCCGCCACAAGCTTGCCCTTGGCGATGATCTTGTCGGCCACCCCGATGGTGGCGGTGCCCGCCACCGAGACCATGCGGCTGCCGCCGGTCATGCCTTCGGGCACGACGTCGGAATCGCCCTGCACGAAGTGGATCTGGTCGGCATCGATGCCGAGCCGGGCCGAGGCGATCTGGCGGATCGCCGTCTCCTGGCCCTGGCCGTTGGTCTGGTTGCCGACGAAGATCGTCACCGTGTTGTCGTCGTTGAACTTGGCGATGGCGGTCTCCGGCGGTCCGCCGCCGCACTTCTCGACGTAGGTCGCCATGCCGATGCCGCGCCACTTGCCCTTGGCCAATGAGGCGGCGCGCCGGGCGGAAAAGCCCTTCCAGTCGGCCTTCTCCATGCCCTTGCGCATCACCGCTTCGAAGTTGCCCGAGTCATAGATGTCGCCGAGCGCCGTCGCGTACGGGATCTGGTCGGGCTTGATGAAGTTGCGCGCGCGGATCTCGTCGGGCGAGAGCCCTACTTCGCGCGCGATGTGATCGACGAAGCGCTCCAGCAGGTAGGCCGCCTCCGGACGGCCGGCGCCGCGATAGGCGTCGGTCGGCACGGTGTTGGTCATCACGCCTTTGACGTTCACGTAGCACGTCGGCGTCGTGTAGAGGCCGACCAGCATCTGGCTGCCCGCCAGGGTGGGGATGAAGGCGCTGAAATGGCTGAGATAGGCGCCGAGTGCGGCGTAGGTCGTGATGCGGCTGGCGATGAAGCGGCAATCCTTGTCGAGCGCCATCTCGGCGATCGAGACGTGGTCGCGGCCCTGCACGTCGGACTGGAAGGCCTCCTGGCGGTCGGGGATCCACTTCACCGTGCGTTTCAGCAGGCGGGAGGCCCACACGATCATGGGATATTCCGGATGGACGAAGATCTTCATGCCGAAGCCGCCGCCCACGTCGCCGGTGCGCACGCGAAGCTTGGGCGAGCCGATCTTGAGGATCATGTCGGCCACGACCGGCCGGATCATGTGCACGCCCTGGGAGGACAGCCACAGCGTCGAGCGGTCGTCCTTGGCGTCGTATTCGCAGATGGCGCCGCGCGGCTCCATCGGGTTGGCGACCAGCCGCTGGTTGACGAGCTGCAGCTTGACCACGCGATCGGCCTTGGCGAAGGCGGCGTCCGTCTTGGCCTGGTCACCCATCTGCCAGTCGAACACGATGTTGTCCTTGATGTGGTCGTGCACCAGGGGCGCGCCGGGCTGCGCGGCCTCGAAGGTGCCGACGACGTGGCTGCGTGCGTCGTAATCGACCTCGATCAGCTCGGCCGCATCCTTGGCCTGCTCGAGCGTCTCGGCCACCACCAGCGCCACCGGATCGCCGACATGGCGCACCCGGTCGAGAACCAGCATCGGCCGCGGGGTCTCGCCGCGCGGGCTGCCGTCACGGTTCTCCAGCGGCACCAGGCAGGGCACGTCGCCGAAATCGGCCTTCTTGACGTCCTGGCCGGTCAGGACCAGCAGCACGCCCGGCGCCTTGGCGGCAGCCGACGTATCGATCTTCTTTATGTCGGCATGGGCATGCGGAGAGCGCAGCACGTACATGCGCGCTGCCGGAGCATTCAACTTGGTGTCATCCGTGTAACGCCCGCCGCCCGTCAGCAGCCGGGGATCTTCTAACCGTCGAACCGATTGACCGATACCGAACTTCGCCATGAATTCCTCCGTTCGGCCGGAGGTTAGAGCGGTTTCCAAGTGAAGGGAACCGCTCGCGGTCCGATCGGAAACGCGCAGCTAGCGTGCCATCACGCCCAGAAGGTCCACAGGGCGCAGATCGCAACCAGTGCGACGGCGGCGCCAACGACGCGCAGCCATTCCCGTGCGGTCGGCATTTCTGCACGCGGCGGTTCCTTGTCGAACTCGGAGGCCTTCATGCAAACCTCTGGATGACGACACCGTGACTGTTGCAACGCCGGACGAGGCGGTCGCGTTGCCCTGCGGGAGACCTCCATCATATGTCCACCTCAGCCCCGCCGCCCATCGCCGCCCCGACAAGGGTGGACTACGTGGCGTTGCCGGCGGGCACCCTGATCGGCCGCTACGAGGTTGCGAGCGTCCTGGGCCAGGGCGGATTCGGCATCACCTATCTTGCGCACGACACGCAGCTCGGCCGCGACGTCGCCGTCAAGGAATACCTGCCGGCGGCGCTCGCCGTCCGCCCGGACGGCAACTCGGTGCTGCCGCGCTCGACCGAGGTGGCCGACGATTTCGGCTGGGGTCGCAGCCGCTTCATCGAGGAAGGCCGCACACTGGCCAACCTGCACGAGGCGCCGTCGATCGTGAAGGTGTTCGACTTCCTCGAGGCCAACGGCACCGCCTACATCGTCATGGAACTGTTGCGCGGCCGCACCCTGGAAAGCCAGGTCAAGGCAGCGGGGCCGCTGCGCGCCGGCCGGGCTGCAGGCAATGCTGAGCCCGTTGCTCGCCGGCCTGCAGAAGGTGCACGACACGGGCTTCCTGCATCGCGACATCAAGCCCGCCAACATCATGCTGGGCGCCGACGGCAGCCCGACGCTGATCGACTTCGGGGCGGCACGCGCCGCCATGGCCGACCGCACCAAGACCATGACGGCGATCTTCACGCCGGGCTACGCCGCACCCGAGCAATTCACGTCGGCCAAGCAGGGGCCGTGGACCGACATCTACGGCCTCTCCGCCACGCTTCACCACGCCATCACCGGCTCAGCGCCGCCCAGCGCCTTCGACCGGCTGATGGAGGATACCTACCAGTCGCTCGCCGGCGCAGCGCCGCAGGGCTTCGATGTCCGGCTCCTGCTCGGGATCGACGCCGGCCTGTCACTCCCTCTGGAACGGCGGCCGCCGAGTATCGCAGCCTGGCGGACGCTGCTGGGCGATGGTCCCGCCGATGGCGCGCCCACGCTGGTGATGGCGCCGCCGCCGCGCAGCCCGCCGACCGCGCGTACTGCCTCGCCTCGATCCACGGCGCGCCGCGGCTGGCTGGCGCTCGGCGCCGGCCTCGTTCTGGCGGCGACAGCCGGCGCCTACGTCACCTTCGCTCCCGCGCTTACACCTCAGGAGCCGACAGCATCGCCGTCGGCCGAAGCGACGCAGGCACCGTCCGCGGAAGCGGCGGAAGCCGCGTTGACTCTGTCGACCGAGGACCGCCGGCGCATACAACTCGCGCTGACGGCGCAGGGCTTCGACACGCGCGGCTCGGATGGCACTTTCGGTCCGCGCTCGCGCGAGATGATCGCGGCCTGGCAGCAGGCGCAGAAGCATCCGGCGACGGGCTACCTGACCGCGGCCGAAAGCCAGGCGCTGCGCGACGCCAGCCCGCCGGCGCGATCGGCGGTCGACCGGCCGGCTGCTCCGACGGCCGCCGGCGGCTTCTTTGCGGGTTCGCTGTCGGGGTCGGCGACGGGAGGCGGGGCCGCTCCGCTGGCGCCCATGGAAGTGGATCTGCGCCTTGCCGGCCACCAGCTCATCGGCCGGATCGTTCATCCGACTTGCGGCAGCCTGCCGGTTTCGCTGATGGTCGATTCCGCCGGCACCGTCAGCGGCAGCCTGCGCCTGCCCGAAGCAGCGGCCTGCACCAACAACACCGCTTCGGCGAGCGGCCGCGTCGCCGGCGGCACGCTGACGCTCGATCTGCGTGGCGCCGACGTCAGGTATCGCGGCACGCTGTCGTCGCAGCCCGCGCGGTCGCCGGGAAGTCCGGCGCCGCCTTCGGGCATGCGCACCGACATGCCTTGATCGACCTTACTTTGGCGTGATCGCGATGACCGCCACGCTGCTGTTGATCGCCGTCACGGAGTCGCCTGGCTTGACGCGCGGCAGCTGTGCGCGGCCCTCCGCCGTGCTGACGTTGTAGGTGCGGATCTCGCCGCCGGCTGGATTGACCAGCGAGATCGTGCCGGCTGTCGGATTGACGGCGGTGACCCACCAGGTGGCGACCGCCTGGCCGGCCGAGGCGCCGGCGACGCTCGTGCCCGTGCCCGTGGCCACCGTCACGCTCGTATCGCGATCGCCCGGCGTCTTGGTATTCGGGCCGGACAGCACGAAGGTGAGCCTGTCCTCGAAAGCAAGCGAGACCATGTCGCCGACCTTGGTCTGCGCGAAGTTGGCGACCTGCGGGCTCACCTGGCGCACGGCGGTGGCGCCGTTGGTGAAGGCGAGCGACACGGTGCGATTGGCCGGATCGACGGCGGTGATGCGCGCATCGGCCGAGTAGGTGGTGACGGTGGAGATGCCGACGATCGCCTGACCCTGCGCGAACGCCGTCGCGGCAAAGAGCATCGAGCCGGCCAGGGTGGCGCCGATGACAAACCTTCTGTTGAACATGATATCCTCTCTCCTCGTTTTCAAAAACGGTACCACAAGCCCTGCCAGCCGAGCCATGGCCTGTCGATTGCCGTCACATTGAAAATTGTTGAGGCAGGGGACTGTCAACTCTTGGTGTCCATGCCGTCGAAATAATCGCGAGCTGCGCTATCTCGCACGGCGTCGGCGCGGCGAGCGCCGCGACGTGGTCTTGGCGTTCTTGCCGCCCATGGCGCGCGAGCTCTCGCGCTTGCCGCGGGCGCCGACGCGGGCCTTGCCTTCGGCCTCCTGCTGGGCGGTGCGGCCGGTCGCTTCCTTGGCCTTGCTGCGCGCGAGGTTGCGCCGGTTCCTTTCCTTGCTTTCGTACTTGGAAGCACCGGCCTCCTCGAGCGCGATGGCGATCGCCTGGCGCCGACTCTTCACCTTGCCGCCCCCGCTTCGTTGCTGGCCGCGCGGTCCGCTCTTCAGCTCGCCATGCGCATACTCGTGCATGACACGACCCATGGTCTTGCGCTGGGACATCGATGTCTTGGCCATCATGGTCCTCCGGAATTCCTTGCCTGCGAACGACAGGCGATGGTTTAGGTTGCCGGTATGGGCACCGCGTACCTCGCCGCCGAGGGCTTCGTCGACCAGTTGCAGGAAGAGCTGCGACGGGCCGGCGCGGCCGTGACGCATCGGCACGAACGGCTGTTCGTGTGCGAGGGCACGGCGGTCGCCGCAGCATGGGCCGCCAATGTCTGGCACGACTGCCAGGAGCTTCCCGTCGACTCGATCGGTAGCGCGGCCAAGACACTGCGCGACATCCAGCGCAATTGGGCGATGTATGCGCCGCTGCATCACCGGCGCGCGGCCCTGATCCAGGAGCGCCTGCCGCACGTCTCGGCCAAGCCCATCGTGTTCCCGGCGACGGCACCCTCGGCGCCGCTGGGGTCCTGGACCCTGCTATCGCCCGATCGGATGCTGGTTGCCGCACACTGCAGCTCGCCCTTCGCCAACGGCGAGGTGGCCTTCGTCGAGGACAAGACCGGCCCGCCTAACCGCGCCTATCTGAAACTATGGGAGGCGCTGGTCCGCCTCCGACACTGGCCGGGACCGGGCGAACGCTGTCTCGACCTCGGCGCCTCGCCGGGCGGCTGGACCTGGGTGCTGGCCCGTCTCGGCGCAACAGTGGTCGCCGTCGACAAGGCGCCGCTCGATCCCAAGGTGGCGGCAATGCCGGGAGTGGCCTGGCGCGGCGAAAGCGCCTTCGCCCTCGCGCCTGAAAGCGTCGGCGCCGTCGATTGGCTGTTCTCCGACATCGCCTGCTATCCGGCGCGCCTGCTGCGGCTGGTCGAGACCTGGCGGTCGTCCGGCCTGGTGCGCAATTTCGTCTGCACCATCAAGTTCCAGGGTGAGACCGACCACGATGCGGCCGCTGCGTTCGCGGCCATCCCCGGGGCGCAGGTCGTGCACCTGCACCACAACAAGCACGAGCTGACGTTCCTGCTGACCTCAGCGCGGTAGGCCGCGCTGCCGCAGATCGCGCGCGAGATGGTCGACGAACAGGCGCACGCGCGAGGCAAGCAGGCGGTTGGTGGGATAGACGGCATAGATGCCGCCCGGCGGCGTTTCATGGTCGGCGAGCACGCGCGTGAGCTGGCCCCCGACCAGGGCGTCGGCCACCAGCCATTCGGGTACGGCGGCCAGCCCCAGGCCGGCCAGGGCCGCGGCGCGCACCGACTCGGTGTTGTTGGTGAGCACGCGCGGCTGCACGGCGATCGTCTCCTTGCCGATGCGCCAGGTGTCGCGCCAGGCAAGCGGCGTGAAGCCGACCAGGCGATGACGCAGGACGTCACGCGGCTTGAGGGGCGTTCCGGCGGCGGCAAGGTAGCCGGGGGAGGCGACGATGATGATGCGCTGGGTCGCGATGCGGCGCACCACGAGGCGTGGCTCGGGCTTCTCGACGATGCGGATGGCGAGGTCGAGGCCGTGCTCGACCAGGTCGGCCGCGGCCGCCGCCTCGACGAGCTCGACCTCGACGTGGGATAACGCGCGAGGAACGTGCCCAGCCCCGGGACGACATAGCGCTCGGCGAAAGCGTCCGGTGCGCCGATGCGCAGCCGTCCGGCCGGCTGCTTGTGCGCCGCCTGGGCCTCGCTGCGCGCGCTTGCCAGTTCGTCGAGCAGCCGGCGGCAGTGGCGGTAGAACGCGGCGCCCGCCTCGGTCGGGCGCACGCGGCGCGTCGTGCGCTCGAGCAGGCGCACGCCCATGCGTTCCTCGAGCGCGCGCACCGTCTCGCTGACTGACGACTTGGCGGTCTGCAGGGCCGCCGCCGCGGCGGTGAAGCTGCCGCGTTCGACGACGGCGGCGAAGGCTTCGATGCCGGCAAAGCTGTCCATGCGGGCGATTGTTCGCTCACGCGAACGATCTGTCCAGAACGGCCGCCTCCTCGACGGCGCCGCCGGCCGTTACTGGTCGGGCCCCGCAACTCGAGGAGGCTGATATGACCGAGACCTTGGACGTGGGTGGCAGCCCGATGATCGTGAAGCGCGATGTCGGATTCTTTCTCGCCGAACATCCCGTGCCGCCGGGCTACTTCGTGCCGCCCCATCGCCACGCCCACGACGAGGAGATGTTCTATGTCATCGAAGGCGAGCTGACGCTGATCGGCGAGACCGGCGAGAGCAGGGCCGGTGCCGGCAGCTTCGTGCCGTTTGCGCCCGGCGTGCTGCATGGCTACCGCAACGATACGACGGAGACGGTGAAGCTCCTGGTGATCGCCCAGCCGGGCGTGCAGATCGCGGAGATGTTCCGCCACTTCGACCGCGCCGCGAAGAAGGCGCCGCTCGAGCCCGCAGACATCATGGCGATCGCCGCCGAGTACGGCGTGAGCTTCGGTTAGTTGTTAGCGCCACACGCCGCGGCGCAGGAACGCCGCGACGTGGGCGCGGAAGCCGTCGATGAACTCGCGTGCCACAGGCGGCACGCTGCGGTGGGCAGGGAAGAGGGCCGCGAACTCGAAGTCGATCTGCGGCTCGAAGGGACGCACGACGATGCCGCGCGTGGCGTACTCGGTGGCGGTGAAGGGCTCGCACAGCACCACGCCGGCGTCGGCGCCCGCCAGCGCGCAGGCGATCTCCGACAATGGCGTCTCGATGCGCAGGATGCGGGTGATGCCGTGCTCGGCGAACATGCGGTCGATGCGAAAGCGCGACAGAGTCGAGGGCCCGAGCGAGATGAAGTTCTCGCCCTCGAAGTCGCGCGGCCGCAACCGCTTCTTGCGCGCCAGCCGATGCCGCTCGGGCAGCACCGCGACGAAGGGCGCCGGCGGCATGAGCGCGCGCTCGACGGCGGCATGCTCCATCGAGGCCTCGGCGAAGCCCAGGTCGCACTGGCCCTGGGCGACCGACGCCACCACGGCATGCGACACCAGGCCCGACAGCACGATGTCGAGCTTGGGCCGGTCCTGCAGGAACTGCCCGACGAAGCGCGGCAGGAAGCCGTTGGCCAGCGCCGGCAGGGCGGCGATGCGCAGGAAGCCGGCGCGCCGCGTGCGCAGCTCGGTCGCCATCTGGGCGATGCGCTCGAGGCCGACGAAGGCGCGCTCGACCTCGGCATAGAGCGACAGCGCCTCGCTGGTCGGCACCAGCCCGGTGCCGCGGCGCTCGAACAGCACCAGCCCGAGATCCTGCTGCAGGTCGCGGATCATGCGGCTGACCGCGGGCTGGGTGACGTTGATCAGCGACGCTGCCGCGCTCACGCCGCCGGTGAGGACGACGGCCCGGAACGCCTCGATCTGGCGGGGATTGGGACCGCGCATGGCCCTTTATAACATCTTGTTATGAAGCGGGCGGAAAAATCGAATTTGACGCCGCGATGACGGACCGAAACCATGCCAGCTGCGGCAGGAGGGTGCCGCCGGAGGAGGGGACATGGGGCGTTCGATCTCTACAGTCACACTCGCAGGCGCCGTCGCGCTGATCGCGGCGACATCGGCATTCGCACAACCCAAGACGCTGACCGTCGCAGCCTATGGCGGCTCGTGGGAGCAGACGCTGCGCAAGGAGATGATCCCGGCCTTCGAGCAGAAGCACGGCGTCAAGGTCGAGTATGTCGCCGGCAACTCGACGGACACGCTGGCCAAGCTGCAGGCGCAGAAGGCCAACCAGGTGATCGACGTGGCGATCGTCGATGACGGCCCGATGTACCAGGCGATCCAGCTGGGCTTCTGCGGCAAGATCGACGGCCTCGACAAGAGCCAGCTCTATCCCGCCGCCCTGTTCAAGGACGACCGCGCGGTCGCCGTCGGCCAGACCGGCACCGGCTTCATGATCAACACCAAGACCTTCAAGGACAAGGGCTGGGCCACGCCGACGTCGTGGAACGACCTCAAGGATCCCAAGTTCAAGAAGCTTCTGGTCATCCCGCCGATCAACAACACCTACGGCCTCTATACGCTGATGATGTTCGCCCGCATGAACGGCGGCGGCGAGAAGAACATCGAGCCGGGCTTCAAGGTGATGAAGGCCGACGTCAATCCCAACGTCCTGGTCTACGAGCCCTCGCCGGGCAAGATGACCGAGCTCTTCCAGTCGAACCAGGCGCAGATCGCGGTGTGGGGCACCGGCCGCGTGCAGGCCTTCGCCAACACCGGTTTCCCGGTCGACTTCATCTATCCCAAGGAAGGCGCGCCGATCCTGCTCGCCTCGGCCTGTCCGGTGGCCAAGGCCAGCGTCAATCCGCTGGCGCATGAGTTCATCAAGACGCTGATCTCCGCGCCGGTGCAGACCGCGTTGGCCAAGGAGATGGGCAACGGCCCGGTCAACACCAAGGTCGACGTCAACATGCCGGAGCTGCGCATGGCCCCGGTCGGCGAGCGCGCCAAGCTGATCATCTCGCCCGATTGGGACGTCATCAATGCGCAGCGCGAGGACTGGACCAAGCGCTGGAACCGCGAGGTGGAGCGGTGACGACCTTCGTCATCCCGAGCGTAGCCGCCCGAAGGGCGGCGTAGCCGAGGGACCTTATCTTGTCGATGCGTCTACAAAACAGGTCCCTCCACTACGCCTCGCTGCGCTCGGCTTCGGTCGGGATGACGGGCCGCTGATGTCGTTCCTGTCACTGGAGGGCCTGAGCAAGCGCTTCGGCGCCCACACCGCCGTCGACGGCCTCACTCTGGCCGTCGAGAAGGGCGAGTTCGTCTCGCTGCTGGGCCCGTCGGGCTGCGGCAAGACCACGACCCTGCAGATGATCGCGGGCTTCGTCGAGCCGAGCGGCGGCGCGATCCGGCTGGAGGGCCGCGATCTTTTGGCCATCAAGCCCGCCAAGCGCGGACTTGGCATCGTGTTCCAGAGCTATGCGCTCTTCCCGCACATGACGGTGGCGGAGAACGTGGCGTTCGGGCTCGAGATGCAGGCCGTCGCCGCCGCCGAGCGCACCCAGCGCGTTGGCGAGACGCTGGAGCTGGTCGGCCTCGGCGCTTTCGCCGGCCGCTTCCCGCGGCAGCTCTCGGGTGGCCAGCAGCAGCGCGTGGCGCTCGCCCGCGCTCTCGTGATCCGGCCTCGGATCCTGCTGCTCGACGAGCCGCTTTCCAATCTCGACGCCAAGCTGCGCGAGGAGATGCAGATCGAATTGCGCCAGATCCAGCGCACGGTCGGCACGACCACCATCCTGGTGACCCACGACCAGGCCGAGGCGATGGCGCTCAGCGACCGCGTGGTGGTGATGAACCACGGCCGCGCCGAGCAGATCGGCCCGCCGCACGAGGCCTACGAGCGGCCGGCGACGCCGTTCGTCGCGAACTTCCTCGGCCGGACCAACCTCGTGAACGGCGCCACGGTGCGGCCGGAGAAGATTTGGTTCGCGACCTCCGGCCTCGCCGGCAAGGTGCGCACGCGCATCTTCCAGGGCAACCACTGGCTCTATCAGATCGAGACGGCCGATGGCCTGGTGACGGTGATTCGCCAGAACACCGGCGAGGCGATGCCGGCCGAAGGCGAGGCCGTGCGCCTGGCGTGGGGAACGGCGTGAAGCGCACGCCCTATCTCCTCACGCTCCCGGCGCTGTTGCTGTTCGCCGCCATCGTCATCGTGCCATTGATCATGACCGTGCTGCTGTCGTTCCACGATTGGGGCCAGTACAAAGGCATCGAGCCGGTGTTCGTGCTGAAGAACTGGCACGAGGTCTTCACCGATTCCTACTTCCTGGAGATGTTCTGGCGGACCTTCCGCATCGCCTTCTTCGTCACCCTCCTGACAGCGCTGTTCGGCGCGCCTGAGGCGTACATCATGAACCGCATGAAGAGCCCGTGGCGCGGCCTCTTCCTGCTGGTGGTCCTGGGCCCGTTGCTGATCTCCGTCGTCGCCCGCACCTTGGGCTGGGCATTGCTGTTCGGCGGCAACTCCGGCCTGGTCAACAAGGCCCTGGTGTCGATGGGCCTGATCTCTGCCCCCTTGCCCTTCATGTTTACCGAGACCGGCGTGATCATCGCGCTGACGCATGTGCTGATGCCCTACATGGTGCTCGCGGTATGGGCGGCGCTGCAGCGCCTCGACCCGCAGATCGAGAACGCGGCGGTAGCGCTGGGAGCGGGGCCGTTCACGGTGCTGCGCCGCATCGTGCTGCCGCAGGTCATGCCCGGCATCCTGTCGGGCGCGATCATCGTCTTCGCTCTCGCGGCCAGTGCCTTCGCCACACCCGCCATCATCGGCGGCCGCCGTCTGAAGGTCGCCTCGACTTTGGCCTACGACGAGTTCCTGAACACGCTGAACTGGCCGCTGGGCGCGGCCGTCGCCGTGCTGCTGCTGGTCGCCCTGGTGGCGATCGTGGTCGGCTGCAGCCGGCTGGTCGAACGCCGCTACGCGCAGGTGTTCGGATGAGCCGTAACGGTCCGCTGGCGCTCGCCTTCCACACGCTGTTCGTCATCTTCATGCTGGCGCCGATCCTGGTCGTCTGCTTCGTCGCCTTCACGCCCGAGGGCTATCTTTCTTTCCCCACCGACCGCTGGTCACTGCGCTGGTTCTACGCCATCGCCCGCTATCCCGAGTTCGTCTCGGCCTTCTGGCGCAGCCTGTGGCTGGGCGCGATCTCGTCGGCCGTGGCTGTCGCCTTCTCCGTGCCGGCGGCGCTGGCGATTGCGCGCTATCGCTTCCGCGGACGGGAGGCGATGACGGCGCTCTTCATGTCGCCGCTCATGATCCCGCATCTCGTGCTGGGCATCGCCTTCCTGCGCTTCTTCACCGAGCTCGGGCTGGGTGGCACCTTCATCGGCCTGGTGCTGGCGCATATCGTGATCGTGCTGCCCTTCGCGTTGCGGCTCACGCTCGCCTCGGCCGTCGGGCTCGATCGCTCGATCGAGCATGCCGCCATCTCGCTTGGCGCCTCCGAGGGCACGGTGCTGCGGCGCATCACCCTGCCGCTGGTACTGCCCGGCCTGGTCAGCGGCTGGGCACTCGCCTTCATCAACTCGTTCGACGAGGTGACGATGACGGTGTTCATCGCCGCTCCGGCAACGGTCACTCTGCCGGTGCGCATGTTCCTCTACATCCAGGACAATATCGATCCGCTGGTCACCTCGGTGTCGGCCTGCGTCATCGCCATCACCGTGGCGGCGCTGATCGCACTCGATCGCGCCTACGGGCTGGAGCGGCTGCTGGTCGGAAGGAGCGCCGATGGCCGGTAGCGACTACGACGTCGCCGTCGTCGGCGGCGGCCTGGTCGGCGTCGCCACCGCCTGGGGGCTGGCGCGCGAGGGCTGCCGCGTGGTCGTGCTCGACGAGGGCGATCGCGCCGTGCGCGCGAGTCGCGGCAACTTCGCCCTGGTCTGGGTGCAGAGCAAGGGCCTGGGCCTTGCACCCTATGCCGGCTGGACCATCCGCTCGTCGAATGCCTGGGAAGGCTTCGCCCAGACGCTGAAGGAGGAGACCGGGCTCGATGTCTGCTTCCAGCGGCCGGGCGGCTTTCACCTGTCGCTGTCGGAGCGCGAGCTCGAGGCGCGCGCCAACAGCCTGAAGCGGCTGCACAACCAGCCCGGCATCGTCGACTACAAGACCGAGATCATGGACCACGCCCAGGTGGCCAGGATGCTGCCCGACATCGGGCCCGAGGTGGTGGGCGGAAGCTACTGCCCGCTCGACGGCCATGTGAACTCGCTGCGCCTGTTCCGGACATTGCACACCGCCATCAACGCCCGCGGCGTCGCCTACCTGCCGAGCCATCGCGTCGAGAACATCACGCGCGACGGCGGCGAGTTCCGGCTGACGACCGAGCACGGCGAGATCCGCGCCAACCGAGTGGCGCTGGCGGCCGGCAACGCCAACATGCATCTGGCGCCGATGGTCGGGCTGGAATGTCCGATGCGGCCCGAGCGCGGCCAGATCGTCGTCACCGAGCGGCTGCGGCCGTTCCTGCGCCATCCCGTCGTCACCCTGCGCCAGACCGACGAGGGCACGGTGATGATCGGCGATTCCAAGGAAGAGCGCACCGATCCGGCCGGCCTGACGCTGGGCGTCAGCGCCACCGAGGCCGAGCGCGCGGTGCGCCAGTTCCCGTTGCTGGCCAACGTCAACGTCGTGCGCACCTGGAGCGCCATCCGCGTGATGACCCAGGACGGCTTCCCGATCTACGACGAATCGGAAAGCCATCCCGGCGCCTTCACCGTGTGCTGCCATTCGGGCGTGACGCTGGCGGCCAACCATGCGCTCACTATCGCGCCGATGATCGCGCGCGGTGCTCTCGACAAGTCGCTGGTCGCTCCCTTCAGTGCGCGGAGGTTCCATGTTCAAGAGGCTGGCTGACGCCGGTACGGCCGTCGCCTTCACGATCGACGGCAAGCCCGTGCAGGGCAGGAGCGGCGATACGGTCGCCGCAGCGCTGCTGTCGGCCGGCATCGACCACTGCCGCACCACGCCGGTGACGGGCGCGCCGCGCCTGCCATACTGCCTGATGGGCGTCTGCTTCGACTGCCTGGTGACCATCGACGGCGTCGGCAGCCGCCAGGCCTGCCTGGTGCCGGTGCAAGAGGGGATGAAGGTGGAGACACAGATCGGCAAACGTGAGGCAGGACGATGACCTCATTTTCTTCCGGACCGCGCGCGTCTCGCGCGCCTCATGAGCGCGCGGGACGCGCGCGGTCCAAAAGACAAGGCCAAGACAAGTGAACGCCGCCGACCTCGCGTCCTCCTACGACCTCGTCGTCATCGGCGGCGGGCCGGCCGGCCTTGCCGCGGCGTCGCTCGCCGCGCGCGCCGGCGTTGCCACTGTCCTGTTCGACGAGAATCCCGGTGTCGGCGGCCAGATCTATCGCGGCATCACCTCCACGCCGGTCACCGACCGCGCGATCCTGGGCGAGGACTATTGGGCCGGCGAGGCGCTCGCCAACGAAGCCAAGGCGAGCGGTGCGCTGATCGTCAACGGCGCCACGGTGTGGAGCCTTGATCCTGAGCGCGTCGTCGGCGTCTCGATTGCCGGCAAGGCGCGCATGATCGAGGCCAAGCGCGTCATCATCGCCACCGGGTCGCAGGAGCGGCCGTTCCCGATCCCTGGCTGGACCCTGCCCGGCGTCATGACGGCGGGCGCGGCGCAGACGATGTTGAAGGCGCAAGGCCTGCTGCCGGATGGGCGAACCGTCCTGGCCGGCACCGGCCCGCTGATGTGGCTGCTCGCGGCGCAGATCCTGCGCGCCGGCGGCAAGATCGCGGCGATCCTCGACGCGACGCCGCGTCGCAATCTGCTGCGCGCGGCCCCGCATTTTGCCGACTTCATGCTGTCGCCGTATTTCGCCAAGGGCCTGGCGCTGCTGCGCGAGGTCAAGGCGAAGGTGCCGGTCCGTCGGGTGGCGAGCGTCGCGGCCGTCGGCGACGGCAAGCTCAGCGAGGTCGTGTCCGATCGCGGGCGCCTGCCGGCCGATCTCCTGCTGCTGCACCAGGGTGTCGTGCCCAACGTCAACCTCGCCCTCGCTGTCGGTGCGGCGCATGAATGGAACGAGCGTCAGCTCTGCTTCCAGCCCGTGCTCGACGAGAATTTCGGCAGCTCGGTGCCCGGCATCGCCGTGGCCGGTGACGGCGCGGGCATTGCCGGCGGCACGGCAGCGGCCGAGCGCGGACGCCTTGCCGCCATCGCCGCGGTGCGCGCGGTCAAGCCTGACGCCCACCTGCCCGATCCGCAGAGCGTGCGCCAGCGCCTGCGGCGCGAGGAGATGGGACGCGCCTTCCTCGACTGGCTGAACCGTCCGGCCGACTCCTTCCGCCAGCCCGAGGGTGACACGCTGGTCTGCCGCTGCGAGGAGGTGACGGCGGCGCAGGTCCGGTCAACCGCCGACATGGGCTGCGAAGGGCCCAACCAGATGAAGGCCTTCCTGCGCTGCGGCATGGGGCCGTGCCAGGGCCGGCTGTGCGGCCTCACCGTCACGGAACTGATCGCCACTCAGCGCAAGTCCACGCCGGCCGCAGTCGGCTACTACCGCCTGCGTCCCCCGGTGAAGCCCATCACGCTCGCCGAACTCGCCTCGCTGCCGATCAGCGAAGCCGAGCGCAAGGCGGTGGAGCGCTAAGATGGTGCGTCATGCTCTGCTGGACCGCCGGCTTCCAGCCGGCCTCATGATCATGAGCCGGCTGGACCTGCCTGCGCGAAGCCGAAGCGGCTTCGCTTCGGCGAAGGCAGGAGCCGGCGGTCCGCAAGAGCATGAAAAGGGCGCGCCACGATGAGCGCGCGCACCGCCGACGTCGTGGTCATCGGCGGTGGCCTGCATGGCTGCTCGACGGCGCTGCACCTGGCGCTGCGCGGCCTGAAGCCCGTCCTGGTCGAGAAAGATTACGCCGGCCGTCACGCCTCGGGCGTCAATGCCGGCGGCGTGCGTCAGCTGGCGCGCCACATCGCCGAGATCCCATTGTCGATCGCCTCGATGGCCCTGTGGGAGAATATCGAGGATCTGGTCGGCGACGATTGCGGCTTCTCGAGTCACGGCACGGTGCTGGTGGCGGAGAACGAGCAGGAGCTGGCGGGCTTTCGCGCCCGCGTCGACGACCTGCGACTCAAGGGCTTTACGCACGAAGAGCTGATCGACCGCACCGAGCTGAAGCGCCTCGTGCCGGCGGTGTCCGACCACTGCCCGGGCGGCGTCGTCTCGCGTCGCGACGGCGCCGCCGATCCTTTCCGCACCACCCAGGCGTTCCGCCGCCGCGCCGTCGAGCGGGGCGCCGAGGTGATCGAAGGCGTGCGGGTGACCGGTCTTGCGCGCAACGGCCCGGTGTGGCGCGTCGAGACCAGCGACGGGCCGATCGAGGCGCCCACGGTCGTGAATGCGGCCGGCGCCTGGGCCGATCGCATCGCCGCGCAACTCGGCGAGCCGGTGCCGCTCGAGGTCATCGCGCCGATGCTGATGGTGAGCAGCCGTGTGCCGGCCTTCATTGATCCCGTGGTGATCCTGCGCGGCCGAAAGCTCTCCTTCAAGCAGCTCGCCAACGGCACGGTGGTGATCGGCGGCGGCCATCTCGCAGTGCCCTATCGCGACGAGAACCGCACCGTACTCGACTGGACCAAGCTCGCGACCAGCGCACGCACCGTGTGGGAGCTGTTCCCGGCGATGCGCGAGGCCACCATCGTGCGCGCCTGGGCCGGCATCGAGGCGCGCATGCCGGACGAGATTCCCGTCGTCGGACCGAGCCGCACCTCGGAGGGCGTGTTCCACCAGTTCGGCTTCTCCGCCCACGGCTTCCAGCTCGGGCCGGCGACCGGCGCGGTGATGGCCGAGCTGGTCGCCACCGGCAACACCAACTTGCCGATCGACGGGCTCGGCATCGAAAGGTTCAAGACTTGAAGCACGGACTGCTTGCCTTTGCCGGGCTGGCACGACCGTATCGCTTCAAGCGCACACTTGCTGTTTTAGCCGTCCTCTCGCTGGCGGTCGTGATTGCCGCGGCGGCCATCCACTTTTGCATTGCGCGCAAGCTGCCGCTCGATTCGCCGCGCTCTTGGTACTTCATCTACATGGCCGCTCTTGTCACGCTGGCGTTGCTGCTGGTGCCGTGGCCGCGGCTTGCCGCGGTCGTGCTGTCGCTGGCGACGCTGGAGGCGGCCTTCGGTCTCGGCACGGCCTACCTGTACAAGGTCGGCCTGCTCGACCAAACGGTGTTCCCGCGCGAAGAGGAAAACGAGGTCCGTTTCCGCTGGCATCCGCTGCTGCAGGGTGTGCCGATCCCGTCCGACGGTGACGACATCCATCACAACGCGCTTGGCCAACGCGGGCGCGAGCGCACGCCGCAGTCGCTCGACGGCAAGATGACAATCGCCCTGTTCGGCGGCTCGACGACCTATGACGTTGGCGCCGGCGATGGCGAGACCTGGGGCGATCGCCTGGAGGCGATGCTGGGCCCTGACCGCATTGCCGTCATCAATCATGGCATGCTGGGCTACTCGACTGCAGAGCATGTGATCCAGACCGCTTTCTACGAGCGCGCCCACGGTGTGCCACCGCGTTGCTCGATCTATTACATCGGCTGGAATGACCTCAGGAACAGCCATGTCCGCAATCTCGATCCCGGCTATGCCGATTTCCACCTGCCCGGGCAGATCGACAACCTGGAAGTACGCCGGCTGCGGCAATCGTACGTGTCGTTCTCGCCGCTGCTGATGATTGCCAGGTACCTTCTGGTGCTCGGAGTCGACACTGAACGCCCCGTCGACAGACGATCCGGCCAGATCGACGCGGCACCGGATCCGGCGATGGAGGAGATCTTCCGGCGCAACGTGCACACCATCTCGGCCATCAACCGGCAGCGCGGCATCGCGACTCTGTGGGTCGGGCAGGTCATGGATCACCGTCGCCTGCTGGCGGGCGAGCCCTGGGGGTGGGTTCCGTTCCTGCGTGCCCCGGACATCTCGCCGCTCATCCTGCGCCTCAACGCCCTGCTAAAGCGCGAGGCAGAGGCGCTCGGCGACGTCTATGTCGATGTCGCGCCGCAGGACTTCACGTCCGACGACTTCGTCGACCACGGTCACTTCACGCCGGCAGGATCGCTCAAGTTTGCAGCGCGACTGGCGCCGGCCGTCGTTGCGTCATGCCGATAAGGGAGCAGTTCCAGCGCCGGCAGATTGCGCTTGCCCAGTAACATTCCATGGAATATATATAACATTCCAGGGAATGATCCGGAGGGTGCCATGACGCTGTCGCGCAGGAATTACATCAAGGTGGTCGGCGGGGGCGTGATCGTCGCGGCGGTCGGGGCTGCCGTCGCGGTGCCGCGCCTCGATGCCATGCCGGCGACCGCCGTCGAGGGCTGGAGCGGTCCGCCGTCGGCCGAGCGCGACCCGCGCCGGCGGGCGCTGGCCTTCGCGTTGCTGGCACCCAGCCCGCACAATCTGCAATCGTGGCTCATCGACCTCAGCCGGGACGGCGAGGTGCTGCTTTTCGTCGACGGCGGGCGCCTGCTGCCGCAGACCGATCCGGCTGTCGCGCCAGATCCTGATCGGCCAGGGCTGCTTCCTCGAGATCCTGTCGATGGCCGCCGCCGCCCAGGGTTGGCGGACCGAGACGCAGCTTTTTCCGGCCGGTCCGTGGACCGTCGATCGGCCGGTTGCGCGCATCGTCTTCAGCCGCCTGCCGGCGCCGTCGGTTGATCCATTGTTTGCCCAGGTGCCGCGCCGCCGCACCGTGAAGGGCAGGTTCGAACCGCGGCCGCTCGAAGCGGCGCACGGCAACGCGTTGGCGACCGGCGTGGACTTGCACGGGCTCAGCCTGTCGATCGTCGACGAGCCCGCGCGGGTGGAACGGCTGCGCGCCATCGCCATCGCCGGCTCGGAGCTCGAGATGAACACGCCCCGCACGCACAAGGAGAGCATCGACGTGGTGCGCATCGGCTCGGCCGAGATCGCCGCCCATCGCGACGGCATCTCGATCAAGGGGCCGATGATCTGGATGCTGCGGCAGCTCGGCCTCATGACGCCGGGCAAGGCGATGACGCCGGGCACCATGGCCTGGAACAGCGGCCGCGACTATGTCCTCGCCGGCTATGCCAGCGCCCCGGCCTTCGGCTGGCTCGCGAGCAGGGGCAACGACAGGGTGACCCAGGTCGCGGCCGGGCGGGCCTGGGTCCGCCTGCAGCTCGCGGCGGGCGCGCTCGGCGTCACGCTGCAGCCGCACAGCCAGGCCTTGCAGGAGTACCCGGAGATGGCGGCGCTGCGTGCCGCGATGCGCGCGGAGACCGGCGTGGCAAGCGATGAGACCCTGCAGATGTTCTTCCGTCTGGGCTATGCTGCCGATCCCGGCCCGTCGTCGCGACGGGCGCTCGACAGCTTCGTCAAATCGTGACCGAACCGCCGCTTGCCTTCCGCATCGTCAACTGGATCGGCATCATCGACCAGTTGGCGTCGACCGAGGCGAACCGCGTGCTGCGGCCGCTCGGATTGCAGCTGCCGCAGTTCGTCATGCTCAATCACTTCAGCCACCGCCCGGACGAGGTCAAGACCGTGACGTCGGTCGCCCGGGCGCTGCAGCAGCCGCAGCCCGGAGTCACCAAGACCGTGCAGAAGCTGGTCGCCAAGGGCTGGCTGCGCGAACGCAGCAGCGAGGGCGACGGTCGCTCCAAGCTCTTGATGCTGACGCCGGCGGGCATCGCCAAGCATCGTGCGGCGGTCGTGGCGCTCTCGCCCGGCCTCGAGCGCGCCTTCGCCGGCTGGTCGCCGGACGATCGCCGTGCGCTGTTCGCGCTGCTCGACCGCGTGAAGGTCTGGTTCGACCGCGACCGCGACCCTGCGCCTCCTCAGGCGACGCGCCGCCAGTCATAGCCCAGCCGAGGGAAGTGGACGGCAATCCGACCAACGTCGGGATCATCGCGCACCAGCGCGACCTCATGCGCATCGATGAAGTTGACCTCGCCCTCGACCCAGTCCTTCGCATTGTCCGTTGGGCGCACCCGGACGCGTTCGCCGGGATGCGCGTCGCCGTCCTGCGGCTGCGATGGTCGTGGTGTCGCCGGTTCGGCGGCGCGAGCGACGGCAAGGGCCTCCTCAGGGGCGATGTCGGTCCGCTTGCCGTGGCCGATCGCGGCCATGCGGTCGCGCCACGCCAGCAGGCGCGGGATAGGGGTCGAGCTCCTGCCGGCAATCGATGTGCCGGCCCTTGAAGAACCACACGACGTGATAGGCCGCGAAGTCGGCGATGCAGGGCGTGCCGCCCAAAAGAAACGGCCGGCCGTCCTGCAGCATGTCGGCTGAGCCAGGCGATCTGCGGGCGTACGAGATGGAGGTTGCGGTCGCTGCCTTGCGCACCGCCTCGATCGAGGGCGGCGGCAGGCCGTGCAGGCGGGCGCGGTCCTCGTGCAGGCCAGCCGGCATGTGCTCGGCGTTGATGCCCGACACGAACAGCGCCACCGGCCGCATGAACTGATGCTCGGCCCACCAGGCGATGGCGTCGGCGAACCCGCGTGTCCTTTCCGGAAACAGGGTGGGCGAGGGCACGCGCCGCTCCAGCTCGCGCGCGATCAGGCGGGTGTCGCACCACAGGTCGGCGCCGTCCTGCAGCACGGGAATACGGCGATAGCCGCCGGTCAGCGGCGTCAGGTTGGGCTTGGGCAGGATCGGCGGCTGCTCGACGCTCCGCCACGCCAGGCGCTTGAAGCCCAGCATCAGGCGCGCCTTCTCGGCGAAGTTCGAGAAGTCGTAGTGATGCAGGATGAGGCCCCGTCATCCCGCGGCGAACTTGCTGCAGGTCATCGCCCGACAGCCGATAGAACGGTTTGTCGTGGCGCGGCACGCCCAGCCGGTCGTAGAGGCGCTGAGCGCCTTCGTTGGTGGCGTCGGTCGTCCAGTCGATACGGCAATAGTTCTCGTCGACGGCGATGCGGGCCATCGCCACCAGCAGCTGCCGGCCGACGCCGAGGCTGCGCGCCTGCGGGGTGACGTAGAGGTCCTTCAGGAAGAGCATCCACTGGAAGGCGCCGCCGAACAGGACCGGATTGAGGGTGGCAAGCCCGAGGGCCGTGCCGTCGCGCTCGGCGAGCAGGGCGAAGGGCAGGCGCCCGCCGTCGCGGGTCAGCAGACGCGCCATTTCCGACGCACCGCCGGGCGGATCGGGCGAGCCATAGTGTGCCTGCATATCGGACAGCAGGCGGGCGAGGGCGGCCTGATCGGCCGCAACGGCGCGCCGGACGATGATGGACGGGGTGGTCACGCTGCGACGCTAGAGCGGTTTCCGGCTGAATGGAACCACGTCCGCAGAACGCGCGCGTCGCCAGGTTTTGCGTGTCTGATTTGCATGGCGGTTCGTCCAACACGCTGGCAGACGGCGGCAAAGACCGGCAAAATCGGCCTCAACGGGAGTGAAAATCAATGCAGGGCGTGGTCAATATCGAGGATCTGCGCAAGCTCGCCAAAAGGCGGCTGCCCAAGATCGCCTATGATTTCATCGAGGGCGGCACCGACGACGAGGTCGGGCTGGTCACCAACGAGCAGGCCTTCCGCCAGGCGCGCATCGTGCCGCGCTACCTGGTCGACGTGTCGGTGCGCGACCAGTCGACGACGCTGTTCGGCCGGACCTATTCCAGCCCCATCGGCATCGCGCCGACCGGCCTTGCCGGCCTGTTCCGCCGTGGCGCCGACCTGATGCTGGCCGAGGCGGCGCGCGACGCCAACGTCCCCTTTATCATGTCGGGCTCCAGCACCGGGTCGATGGAAGCCCTCGGCAAGCTCGCCCCCGACCATGGCTGGTACCAGCTTTACTCCGCCAAGGACCAGGCGATTTCCGAGGACATGATCAAGCGTGCCGGCGATGCCGGGTTGAAGACGCTGGTCTTCACGATCGACGTGCCCGAAGGCTCCAACCGCGAGCGCAACGCGCGCAACGGCTGGGGCCGGCCGCTCAAGCTCACCTGGAAGACCAAGTTCGAGGCCCTGCTGCATCCGGCCTGGATGATGGAATGGATGAAGCACGGCACGCCGTACTTCGACAATTGGGCGAAGTACGCCGGGCCCGGTGCCGATGCCGAGAAGATCGCCGATCTCGTCGGCTACCAGAACCGCGCACCCATGACCTGGAAGCACGTCGAGCGCTACCGCGAGCTGTGGAAGGGCAACTTCGTGCTGAAGGGGGTCATGCATCCGGACGATGCCATCCGCGCCCATTCGCTGGGCGTGGACGGCCTCATGGTGTCCAATCACGGCGCGCGCCAGCTCGACAATGCGCCGTCGCCGCTCGAGGTGCTGCCGGCGGTCCATGCGGCGGTCGGCGACAAGATGACCCTGATGCTGGACGGTGGCGTGCGCCGCGGCCTCGACGCGCTGATTGCGATCTGCATGGGCGCCAAGTTCGTGTTCGTCGGCCGGCCGACGCTCTACGGCGTGACCGCGGGCGGCATCCCGGGCGCCAAGATGGCGCTCAACATCTTCCGCCGCGAGATCGATCTAAGCATGGCGCAGATGGGCGCCCCCAAGATCTCCGACCTCGGCCCGCAGTTCCTGATGTGGAAGGACGAGGAGGATCTGCGTCGCAACCGGCGCTGATGGCGCCATGCCTGGCGCCGACGGTCGATTTCTATCTCGGGCTGGGCAGCCGCTACTCCTACCTGGCGGCGAGCCAGGTCGACCGCATCGAGAAGGCCCACGGCTGCCGCTTCGTCTGGAAGCCGATCGCCAGCGGCGCCCTGATGGACCGCCGCGGCGGCAACCCGTTCCGCGGCGAGCCGCTGTCGGGCCAGTACGACTGGGGCTATCGCGAGTACGACGCCAAGTGCTGGGCCGACTACTACGGCATCCCGTTCCGCGAGCCTGTCGCGTTCAGGACGGATCCTGCGATGCTCGCGCTGGCCTGCCTGGCAGCCGAGACGCAGGGCGCGCTGGTGCCGTGTTGCCATCTGCTGCAGCGGCTGATTTTCGTCGACGGCGTGGCGATCGACGACACGGTGCTGGCGGACCTGGCCAAGCCGCTGGGCCTCGACGCCGAGGCCTTTCAGCGCGACCTGCAAGCGACGCAGACGCGCGCCCGGCACGAAGGGCTGCTGGACGAGGCCAAGGGACGCGGCGCCTTCGGCGTGCCGACGTTCTTCCTCGGCGATCGGATGTTCTGGGGCAACGACCGCCTCGTGCTGCTCGAGGCGGCGTTGGCGGCCTGAACCAAAGAAGGGGGAAACGATGTCTCAGCTCTTTGCCGGCCGGGTGGCGCTGATCACGGGGTCGGGCCACGGCATCGGTCGCGCCACGGCGCTGAGACTCGCCTCGCTTGGCGCTACGGTGGGCATCAACGATCTCAAGCCGGAGTTCGTCGACAAGGTCGTGGGCGAAGTGGGTACGGCCGGCGGTAAGGCGATCGGCGTCACCGAGAACGTCGCGACGCGCGACGGCATGCGCAGGGCCGTCCTCGGCCTGACTGAGCGCGCGGGGCGCCTCGATGTCCTGGTCAACAACGCCGCCTGGGTGCGCTACCAGGCGATCCCGGACGTCGCGCCCGAAACGGTCGACCGCATGGTCGAGATCGGCTTCAAGGCGGTGATCTGGGGCATCCAGGCCGCCGCCGAGGTGATGCATCCCGAGCGCGGCGGGACCATCGTCAACCTGGCTTCGGTCGCGGGCATCGTCTCGGCGCGCAACAGCATCGTCTACAGCGGCATCAAGGCCGGCGTCATGGGCATCACGCGCGCGGCGGCGGCCGAGCTCGGCGCGCGCAGGATCCGCGTCAACGCCGTGGCACCATCGGCCGTGCCGACCGAGGGCACGCAGCGCAACCGCAACGCCGAGCTCGACGCGCGGCGCATTGCGCGCACGCCGCTCGGCCGCCTGGGCACGGTCGACGACATCGCTCGCGTCATCTGCTTCCTGGCGGGCGAGGAGAGCGGCTTCCTGACCGGCCAGACGCTGACGGCCGACGGCGGCTTCACCACCGCCAATCTTTAGCGGTGACCGCGCTCACGCCGACCGAGCAGCGTTTGCCACGCCGGCCGAGCTTCGCTAGGTTGCCGGCCCGTTCGGAGGATACTTCTACTTAAATCAACGCTAGCCACACGGTCCGACGTCGGACCGGTTCTTGGTCTCCCGTCGAATGACGGGAGGACGCGCGGCATCGCCCGCGCCAGCGCTGTTCTCCGGAGTTCCTCTTGTCTCATCCCCTTCTGACCGCGCCCATCGGGCGGAGCCTGTTGCGGCTGGCGGGGCCGACCACCGGTCTCATGTTGGTGCAGATCCTCGTCGCGGCCGTCGACGTCTATTTCATCGGCCGGCTGGGCATCGATGCGCTCGCCGCCATCGCGCTGGTCTTCCCCTTCCAGATGCTGATGATGAACATCGCCATGGGTGGCATGGGCGGCAGCGTCGCCGCATCGATGGCGCGTGCCCTGGGCGCGGGGCGGCTCGACGATGCCCGCGGTCTCGTCGTGCACGCGCTGGTCCTCGCCGTGGCGAGCGGACTGGTCTTTACCGGCTTGGCGTGGTCGATGGCGCCCGGGCTCTACGCGCTGATGGGTGGCGTCGGTGGCGCGCTGGAGGCCGCCGTCGCCTACAGTCATGTGTGGTTCGCCGGCGCCGTGCTGCTGTGGCTGTTCGCTTTCCTGTCGTCGTTGCTGCGCGGCGGCGGCGATGCCGCGACGCCTGGGCTCTATGGTCTCGCGAGCTCGATCGTCTACGTGCCGCTGGCCGGCATCCTGGCGTTGGGCATCGGCCCGTGGCCCGGGCTCGGCCTCGTCGGGCTGGCGATTGCCAGCATGGTCACGACGGGCGCCATTGTGCTGCTGCTTGGGCGCGTCTTGTGGCGCGGCAGGCTGGGCTTCGTGCCGGCACTTGCCGGCGTCCGCCTGCAGCGCCGGCTGTTCGCCGAGATATTGCGCGTCGGCCTCCTGGGCTCGCTGACGACGCTCACCGCCAATGCCACGGCCATGGTGATGGCGGGCCTGGTCGGCCGCTTCGGTGTCGCGGCGCTGGCAGGCTACGGCATCGGCGTGCGCCTGGAGTTCATGGTCGCGCCGATCGCCTTCGGCATCGGCACCGGCCTCACCACGCTGGTCGGTGTGGCGGCCGGCGCCGGCGCCTGGCGGCGCGCCGTCAGGGCCACCTGGACTGGCGGGCTGGTTTCGTTCGGCGTGATCGGGCTGATTGGCTGGACGGTCGCCCTGATGCCCGAGAGCTGGGCGCGCCTGTTCACCTCGGATGCGGAGGTCGTCGCCGCCAGTGCCGCCTACATCACGCGCGTGGCGCCGTTCTATTGCCTGTTCGGGCTCGCCCTCACGCTCTACTTCGCGAGCCAGGGCGCAGGTCGCATGACCGTACCCGTCGTCGCCGGTGTCGTGCGCATGATCGCGACGGTCCTCGCCGGCTGGCTTGCCGTCGAGAAGTTCGATCTGGGATTGGAGGGCGTGTTCGCGGCGATTGCCGTCGGCATGGCCGTCTATGGTGGCCTGATGGCGGGATTGCTGTTCCTCGCGCCGTGGGGACCGCGGCAGCCGCGCTTCAAGTGAACGGCCAGAAGGCGCGCTTGAAGCAGGTCGACGCGGAGCCGAGCCTCCCTCGACTGTTGTCGAAATAGGGCAGTGCTGTCGCTCCCAGGGTCCGCGCCCAGGTGCCGACAGCAGCGACGCTTTCCGGATTGCTCGCCAGCGGCAGGGTGCGATGCATGAGGATCCAGCCGTCGACCAGGCCGAAGATGTCGTCTGGCTCGGTCAGCAGTTGCTGCACGAATTCAGCGATGGTCGTGGGCGCCGTAAAGCCGGGCTCGTTCAGCGGGACAGTCGAAGGAACGGCTTTGCTGCCTGGATAGGACCCACCCCGCCGGTCCGCCGCCGCGACTTCGGCAACACCGGATGGATGCCACTTGCGCAACAGGTGTTTGACTTCAGCCACCAATTCGTTCGGTAGCCGGCCCTTGAATTCGCTGAACAGGAAATGGCGATCAGGATCGAGAACGAGCAGGTAGCTGCTGGCCTGGACGTTGTTCACAAGCGTGAGGCCGTAGATGCCGCCGACGCGGAACACCAGCTCTTCGGACAGGCGGGCGAAACGTGACGAGTCGGTCGCAAGGCTGGCGCGACAGGCCGAATACTGGCTGTAGGTGAAGGTGAGGATCCCGACGGCGACCGTGCTGAGGAGCCACAGCGTGATCGGGCGGTTGACCCAGCTCCAGTTGCGCCGTCCTCGGTCGGCCGCCGCCGCTTGCTGCTCGGCGGCGTGAAGCTCCGCTTCGAGAGCGGGCTCATTGAAGGCTGGCCCGGCATCCGCTGGGATGCCGGGCTGAGTGTTGCGTGTCGGATCGCCGGGCAACCCGCGCCTACTGCACGACCTCGAACAGGCCGGCCGCGCCCATGCCGCCGCCGATGCACATGGTGACGACGACGTTCTTGGCCTTGCGGCGGCGGCCTTCGATCAGGGCGTGGCCGGTGCAGCGCGCGCCGGTCATGCCGAAGGGATGGCCGATCGAGATCGAGCCGCCATTGACGTTGAGCTTCTCGTTGGGGATGCCGAGCTTGTCGCGGCAGTAGAGCACCTGCACGGCAAAGGCCTCGTTCAGCTCCCACAGGTCGATGTCGTCCATCTTGAGCCCGAAGCGCTTCAGCAGCTTGGGAATGGCGTAGACCGGGCCGATGCCCATCTCGTCGGGCTCGCAGCCGGCCACGACCAGGCCCTTGTAGATGCCGAGCGGTTTCAGGCCGCGCTTGGCGGCTTCGGCGTCGCTCATGATCACCGCGGCCGAGGCGCCGTCGGAGAGCTGGCTCGCATTGCCGGCGGTGATCCACTTGTCGGGACCCATCACCGGCTGGAGCTTGGCGAGACCCTCCTTGTTCGTGTCGGGCCGGTTGCCCTCGTCCTTGGTGAGCTTCACCGTCTTCTTCGACACCTCGTTGGTGTTCTTGTCGGTGACCAGCATCGTGGTTTCCATCGGCACGATCTCGTCGTCGAACTTGCCGGCCTGCTGGGCCGCCGCGGTGCGCAGCTGGCTCTGCAGCGAATACTCGTCCTGGGCCTCGCGGCTGATCTTGTAGCGGCCGGCCACCGTGTCGGCGGTGGTGATCATGGCGTGGTAGATGCCGGGCACGTGCTCCTGCACCCACGGATTGACCAGGCGGTTCTTGTTGCCGCCCGGCGGGCCCTGCACCAGCGAGACCAATTCGAGGCCGCCGGCGATCATCACCGGCACCTTGTCGACCAGCACGCGCTGGGCGGCCATCGAGATGGTCTGCAGGCCCGACGAGCAGAAGCGGTTGACCGTCACGCCCGAGACGCTGACCGGCGCGCCGGCGCGCATCGCCGAGACGCGGGCGACGTTGGAGCCCGTCGTGCCTTCCGGCGCGGCGCAGCCCAGGATCACGTCCTCGACCTCGCCGAGCTCGACCTTGGCGCGCTCGGCGGCGTGCTTGATGACATGCGCGCCCATGTCGGCGCCGTGGGTGTCGTTGAAGACGCCGCGAAAGGCCCGGCCGATCGGCGTGCGGGCGGTTGAGACGATGACGGCATCAGCCATGGGGTTTCCTCCTGAGTTATCCGATGATTGTCATCCCGAGCGTAGCGAGGGACCTTTCCTGTTGCCTGAAAGGCCCCTCGCTTCGGTTAGCGCGGGGGTAACCCCCCGCGCCGGGTGACAGCGGTTTCCTGTCAGACGCTAGAGAACTTCTTGCCTTCCTGCACCAGCTTCTTCAGCAGCGGCGCCGGCTCCCAGAACGGGTCGCCGGAGGCGTCGCGGTACTTCAAGAGCGCGTCGTGGATGGTCTTCAGCCCGACCACGTTGTCGGCCCACCACATCGGGCCGCCGCGATAGACCGGCCAGCCGTAGCCGTTGACCCAGATCACGTCGATGTCGAGCGAGCGCTGGGCCATGCCCTCGGCCAGGATCTTGGCGCCCTCGTTGACCATCGGATAGAAGCAGCGCTCGAGGATCTCCTGGTCGGAGATGGCGCGGCGCGTGATGCCGAGCTTCTTGGACGTCTCCTCGATGATCGTCTCGACCTCGGGATCGGGGATCGGCGTGCGGTCGGGCAGATTGTACTTGTAGTAGCCCGCGCCGGTCTTCTGGCCGAAGCGGCCGAGCTCGCAGATCGCGTCGGCGATGTAGCCGGTGTAGCGGACGTTGCGCTGCTCCTTCTCCTTCTTGCCCTGGCGGATGCGCCAGCCGACGTCGTTGCCGGCGAGGTCGCTCATGGCGAACGGGCCCATCGGGAAGCCGTAGTCGAAGACCACCTTGTCGATCTGATGCGGGAGTGCCCCTTCCTCCAGCATGTAGGCCGACTGGATGCCGCGCTGGCGCAGCATGCGGTTGCCGACGAAGCCCTCGCAGACGCCGACCAGCACCGGGATCTTGCCGATCTTCTTGGAGAGCGACATGACCGTGGCGATCACGTCCTTCTGGGTCGCCTCGCCGCGCACGTTCTCGAGCAGCTTCATGACGTTGGCCGGCGAGAAGAAGTGCATGCCGATCACGTCGCCCGGCCGCTTGGTGTAGCTGGCGATCTGGTTGACGTTGAGGCCCGAGGTGTTGGTCGCCAGCACCGCGCCCGGCTTGGCGACCTCGTCGAGCTTGGTGAAGACGCCTTCCTTCACTTCCATTGTCTCGAACACCGCCTCGATGATGACGTCGGCGTCCTTGAGGTCGTCGTAGGACAGCGTCGGCGTGATCAGCGCCAGGCGCTTGTCGACGTCCTCGGCCTTCATGCCGCCGCGCTTGGCGGTGTTCTCGTAGTTGGTGCGGATCGTCTTGAGGCCGCGATCCAGCGCCTCTTGCTTCACCTCGAGAAGCGTCACGGGGATGCCGGCATTGGCGAAGTTCATGGCGATGCCGCCGCCCATGGTGCCGGCGCCGATGATGCCCGCCGTCTTGATCTCGCGCTGCGGCGTGTCGGCCGGCACGTCGAGCACCTTGGCCGCCTCGCGCTCGGCGAAGAAGTAGTAGCGCTGCGCCGCCGATTCCTGTGAGGTCAGCAGCTCGACGAACAGCTCGCGCTCGCGCTTCATGCCTTCGTCGAACGGCAGCTCGACGGCGGCCTGCACGCACTTGATGATGCTCCACGGCGCCTTGAAGCCGCGCGCGCGCCGCGCGATCGCCCTCTCGGTCTCCTTGAACAGATCGGGCGATTCCAGGGTCGCTGTCAGGTCGCGCACGCGCCGCCGCGGCGCGTTCTGCGCCACCAGCATCTGCGCGTGGGCGACTGCGCCCTTCAGCAGGTCGCCCTCGACGATGGCGTCGATGATGCCCTTGGTCTTTGCCTCCGGAGCGGGGATGTGGCGGCCCGAGATGATGGCGTCGAGCGCGTACTTGGCTCCGGTGAGACGCGGCAGGCGCTGGGTGCCGCCGGCGCCCGGCAGCAGACCGAGATGGACCTCGGGCAGGCCGACGCGCGTGGTCGGCAGCGACACGCGGTAGTGCGCGCCCAGCGCCGTCTCCAGGCCGCCGCCCAGCGGCGTGCCGTGCAGGGCCGCGACGACGATCTTGGGGCAGTTCTCCATCGTCGCGATGACGTCGTTCAGGTTGGCGCCTGACGGCGGCTTGCCGAACTCGCGGATGTCGGCGCCGGCGATGAAGGTGCGCCCGCCGCCGATCAGCACGATGGCGTCGATGCTGGGATCCTGGCCGAAGGCTCGACGCCTTCCTTGATGCCGTTGCGCACGGCCGCGGCCAGTGCGTTCACCGGCGGGTTGTTGACGGTGAGGATGCCGATCCGCCCCTCGGTGGAGCGAAGCACTGCGTCGGTCATGGCGTTCTTCCCTGAATCGGAGCCGTTGGCGTTGGCCTGTCTTAGCAACAGGAAGGGGCGCCGCCCAGCGGCCACCGGTTCCGCCGTGCGGAGAGCCATTCATTCACCTCCCCCGTCATACGGGGGAGGCCGGGAGGGGGAGGGCCGCAGTCGCGCTGTCTGATCATTTCAGCTCATGATCTTTGTCTATCGCGAAATCCTCTGTGTTGCTTTCCCCCTCCCGGCCCGAGCGTTTGGCCGCCATGCGGCCAAACGCGTGCCCGTTGACGGGGGAGGTGATTTGAAGCGCTAGCGTCGTGTCAGTTCGCGCACGACGAGGCCCTTGCTGTCCGTGGCGCGCGCCGGGTTGGGCCCCATCGCCCGGCGGCCATGCTCGATCACGCAGACATGAGAATAGAGGTTCGCCAGCCACAGCCGGCCTTCCGCGGTCATGTTGAGGGCCTCGACCGCCTCGCCCAGGAACGGTTCGACCTTGGACCAGAAGAAGCGCGGATAGTGGTCCGTGACGTCCGCCGGCGTGGCGTAGCCCAGGAGCTTGTTGACCCCGATTTCCTCGAACTCGTGGAACAGGGCATTGAGCTTCCTGGGATAGAGCGGATCGCCGAGCTGGCCGATGAGGTCGGCGGCGCGCACGAACGCCGCCTCGGTGTCGGTCTCGGCGTGATCGTCGTCGTCCGGCACCGGGAAGCGCGTCAGCTCGATGTTGCGCGCCAGCCGGTCGGGCTCGATCAGCGGATTGAAGACGAAGCGCTCGCGCACGCAGATCTTGGAACGGTCGACATGGTAGGGCGCGAGCGCGGCGTCGGAGGCGCCGCGCGGCAACTCGATCATGTCGCCCTGCTCGTTGGCCACGAAGCGGCACTCGGTGTCGGCCTGGCAAATGCCGCGCAGGTAGCCGATATCATGCGTCAGGGCCGCCAGGACCACATGCAGCCACATGTCGGGCGGCACGTCGGTGCGCAGGCGCCGCCCGCGCAGGATGTCCTGCGCCACCAAGGTCACCAGGGCGGTGTGCTCGGCGGTGTGATAGAGCGCGTCGCTGAGCGACAGCCGTTCGATCACCAGCCGCGCCGCCTCGCCCAGGAGCTCCGCCTGCGGCGACACCGAGCGCCCGTAGCTGCGCACGAACGTCCCGACGAGGCGGTCCGCCAGGGAGTCGGCCAGGAGCGAAGAGGTCTGAAGCATGATCGCGCCCTCCTTGGGCCGTCACTCAGCGGTTCCGCCGAGCAGAGGGTGCGTGATGCCGACGGTGGAAGAACGGGCTGTAGGTCACCGGAAGGTAATAGAGCGGCACATACACCGGCTGGACGACGCTCTGGGGTTGGGGCGGCGGCTCGTACCATGGCGTCGGCGGCGCGCTGCTGCCGCGCAGGACCACGACGGACGATGGTTCGTCGGCCAGGGTAGGGCTTGCGAGGACGATCAGGGCGAAGAGCAGGCTGACAATGCGCATCGTGGCCTCGGCGAGGCGAACGGTTCCGCCCAGCGGTGAAGGATCACGCTAGCACCGCCGGGCCTCAGTCGCTATGCATCGCCGCGCAAAAAGAAATCACGAGGGTAAGAGCATGACGACGACGAGACGCACCCTTCTCCGCGCCACCGCAGGCTTCGCTGTCGCAAGCCCCGCCATCCTCCGCGCCCAGCCGGCATGGCCGGCCAAGCCGATCACCATCGTGGTGAACTTCCCGGCGGGCGGCCTGACCGACGGCATCGCCCGCTCGTTCGGCCAGCATGTGCAGCAGACGACCGGCCAGCAGGTCATCATCGACAACAAGCCCGGCGCCAGCGGCAATATCGGTGCCGCCCTGGTCGCCCGCGCGCCGGCCGACGGCTACACCTTGCTGCATTCGGTCTCGAGCACGCTGGTGCAGAACCGCGTGATGTTCAAGTCGATGGGCTTCGACCCGGACAAGGACCTCACCATCATCTCGGGCACCTCGTCGGGCGTGCTGCCGGTCGTCGTGCACAAGTCGGTGCCCGTCTCCAACCTCAAGGAGTTCGTCGAGTACGCCAAGACGAACAAGGTGAACTTCGGTTCGTGGGCGATCGGCTCGTCGGCCCACATCTTCGCCCAGGGCCTGAACGAGAAGTACGGGCTGAAGATCGAGGTCGTGACCTACAAGGGCGAGGCGCCGATGTGGCAGGACATGGGTGCGGGCCAGCTGCAGGCCGCGATGGGCAGCCCGCAGGCTTTCAATGCGCTGCTGGTGAAGGGCGAGATCAAGCCGATCGTGGCGCCCTCCCGCGTGCGCGCCGGCAAGTTCCCCGATCTCGCGACCTCGGCCGAGCAGGGTTTCACCGACGACACGTTCACGGTGCGCGGCTGGCTGGCGCTCGCCGCCCCCGCCGCGACACCCAAGGAGGTCATCAGGAAGATGTCCGACCTCTGGGTCGCCGCCGCCAATTCCGAGCCCGGCCGCAAGATGATGGAAAGCTTCGGCCTTACCGAGAAGCCGCTGAACCACGAGGAGGTCATGAAGGACTACGAGGTCCTCAAGGCCACCGTCATCCCGCGCATCGTGGCGCTCGGCATCACGCCCGAATAAGCAGTCGCCACTGGCGACCTTGCATCGGCGCCAGAGGCGCATCATTTCCTTCTGAAATGGCTGCATTCCTTCTGGTGCCCGGCGCCTGGCTTGGCGGTTGGTGCTGGCGCGATGTCGCGCCGCGCCTCGAAGCCGGCGGCCATACGGTGATCGCGGCGACGTTGACCGGCCTTGGCGAGCGCGCGCATCTGCTGCATCCCGACATCGGCCTGGACACGCATGTCGCCGACGTCATGGGCCTTCTGCATCAGCAGAACCTGAACGACGTCACGCTGGTCGGCCACAGCTACGGCGGCACGGTGATCACGGCCGTCGCTGAGCGGGCGCCCGACCGCCTTCGACGCCTGGTCTATCTAGACGCAGCCGTGCCGCGCGATGGTGAATCGAACAACGACGTCATCGGCCCGGAGCGTGCGGCGGCGTTGCGGGCGGCAGCGGATTCGGATGGCGACGGATGGCGCGTGCCGCCGGCCGTCTCGGTCAGCGACGGACTGCCCGACACGCTTCGCCGCTGGGTCACGGCTCGCGTGACGCCGCATCCTCTACGGCCGTTTGGCGAACCAGTGTCTGTTCGCTCGCAAACCGCAGCCGCACTGCCTCGGACGTTCATCCGAACGTCGACGCAATCCGTGCTCTACGCCAATCTCAAGGAGCGGGCGCGCACGGCGGGTTGGGTATGCCGAGATTTCGAGGGAGGTCACTATCCCATGTTCACCCAACCGCAGCGCCTCGCGGCGGCGTTGGCCGAGTTGGCCTAGCCGTGCCGGCGATTCGCTTCGACGGCCAGGTCGTCA
Organism: uncultured Alphaproteobacteria bacterium; assembly: GCA_963809025.1. Taxonomy (GTDB): domain Bacteria; phylum Pseudomonadota; class Alphaproteobacteria; order Reyranellales; family Reyranellaceae; genus Reyranella. The sequence continues at coordinate 368,040 of CAWEIE010000050.1, read as the reverse complement.
TCGTGACAGGCGCGGGCAGGGGCCTCGGCGCGGCCTATGCCCGGCTGATCGCCGCGCGGGGCGGCGCCGTCGTCGTGCACGATGCCGGCGTAGCCCAGGACGGCAGCGGCTTCGATCCATCGGTCGCCGATGGCGTCGTCTCGGAGATTGCGGCACGGGATGGCACGGCGGCCGCCTGCTACGAGAACCTGGAGGATCCCGCCGCCGGCCAGCGCATCGTCGACTTCGCCGTGAAGCGCTTTGGCCGGCTGGACGCCCTGGTGCACAACGCCGGCCTGGTCGTCTTCGCCGCTCTCGATGAGACCGCGCCGGCCGTCTGGGATCGCATGATCGCGATCGGCGTCGATGCCGGGTTCCATCTCGCCCGCGCTGCGGTTCCGCACATGCGCCGCCAGGGCTACGGGCGCATCGTGCTGACGACGTCGGGGCGCGCCATGCGCGTCGAGGATTGCGTGCCCGGCCTCGTCGCCTATTCGACGGCCAAGATGGCGCAGGTCGGCCTGATGGTCGGATTGGCGGCGGAGCTCGCCGACACCGACATCCGCGTCAACGCCATCTCGCCGGTGGCGGCAACGCGCGTGCTGCGGCGCCAGGCGCCCGAGCTGCTGGCTGACCTGGTGGCGCCGGGCGTCGCCTTCCTCGCATCGTCGGCCTGCACGATCTCAGGTGCGGTGCTGAACGCGGCGGGCGGCCGCTTTTCGGCGAGCTGGTGGGATCGCGGCGAGGTGGTGGACCTCGGATCGACAGCGTCGCCTGAGACCATCGCGGGGCACTGGCAGCGCTTCGTGGCGCCCACGCCCGAGCCGGAGTAGGCTTCAACCGGCCGGTCTCCGGCCCCCAACGACAATCGACCTAGGGAGTGAAGCTCATGCGTGTCACTCGTCGTCATCTCGCCGCCGGTGCGCTGGCGCTTGCGGTGCTGCCCACGATCGTCCCCACCATTGCCCGCGCCGAATCCGCCGACGAGGCGGCAGTCGCCAAGGCCGTCGACGATCTCAACAAGGCGATGATCGCCGCCGACAAGGCCAAGCTCGAGGCGCTGGTCGCCGACCAGCTGAGCTACGGTCATTCCGCCGGCCGCGTCGAGACCAAGAAGGAGTTCGTCGACGTCGTCGCCGGCAAGAAGACGACCTACAAGTCGATCACCATCAGCGAGCCCAAGGTCCAGGTGAGCGGCAACAACGCCGTCGCCCGCCACACCTACGCCGTCGAGTTCGAGAGCGACGGCAAGCCGGGCTCGGCCAAGATCGGCGTCATGCAGGTCTGGGTGAAGGACGGCGGCGCCTGGAAGCTTTTAGCGCGCCAGGCCTTCAGGACCTCCTGATCGGCGGGCCGCCAGGCCCGCCATGACGATGTCGAGCCCGGCGCGGAACTCGCGGTCGGGCCCGAGGCCCTTTGCGGCCTTGGCGATCTCGATCAGCCGCGGATAGTGGCTGGCGGGCAGGGCCTCGGCGCGCGCCACGTCGGGATGGTCGGCGGTCGGCCCGGAAAGCTGCGCCTGCGCCAGCCCCATGACGAAGCCCGACACCGTGCGGAAGGCGACCAGCAGCTCGGTGTCCCGCCGGCCGCTCCGCGCCAGCGCCTCGAGCAAGCCCTCGGCCCATTGCAAGGTCGTGTCGTGCAGGGTGCGGCGTGTCAGGACCAGCGGGATGACGTTGGGATGCCGCCGCACCGTGCGCCATGTCGCCTCGACGATGGCCCGCACGTCGGCCTGCCAGTCTCCGCGGCGCCGCGCCGGTTTGACCTCGCCCAGCACGGCCTCGACCACCAGCGCGTCGAGCTCGTCGCGGTCCTTGACGTAGTTGTAGAGCGTCATCGGCCCGGTGCCGAGCGCGCCGGCCAGGGTGCGCATGGAAAGCGCGGCCAGACCCTGCTCGTCGACCAGCGCCAGGGCGGCCTGCTGCAGCTGCGCGCGCGTGAACTTGGCCTTGGGCGCCATCATCCATCTCCTTGACAACGTACAGTGTACGTAATAGATCGCATTAATTGCGTACACTGTACTGAAAGGAGACTGCGATGACCATCCGTTTGACGTTCCCCTCCGGCGGCGAGCGCTGCGCCGCCTGGCTCACCTTGCCCGAGGCGGCCGCCCCGCATCCCGTCGTGCTGCTGATCCATGGCGGCGGCGCCACCCACGCCATGATGCTCGACCAGTACGAGCGCTGGTTCAGCCAAGCGGGCTTTGCCGTGCTCGCCTTCGATTTCCGCCATCTCGGCGAATCCGACGGCGAGCCGCGCCAGCTCATGAGCCTCGGCCGCTACTTCCAGGACATCGACGCCGCGCTCGCCTTCATCCGCGCCAGGTCCGAGCTCGATGCCGCGCGCGTGGCGCTGTGGGGCACGTCGTTCGGTGCCAGCCACGTCGTGGCGACGGCGGCGCGCCGCGGCGACATCGCTGCCGCCGTCATCCAATGCCCGATCCTGCAGGGCCGCGCGCCGGCACTGAGCGGCGGCCTCGGCCATCTGCTGCGCTTCACCGGCCCGATCGTCTCCGACCTCTTGCGCGCGGCGCTGGGACTGGGGCGGCGCTACGTGCAGATCGTCGGCCGGCCGGGCGAGCTCGCCTTCGTAAACTTGCCGGGCGCCTACGACGGCTGGATGTCCGTCGTGCCGCCGGGCGTGACGTTCGACGGCCGCATCACCGCCGGCGCCGGCCTGTCGATGCTGTTGTACGACGCGGCCGCCAGGGCGCGGCAGGTCCGCTGCCCGTTGCTGGTCTGCGTCAGCGACAGGGAGAACCTGATGAAGCCCGAGATTGCCCTGCGCGTGGCGGACGAGGCGCCGCTGGGCCGAGCGATCCGCTATCCGACCGACCACTTCGAGGTCTATCACCCGCCGTTCGTCGAACGCATCGTCGCCGACCAGATCGCCTTCCTCACGGAGCATCTCGATCCGGAATGATGGTCCGCGCTAAGCTGCCAGGCAGAAGGAGACACTCCATGACCTTCGCCGGCGTCAACCACCTCGCGATCCTGGTCGCGGCGATCGCGGGCTTCGCCTTCGGCGCGGCCTATTACATCTCGCTGTCCAAGCCGTGGCTGGCCGCGGTCGGCAAGACCAAGGAAGAGATCTCGGCCGAGGGCAAGGGTTCGCCCATGCCCTTCATCGTCTCGATCGTGGCGCTCGCCGTCATGGCCTGGGTGCTGGCCGGCGGCATCGCCCATCTCGGGCCCGGCCAGGTGACGCTCAGGAACGGCATCGTCAGCGCGCTGTTCATGTGGCTGGGCTTCGTCGTCACGACGATGGCGGTCAACAACGCGTTCGGCCAGCGCAAGGCCTCGCTGACAATTATCGATGGCATCCATTGGCTGGGCGTGCTCGTTATCCAGGGCGCCATCATCGGCGCCTTCGGCGTATGAATTGGGGTGTATGAGCGATGAACAAGCGTCCCCGCATCGAAGGCTACGCCATCGTCAGCCGCGAAGGCATGATCGCCAGGTCCGACGGCTCCTTTCCCGAGGAGCTGAAGATTCCCGCCGACCAGCAATTTTATCAGGAGTCGCTCGACCGGGCCGCGGCGGTCGCCAACGGGCGGCATTCGGCCGAGGGCGGGCCCAAGGAGAAGGGCCGCAAGCGCATCCTGGTGACGCGCCGCGTGCAGCGCATCGTGCACGATGCCGACAACCCCAACGTCATCCTGTGGAATCCGGCGACCGTGCCGTTCGACGAGGCTTGGCAGAAGCTCAACATCGACGACGGAAGCCTTGCAGTGGTGGGCGGCACCGACGTGTTCGGCCTGTTCCTGTCGATCGGCTACGACGCCTTCTTCCTCTCGCGCGCGCTGGCCAGCGTGCCGCGCGGCCGGCCGGTCTTCCCCGGCGTCGGCAACGGCGTGCCGGCCGAGGAGCCGTTGAAGCAGCACGGCCTGGTGTTGAAGGAAACCCGCATGCTCGATCCGGTGAGCGAGACGGTGGTGCAGGAGTGGGGGCCGAAATGAGCGACGTCAAGCGCCCGACCATCGCCCGCATCTGGCGCGGCCGCGTGCGGCGCGAACGCGCCGACGAATATGAGAAGTACAACTACGACGTCGGCATCAAGCCCCTGATCGAGAAGGCGCTGGGCGTCCAGACGTTCCGCGAGGACGGCGAGCACGAGAGCGAGTTCATGACCATCTCGTACTGGGAGGACATCCCGGCGATGGCGCGCTTCACCGGCCGCGATCCTGCCGACATCCATCACCTCGACCGCGATCCGGAGTTCCTGATCGAGCTGCCCAAGTCGGTTCAGATCATCCGGCTGCTCACCAGCCACGGGAAGACGGGGTAGCGACCGCAGCAAGGGAGCGCGGGCCTCTGGCCCGCCTTCAAGATCATGAGCGGGCCGGAGGCCCGCGCGCCCAACTAGAACTCCACGACCAGGCCGTCGTGCGCCGCCTCCAGCGCGATCTCGCCCTGGCGGCCCAGAAGCTCGGCGCTCATGTGGGTGACGATGGTGCGCTTGGCGCCGATGTCGGGCAGGCGGCGGGCCAGCGTCGAGTAGTCGATGTGGTACTTCATCACCTTGTCGAAGAAGTAGGCCTCGCAGATGAAGAGGTCGGCGTCGCGACCGGCCGGGATCAGCTCGTCGACCCATTCGGTGTCGCCCGAATAGGTCAGCACCTTGCCCTCGGTCTCGATGCGCAGCGCATAGGACGGCGCGCCGCTGTAGTGTTTCATCAGGTAGGGCGTGACGGCGAGCTCATTCAGCTCGACGCGCTCGTGCAGCGCAAGCTCGCGCACCTCCAGCGCAAACCGCCGCTCGACCTTGGTCGAGCCCGCGAACATCGCCTCCATGACGATGTCCAGCCGCTCGCGGAAGCCCGGCGGGCCGGCCAGCGTGAGCGGCGCGGTGCGGCGGCTGACGAGCTGGGCGTCGAGCAGGAAGAACGGAAGGCCGGCGAAATGGTCGCCGTGCAGATGGCTTACCAGCACCGTCGAGACGGCGTTGGGATCGACCTGCCATTTGCGGATCGCCACCATCGAGGAGGCGCCGCAGTCGACCAGCACGTTGCCGTGGGCCGCGCGCTCGAGATGGAAGCAGGTGTTGAAGCGGCCGCCGCTGCCGAAGGCATCGCCGGAGCCGAGGAATGTTAGACGCATTAGATTCTCTGTCACCCGGCGCGGGGGTTACCCCGCGCTAACCGAAGCGAGGGGCCTTTGAGGCCGCAGGAAAGGTCCCTCGCTACGCTCGGGATGACAACGGCGCTGGTCACGGCGCCTGTTCTAAACTCGACACTTCGTTGGTCAGCGTCGTGCGCCGCATGTCGCGCACCTCGGTGCGGTCGTAGCGCCGGGCGCGGTGCATGGTGACGCGGTTGTCCCACATCACCAGGTCGTGCAGGCGCCAGACGTGGGCGTATACGAACTGGCGCTGCGTCGCATGCTCGTTGAGGTCGCGCAGGAAGGCGCGCGCCTCGGGCACCGGCCAGCCTTCGATCTCGCCGGCGTGGCTCGCGAGATAGAGCGACAGCCGGCCGGTCACGGGATGGCGGCGCACCAGGCGCTGGCGCACCGGCGCCCACTTCACGCGCTCCTCCTCGGTGAAGTCGGTGAAGCCCAGGATGCCGCGGGAAAAGATCTGGCTGTGCCGGCAGACGAGGTCGTGGACCTCGCGCTTGGTCGCCTCGTCGAGCGCGTCGTAGGCCGCGCGCATGTCGGCGAACTCGGTGTTGCCGCCGGTCGGCGGGATGTTGCGCGCCGACAAGAGCGAATACTTGGCCGGCACGTCCTTGAACGAGCTGTCGGAATGCCAGAGCTGGTTGCCCAGGCCGAACAGACGCCGGCGATCGTCGCGGGCCAAAATCTTGTTGTTCTTGTCGAGGTTGGAGATGTCGTTCAGGTCCATGCTCATGCGCCGGTCCTGGGGCGCCGAGATGTCGCCGGTGGCCTGCTCGAGCGGCCCCAGGCTGCGGCTGAAGACGAGCTGCTGGTCGTCGTCGATCTTCTGATCGTGGAACACCAGCACGCCGAATTCGTCCATGCCGGCATGGACGGCGGCGACTTCGTCCTTGGACAATGGCTTGCCCAGGTCGAGGCCGGACACTTCGCCGGCGAAGAAGGCGCGGTTGACGGGATCGATGGGTTTGATGCTGACGGTCATGGCTGGACCCTAGCGTGAAGCGCCGCGGACGGCGAGACGTCGGACATTATAACACTGCATGGCAGGCGGGAAGAAACCGCCTTGACGGAATCGGGACGGCGGAACATACACTTGAACAGTTGTTCAAATGACCAAAGCCAAGAAGACCCTGCTGTCCGACGACCATGCCACCGCGCTGGCCGACCTGTTCCGCCTGCTGGGCGATCCGAGCCGGCTGCGCATCGTCGTCGCCTGCCTGCGGACGCCGCTCGCGGTGTCCGATATCGCAGACCGGCTCGGGCTTTCGGTGTCACTGGTAAGCCACCACCTGCGTTTGTTGAAAGGCGCCCGCTTGGTGCGGGCGGACCGGCAGGGCAAGCAGGTCTACTACGAAGCCGACGACGCCCACGTGCGGCGCATGGTCGAGGACATGGTAACCCATGTTGCCGAACACTGAAGAACGCGGAGCATTGAGATGAGTGCACACTGCTGCGGTCACGGCCACGATCACGGTGCAGCCTCGCCGGTCTATCGCCGCATCCTGTGGGCGGCGCTCGCGGTCAATCTCGCCATGTTCGCGGTGGAGATCGGTGCGGGCCTGGCCGCGCAATCGGTCTCGCTGCTGGCCGATTCGCTCGACTTCCTGGGCGACGCCGCCAACTACGGCATCAGCCTGTTCGTGCTGGGCATGGCCCTGCAATGGCGCGCCCGCGCCTCGCTGATCAAGGCCGCGAGCATGGGCGTCTTCGGCCTGTGGGTCGCCGGCACGACCATCCAGCACGCGCTGGCCGGCACGGTGCCTGGAGCGCCGTCATGGGCGTGGTCGGCGCCCTGGCGCTCGCCGCCAACCTCGGCGTCGCGGTCCTGCTCTATCGCTGGCGCGACGGCGACAGCAACATGCGCTCGGTGTGGATCTGCACGCGCAACGACGCCATCGGCAACCTCGCGGTGCTGGCGGCCGCCGCGGGCGTGTTCGGCTCGGGCAGCGGCTGGCCGGACTACCTCGTGGCCGCGATCATGTCGGGCCTCGCCCTGACGGGCGCCGTCCAGGTGACGCGCCAGGCGCTGGCCGAGCTGGCGCACACGCGCAGCGCTGCACCGGCGGAGTAGGTTCGGGCGTCTTCTCATGTTCGGACCGCGGGCGTCTCGCCCGCTCATGATCATGAGCGGGCGAGAAGGTCGCGGTAGACCGCGACCCAGCCCGCGGTCCGAACATGAGGGCTAGGCCGTCGGCAGCTTATAGCCCTCGAACTGCTTGCGCAGGGCGGTCTTCAGGATCTTGCCCGTCGCGCCGTGCGGGATGGCGTCGATGAACTGCACGTCGTCCGGCATCCACCACTTGGCGATCTTGCCTTCGAGGAACTTCAGGATGTCGCCCTTGGTGACGTCGGCATCCGGCCGCTTGACCACGATCATCAGCGGCCGCTCGTCCCACTTGGGATGCGCCACGCCGATCACCGCGGCTTCGGCGACGCCGGGGCAGCCCATGGCGGCGTTCTCGAGATCGATCGAGCTGATCCACTCGCCGCCCGACTTGATCACGTCCTTGGAGCGGTCGGTGATCACCACCGAGCCGTCGGCCTCGATCTTGCAGACGTCGCCGGTATGGAACCAGTCGTCCTCGACGAACTGGCTCCCGCCGTCGCCCTTCATGTAGCCCTTCACGATCCACGGCCCGCGCACCACCATGTTGCCCGACACGCTGCCGTCCATCGGCAGGTCGTCGCCGGCATCGTCGACGATCTTCATCTCGCAGCCGAACACCGGCCGGCCCTGCTTGGCGGTGATGGCGAAGCGCTCGGCCTCGGGCAGCTGGCGTTCGCCCTTGTTGAAGCGGGTGACGGTGCCGAGCGGGCTCATCTCGGTCATGCCCCAGCCCTGGACGACCTCGACGCCGTGCTCCTTCCAGAACCGCTCGATCATGGCGAGCGGCACGGCCGAGCCGCCGATCAGGGTGCGCTTGACCGACGACATCTTGAACTTGTTCTGGGCGCAGTACTCGAGCAGGGCGAGCCACACCGTGGGCACGCCGGCGCTCAAGGTGACCTGCTCCTTGTCCAGAAGCTCGTAGATGCTGGCGCCGTCGAGCTTGGGACCGGGGAACACCAGCTTGGCGCCGCACATCGGCGCGGCATAGACCAGGCCCCAGGCATTGGCGTGGAACATCGGCACCACCGGCAGCAGCGTGGTGTCGGGATCCATCGGGATCACCGCGCCGTTGGACGCCATGATCGAATGGAGCATCGTCGAGCGGTGCGAATAGAGCACGCCCTTGGGGTTGCCCGTCGTGCCCGAGGTGTAGCAGAGCGACGATGCCGTGCGCTCGTCGAAGTCGGGCCACTTGAGCGTGCCCGGCTTGTCGGCGATCAGCTCCTCGTAGCACAGCAGGCCCGGGATCTTGGACGAGGCCGGCATGTGGGCGCGGTCGGTCATGACCACGACGTGCTTCACCGTCTTGAGATGCTGCCACACGCCCTCGACGATCGGCAGCAGGTTGAGATCGACGAAGATCGCCTTGTCCTCGGCGTGGTTGGCGATATAGGCGACGTGCTCGGGCGCCAGCCGCGGATTGATCGTGTGCAGGACGGCGCCGATGCCCGAGATGCCGAAATAGAGCTCGAAGTGGCGATAGGTGTTCCAGGCGATGGTGCCGACCGGATCGCCGAGCTTGAGGCCGAGGCCCTGCAGGGCCTCGGCGAGCTGCTTGGACCGCTTCAGCGCGGCCCCGTAGCCGTAGCGGTGGATCGGCCCTTCGACCGTGCGGGTCACGATCTCGACGTCGGGGTAGTACCTTCCGGCAAAGTCGATGATCTGCGAAATCAGCAGCGGACGGTCTTGCATCAGGCCGAGCATGGCGTTTCCTCTGTTACCCTTGCCGCCTCGGAATGAAGGCTTTTGCGATTGGTGGGCGGCTTCCCCGCTCGGTTCTAGACCGAGTCGCGGCCGGCCGGGAAGCGGCCCGAAGGCGTCATTCCGCCGCCTGCTGGTTGGCATCCGCCAGCAGAGTCATACGTCCGTTTCTGGTATTGGATCATGTAATCGCGTGTACCAGGTCGTCGGATATTTCGGCGGCCGGTCCGGCCCGACCGTGGTCGGCACCGAGGCCACCGGCCAGTCGATGTGGCTGTCGCAGAAGAAGGCCAGCGCATAGCGCTCGCCGCCGCTCCTGTTCACCGCCCGGTGCGGCGTCGCCAGGAAGAGGTCGTTGGTCCAGCGCTGCAGCATCTGGCCGCCATTGACGACAAAGGCTCCGGGCACGACCGGCGCATCGATCCATTTGCCGCTTTGCGTGCGGATCGACAGGCCAGGCACCTCGTTGGGAGCGAGCAGGGTCAGGAAGCTGGTGTCGGTGTGCGGGGCGATGCCGAATTCGTCGTCGGCCAGGGCTTCCTGGTAGGGGTAGTGCGTCATGCGCAGCTTGTACTGGAACTCGCGGAACGGATCGTCGAAGTAGGCCGCCGGCAACTCGAGAGCGACGGCGTAGAGCCGCACCAGCTTCGCCACCAGCCGTTCCAGCGCGTCGCAGTAGCCGACGACGGCCTCGCGGAAGCCGGGCAGGTCCTTGGGCCAGCGGTTGGCGCTGCGGAAGCGACGGTCGGCCAGGACATCGGGATGATCGTCGGCCAGGTCGCGCGCCATGAAGTAGGCTTCGTTGAGATTGGCCTTGGTGACGGTCTGCACCGTCGAGGTGCGCAAGGTATCGCCGCGCATCGGCAGGTAGCCGACATTGTGCTTGTCGACCCTGACCGCCATCTTCCTGTCGACCGGCAGGCCGTGGAAGCGCGCGGCCTCTCGGAAGGCGCCGCGGATCAACGCCTCGGGCACGCCGTGATTGACGATGAAATAGAAGCCGATCTCGGTCAGCGCAAAGCGCAGCTCGCGGGCCGTGCGCTGCAGTGCCCCGGGTTCCCCGGCGAGGTAGGGACCCAGGTCGACGACGGGAATGGTTTGCGTGTCGCTCACTCGGCCGCTTGCCGGTTGGCGTCAGCCAGCACGTCGTAGTTCCGCTTCTGGTACCAGACCATGTAGTCGCTGTAGTACGTCGTCGGGTACTTGGGCGGCTTGTCCGGTCCCACGGTGGTCGGCACCGCCGCCACCGGCCAGTCGATGCTGCTGTCGCAGAAGAACGGGATGGCGTAGCGCTCGCCGCCGCTCCTGTTGACGGCGCGGTGCGGCGTCGCCAGGAAGACGTCGTTGGTCCAGCGCTGCAGCATCTGGCCGCCGTTCACGACATAGGCGTCGGCAATCGCCGGCGCATCGATCCATTTGCCGCTCTGCGTGCGGATGGAGAGGCCCGGCACGTCGTTGGGCGCCAGCAGGGTCAGGAAGCTGGTGTCGGTGTGCGGCGCCAAACCGAACTCGTCCTCGATGGGTCCGTCCTGGTGCGGGTAGTGCGTCATGCGCAGCGAATACTGGCAATCGCGGAACGGTGCGTCGAAATATTCGGCCGGCAGGTCGAGCGCGCGGGCATAGAGGCGCACCATCTTCAGCACCAGCGCTTCCATGGTGTTGCAGTAGTCGACCACGGTCTCGCGGAAGCCGGGCAGGCCGTCGGGCCAGCGGTTGCGGCCGCGGAAGCGGCGGTTGGCCAGCACGTCGGGATGGTCGGCCGCCATCTCGCGCTTCACGAAGAAGGCCTCGTTGAGGTTGGGCTTGGTGCCGGCCTGCACCGTCGAGGTGCGCAGCGTATTGCCGCGCATCGGCATGTAGCCCGTGCTGTGCAGGTCGATCTTGAGGTCGAGCTTCTTGTCGACCGGCTGCTCGTGGAAGCGCTTCACCTCGGCGAAGGTCGCCTGGATCTTTTCCCGCGGCACGCCGTGATTGACGACGAAGTAGAAGCCGATCTCCGTCAGCGCGAAGCGCAGCTCCTTGGCCGTGCGGTCGAGCGCCCCCGGCTCGCCGGCGAGGAAGGGCCCCAGGTCGATGACGGGAATGGTCTCGGTGGCCATGGCTACTCCTGTAAACGTCGACGATAATGCTGCGGCTGCAGGACGGTCCAGTGCGTAGCGGAGGAGGCAGGCATGATCCTCGGACATCTGGCGTTGGTCGCGGCGGCACTGTTCGCCAGTGCCGCCTTTTACGTGAATTTCGCCGAGCAGCCCGCGCGGCTTGCCCTCGACGATCGCGCCGCGCTGCTGCAATGGCAGCGCTCCTACGAGCGCGCCGCCCTGATGCAGGCCAGCCTGGCGATGGTCGGCTTTTTTCTCGGGCTGGCCGCGTGGTGGTGGCAGGGCCGGGACGCGATATGGCTGATGGGCGCTGTCGCGATACTGGCGCCGTGGCCCTGGACGCTCCTGGTCATCAAGCCGGTCAACGACCGGCTGAACGCGACGACGCCGGAGCGGGCCGGTGCGGAGAGCCGGGCCCTGATCGAGCGCTGGGGTCGGCTGCACGCCGGCCGGACGGTGCTCGGCGTACTGGCGACGGCCATCTTCTTCTGGGTGACGGTATCCTAGCGCGGCGCCAGGAGATCGATATCGACTTCGAGCACGGTGGCGATCTTGCGCAACGTGGCCTGCGAGCCCGCGCGACGCTTCGTTTCGAGCTGGGAAACATAGAGCGCCGACAGTCCGGCGCGTTTCGCCAGCTCAGCCTGCGTCATCCCACGATGCTCGCGAAACAGCTTGATGCGGCTTTCGCCGTCGAGGGACCGCTCGAATATCTCGATCGGAAAGGCCTCGCCACCACGCGCCTTTGCGCGATCATAGGCTTCAACGTCGGACCGATCCTCTGCCTGTTCGAGACGGCGAACAAGACGTCGCCATTCGCGCAGAGGCACCCGCACGTAGGCCGGTCGGCCGCCGCGGGCGACGATGGCGTGACGAACCGGATTCGAACTACTCATAGATAGAACTCCGAGGCCCAAATTTGATGACCAGCACGATCAGCTCGGCGGCACGCAGTTCGTAGATGATGCGCCAATCGCCGACACGAAGCCGAAAGCCGGGACGTCCGACGAGCTTCTTGACGTTGTTGTTGCGAGCATATGGATCGGCGGGCGGCTCCCGCAGCTTGCGCAACACCATCCTCTGAACATTGGTCGGCGTACGATCCAGTGCCTTGGCGGCCTCGCGCTCGATGACAACGCGCCACACGACGGAACTATAGCGCAGTGCTATAGTTGGCGCAATGTTTGCATCAAGCCGAGGTTGGCGGTCTCCGACACATCTTCGACAAAACTTCACGACAAGACCGCGCGAAGATGGCGGCGCTTCGCTATTTCGCCTAGGCTTTGCCGGCCTAATGGGGGCAAGTGCATGAAACGGTCAAGATTTGGTATTGCGGCAATGATCGGCGGCTTCGTCGGCGAATGGGCCTGCTCGGCCGCGGCCCAGTCGGCCTACGCCGCCGACAGCGCCTTCCTCAAGGTGCTGACCGAGCGCGTGGACTTCACTGTCGACCACATCCCCGCGCTGGGCCGGCACCTGATACAGCTGCCCACCATCGTCGACGGCCGTACGTTCCTGCTGCTGCTGGGCATCGTCGTCGCGGGCCTGGCGGCCGAGACCATCGTGCGCCTGGCGCTGAACCGCGCCCGCGTCCGGACGATCGACCGCCTGGTCGGCCATTCGCCGCTCGGCGCCTTCGGCGCGGCGCTGTCGCTCGACATCATCGCCCTGGTGGCGCTGTTCGTCGCCGGCCGCGTCGTGCTGGCCCGCATCGGCGATCCCCAGAGCGTCGGCCATCTGCTCGGCCAGCAGCTCTTCCAGGCGCTGTTCTACTGGCGCGCCTTCAACCTGCTGTTTCGCGCCTTCCTGCGGCCCGCTACGCCGGAAGGCCGCATTGTCCCGGTCGACGATGCGACGGCGCGCGGCCTCCTGATCGCGCTCAACTGGGTGGTCGTGCTGCCGCTGCTCGGCACCCATCTCGGCCGCGCCCTGCTGAACACCGGCGCCACGAAGGACATCGTGAGCGCCGCCGTCATCCTCTACGCACCGCTGATCGCGGCCTGCCTGCTGTGGGTGGTCTGGCACTGGCGCAACGAGATGGCGGCCTGGCTGTCGGCGATGGTGTCCGAGCGCAAGGTCGGCCGCCAGCTCAAGCTCGACGCGGCGCGCCGCTGGTGGATGTTCGGCCTGGCCTTCTACGTCGCCATGGGCACGGCGGCCGTCTATGCCGCCCTGACCGAGAGCGGCACCGCCGCGCGCGGCCTGGGAGCGATCGAGACGGCGTTGCTGGTGCTGCTGCTGTTCGAGACGCTGATGCATCGCGTCACCCGCCACATCGTCTCGGAACTGCCGATGGCGGGCGACGTCGTCGCCGACTGCCTGCGCCTGATCGCCCGGCTCTACGCCATCATCCTGATCGCCGATGCCCTGATGGTGAGGGTGCTGGGCGCCATGACCGCCGAGGAATGGGTCGCGCACGACCGCGGCGCCAAGATCGCCGCGATCACCCTGGTGGCGATCTACGCCTTCTGGCGGTTCCTGCGCTTCCGCATGGATTCCTACATCGCCGCCAATCCGTTGCCGTCGGCCGACGCCGCGGCCGACCCGGAGGACGAGGTCAAGGTCGCGGCTTCGCGCCTGCGCACCCTGATGCCGCTGCTGCGCGCCATGGCCGGCTCGGTCATCCTGGTGGTCGGCGGCTTGCTGGTGCTGTCGGAGCTCGGCGTCAACATCACGCCGCTGATCGCCGGCGCCTCGGTGTTCGGCCTGGCGGTCTCGTTCGGCAGCCAGTCGCTGGTGCGCGACGTCGTCTCCGGCATCTTCTTCCTGGCCGAGGATGCGTTCCGCATCGGCGAGTATGTCGATTGCAGCAAGGTCAAGGGCACGGTCGAGGGCTTCAGCGTGCGCTGCCTGAAGCTGCGTCACCAGAACGGCCAGCTCCATATCGTGCCGTTCGGTCAGGTCATGCACATCACCAACTTCAGCCGCGACTGGACGGTGGTGAAGTTCAACCTCGCCTTCGCGCCGGGCACCGACGTCGAGTTCCTGCGCAAGACGGTGAAGAAGATCGGCACCGACATGATGGAGGAGCCGGCCTTCAAGCCCATCCTGATGCAGCCGCTCAAGATGCAGGGCGTGGTCGACATCAAGGACTCCCAGCTTATCGTGCGCTTCAAGTTCATGGCGCGGCCCAAGAACCCCAGCGCCATCCAGCGCATGGCGGTCCGCCGCATGTACGAGCAGTTCCCGGCGCTCGGCATCAAGTTCGCCACGCCGACCTACCCGTTCGCCATGCCGGCGCCCAGCGCCGTCTCCATGGCATCCGTGGCGTCGCCGGCGCCGTCACCCCCGCCTGCCGCCGCACCGGCGAAGGCCGCGGAGTGGGCGCTGGGCGCGCGCCGCGCCAGTGGCGCGTCATAACGGGAGCGCGGGCGTCTGGCCCGCATCATGATCAAGCACACATGTGAATGCGCGTAAGCGGACCGGAGGTCCGCCCTCCGAAAGACGAAGACGCGCCACTGGCAGTAGCGCGCCCCAGCTATGCTCTAGAATACGGGCCTATCCTCAAAGGGAGTGGTCCATGGAAAAGCGCAAGCTCGGCCGGTCGAGCCTCGAATTCGCCCCCATCGCCTTCGGCGGCAACGTGTTCGGCTGGACGGCCGACGAGGCCACCTCGCACAAGATCCTCGACGCCTTCGTCGATGCCGGCTTCTCCTTCGTCGACACCGCCGACGTCTATTCGCGCTGGAAGCCCGGCAACAAGGGCGGCGAGTCGGAGACGGTGATCGGCAGCTGGCTGAAGAAGAACCCGGCCAAGCGCGACAAGGTGCTGATCGCCACCAAGTGCGGCATGGACATGCCCAATGTCGGCCAGGGCCTGTCGGCGGCGCACATCAAGCGTTCGGTCGACGAATCCCTGAAGCGGCTCAACACCGACCGCATCGACCTCTTCCAGTCGCATCGCGACGATCCCAACACGCCGCAGGAGGAGACGCTCTCGACCTACGACGGGCTGATCAAGGCGGGCAAGCTGCGCTACATCGGCGCCTCCAACTTCGAGGCGCCGCGGCTCGCCGAGGCGGCGAAGATCGCCAAGGAGAAGGGCCTGCCGCGCTATGAGAGCCTGCAGCCGCACTACAATCTGATGGAGCGCGGCCTGTTCGAGGGCGCGCTGGAGAGCGAGTGCCTGAAGGAGGGGATCGGCGTCATCCCGTACTACTCGCTGGCCAGCGGGTTCCTGAGCGGCAAGTACAAGTCGGAGGCCGACGCCGCCGACAAGGCGCGCAGCGCGGGCGTGAAGAAGTACCTGAACGACAAGGGCTTCGGCGTGCTGAAGGCGCTCGATGCGGCGGCGAGAAAGCACAACGCCAATTCCACCCAGGTGGCGCTCGCCTGGCTGATGCAGCGCAAGGCGATCACCGCGCCGATCGTCAGCGCCACCAGCCTCGACCAGCTCAAGGACCTGATCGCCGCGCCTCAGATCAAGCTCGATCCGGAGTCGGTCGCCGCCATCGACAAGGCGAGCGCGCCGGGCTGATCTCTTGCCGGACCGCGGGCCTCCAGGCCCGCTCATGCTCTTCCGGACCGCGAGCCTCCGGCTCGCTCATAATTTAAGAGCGGGCCTGGAGGCCCGCGGTCCGGCAAGAAGTGCTACACTAGCCCCATGCTCGTCTTCCGCCAGCTCTTCGATCCGACCTCCTCGACCTACACCTATCTGCTGGGCTGCTCGGTTTCGCGCGAAGCCGTCCTGATCGACCCGGTGTTCGAGCAGGTCCGCCGCGACGCGGCGCTGATCGGCGAGCTCGGCCTGCAGCTCAAATGGACGCTCGACACCCACGTCCATGCCGACCACGTGACTGGCGCCTGGCTCCTGAAGCAGAAGCTCGGCAGCGGCATTGCCCTCTCGGCCGCGGCCGGCGCCTCGGGCGTCGACCGCCAGCTTGGCGACGGCGACCGCGTCGAGTTCGGCCGCCGGTCGCTGGAAGTCCGCGCCACGCCCGGCCACACCAACGGCTGCGTCACCTACGTGCTCGACGACGAGAGCATGGCCTTCACCGGCGACTGCATCATGATCCGCGGCTCGGGCCGCACCGACTTCCAGCAGGGCGACCCGCGCGCCCTCTACCGCTCGGTGCGGTCGCGCATCTTCTCGCTGCCCGAGACCTGCCTGCTCTATCCCGCGCACGACTATCGCGGGCTCACCGCCACCAGCGTCGCCGAGGAGAAGAAGTTCAATCCGCGGCTGGGCGGCGAGGTCGGCGAGGGCGACTACGTCGGCTACATGAAGAACCTCGACCTGCCGCACCCCAAGAAGATCGACGAGGCGGTGCCGGCCAACCTGCGCTGCGGCCAGCCCGGCAACGAGGCCGCGGCACCGCCCGATCCCGGCTGGGCGCCGCTGCGCTTCACCTTCGGCGGCGTCTGGGAGGTCGAGCCGCACTGGCTGGAGGAGAACCTCGCCAAGGTCCAGGTGCTGGACGTCCGCGAGCCCAACGAGTTCACCGGACCGCTGGGCCACATCCGCGGCGCCACGCTCGTCCCGCTGGGCGAGCTCGCCCAGCGCGCCAAGGAACTGCCCAACGACAAGCCGATCGTCGCGGTGTGCCGCGCCGGCAGCCGCTCGGCCCACGCCACCGCGATCCTGCAGAAGGCGGGCTTCGCCGACATCGCCAACCTGCCCGGCGGCATGCTGCGCTGGCGCGCCGAAGGCCGCGGCGTCGAAGGCGGCGCTTCGAGTCTTGCCGGACCGCGGCTTCCAGCCGGCTCATGGCTCGTATCGAGGCCGGCTGGAGGCCGGCGGTCCAGCAGACGCTAAGGCTGCGGCGGCGGCACCGGATAGCGGTTCTGCCGCAGCAGATCCTCCATCCGCTTGATGCCATCGGCGTAGCGGCGATTGTCGCAATCGAGGCCTGCCGCCTTGCGTGCCATGTCCGAGCCGCTGGCGCCTTCGCCCTTGCTGGCGGAGCGCTGGTCCCAATAGGCGAGAAGCTGGTCGCAGCGCGCTTTGGGTTCCATCTCGGCGGCCTGCTGGCCGACACCACGGCCGGCCGCGATCGTCGCTGACGCTCGCCAAGACAATGGTGCGAAGACGATGCATGGTCAGCTCCTCTAGAACCCGTACAGCTTGGCCGGCGTGTCGACCAGGATCGTCTGCCGTGTCGCCTTGTCGGGCACCCATTCCTCGAACCAGCGCAGCGTCTGCGGATAGGTCGTGACGCGGTTGAGGCCCGTGTCGGTGTGCGGCCAGTCGCTGGCCCACATCAGGCGATCCGCACCGAAGGCGTCAAGCAACATCGGCGTGGCGGCGCGGGCGCGCTCGGGGCCGACGCGATAGGCGCCGCACATCACGACCCAGACGTTGCGGCCGGGCGCGCTCTCCAGCAGCACCTTGAAGCCGGGATCGCGCGCCGGGCCCAGCGTGCGGTCGAACATGCCGTAGTGCGGGATCACCACCTTGTTCCCGCCGTCGAGCAGCACCGGCAGGATCTCGGGCAGCCGCTTGCTCTCGACATAGAGATGGATCGGCCAGTCGCGCTTCTTCGCCTCGGCCAGCATGTCCTTGTAGTAGGACCATTGCGGCGTCGGCAGGCCGTAGATCGGGAAGCGCAGGCCGCGCACGCCGATCCGCGCCAGGTTCTCCCAGTCGTCTTCGCTGACCGTGATCGACGGCGACACCCAGGGCACGCCGCGGAACCGCCCGGGCTCAGCGCGCAACGCCTCGAACAGGTAGGAATTGTCGAAGCCCAGGAACGAGGGCTGCAGGATCACGGCGCGGCCGACGCCGTTCTTTTCCGCCAGCGCCAGCAACGTCTCCCACGAGGCGTCATGGTCCGGCCGGTAGCGGGCGTCGATGGCCATCGGCAGGCCGCGCAGGAAGACATGGGTATGCGCGTCGATCCACGGCGGCGGCTCGGCGGCGCGTGCCGCCGTTGCGGCAAGGCCACAGCGCCGGTCGTGAAGGCGCGCCTTCTCATGCTCTTCCGGACCGCGCGCGTCTCGCGCGCTCATGAGCGCGCGAGACGCGCGCGGTCCGGAAGATCATGAGGTCGTCGCCCAGCGCTCAGCTCTTCCACCGCTCCGTCGCGCGCGCGCCCGGCGCGATGTCGGCTTCGGTCGGCGCCTGCACCTTGGCCATGTGCTCGTAGCGCTGGGCGGCGAACCACAGCGCGTAGTCGCCGAACTTGATCGGCGGATACTTCGCCGGCCGCTCGGCCGACTGGCAGCTCGGCAGGCATTCGATCACGGTGTCGTGGTCGGGATCGCAGAAGAACGGCACGGCATAGCGCAGCTGGCCCGAGAGGTTGCGCACGCGGTGCGGCGTCGACAGGAAGCGCTCGTTGGTCCAGCGGTGCAGGATGTCGCCGCCGTTGACGACGAAGGCATCGGGCACGCCCGGCGCCTCCAGCCAGCGTCCGTCGGGCAGGTTGATCTCCAGGCCTTGCACCCTGTTGGGCGGCAGCAGCGTCATGAACCCCGAATCGGTATGCGCCACCAGGCTGTTGACCGATTGGTCGGCGCCGTCGATCGCGGGATAGCGCGACATGCGCTGGATGACGTGCGGCTCGGCGAAACAGGCGTCGAAGAAGGTCTCCGGCAGGTCGAGCGCCAGCGCATAGAGCCGCACCAGCTTGGCGCACAGCGCCTCCATCGTCCCCATGTAGGCCAGCATGTTGGCGCGGAAGCCCGGGATGTCGGCTTCGGCCGGCCACTTGTTCATGGCGTGGAAGCGGCGGTTGGCCAGCACGTCGGGATGATCGGGCGTCTTCTCGCGACGCAGGAAGTAGGCCTCGTTCTGGCTCGGCTTCTTGCCCTGCGCGGCGGCGTTGGGCGGCGGCTTCCGCGCGATCGGCATGTAGCCGATATTGTGCTCGTCGACCTTGACCGCGAGCTTGGTCTCGAGAGGCAGCGCATGGAAGCGCGCGGCCTCGGCATAGGCCGTATCGATCAGGGCCTGCGGCACGCCATGGCCGGCGAGATAGTAGAAGCCGACATTCTCGAAGGCGAAGCGCAGTTGAGCGGCGGCCCGTTCGGCCGCACCGGCCTCGCCCGCCAGAAAGCCGGACACGTCGATCAGCGGGATCTCGCCGCCGATCATGGTCGGCGGCACCAACGGGGGACTGGCCGGAGTCGTCTGCGGCTGCATCGCTCGATCCTTTGAAATCGTTCGGCTGAATCAGCGAACGGAATGTGCCTGCAACAACGTCAGGTCATTATGCGCCTCAGGCGCGGCGCGGCAACGATCGTCAGCGGGACCAGCGGCGGAGGGCGGCAACCAGCAGGAGGATAAAGCCGCCGACAGCGCCGCCGACGATGCCGGCAATGGTCAGCAGGACGCGCCGACGCCGGTAGCGCTTTTGTATGCGGCGTTCGTGCTCGCGCCGTCCGACGCCGATCGGACGGTCGTAACGGTCGGGCGGGCTGGCGAGGTCCCTCGTTCCCTTCCACCAGCCCAGGCTTCCGCCCACGACCGAGAACAAGACCAGCAGCGTGCCGATGATCCAGTTCATGGCGCCGCCCCGCCTAACGCCCATGCCAAATAGGCGAACAACACCGCGCCGGCGGCGACCGCGACAAGCTCGATTGGACGCATTGCTCCCCAAAACACCCCAGCGCGAGAGTGGCAGGGCGGCCCTGCGATGTCATCTGCTTCGGCCCATCGCCCGATCGCCCGTCGCCCGGCCTTATTGTCCGCCGGCCGCAACCGTCAACCCGCCGCCTCGTTCCCCAGAAGACAAAGCTTCGGGAGGCTGCTTCATGGACGACATCAAGCAACAGACATCGAGTACGGCCCGCGCCGTCGGCGAAGCGGTCGGCCACAAGGCCGAAGAGATCGCCGATAGGTCACGAGAGGCAGGCGCCGAAGGCGTGGCGCGAGCCGCGCGCACGGCCGGAGCCGTGGCCGACGCGGTCGCCGCCGACGTGCCGGCAGTGGCCGAGTATGTCCGCGGCGCCGCCCAGAAGATCGAGCGGTTGGCGGGCGACCTGCGGGAGAAGAAGGTCGGCGAGCTGCTGTCCTCGGCGGCCGATTTTGGCCGCTCGCAGCCGGTGGCGATGCTGGCCGGCGCGGCCCTCGTCGGCTTCGCGCTGTCGCGCGTCATCAAGGCGGGCGTCGCCGCACCCGCTGCGGCCAAGGAGCCCGCCCCCGAATACGAGCCGATGAAGGACCTGCCATGATCGCCAACTCACCGCTGCGCCGGCCCGGTGTGGTCACCCTCATGACCGCCGCCCTGGCGCAATCCGCCGACCTGCTGCAGGCCGAGTTCCGGCTGGCACGGGCAGAGCTGGCCGAGAAACTTGCCACTTTGCGCCACGGCCTGGTGATGATGGCCGTGGGCGCCATCCTGCTGATCGTGTCGCTGGGCATGCTGCTGCAGGCGCTGGTCAGCGCCCTGATCGCCGCCGGCGTGTCGCCGCCCGTCGCCATCCTGCTGGTCGCCGGCGGCACGGCGGTGATCGGCCTGGTGCTGTTCCTCATGGGCCAGAAGCGCCTCGGACCGAGCACGCTTGCCCCCGATCGCACGATCGATTCGCTGTCGGCCGACAGCCGCATGGTCAAGGAGACATTGTCATGACGTCATCCGCCCACCTTCAACGCGAGGCCGATGCGGCCCGCGTTGGCCTCGCCGACACGCTGGGCCAGCTGCGCCACGGCATGGCGCCGTCGGCGCTGTCCGGCGAAGCGCTCGCGCTTGCCAAGGACACCGGCCTTTCGCTGGTCAAGTCGCTCGCCGAGCAGGCCCGGGCCAACCCGGTGCCGGCCCTGCTGATCGGCGCGGGACTGGCCATGCTGCTGACCCGCACGACGGGCGGTGACGTGGCATCCGCGGCAGGATCGGCCCTGAAGAGCGCGGCTTCGACCGGGGCCGACGCCGCGCGGCAAGCCGCCGGCGCCGCCGGCCAGGCCATGAAGGGCGCGGCCGCGGCCGCCACCGGAGCAGCCTCCTCGGCCGCCGGGCGGCCTCTTCCGCCGCCACGGCAGCAGGCGACGCGGTGCTCGATACGGCCGAGCGCGCCGCGACCACCGTCGGCCAGAAGGTCGGCGCCTTGCGCGAGCGCGTCAGCGGCGAAGTCGACGCGGCGGGTGAGGCCGCGAGCGAGCGCTACGCGGCGGTGCGCGACAAGATGCACGAGGCTGCCGATCAGGGGCGCCGGACGCTGCACGACCGGCAGGACCAGGCTCACGACCTCGCGCAGGAGGCGCGGACCAAGGCCCGGTCGCTGGCCGACGAGACCAGCCAGAGCATCAGGCATCTGCTGGAGGAGCAGCCGATCCTGATGGCCGCCCTGGGCGCTGCTCTCGGCGCGGCCGTCGGCGCGGCGCTGCCGTTGTCGCGCCAGGAGAAGGACCTGCTGGGCGGCGTCGGGGCAAGCGCGGTCGGTGCCGGTCGTGACGCTCTGTCGAGCGCGGCCGGCGTGCTGCGCGAGGAGGTCGCGCACGCCGATCTTGGGGCCAAGGTCAGCGACCTTGCCGACAAGGTGGTGCAGGGCGTGACGAACGGAGCCTCGAGAAACTGAGCCGAGGCGACAGCGGCAGACGCGCCAAACAAAAAAGGGATGCCCGGCGCCGCCGGACATCCCGCTATCGGCAGATAGCCTAAGCGAAAAGAAACAGTCTGGCAACGTCGCGAATATCCCAATAGATGAGATCCCCTTCGCGTATGAAGGGGAGCGACATGATTGCCTGCGGATTGGATTTCGGAACGTCGAACTCGGCGATCGGCATTGCCCGTGGCGATGCCGTGGCGCTGGCGCCGCTCGAGGACGACAAGACCCTGATGCCGAGCGCGGTGTTCTTCGACTACGAAGCGCACCGGGTTCTGTTCGGCAGCGATGCCGTCGCCGCTTATGTCGGCCAGACCGAGGGCCGGCTGATGCGCGCGCTGAAGACGATCCTGGGCTCGCCCTTGATCGACGAAAAGACCAGCCTGGGCAGTCGCATGGTGCCGTTGACCGAGGTCGTCGGCATCTTCGTCCGCCATCTCAAGCACAAGGCCGAGGCCTTCGCCGGCCAGGAGATCACGGCGGTCGTGCACGGACGGCCGGTCCATTTCGTCGATGGCGACGCCGAGGCCGATGCGCGGGCTCAGGGCGTGCTCGAGACCATCGCCCGCCAGGCGGGTTTCAACCACGTCGTCTTCGTTCCCGAGCCGATCGCCGCCGCCTGGCATTACGAACAGACGGTGCAGGCCGAGGAGCTGGTGCTGATCGCCGACATCGGCGGCGGCACCAGCGACTTCTCGGTCGTCCGCATCGGGCCGCAGCGCCGCGGGCGCATCGATCGCACCGGGGACATCCTGGCGACGGCGGGCGTGCGCATCGGCGGCACGGATTTCGACAGCGCGCTCAGCCTCGCCGCCGTGATGCCGCTTCTCGGCCTCGGCACGCGGCTGGTCGAGAAGGACCTGCCGATGCCGAACGCGCTCTATCACGAGCTCGCGAACTGGGCGACGATCAACTTCGCCTACACCTACAAGAACGAGCGCGAGCTGGGCGCGCTGGTCCTGGAGGCGTGCGAGCCGGAAAAGGTCGGGCGGCTGCTGGCGGTGATCGACAAGCGCCTCGGCCACCGCGTCGCCTTCGCGGTCGAGGACGCCAAGATCGCGCTCAGCGCCGAGCGCGATGCCGCCGTATCCCTCGACTTCGTCGAGCACGGCCTTGCCGCCGCGGCGACGCGCGGCGGTTTCGAGCGGGCGATCCGCACGAAGACCGATCGGCTGTACAGGACGGCCCGCGACTGCATCGCCGCGGCGGGCCTCGACGGTGCGGCGATCGACACCGTCTTCCTCACCGGCGGCTCGAGCCGCGTGCCGGCCGTGCGCGCGGCGATCGCCGAGGCGGCACCGGGGGCACGGTTGGCGACGGGCTCGGATCTCCTGTCCGTCGCGTCGGGACTGACGCAGATGGCGGGGCGGCTTAAGCTAATCCTCCCCCGTCATACGGGGGAGGGTTAGGCAGGGGGAGAGCCGCACAGAAGATGGATGAACTATTGATCTGAAATTAGCCCGCTCTTCGACTGAGGCTCGGCCCCTTCCTACCCTCCCCCGAAGCGGCCCCCGCGGGGAGGACAAGAGGCGAGGCTAAAAATCCGCGCTTAACGACACCATCACCGTCCGCGGCTGGTTCTGGGAGAGGTAGCCGCCCGCCGTGATCCAGTAGTTTGTTGCTGCCGACATTGATCACCTGCGGCGCAGCGCCACCGGCTTGCCGTCGGACCGCTCGAACGTGTAGCTGATGCTGAGTCAACACGCATGATCATAGATGCGCGAGCTCGAGGAGCTCGGCATCGT
Organism: uncultured Alphaproteobacteria bacterium; assembly: GCA_963809025.1. GTDB lineage: Bacteria > Pseudomonadota > Alphaproteobacteria > Reyranellales > Reyranellaceae > Reyranella. The sequence continues at coordinate 344,807 of CAWEIE010000050.1, read as the reverse complement.
GAAGCGCCACTCACGTGCCTCAGTCCCGCTCCATGCGGAGTACGAGCTGACCTCGCGGCCGATCCGTGCGCGGCAAGGTGTGCAAGCTGGCACGCTGGATCGAGAGACACATCTACGAGATGAAGCCGATAACCGACGCGACGCGTGCCGCACCGCACGGTGCGGCGGCCGTGGCTCGCCAGGAGCGATCTTCTTCGAATGCCTGTGCGAACATGCTCGGCGCAAAAAAAGGACACCGCTGCTTTCTTCAGATCACCGACAAATCGCGTGCGTTGCTTCAGCTTCGCCTTCTTGGCGTCGATGTCGTGGGTAGCGCGCTGGATGCCGTAAGCGGCAGGCAGACATTCCACATTGGCCCGCATGGGGATTTCGCCTTCTCTCCGCGCCCATTTGAGCCGATGATCCGGAGTTATCAAGCAAGGGAGGAACAATAATGAGTACGACTAGGCGTGGTTTGGTGGTGGGCGGCGTCTCCGCTGCGGCGTTGGCATCGGCCTCAGGCTTGGCGCTCGCGCAAAAGAAGTACGATGACGGTGCGACCGACAAGGAAATCAAGGTCGGCAACACCAACCCCTATAGTGGCCCGGTATCCGCCTATGGCGCGATCGGCAAGACGATCGAGGCTTCTTGGAAGAGCGTCAATGCAGCCGGCGGCATCAACGGCCGATGGTCAAGTGCATAACCCTGGACGACGGCTACGTGCCGTCGAAGACGGTCGAGGTAGTTCGCCAGCTCGTCGAGCAGGAAAAGGTGCTGTGCGTGTTTCAAACGCTCGGCACGCCAACCAACACGGCCATCCACAAATACATGAACACGAAACAGGTGCCGCACCTCTTTGTCGCCACTGGTGCATCGAAGTGGGGCAAGCCCAAGGACTTTCCGTGGACAATGGGCTTCCAGCCCGATTACCACACCGAGGCCGTGATCTACGGCAAGCTCGTGTTGGCCAATGTGAAGGACGCCAAGATCGGGCTGCTGTATCAGAACGACGATTTCGGCAAGGACTATATCGACGGCTTCAAGGAGGGTCTCGGCAAGGAAACCGGGCGCATCATCAAGCAGGTGAGTTACGAGGCGACCGATCCAACGGTCGATTCGCAAATCATCCAGCTCAAGGATTCCGGCGCCAACGTCTTCCTGAACTTCTCAGCACCCAGAGCGGCGGCTCAGGGTATCCGCAAGGCGGCCGATATCGGCTGGAAGCCCGTGCACTACTTGACCAACGTGTCGGCATCTGTGGCCGCCGTCATGAAACCGGCCGGTTTCGGCAACAGTCAAGGCATTATCACTGCAGCGTACTTGAAGGACTCCACCGACAAGCAATGGGCCAACGATCCTGAGATGAAGGCGTGGCGCGAGTGGATGGGCAAGTGGATGCCCGACGCCAATCAGGCGGATTCGAATTACGTCTACGGTTATGCCGTCTCGTTTCTCATGCACGAGACATTGAAGAAGTGCGGCGATACGCTGACTCGAGCGAACCTCATGCGGCAGGCGGCCAACCATCAGAAGCTGCGTGTACCGCTGCTGCTGCCGGGCATCACCGTGAGTACCAGCCCGACCGATTTCTATCCGGTGCAGGCCGTTCAGCTTCAGCGCTTCAAGGGCGAGACCTGGGAGCTGTTCGGTGAAGTCCTGGCAGCCGAAAGCACCTGAACCTCTAAATTGCTGAAGGGATAGGCCGCCGGGATCCGGCGGCCTTTTTCGTTGGGGGATCAGCGCGGGTTGCGGGCCGCTCGACGATCTGGCCACACGGTGCGCATGCTCGATGGCTGGATGCTCTCTCGCTGGTCATCGTCTTCCTTTCGCGGCGATTGGGCGGATATCACGTCGGGCGGCGCGGATCGAGGGCGTCGCGCCGGCAGCGATGGACAAAATAACTAAAGTATCGTACTATAACTATAGTGTCTATCTGGCCGCATCGACGGACGAGGAGGGAATCGAGCATGTCCACAACGCCAAGGCCGGCGGGGCCCACCCGTCGTGCCGCAACGCCGGAGCCGGCCGCCGAGCCGCCGACCGTGATCTCGCTGGACGCTGCGGACCCGCCGGACGCGGCGGTGCCGAAGCGGCCGACCCGCGCCCGCCTGCAGACTTTCTTCCTGCGAGAATTCGCGCGCTCCGGGTCGCTGGCCGACGCGGCGGCGCGGACCGGCATCGCTCCGCGCACCGTGCAACGCTGGCGCGCGAGCAACACCGCCTTTGCGGGCCGTTATGCCGCCGTGCTGGAGACGCGGGTCGAGCTGCTCGAGGACGCGGCGATGCGCCGCGCGCTCGGCAGGGTGAGTCGGCCGGTGTTCCACCGCGGCCAGCACGTCGCCAACGTCGAGCGGCACAACGACGTCTTGCTGATGCGCGTTCTGGCGCGCTTCGACCGGCTGCGCGAACGGCGTGCCGCGGAAGAGATGCGTCGCGCCGCCGACATGGACGCCGTCGACGACATCCGCCTGCTTGAGGAAGCCAGTGAGCGCGCCCGATGGTTTGGACGCCATGACGTCGCGCGACCGGGCGCGGGCGACAGCTCCTGTGTCGAAAATGTCGTCGTTCATGCGACAGGCGGCAGCAATCCCAAATGACCGATTCGCCAGGATTTGCAGTCGGTTGACGGGAGATTCCGCGACGCGAGGCGAATGCGTTCGTAATTTGGCGCCGGCGCGTTTCGTGCGACACAGGAAAGCTGATCCAGGGAGGACATTCTTATGGCATCGCCGCTTTTCGACCTGTCGGGCAAGGTCGCCGTCGTCACCGGCTCGAGCAAGGGCATCGGCAAGTCGATCGCCCTGCACCTCGCCCTGCAGGGCGCCAAGGTCGTGGTGTCGTCGCGCAAGAAGCCGGCCTGCGACGAGGCGGCCGCCGAGATCCGCAAGGCGGGCGGCGAGGCGATCGTCATCCCCTGCAACATCTCGGACAAGGCGCAGTGCGAGAACCTGATCGCCGAGACCAAGAAGCAGTTGGGTCCGGTCGACGTGCTGGTCCTGAACGCGGCCACCAATCCCTACTACGGGCCGACCGACAAGATGCCGGACGAGGTCTTCACCAAGATCATGCAGAACAACATCCTCAGCAACATCTGGCTGATCAACCTCTGCGCGCCCGACATGAAGGCCAAGAAGGACGGCTCGGTGATCATCGTGTCGTCGATCGGCGGCGTGCGGGCGAGCACCGTGATCGGCGCCTATTGCATCTCCAAGGCGGCCGACATGCAGCTCGCGCGCAACCTCGCAGCCGAGCTCGGGCCCGACAACATCCGCGTCAACACCATCGCTCCTGGCCTGGTGCGCACCGACTTCGCCCGCGCGCTGTGGGAGGACCCGAAGTATCTCGACAAGCGCCTGCAGACGGCGCCGCTGCGCCGCATCGGCGAGCCCGACGACATCGGCGGCATCGCCGTCATGCTGGCCGGCAAGGCCGGCGCCTTCATCACCGGCCAGACCATCATCGCCGATGCGGGGGTCACGATCGGCGGCTAGGCTCGTGACGTTGACAGAGGCGACAACACGCCTGTCATCCCGAGCGTAGCGAGGGACCTTTCCTGTGGCCTCAAAGGTCCCTCGCTCCGCTCGGGATGACAGTAAAGGGAGGAGACAATGAAGCGCATAAGCGTTCTGTTCGGAATCTTGGGTGTCCTGCTGGCGAGTGCGGCGGGCGCCCAGACCTACCCATCCAAGCCGGTCCGCATCGTGGCGCCGTTCCCGCCAGGCGGTGTTGCCGACGTGCTGGCGCGGGCACTCCAGCCTGGCCTGCAGGAGGCGCTGGGCCAGCAGGTCATCATCGACAACAAGCCGGGCGCCGGCGGCAATATCGGTGCGGAGATCGTGGCCAAGGCCGAGCCCGACGGCCACACGCTGCTGCTGGCTTCGGCCGGCATCCTGACGATCAACGAGTTCCTCTATGCCAAGATGCCGTTCGACACCGACAAGGCCTTCGCCCCCATCACCGTGGTCGGCGACATGCCCAACATCGTGGTCGTGCATCCCAAGACCGGTCTCAACACGTTGAAGGAGCTTATAGACAAGGCCAAGGCCGAGCCGGGCAAGCTCAACTTCGGCTCGGCCGGCAACGGCACCACCACGCATCTTGCCATCGTGCTCTTGGAGCAGGCGGCCAAGATCAAGCTGGCGCACGTGCCCTACAAGGGGGCGGCGCCCGCGGTGCAGGACCTGGTGGCGGGACAGATCGACGGGCTTGTCGACAACCCGCCATTGGTGCTGGGCCACATCAGGAGCGGCGCCATCCGGGCGCTGGCCTGGGCGGCGCCGCAGCGCATGTCCATCCTGCCCGACGTGCCGACCGCGGCCGAGGCGGGCCTGCCGGGCTTGGAGGCCTCGTCGTGGTTCGCCCTGGTGGCGCCGGCCGGCACGCCGCCGGAGATCGTGGCCAGGCTCAACGCCGAGACAGCCAGGATCCTGCGCGATCCCAAGATGGTCGAGACCTTCAACGGCCGCGGCGTGCGCCTGGTCGGCAACCCGGTGGCCGAATTCACCGCCTTCATTCCCAAGGAACGCGCGCGCTGGGCCGAGATCGTCAAGGTGTCTGGCGTGAAGATGGAGTGATGATGCTGCACCTTCATCCCGACCGGAGCGAAGCGGACCTCGAGGTACGCTCATGCTCTTCGTTGGCAGCAGTTGCAAGAAGAGGACTCTCGACTACGCTCGGGGTGACGGTTGCGACATGAGCCTCTACCAGGTCCAGAAGCTGATCTACCAACTGAACCGCGATCCGCGCACGCGCGAGCGCTATGAAAACGAGCGCGATGCGGTGTTGGCCGAGTACGAGCTGACGGATGAGGAGAGGCGGGCGCTCACGGAACCGGACGTCGGCCTGCTCTACGTGCTGGGCGTGAACGGCCAGCTCCTGATGCACTTCGCGGCGTTGCACAAGTTCGAGTGGAACGCCTACCTCGACGCCATGCGCCAGGGCCTGGTGAAGCACGGTCCGGTGCGCGAGGGCGTCTATGCCGCGACCGGCTACGAGGGCGTCGAAGCGCACGACGTCCGTTTGAAGCGCGAACGGGAGAAGCACTGATGCCTCTGGTCTATTGCGGCGCCTGCAGCCACGCACCCGGCATCACCGCCCGCGCCGAGCGCGCCGACACAAAGAGCCGCCAGGCGCTGGAGGCGGCGTTGCACCGCATGGGCGACGACATCCGCGCGACGCGGCCCGATGCGCTGATCGTGGTGGCGGCCGAGCATTTCGCCAACTTCTTCATGAACAACATGCCGGCCTTCGCCATGGGCATGGCCGATTCCTACGAGGGGCCGATCGAGGACGAGGCCTTCCTGCGCATCAAGCGGACGAAGGTGCCGGGCAACAAGGCGCTGTCCAGAAAGCTGATCGAAGGCGTGATGCAGACGGTCGACGTGGCCTATGCCGAGGAGTGGAAGTTCGACCACGGCATCTCCGTGCCATTGCACTTCCTGACGCCCGACTACGACCTGCCGATCGTGCCCGCCAACATCAACTGCCAGGGCCCGCCGCTCACGCCGCTGAAGCGCGCCTGGGCGTTCGGCGAGGCGCTGCGGTCGGCGGCCGATGCGGTGCCCGAGCGCGTGGCGCTGGTCGCGACCGGCGGCATCTCGCATTGGCCGGCAACGCCCGAACTCGGGAAAGATCAACGAGGCCTGGGACCGCGCATTCCTCGCGCGCTGGGCGGCCAACGACCGCGACGCGCTGCTCTCCTACACCGATGCCGAGATCTACAGGAATGGCGGGCAGGGCGGCTTCGAGATCCGCACCTTCATCGCCGCCGCCGCCGCGGCCAAGGGCGCCAAGGGCACGATCGATTTCTGCGAGCCGATCCCGATCTTCGCCGTGAGCTGCACCACGGCGCGGATGCAGTTGGTGGCATGACGCGAAGGCTGTCATCCCGAGCGCAGCGAGGGACCTTTCCTGTTGCCTTAAAGGTCCCTCGCTGCGCTCGGGATGACACCAGTGTCTATGGCGCGGTCTTCCTGAAGGTCACCACCAGCACGTCGCGATATGCGGGTTGCGCGGGGTTCTCGGGCTCGACCGGCGTGACGCCGTGATAGCAGCGCGCATCGTCGACCAGGGCGGAGTTGAGGGGATCGGTGAGCGTGAAGCTGCCCAGCGTGCGCTTGTCGAGGTCGTGCACCGTCGTGGTGCCGCTCTGGATGTTGCGGCGGTTGACCAGCAGCACCAGCACGTAGTCGACGCCGTCGCGATGCATGCCCTCGGGCGTGGGCTTGCCGTGCTCGCCCTGGCGCGCCTCGATACGGAACTGATGGGCCTCGACGTGCCAGCGCGTGGTCTCGGGCGCCAGGCGTCCGAACAGGGCGCGGCAGTATTCCAGGATGGTGCGCATGCTGGCGCCGTCGCCGATCTCGTCGCTGATCGGCTTGAACCAGCGCTCGATGCCGCCGTTCAGACGGTTGTAGTCGAGCGTCTGGTAGTGCGGCTGGTGCGGCCCGCGCAGGATCGGGCCCTGGCGGCCGGCGGCCCATACGCCAAAGCGCCGGCGCCGGTAGCGGCCGCCATCGGCCATGTAGGTGTCGACCTCGAGATCGTCCCAGCTCTCGGCGAAGGCCGGCCAGTCGGCCAGGGTGCCGAAGCGGGCCAGCGCATTGCGCATGTCCGAGGCTTCGACGAAGGCATAGCCGGCGCGGGCAATGCCCTCGCGGATGCCCGTGGCGTTCTGCAGGCCGGTTCCGATCTCGCTCATGGGGTCAAGCCTATCACCCCCTCACAACGCCGGCATATGATCTAAAGTCAGGGCCGACCCGGAGAAAACAATGCCATATGCCACCACCGACGATCGCGTGAAGCTCTGGTACGAGGAAACCGGCGCCGGCCAGCCCATCGTGTTCGTCCACGAGTTCGCGGCCGACCACCGCTCGTGGGAGCCGCAGATGCGCCACTTCGGCCAGCGCTACCGCTGCATCACCTTCAGCGCGCGCGGCTACCCGCCGTCCGACGTGCCGGAGAAAGTCGAAAGCTACTCCCAGAACCGCGCCACCGACGACATCGCCGCGGTCATGGACCATCTCAAGATCGACAAGGCGCATGTCGTCGGCCTGTCGATGGGCGGCTTTGCCACGCTGCATTTCGGCTTCCGCCATCCCCAACGCGCGCTGTCGCTGGTCGTTGCCGGCTGCGGCTACGGCGCGGAGAAGGACCAGCAGGCCAAGTTCCGCGCCGAGGTCGAGATCGTCGCCAAGACCCTCAAGGACGAGGGCATGGCCAAGTTCGCCGAGAAGTACGCCTATGGCCCCACGCGCGTGCAGTTCGAGAACAAGGACCCGCGCGGCTTCGCCCAGTTCAAGAAGGAGCTGGCCGAGCATTCGGCGCTGGGCGCGGCCAACACCCAGATCGGCGTGCAGGGCCAGCGCCCCTCGCTCTACGACCTTCTGGACAAGATGCGCGCGCTCACCATTCCGACCCTGGTCCTGACCGGCGACGAGGACTGGCCCTGCCTCGCGCCCTCGCTGCTGCTGAAGCGCGAGATCCCGTCGGCGGCGCTGGCGGTGATGCCGAACTGCGGCCACACCATCAACATCGAGGATCCCGACCAGTTCAACCGCCTGGTCGGCGACTTCATCGTCCAGGTCGAGGCCGGCCGCTGGCCCAAGCGCGACCCGCGCGCGGTCAGCGCCTCGATCACCGGGATGCGTTCCTGACTATAGTTATTGACAGATAACGGCGCTTATGATACGGTCGGCGACGCTGCCGCTATTTGCATCGTTGATCCGATCTTTGGGAGCGCGGGCCTCCGGCCCGCATCATGACTCATTGCTGGGAGCGCGGCACTCCGTGCCGCTCATCTGGTGTTGCAACCAAAGATGCGCCGCGGGAGTGGCGCGCTCCCAGCAATGACCTCGATCACCGAGCTGCGCTGAGCGGTCCCTTGCGCAGCGCGCGCCATTCAAGGAGCTGATCGAGCGCGGGGCAAAGCGCCTGGCCCCAATCGCTCAGGCGATACTCGACCTTGGGCGGGACCTCGGCGTAGACCTTGCGCTCAACTAGGCCGTCGCGCTCAAGCTCGCGCAGCTGCTGGGCCAGCATCTTCTGCGACACTTTGGGGATGGCCCGCTCCAGCTCGGAGAAGCGCAGCACGGGCCGGGCGAAGAGCTGGAACAGGATCACCATCTTCCAGCGGCCTTCCAGCATCGTGAAGGCCTTCTCGACGCCGGCCGCGGCCATGTCGGGCGTGACGTCGGCGAGCTTACCCGTGGGTGAGTACCCTACTTTGCGGTCGGTTCTTGCCATCGCGGCAGCCTAGCCAATATCGCAGGACAGACACAGACACGGAGCCTGCGATGTCCCTGCCGCTTCCCGACCCGATCGCCGCCTACTTCTGCGCCCAGAACGCCCACGACGTCGAGGGCATGCTCGGCGCCTTCGCCCAGGGCTCGACCGTGAGCGACGAGGGGCGCGACATGGTAGGCCGGGACGCCATTCGCGCTTGGATCGATGACACCACGCGCAAGTACCACCCGTCGGTCACTCCGCTCGACGTCGAACAGGTGGACGGTAGCAGCGTCGTCAAAGCCCGTGTGTCCGGGACGTTTCCGGGCAGTCCGATCGAGCTCAGCTATCGATTCAAGGTCGAGGGCAGGCTGATCGCCGCGTTGGAGATCGGCTAGGCCGTGAGCCCGCCGTCGCAGACGAATTCCGAGCCGGTCGAGAAGGAGCTCTCGTCCGACAGCAGGAACAGGATCATGGCGGCGACCTCTTCGGCACGGCCGAGGCGGCCCAGCGGATGCAGCTCCTCGAGCCATTGGCGGCCGCTCATGTTGCCGACCGGCTGGTCGAGCCGCGGCGCGATCATCGGCGTGTCGATGTAGCCCGGATGCACCGAATTGCAGCGGATGTTGTACTTCATCTGCGCGCAGTGCAGCGCCACGTGCTTGGTCAGGAGCCGCACCGCGCCCTTGCTGGCGCAGTAGGCCATCGCGTACGAGGCGCCGCGCAGGCCGAGCACCGAGGAGATGTTGACGATCGAGCCGCCGCCCGACGTCTTCATCGCCGGGATCGCGGCCTTGCAGCCGAGGAAGGTGCCCAGCCCGTTGATGTCGTTGACGCGGCGGTATTCGGCGAGCGTGCAGTCCTCGATCGAGTTGCGCACGCCCACGCCCGCCGCGTTCAGGAGGCCGCGCAGTCCGCCAAACCTCTCGACTGTTGCCGCAACCGCGTTGTTCCACGCTGTCTCATTAGTGACGTCGAGGGCCACGAAGTGCGCAGCATCGCCAAGCTCGCCGGCGAGCGCGCGGCCCTTGGCCTCGTCGCGGTCGGCCAGGACGGCCTTGCCGCCCTCGCGCACGACCAGCCGCGCGGTCGCCGCGCCAATGCCCGAGGCGCCGCCGCTTATCAGCACGACCTTGTTCTCAAGGCGCGACAAAGGGCTGCCTCCTCATCAAGCCTGCGGTGAGCGCGCCGTCGGCGGCGATCTCCGCGCCGGTCACGAAGCTCGAGCGGTCGGAGGCGAGCCACAGCACGACCTCGCCCAGCTCGCGCGGTTGGGCCATGTGGCCGATCGGATGGCGGGCGTCGAGGAACGCCTTGCCCTGCTCGCGGCCGACCATCTGCCACAGCAGATCGAAGATCGGCGTGTCGACGCCGCCCGGATGCACCGAGTTGCAGCGGATGTCGTACTTCTGCTCGGCGCAATAGAGCGCCACGCTCTTGCTCAGGAGCCGCACCGCGCCCTTGCTCGCCGTGTAGGCGATCGCGCCCGCGCCGGCCTGCAGGCCCGCGACCGAGGAGATGTTGACGATCGAGCCCTTCGACTTGGGCTTGCCCGGCCCGGTCCGCTTCATGCCCTGGATGGCGTACTTGCAGCCCAGGAACACGCCTTCGGAATTGACCGCCTGCACGCGCTGCCAGGTTTCGACGTCGGTGCTCTCGACGCTGCCCGCGCCGCCCGAGATGCCGGCGTTGTTGACCATGATGTCGAGCCGGCCCTCGCGCTTCAGCACGTCGGCCAGCAGCGCCTGCCAGGACTCTTCGGCGGTGACGTCGTGCTGCACGAAGCGGCCGCCCTTGTCCGTCGGGCCGTCCGTCGCCGCCTTCAGGTCGGCCACGACCACCGCGGCGCCGGCCTCCGCCAGCAACGCAGCCGACGCCGCGCCGATGCCCGACGCGCCGCCAGTGACGATCGCCACCTGTCCTGAAAGTTCCCCGCTCATGCGGATGCGACCATAGCGGGCCGCATGCATCTGCAGTAGCCTCGGCGGCGAACGGAGGATCGCATGGCGAAGCTCGGGGGATTTGTTGGGATCGTGCTGGCGCTCGTTGCGGGCGCCTGCACCCAGACAGGGCAGGGCGGCGGCATGGCGGGCTCGGGCGCGCAGCCGGCGGCACTGCCGCCGGGCATGACGCCGGCCCAGGGCGCCGCCTACTGCTCCAAGCTCGGCCAGACCTACGCCGAATATGTCGGCTCGGTCGGCGGCTATCTCGGCGGCAACTTCCGCGGCGGCGCGCCCGCCGACCTCGACGCCCGTGTCGCCATCGCCAACTGCCAGGACGGCAACTACGCCGCCGGCATCCCGGTGCTGCAGGAGAAGCTGCGCGACAACAAGGTCCCGGTGCCGCCGCCGCCGACCGGCTGATCCGGGGGCCTCATGATGCGGGCCGCAGGCCCGCGCTCCCAAAGAAAAGCCCGGGTAGTTGCCCACCCGGGCTTTCTGTTGCCGTCGCTTCAGGCGATCAGAAGCTCAGCGGCTCGGTCACGCGGGCCCACTTGCCGGCCTTGACCTGCGCCAGGAACGACGAGTTGGCGCCCTGGCGGATGTTCGGGCCGAAGGAGACCTGCGGGCCGTTGAAGATGTCCTTGTAGTTCTTGATCGCTTCCATGCCCTTGATGAAGCTGTCGAGCGTCAGGTCCTTGCCGGCGTTCTTCAGGCCCTGGACGGTGAGGTCGGCGGCGACGTAGCCGTAGACCGCGCCGATGTTGGGATCGACGTTGAACTTCTTCTTGTAGTTCTCGACGAAGGTCTTGACCGAAGCCACGCCGCTGTCGACGTAGGGCATCTCGGTCAGGCCCATGCCATAGAAGCCTTCCATGCCCTGCGCGGCGCCGACGACCAGGTCGTAGACGGCGGCCGAGCCCAGGAAGTCGACGTCGTTCCAGCCCGCCTTGCGTGCCGTCGTGTAGGGCACGATCGAGTCGCGCACGATGGTGCCCATGACGATCAGGTCGCAGCCGGCCGAGCGCAGCTTGCCGATCGGCGCGGTGAAGTCCTGGTCGGTCGGCTTGTGCGCCGTCGTCTCGACGACCTTGATGCCGAGCTTCTTGGTCTGCAGCTCGGCGCCTTCCAGCACCTCCTTGCCGAAGTCGGTGTCCTGGTACATCACGCACACCGCCTTCTTGCCCTTCGTCTTGACGAAGTAGTCGATGCCCGAGCGCACCTGGTCGACGTAGGACGCGGCACCATAGAACTTCAGCCGTTCGTAGGGCTCGTACATCGAGCGCGCGGCCGACAGCGGGAACAGGTTGGGCACGCCCACCGCGAACTGGTCCTTGAAGCAGGCGTTGTTCATCGGCGTGCCGAGCGGCGCCACGAAGGCGAAGACCTTGTCGCGGTTGATCAGCTTGTTGCAGGCCTGCACCGCCTTGGGCACCTGGTAGGCCGTGTCCTCGATGATGACCTTGATCTTGCGGCCGTTGATGCCGCCGCCATCGTTGATCTCGTCGAAGCGCATCTTGACCGCATTGGACGACGACACGCCGTAGGTCGCGGCCACACCCGACAGGTCGGTGTGCATGCCCAACGTCACTTCGGTCGCCGTCACGCCGCGTGTCTGCGCGGACGCAGCCGTGGCGAGCGATGCAGCCGCTGCTGCGATCGCCGCCGTCTTGACGATTGTCCACTTGTTCATCGCATTTCCTCCCTGGCGATTGACTGCCACTATAGCGAGTTACACTGCCTCGGCATACATGCCGTCGATCATGCCCTTGTACTTTTCGTTCACGAACTTGCGCTTGAGCTTCATGGTCGGCGTGACCTCGTCGTCCTCGGCGGTGAGCTGCTGCTCGATCATCCGGAACTTCTTGATCGTCTCGACCCGCGCGAAGCCCAGGTTCACCCGCTCGATCTCCGACCAGATCAGGTCGTTGACCTCGCGCGTGCGGCAGAGCGAGGCGAAGTCGGTGAAGGGCACGTTGTTGTCCTGGGCGTGCTTGGCCACGTTGTCGTAGTCGATCATGATCAGGCACGACAGGAACTTGCGCTTGTCGCCGATCACGACCGCATCGGAGATGTAGGGCGAGAATTTCAGCTGGTTCTCGATCTCCGACGGCGTGATGTTCTTGCCGCCCGCCGTGATGATGATGTCCTTCATGCGGTCGGTGATCTTCAGGTAGCCCTCGTTGTCGAGATAACCGACGTCGCCGGTGTGCAGCCAGCCGTCGCGCAGCGTCTCGGCGGTCTTCTCGGGCTGGTTCAGGTAGCCCATGAAGATGTGCGGGCCCTTGAGCAGGATCTCGCCCTCGGGCGAGATCTTCGATTCGGTGCGTGGCGCGGTGACGCCGACGGTGCCGAGCTTGATGCGGTTGGGCATGCCGGTCGCGAGCCCGCAGTTCTCGGTCTGGCCGTAGACCTCGCGCATGTCGACGCCGAGCGCGCGATACCACTTGATGAGGTCGGGTGCGATCGGCGCGGCACCGGTGCCGGCGAACTTCACGCGATGCAGGCCGATGGCGCGCTTGATGTTGTCGAGCACCAGCCAGTCGGCGATGGCGTGGCCGAGCTTCAGGAATGGCCCGGGCCGGCGCCCGTCGAGCTCGGCATCGGCCACCTTGAGTCCCAGCCCGATCGCCCACTTGTAGGCGGCGCGGCCGATCCAGGTCGCCTCCTTCATGCGGATGGCGATGCCGGAATAGAAACGCTCCCAGATGCGCGGCACGGCGAAGAACGTCGTGGGTGCCACTTCCCGGATATTGTCCGGCACCGTCTCGACGCTCTCGGCGAAGTTGGCGATGGCGCCCGAGCGCAACGGCAGGAAGGCCGTGAAGGTGCGCTCGGCGACGTGGCAGAGCGGCAGGAAGGCGAGCTGCTCGCCGTCCTTCTCCATCGGGATGAAGGCGTCGGCGTTGCTGAGCTGGAAGATGACATTGCGGTGCGACAGCATCGCGCCCTTGGGCGGCCCGGTCGTGCCGGAGGTGTAGACGAGGATCGCCAGCTCCTCGGCCCGCGAGCTCGCGACCAGCTTCTCCCACAGGTCGGGGTTGGCCTTGTCGTAGGCGCGGCCGAGCTCGAGCAGCTCGTCGAACGCCATGACCATCGGGTCGTTGAAATCGGCCAGGCCCTCCATGTCGAAGACGAAGACCTTGACCAGGTCGGGGCAGCGCTCGCGGACCTCGAGAAACTTGTCGAGCTGCTCCTCGTTCTCGACGAACAGGAAGCGGGTGCGGCTGTCGTTCAGGATGTATTCGACCTGCTTGGCCGAATTGGTCGGATAGATGCCGTTGCTGACGCCGCCCACCGCCGTGGTGCCCATGTCGACATAGAGCCACTCCGGCACGGTCTCGGCCAGCACCGACACGACCTGGCCGTGGCTCAGCCCGAACGTCACCAGGCCCATGCCGGCCGCCTTGGCGCGCTCGCCGTACTCGCGCCACGAGGTCGCGCGCCAGATGCCAAGGTCCTTCTCGCGGAAGGCCGTGCGCTCGGCGCGCTGCTTCACCTGATGCCAGAACAGCTTGGGAATCGTGTCGCAGCCTTCGACTTCGATCCGCTCGTTTCCGCCCGCCATCGCGCTCTCCGTCATCTCCCAGCCCTGCTCATCTCCACGTCTTGCGCTTCTTCCAGCGCCGCTTGCCGCGGGCGCCCTGTTCCTTGATGCCGAGGTAGAATTCCTTGATGTCTTCCTTCTGCAGCAGCCGCTCGCAGGTGTCGGCCATGACGATGCGGCCGACTTCCAGCACGTAGCCGAAGTCGGCGGTCTGCAAGGCCATGTTGGCGTTCTGCTCGACCAGCAGGATGGTGACGCCGCGCTCGCGGTTGATGCGCACGATGATCTCGAAGATGTCCTTCACGAGCTTGGGCGACAGACCCAGCGAGGGCTCGTCGAGCAGCATCAGGTGGGGCCGCGCCATCAGCGCGCGGCTGATCGCCAGCATCTGCTGCTCGCCGCCCGACAGCGAGCCGGCGCGCTGCTCGGCGCGCTCGCGCAGCACCGGGAAGTAGCCGAACACGGTCTCGAGGTCCTGGGCGACGCCGTCGGGATCGCGGCGCGTGTAGGCACCCATGCGCAGGTTCTCGCGCACGCTGAGGAACGGGAAGACCTCGCGGCCCTCGGGCACGTGGCTCATGCCGAGCCGCATCACCTTGTCGGGATCGAGGCCGCGGATCTCGCGGCCCTCGAACAGCACGCTGCCCTTCTGCGGGTCCATGACGCCGCTCACGGTCTTCAGCACCGTGGTCTTGCCCGCGCCGTTGGCGCCCAGGATGGTGACGATGCCGCCCTTCGGCACCTCGAAGGAGACGCCGCGGATCGCCAGGATCGGGCCGTAGTAGGTCTCGACGTTGGCGACCTTGAGGACGGGTTGGGTGTCGGACATGGTCAGTTAGCCGCCGAGATAAGCGCGAATGACTTCGGGATGGGACTGCACCTCGCCCGGCGTGCCCATGGCGAGCGGCCGGCCGTAATTCAGCGCCAGCACGCGGTCGGAGACCGCCGAGACCAGGCTCATGTCGTGCTCGACCATCAGCACGGTGATGCCGAGCAGGGTGCGGATGTCCTGGATCCAGAAGGCCATGTCCTCGGTCTCCTCGACGTTCAGGCCGGAGGAGGGCTCGTCGAGCAGCAGGAGCTTGGGATCGGTGCATAGCGCGCGGGCCAGCTCCGTCACCTTGCGCACGCCGTACGGCAGGTTGACGATGAAGCTGTCGCGGTATTGCTGCAGGTCGAGGAAGTCGATCGCCTTCTCGACGGCTTCGCGATGTTCCAGCTCCATCGCCCGCACCGACGGCAGGAAGAGCAGCTCGGACAGGAAGTTCGACTTCTTGTGGGCATGCCGCGCCAGCAGCAGGTTCTGCAGCAGCGTCGCATGCTCGAACAGCTCGATGTTCTGGAAGGTGCGGGCGATGCCCAGCGCGGCGATGCGGTGCGGGGCCACGTTGGTGATGTCGGTGCCGTCGAACACCAGCTTGCCGCCGGTCGGCTGGTAGATGCGGCTCACCAGGTTGAAGATCGTGGTCTTGCCGGCGCCGTTGGGGCCGATGATGGTGAAGACCTCGCCCTTGCCGACGTCGAAGCTCACGCCGTCGACGGCCTTGATGCCGCCGAAGTTGATCGAGAGGTTGTCGACCGAGAAGAAGCTCATCGCAGCCGCTCCGAGCGCATGTAGCTCTTCTGCCGCCTGAAGGTGGCGCCGCGATACATCGGGAAGGTCGAGAAGAAGACGCGGATCTTGACCCAGCGGCCGTACATGCCGAGCGGCTCGAGCAGGATCACCAGCACCAGGATCAGGCCGAAGATGCCGGCCTCGACGCCGGGCTTCTTGAGGAAGTCGCCGATGCCCTCGCCGATGATGGCGATCAGCTTGATGTTCATGGCCGCCGCGGCGTCGTTCATGCTGGCCGGGATCGAATCGCGCAGGATGGCGATCAGCGGCGGCAGGAGGGCCACGAAGATCGCGCCGAACACTGCGCCATGCAGCGAGCCCAGCCCGCCCACGATCACCAGAAGCAGGAACTGGATCGACAGCAGGATGTTGAAGATGTCGGGCGCCAGATAGGCGATCTTGTGGGCGAACAGCGCCCCGGCGAGGCCCATCAGCGCGGCCGAGTAGGCGAAGGCGATCGACTTGTAGATCGCGAGGTTGACGCCCATCGACTGGGCGGCGATCTCGCTGTCGCGGATGGCGATCCAGGCCCGTCCGGTGGGCGAGCGCAGCAGGTTGCGCGTCATCCACAGCACCACCACCAGGAAGAACAGGCAGAGATAGTAGAACGACCACTCGCTATGGAACGGCACGCCGAAGATCGTGGGCTTGTCCACCGGCATGCCGGCGAAGCCGTGCGTCACCGATTCCCAGCGGGTGAACACCTCCTGGATGATCACCCCGAAGGCGAGAGTGGCGATGGTGAGATAGATGCCCGTCATGCGCAGCGCGGGGAGCCCGACGACGATGCCGCTCGCCGTGGTGAGGGCGACAGCCAGGGCGACAGACACGACCCACGGCACGCCGTGCTGCAGGAAGTAGGCGTGGGCGTAGGCGCCGATCCCCAGGAAGGCGGCATGGCCCAAGGAGACCAGCCCGGTGTAGCCGACCAGCGCCATCAGCGAGACACCGCAGACGCCGTAGATGAACACCCAGGTCGCTTCGCCGACATAGTAGTCGTCCATCAGCACCGGCAGGATCAGGACGGCGACGGCGAGCAGGCCGTACCACGAGGCATCGATCCGGTCTTTGAACAGGCGGATGTCCTGGTTGTAGGACGTCTTGAACTGGAAACGCATGGCCCGCTCACACCTTCTTGCGCGTCATGGTGCCGAACAGGCCCTGCGGTCGTACCGCCAGCATGATCAGCAGCACGATGTAGGGCGCGGTGTCCTTGAAGCCGTCGGGCAGGGTGGCGCCGGCATAGAGCTCGATCAGGCCGATGACGATGCCGCCGACCAGCGCGCCCGGGATCGAGCCGAAGCCGCCCAGCACGGCGGCGGCGAAGGCCTTCAGCGCCACCGCCAGGCCCATGTTGATGTCGATCAGGGTCACCGGCGCCAGCAGGATGCCGGCGGCGGCCGCGGTCCCCGCCGAGATCGCCCAGATCAGGGAGAAGATCAGCTTGACCGGGATGCCCATGTAGTAGGCCGCGAGCTGGTTCTGCGAGGTCGCCTGCATGGCCACGCCGAGGCGGGTGTGGTTGAAGAAGGCATAGAGCACGCCGCACAGGATCAGCGTGCCGACCACGATCGAGATGTACTGGTGGCTCAGCGTGACGCCGCCGACCTGCCACACGCCGCCGAACGGCGTCGGCAGGGTGTAGATCTCCGAGCCCCAGGTGACGCTGGCGAAGGTGCGGAACATCGCGCCGAGCCCGATCGTCAGCATGACGATGGCGAACTGCGGCTGGCCGATCACGTTGCGCAGCACCGTGGCGTCGAGCAGGGCGCCGAAGATGCCGATGGTGACCACGGAAATGAGGAAGGCGAGCCAGTAGTCGAGGCCCCACCAGACGACCGCCATGTAGGCGACGAAGGCGCCCAGCATTAAAAGGTCGCCCTGGGCGAAGTTGACCAGCTCGGTCGCCTTGTAGATGAGCACGAACCCCAGAGCGACCAGACCGTAGATACAGCCGACGGCAAGCCCATTGAGGGTAAGCTGAAAGAAAGTAACCAGTTTCCGTCCCCTGCACATGAGCGGTCTGTTGCCGCTTCAATTTCCGCCAATATGAACGGCTGTTTAGCGCTGTCAACGCGCGATACGATGGTCCACCAAGTGAAACAAGGGACCGAGGAGAAAGCCCAATGGCCGTCGCCGATTTACCCGGGCCCCTCTTGCCGGAGGGCGCCCCGCACAGCCCCTTCTATTCCGAGGAGCACGAGGCCTTCCGGCGCACCGTCCGCCGCTTCGTCGATCGCGAGATCATGCCCCATGTCGACCAGTGGGACGAGGCCGAGGAGTTTCCCCGCGACCTCTACCGCAAGGCCTCGGCCGCGGGCCTCCTGCAACTCGGTTTTCCCGAGGAGTATGGCGGCGTGCCGACCGATCCGTTCTTCGGCATCGTCAAGGCCGAGGAGATGGCGCGCCATGGCAGCGGCGGGCTGAACGCCGGCCTGAACAGCCACACGATCGGCTCGCCGCCGATCGCGGCGCTGGGGCCGGAATGGATGAAGCGCAAGGTCCTGCCCGAGGTCCTGGCCGGCGAGAAGATCAGCGCGCTTGCCATCACCGAGCCATCGGGCGGCTCGGACGTCGCCAACCTCAAGACCACGGCGCGCCGCGAAGGTGACCATTACGTGGTCAACGGCTCCAAGATGTTCATCACCTCGGGCATGCGCGCCGACTACTACACCGTGGCGGTGCGCACCGGCGGGCCGGGCGCTTCGGGCGTGTCGCTGCTGCTGATCGAGCGTGACCGCGAGGGGTTCGGCCGCACCAAGCTCAAGAAGATGGGCTGGTGGGCATCGGACACCGCGCAGCTCTTCTTCGACGACGTGCGCGTGCCGGCGGGCAACCTGATCGGCCAGGAGAACAAGGGCTTCATCGGCATCATGCTGAACTTCAACCAGGAGCGGCTCGGCATGTCGGCCGGCGCCTGCGGCTACGCCAAGGTCTGCCTCGACGAGGCGATCGCCTATGCCCGCGAGCGGTACACCTTCGGCAAGCCGCTGATCGCCAACCAGGTGGTGCGCCATCGCCTGGTCGACATGGCCATGCGCATCAATGCCGTGAAGTCGACGCTCGAATTGTTGGCGTGGCGCGTGTCCCAGGGCGAGAAGCCAGTGGCGGAAATCTGCATGCTGAAGAACCTGGCGACCTCGACGATGGAGTTCTGCGCCAACGAGGCGATGCAGGTGTTCGGCGGCGCGGGCTACCTGCGCGGCGCCAAGGTCGAGCGCATCTACCGTGAGACAAAGGTGATGGCGATCGGCGGTGGCTCGGTCGAGATCATGAAGGACCTCGCCGCGCGCCAGATGGGATTGTAAGAAGGGACCATGACCAGTCCGTTCAGCGACCGCGACCAGCGCATCGCCTTCTTCCAGCAGTGGTTCTCCGACACCATCCCGCACAGCAAGTCGCTGGGGCTGAAGATCATCGCGGTGCGCCGCGGCTTCGGTTCCATGCAGCTCGAGTGGCGCGAGGAGCTGGTCGGCAACCCCGAGACGGGCGTGCTGGCCGGCGGGCCGCTGACGGCGCTGATGGACAGCTGCTGCGGCATGTCGGTGGCGACCATGCTGACCGAGCCAAAACCCTTCGCGACGCTCGACCTGCGCATCGACTATGTGCGGCCGGCGACGCCCGGCAAGGCCGTGATCGCCGAGGCCGAGTGCTATCGCGTTACCCACTCGGTCGCCTTCACGCGCGCCTTCGCCCATCACGGCGATCCCAAGGATCCGATCGCGGCCGCGGCCGGCACCTTCATGCTGGGCACCAAGGGCGAGGTGACGCGGCCGCAGTCGATCGGCACCGAGGTGAAGTCATGAGCCCGCTACTCGAACGGCTGGCCGAGGTGCGCAAGTCGGGCGACGTCGGCAAGATCGCCGAGGCGATCCCCTATGCGCGCTGGATGCGCATCGCGCCGGAGAACGGCACCGGCGAGCTGCTGACGCGCATGCGCTATCACGACGACCTTGTCGGCAACACGTTCCTGCCGGCGATCCACGGCGGCACCTTGGGCGCGATGCTGGAGATGGCGGCGATCTTCCACCTGTTGTGGGAGACCGATACGGAGACCGTCCCGAAGATCGTCAACATCACCGTCGACTACCTGCGCTCGGCGCGGCCGGTCGATGTCATCGCCTGCGCCAAGGTGACCAAGCAGGGCCGACGCATGGTCAATGTCTACGCCGAGGCCTGGCAGGACGATCGCGCCAAGCCGGTGGCGACGGCCAACGCCCATTTCCTGATCAAGTCCGACGACGCCCCGCCGTCGCTCTGATCACGAGCTGCCTGAGGATTGAGACGACTGCGGATGGGCGCCGGGAACCGTACGTTCGAGGAACTTGAACACGCGCTCCGAATACAAGCCTACCAGAAAACCGGCGGCAGCCGCCGAGAACGGGTTCAGGACGTCCATCACCGAGGCGCCAGAAAAGAAGACGAAGTTGCCGCCTCTCAGCAGGACGTAGACCGCAAAGCCGGCGCCGATGCCCACGGCCAGCTGGCGCACGCTCGCCACCAGACCCGGCGGAGAGGCTGCATTGCTGGCGTCGCGAAGGGCTGCGATCAAGGTCCCTATGACCGTCGAGACGAGCACCAGCAGGAAATACAGGTGGTCCTTCGCGGCTTGATCGAAAGCCAGAAGCCAACCGGAGTAGGAAGCCCAATGAGGAGAAAGAACTTGCAGAAGCACGAATTCGTTCTCGGCGTTGTTCAGTTTTTCTTCGGCAAGGTCGATCCGATCGATTTCGCGATTTGCTGTGACCGGATGCAAAGAGAAGGCTCCCAGCGATGCGGCCCTCTGGCCTTCCTTCTTGCGCGTTTCGTAGAGGCGGACGGTCGTACCCCTTTCAATGCGACGTAGCAGCTTTACGCAGTCCTCGAAGAAGGACGATTCGGTCGACGCAAATACAGCTGCAGTGTGGCACCTGTCCCAGGCACCGTTAGCGTTGAGGCTGTTGTAGCGTTGCATCTGGATCGATGCGCTTCCAATCCAACCTTCGAGCTCGTCGCTGCTCTTGCAGCCCACCTTTTCCTTGGCCTCCCTGCAAGCGATGAGCGCCTTGTACTGGTTGGAAACCCGATCGTAGTCCTGGTTGCGATTGAGAATCTCGCAAGCGGCTCCGATCGCCACCCACAGTGAGACCACCAAGGCGCAGATCTTCAGCAGCGTCCCAGCCACGTCGTGGTTGGTCGAGCCTGGTCCTGCAGGTGTTGGTGCGGAAGTGATGGTCGCTGCTGCGCCATCAGATGCGCTGGTGACTTCGGAAGCCGGTCTGTCGAGGTCGCTCATCTTAACCCCCGGAAAGAAGATGCGCCTCGATACCATTACAATCTTTGCATGCAGATCTCTGTGGCTTTTCTCACATAGAGGGTAGTTGCCGGATGTGTACCGGTCCTTCGCGCGGGTGGCCGTCGGCGGCCTAACGAGGCATGTTCGACAGATCGACGCCGTAACGTTGGGCGTTGCGCTTGGCATAGACCTCGCGGGTCTCGAGCGGCGCACCGGTGACGGCGGCTTTCACCATGTCGAGGTAGGTGTGCCAACCCATGGCGTTCACCTTCACGAACTGCTCGAGCACGGGCAGGTGGGTGAGCGTCAGCATCGTGCCGTTGTCCTGCGGGCTGAGCTCCAGGGTGAGGTACGATTCGGGATAGGGCGAGCTCTCGTCGTTGGTGCCGAAGACGTTCCAGCTGTAGGCTGAGTTTGCGCGGCGGCTGCCATTGCGTGACGGTTCCGCGGATGTGATTGCCCATCAGCCGCACGGCGCCGCCAACCTTGCCCTCCAGCATGCCGTTGCCGTACCAGCCCGGCAGGCGCGTGAAATCGGTCAGGACGGCCCACACCTTGTCGGGCGTCGCGGGCAGCGGCCAATCGAAGCGCACCATATGCGCATGCGTGAAATGCGCATCGTGGCTCATGTACTTTTCCCGCAGGTGCAGTAGACAACGCCCGGCATGGATTACGACTCCCTCAAGACCGACCGCGATGACGTGGTGCGCGACGGCGCCGATTTCGAGGCCTACCGGCGCCCGGGCGCCCTGATCGATTCAGACCACCCCAAGATCACGGACTATGCAAGCCGGGTGGCGGGCGAGGGCAGCGACCGGGAAAAGGCGCTGCGCCTGTACTACGCCGTGCGCGACGGCCTGCGTTACGACCCCTACAACACGCCGATGAAGCGCGACGCCTATCTTGCCAGCACGACGCTGGGGGCGGGGCATGGATATTGCGTGAACAAGGCGGGGCTGATGGCGGCGCTGTGCCGTGCCGTCGGTGTCCCGGCCCGCGTCGGCTACGCCGACGTGCGCAATCACATGACCACCAAGCGGCTTTCCGACCTGATGGGCTCCGACACCTTCTATTATCACGGCTACACCGAGGTCTGGCTCGACGGACGCTGGATCAAGGCCACGCCCGCCTTCAACAAGGAGCTGACCGAGCGCTTTGGCCTCAGGCCGCTCGAATGGGACGGTGCCAGCGATTCGATCTATCATCCGTTCGATCTCGGCGGCCGGCGACACATGGAGTATCTCGCCTATCGCGGTGTCTTCGCCGACATCCCGTTCGACGAGATCCGCTCTGCCTTTCGGCACTACTACCCCCGCATGACGCGCGCTCAGGAGGAGATGGCTCTTGGTGGCGATTTCGGCGCGGAAGGCGCTGCAGAAGCCGCCAAGAAGTGAGTCTCGCTCCGCGTTCCTTCGGCTACGTCGCCCTGTTGGTGGCGTTGGGCAGCTTTGGCCCGTTGACCATGAGCATCTACACGCCTGTGATGCCCTCGGTCGGCGCGTCGCTCGGCGCCGGCGCCGACAGCGTCAAGCTCACCCTCACCACCTACATGCTGGGCTTCGCCGTGGGCCAGCTCTTCTACGGGCCGCTCAGCGACCGCTTCGGCCGCCGGCCTGTGTTGCTGGGTGGATTGATCTTCTTCACCATCGCGACCTTCGCCTGTTCCTTCGCGTCCTCGATCGGCGGGCTCATCACCTTGCGCATCCTGCAGGGACTGGGTGCCGCTTCCGGCTCGGTGATCGGCCGCGCGATGACGCGCGACGCCTACACCTTCCAGGAGATGCCGCTGGTCATGAGCTGGATCTCGCTCGGCCAGAACATCGCGCCGTCGCTGGCGCCGACCCTGGGCGGCTTTTTGGGCGAATGGGCGAGCTGGCGGGCGACCTTCTGGTTCGTCGGCGGCTTCGGCACGCTGCTGCTGGCGATCACGCTGTTCGGCCTTTCGGAGACCAACAAGCACCGCAGCGATCGCCTGCATCTCGGCAGCCTGCTGCGCGGCTCGGGCGAGATGCTGCGCGAGCGGCAGTTCCTCGGCAACGTGCTCACCCTGGGCTTCGCCTTCGCCATCAACTTCGGCATGTTGGCGGGCGTTCCCTTCATCCTGCAGGACCATCTCGGCTTCTCGCCGCAGGAATTCGGCCTGATCGTGCTGCTGTCGGTCGGTGGCTTCACCGTCGGCACCCTCGTGAACAACCGGCTGGTCGGCCGCGTCGCGCCGATCGTCCTCATGCGCGCCTCGGGCTGGTTCCACGTCGCGGCATTGGCGGTCATGGGCGCTCTTTCGCTCTCCGGCATCGTCACCTGGTGGGCGATCATCGGTCCGCACGTGGTGCTGAGCTTCGGCACCGGCATGATCGTGGCCAATGCCAATGCCGGCGCGGTGGGCATGTATCCCAAGCTCGCCGGCACGGCCTCGTCGCTTGCCGGGCTGGCACAGATGGGCATGGGCGCCTTGGGGACTGTGACGGTGGCGATCCTGACCGTGGTCGGCAGCCGCTATGTCGCCATGCCGCTGGTGATCGGGCTGATGCCGTTCGCCGTGCTGACGGTCTTGAGCGCGCGGCTGTTGCGCAGCCGGCCGCGGCCCCCGAAACTGAGTTCATAAAGAGGAGAGAGGGAAGAAGATGCCCAACATGCTGAAGGACAAGGTCGTGCTGGTCACCGGCGCGGGCGGCGGCATCGGTCGCGAGATGGCCCTGCTGGCCGCCAAGGAAGGTGCCAGCGTCGTGGTCAACGACCTGGGCGGCGCGGTCGACGGCGAGGGCGGCGGCAGCACGTCGCCGGCCCAGAAGGTCTGCGACGAGATCAAGGCGGCCGGCGGCAAGGCCGTGCCCAACGGCGACAGCGTCGCCGATCCGGCGGGCGCCGAACGCATGATCAAGACCGCGGTCGAGACCTTCGGCAAGATCGACGGCGTCATCAACAATGCCGGCATCCTGCGCGACCGCATCTTCCATCGCATGAGCCATGTCGACTGGAAGATGGTGATCGACGTGCACCTCAACGGCGCCTTCAACGTCAGTCGCGCCGCCGCCAACCACTTCAAGGAGCAGAAATCGGGCGCCTTCGTGCACTTCACCTCGACCTCGGGCCTGGTCGGCAACTTCGGGCAAGCCAACTACTCGGCGGCCAAGATGGGCATCATCGGCCTGTCGCGCTCGATCGCGCTCGACATGGCGGCGTTCAACGTGCGCTCCAACTGCATCTCGCCCTTCGCCTGGACGCGCATGATCGGCACCATCCCGGCCGACACCGACGCACAGAAGGCGCGCCTCGAGCGCTCCAAGAAGATGACGCCGGCCAAGATCGCGCCGATGGCGGTGTTCCTGCTGAGCGACGCGGCCGACGGCGTCAGCTCGCAGATCTTCGGCGTGCGCATGAACGAGATCATGCTGTTCAACGCCAACCGCCCGGTGCGCTCCGTGCACAACTCCGAGGGCTGGACCCTTGAGGCGATCGCCGAGCACGCCGTGCCGTCGATGAAGCCCTACTTCACCGACATGAAGCGCTCGCCCGAATACTTCACCTGGGATCCGGTCTGATCGAGTAACCACGACCGACCAGCAACCCACCACCTCACCCTGAGGAGCCGCGCGTAGCGCGGCGTCTCGAAGGGTGGGCAACAGTCAAGACTTGCGTTCCCACCCTTCGAGACGCGGCCCTTCGGGCCGCTCCTCAGGGTGAGGCTTTTCGATGGAGTGACATGCCAATGGCCGAAGTCCGCAAGAACGAACCGAAGATCGATGCCGACGAGGTTTTAGCCGGCATCGTCGAATGGGTGTCGATCGAGAGCCCGAGCCACGACGGCAAGTCGGTCAACAAGGTCGTCGACCATGTCGAGGGGCAGTTCCGTGACCTCGGGCTGAAGCTCGAGCGCATTCCCGGCCGCGATGGCTTTGGCGACATCCTGGAGTGCAAGACGCTGCCGGAGATGAGCCAGGGCGACGGCAAGGGCATCTTGGTGCTGGCCCATCTCGATACCGTGCATCCCATCGGCATGATCGAGAAGGACCTGAAGATCCGGCGCGAGGGCGACAGCATCTTCGGGCCCGGCATCTACGACATGAAGGCCGGCGGCTACATCGCCTACTACGCGCTGCGCCATCTCGTCCGCCAGGGCAAGAAGACCAGGCTGCCGATCACCTTCCTGTTCATCCCCGAGGAAGAAGTCGGCAGCCCGACCTCGCGCGCGCGCATCGAAGAGGCAGCGCGTGGCCACAAATATGCGCTGGTCATGGAGCCCGGCCGCGACGGCGATCGGGTCGTCACGTCACGCAAGGGCGTCGGCCGCTTTAGCCTCACGGTGAAGGGCACGGCGAGCCATGCCGGCGTGCGCCATCAGGACGGTCGCAGCGCCATCCACGAGATGGCGAAGCAGATCATGCGCATCGAGGCCAAGACCGACTACGACCGCGGCATCACCTGCAATGTCGGCCTGATCCAGGGCGGCACCGGAGTCAACGTCGTGCCCTCCGAATGCAAGGTCGAGGTCGACCTGCGCGTGCCGAGCCAGCAGCTTGCCGAAGAGATGACGCACTGGTTCCTGAACCTCGAGCCGATCGGCCAGGACGTCACCCTGACGGTCGAAGGCGAGATGAACCGGCCGCCCTATCAGAAGGATGCGGGCATCTCGGCGCTGTTCGAGAAGGCACAGACGATCTACCGCGAGATCGGCAAGGAACTCCTGGATGTGCCGCTGACCGGCGGCGGCAGCGACGGCAACTTCACCGCGGCGCTGGGCATTCCGACGCTCGACGGCCTTGGCGCCGACGGCAAGGGCGCCCATGCCGCCTTCGAGCAGATCTACTACTCGTCGCTGGTCCCGCGCACCTATCTCTGCACGCGGCTGCTGGAGACGCTGGACTGACGGTCATGCTCTTCCGGACCGCCGGCCTCCAGCCGGCTCTTGCTCATGAGGCCGGCTGGAAGCCGGCGGTCCGGAAGAACTAACGCAGCAATGCCTGCGCGCCGCTCCACAGCTCCCGCACGACGTCGCCGGCCGGCTTGGCCAGCGCCAGCCGCGCCGACTGGCCCGACCAGGCCTGGATGCGGTCGATGTCGTTGGTCTTGGTCCCGGCGTCGCGCATTGCCTGGGTGAGGCCGCGCTGAACCGGGTAGGGCGCCGGCTCCGGCGCATCGGTCGCGGTGGCGGCGCGCGCATAGGCCGTGGCGATGCTGCGGCCGGGACGTCCGGAGAAGGCGCGGGTCACCAGGGTCTGCTCGGGCAGGGTGCGGCCGATGGCGTCTGCCCAGGCGGGGGCGAGCTTCGCCTCGGGGCAGCGCAGGAAGCCGGTGCCGATCTGCACCGCCGACGCGCCCAGCGTCAGGGCCGCCGCGACGCCGCGCGCATCGGCGATGCCGCCCGCCGCGACCACCGGGACATTTACCGCGTCGACGATCGCCGGCAGAAGCGCGAACAGCCCGACCAGTTCAATCTGTGCCTTGGCAGGATCGAAGGCGCCGCGATGGCCGCCGGCCTCCATGCCCTGGGCCACGATCACGTCCGCGCCGGCCGCCTCTGCCGCCTTGGCTTCGGCCACCGTCGTGGCATTGGCGAACCATTTTATCCCCTTGGCCTTCATGCGCTCGACGAAGGCCGGCGGATAGAGGCCCATGATCGAGGAGATGATGGTCGGCCCGACCTCCAGCATGGCTTCGCACTGGGCGGCGAAGTCGGGCGGCGCGACGTCGCCAGCCTCGCGCGCCACCTCCGGTCCCCAGCCGCGCAGGAAGGTGCGAACGGAGTCCTCGGCCTCGGCGTCGCGCGTGGGCGGCGGATCGGGAATCCAGAGATTGAGATTGAAGCCGCCGTTGCTGCCGGCGCGAACCTCGGCCGCCCAGGCCTTGATGGCGGCGGGCTGCATCAGCAGCGCGCCGCAGCTTCCCAGACCGCCGGCATTGGCGACGGCGACCGACAGCGAGGCGGGGCAGGCACCGGCCATCGGCGCGAGCAGGATGGGGACGCGCAGGCCATAGGCGGCACAGAACGCCTCGGCGCGGGCAAGCAATGGATTGGTGGTCGGCATGGCCGCCACGTTACGGGATCGAATCGGCCCGCGATAACGGTTTGATCAGATGGCCACCATCGCCGGCGATGATCGCCCTATTCCGCCGCCTGGCTCGCCAGCACGGGCCGGGCAACGTCGAGGAAGGCGCTGAGCGCGCTCGACACGTAGGCGTCGCGGTGGCGGATGAACACGGTCTCGACGCTGCCTTCGCCGCCCGGCAGAGGATGTACGCGCACGCGACCCTGCCGCCAGACCGGCCCGATCAGGCCCTCCGGCAGCAAGGTAACGCCGAGTCCGGCGCTGACGCAGCTTATGATGGCTTCGAGCGTGCCGAACTCGAGATGGCGCACGCCGACGATGCCGCGCCGCGCCAGCAGGGCTTCGAGGTGCTGACGATAGGAGCAGCTCGCGCGCAGCACGATGATGCGCAGGTCACCCTGCCGGACGAGCGCATCGAAGTCGGCGACGTCGGGCGCCGTCAGGACCACCAGCTCCTCGCGGAAGAAGGGTTCGACCCTGAGGCCGGGATGGTTGACCGGTCCGCAGACGAAGGCGCCGTCGAGACGATGCTCGACGGTCTGCTCGATCAGCTCGTGCGTGGTGCCGGTGCGCAGCGACAGATCGACGGCCGGGTAGGCCGCGACGAACTCGGCAAGCACCGACGACAGGCGTAGCGCGGCCGTCGTCTCCAGCGAGCCTATGGTGAGCGTGCCGGACGGCGTGCCTTCGTCGGCGACCGCGCGCCTCGCATCTTCGAGCAGGCCCGCCACGCGATCGGCGTAGGGGCGCAGGCGCCGTCCCGCCGCGGTCAGGGTGGCGCCGCGGTTGGTGCGCTCGAACAGTTCGGCGCCCAGCCGCTCCTCCAGCGCGCGGATGCGCGCGGTGACGTTGGACTGCACGGTGCCGAGCTCGGAGGCGGCCTTGCTCATGCTGCCCGTGCGGGCGACCGCGGCGAAGATGCGAAGATCGGCGGCGTCCATGGTCGTTCCCGCTAGCGGCTGTCGGATGAAGGGTCCCAACTGTCACCCGGCGCGGGGGTGACCCCGCGCTTACCGTAGCGAGGGGCCTTTCGGGGACAGGAAAGGTCCCTCGCTACGCTCGGGATGAAAGCAGCAGGTGCTGTACCAAGCATCTCTAGTAGGCCGCGGTGAAGCGTTGGCGGATGTGCTTGGGCTTCTCGATCTCGTCGAGGATGGCAATGGCGAAATCCTCGCGGCTGATCTCGCTCTTGCCCTTGTCGTCCTCGAGCAGGTGATCGCGGCCCAGGCGGAACTTGCCCGTGCGCTCGCCGGGCTGGATCGACGCGGGCGGCGAGATCGCCGTCCAGTCGAGGTCCGTCACCTTCTGCACCTCGGCCAGGGCCAGCGCCGCGGGCTTGGACGTCGGCGGCTGGATGCCCTTCTCGGCCATGTGGTCGAAATGCGTGCGGCCGTCCGTGCGCAAAAGGCTGCCGGCGCCGACCACGAACAGGCAGCGCTTCACGCCGGCCCTGCGCAGGGCGTCGAGCACCTGATGGACGTCGTTCTCGTTCCATTTGACCGAGAGGATCGCGGCATCGTGGCCCTTCAAGGCATCGGCGAAAGCCGAGACCTCGGCCGTGTTCGCCTTCTTCGCCTGCAGGCCGCTGCGCGCCTCGAGCTTGGCGGGATCGCGCGTGAGGCCGGTCACGCGATGGCCGCGGCGGAGCGCCTCGTCGAGGATGCGGCTGCCGATATTGCCGGTCGCGCCGGCCATGACGATGTTCATCGTGTCGTTTCCCTCATGAGGTCGCGCAGGGCAGTGACCGTGTCGGCCGGAGCCTCCTGCGGCACGTTGTGGCCGATCCTCGGCAGCAGGCGCCGGGAGTAGGGGCCGGTGAAGTTCTTGGCCTGATTGTCCTGTTCGGGGGCAGGTCCCACGCCGTCGTGCCCGCCATGCAGGTTGATCGTCGGCACGGCGATCTTGGGCTGCTCGGCAAGTGCCGCCTCGATGCCGGCCAGTGCCGGGTCGCCCGCCGTGTAGCCGAAGCGGTGACGGTAGGACTGGATCACGACATCGACGAAGTCGGGATTGTCGAACGAGCCCGCCGTCTTCTCGAAGGTTGCCTCGTCAAAGCGCCATTCGGGCGACCACAGCGTCCACAGCAGATGGCAGATGTCGCGGCGGTTCTTGGCGAGGCCGGCCCGCCCGCGCTCGGTATGGAAGTAGTACTGGTACCAGTGGCGATGCTCCTGCGCGGCGGAGGCCGGATTCTGGAAGGCGGTGGTGTTGAAGATGTTGTAGCCGGTGCAGCTCACCAGGCAGCGCACACGCTCGGGCTTCAGCGCAGCGACGACGCAGGCGGCGCGGCCACCCCAGTCGTAGCCCGCCAGGGCGGCGCGCCTGATGCCGAGCTTGTCCATGAGCTGCATGAGATCGTGACCGAGGGCCGCCTGCTCACCCGACCGCAGGGTCGATGCGGTCAGGAAGCGCGTCGGCCCGTAGCCGCGCAGCCAGGGCACGAGCACGCGGCAACCGTCGGCCGCGAGAGACGGGGCGACCTCGTCGAAGGCGCGCACGTCGTAGGGGAAGCCGTGCAGGAGAATCACCGGCGGGCCGTTCGACGGTCCGTGCTCTTCGTAGGCGATGTCGAGAACGTCGGTGCGGACGCGATCCTGTTTCATCCTGCGAGTTTAGCGCGGCGCGTTGACAGAGGGGAGGGCCGCGCTCACGCTTGGCGAAACGGAGGGAACATGGCCCGGTTCGATCGCGTGATCCGCGGCGGCATGATCGTCGACGGCAGCCGCCTGCCGCGCTTTCGCGGCGACATTGGCATCAAGGACGGCGTGATCGCCGAGATCGGCCAGATCGGCGCCGGCGAGGCCGACGAGACGATCGATGCCGGCGACCTGATCGTGGCGCCGGGCTTCGTCGACCTGCACACGCATTACGATGCCCAGCTCTTCTGGGATCCCTACTGCACGCTGTCGAGCTGGCACGGCATCACCTCGGTGGTGATCGGCAACTGCGGCTTTGGCTTCGCACCGGTGCGGCCGGCCGAGCGCGACCGCGCCATGCTGACCATGACCCGTGTCGAGGCGATCCCCATGGCCTCGATGAAGGAAGGGATGCCGTGGAACTGGACGACCTTCCCCGAATTCCTGGACAGCGTCGAGGCGGCGCCCAAGGCGGTCAACATCCTGCCCTACATGCCGATCTCGCCCCTGCTGATCTGGGTGATGGGCTTCGAGGCGGCCAAGGCCGGCAAGCGGCCGACGCCGGAGCAGCACGCCGAGATCCGACGCCTGCTGCACGAAGCCATGGATGCCGGCGCCTGCGGCTGGTCGGCCCAGCGCATGCTGCCGACAGGCCCGGCCGCGGTGCAGCGCGACCATGACGGCTCGGCCATGCCGACCGACGTCATGCACGACGACACCTGCCGCGAGCTCGCCAAGGTGCTGGCCGAGCGCAACGACGGCTTCGTGCAGATGCTGCTGGTCTCGGGCGACAACGCGCGCGACCAGGCCTTCTACGAGGAGGTCGCCACGATCAGCGGCCGGCCGATCATCATGAACGTGGTCCAGGCCTTCGATCATCGCCCGCACATCCATCGTCGTGTGCTGGACTGGCTCCGGAGCTGCCGCGAGCGCGGCATCCGCGTCGTCGGGCAGGGGCTCACGACCGACGCAGGCTTCACCTTCACCTTCGAGGACTGGAACCTGTTCGACGATTCACAGGTCTGGTGTGAGGCCACCACCGGCACGCGCGAGGAGCGGCTGGCCAAGCTCGCCGATCCGGCGCGCCGCGCGGCGCTGCGGGACAAGCTGCCGATCACCGCGACCGGGCCATTGCCGCAGATCGCCATCGTCGGGCCCAAGCTCGACAAGAACAAGAAGTGGCTCGACCACACCTTGGCCCATGCCGGCGAGAAGATGGGCAAGCATCCTGTCGACGTCATGCTCGACATGGCCGTCGAGGAGGATCTCAAGACCGAGTTCTTCGCCGCCCCGCCCAACGGCAAGATCGAATACCTGAAGGAGCTGGTCGACGACCCCTACGTGCTGTTCGGCGTCAGCGACGGCGGCGCCCACACCAAGTTCCTGACGGCCGGCCGCTATCCCACCGAGACGCTGTGCAAGGTGGTGCGCGAGCACAAGATGCTGAGCCTGGAGGACGTGCACTGGCGGCTGTCGGCCTTGCCGGCCGAGGTCGCGGGCTTCCGCGGGCGCGGCGTGCTGAAGAAGGGCGCACCGGCCGACATCGTGATCTACGACTTCGACGGACTGAAAGTCATGCCCGACGAGATCGTGCATGACCTGCCGGGCGGCGAATGGCGGCGCGTGCAGCGCGCCCAGGGCTACAAGTACGTGCTGGTGAACGGCGAGGTCACGATTCGCAATGACCGGCCGACGAATACTCACTCCGGCCGGCTGCTGCGCCATGGCAATGCGTAGGTCTTCCTCCCCAGCGAAGCTGGGGAGGTGGCGCCGTCATACGGCGACCTGCCTTCGCCGAAGCGAAGCCGCTTCGGCTTCGCGCAGGCAGGCGGAGGGGTCATGAGCGACGCGGTTGGCGCTCATGACCCCTCCGCCCGCTTCGCGGGCACCTCCCCACCTGCGGTGGGGAGGCAGACATAAAAAAGAGGGCGGCCCTCTGGCCGCCCCTCTTGTCTCCGCGGGTCCCTACTGCTTCGGGCAGGGATGGACGTTCATCTCGGGGCCGAGGTCGTATGGCGGCGGCACCTGCGCGAGCGTGGTGGCCTGGCTCGACAGCGCCCAGTCGAAGGCGCGCTTGAAGCGGGCGCAGAATTCCTTGTCGGTCGGCGCGCGCTGGGCGGTGCGATTGGCGAACTCGGTCACGACCACGTCGACGTTGAAGCGCTTGCTGCGGCTGAGCGTCTGCAGGTTGCGGGCGTTGGTGCTGAGCTCAGCCTGGTACTTGCTGAGGAACGAGGCGTACAGGGACTCATAGGCGCGGCTGCCGCCGGCGGTCTGGCACTGCAAGGTGCCCACGGTGAACTCCTGCTGCAACATGCGGCCGCGATAAGTGGCAAGATCCGCATCACTGTAGCAGATGGCACGGATGCTGCCGGCGGCCGGTGCGGGGGTCGTGGACGCTGCCTGGTAGTCCGCCGCCGGCGGCTTGTTGGCTGGCGCCGTCGTCCTGGCCTGTTGGAGCGGGCAACCACCCAGGGCCAGGCCGCCCGCGACGAGAACTGCCGCCTGCAAGAGCTTCTTGATCATCCACCACACTCCCAACGCATTGGCCGCAAACCGCTTGCGGGTACAACAGTTAGGGGCCTCTTTCAAATCAATTACCGTGAAGCGTGCTGGCTCCCTGGGGAAATCAGTGCAGGGCCCGGGCAAGTGCGCCGTCAAAGATCTCCAATCCCAGGTCGATTTCCCCCGCATCGATGGTGAGCGGCGGTGCAATGCGGAATATGCCGAAGCCGCCGCGCACCACGCTGGTCATCATGCCGAGATCGAGGCATTCGCGCGCCACGCGCTGGGCGAGCTCGGGGTCGGGCGTCCTGGTGCGGCGGTCCTTCACCAGGTCGAGCCCCAGCAGCAGGCCGCGGCCACGCACGTCGCCGATGCAATCATAGCGCTGCTGCAGCGCCAGCAGGCCGGCCTTGAGCCGCTCGCCGAGCTGGTTGGCGCGTTCCGTGAGCCGGTCGCGCAGGATCACCTCGATCACCTTCAGGCCGACCGCCGCCGGCAGCGGATCGGAGGCGTGGGTGGTGTAGAACAGGAAGCCGCGCTCGGCCGCGACATCCTCGATCTCCGGCGTCGTCAGCATGGCGGCAAGCGGCAGGCCGGCGCCCAGCGTCTTGGAGAGCGTGAGATATTCCGGCACGACGCCGTCGCGCTCGCAGGCGAACAGGTGGCCGGTGCGGCCGAGCCCGGTCTGCGCCTCGTCGAAGATGAGCTGCATGCCGCGCTCGCGGCACTTCTCGGCCAGTGCCGCCATGTAGCCTTCGGGCGGCTCGAGCACGCCGCCGGAACTGAGGATGGGCTCGACGATGCAGGCGGCGAGCGCGCCCGTCGACTGGCGGTCGATCAGGTCGAAGCCGAACTCGAGTTCGCCTCGCCAGTCGTAGGCGCCGGCCTGGTCGATGAAGCGCGAGCGATAGCTGTCGGGGGCGGGCAGCACCAGCGCGCCGGGCTGGGTCGGGCCGTAGCCTTTGCGGCTGGAGGAGTAGGTCGCCGAGGCCGCACCGCCGGTGACGCCGTGCCAGGAGCGGCTCATGGCGACGATCTCGTGATGGCCGGTCACCAGCTTGGCCATGCGCAGCGCCGCTTCGTTGGATTCGCCGCCGGTCGAGACCAGCAGCACGCGGTCGAGCTTGCCGGGCGAGATTTTGGCGATCAGCGCGGCCAAGTCGACGACGGGCCGCGACAGAACGGTCGAGTAGAGATGATCGAGCTCGCCGATGTACTTGCGTGCCACCGCGACGATGTCGGGATGGCTGTGGCCCAGGATGGCGCTCATCTGGCCCGAGGTGAAATCGAGGATGCGGCGGCCGTCGGCATCGGTGAAGTAGTTGCCGTCGGCGCTCTCGGCGATCACCGGCGCGAACGCCCCGCCATAGCGCACGAGATGGGCGCGGGCCTTTTGCCAGAAGTCGGGATCGCTGTTGGCTGTCATGACGCACTCCTGTCGAACTCACTGCCCGCTGTCATCCCGAGCGCAGCGAGGGACCTTTGAGGCCGCAGGAAAGGTCCCTCGCTGCGCTCGGGATGACAGCCATCGCTTGGCAAGACTACGCTGCCTCCAACGCCGCCTTCACGAGCGGCAGGCGATCGTTGCCGAAGAACATCGCGCCGCCCACGAACATCGTCGGACTGCCGAAGCCGCCGCGGGCCATGAGCTCGTCGGTGTTGGCGCGCAGCTTCTGCTTGCAGGCGTCGGTCTCGATGGCGGCGAAGAAGCGCTGGCGATCGAGACCGGCCTTGGCGGCGATGTCGGCCAGCACCTCCTCGCGGGCAATGTCGCGATCGTCACCCCAATAGGCTTCAAAGGCCGCGGTCGAGTAGGGCACCAGCTTGCCCTCATCGAGCGCATGGAAGGCGCCGCGCATGCATTTGACGCTGTTCACCGGGAAGACCTTGGGCGGGAAGGCGATCCGAAGGCCGTACAGGCACGCCCAGTCGGCGAGATCCTTCAGCATGTAGGACTGCTTCAGCGGATTGGGCTTGGCGCGGTTGTCGTAGACGGTCTGGTTGACCGCGTTGAACACGCCGCCGACCAGGATGGGCTTCCAGGCAATTTCCGCGCCGAGCTCGGCGGCCAGCGGCTGCACCGCGTGGAAGGCGAGATACGTCCACGGGCTGGAACAATCGAAGTAGAAGTCTAGCTGGCGCGCCATTTCGTCCCTCCGCCGCCGGTTCGCCTTGTCGTTGCCATAAGCGGAGCGTATCTTGCAATTCCATGACCGTATCGGCTGAAAAGCCCAAAAAAGTGGTTTCGAAGAAAGTAGCGGTCGTCGTGCACCAGGAGCACTCGCGGCCCGGTCGGGTCGGCGCCCTCCTCGAGAAGCGCGGTTACGAGCTCGATCGCCTCTGCCCCAATCTCGGCTGCAACCTGCCCGAAGACATGTCGGACTATGCCGGCGTGGTGATCTTCGGCGGGCCGATGTCGGCCAACGACTGCGGCACGCTCGCCGGCATCAAGTGCGAGCTCGACTGGATTCCCAAGGTGATCGAAGCAGGCGTGCCCTATCTCGGCCTCTGCCTTGGCGCCCAACTCCTGACACGCGCCCTCGGCGGGCGTGTCTGTCCCCATCCCGGCGGCGCGATCGAGGTTGGCTATGTCGACATCGAGCCGACCGAAGCGGGCCGCGCCTGGTTCAAGGAGCCGATGAAGGTCTACCAGTGGCATCGCGAAGGCATGCATATCCCCGACTGCTGCGAGCTTCTGGCCACCAACGATACCTATCCGGTGCAGGGCTTCCGTTGCGGCCCCAACGCCTTCGGCTTCCAGTTCCATCCCGAGGTGACGCTCGAGATGAAGGAGATCTGGACGCTCAATTCGGAGCGCCTGAAACAACCCGGCATCCAGCAGCGCGGCGTCCATCTCAGCATGCACGCCCTCTACGATCCGCCAATCGACCGCTGGATCGACGGCTTCCTCGACCGCTGGCTGGCGACCGACCAGCGCATCGTGGCGCCCGATTTCGCTACCGCTGCCGACTGAGCTCTTTGCCGGGAGCGCGCCACTCCAGTGGCGCTCATGGGCTGCGTGATCCACAAAGACGCGCCACTGGAGTGGCGCGCTCCCGGCAAAGACATGAGCTCCGCGGTCCGGCAAGAGATAGCTCGCCGTCCCGGCATGAGCTAGGCTCCCCGCTCATCGAAGCGTGGGGAGGCGCGAGAAATGTCGGGTGCTCTGATCTTTATGCTGGCGCTGGTTGTCGTGGCGCTGGTGCTGGTGTTCGCGGGTGTAAAGACCGTATCGCAAGGAACCAACTGGACGGTCGAGAGGTTCGGCCGCTACACGCGCACCCTGTCGCCCGGGTTGCACCTCATCGTGCCGTTCATCGATACGATCGGCCGCAAGATGAACATGCAGGAGAACGTCCTCGACATCCCCGGTCAGAAGGTCATCACCAAGGACAACGCCACGGTGCAGGTCGATGCCGTGGCCTTCTACCAGGTGATCGACGCGGCGCGCGCGGCCTACGAGGTGCAGAACCTCCATCTCGCCATGACAAATCTGGCGCTGACCAACATACGCAGTGTCATGGGCAACATGGCGCTCGATGAGGCGCTGTCCAAGCGCAACGAGATCAACAACATCTTGCTGGCCGTCATCGACCAGGCGACCGGCCCGTGGGGCGTCAAGGTGCTGCGCATCGAGGTCAAGGACATCGCGCCGCCCGAGGACATCGTGATCGCGATGGGCCGGCAGATGAAGGCCGAGCGCGAGAAGCGCGCCACCATCCTGGAGGCCGAGGGCGTGCGCGAATCGAGCATCCAGCGCGCCGAGGGCGAGAAGCAGTCGGCCATCCTGACCGCCGAGGGCCGCCGCGAGGCCGCCTACCGCGACGCCGAGGCGCGCGAGCGTCTCGCCGAGGCCGAGGCGAAGGCGACCGCCGTCGTCGCCGAGGCGATCGCCGGCAACGGCGTGCAGGCCACCAACTACTTCCTCGGCACAAAGTACGTCGAGGCGCTGTCGCGCATGGGCTCGAGCACCAATTCCAAGGTGTTCTTCCTGCCTGTCGAGGCGGCGGGCGTCATGGCCTCGATCGCCGGCATCGGCGAGCTGGCCAAGGAAGCCCAGGCGCGCGGCGTCGAGGCGGCGGCACGGCCGCGTGGCTCGGTTCCCTCGAGCGGCTGAGCCAGCGGGGAAGGTCATGAGCTTCAAGATCCTCTTCTGGTACTGGTGGGCGCTCGCCGCGGTGCTGCTCGTCTTCGAGATGCTGCTGCCGGGGGTGGTCTTCCTGTTCCTGGCGATCGGTGCGGTGGCGTCCGGCGCGTTCCTGCTGGTCGTCGCCGACCTGTCGCTCGAGCTGCAGCTCTTCGTGTTCGCGATCGTGTCGGTCGCCTCGGCCGTCGTGCTTCGCCCGACGCTGAAGCGCCTTCAGCAGGGCCGTCCTGCCGACGCCACGATCAACGCCCGCGGCGACAGCATGGTCGGCAAGACCATCGTGCTCGACGCGCCGATCCTGCAGGGCCGCGGACGGGTCAAGGTGGGCGACGGAAGCTGGACCGTCACCGGTCCCGACATGGTGGCCGGCACGCGGGTCCGCGTGACGGCAGTCAGCGGCACCGAGCTCGCGGTCGAGCCGGCGCCCTAGCTCAGATCATGTCATCCTGAGCGTAGCGAAGGATCTCATGCCGGTTGCAAACGGCGATGAGGTCCTTCGCTACGCTCAGGACAGAAATCGCTTGCCGTCCAGGAAGGCGTCGAGGGTCTGTTCTTGCGGCGCGAGGTCGAAGCCCTGCGCAGCGATCCAGTCGTCGCTGTAGTAGGTGTGGCCGTAGCGTTCGCCCGAGTTGCAGATCAGGGTTACCAGCGCGCCCTTCGCGCCTTCCGCCTTCATGCGTGAAGCTAGTGTGCACAGGCCGAAGAAATTGGTGCCGGTCGAGCCGCCGACGCGGCGGCCGAGCCGGCGCGACAGCACGCGCATGGCGGCCAGCGCCGCCTCGTCGGGCACGCGCATCATGTGGTCGATCACCTTGGGGATGAACGACGGCTCGACGCGCGGCCGGCCGATGCCCTCGATGCGCGAGCCGCGGTCGCAGGTGGCCGCCATGTTGCCGGTGTCGAAGGCTTCGAAGAAGGCGGAGTATTCGGGATCGGCGACGCAGAGCCGCGTGGCCAGCCGCCTGTAGCGGATGTAGCGGCCGAGCGTGGCCGTCGTGCCGCCAGTGCCGGCGCTCATGACGATCCAGGCGGGCACCGGATGCTCTTCCCGGCTCATCTGCTCGAAGATCGATTCGGCGATGTTGTTGTTGCCGCGCCAGTCGGTGGCGCGCTCGGCGTAGGTGAACTGGTCCATGTAGACGCCGCCCAGCTTGTCCGCGAGCTCCCCGGCGGCGGCATAGATGCCCTTGCCGTCGGCGACCAGATGGCATTCGCCGCCCTGGCGTTCGATCTCCTGGACCTTCTCCTGCGAGGTGCCGGCCGACATCACGGCATGGAACGGCAGCCCCAGCATGCGCGCGAAATAGGCCTCGGAGATCGCCGTCGAGCCCGACGAGGCCTCGACGATCGGCGTATCGTGCCGGATGCGGCCGTTGCAGATGCCGTAGAGGAAGAGCGAGCGCGCCAGCCGGTGCTTCAGGCTGCCTGTCGGATGCGTCGACTCGTCCTTGAGGTAGATGTCGATGCCCTCGAAGGCGGGCAGGTAGAGCTTCAGCAGATGGGTGTCGGCCGAACGGCGCTGGTCGTTCTGGATCAGCTCGATGGCATGACGCGACCAGGCGGCCTCGTCGTGACGGCCGGCCGCTTCGCCGAGCAGGGTCGGCGTGCTCATGACAGGCGCCGCCAGACGATCTTCTGGCTGCGTCCTGTTCCGGCGCGGAAATCCGGCCCCGAAAGTGTCAGCACGTCGCCCTCCCGTGCGATGTGTCGGGTGGTCGTGACGCCGACCAGCGTCGGATCGGTCGAGATCTCGATCGAATGATGGACCGCGCCGTCGCGCACGTCATAGCGGCCGGCATAGGCCAGGCTCGCACTCGGCTGGCCCGTATTCATCAGCGTGGCACTCACCCACCCGCCTGTTGGGCCGCCCGATGTGTAGAGCAGCAAGCCACAAGCCTCGCGGCCTAGCGGAAACTCGCTGGGCCGGCTGTCCTCGTATTCAAGGGACCAGCTCACGAGCCGCCAGGCGCCGGCGAGGCCGTGAGTCACCCGCCAATCACCTTCTTGGCGATCATGCAATGGATGCCCTTGTGGCCGTCCACCGTCTGGGTGACGTGCAGGTCGGCCTGCAGGCTGCACAGCATGTAGGCGTCGGCGGCGCTGAGGTGGGTCTTGGCGCAGATCAGCCGGATCATGTCGCGCAGCGCCTCCTTGGCGGCGTCGTCGAGATCGTGGTCGAAGCCGTGGGTCATCCAATGCGTCGCCGTCTCGGCGCGCGGGTTGTTGAGCTTCATGTCCTTGCGCACGGTGAAGCGGAAGGTGCCGCTGAGCGACGTCTCCAACGCCGTCAGGTTGACCTCGCCGTCGCCCTGCACGCCATGGCCGTCTCCGGTCGAGAACAGACCGCCTTCGGCGAACACCGGCAGGTAGACCGTCGTGCCGACCTGGAAGTGCTTGTTGTCGATGTTGCCGCCGAAGGCGCGTGGCTCGATCGAGCTGCACTGGCCCCATTCCGGCGGCGGCGCGGTGCCCATGATGCCGAAGAACGGTTTCAGCTCGATCTCCAGGCCCCACGGCATGGTGCAGACGCCGCGGTTGGAATCGATCGGGATGTGGGTCAGGCGAAAGAACGGGAAATCCTCGGGCAGCGTGCCGGCCAGCGGCCGCTGCACGTTCCAGCCCCAGTTGGTGCGGAACTTGATGTCGAGAACCTCGACCGCCAGGACGTCGCCGCGCTCGGCGCCTTCGACATAGACCGGGCCGGTCAGGATGTGGCGCCCGAGATGGGGTTTCAGCTTGCCCAAAATCTCGCGGTGCTCGGGCAATACGTTGAACGGCTCGCCGGGCAGGATCTCGGTCGAACCCGAGACGCAGTGGATGGTGGCGATGTCGCCCGACTTGATGCGCAGCGACGGCTTCAGCTGGCTGTCGAAGTAGCCCCAGTGACAGGTCTCGGGCGAGGAATTGAGCTCGTGGTTGGCCATATGTCTCCCCTCTTGGCCACCGTTGAAGCACAGACCATGCCCTGGATGCTATAGGGCTGCCATGAACTACCGCCACGGCTACCACGCCGGGAACTTCGCCGACGTCCTGAAGCACACTGCCTTGTGCGAGCTGCTGCGGCTGCTGACGGCCAAGGACAAGAAGCTGTTCGTGCTCGACACGCACGCCGGCGCGGGCGGCTACGACCTTTCGGGCAATCTGGCCCGCCGCACCGGCGAGGCCGAAACCGGTATCGTGCGGCTCGCCGCGGCCTCGAGCGCGGGCATGCCGGCGGCCGTGGCGCGCTATCTCGCAGCCGTCGCGGCCTACGATCGCAAGTTCGGGCCGGCCGGCAGCAAGACGAGGCGCTATCCGGGCTCGCCGCGCCTGGTGCGCGCGGGCCTTCGGCCGGGCGACCGGTTCGTCGCCTGCGAACTGCATCCGGAGGAGGCGCTGGCGCTGAAGCGCGAGTTCGCCGGCGATCGCGCTGTCGAGGTCCGGCAGGCCGATGGCTACAAGGCACTGAAGGCGCTGCTGCCGCCCGTCGAGCGCCGCGGCCTGGTGCTGATCGATCCGCCTTTCGAGGTGCCCGACGAATACGAGCATCTGTTGCGCGCTTTGCGCCAGGGCGTGCGGCGCTTCGCGACCGGCTGCTACGCCGTCTGGTATCCGATCAAAGATGAAGCGGCGGCCGCGTTCGCCGCCGACCTCGCCTCGTTCAAGCCGCTGGTCCTGGAACTGCGGCTCGATGGCGTTGCGCCGGGCAAGCTCGCGGCCTGCGGGCTGGCGGTGATCAACCCGCCGTGGCGTTTCGAGGAGGCGATGCGCGAAGCCCTGCCGTGGATCGCCGCCCAGCTCGGGCCGGGTGTCAGCTGGGCTGTCGATGCCGCGCCAGCCACTCCCGCGGCTCCGGCGTCATCAGGGTAATGACGAACGACACCAGGCAGAGCGCGGCGCCGGCGAGGATGGCGCCGGCGTAGGAGCCGAAGAAGTCGTGGGCGTAGCCCGCGACCGGCGAGCCGAGCAGGGCGCCGAAAGCGACGCCGCTGTAGAGCGCGCCGATGATCGAGCCCAAGGCCTTGCCGCCGAAATAGTCGGCGGCCAGCGAGGGCGCGATGGCGACGAAGCCGCCATAGAAGGCACCGAAGGCCAGCGCGAAGACGATCAGCGCCACGGCACTGGTCGACATCGACCACATCACCAGCATGACGGCGGCGCCGACATACATCAGGCCGAACGAGTGCTTGCGGCCGATCCAGCCGGTGACGCTGGCGAACAGGAAGCGTCCAACCGTGCTGCCGACGCCCAGAAGCACGATCAGCAGCACGCCGAAGGCCTCGCCCAGCCCGACGTCCTTGGCGTAAGGCGCGAGATGGACGAACGGTGCGAACAGGCCGAACGACATCAGCAGCGCCCCGACGTAGATCGACCAGAAGGGGCCCGACCGCAGGGCCTCGCCGAGCATCAGGCCGGCCGGCATGGCGCTCGCGCCCGAGGGATGCGGCGGGTCGCCGTCGGGCGTGAGGCCGTAGCGCTCGGGCGCCGGTCGCACCAGCGCACCGGAGACGGCAGCGCCCAGGACGGTGAGCGCGGCGAGCACGAGATAGGTCTGGCGCCAGCCAATGTGGGCGATCAACTGGTGCGCCAGCGGCGCGCCGATCAGCGTGCCGACGCCGATGCCCGCGACGGCGATGCCGCTTGCCGTGCCGCGGCTGCGCACGAACCAGCGCTGCACGGCGGCGACGCTCGGCACGTAGCTGAGGCCGATGCCCACGCCGACGCCGAGCCCATAGCCGGCATAGATCTGCCACAGGCTCGTCGCTTGCGCGGCAGCGACCAGGCCGACGGCGATCAACAACAGGCCGCCGATCACGACGGGCCTCGGGCCAGTGCGGTCGGCGATGAGGCCGGCGGGGAAGCCCAGCAGGAAATAGAGGAAGGCCGAGATCGAGAAGACCAGGGCGGTCTCGCCGCGGCGCGCGCCGAACTCGCTTTCCAGCGCGCCGAAGAAGGCGGCGAAGGAGTAGGCGACGGCATAGCCCGTCAGCATGCACAGGAAGGCGCCGGTGACCACCCACCAGCCGGGAAAGACGCTTCGCTTGGTCTGGGTCATGCTGCGAAGCTAAGGAGCAGACGCGCGCCCGGCCACGGCCGATCGTTCGGTCGATTCCGAATTATTGCGCCGGAGCGCGGACCTCCAGGTCCGCTCATGTTCGGACCGCGGGCCTCTGGCCCGCTCATGAGCGGGCGAGACGCCCGCGGTCCGAATAAGAGCATGAGCGGACCTGGAGGTCCGCGCTCCGATGACCCAACAGGCATCAATGATGCCTGTTCTTCTTCTTTTCGCCCGGCTTCCAGCCCCATAGCTTGTCGGCCGCTTCGGCGATCTTGGGATCGAGCGGCTGCTCGAGCTTGTCGATACCCTTGCCGACGATGTCGTCGACGATCTTCAGGCCCTTCAGGCGGGCGCGCATCTTGTTGTCGGACGCAATCACGTGCCAGGGCGCATAATCAGTATCGGTGCGCTCCAGCATGTCGTCGTACGCCTCGATGTATTGCTTGCGCTTGGCGATGTTGCGGAAATCCTCCAGCCCGATCTTGTAGTGCTTATGAGGGTCGTTGAGCCGCGCGATCATGCGCCGCTTCTGCTCCTCCGCGCTGACATGGACCATGAGCTTGACGATGCGCACGCCGTCGTCGGTGAGCTGCTGCTCGAACTCGTTGATCTCGCGATAGGCCCGCTTCCAGGCGTCCTTGCCGCAAAAACCCTCGATGCGCTCGACCAGCACGCGGCCGTACCAGGTGCGATCGAAGATCGCCCAGTTGCCCGGCGCCGGCAGGCGGTTCCAGAAGCGCCACAGGTAGTGGCGGCCCTGCTCCTCGGGCGTCGGCGCCCCGATGCGCCAGACTTGGACCGATTTCGGCTCCAGCGTGCCGACGATGCGCTCGATGAGGCCGCCCTTGCCGGCAGCGTCCCAGCCGTCGAGGCCGATCAGGACCCGGCCGCCGGTGCGCAGATTGTGGACCTGCAGGTCGAGCAGCCGGTGCTGGAGCTCTTCGAGCCTGTCTTCGTAGTCGTCCTTGTCGATCGGGTCGTCATCCATCTCGATCTTGTCGAGGCTCGGCCACTTGCCCATCAGTTCCTCCGCTGCCGGATCGTGCCAGTGCCGGAGTCCGGAGGCAAACTGCGCCCACGTCGACAGGAGATTGACAGCGTCAAGCGGCACGACGACTAATCGTCGCCGATGGCCGACGCTCAACCCACCATCCGTTACACGCAGCGCGCAGGAAAGCCCGTCATCGAGGTCGCCGGCACTTGGACGGTGTTCAGCCTGCGCGGCATCCGCCGCATGGCCGAGAAGGCCCTGCAGGCGGCGGGCGCCGGCAAGGCCAACCGCATCGTCGACGCCAAGAAGGTCGAGCGGCTCGATACCGCCGGCGCGCTCGAGATCCTTCTGCTGGCCGGCGGGCCCGAGGCCCAGATCGAGACCGCCGAAAAGGCCCATGCCGACCTGTTCAAGGTCGTGCAGGACAACATGTGCGAAGCGCCGGCCGAGCGCCATCCGAGCTGGCTTGCCCAATGGCTGGAGGAGATCGGGCGCAACACCGTCCATCTCTACGAGCAGGGCGTGAACCTTGCCTCCTTCTTCGGCGAGATCCTCGTGACCTTCGTCGAGGCCTGCCTGCAGCCCAAGCGCTTCCGCCTGAACGCGGTCGTTCGCCAGATGTACGAGGTATGGATCCGCGCCCTGGTGATCGTGGGCGTGCTCACCTTCCTGATCGGCGTGGTGATCGCCTACCAGGGCGTCCAGCAGCTGAAGCAGTTCGGCGCCGAGACCTTCACCGTCGAGGCCGTCGGCATCGGCATGTTCCGCGAGCTCGGCGTGCTGCTCACCGCCATCATCGTCGCCGGCCGTTCGGGCAGCGCCTTCACCGCCCAGATCGGCACCATGCAGGTCAACCAGGAGGTCGACGCCATGCGCACGATCGGGCTGAACCCGATCGAATGGCTGGTCCTGCCGCGCATCTCCGCGCTGGTGATCTCCATGCCGCTGCTCGCCTTCTGGGGCGACATGACCGGCCTGCTGGGCGGCGCGGTCGCCTGCACCGTCTATCTCGATTTCACGTTCGTTCAATTCTTCGAGCGGCTGCGCGACACGGTGGGGCCGTGGCACTTCTACGTCGGCATGATCAAGGCGCCGGTGTTCGGCGCGGTGATCGCCATCATCGGCTGCTTCGAGGGCCTGCAGGTCCGCGGCAGCGCCGAGAGCGTCGGTCAGCTCACCACCAAGTCGGTCGTCGAATCGATCTTCTGCGTGATCGTGCTCGATGCGATATTTTCGATCATCTTCCTGCTGGCGAACGTGTGATGGCCGATACCGCCGCCCCGGCGAAGAAGGAGCATGCCGAGAAGCCCGCGCCGCCCAAGCTCTTCGAGGGCGGCCAGCTCGTCGATCATAGCGACGGCCGCGACGTCGTGCTGAAGCTGCGTGGCGTGCGCACGCAGTTCGGCGACAACATCATCCATGACGATCTCGATTTCGACGTATTTCGTGGCGAGATTATCGGCCTGGTCGGCGGGTCGGGAAGCGGCAAGTCCGTGCTGTTGCGCACCATCATCGGCCTCAATCGGCACACCAAGGGCACCATCGAGATGCTGGGCGTCGATACCGCCACCCTGCACGGCAAGGAAGAGCGGGCGATGCAGGCGCGCACCGGCGTGCAGTTCCAGGACGGCGCCCTGTTTTCCTCGCTGAGCGTCACCGAGAACATCATCGTGCCGGTCCGCGAGCATGTCGGGCTCGAGGAGCAGACGATGCGCGACATTGCC
Source organism: uncultured Alphaproteobacteria bacterium (assembly GCA_963809025.1). Lineage (GTDB taxonomy): Bacteria > Pseudomonadota > Alphaproteobacteria > Reyranellales > Reyranellaceae > Reyranella. Next base: position 301,140 of record CAWEIE010000050.1, on the reverse strand, counting down.
GCGCTCAAGGTCGCGATGGTCGGGCTGCCGCCGGACGCGGGCGACAAGAAGCCCTCGGAGCTTTCGGGCGGCATGCGCAAGCGCGCCAGCCTCGCCCGCGCCCTGGCGCTCGACCCTGACGTGCTGTTCCTCGACGAGCCGACCGCGGGTCTCGACCCGATCGGCGCGGCGCACTACGACGAGCTGGTCAAGGGTCTGAACAAGAGCCTTGGCGTCACGATTCTCATGGTCACCCACGATTTGGACAGCCTCTATGCGGCTTGTGATCGCATCGCCGTGTTGCTCGACAAGCGTGTCGTGGTAGGTACGATAGACGAGTTGCTGGAGTTCGAGCACCCTTGGGTCCAGGAATATTTCCATGGACCGCGCGGGCGGGCGGCGGCCCCGGCGGCCCGGCAGGAGTAGAGCGGCGGCAAATGGAAAGAAGATCGCCCTATGTGCTGATCGGCGCGGCGATGATCCTGTTCATTGCGGCCGTCGCGGGCTTCGTCATCTGGAAGCTGCGTGCCGGCGATCGCACGGCCTACGCCTACTACGACATCCTGTTCTCGGGTGACGTGCAGGGGCTGACCACCAATTCGCCGGTATTCTATCGCGGCCTGCGCGTCGGCCGCGTCTCCGGCATCCAGCTCACCTCGCGCGTCGACACCCAGCGCTCGACCGGGCGCGAGCGGCTCAGCGAGAAGATCGAGGTCACGGTCGCGGTCGACTGGAACATCGACATCCGCGAGCGCTCCTATGCGGTGTTCGAGAAGCCGTTCGTCGCCGGCGCGCCGTTCATCCAGATCGTCGGCCGCCTCGACGTCGACCAGATCAAGCCCAAGAAGAAGCTGGGCGACAAGCCTTACCCCGAGATCCGCGAGGGCGCGTCGTTCCTGCAGGCCACCTCGACCTCGGCCCAGGAGCTCCTGACCAAGGCCGGCGTCACGGTCGACCGCCTGAACGAGCTGTTGAGTCCCGACAATGTCGGCGCGGTCGCCGACACGCTGCGCAACCTCTCGACGTTGAGCACGGCGCTGGCCAAGCAGGACAGCGCCATTCAGACGACGCTCGCCGAGCTTCCCATCGCCATCGCCGAGTTCCGCAAGACCTTCGACAAGGTCAATACGCTGTCCGATTCGCTGAACGTGCTCGCCCTCGAGCTCGGGCCGCAGGACGCCGCGACCAAGAAGGCGCTGGCCGGCAAGCAGCCGAGCGAGCTCAACAAGACCATCATCGAGGCGCGCGTGGCGCTGAAGAACATCGACAACGCGGCAGGCCAGCTCAGCAAGCTGGTCGGCGAGAGCAAGGGGCCGATCAAGAACTTCACCGAGTCCGGCCTCAACGAGCTGTCGATGACCATCCGCGAGCTGCGTCAGCTCACCGCCAATCTGAACGTCATCGCTACCCGGCTCGAGCGCGATCCGGCGGGCTTCGTCTTCAGCGGCAAGCAGGGATACACGCCTAAATGATCGCCCGCCTGGCCGCCGTCGTGGCGGCCGCCACTGCGCTTGCCAGCTGCGCGCTGCTCGAGGCGCCCGAGCAACAGGATCTCTACACGGTGACGCCCAAGAGCACTTTCGATCCCGACCTGCCGTCGGTCTATTGGCAGCTCGCGGTCGAGCCGCCGGCCGCCGCCGCCAACCTCAACACCGGCCGCATCGCCATCGCGCTGACGCCGACCTCGACGGACTACTACGCCAAGGCGGCGTGGACCGACCGGGCACCGCTGATGGTGCAGACGCGCATCGTCGATTCCTTCGAGAACACGCGCAAGATCGTGGCGGTCGCCCGCGAATCGATCGGCATCCGCTCGAACTACGTGCTGCAGCCCGACCTGCGCAACTTCGAGGCGCTCTACTACTACGGCAAGCCGCCGATCGTGCGCGTGCGCATCATCGCCAAGCTGGTGCGCATGCCCGACCGGCAGATCATCGGCGTCGCCTCCTTCGAGCGCTGCGTGCGGGCGCGCGCCGACACCATTCCCAAGGTGGTCGAGGCGTTCGACCAGGCGCTGGGCAGCGTCATCAAGCGCCTGGTGGCCTGGACCTTGCGCACGCCGCCGGCGCGCCCGCCGAGCGACGACGCGCCCTACAACATCGAGCGCTTCCGCAACCCGGCCAACGCCGTGGTCGACAGCGAGAACTGCCCCAAGGGCAACGACGCCTCGATGGTGCCGGTCACGGACGAGTAGTGGAGCGCGGACCTCCAGGTCCGCTCATACTCTTTATCTTCCGGACCGCGCGCGTCCTCGCGCGCTCATGATCATGAGGCGCGCGAGGACGCGCGCGGTCCGGAAGAAAATGAGCGGACCTCCCCTAAACTCTTTTCTCCACCATAGACCACGCCATGTCGGCCAGCGCCTTGGCGCGGTTGCCGTACTTGGTGGCGGTCTCCGACGAGGCGTTGCCGTCGAGCCCGCGCTTGTAGACGCCCTGGACGATGGCGGCGAGGCGGAACAGCGAGAAGGCGAGGTAGAAGTCGAAGGACGGCACCTCCTTGCGGCTGGTCCGCCGCGCATAGGCCGCGAGGTATTCGGCCTCGCTGGGGATGCCGAACGCCTTGAGGTCGAGGCCGGCATAGCCGCCCGAGGCGCCGAAGCCTTCGCCGAAGTGGTACATCATGCAGTTGTAGCCGAGGTCGGCCAGGGGATGGCCGAGCGTCGAGAGCTCCCAGTCGAGCACTGCCACGATGCGCGGCTCGGTCGGATGGACGATGGTGTTGCCCAGCCGATAGTCGCCGTGGTTGATGCGCGTCTCGTCGCCCGGCGGAATGTTGGCCGGCAGCCATTGCTTCAGCTGCTCCATCGCCTCGATGTGCTCGGTGCGGGCGAGGTCGTACTGGCTCGACCAGCGCGAGATCTGGCGCTGGATGTACTGGCCCTCGCGGCCGAACTCGCCGAGGCCGACGGCGCGGTAGTCGACATTGTGGATGCGCGCCAGAACGTCGTTCATGGAATCGAAGATCCTGGCCCTGTCGGCCGGCGAGATGCCGGGCATCCGGGGATCGGCCAGCACGCGGCCCGGCGTGAACTCCATGATGTAGAAGGCGGTGCCGATCACCCCGTCGTCCTGGCAGAGCGCGTAGGGCTTGGGGACAGGCACGTCGGTATGGTCGCTGAGTGCCTTGATCACGCGATACTCGCGATCGACCTGGTGCGCCGAGGGCAGCAGCTTGCCCGGCGGCTTCTTGCGCAGCACGTACATGCGCCCGCCGGCGTCGGTGATGTGGAATGTCGGGTTGCTCTGGCCGCCTTCGAACTGGAGCAGGTGCGCAGGCCCGCGATAGCCGTCGACATGGGTCTTCATGTAGTCGGCCAAGCGTGCCTCGTCGAAGACGTGGGCGGCACGGACGGGAGTGAGGTTGTCGGGCAATTCGGACATCGGTTGGACGCTGCTCGTGACATTGCTGTGGTTGTGACGGTTTTACCGCCGAAGTGCGGCAAAGACGAGGGATGACGCAAAACGGCCGGGCGTAGCGATTGAGGACGGTACATCCGCCGTCGCTTCACGTTCGAGGAAAACGATGTCCAAATTCCGCAGCATCCCTTACGCCGTTCTGGCGGGCAGCCTGCTCGTCGGCGGCGGCGCGTACGCGCAATCGATGTACGGCATCGACCAGCGCCAGGACTACCAGCAGAACCGCATCGAGCGCGGCATCCAGAGCGGCCAGATCACCGAAAGCGAGGCCTATCGCCTCCGGCAGGGCGAACTGGCGATCGACCGCGCCCAGGCCCGCGCCCGCGCCGACGGCGTCGTGAGCCAGCAGGAGCGCAACCGCATCGACCATATGACTGATCGCCAGGACCAGCAGATCTATCGCCAGAGCCACGACAGGCAGCAGGCCTGGGATCGCGGCCAGGACTGGGGGCGCACTGACGGCCGCCGCGACGGCTGGAACGACAGGTATGCCGGGGGCCGCAACAACGGCGGTTGGGACCGCGGCAACGGCGGCTCGGATCGTGGCCACAACTACAGCTACGGTGGCGGCGATCGCGGCAATCACTACGGCTGGGATCGCGGCAACCACAACGGTTGGGACGGCAATCGCCCGCCGGGCGTCGAGCGCCGCGATGCGCGGAACGACCGCCGCATCGACAACGGCACGCGCGACGGTTCGCTGACGCGCGGCGAGGCGGGCCGGCTGGATCACAACCAGAACCGCATCGACCGCTACCAGGCGAACGCCCGCTCCGACGGCCGGGTGAGCCCGTACGAGCGCGGCCGCATCGACCAGATGCAGAACAACCAGAGCCAGCGCATCTACAATGCCCGCCACAACGAGCGCACGCAGCCCACGGCGCCCGTGCAACAGCCGTCCGCCAACAATGGCGGCTGGCGGATGCAGCAGGCCAGCATGACGCCGCAGGCGCCGCGCCAGCAGCAGCCTCAGCAGAACTGGGGCGGCGGTGGCAGTGGGTTCCGCATGCAGCAGGCGAGCGCGCCCGCGCCGCGGCAGGCCAGCGCGCCCACGGCGCCGCGGCCGACCTACACGGCTCCGTCGGGCGGGCAGCGTTCGCGCGGCCGATAGTCCGGTAGGAATGGGGCGCGCCGTGTACGTGGCGCGTCCTCAGTTCACGTTCTTCAGTTCACTTTCGCTTCAGTTCACCTGGCGCTGCTTGTCGCCCCAGTAGGGCTTGCGCAGTTCGCGCTTGAGGATCTTGCCCGTGGGGTTGCGCGGCAGGGCGTCGACGAAGTCGACCGACTTCGGCAGCTTGTAGCCCGCGATGCGCTCGCGCGCCCAGCCGATCAGCTCGCCGGCGGTGACGTCGGCAGCGGGCTTCCTGACCACGACGGCCTTCACGGCCTCGCCCCAGCGCTCGTCGGGCACGCCGATGACGGCGACGTCGGCGATGGCAGGGTGGCCGAACAACGCGCTCTCGACCTCGGCGGGATAGATGTTCTCGCCGCCCGACACGATCATGTCCTTCACGCGGTCGTAGATGTAGAGATAGCCCTTGTCGTCGAGGTAGCCCGCGTCGCCGGTGAAGAACCAGTCGCCCTGGATGGCGCGCCGGGTGGCATCGGGCAGGTTCCAGTAGCCGCCCATGATCTGCGGCGAGCGCACGGCGATCTCGCCGACCTGGCCCGTCGCCCTGTCCTTGCCGTCGTCGCCGACAATGCGCAGCTCCACGCCTTCCTGGGCATAGCCGCAGGACAGCAGCTTCTTGACGTCGGCCGGGTCGTGATCGTCGGGCGGCAACAGAGTGATGGCGCCGGTCGTCTCGGTGAGGCCGTAGACCTGCTGGAAGCCGCAGGGAAATATCCCCATCGCCTGCCGCAGCAGATCGGCCGGGATCGGCGCGGCGCCATAGACGATCAGGCGCAGGCTCGAAAGATCGGTCTCGCGGATCTGTGGGGACTGCACCAGGAACAGGATCATCGCCGGCACCAGCAGCATGACCTGCAGCTTCTCGCGCTCGACGGTCTGCAGGATCTCGACCGGCACGAACTCGCGAATCACGTGGTTGGTGGCGCCGGAGAAGAGACCGGCGATGCCCCAGCCGGCGCCGCCGATATGGAACATCGGCAGGCAGACGAGGTTGGGCACGCCCGGCGCCAACAGCCAGGTCCTGGTCCACAGCGGCAGCATCCAGGCGAAGTTGGCGTTGGTCAGCTCCGCCCCTTTGGGCAGCCCCGTGGTGCCGCTGGTGTAGAACTGCACGGCGGTGTCGGTCGGCTTGGCCGGCAGATGCGGGTCGGTATCGGGATGGCGGTCGCGCCAGGTGTCGAAGGACTCCCACGCCGGGTGGCGTGCGCCGAAGGCCACGATCTTGCGGACCGTCTTCAGCTCGTCGCGGATCTTCTCGACGACGGGAAAGAACTCCTCGCCGACGAACAGGATCTCGGCCTTGGCGTCGTTGACGATGTGCAGCACTTCCGGCGCGGCCAGCCGCCAGTTGACCGAGACCATCACGGCATTGGCCTTGGCCCCGCCGAACAGCAATTCGAAGAAGATGTCGCTGCTCTTGTCGAGATGGGCGATGCGCGCCTGCGGCTTGATGCCGTCGCCGATCAGGGCGTTGGCGACGCGGCTCGCCGCCCGGTCGAGCTGGGCGTAGGTCGTCTTGTGGCCGGCATGGACCAGGGCCGTGGCGTCGGGGCGGTCCGCCGCGTGCTGTCGCACGATGTCTGCCAGGCCCGTGATCTTGATGCTCATCTCAACGCTTCCTCACTTGCGGCGGCATCTTCGGTGCTTTGGGAGTGTTTTCAAGGGTTTGATCGTCCAGACCGCGTGCACTACTGTCGGATCGTGGGATCGAGCGGGCTGCCAGAGGAAACATGAGCAAGCGAATATTGGTCACGGGCGGCGCGGGCTTCCTGGGTTCGCATCTCTGCGAGCGGCTGCTGGCGGCCGGCAACGACGTCTTGTGCGTCGACAACTATTTCACCGGCACCAAGCAGAACATCGTGGCTTGCCTCGACAATCCGCGTTTCGAGCTGATGCGCCACGATGTGACCTTCCCGCTCTACGTCGAGATCGACGAGATCTACAATCTCGCCTGCCCGGCCTCGCCGATCCACTACCAGCACGACCCGGTGCAGACGACCAAGACCTCGGTGCACGGCGCCATCAACATGCTGGGCCTGGCCAAGCGCACGCGCGCCAAGATCTTCCAGGCCTCGACCAGCGAGGTCTACGGCGATCCGACGGTGCATCCGCAGGTCGAGAGCTATCGCGGCAACGTCAATCCGCTGGGCCCGCGCGCCTGCTACGACGAGGGCAAGCGCTGCGCCGAGACGCTGTTCTTCGACTACTGGCGGCAGCACAAGCTCCGCATCAAGGTCGCGCGCATCTTCAATACCTACGGCCCGCGCATGCATCCCAACGACGGCCGCGTGGTGTCGAACTTCATCGTCCAGGCGCTCAAGGGCGAGGACATCACGATCTACGGCGACGGCCTGCAGACCCGCGCCTTCTGCTACGTCGACGACCTGATCGAGGGCTGGCTACGGTTGATGGATCACACGCCGGACGACTTCACCGGGCCGGTCAATCTCGGCAATCCGGTCGAGATGCCGATCAAGCATCTCGCCGAGAAGGTGATCGAGCTGGTCGGCGGCAAGTCGAAGCTGGTGATCGCCCGGCCGCTGCCGGTCGACGATCCGCTGCAGCGCTGCCCCGACATCACGCTGGCGCGCGACAAGCTCAAGTGGGAGCCCAAGGTGCCGCTGGAGCAGGGGCTGAAGAAGACCATCGAGTATTTCGACGGCTTGCTGCGCGGCAACAGAGCCGTCAGCCGGGTCGGGCGTTAGGGAAAGGTCCCTCGCTGCGCTCGGGATGACAGCATTACTGTCATCCCGAGGCCGAAGGCCGAGGGACCCTTAAGGCCCCAGAACCGCTACTGCGCGGCCACCGCGCGCGGCAGCGCGTTGACGACCGAGGCCTTGCCCGAGGTCATCTCGTCGTGGATCCACTTATAGGTCTTCTCCATGCCGTCCTCGAGACGGATGGAGGGCGCCCAGTTCATCAGCTTCTTGATCAGCGTGTTGTCGCTGTTGCGGCCGCGCACGCCCTTGGGCGCGTCGAGCTTGTAGGAGCGCTTCAGCTTCACGCCGGCGATCTTCTCGACGATGTCGACCAGGCGGTTGATGCTGACCAGCTCGTCGCTGCCGATGTTCAGCGGCTCGATGATGTCGCTCGCCGCCAGGCGGATCGTGCCGTCGGTGCAGTCGTCGATGTACATGAACGAGCGGGTCTGCTCGCCGTCGCCCCAGATCTCGATCTCGTGCTTGCCCGCGAGCTTGGCGGCGATGACCTTGCGGCAGATCGCGGCCGGCGCCTTCTCGCGCCCGCCGTCGTAGGTGCCCTCGGGCCCGTAGACGTTGTGATAGCGCGCCACGCGGGTGGCGATGCCGTAATCCTCGCGGTAGTGACGGGCCATGCGCTCGCTGAAGAGCTTCTCCCAGCCGTAGCCGTCTTCCGGCATGGCCGGGTAGGCGTCCTCTTCCTTGAGCGCGGTCACGTCGGTGCGGGTCTGCTTGTCGCCGTTGTAGACGCAGGCCGACGACGAATAGAAGAAGCGCTCGGTGCCGGCTTCCTTGGCCGCCACCAGCATGTGGGTGCTGACCAGCACCGACAGCATGCACTCGGCCTTGTGGGTCTCGATGAAGCCCATGCCGCCCATGTCGGCGGCGAGGTTGTAGATCGTGCGCGCGCCCTTGGCGGCGGCCCGGCAGGGCTCGAGCAGGGCGAGGTCGCCCACCTGGTTCTCGACGCCCGGGGTCTTCTGGTACCACTCGTTGAGCGGCTTGACGTCGACGGCGCGGATCTTGGTATGGCCGCGCTGCTGCAGGACGCGGACGAGATGGCCGCCGATGAAGCCACCGGCGCCGGTGACGACCACGAGATCATTCTTGGACATTCACGAGCCTTTCACGCGAAGAGAGGGCTTTTATCCGATTTTTCAAAGACTTGCGAGGCAAGCCTGACTTGGCCTGTGGACTCGCCAAGCGCGTTGGGGTGCTCGTTTGCGCGCCTCGCGCTTTTTCGTCAAGTCGCCCCGATGACGCGGCGAGTGACGCGGCAATAATACGGCGACTTTGGCGGCTGACTGCGGACAGTTTTGGGGGAAATCGGTGGTCGGTGCCAAAAAACTCTCTATACCAGTCACATAGGCCTCATTGGCCCTTCCAGGCAGCGTGCTGGCCGACATCACCCCCGTCATCCTGACCTACAACGAAGCCGCCAACATCGGACGGTCCCTCGAGCGCCTGACGTGGGCGAAAGAGGTCGTGATCGTCGACAGCAACTCGACCGACGACACGCTGGCCATTGCCGGCCGTTTCCCCAACGTCCGCACGAGCCAGCGGCCGTTCGACACCCACGCCCAGCAATGGCGCTTCGCCGTCGAGGCGACGGGCATCGCCAGCGACTGGGTGCTGCGGCTGGACGCCGACTACATGGTCGAGCCGACCCTGCGTGACGAGATCGCCGGCCTGACACCAGCCGCCGGGACGGCGGCCTACGAGATCGCCTTCACTTATTGCATCGACGGCCGGCCGTTGCGAGCCTCGCTCTACCCGGCGCTGCCCGTCCTGTTCCGCCGCGGCCACGGCCGCTTCGTGCAGGACGGCCATACCGAGAAGCTCAGCATCGACGGACCGATCGTGAAGCTCGCCAACCGCCTGCTGCATGACGATCGCAAGAGCCTGGAGCACTGGTTGCAGTCGCAGTCGCGCTACCAGGCGCAGGAGGCCGAGAAGCTGACGACGCGGCCGTGGTCCGAGCTGAGCTGGCCCGACCGGCTGCGGCGCACGCGGTTCCTGGGGCCGATCGCCGTCGCCGTGCACTGCCTGTTCGTGAAGGGCCTGATATTCGACGGCGCGGCGGGCCTTCTCTACACAGCCCAACGCGTGACCGCAGACCTCATCCTGTCCATGCACCTGCTGCGCCGCGACCTCGACCGATGACCTACATCCTTGGGCTGAACGCCTATCACGCCGACGCCGCGGCCTGCCTGGTCAAGGACGGCACCTTGGTTGCCGCCGTCGAGGAGGAGCGCTTCCGCCGCATCAAGCACTGGGGCGGCTTTCCCAGCGAATCGATCCGCTACTGCCTCAGCGAGGCCGGCATCTCGCTCGGCGACGTCGAGCATGTCGCCGTCAACAGCGACAACCGCGCCAACCGCTGGCGCAAGCTCGGCTACGTCCTGACCTCGGGCGTCAGCCCGTCCTACGTACTGAGCCGGCTGCGCCAGCGCGGCGAGCGCGGCGACATCGCCGGCAATCTCAAGCAAACGCTGCCGGACCAGGCGTTCCGCGGCGCCGTGCATGCCGTCGAGCATCATCTCTGCCATCTCGCGTCGGCCTTCCTGGTGTCGCCCTACGACAAGGCCGTGGCGGTCTCGGTCGACGGCTTCGGCGACTTCTCGTCGGCCGCCTGGGGCCTGGGCGAGGGCGGCCATCTCTCGGTCGACGGCCGCGTCTACTTCCCCCATTCGCTCGGCGTGTTCTACGAGGCGATGACGCAGTTCATCGGCTTCCCGCACTACGGCGACGAGTACAAGGTGATGGGGCTTGCCCCCTACGGCGAGCCGCGCTTCGTCGACCTCATGAAGCAGATCGTGAAGACGAAGGACGACGGCACCTTCGAGCTCGACCTGCGCTTCTTCCGCCATGCCTCGGGGCAGGGCGCCAACTACCAGGTGAAGGACGGCATCCCGTCAGGCGGGCGACTGTGGAGCGACGAGCTCGCCGGCCTGCTTGGCCCGGCGCGCGATCCGGCGGCGCCGCTGGAGGATCGCCATCGCGACATCGCGCGCTCGGCGCAGGTCACCTACGAGAACGCCTTCTTCAATCTTTTGGGCGCCCTGCACCGCCGCTACGGCGCCGACGCCGTCGTGCTGGCAGGCGGCTGCGCCTACAACTCGGTGGCCAACGGCAAGGTGCTGGAGCGCTCGCCGTTCAGGAAGCTCTACGTCCAGTCGGCCGGCGGCGATGCCGGCGGCGCGATCGGTGCGGCCTTCGCGACCTGGCACAAGCTCGGCGGCGCCAACGCGCGGCGGCACTTCGTCATGGACCACGCGTACTGGGGTCCATCCGCCACACCTGACCAGATCGCCCGCGCGATCGCCGAGCGCCGCGCCGACTTCGACGCGGCAGGTTGCACCATCGAGCGCATCGCCGACGAGGCGACGCTGTGCAAGCGCACCGCCGAGGCGATCTCGCTCGGCAAGGTGATCGGCTGGTTCCAGGGTCGCCTCGAATGGGGCCCGCGGGCGCTCGGCAACCGCTCGATCCTGGGCGATCCGCGGCGCACCGACATGAAGGACATCCTCAACCTCAAGATCAAGCGCCGGGAATCCTTCCGGCCGTTCGCGCCGTCGGTCCTGCGCGAGGCGGTGCCCGAGTGGTTCGAGACCGACGACGACGTGCCCTTCATGATGCAGGTCTTCCGGATCCGCGAAGCCAAGCGGAAGGAGATCCCGGCGGTCACCCATGTCGACGGCACCGGCCGGCTGCAGACCGTCACATGGGCGGGCAATCCGCGCTATGCCCGGCTGATTCAGTCGTTCCGCGACATCACCGGCGTGCCGATGGTGCTGAACACCAGCTTCAACGAGAACGAGCCGGTTGTTTGCAGGCCCGAGGAAGCCATCGACTGTTTCCTGCGGACGAAGATGGACGTGCTCGTCCTGGGTGATACGCTGATCCGGCGATGATCTCGTTCACCATCAACGGCCAGCCGGCCCGCGTGGACGTCGAGGCCGACAAGCCCCTGCTGTGGGTCCTGCGCGAGGACCTCGACATCGTCGGACCGAAGTACGGGTGTGGCGTGGCCTCGTGCGGCGCCTGTACCGTGCACGTCGACGGCGTGGCCGTGCGCTCCTGCTCGATGGCGGCGTCCGACGTCGACGGCAAGACGGTGATCACCATCGAGGGACTGGCGCTGGGGCAGCTGCACGCCGTGCAGAAGGCGTGGATCGAGGAGCAGGTGCCCCAGTGCGGCTACTGCCAGCCCGGTTTCATCATGTCGGCGGTGGCGCTCCTCAAGGCCAATCCCAAGCCCAGCGACAAGGACATCGACGAGGTCCTGTCCAACATCTGTCGCTGTGGCACCTACAGCGCCATCCGCCGGGCCGTGCATCGTGCCGCGGCGCTGCTGGGCGGCGGGCCGTGAAGAAGTGGACCCGGCGCATGGCGATCATCGGCGGCATCGCCGGTGGTGGCCTTTTAGGCGTCGGCTTCTGGTTTGCCCGCGAGCGCGATCGTCTCGGCGAACGCACGCTGTTCAACGTCAAGCCGAACGAGGCGGGCCTGAGTGGCTGGGTGAAGATCACGCGCGACAATGGCGTGGTGGTCGCCGTGCCGCGCGCCGAGATGGGGCAGGGCGTGCAGACCGCGTTCGCCATGCTGGTCGCCGAGGAGATGGACGCGCGCTGGAACCAGATGCGCGTCGAAGACCCGCCCGAGCACGGCGTCTATCGCAATGTCGACATCCTGATCGACGGCCTGCCCTTCTCGCCCGAGGAAGAGGGCACCGTCGTCGATATCGCGCATTGGATGGCGGGCAAGCTCGGCGGCGTCTTAGGCGTGCTGGCGACCGGTGGATCGACCAGCGTGCGCGATGCCTGGCATCCCATGCGCGTCGCGGGTGCGGTGGCGCGCGACCTGCTGCTGCGCGCGGCGAGCCGCAAGGCGTCCGTGCCGGTCGCCGAGCTCGTGGTCGTGGATGGCGAGGTGCGGCGCAAGAGCGGCGGACGCGTCGCCACCTTCGGCGAGCTGGTCGACCACGTCGGCGACCTGTCGTCGATGCCCGCACCTGCCCTCAAGAAGCCGTCGGAGTTCAAGCTCATAGGCAAGCCGCTGCCGCGCCTCGATATCCCGGCCAAGGTGCTGGGGGTGGCGACCTTCGGCATCGACGTGCGCCGGCCCAATCTTCTTTACGCCGCGGTGCTGAACGCACCAACCTTCGGCGGCGCGGCCACCGGCTTCAAGGTCAAGGGCAGCCTGCCCAAGGGCGTGGAGACCGTGATCGTCGTGCCAGGCGGCATCGCCGCGATCGGCACGAGCTGGTGGCGCGCCAACAAGCTTCTCCAGGAAGGCGTCGAGGTGCAGTGGCAGCCGGGGCCCGAGCCCGACCTCGACAGCGCCACGCTGTGGCGGCGCTACGAGGGGCTGATGCAGGACGGCAAGCCGGCACTCACACGCACGCTGGGCGAGGAGAAGAAGCCCGCGACGGCGCGGCCGATCGAGGCGACCTACCGCGCACCGTATCTGGCGCACACCACCATGGAGCCGATGAACTGCACGGCGCAGGTGACGCGGCAGGGCGACAAGAACGGCGTCGACGTCTGGATGCCCAACCAGTCGCCGACCCTCATGAGGCTGGTCGCCGGCAAGACGGCCGACGTGCCGCAGGCCCAGGTCACGGTGCGCACGACCTTCCTTGGCGGCGGCTTCGGCCGGCGCGCCGAGGTCGACCTGGTGCGCCAGGCCGTGACCTGCGCCATGGCGATGCCCGAGCGGCCCGTCCAGGTCCTGTGGTCGCGCGAGCAGGACATCCGCCACGACTACTACCGGCCGATGGCGCTGGCGCGCTGGCGGGCCGAGCTCGACACATCGGGCGGCGCGCCCAAGCTGGCGAGCGTCGCCAAGCGCCAGGTGGCGCAATCGCCGGCCGATCAGTTTCCCGCGCGCGTGATCGGCCTGCCGTCGCAGGGCAAGCCCGAAGGCAACGCCGTCGAGAACCCGCCTTACGCCTTTCCGTTCTACAAGCTCGAGGCCGTGGTGCCCGACGGCTCGGTGCCGGTCGGGTTCTGGCGCTCGGTCGGCCATTCGCACACCGCCTTCTTCGACGAGAGCTTCGTCGACGAGCTGGCGTCGGCCCTGAAGAAGGACCCGTTCGAGTTCCGCCGCGAGCTTCTGGCGAAGCAGCCGCGCCATCTGAAGGTGCTGGAGACGGCGGCGAAGGAGGCGGGCTGGGGGCAGCCGCTGCCGGCGGGATCGGGACGCGGCATCGCCTTGCGCGCCTCGTTCGGCTCGATCGTGGCGCAGGTCGCCGAGGTCGTCGTGGCGGACGGCAACACCCTGCAGGTCAAGCGCGTCACCTGCGCCATCGATTGCGGTCCGGTGGTCAATCCCGCCATCGTGCGCGCGCAGATGGAGAGCGGCATCATCTACGGCCTCTCGGCTGCGCTCTACGGCGAGATCACGCTGGCCAACGGCGCCGTCGAGCAGTCGAACTTCCCCGACTATGACGCCGTGCGCCTGGCCGATGCGCCGGCGATGACGGTGCATCTGGTCGACACCGGTTCGTCTTCCATCGGCGGCGTCGGCGAACCCGGCACCCCGCCGATCGCGCCGGCCGTCGCCAATGCGGTCTTTGCCGCCACGGGGAAGCGCCTGCGGTCGTTGCCTCTGCGCCTCTGATTCTTCCGGACCGCCGGCTTCCAGCCGGCTCATGCTCATCGGAGCGCGGACCTCCAGGTCCGCGCTCCCTTTGAGCCGGGAAGCCGGCGGTCCGGAAGAAGACTAGCGCGGCATCTTCCGGCGCCAGCGCAGCGTGTCCTCGATCTACGCGGCGAGATCGCGTTGGGACGTCCACCCGAGCTCGCGCCCAGTCGTGGCCCTTCTCCAGCGTGTCGTAACAGACAGGTCTGTCGCCAGCCTCGGCCAACGCCTTGCAGACGCGGCTGCCGATGTAGCCGGCGGCGCCCGCGACGAGGACTGTGATCATCCGATGTCCCGTAAATGGTGCCGGGTGAGGGATTTGAACCCCCGACCTTCGGTTTACAAAACCGCTGCACTACCACTGTGCTAACCCGGCGTTGCGAGCCCTTTTAGAGTTTTCCGATGACTTGGCCAAGACGGCCTTGCCGGGAACCTCGGGCGGTCGGGAGCCTTATCCACCTTACGTTCAGCCTGATCGTTGGAGGAGGCACGGCGATGTCCGTAGAACCTGCGGCCCTCGGAAAGGCTACCCTTGGGCTGCATCCACTCGACCAGTACGAACCGCTGATCGGCGCGGCGACGTCCGAGCGGATATTCAAGAAGGCCGACCGCGTGCGTGGCGCGCATGTCATCCACATCAACTCGACCTTCTACGGCGGTGGCGTCACCGAGATCCTGACGCCGCTCACCTTGATGATGAACACCATCGGCATCGAAACCGGTTGGCGCCAGATCCAGGGCACGCCGGCCTTCTTCAACTGCACGAAGAAGCTTCACAACACGCTGCAGGGCGAAAGGGTCGATCTCTCGGAGTCCGAGAAGGCGGTCTACGAGCAGGTCGTGTTCGAGAACGCCACGCGGCTCCATCTTGCGGGCTGCGACGCGGTCGTCGTGCATGATCCGCAACCTCTGCCTTTGGTCGAGCATTTCGGCGAGCGCAAGATGCCGTGGCTATGGCAGTGCCATATCGACCTTTCGAGGCCCCACCCTCCGGTGTGGAACTACCTGCGCGGGTTCGTCGACCAATACGACGCCGCGATTTTCTCACTGCCTGAGTACGCGCAGGATCTCGAGATCGTGCAGCGCTTCGTCACGCCGGCGATCAATCCTTTTTCGGCCAAGAACGCCGAATTGTCCGAGCGCGAAATCGACGAATGCCTGTCCCTTCACAGGATCCCGACCGATCGGCCGTTGGTGACGCAGATCTCGCGCTTCGATCGCTGGAAGGACCCGATGGGCGTCATCGAGGCCTTCCGCAAAGCGCGCGAGCGGGAGGACTGCACGCTGGTCCTGCTGGGCAACACCGCGAGCGACGACCCCGAAGGTGATGTCATCCTCGAAACCATCAGGAATTCGATCGACCAGCGCGTCATCGTGCTCACGGTCGACGATCCGCTTCTGGTGAACGCCCTGCAGCGGCGCGCCGCCGTCGTCCTGCAGAAGTCCACGCGCGAAGGCTTTGGACTGACGGTGACCGAGGCGATGTGGAAGGGCGCTGCCGTGGTCGGCGGAAATGTCGGCGGCATTCGCCGTCAGATCCGTGACGGCGAGAACGGGTTCCTCGTCGATAGCGTCGATCAGGCGGCCGACCGGATCGTGCAGCTGTTGCGCGATCCCGGTTTGCGCGAACGGATCGGCGCACAGGCGCGCGAGACGGTGCGCGAGAAGTTCCTCATGAGCCGCCTGCTGGAAGACTGGCTCGACCTGCTGGCCGGCTACCGGCGACCGTAGCGGCAACGGCGATGCGTATTGCCCAGATCGCTCCCCTGGCCGAAAGCGTGCCGCCCAAGCTCTACGGCGGCACCGAACGCGTCGTGGCGTGGCTGGTCGACGAGTTGGTCGAGCTTGGCCATGACGTCACCCTGTTTGCCAGCGGCAATTCGCAGACGCGCGCCAAGCTGGTGCCGGTATGGCCCTACGCCTTTCGTCTCGGCCGGCCGCGCACAGATCCGGTCGCCGTGCAGGCGGTGCTGCTCGAAACCATGGCGCGGCGTGCCGGGGAGTTCGACGTCATCCATTGCCACATCGACTGGCTGCATCTGCCGCTGCTCACCCGATCGGGCGTGCCTTTCCTCAGCACCTTCCACGGCCGCCTGGATATCGCCGGCCTGCCGGATGTCGTGCGCCATTTTCCAGACGCGCCCTTCGTGTCGATCTCGCACAACCAGCGCCTGCCGCTGCCCGGCGCCAACTGGCTGGGCACCGTCTATCACGGCCTTCCTTCCGATTCGCTGCACCCCCGGTTCGAGCCCGGATCGTATCTCGCCTTCCTCGGCCGGCTGACCAAGGAGAAGGGACCTGAAGAAGCCATGCGGATCGCGCGGGACGCCGGCATGCCGCTGCGCATCGCGGCCAAGGTGCCCAAAGGCGAGCGTGGCTACTTCAAGGAACAGCTCGAGCCCAAGATCGACGGCCGTGACATCCAGCTCACGGGCGAGGTCAATGACGACACCAAGGAACAATTCCTGGCCGAGGCGGCGGCGCTGTTGTTTCCCATCGACTGGCCTGAGCCGTTCGGCCTGGTCATGATCGAGGCCATGGCCTGCGGCACGCCGGTGATCGCTTATCGCCATGGCTCGGTGCCGGAAGTGATCGACGAAGGCGTCACGGGCTTCGTCGTCGACAACGAAGAGGAGGCCGTGCGCGCCGTCAGGCGTCTCGGCGAGATCGACCGGCGGCAAGTGCGTGCTTGTTTCGAGCGGCGCTTCGCTGCCAGGCGGATGGCCAGCGAGTATGTCGCCCTCTACGAAGATTTGATGCGGCGCCGCGCCCACTCATAGGCCGCGACAGCGGCGGCGTTGGAGACGTTGAGAGCGGCAAGCTTGGCGTCGGTCGGAATTGTCACGAGCCGGTCGCATTTCTCGGCGGTCAGCCGACGCAAGCCTTCGCCCTCGGCGCCCAGCACGATGCAGGCGCGGCCGCCAAGATCGAGATCGTTGATGGCGATATCGCCGCGCTCGTCCAGGCCATAGAGCCAGAAGCCCGCTTCCTTCAGTTGTTCCAGCGCGCGCGCCAGGTTCACGGCGCGCACCAGGGGCACCATTTCCAGCGCACCCGATGCCGCCTTGGCCAGCACGCCGGTGTCGGCCGGCGCATGGCGCTCGGTGACAATCAGGCCAGCTATGCCAAAAGCCGCTGCGCTGCGCAGGATGGCGCCGACATTGTGCGGGTCGGTAACCTGATCGAGGGCAAGGACCAGGGCGTTCTCGCCGCAGCGGGCCAAAACGTCCTCGAGCTGCGGCTCCTCCAGGGGCGCCACCAGGGCGGCAAGGCCTTGATGGACGGCACCGGCGGGCAGGCGATGGCCGAGGTCGTCGCGGGAGAAGAGTTCGACCTTGTTTCCCAGCTCGGTGGCGTGGCGTTCGGCCGCCTCCTTGGTGGCAAGGATGCGCTCGATCCGGCGTTCCGGATTGGCGAGGGCGGCCAGCACGGCGTGACGGCCGTAAATCCACACCGACTGATGCCCGCCTTTCTGCTGGCGATCACGGCTCGGGCGCTTGGAACGGTGCGAATGCGACGGGCGGGAGCGCATGGCGGCCTGTATAAGGGGATTTGCCCTTGACGTAACCCATTGGATTTGCGAGCAACGCGCGCCCGTTTCACGGGCTGAACAGGCTTATCTCGCGCCGCGTTTGCCGCAGGTTCGGAGGGGTGGCCGAGCGGTCAATGGCAGCAGACTGTAAATCTGCCGACTTCGCGTCTACGAAGGTTCGAATCCTTCCCCCTCCACCAACGGCCCCAAGGCTTTGGCTTGCGTGCGTGTGGTAGCCCTGTTCAGGAGTTGCGGGTGTAGCTCAATGGTAGAGCAGAAGCCTTCCAAGCTTACGACGAGGGTTCGATTCCCTTCACCCGCTCCAGTTTGAAGGCGTATGTCGACGGAATGTATCAGAGGGTCGCGACACCATGACGAAGGCGAAGTTTGAGCGGAACAAGCCGCACTGCAACATCGGGACGATCGGGCACGTTGATCACGGCAAGACGTCGCTGACGGCGGCGATCACGAAGATCCTGGCGAAGACGGGTGGTGCGACGTTCACGGCGTACGACCAGATCGACAAGGCGCCGGAGGAGCGCGAGCGCGGCATCACGATCTCGACGGCGCACGTTGAGTACGAGACGCAGAACCGCCACTACGCGCACGTCGACTGCCCGGGCCACGCCGACTACGTGAAGAACATGATCACGGGAGCGGCGCAGATGGACGGCGCCATTCTCGTCGTTTCCGCGGCTGACGGTCCGATGCCGCAGACGCGCGAGCACATCCTGCTGGCCCGCCAGGTCGGCGTGCCGGCGCTGGTTGTGTACATGAACAAGGTCGACATGGTGGACGACCCGGAACTGCTGGACCTGGTCGAGCTGGAAGTGCGCGAGCTCTTGAAGAGCTACCAGTTCCCGGGCGACGACATTCCGGTGGTGCGCGGTTCGGCGCTGATGGCGCTGGAAGACAAGGACGCCGAGCAGGGCGAGCAGTCGATCCTGAAGCTGATGGAGGAGGTCGACCGCTACATCCCGCAGCCTGTGCGCGACAAGGACAAGCCGTTCCTGATGCCGATCGAGGACGTGTTCTCGATCTCGGGCCGCGGCACGGTTGTGACGGGCCGCGTCGAGCGCGGGATCGTGAAGGTCGGCGAGGAGATCGAGATCGTGGGGCTGAAGGCCACGACCAAGACGGTTGTGACGGGTGTGGAGATGTTCCGCAAGCTGTTGGACCAGGGCGAGGCGGGCGACAACATCGGTGCGCTGCTGCGCGGGGTTGGCCGCGAGGATGTCGAGCGCGGCCAGGTTCTGGCCAAGCCGGGGTCGATCACGCCGCACACGAACTTCGAGGCCGAGGCCTACATCCTGACCAAGGAGGAGGGTGGCCGGCACACGCCGTTCTTCACGAACTATCGTCCGCAGTTTTACTTCCGGACGACGGACGTGACGGGGGTGGTGTCGCTGCCGGAAGGCACGGAGATGGTGATGCCGGGCGACAATGCGCGCATGGTGGTCGAGCTGATCCAGCCGATCGCCATGGACGAGGGCCTGCGCTTTGCCATCCGCGAGGGCGGCCGCACCGTCGGTGCCGGCGTCGTTACCAAGATCGTGAAGTAGGCTATAGAGAAAAAGCCGCTGAAGGTTTAGACCCTCAGCGGCCCGTAGGAGTGTAGCTCAGTTGGTAGAGCATCGGTCTCCAAAACCGAGGGTCGGGGGTTCGAGTCCCTCCACTCCTGCCATTGCCTGAAGAACAGCGAGAATGACCAAGAATCCCATCGAATTCGTTCGCGAGGTCCGTGCCGAGGTGGCGAAAGTCACTTGGCCGACCCGGCGCGAGACCATGATCACCACCAGCATGGTCTTCATCTTCGTCGTGATCGCGGCGCTGTTCTTCCTGGTGGCCGACAAGATCATCGGCTTCGTCGTGAAGCTGCTGCTCGGGGTTTCCTGAAATGCCGCATCGTTGGTACGTCGTTCACGCCTATTCGGGCTTTGAGAACAAGGTCGCTTCGTCGATCCGCGAGCAGGCCGAAAAGAAGGGCCTGGCCGAGGAAATCACCGAGGTGATCGTGCCGACCGAGGAGGTCGTCGAGGTCCGCCGCGGCGCCAAGGTCCAGACCGAGCGCAAGTTCTTCCCGGGCTACGTCCTGGTGAAGATGGATCTCAGCGACGAGACTTGGCATCTGGTGAAGAACACCGCCAAGGTCACGGGCTTCCTGGGCGGCGGTGGCCGTGGCAAGCCGGTGCCGATCTCCGACGCCGAAGCGACCCGCATCCTGCGCCAGGTCCAGGAAGGCGTGGAGCGGCCCAAGCCCGCCGTCAGCTTCGAGATCGGCGAGCAGGTCAAGGTGGCCGACGGCCCCTTCGCCTCGTTCAACGGCACCGTCGAGGACGTCGACGAGGAGCGCGCCCGCCTGAAGGTCGCGGTCTCGATCTTCGGCCGCTCGACTCCCGTCGAGCTCGACTACGCCCAGGTGGAGAAGATCTGAGGGTTCTCCTCCGAGGGGGATAACACCTTGAAAACGCCCAAATCCGGGGGGTTGTCGGGCGCGTACTAATCTGTTAGACCGCGCGCCCTTGAGGGGCTGGCCTGTGTGCCGGCCTTTTCTCATGCGGTGGCCGAGACCGAAAATCCTTCAGGATCAAGGGCTTGGCTTTAACATAGGGTGCGGGAGGCCGGCCATGGCCGTACCGCGCCGCCCACAGGAGGGGCAGGCATGGCCAAAAAGATTCAGGCCTACGTCAAGCTGCAAGTGCCAGCTGGCAAGGCAAATCCGTCGCCGCCGATCGGGCCCGCGCTCGGTCAGCAGGGCGTCAACATCATGGAATTCTGCAAGCAGTTCAACGCGCGCACCCAGAAGATGGAAGCGGGCATGCCGATCCCGGTGGTCATCACCGTGTTCCAGGACCGCAGCTTCACCTTCATCACCAAGACCCCGCCGGTCAGCTACTTCCTCAAGAAGGCCGCGGGCATCGAATCGGGCGCCAAGACCGTCGGCACGCAGATCGTCGGCAAGGTGACCAAGGCGCAGGTCGAGGAGATCGCCAAGCAGAAGATGCCCGATCTCAACTGCGACACGGTCGAATCGGCGATGGCCCAGGTGGTGGGCTCGGCCCGCTCGATGGGCCTCCAGGTGGTGGAGTAAGCCATGAGCCAGGGCAAGCGCTACAAGGCCGCCTTCGCGATCGTCGACCGCGACAAGACCTATCCGCTCGAAGAGGCGGTGAAGATCGTCAAGGCCAACGCCAAGGCGAAGTTCGACGAGACCATCGAGGTCGCCATGAACCTCGGCATCGATCCGCGCCACGCCGACCAGGCGGTGCGCGGCATGATCGAGCTGCCCAACGGCACCGGCAAGTCGGTGCGCGTCGCGGTGTTCGCCCGCGGGCCGAAGGCCGAGGAGGCCAAGGCTGCCGGCGCCGACGTGGTGGGTGCGGAAGATCTTGCCGAGAAGATCAATGCCGGCGAGATGAACTTCGAGCGCTGCATTGCCACGCCGGACATGATGGGCGTGGTCGGCCGTCTCGGTAAGGTGCTGGGCCCGCGCGGCCTGATGCCGAACCCCAAGCTCGGCACCGTGACCCAGGACGTCACCGCCGCCGTGAAGGCTGCCAAGGCGGGTTCGATCGAGTTCCGCGCCGAGAAGGCCGGCATCATCCATGCAGGCGTCGGCAAGGCCTCGTTCTCCGAGGAGGCGATCACCGCCAACGTCAAGGCGCTGGTGACCGCGATCAATCGCGCCAAGCCGAGCGGCGCCAAGGGCACCTTCATCAAGAAGGTGTCGCTCAGTTCGACCATGGGTCCGGGCGTCAAGCTCGACCCGGCCACTGCGCTCAACACCTGAGCGCTGGCTAAAGAGTTTTAGAGTTTCGTCGTGGGCACCCCAATTCGTTGAGGGGTCCGCGGTGAAGGAGCGAGAGACCGCGAGGTTTCGAACTCCACCTGTCCGAGACCGCCGGTGCCTTGCTCTTTCGGGAGCAGGCCTAAAGGAGCAATCCGCCAGCGCAGACGGGGGCAAGGGAATCGACGCTGCACTCTTCGGGGTGCGCGTACGCGCCCGAACTTCCGGGGCAGGCGAACCGGACCGCGAGGTCTCCGTTCGCGCTAACCCGCCAACGGAGGCTGTGCAGTCTGCAACGCAGCCGATCCGATCCGGATCCCCCGGGTTGGGTCTCAATTGGAGAAAGCCGTGAATCGTTCGGAAAAGGCCGAAGCGATCGTCGAGCTGAACCAGATCTTCAAGGACGCGAGCCTGATGGTGGTCACCCGCCAGTCCGGCCTCTCGGTCCAGGAAGTGACGGACCTGCGCCGCAAGGTGCGGGCGGCCGGCGCAAGCTACAAGGTCACCAAGAACCGGCTCACGCTCCGTGCCCTCGAGGGCACGGCCTTCACGGCGCTCGGTCCCTTGTTCACGGGCCCGACTGCCATCGCCTACTCCAAGGATCCCGTCGCTGCGGCGAAGGCCATCGCGGCCTTCGCCAAGGACAACGAGAAGCTCAGCATCGTCGGCGGTGCACTGGGTGAGAACACGCTGGACGTCGCAGGCGTCCAGGCTCTCGCCTCGCTGCCGTCCCTCGATGCTCTGCGCGGCAAGATCATCGGTCTTCTGCAGGCCCCGGCGACCAAGGTCGCGGGCGTTCTGCAGGCGCCGGCCGGTCAGCTCGCTCGTGTGTTCGGAGCGTACGGAGCCAAGGAGGACGGTGCGAAGGCGGCGTAAGCCTCACGTATCGACATCCGTTTCAACGAAGTTCGGGAATTCAGGAGAAGAGAAATGGCTAATCTGGAAAAGCTGGTCGAGGAGCTCTCGGCCCTGACGGTCCTCGAGGCCGCTCAGCTCAGCAAGCTGCTCGAGGAGAAGTGGGGCGTCAGCGCCGCCGCTCCGGTCGCCGCCGCTGCCGCGCCGGGCGCCGCTGCTGCCGCTCCGGCCGAGGTCAAGGACGAGTTCAACGTCATCCTCGCCGCCGCCGGCGACAAGAAGATCAACGTCATCAAGGCGGTGCGCGAGATCACCGGTCTCGGCCTCAAGGAGGCCAAGGACCTGGTCGAGAGCGCGCCCAAGGCGGTCAAGGAAAGCGTGCCGAAGGCCGACGCCGAGAAGCTCAAGGCCAAGCTCGAGGCCGAGGGCGCCAAGGTCGAGCTGAAGTAGTTCAGCGAACATGTGAGACGTCTCGTACGTCTCACATCTCTTGTTCCTCTCCCCGCTAGGGGGAGAGGCTAGGAGAGGGGGTGACAGGGGTGCGCAACCCCTCACCCAGCCTCTACCCTAGTGGGGGAGAGGAGGAAGAAAGGAGAGGAAGGGAAGTTTAGGAAACGAAGTGAGTTCGGCGAAGGCTTGAAGAATAACGACGGCCCCTTATCTGAGCAGACTTCCAAAAAGTCTGTTCCGACAAGTGGCCCTCTGCGACGGATGGGGCGAACGGCTGGCGGGCCGGGAGCTCCGAGAAAGCAGCGGGTATTTCTACCGCCCTTGAACCTTCGAGGACGCAGGATGGCCACGGCCTTCAATACGCGCAAACGGATTCGTCGCTTCTTCGGCCACATCGAATCTGTGGCACCGATGCCCAACCTCATCGAGGTCCAGAAGAGCTCGTACGAGAACTTCCTGCAGCGCAACATCGCGGCGGCCAAGCGGACCCAGTCGGGCCTGCAGGAGGTCTTCCGCGGCGTGTTCCCGATCAAGGACTTCGCCGAGCGCGCCAGCCTGGAATTCGTGAAGTACGAGTTCGAGGAGCCCAAGTACGACGTCGAGGAATGCCAGCAGCGCGGCATCACCTACGCCGCTCCACTCAAGGTCACGCTGCAGCTCGTCGTGTGGGACATCGACGAGGAAGCGGGCTCGCGCTCGATCCGCGATATCAAGGAGCAGGACGTCTACATGGGCGACATGCCGCTCATGACCGACAACGGCACCTTCATCGTCAACGGCACCGAGCGCGTGATCGTGAGCCAGATGCACCGCTCGCCGGGCGTCTTCTTCGATCACGACAAGGGCAAGACCCATTCGTCGGGCAAGTACCTGTTCGCTGCCCGCATCATCCCCTATCGCGGCTCGTGGCTCGATTTCGAGTTCGACGCCAAGGACCTGATCCACGTCCGCATCGACCGTCGCCGCAAGATTCCGGTGACGACGCTGCTGCTCGCGCTCGACAACGACGCGACCTGGAAAAAGCGCGCGGCTGCCGTCGCCAAGGGCCAGACGCTCGATCCGACCGAGGCCCAGGGCATGTCGCCGGAGGAGATCCTGGCGGCGTTCTACGGTCAGGTCGTCTACAAGCGCGAGAAGGACGGCTGGAACACGCCGTTCGACGCCGATTCGATGCGCGGCGTGAAGCTGACGCACGACCTGGTGAACGGCAAGACCGGCAAGGCCGTGGCCGATGCCGGCGCCAAGATGACGCCGCGCCTGCTCAACCGCCTCAAGGAGCAGGGCATCAAGGAAATCCGGGTGTCGCCCGAGGAGCTGATCGGCCGCTACGCCGCGCTCGACGTCATCAACGAGAAGACGGGCGAGATCTATGTCGAGGCCGGCCAGGAGATCACCCAGGCGGTGCTCGACCTGTTCGAGGAGAACGACATCGACGTCCTGCCGACGCTCGCCATCGATCACGTCAATGTCGGCCCCTACATCCGCAACACCCTGGCGGCCGACAAGAACTCCAACCGTGAAGAGGCGCTGCTCGACATCTATCGCGTCATGCGTCCGGGCGAGCCGCCGACGCTCGAGCAGGCCGAGACCCTGTTCCAGGGCCTGTTGTTCGACATCGACCGCTACGACCTCTCGCCGGTCGGCCGCGTGAAGATGAACATGCGGCTCGAGTTCCAGGGCGTGCCCGACACCCAGCGCACGCTGCGCCGCGAGGACATCCTCGCCGTGGTCAAGGTGCTGCACGACCTCAAGGACGGCCGCGGCGAGATCGACGACATCGACCATCTCGGCAACCGTCGCGTCCGCTCGGTTGGCGAGCTGATGGAGAACCAGTACCGCGTCGGCCTGCTGCGCATGGAGCGCGCGATCCGCGAGCGCATGAGCTCGATCGACATCGACACCGTGATGCCGCACGACCTGATCAACGCCAAGCCGGCGGCGGCGGCGGTGCGCGAGTTCTTTGGCTCGAGCCAGCTCAGCCAGTTCATGGACCAGACCAACCCGTTGTCGGAAGTGACGCACAAGCGTCGCCTGTCGGCCCTGGGACCGGGCGGCCTGACGCGCGAGCGCGCCGGCTTCGAGGTGCGCGACGTGCATCCGACGCACTACGGCCGCATCTGCCCGATCGAGACGCCGGAAGGCCCCAACATCGGCCTGATCAACTCGCTCGCCACCTACGCGCGGGTGAACCAGTACGGCTTCATCGAGAGCCCGTACCGCAAGGTCGCGCACGGCCGCGTCAGCGACGAGGTCGTCTATCTGTCGGCGATGGAGGAGGGCCGCTACACGGTGGCCCAGGCCAACGCCGAGATCGATGCGCGCGGCAAGTTCGTGTCGGACCTGGTGCAGTGCCGCAAGGGCGGCGAGTACATCCTCGGCCGGCCCGACACGATCGACTTCGTCGACGTGTCGCCCAAGCAGATCGTGTCGGTCGCCGCGGCGCTGATCCCGTTCCTCGAGAACGACGACGCCAACCGCGCGCTAATGGGCTCGAACATGCAGCGCCAGGCGGTGCCGCTGATCCAGGCCGAAGCGCCGCTGGTCGGCACCGGCATGGAAGAGGTGGTGGCCCGCGATTCGGGCGTGGCGATCGCCGCGCGCCGCACCGGCGTGGTCGACCAGGTCGACGCCATGCGTATCGTCGTGCGCGCCACCGACGAGGTGGGGCCGAACCGTCCCGCGGTCGACATCTACAACCTGCTGAAGTTCCAGCGCTCCAACCAGAGCACCTGCATCACCCAGAAGCCGCTGGTGAAGGTCGGCGACCAGGTGAAGAAGGGCGACATCGTGGCCGACGGCCCGTCGACGCGTGACGGCGAGCTGGCGCTCGGCCGCAACGTGCTCGTCGCCTTCATGCCGTGGAATGGCTACAACTTCGAGGACTCGATCCTGCTTAGCGAGCGCATCGTGCGCGATGACGTCTTCACCTCGATCCACATCGAGGAGTTCGAGGTCATGGCCCGCGACACCAAGCTCGGCCAGGAGGAGATCAGCCGCGACATCCCCAACGTCGGCGAAGAGGCTCTGAAGAACCTCGACGAGGCGGGCATCGTCTATATCGGCGCCGAGGTGAAGGCGGGCGACATCCTGGTCGGCAAGGTGACGCCGAAGGGCGAGAGCCCGATGACCCCGGAAGAGAAGCTGCTGCGCGCCATCTTCGGCGAGAAGGCGGCCGACGTGCGCGACACCTCGCTCAAGGTACCGCCGGGCGTCGAGGGCACGGTCGTCGAGGTCCGCGTGTTCAACCGCCGCGGCGTCGACAAGGACGAGCGCGCGCTCGCCATCGAGCGTGACGAGATCGAGCGTCTGGCCAAGGACCGCGACGACGAAAAGGCCATCCTGGAGCGGAGCTTCTACAGCCAGATCCAGGAAATGCTGATGAACCAGACGGTGGCCGGGGGCTTGAAGGGCCTGAAGCCGGGCACGCGCATCACCGACAAGGTGCTGGGCGAGTATACGCCCGGCCAGTGGCGCCAGATCGCCGTCAAGACCGACAAGAAGCAGTCCGAGCTCGAGGCGTCGAACAAGCAGTTCGACGAATCGATGAAGCGCCTGCAGGACCGCTTCGACAGCAAGGTCGACAAGCTGCAGCGCGGCGACGAGCTGCCGCCGGGCGTGATGAAGATGGTCAAGGTCTTCGTCGCCACCAAGCGCAAGCTGCAGCCGGGCGACAAGATGGCCGGCCGTCACGGCAACAAGGGCGTGATCTCGCGCATCATGCCGCTCGAGGACATGCCGTACCTCGAGGAAGGCCAGCCCGTCGACATCGTGCTGAACCCGCTGGGCGTGCCCAGCCGCATGAACGTTGGTCAGATCCTCGAGACCCATCTCGGATGGGCCGCCGCGGGTCTCGGCAAGCGCATCGGCGAGATGGTGAACGGCGCCCGCGAGGCATCGGTCGCCCAGGTCAAGAAGCACCTGCGCGAGGTCTATGGCGAGAAGGCTTACAAGGCCGAGATCGCCGACCTCGACGACGAGCATACCATCGAGCTCGCCAGGAACCTGAGCCGGGGCGTTCCCTTCGCCTCGCCGGTGTTCGACGGCGCCCACGAGGCTGACATCGTCGAAATGCTGGAGATGGCAGGTCTCGACAAGTCGGGCCAGGTCAACCTGGTCGACGGTCGTACCGGCGAGCCGTTCGACCGCAAGGTCACGGTCGGCTACATCTACATGCTGAAGCTGCATCATCTGGTGGACGACAAGATCCACGCCCGGTCGATCGGCCCCTACAGCCTGGTCACCCAGCAGCCGCTCGGCGGCAAGGCCCAGTTCGGCGGCCAGCGCTTCGGCGAGATGGAGGTGTGGGCCCTCGAGGCATACGGTGCCGCCTACACCCTGCAGGAGATCCTCACCGTCAAGTCGGACGACGTGGCCGGCCGCACCAAGGTCTACGAGGCCATCGTGCGCGGCGACGACACGTTCGAGGCGGGCATCCCCGAATCCTTCAACGTGCTGGTCAAGGAGCTGCGCTCCTTGGGCCTCAACGTCGAACTCAATCAGCAGGCGTCCTGAGAAGGACGCCGGCTGAACTCCCTATTCGCGAATTCGTCCAACGAACCGTAGGACACAAAGATGACCGACCTCATCAACGTACTGGGCCAGCCGCAGGGCACGCCGACTTTCGACGAGATCCGCATCTCGATCGCCAGCCCCGACCGCATCCGCGCCTGGAGCCACGGCGAGATCAAGAAGCCGGAGACCATCAACTACCGCACGTTCAAGCCCGAGCGTGACGGCTTGTTCTGCGCCCGCATCTTCGGACCGATCAAGGACTACGAGTGCCTGTGCGGCAAGTACAAGCGCATGAAGTTCCGCGGCATCACCTGCGAGAAGTGCGGCGTCGAGGTGACGCTCACCAAGGTGCGCCGCGAGCGCATGGGCCACATCGAGCTCGCCTCGCCGGTGGCGCACATCTGGTTCCTGAAGTCGCTGCCCTCGCGCATCGGGCTGCTGCTCGACATGACGCTGCGCGACCTCGAGCGCATCCTCTACTTCGAGAACTACGTGGTGACCGAGCCCGGCCTGACGCCGCTCAAGTACCGCGAGCTCCTGAACGAGGAGCAGTATCTCAACGCCCTCGACGAGTACGGCGACGACGCCTTCCGTGCCGACATCGGCGCCGAGGCGATCCGCGCCATGCTGTCGGCGATCGACCTCAACGAGGAGCGCCCGCGGCTGCGCGAGGAGTTGCGCGAGACGACGTCGGAAGCCAAGCGCAAGAAGCTCGTGAAGCGGCTCAAGCTCTGCGAGAACTTCATCGAATCCGGCGCCCGTCCGGAATGGATGATCCTCGAGCTGGTGCCGGTGATCCCGCCCGAGCTGCGCCCGCTGGTGCCGCTCGACGGCGGCCGCTTCGCGACGTCGGACCTCAACGACCTCTATCGCCGCGTCATCAACCGTAACAACCGGCTCAAGCGCCTGATCGAGCTGCGCGCGCCCGACATCATCGTGCGCAACGAGAAGCGCATGCTGCAGGAGTCGGTCGACGCCCTGTTCGACAACGGCCGCCGCGGCCGCGTCATCACCGGCGCCAACAAGCGTCCGCTGAAGTCGCTCTCCGACATGCTGAAGGGCAAGCAGGGCCGCTTCCGCCAGAACCTGCTCGGCAAGCGCGTCGACTACTCGGGTCGTTCGGTCATCGTGGTCGGTCCGGAGCTCAAGCTGCACCAGTGCGGCCTGCCGAAGAAGATGGCGCTCGAGCTGTTCAAGCCGTTCATCTATTCGCGGCTCCAGGCCTACGGCATGGCCAACACCATCAAGGCCGCCAAGCGCATGGTCGAGAAGGAGCGGCCGGAGGTGTGGGACATCCTCGAAGAGGTGATCCGCGAGCATCCGGTGCTGCTGAACCGCGCGCCCACGCTGCATCGCCTCGGCATCCAGGCGTTCGAGCCGGTGCTGATCGAGGGCAAGGCGATCCAGCTCCATCCGCTGGTCTGCACGGCCTTCAACGCCGACTTCGACGGTGACCAGATGGCGGTGCACGTGCCGCTGTCGCTGGAAGCCCAGCTCGAGGCCCGCGTGCTCATGATGTCGACCAACAACATCCTCTCGCCCGCGAGCGGCAAGCCGATCATCGTGCCCAGCCAGGACATCGTGCTCGGCATCTACTACATCACGCTCGAGCGCGAGGGCGAGGTGGGCGAAGGCTCGCTGTTCTCCGACATCGGCGAGCTCGAGCATGCGCTGCACAGCCGCACGCTCTCCATGCACGCCAGGATCAAGGGCCGTCTCGAGGCCTATGACGACAAGGGCGTGCTGGCCAACCGCGTGGTCGAGACCACGCCGGGCCGCATCCTGCTGGCGCAGATCCTGCCCAAGCATCCCAACCTGCCGTTCTCGCTGATCAACCGTCTTCTGACGAAGAAGGACCTGCAGAACGTCATCGACGCGGTCTACCGCCACTGCGGCCAGAAGGAGACCGTGATCTTCGCCGACCGCCTGATGGGCCTGGGCTTCTATCACGCCTGCCGCGCCGGCATCTCGTTCGGCAAGGACGACCTCGTCATCCCGGCCTCCAAGGAGAAGCTGGTCGCGACCACCCAGAAGGAGGTCAAGGAGTACGAGCAGCAGTACCAGGACGGCCTGATCACCTCGGGCGAGAAGTACAACAAGGTGGTCGACGCCTGGTCGCGTTGCTCCGATCGCGTGGCCGAGGAAATGATGAAGGGCATCTCGACGCCCAAGCCCGGCCGTCCGGTGAACTCGGTGTGGATGATGGCGCACTCCGGTGCGCGCGGATCGACCACGCAGATGAAGCAGCTCGCCGGCATGCGCGGCCTGATGACCAAGCCCTCGGGCGAGATCATCGAGACGCCGATCATCTCGAACTTCAAGGAAGGCCTGTCGGTGCTGGAGTACTTCAACTCCACCCACGGTGCCCGTAAGGGCCTGGCCGACACCGCGCTCAAGACCGCCAACTCGGGCTACCTGACGCGGCGTCTGGTCGACGTTGCCCAGGACTGCATCATCTTCGAGGAGGATTGCGGCACCACCAACGGCCTCACCATGCGTGCGGTGGTCGATGGCGGCGACGTGATCGAACCGCTCTCCGAGCGGGTCCTCGGCCGCGTGGCGCTCGACGACGTCGTCGACCCGCTGAACGGCACGGTGCTGTGCAAGGCCGGCGAGCTGATCGACGAGGTCGGGGTCGAGCTGATCGAGAAGGCGGGCATCGAGGAGATGCGCATCCGCTCGGTGCTGACCTGCGACACCAAGACCGGCGTCTGCGGCAAGTGCTACGGCCGTGACCTGGCGCGCGGCACGAAGGTCAATATCGGCGAGGCGGTTGGCGTCATCGCCGCCCAGTCGATCGGCGAGCCGGGAACCCAGCTCACCATGCGCACCTTCCACATCGGCGGCGCCGCCCAGCGCGGCGCCGAGCAGTCGAACATCGAGGCGAGCCACGACGGCCACGTCCAGGTGCGCAACCGCAACGTCGTGGTCAACAGCGCCGGCGTGCCGGTCGTGATGGGCCGCAACACCGAGCTGGTGCTGATCGACGGCGCCCAGCGCGAGCGTGCCAAGCATCGCGTGCCTTACGGCGCGCGCCTGCTGGTCGACAACGACACGCCGGTCACCAAGGGCCAGAAGATGGCCGAATGGGATCCCTACACCCTGCCGATCATCACCGAGAAGGCCGGCAAGGCCGTCTACGTCGACCTGGTCGAGGGCGTGTCGATGCGCGAGGTGATCGACGACTCGACCGGCATCTCCAACCGCGTCGTCGTCGACTGGAAGGGCCAGCCGCGCGGCAGCGACCTGCGTCCGCGCATCGCCATCCACGGTGCCGACGGCAACCCGATCATGCTGGCCAACGGCCAGGAGGCCCGGTACCTGCTGTCGATCGACTCGGTCCTCTCGGTCGAGAACGGCCAGGAGGTCCATGCCGGCGACATCCTGGCGCGCATCCCGCGCGAGGGCGGCAAGAACCGCGACATCACGGGCGGTCTGCCGCGCGTGGCCGAGCTGTTCGAGGCGCGCAAGCCCAAGGACTTCGCGATCATCTGCGACATCGCGGGCCGCATCGAGTTCGGCAAGGACTACAAGAGCAAGCGCCGCATCCTGATCGTGCCGGAAGGCGAGGGTGCGGAGCCGGTCGAGTACCTGATCCCGAAGGGCAAGCGCATTGCCGTGCAGGAAGGCGACTATGTCGAGCGCGGCGATCTGCTGATCGACGGCAACCCGGTGCCGCACGACATCCTGCGCGTGCTGGGCATCGAGAAGCTGGCCGAGTACCTGGTCAACGAGATCCAGGAGGTCTATCGACTGCAGGGCGTGAAGATCAACGACAAGCACATCGAGACGATCGCGCGTCAGATGCTGCAGAAGGTCGAGATCACCGACGCCGGCGATTCGACCTTCCTGATCGGCGAGCAGGTCGACAAGCAGGAGTACGAGCTCGAGAACGTGAAGCTGCTGTCCGAGAAGCTGAAGCCTGCCAAGGCCGACCCGGTGCTGCTCGGCATCACCAAGGCGTCCTTGCAGACCAAGTCGTTCATCTCGGCGGCGTCGTTCCAGGAGACCACGCGCGTGCTCACCGAGGCGGCCGTCTCCGGCCGTGTCGACACGCTGCAGGGCCTCAAGGAGAACGTCATCGTCGGCCGCCTGATCCCGGCGGGTACCGGCGGAGTCGTGAACCGCCTCAAGGCGATCGCCGCCCAGCGTGACCGCGCCATCCTGGCGGCCAGCGCCGACGGCGAGGACGAGCCGGTGCCGACGCTGGAGCAGGAGCAGGAGCACGCGGCCGACGACTGATCGTCGGGAACATCGAAACGGAAGAGGCCGTCCCCGCAAGGGGACGGCCTTTTTCTTGGCCTTCCGGGCCTCCGGCCGGAGGCCGGCTCATGTGGAGCGCGGACCTCCAGGTCCGCTCAAGCTCATTCATTTCTGCAGAGGATCATGAGCGGACCTGGAGGTCCGCGCTCCGAAGATCATGAGCGGCTCCGCGCCAGCCACCCCTCACGCTCGATCAACCAGACCATGCGCCGGCCTTCGCCGCTCACCGAACGGCAGGGCTCGAAGCCGACCAGGCGCGCGCCCTGCCTTTCCTTGACGCGCGCCGAAGGGCGGTTGAGCTCGTCGTTGCTGACCCAGAGGTGGGGCCAGCCGAGGTCACGGAAGGCGTAGTCGGTCACCCGCCGGGCTGCCTCGGTCATCAGGCCTCGCCCTTGGAACTGCGGATCGAGCCAGAAGCCGCGCATGTCGCGGCTCTGCCCGTCGTCGGGCCAGAGGTTGATGCTGCCGATCAGCTCGTCCGGCCCGTCCTTCAGGCGGATCGACCAATGGTGCTTCTCGCCGCGTGCCATCTCGCCCTGGCAAATCTCGATGAAGCGGATGGCGCCGTCCTCCGGATAAGGCCACGGCACGCGCGGATTGAGGTAGCGCACGATCTCCCAGCGCGGAAATCGGCGCTGGATGACCGGAGCATCGGCCGGCACGAGCGGGCGCAAAATCAGCCGCGGCGTCTCCAGGACCGGCGTTGGTGGAAGGGGCTTTTCAAAGATCGTCATGTCAGGTCTCGCTTGCGTTGCCGCAGGAGCGGGACCTGTCGATCAGCCCCGCGCCGTGGTCGGCGGGGCTGGGAAGGTCGGCTTCAGGTCAGATGACCACGCGCGCGACGGCTCCCGCCCCGAAAGGCGGCTTGCAAGCCGAGGTGTGACCGGTCGCGTGGTTCAGCATGGGATGGCCCATAGCGCGCCGCCGCGCCGGGGTAAATGACGGTCTGCTGGCAGCAAAAAGTTCAGTCGCCAGGTGTAACGCCCGGAACACACCACCCCTCTCCTGGGGTGTGGCGGCCATCTTGCCGCCGGATCGGGGGAGACCATGCGGATCTTGGCTTTGGGCGTTCTGATGCTGCCGATAGGCGCGGTCGGCGGACCGTATTTCAAGGTCAGCTTGCTACCGAGCGCGACGTAGCCATCCTGAGCCTGCGCCCTTGACCAGCAATTGTCGGCGACGGCAACGGCGGTCGGCATATCCGCCGTCAGCGCGCCGAGGAAATGGAAGCTCGTGGTGCTGCCCTGTCGGCTCTGGGCGGTGCCCTGGTGCAGTTCGGCGATCAGCAAACGGCAGCCGAGCGACAGCGCCAGTGGCAACGGCAGTGGGAGCAACAGCAGTCAATGCCGCGGCAGACGATCTGCCAGAATGTCGGCGGCTGGCTGAGCTGCACCACTTATTAGTAGCTGAGGCTCGAGCGACCTACAGGATGTAGTTGTTAGAATCTTGCGCAGGCACAACGATGACCGACAGGAACGAGTCGGTCCGCCTAGGCCGGAAACGCCAACGATATCAAAGAGAAAAGCGTTTCACTGCGCTTGACGGCAATGCCATCGCGGCCATATAAGCGCGCACCTCGCCGAGGGGCTGGTAGTTAGGCGCAAGCCTAAGACGCAGCCTGACGTCGAGGACCGCTACAAGTCAGGCCTCCTGGCCGCAGAGTTTTTGATCGCGCGGGCGCTGCGCTCTTGCCGCTATGCCCGTGTATTCGCTTTGCGCCGAAGCCTGTCCTGGGCGGACCCGAGATCTGCCCCGAGCAAGGGCGTTTTAGGAAACCGGAAGTCGATGCCGACCATCAACCAGTTGATCCGCAAGCAGCGCCACGGCCTCACCTCGCGCAACAAGGTGCCGGCGCTGCAGGCCTGCCCGCAGAAGCGCGGCGTTTGCACCCGCGTCTACACGACGACCCCGAAGAAGCCGAACTCGGCGCTGCGCAAGGTCGCCAAGGTGCGCCTCACCAACGCCTACGAGGTGGTGAGCTACATCCCCGGCGAGGGCCACAATCTGCAGGAGCACTCGGTGGTCATGATCCGCGGCGGTCGCGTCAAGGACCTGCCCGGCGTCCGCTATCACATCATTCGCGGCACCCTCGACACCCAGGGCGTCAAGGACCGCAAGCAACGCCGCTCGAAGTACGGCGCCAAGCGTCCGAAGTAAGGCGGGGAGGAAAAGCACATGTCCCGTCGTCGCGCAGCCGAAAAGCGTGAAGTCCTGCCGGACGCCAAGTTCGGCGATATCGTCCTCACCAAGTTCATGAACACGCTCATGGAGCGTGGCAAGAAGTCGGTCGCCGAGCGCGTCGTTTACGGCGCCCTCGACGAGGTCCAGGCCAAGCTCAAGCAGGATCCGGTCCCCGCCTTCCACGAGGCGTTGGAGAACGTGAAGCCGGCCGTCGAAGTCCGCTCGCGCCGCGTCGGCGGCGCCACCTACCAGGTTCCCGTCGAAGTCCGCCCCGAGCGCCGTCAGGCGCTGGCCATCCGCTGGATCATCCAGGCCGCGCGCGACCGTTCGGGTCACAGCATGACCGAGAAGCTCTCGGCCGAACTCCTCGACGCCTTCAACCGCCGCGGCAACGCCGTGAAGAAGCGCGAGGACACCCACAAGATGGCCGACGCCAACAAGGCGTTCGCCCATTACCGCTGGTAACCGGCCGCATAAGAATCCGAAAGACCCCCTTCCATGGCCCGCACCACCCCCATCGCGCACTACCGCAACATCGGTATCATGGCGCATATCGACGCCGGCAAGACGACGACGACGGAGCGCATCCTCTATTACACCGGCAAGTCGCATAAGATCGGCGAAGTCCATGACGGCGCCGCGACCATGGACTGGATGGAGCAGGAGCAGGAGCGCGGCATCACCATCACGTCGGCCGCGACGACCGCTTTCTGGAAGGCCGAGTCCGGCCCGTTCGCCGGTCCGTCGTTCCGCGTCAACATCATCGACACCCCGGGCCACGTCGACTTCACCATCGAGGTCGAGCGTTCGCTGCGCGTGCTCGACGGCGCGGTCTGCGTGTTCGATTCGGTCGCGGGCGTCGAGCCGCAGTCGGAGACCGTGTGGCGCCAGGCCGACAAGTACGGCGTGCCGCGCATCTGCTTCGTCAACAAGATGGACCGCACCGGCGCCAACTACTGGCGCACCGTCGACATGATCAAGGATCGCCTGGGCAGCAAGCCGCTGGTCACCCAGATGCCGATCGGCATCGAGTCGGGCTTCAAGGGCCTGGTCGACCTGGTCTCGAACAAGGCGATCATCTGGCTGGAAGAGACGCTCGGCGCCAAGTACGAGGTCGTCGAGATTCCGGACGATCTCAAGGAGCAGGCCGCCGAATGGCGCCACAAGATGCTCGAGATGGCCGTCGAGCAGGACGATGTCGCGCTCGAGAAGTACCTGGCCGGCGAGGAGCCCGACTACGACACGCTGATCAAGTGCATCCGCAAGGGCACGATCTCCTACGCGTTCGTTCCCGTGCTGTGCGGCTCGGCGTTCAAGAACAAGGGCGTGCAGCCCATGCTCGACGCCGTCGTGAACTACCTGCCGGCGCCGACCGACGTGCCCGACGTCAAGGGCGTCAAGATGGGCACCGACGAGGCGATCACGCTGCCGTCGAGCGACGAGGCCCCGCTGTCGGCCTTGGCCTTCAAGATCATGACCGACCCGTTCGTGGGTTCGCTCACCTTCGCGCGCGTCTATTCGGGCGTGCTCGAATCGGCGACCGGCGTGCTGAACAGCACCAAGGACCGCAAGGAGCGTATCGGCCGCATGCTGCTGATGCATGCCAACAACCGCGAAGACGTGAAGGAAGCGCGCGCCGGCGACATCATCGCGCTCGCCGGCCTCAAGAGCGTCACCACCGGCGATACGCTGTGCGATCCGGACAATCCTGTGATCCTCGAGAAGATGGACTTCCCCGATCCGGTCATCGAGCTGGCCATCGAGCCGAAGTCGAAGGCCGACCAGGAGAAGATGGGCCAGGCGCTCGGCCGTCTCGTCCAGGAAGACCCGACGTTCCGCGTCTCGACCGACCAGGAGACGGGCCAGACCGTCATCAAGGGCATGGGCGAGCTCCATCTCGAGATCAAGGTCGACATCCTGCGTCGCACCTACAAGGTCGACGCCAATGTCGGCGCCCCGCAGGTCGCCTATCGCGAGACGCTCGGCCGCAAAGCCGAGATCGACTACACCCACAAGAAGCAGAGCGGCGGCTCCGGCCAGTTCGCCCGCATCAAGGTCGTGTTCGAGCCGGGCGTGCCGGGTTCGGGCTACAGCTTCGAGAGCAAGATCGTCGGCGGCTCGATCCCCAAGGAATTCATTCCCGGCGTCGAGAAGGGCCTCGAGGCCTCGCGTGAGACCGGCGTGCTGGCCGGCTTCCCGGTGATCGACTTCAAGGCGACGCTGGTCGACGGCAACTACCACGACGTCGATTCGAGCGTGCTGGCCTTCGAAATCGCCGCCCGCGCGGCGTTCCGCGACGGCCTCGCCAAGGCGCAGTGCAAGCTGCTCGAGCCGATCATGAAGGTCGAGGTGGTGACGCCCGACGACTACATGGGCGACTGCATCGGCGACCTCAACAGCCGCCGCGGCCAGATCCTCGGCATGGATGCCCGCGGCAACGCGCAGGTCATCGACGCCATGGTGCCGCTGGCCAACATGTTCGGCTACGTCAACACACTGCGGTCGATGACCCAGGGTCGCGCCGCCTACACGATGACCTTCGATCACTACGCGCCTGTGCCGCAGGCGGTGGCTGACGAGGTCATCACCAAGCTGGCGGGCTGAGCCCCGACCGAACGAAGACCGATTGAAGGAAGAAGACCATGACGAAGGCGAAGTTTGAGCGGAACAAGCCGCACTGCAACATCGGGACGATCGGGCACGTTGATCACGGCAAGACGTCTCTGACGGCGGCGATCACGAAGATCCTGGCGAAGACGGGTGGTGCGACGTTCACGGCGTACGACCAGATCGACAAGGCGCCGGAGGAGCGCGAGCGCGGCATCACGATCTCGACGGCGCATGTTGAGTACGAGACGCAGAACCGCCACTACGCGCACGTCGACTGCCCGGGCCACGCCGACTACGTGAAGAACATGATCACGGGCGCGGCGCAGATGGACGGGGCGATCCTGGTGGTGTCGGCGGCCGACGGTCCGATGCCGCAGACGCGCGAGCACATCCTGCTGGCCCGCCAGGTCGGCGTGCCGGCGCTGGTTGTGTACATGAACAAGGTCGACATGGTGGACGACCCGGAACTGCTGGACCTGGTCGAGCTGGAAGTGCGCGAGCTCTTGAAGAGCTACCAGTTCCCGGGCGACGACATTCCGGTGGTGCGCGGTTCGGCGCTGATGGCGCTGGAAGACAAGGACGCCGAGCAGGGCGAGCAGTCGATCCTGAAGCTGATGGAGGAGGTCGACCGCTACATCCCGCAGCCTGTGCGCGACAAGGACAAGCCGTTCCTGATGCCGATCGAGGACGTGTTCTCGATCTCGGGCCGCGGCACGGTTGTGACGGGCCGCGTCGAGCGCGGGATCGTGAAGGTCGGCGAGGAGATCGAGATCGTGGGGCTGAAGGCCACGACCAAGACGGTTGTGACGGGTGTGGAGATGTTCCGCAAGCTGTTGGACCAGGGCGAGGCGGGCGACAACATCGGTGCGCTGCTGCGCGGGGTTGGCCGCGAGGACGTCGAGCGCGGCCAGGTTCTGGCCAAGCCGGGGTCGATCACGCCGCACACGAACTTCGAGGCCGAGGCCTACATCCTGACCAAGGAGGAGGGTGGCCGGCACACGCCGTTCTTCACGAACTATCGTCCGCAGTTTTACTTCCGGACGACGGACGTGACGGGGGTGGTGTCGCTGCCGGAAGGCACGGAGATGGTGATGCCGGGCGACAATGCGCGCATGGTGGTCGAGCTGATCCAGCCGATCGCCATGGACGAGGGCCTGCGCTTTGCCATCCGCGAGGGCGGCCGCACCGTCGGCGCCGGCGTCGTCACCAAGATCGTCAAATAACGCCTGCCAGCGCCCAAGCGAGCACAGACCATGGACAACACCAATATCCGAATCCGGCTGAAGGCTTTCGATCATCGCGTGCTCGATTCGTCGACCAGCGAGATCGTGAGCACGGCCAAGCGGACGGGCGCGCAGGTGCGCGGTCCGATCCCGCTGCCGACCGGCATCGAGAAGTTCACGGTCAACCGCTCGCCGCACATCGACAAGAAGTCGCGCGAGCAGTTCGAGATCCGCACCCACAAGCGGGTCCTCGACATCGTCGATCCGACCCCGCAGACGGTGGACGCGCTGATGAAGCTCGACCTCGCCTCGGGCGTGGACGTCGAGATCAAGCTCGGCGCCTAAGGGACAGGGAAGAGAAGGAACAGGACCATGCGTTGCGGTCTCCTCACCCAGAAGGTCGGCATGACCCGCGTCTTCAATGACGAGGGCGAGCACGTGCCCGTCACCGTTCTGAAGGTGGATCAGCTGCAGGTTGTCGCTGTCCGCTCGGAAGAGAAGGACAAGTACACCGCCGTCCAGCTCGGCTACGGCAAGGCCAAGGTCAAGAACGTGAGCCAGCCCAATCGTGGCCACTTCGCCAAGGCCAAGGTCGAGCCCAAGAAGAAGCTGGTCGAATTCCGTGTCGCCAAGGACGCCGTCCTCGAGGTCGGCGCCGAGCTGGTGCCGAGCCACTTCGTGGCCGGCCAGTTCGTCGACGTCATCGGCACCACGATCGGCCGCGGCTTCACCGGCTCGATGGTGCGCTGGAACTTCCACGGCCTGGAAGCCAGCCACGGCGTGTCGGTCTCGCACCGCAGCCACGGCTCGACCGGTAACCGCCAGGACCCCGGCCGCACCTTCCCCGGCAAGAAGATGGCCGGCCACTACGGCCACGAGCGCGTGACCACGCAGAACCTCAAGGTCGTCGCCGCCGACGACGAGAAGGGCCTGCTGCTGGTCTCCGGCGCCGTCCCCGGCCCGCGCGGCGGCTACATCATCGTCAAGGACGCCTCCAAGCGCGCCCGCCCCAAGGATGCGCCGTACCCGGCCGGCCTGCGCAAGGCTGCTGGCGACGCGGCGGCTCCCGCGGCGGAAGCGCCGGCGGCTGATGCCCCCGAAGCCACTGGGCCTGCGGCTTGAGGACGGAATCATGAAGATCGCGGTCAAAACCATTGAAGGCGGCAGCGCCGGCGAGATCGAACTCGCCGACGGCGTGTTCGCCGTCCCCGTCCGCAAGGACATCCTGCAGCGCTGCGTGGTGTGGCAGCTGTCGCGCCGCCAGCAGGGCACGCACAAGACCAAGGGGCGCGCCGAAGTGACGGCGACGGCCAAGAAGATGTACGCCCAGAAGGGCACCGGTCGCGCCCGCCACGGCAACGAGGCGGCGCCGCAGTTCCGCGGCGGCGGCAAGGCCTTCGGCCCGGTGGTGCGCAGCCATGCCTCCGACCTGCCGAAGAAGGTGCGCAAGCTCGCCCTGCGCACGGCGCTGTCGGCCAAGGCGGCCGAGGGCAAGCTGATCGTGGTCGAGACCGCGACGCTGGCCGAGCCCAAGACCGCCCAGCTCAAGACCCACTTCGGCAAGCTCGGCGTGTCGAGCGTGCTGGTCATCGCCGGCGCCGAGGTCGACACCAACTTCGCGCGCGCCGCGGCCAACATCGCCCACGTCGATGTGCTGCCGCAGCAGGGCGCCAACGTCTACGACATCCTGCGCCGCGACACGCTGGTGCTGACCAAGGATGCCGTGAAGCATCTCGAGGAGCGCCTGCAATGAGCGTCAAGGCGAACAGGGCCGCCGTGGGAGCCACCGTTTCCCGCGCCCGCATGTACGAGGTGATCCGCTCGCCGCTGATCACGGAAAAGACCACCAACGGCTCCGAGCATGGCCAGGTGACCTTCCGGGTGGCGTCGGACGCCACCAAGCCCGAGATCAAGCAGGCCGTCGAAGGCCTGTTCAAGGTCAAGGTGAAGGCGATCAACACCGTCACCGTGAAGGGCAAGAAGAAGGTTTTCCGCGGCCGTCCCGGCGTGCGGAGCGACTGGAAGAAAGCGATCGTCTCGCTGGTCGAGGGTCACAAGATCGACGTGACCACGGGCCTGTAGGACGGGGGACTTAAGAAATGGCTCTGAAGACATACAAGCCGATCACGCCGTCGCTGCGACAGCTGGTCATCGTCGACCGTACGGGCCTGTGGAAGGGCAAGCCGGTCAAGGCGCTGACGCGCGGCAAGAAGAAGACCGGCGGCCGCAACAACCACGGCCGCATCACCAGCAACCACATGGGCGGCGGGCACAAGCAGCGCCTGCGCCTGGTCGACTTCAAGCGTCGCAAGTTCGATGTCACCGCGACCGTCGAGCGCCTGGAGTACGATCCCAACCGGTCGGCCTTCATCGCGCTGATCAAGTACGCCGACGGCGAGCTCGCCTACATCCTGGCGCCGCAGCGCCTCAAGGCGGGCGACGAGGTCGTGTCGGGTGCGAAGGTCGACATCAAGCCGGGCAACGCCATGCCGCTTGCCAACATGCCGGTGGGCACCATCGTGCATAACGTCGAGCTGAAGATCGGCAAGGGCGGGCAGCTCTCGCGCTCGGCCGGCACCTACGCCCAGCTCGTCGGCAAGGACGCGGGCTACGCCCAGATCAAGCTCAACTCGGGCGAGCTCCGCCTGGTGCCGGGCGAATGCCTGGCCACCGTCGGCGCGGTGTCGAACCCCGACAACCAGAACATCGTGATCGGCAAGGCCGGCCGCCAGCGTTGGCTTGGCCGTCGCCCGGTCGTTCGCGGCGTCGCCATGAACCCGGTCGATCACCCGCACGGCGGCGGCGAAGGCCGCACCTCGGGCGGCCGCCACCCGGTCACCCCGTGGGGCAAGCCGACCAAGGGCAAGAAGACCCGCAAGAACAAGGCGACGGACAAGTTCATCATCCGCCGCCGTAGCGCGACGCGCTGACGAGGAGACAGCACAGTGGCACGTTCCGTTTGGAAGGGTCCCTTCGTCGAAGGGAGCCTCATCAAGAAGGCCGAGAAGGCGCGCCAGACCGTGCGCAGCGAAGTGATCAAGACCTGGTCGCGACGCTCGACGATCCTGCCGCAGTTCGTCGGTCTGACGTTCGGCGTCTACAACGGCAAGAAGTTCATCCCGGTGAACGTCACCGAGGAGATGGTCGGTCACAAGCTCGGCGAGTTCTCGCCGACCCGGACCTTCCATAACCACTCGGGCGACAAGAAGGTCTCGAAGGACTAGCCGATGAGCAAGCCATCCAATCCCCGCCGCGAGGCGGACAACGAGGCCAAGGTCGTGCTGCGCACCATCCGCGTCAGCCCGCGCAAGCTCGACCTCGTGGCCGCCACCATCCGCGGCAAGAAGGCGGCCTCCGCCGTCAACGAGCTCACCTTCTCCAAGAAGCGGATCGCTCAGGACGTCAAGAAGGCGCTGAATTCGGCCATCGCCAACGCCGAGAACAACCACAATCTCGACGTCGATCGCCTGATCGTCGCCGAGGCGTCGGTCGGCAAGGGCCTGGTGATGAAGCGCTTCCAGACGCGCGGCCGCGGCCGCGCCGCCGGCATCATCAAGCCGTTCAGCCATCTCACCATCGTGGTGCGCGAGCGCGCCGAGGCGGAGGACAAGTAATGGGTCAGAAGGTCAATCCCATCGGCCTCAGGCTCGGCATCAACCGCACCTGGGACTCCCGGTGGTACGCCGAAGGCGGCGAATACGCCAAGATGCTCCACGAGGACATCCACATCCGCAAGGTGCTGCGCGAGCGGCTGAGCCAGGCGGGCGTGGCCAAGATCGTCATCGAGCGTCCGGCCAAGCGCGCCCGCGTCACCATCCACACCGCCCGTCCGGGCGTGGTGATCGGCAAGAAGGGCGCCGACATCGAGAAGCTGCGCGGCGACCTCGCCAAGATGACCAAGGGCGAGGTGGCCCTGAACATCGTCGAGATCCGCAAGCCCGAGATCGATGCCACGCTGATCGCCGAGAACATCGCCCAGCAGCTCGAGC
The DNA here is from genome assembly GCA_963809025.1 of uncultured Alphaproteobacteria bacterium. GTDB lineage: Bacteria > Pseudomonadota > Alphaproteobacteria > Reyranellales > Reyranellaceae > Reyranella. The sequence continues at coordinate 259,864 of CAWEIE010000050.1, read as the reverse complement.
GCCGCGTCGCCTTCCGTCGCGCCATGAAGCGCGCCGTGCAGTCGGCCATGCGCCTGGGCGCCCAGGGCATCCGCATCAACTGCTCGGGCCGCCTGGGCGGCGCCGAGATCGCCCGCATGGAATGGTACCGCGAAGGTCGCGTGCCGCTGCACACGCTGCGCGCCGACATCGACTACGGCACCGCCACCGCCTTCACCACCTTCGGCACCTGCGGCGTCAAGGTGTGGGTGTTCAAGGGCGAGATCATGGCCCACGACCCGATGGCGCACGACAAGCGCGCCGAGGAAGCCGCCCCGCAGCGCACGCCCGCCCGGGTCGAGCGCTCGGAGCAGAGGGACGCGTAAGACATCATGCTGCAACCCAAGCGCACCAAGTACCGCAAGGCCTTCAAGGGCCGCATCAGCGGCGCCGCCAAGGGCGGTTTCAACCTCGACTTCGGCGCCTATGGCCTGAAGGCGATGGAGCCCGACCGCCTGACCGCGCGCCAGATCGAGGCCGCCCGCCGCGCCATCACGCGCCACATGAAGCGTGCCGGCCGCGTCTGGATCCGCGTGTTCCCCGACGTGCCGGTCTCGAAGAAGCCGGCCGAGGTCCGCATGGGCTCGGGCAAGGGCGCGCCGGAGTTCTGGGCGGCCCGCGTCAAGCCCGGCCGCGTGCTGTTCGAGCTCGACGGCGTGCCGGTCCAGGTGGCCCGCGAGGCGCTCGAGCTGGCGGCCGCCAAGCTGCCGATCAAGACGCGCTTCGTCGCCCGCGTCGGCGTCGAAGGCTGAGGAGAGAGCCATGAAGGCCACCGATCTGCGTCCCAAGACCCAGGACCAGCTCAAGGAAGAGCTGGGCAACCTGCGCAAGGAAGCATTCAACCTGCGTTTCCAGAAGGCCGGCGGACAGCTCGGCAAGACGGGTCGCGTGCGCCAGGTGCGCCGCGACATCGCCCGCATCAAGACGGTGCTGGGCGAGAAGACCGCGGGCTAAGGAGCAAGACATGCCGAAGCGAGTTCTGGAAGGCGTCGTCGTCAGCGACAAGATGGACAAGACCATCGTCGTCAAGGTCGAGCGGCGCGTTCAGCATCCGATCTACAAGAAGTTCATTCGACGCTCGAAGAAGTATCACGCGCACGACGAGGCCAATGTCTTCAAGGGCAAGGTCGGCGAGAAGGTGCGTATCCGCGAGTGCCGCCCGCTGTCCAAGACCAAGAGCTGGGAAGTTCTGGTCGAGGCGGCCAAGGCCTAGGACGGAGCGACAGCCATGATCCAGATGCGTACCAATCTCGAGGTCGCCGACAATTCCGGCGCCCGTCGGGTCCAGTGCATCAAGGTGCTGGGCGGCTCGCGCCGCAAGTATGCCAGCGTCGGCGATGTCATCGTCGTCTCCATCAAGGAGGCGATCCCGCGCGGCCGCGTGAAGAAGGGCGAGGTGCATCGCGCCGTCGTCGTCCGCACGTCGTTCCCGCTGCGCCGCGTCGACGGCAGCGCCATCCGCTTCGATCGCAACGCCGCGGTCCTGATCAGCAAGCAGGACGAGCCGATCGGCACCCGCATCTTCGGACCGGTGACGCGCGAGCTGCGCGCCAAGAAGTTCATGAAGATCATCTCGCTCGCGCCGGAGGTGCTCTGAGCCATGGCCAACAAGCTCAAGATCCGCAAGGGTGACCGCGTGAAGGTCATCGCCGGCCGCAGCAAGGGCAAGATCGGCGACGTGCTGCGCGTGATCGCCGCCGACGAGCGCGTGGTCGTGTCGGGCGTCAACGTCATCAAGCGCCACACCAAGCCCAACCGCACCGAGCAGGGCGGCATCATCGAACGCGAGGCCGCGATCCACGTGTCGAACGTGGCCCTGCTCGATCCCAAGACCGACAAGCCGACCAAGATCGGCTTCAAGTTCCTCGAAGATGGTCGGAAGGTGCGCTTCGCGCGCGGTTCCGGCGAAACAATCGACCGCTAGGAGAACGGGCCATGCCCGCGCGACTGCAAGAACACTACACCAAGACCGTTCGTGAGGCGCTCACGAAGGAGTTCTCCTACAAGAACGCCTTCGAGGTGCCGAAGATCGACAAGATCGTGATCAACATGGGCGTCGGCGAGGCGGTCAACGACCGCAAGGCTGTCGACGCTGCCGTGGCCGAGCTGGCGGCGATCACCGGCCAGAAGCCGGTGATCACCAAGTCGCGCCTGTCGATCGCGACCTTCAAGCTGCGCGAGGGCATGGCGATCGGCGCCAAGGTCACGCTGCGCCGCGACCGCATGTACGAGTTCATCGATCGCCTGATCAACATCGCCCTGCCGCGCGTCCGCGACTTCCGCGGGCTGAACGGCAAGTCGTTCGACGGCAATGGCAACTTCGCCATGGGCCTGAAGGAGCAGCTCGTGTTCCCCGAGATCGACTACGACAAGGTCGACCAGGTGCGCGGCATGGACATCATCATCTGCACGACGGCGAAGACGGACGCGGAAGCCAAGGCGCTTCTCCGCGCTTTCGACTTCCCGTTCGTGAACTGAGGCCGGAGAACAAAATGGCCAAGACGAGTTCAGTCGAGAAGAACAACCGGCGCATCAAGATGGCGAAGCAGTACGCTGCCAAGCGCGAGAAGCTGAAGGAGATGGCAGTCGACGACAGGCTGACGCCGGAAGAGCGCTTCGGCGCGCGGCTCAAGCTTGCCAAGCTGCCGCGCAACTCCTCGCCGACGCGCATTCGCAATCGCTGCGAGATCACCGGCCGCCCGCGCGCCGTCTATCGCAAGTTCAAGTTGTCGCGGCTCGCGCTGCGTCAGCTGGCCTCGCTGGGCGCTCTGCCCGGCGTCGTGAAGTCGAGCTGGTAACGGGGGCCCGTAGACCATGTCTATGACAGATCCTGTCGGTGATTTGCTGACCCGCATCCGCAACGGCCAGTCGGCGCGCCTCGACAGCGTGACCGTGCCGGCCTCGCGCCTGCGGTCCAACGTCCTCGATGTGCTGCAGCGCGAAGGCTACATCCGCGGCTGGTTCGAAGAAGAGCTTCGTCCGGGTGTGAAGGAGCTTCGCGTCGAGCTGAAGTACGACAACGGCCGTCCGGTCATCAAGGAGATCAAGCGCGTCTCCACCCCGGGCCGTCGCGTCTATTCCAAGATCCGCGAGCTGCCGCGCCACTTCAACGGGCTCGGCATCTCGATCCTGTCCACGCCGCGCGGCGTCATGTCCGACGCCGAGGCGCGTGCCGCCAATGTCGGCGGCGAAGTCATCTGCAAGGTGTTCTAGCCATGTCGCGCGTCGGCAAGAATCCGGTCGTCGTCCCCGCGGGCGTGACCCTCGATCTCAAGGGCCAGCATCTCAAGGCCAAGGGCAAGCGTGGCGAGCTGCAGTACACGGTGCACGACGATGTCGAGGTCACCCGTGACGGCGACAAGCTCAACTTCAAGCCGCGCAACGACAGCCGTCGCGCCCGCATGCAGTGGGGCACGGCGCGCAACCTCGCCAGCAACCTGGTGAAGGGCGTGTCGGACGGCTTCACCATCAACCTCGAGATCAACGGCGTCGGCTATCGCGCCCAGGCCGATGCCAAGAACCTCAAGCTGCAGCTCGGCTTCAGCCATGACGTCGAAGTTCCCATTCCCGCCGGCATCCAGATCAAGGCGCTGAAGCCGACCGAGATCGAGATCACCGGGGCGGATCGTCAGAAGGTCGGGCAGCTCGCGGCCGAGATCCGCAGCCTGCGTCCGCCCGAGCCCTACAAGGGCAAGGGCATCAAGTACTCGACCGAGAAGATCCGCCGCAAGGAAGGCAAGAAGAAGTAGAGGCGAACCATGTCAGACCGTAACGCCCTTTTTGCCCGCCGTCAGCGGCGCGCGCGCTACAAGCTGCGCCAGGCTGGCGGCAGCCGTCCGCGCCTCAGCGTCTTCCGCTCGGGCAAGCACATCTATGCCCAGGTCATCGACGACCGTAAGGGGGCCACGCTCGCTGCCGCCTCGTCGCTCGACGAGGACGTCAAGGGCAAGCTCAAGACCGGCGCCGACAAGTCGGCGGCGGTCGAGGTCGGCAAGCTGATTGCCGCCCGCGCCATCGCCGCCGGCGTGAAGGAAGTCGTCTTCGACCGCGGCGGCTACATGTATCACGGCCGCGTCGCTGCGCTGGCCAATGCCGCCCGTGAGGGCGGCCTGTCGTTCTGAGGAGTTAGCACATGGCTCGTTCACCCGGTGGTTCCGGCCGTGGCTCGCGCGATCGTGGACGCGACCGCGACCGCGACGAGGAAAACGAACTGAAGGACAAGCTGGTCACCATCAATCGCGTCGCGAAGGTGGTTAAGGGCGGCCGGCGTTTCGCCTTCGCGGCGATCGTGGTCGTCGGCGACCAGCGCGGCCGCGTCGGCCACGGCGCCGGCAAGGCGCGTGAGGTTCCCGAGGCGATCCGCAAGGCGACGGAAGCGGCCAAGCGCGGCCTGATCCGCGTGCCGCTGCGCGACGGCCGCACGCTCCATCACGACGTCAAGGGCCGCTTCGGCGCCGGCAAGGTGACCTTGCGCGCCGCCCCGGCCGGTACCGGCATCATCGCCGGCGGCCCGATGCGCGCGGTGTTCGAGACGCTCGGCATCAAGGACATCGTCGCCAAGTCGGTCGGCACGTCGAACCCGCACAACATGATCAAGGCGACGTTCGTGGCCCTGCAGCAGCTCAACTCGCCGCGCATGGTCGCGACCCGCCGCGGCAAGAAGGTCGGCGACCTGCTGGGCCGTCGTGACGAGACCACCGCGGAAGCGGCGGCTTAGGGAGCAGGCCATGGCCGAAGGCAAGAAGATCAAGATCACCCAGACCGGCAGCCATATCGGCCGTACCGAAGATCAGCGCGGCACGCTGATCGGCCTGGGCCTGAACAAGCGCCATCGCACCCGCGAGCTCGTGGATACGCCCGAGGTGCGCGGCATGATCAACAAGGTGCGCCACCTGGTGCGCATCGACGAGGAAACGCGCTGAGCGGCCACGGGGCGGTTCGAGCGCGGAGGGTAGAACGATGAGACTGAACGAAATCGCCGACAACGCCGGAGCCCGCAAGGCGCGCATGCGCGTCGGCCGCGGCATCGGCTCGGGCAAGGGCAAGACCGCCGGACGTGGCGTCAAGGGCCAGAAGTCGCGCACGGGCGTGGCCATCAAGGGCTTCGAAGGCGGCCAGATGCCGCTCTACCGGCGCATTCCCAAGCGCGGCTTCCTGCCGCCGAACCAGAAGGCCTGGCAGGTCGTCAACCTCGGCACGCTGCAGAAGGCGATCGACGAGAAGAAGCTCGACGCCGCCAAGCCGATCGACGCGGCCGCCATGCTGGCGGCCGGCCTGTTCAAGAGGGCGTTCGACGGCGTGCGCCTCCTTGGCAAAGGCGAGATCAAGACCAAGATCGAAGTGAAGGTCGCGGGCGCCTCGGCGTCGGCGATCGCCGCGGTCGAGAAGGCCGGTGGCAAGGTCGAGCTGCCGCCCAAGGCGCAAGCCGAGGCGGCCTGAACCCTTCACGCGTGAGGTTCCATGGCATCCGCCGCCGAGCAACTTGCATCCAACCTGAACTGGGGCGCGATCGGTAAGGCAACCGAGCTGAAGAAGCGCCTGTGGTTCACCGTGGGCGCGCTCGTTGTCTTCCGTGTCGGCGCCTATATCCCTGTGCCGGGTGTGGATCCGCACGCCCTGGCCGAGATCTTCGCCCAGAATGCCGGCGGCATCGCCGGCCTGCTCGACGTGTTCTCCGGCGGCTCGATCGGCCGCATGTCGGTGCTGGCGCTCAGCATCATGCCGTACATCTCGGCGTCCATCATCATGCAGATCCTGACGACGGTGGTGCCGTCGCTCGAGGCGCTGAAGAAGGAGGGCGAGGCCGGCCGCAAGAAGATCAATCAGTACACGCGCTACGGCACGGTGATCCTGGCGGCCTTCCAGGCCTACGGCATCGCCGTCGGCCTGGAGAGCCAGACGGCCTCGATGGGGCCGGTCGTGACCGACCCCGGCCTGTTCTTCCGCTTCGTCACCGTCATCACGCTGGTCGGCGGCACGCTGTTCCTGATGTGGCTCGGCGAGCAGATCACCGCCCGCGGCGTCGGCAACGGCGTCTCGCTGATCATCTTTGCCGGCATCGTGGCGGCCCTGCCGGGCGCGCTGATCCAGACCCTCGAGCTCGGCCGCACCGGTGCCCTGTCGGCGCTGTTCATCATCGCGCTGGTGGTCGGCGTTGTGGTCGTGGTGGCGGTCGTGGTGTTCATGGAGACCGCGCAGCGGCGCATCATCGTCCAGTACCCCAAACGCCAGGTCGGCAACCGCATGTATGGCGGCGAGGCCTCGCACCTGCCGCTCAAGATCAACACCTCGGGCGTCATCCCGCCGATCTTCGCCTCCTCGCTGCTGCTCTTCCCGGCGACCATCGCCTCGTTCCAGGGTAGCGCCGGCGAGCCCGGCTGGGTCCAGTGGATCGCGACCTATCTGGGCCACGGCCAGCCGCTCTACCTGCTGTCCTATATCGGCCTGATCGTCTTCTTCTGCTTCTTCTATACGACCGTCGTCTTCAACCCGGTCGACACGGCCGACAACCTGAAGAAGAACGGCGGCTTCGTGCCCGGCATCCGCCCGGGCAAGAACACTGCCGAGTACCTGGAATACATCCTCAATCGCCTGACCGTGGTCGGCGCGCTCTATCTCTCGGCGGTCTGCATCCTGCCCGAGTTGCTGATCGCCCGCGGCGGCGTGCCGTTCTACTTCGGCGGCACCAGCCTGCTGATCGTGGTCTCGGTGACGCTCGACACGGTGACCCAGATCCAGGCGCACCTGCTCGCCCATCAGTACGAAGGCCTGATCAAGAAGGCCCGCCTGCGGGGCCGCCGGTGAGCGGTGGGCCGATGAACATCATCCTCCTGGGACCGCCGGGCGCCGGAAAGGGCACCCAGGCGCAGCGCCTGCAGGCCGAGAAGGGCATGGTCCAGCTCTCGACCGGCGACATGCTGCGCGCCGCGGTGGCCTCGGGCAGCGAGCTCGGCAAGAAGGCCAAGAACATCATGGAGAAGGGCGAGCTGGTGCCCGACTCGCTGATGGTCGGCCTGATCCAGGACCGCATCGCCCAGCCGGATGCCGCGAAGGGCTTTATCCTGGACGGCTTCCCGCGCACCGAGGCCCAGGCCAAGGCGCTCGACGAGATGCTCGGCAAGGCGGGCAAGAAGCTCGACCGCGTGGTCGAAATGGAAGTCGACGAGAAGGCGCTGACCGAGCGCATCGTCGGCCGCTTCACCTGTGCGAAGTGCGGCACGGGCTACCACGACAAGTTCAAGCGGCCCAAGGCCGAGGGGATCTGCGACGTCTGCGGGTCGAAGGAGTTCACCCGCCGCAAGGACGATAATGCAGATACCATGAAGACACGTATGGCGGCCTACCGCGCCCAGACCGAGCCTTTGTTGCCCTACTACGGGGCTCGCGGGGTGCTCAGGAAGGTCGACGGCATGGCGGCGATGGATGAGGTTTACCGTCAAATCTCCGGGGTTTTATCGGGGGCTTGACAAGTTTGGGTTCCGTTGACTCGGGCACGCGCATCCCTATAATCGCGCGCTTTTCCGGGGCCAGCGGAACGTGTGACGGGCGCGCATTAGCGCGCCGTAAGTCTTTGAAGGAGTTGGAACTTTGGCTCGTATAGCCGGCGTGAACATTCCCACCGCCAAGCGTGTCGTGGTGGGGCTGCAATACATCCACGGGATCGGCCAGGCGAAAGCCATGGAGATCCTGGGGAAAGTGGGGATCGACGTGTCGCGGCGTGTCAACACGCTGACCGACGACGAGGTCATCCGCATCCGCGAAGCCATCGACCGCGACTACACGGTCGAGGGCGACCTGCGCCGTGAAGTGGCGATGAACATCAAGCGTCTGATGGACCTCGCCTGCTACCGCGGCCTGCGGCATCGCCGCGGACTGCCCGTCCGTGGCCAGCGCACGCATACCAATGCGCGCACCCGCAAGGGCCCGGCCAAGCCGATCGCCGGCAAGAAGAAAGTCACGAAGTAAACTCGAAGGAATCGGATCATGGCCAAGCCTGCAGCCGCCGCGACCGGCGCCGCCGCCACCGGCGCGCGCCCCCGTCGCAAGGAGCGCAAGAACATCATCGCGGGCGTCGCTCACGTGAACGCCTCGTTCAACAACACGATCGTCACCATCACCGACGCGCAGGGCAACACGATCGCCTGGTCGTCGTCGGGCCAGCAGGGCTTCAAGGGTTCGCGCAAATCGACGCCGTTCGCCGCCCAGATGGCCGCCGAGAACGCCGGCCGCAAGGCCATGGAGCACGGCATGCGCACGCTCGAGATCGAGGTTCGCGGGCCGGGTTCGGGACGCGAGTTGGCGCTGCGTGCGCTGCAGGCGGTCGGCCTTGCCGTCACCGCCATCCGCGACGTGACGCCGATCCCGCACAACGGCTGCCGTCCGCCGAAGCGTCGTCGCGTCTGAGTTTTGCGTCGGCGGCGCGATCCTGCGCCGCCCGCTTTTGGAATGTTGTGGCGAGCCCCGTCGGGCGCGCCTGAACCAACCGGTCTAGAGGGGTAGCCCACGTGCTTCAGAAGAACTGGCAGGACCTGATCAAGCCGGAGAAGCTTGTCACCGAAGCCGGCGTCGATTCAGGTCGCACCGCGACCATCGTCGCCGAGCCGCTCGAGCGCGGTTTCGGTCTCACGCTCGGCAATGCGTTGCGCCGCGTGTTGCTCTCCTCGCTGCAGGGTGCGGCCGTCACGTCGATCAAGATCGACAACGTGCTGCACGAGTTCTCGTCGATCCCCGGCGTCCGCGAGGATGTGGTCGACATCGTGCTCAACATCAAGGCGATGGCCGTGAAGATGCAGGGCGACCGCCCGCAGCGTCTGTACCTGCGCGCCGTCGGCCCCGGCGAGGTCACCGCCGGCATGATCGAGCTGCCGGGCGACGTCCAGATCATGGATCCCAAGCACCTGATCTGCACGCTCGACGACGGCGCCTCGATCTCGATGGAGCTGATGGTCGCCACCGGCAAGGGCTACATCCCGGCCTCGGCCAACCGGCCCGAGGACGCGCCGATCGGCCTGATCCCGGTCGATTCGGTGTTCAGCCCGGTCAAGCGCGTGTCCTACAAGATCGAGAACAGCCGCGTCGGCCAGGTCACCGACTACGACAAGCTGTCGATGACGGTCGAGACCAACGGCACGACCCGTCCGGACGATGCCGTGGCGCTGGCCGCCCGCATCCTGCAGGACCAGCTGCAGCTCTTCATCAACTTCGAGGAGCCGCGCGAGGTCCGCAAGGAAGAGCAGCAGGACGACTTCCCGTTCAACCGCAACCTGCTGCGCAAGGTCGACGAGCTCGAGCTGTCGGTGCGTTCGGCCAACTGCCTGAAGAACGACAACATCATCTACATCGGCGATCTCGTGCAGAAGACCGAGGCCGAGATGCTGCGCACGCCGAACTTCGGCCGCAAGTCGCTGAACGAGATCAAGGAAGTGCTGGCCGGCATGGGCCTTCACCTGGGCATGGAAATCCCGGGCTGGCCGCCGGACAACATCGAGGAGATGGCCAAGCGGCTGGAAGAGCCGTACTAGGCCGGCAGAAGGGATTTAGTCATGCGTCACAACAATCGCGGTCGGAAGTTCCACCGCACGGCGGAGCATCGCAAGGCGATGTTCATGAATCTGGCCGGTGCTCTGATCAAGCACGAGCAGATCACGACCACGCTGCACAAGGCGAAGGACCTGCGTCCGATCGTCGAGAAGCTGGTCACGCTCGGCAAGAAGGGCGGCCTGCACGCCCGCCGCCAGGCGATCGGTTTCCTGCGCGATCCCTATATCGCCGACAAGCTGTTCACCACGCTTGGCCCGCGCTACTCCAAGCGCTCCGGCGGCTACCTGCGCGTCCTGAAGGCGGGCTTCCGCTTCGGTGACGCAGCCCCGATGGCCGTGATCGAGTTCGTCGAGCGCGACACCGCCGCCAAGGGCCAGGACTCCGGTCCGTCGGCCGAGCAGGCTGAGCAGCAGGAAGCGGCGTAAGCCTCTTCCCACGGATTGAACGACACGCCCGCCGGCCGCGCCGGCGGGCGTTTTGTTTGGTATTCTGCGTCCATGGTGCTGACCTTCAGAACGGCGATGCTGTCCGAGGGCGAAGAGGTCGGGCGCGTCATACGCGCGGCCTTCACGCCCTATGTCCGCGCTTTGGGGCGCGAGTTTCCTACCGCCGGATCTGCTGGGTTCGCCGAAGGGTGGGAGCGCTTTGTGGCGGAGCTGGAGCGCGGCGACGTCTATGTCGCGTTGGACGGCGAGCAGATCGTCGGCGCCGTCAGGACGAAACCGCAGGAGAACGCGCTCTACATCGACCAGATCGCCGTCGATCCGTCCCGACAGGGCACCGGTGTCGGCAGCTGGCTGCTGGCGCGGATCGACGAGGTGGCCCGATCGCGCGGCCTTGGCGGCCTGTCGCTCGAGACCGCCGAGATGGCCGAGGCCAACATTCGCCTCTACCGCCGGCACGGCTTCGAGATCATGGGCCGTGGCCCACCCGACCACGGCCTCGATCCCCACACCCGGGTCCACATGGTGAAGGCGTTCTAGGACGACAGCTTGTCCCAAGCGATCGGATACTTGTTGAAGCCGCGGAAGCGGGCGCGGCCACCTCGTTCGGGAGTCCCGTCGCGAGTCAGTCCATCGAAGCGCTGCACAAGCCGGCCGATGGCGATCGTTCCCTCCATGCGCGCCAGCACGGCGCCCAGGCACATATGGACGCCCGAGCCGAAGGCGAAGTGGCGGTTGGGCTCGCGGCCGGCATCGAAGCGGTCGGGCTCGGCGAACTGTGCCGGGTCGCGGTTGGCGGCGCCGATGCCGATGTGGATGTAGGTGCCGGCTGAAAGCGTCTCGCCGCCGATCTCGAGATCGGCCGCCAGCCGGCGGTTGCCGAGCTGGTTGGAACTCTCGAAACGCAGCCCTTCCTCGACGCAGCTCTTGAGCAGCGCGGGAGTCTTCTTGAGGCGCTGCAGCTCGTCGGGAAAGCGCAGCAGGGCGTCGATCGTGTTGCCTATCAGGTTGGTCGTGGTCTCGTGCCCGGCGTTCAGGAGGAAGATGCAGTTCTGCACCAGCTCGTCGTGCGTCAGCCGCTCGCCGTCGACCTCGCCGTGGATCAGGGTGCCCAGCACGTCGCCGTCGTCGGCCGGCCGCTTGCGCCGCTCGACGACCAGGTCGTCGAGGTAGGCCGAAAACTCGGCGACGGCGGCATTGCCTGCCGCCTGGCGCTCGGGGCCGGCGACGGGTTCGAGCGCCCCCAGGATGGCGAGCGAATAGCGCCGGAAGGGCGCGCGCTCGCCCGCCGGCACGCCCAGCATGTCGCAGATCACCTCGACGGGCAGGCGGAAGGCGAAGTCCTCGACCAGGTCCATGCGGCCCTTGTCGGCATGCTCGGCCAGCAGCCCGTCGACCACGGCTTCGATGCGTGGCTGCAGCGCGGCAAGCGCGCGCGGCGTGAAAGCCGCGGCCAGAAGCTTGCGCACGCGCGTGTGCAGTGGCGGGTCGTTGAACACCAGGCTCGTGGTGTGATGCTTGTAGAGCGGCGTGCCGACGCCGAACTTGGGGCCGAACTCGGCCTTCTTGTCAGAGCGCATCACGGGATCGCGGTAGCAGACCGCGACGTCGGCATAGCGCGACAGGAACACGCTGCCGTCGGGCAGGCGCTTCAGCGGCGCGAAGCGGCGCAGCGCGTGATAGTAAGGGAAGGGGTCGTCGAGGAAGGCGCGCTCGAGGCTCGCCAGGTCGAAGCGGCGGGCGAAGGCCTCCGCCTCGTCCGCCGGCAGCTCGATCAGGCTTGCGCTCAGAGCTGCGCCTCCGACAGCGCGAATACCGTGCGGCCGGCGGCCTTTAGAGGGCCGAGCTGGGCCAGCGCCGGCGGCAGGATGACCTCGGCATAGAACCGGGCGGTCACGACCTTGGCTTCCATGAAGGCAGGGTCCCCGTCGCGCGTCGCGAGCTTGCCCTGGGCCGCATGGGCGCTTTTGGCCAGAAGCCAGCCGCCCAGGGCCGTCCCGGCCAGCCGCAGAAAGGGCACAGAGCCTGCCAGGGCGGCGACAAGGTCCGCCTTGACCGACTGGGCCACCCACTTGGTGGCCTCCTCCAGGGCGTCTGCAGCGGCTTGCAGGGCCGTCCGAATGGCCGCCAGGTCGTCCCCCGGCGCCGCCTTCATTTCCTCGGCGGTGGCGCGCATTTCGGCCACCAGGGCCAGCATGGTCTCGCCGCCGTCCTTGGCGACCTTGCGGCCCACCAGGTCGCGCGCCTGGATGCCGTTGGTGCCCTCGTAGATCGGCAGGATGCGCGCATCGCGCAGATGCTGGGCGGCACCCGTCTCCTCGATGAAGCCCATGCCGCCATGGATCTGCACGCCAGTCGAGGCGATCTCGTTGCCGAGGTCGGTGAACCACGCCTTGACGATCGGGATCAGGAGATCGACGCGGTCCTGGATCTTCTTCGCCGCACCCCGGTCGGGATGCTTCAGCGCCCCGTCGATGCCGGCTGCCGTATAGTAGCCCAGCGCGCGCATCGCCTCGATCTGGGCGCGCATGGTCATCAGCATGCGCCGCACGTCGGCATGATGGATGATCGACACCGACTGCGGCTTGTCGCTGCCGTCGTCCTTGGACTGCACGCGTGTCTTGGCGAAGGCGGCAGCCTGCTGATAGGCGCGCTCGGCGATCGCCAGGCCCTGGATGCCGACCGAGAGCCGCGCGTTGTTCATCATGGTGAACATGTAGGAGAGCCCGCGGCCTTCCTCGCCCACCAGGTATCCCACGGCGCCGCCGTCGTCGCCGAACGCCATCACGCAGGTCGGGCTGGCATGGATGCCGAGCTTGTGCTCCAGCGACACGCAACGGAGATCATTGCGCTTGCCCGGCTTGCCGTCGGCTTCGACCAGGAACTTCGGCACGATGAACAGCGAGATGCCGCGCACGCCGGCCGGCGCATCGGGCGTGCGCGCCAGGACCAGGTGCACGATGTTGTCGGCCATGTCGTGCTCGCCGTAGGTGATGAAGATCTTCTGGCCGGTCACCAGGTAGTGGTCGTCCTTCTTCACCGCGCGGCTCTTGAGCTGGCCGAGGTCCGAGCCCGCCTGCGGCTCGGTGAGGTTCATGGTCCCTGTCCATTCGCCCGAGATCATCTTGGGCAGGAAAGTCGACTTCTGGTCGGCCGAACCGTGATGGTGGATGGCGTCGATCGCGCCCTGGTTCAGCAGCAGCACCAGGCCGAAGCCCATGTTGGCCGCCTGCCACATCTCCTGCACCGTGGCTGCCAGCAGCCACGGCATTCCCTGACCGCCGAACTCGGGATCGAAGGGGAGCGAGTTCCAGCCGCCTTCGACGAACTCCTTGTAGATCCCGGCAAATCCCGGGGCCGTCCGCACCACGCCGTTCTCGAGCTTGGCGCCCACCTTGTCGCCGTCGCGGTTGAGCGGCGCCAGGCCGTTGCCGGCAAGCTTGGCGGCCTCCTCCAGGACGGCGTCGATCGTGTCGTCGGTGGCATGCTCGTAGCCCGGCAGCGCCGCGATCTGTTGCATTCCTGCCACTTCGCGCAGCGCGAAACGCATATCGGCGAGTGGGGCGGTATAGGTCATCTGCGTTCCTCCGGGCCGCAATATGCCGCGCTCGGTCGCTTTTGGCGACCGGCTCAGGTATTTTCCCTGCATCATGTCCGACACCGTTCTTCTCGCCGTCGACGGCCCGCGTGCCACCATCACGCTGAACGATCCAGCCAAGCACAACCGCCTCGATCCGGGCGGGCTTGACCTCCTGATGGCCGCCGTCGAGACGGCCGATGCCAACCCCGACGTGCGGGTCACGGTGATCACTGGCGCGGGCGAGAAGACCTTCTGCTCGGGCTACGATCTCGCCTCGATCCCGGCCAGCGGCCAGAAGCCGGACAGCAACAACGGAACGGGCCACAAGGACTCGGCCTTCGAGAACGTCATGGACCGCATCGAAGCCATGCGCATGCCGACGCTCTGTGCGCTGAACGGCAGCGTCTATGGCGGGGCGACCGACATGGCTCTGGCCTGCGACTTCCGGCTGGGTGTCAAGGGCATGAAGTTCTTCATGCCGGCGGCGCGCTTTGGCCTGCACTACTATCCGAGCGGACTGCGCCGCTACACCCAGAAGGTGAGCCCGAGCTTCGCCAAGCGCGCCTTCCTGCTGTCGGAGGATTTCAGCGACGGCGACCTGCTGGCTGTGGGCTATCTCGACTGGCTGGTGGAACGAAGCGAGTTCAAGGGAAAAATCGACGAGATATCCAACCGGCTTGCCATTTTGGCGCCCCTTTCCATGGTGAACATGAAGCGTGCCATCGAGCAGTACGCCCAGGCCGAACCCGACGTCCCGGCAATCCGTCAGAACATGCGCGAGTGCGCCACATCCGAAGACCTCCGCGAAGGCTTGGCCGCCCTGCGTGAGCGCCGGGCGCCCGACTTCAAGGGCCGCTGACCCACCATGCAACGCCGTCTAGCTGCCATCGTCCACGCCGACATTGCGGGCTTCACCCGCATGATGGAGGGCTCGGAGACGCGCACCTTCCGGCACCTGAAGACGGCGCAGATCGAGGTCTGGCGTCCGGCTATCCAGGCCGCCTATGGTCGCCTGGTCGGTACCGCAGGCGACGCCATGCTGGCCGAATTCGGCTCGGCCGTGACCGCCGTCAGCGCGGCGCTCGACATCCAGGAGCGCATGGCGAAGTTCAACGACACGATCGAACCCGAGCAGCGCATGAACTTCCGCATCGGCGTGCATCTCGGTGAAGTCATCGTCGACGACGAGGACCAGAACATCTTCGGCGACGGCGTGAACCTTGCGGCCCGCATCCAGGCGCTGGCCGAGCCCGGTGGCATCGCCGTGTCGCGCGCCGTTCGCGACCTGGTCGAGCTGCGCCTCGAGTACGCCTTCGTCGATGGCGGCGAGCAGACGCTGAAGAACGTCAGCCGCTCGGTGCAGATCTTCCATGTCAAGCAGGCCAAGGCGGCCGCGCCGACCCACACCACGACGCGCATGGTGCCGCAGGTCACGCTGCGCTTCGAGGGTACCGATTCGACCAAGACCAAGCACAGCTTCGAGGTCACGCTGGAAAAGCTGATGAGCCGGTCCGACGGCATGGTGATCGGCCGTTCCGCCGACCAGTGCGAGTTCGTCCTCGCCCATCCCACCGTGTCGCGCCGCCACGCCCGGCTGCGCGTCGCCGGCGAAGCGCTGCAGGTCGAGGATCTCGGCTCGACCAACGGCACCAAGGTAGGCGAGCAGGCGCTGAAGGCCGGCGAGCCGATGACGTTGCATGCCGGCGACAAGCTCCGGATCGGCGACGTCGACATGCTCGTGCGCCATCTCTAATACCGCAGCGCCATGACCGGTCCTCCGCAAACGACTGATCAACCGCCCGGGGTGATCCCCGAGGTCGATTACGCCGCCCTTCAGCCCGGCCAGACGATCGGCCGCTACGAGATCGTGTCGGTGCTGGGCCAGGGTGGCTTCGGCATCACCTACCGCGCGCGCGACGTGCAGCTCGGCCGCGAGGTCGCGATCAAGGAATATCTGCCGTCGGCGCTCGCCATCCGCCAGGACGGCGTCACGGTGCTGCCTCGCACCACCAAGATGGCCGACGATTTCGGCTGGGGCCGCGATCGCTTCGTCACTGAGGGCCGCACGCTCGCCAGCCTGCATCGCGCGACGGCGATCGTGCACGTCTTCGACTATCTCGAGGCCAACGGCACCGCCTACATCGTCATGGAGCTCTTGAGCGGCGAGACGCTCGAGGGCCGCATCACCAAAGGCGGGAAGCTCTCGTCGGAGGAAGTCGAGCGCATCCTGTGGCCGCTGCTCGACGGCCTGGAGCAGGTCCACACCGCGGGCTTCCTGCATCGCGACATCAAGCCCGCCAACATCCTGCTCGACGCGGCGGGCAACCCGACGCTGATCGACTTCGGCGCCTCGCGCGCGGCAATGGCCGGCCGCAGCACGGCGCTCACCGCCATCTTCACGCCGGGCTATGCCGCGGCCGAGCAGATGACCTCGGCCAAGCAGGGCCCGTGGACCGATATCTACGGCCTGTCGGCGACGCTCTATCACGCCATCACCGGCAGGACGCCGCCCGGCGCCTTCGACCGCATGCTGAACGACACCTACGAGCCGCTGTCGCAGAGCAAGCCGGCCGGCTTCTCGCCGGGCGTGCTGGCCGGCGTCGACGCGGGTCTTGCCGTCGTGGCCAGCGACCGGCCGCAGAGCATCGCCGGCTGGCGGCCGATCCTCGGCATGACCGAGGCGCCGGCGGGCGATGCCACGGTCGCCATCGGCAAGGCGCCGGCGCCGGCACAGCGGCACGTCTCGACCCTGCCGCCGCCGCCTGCGGCCTCGAGTTCGTCCAGCCGGACCGGCCTGTGGCTCGCGCTCGTGGCCGTCGTGCTCGTTCTCCTGGGCGGCGGCGGCTACTACTACGCCGTACGCGGCCCGGATCCTGAGACCGTCAAGGCGCAGCGGGCGGCCGAGGAGGCCGAGGCGGGGCGTCTCAAGGCGGAAGAGGTAGCGGCCAAGCTGCGCATCGAGAACGAGCAGCGCCTAAAGGTCGAGGAGGAGCGCGTGAGGGCCGCCCAGATTGCCGCCGCGCGCGAACGCCAGGAGGCGGCCGAAGCCGCTGCCAAGAAGCAGTTCGAGGACGAGACGCGGCGCAAGATCGAGACCGAGATGGCCGCGCAGAAAAAGGCTGACGAGGAGGCCAAGCGCAAGGCCGACGAGGAGGCAGAGGCCCGCCGCAAGGCGGTCGAGGACGCCCGCAAGGCCGTCGAATTCGTCGCCGGCGCCTTCGGCCATTTCGGCAAGTCGCTGATGATGATCGGCCTGAAGGATCGCTCGGACGAGATCCGCCTGCAGGGCGTCGACATCGTGGCCGACCCGGCCCTGCACGAGGTCGCGGTGGCGGCGCTGGCCGTCCAGCCGCGCGACCTGCGCTGCCGGCAGACCGACCGGCTGACCGACGGCACGCCGCTCTATCGCTGCCTGATCACGCCGCTCAATGCCAAGACGCCGCTCGGCGACGTTCCCGATACCGACCGCGTCGACCTTGCTTTGCAGCTGGTGAAGAACGGCCTGGTTCTGGCCTCGTGCGATGCGCCTCGTTCCTACGCAGACGCTGAAGACGATGCGCGTGGCCGCAAACAGGCCCTTTGGGGTAGAGTAACGGTTCCAGAATACAAACGGAGATGCACCAAATGACTGCACTGATTGCCCAGACGAACCTGCGCAGAACGGGCCGGAAGCTCGCGATGCAAGCGGTCGGCATCGTCGCCGCCCTTGGTCTGGCGACGGCGTGTACGACCAGCGAGAGCGGCGGGCCCTCCAACCAGGCGATGGGCACCTTCATGGGCGCGGCAGTCGGCGGTGCGGTGGGCGGTCTCGCCTTCGGCTCGGCCGGCGGCGTGATCGGCGGTGCGCTGGTCGGCGCGCTGGCCGGCAACCTGGTCGGCCGCGCGCTCGACAACCAGGAGCGGGCGCGGCTTGCGCAGGCGACGCAGACGGCCTTCACGGCCGAGACCAACGTGCCGACCAACTACACGGTCGAGCCGACCACCAAGTCCACCAGCGCCACGCCGCCGCCGGCGACGGTCGTCGGCGCCAGGCCGACGGCGCCGGCCTCGACGCGGGCCGATGGCAGCACCTGCCGGCCGATCGAGCTCACCGCCACCAAGAACGGCCAGACCACGACCGAGACCACGACCTTCTGCAAGGCCGCCGGCTCGAACGATCTGAAGCCGGTGTCGGTCTGATTTCCGGAGGCCGGCCGCGACGCTTTTCGTTGGCCGGCCGGTCCTCCATTCGCGGGGGCCTGATATAGTGCCGAAATCAACGATGAGGTTTCGGACATGGCGGGTAACGCGAACGCGCGCGCACTGCGCGACCGGCTGGCGAAGGGCGAGTTCATCCTGGCGCCTGGCATTTATGACGGCATATCGGCCCGGGTGGCCGACAGCATGGGCTTTCCGGCGCTCTACATGACGGGCTACGGCGCCACGGCCTCGATGCTGGGCCTGCCCGACGCAGGCCTTGCGACCTACTCCGACATGGTGGGCCGCGCCGAGATGATCTGCTCGGTGGCCAAGACGCCGCTGATCGCCGACGCCGACACCGGCTACGGCGGCTTGCTGAACGTGCAGCGCACGGTGCGCGGCTACGAGGCGGCAGGGGTCGCGGCGATCCAGATCGAGGACCAGGAGATGCCCAAGAAGTGCGGCCACACGCCCGGCCGCCGCGTCGTGCCGGCCGAGGAGATGGCGATGAAGATCCGCGTCGCCGCCGACGCGCGGCGCCATCCCGAGACCATGATCGTGGCGCGCACCGATGCGCGCACCGCGCACGGGCTGGACGAGGCGCTGCGCCGCGCCAAGCTCTACGAGGAGGCGGGCGCCGACGTGATCTTCGTCGAATCGCCCGAGAGCGAGGCCGAGCTGGAGCGCATCGGCAAGGAAGTGAGCAAGCCCTTGCTTGCCAACATGGTCGAGTTCGGCAAGACGCCGCGGGTCGAGGCCGACCGGCTGAAGAAATGGGGTTTTGACATCGCCATCTATCCTGGCCTGGGCTTCAGCGTTGCTGCAGAGGCCATGCGCCAAGCCTGGTCATTTCTCAAGGACAAGGGCACCAGCGCGGGCATCGAAGTGCCACAATATCGCGGCATGCACGAGCTCATGGGGTTCCCCGACGTGTGGGACTTCGAGAAACGCTGGGTATCATGAACGGCAAGCAATTCCTGGAAATGCTGGCGCGCCTGCCGGCGCGGGTCTGGCTGCAGGCGATCCTGGGCCTGATCGGTTTCGTCGTGCTGGCGGTGCTGGGCTTCGCCGTGATCGCGGGCGTGGCGGCGCTGGTCCTGATAGCCATCCTGATTTTCAAGGCACGACAATGGTTCGCCAGCCTGTTCACCGGCCGCCCGGCGCCCGAGCCGCCGGCACGCCAGGACCGCAAGGTGATCGACGTGCAGTACGAGATCGTCGACCGCCGCAAGGACGACGTGCCGCGCTAGAATTTTAGCCGGACCGCAGGCCCCCGCCTCCGCCGAAGCGAAGCCGCTTCGGCTTCGCGCAGGCAGGTCCAGGCCCGCTCATGCTCTTCGTCTTTGCCGGGAGCGCGCCACTCCAGTGGCGCGTCTTTGTGGATTACACAGCCTATGAGCGCCACTGGAGTGGCGCGCTCCCGGCAATGAGCGGGCCTGAAGCTCCGCGGTCCGGCAAGACTCAGCACGACCACTGGAAGCCGTCGATCACGAAGTGCTGGCCGGTGATGAAGCAGGGCTCCGAGGTGGCGAGGAAGGCCACCAACTGGGCGATGTCGGCGGGCGTGCCCAGGCGATTGAGCATGATGCCCTTCTTCATCTCCTCGCCGCGCGATTTCGTCAGGCTGTTGCCGAGCTCGGTCTCGATCACGCCGGGGCAGATCGCGTTGATCATGATCTTGGGTCCGAGCTCCTTGGCAAGCGACCGCGTGAGCCCGAGGATGCCAGCCTTCGCGGCGGCATAGGCGTGCTTGCTGACGGCACTGGTGACGCCGCCCGACAGCGCATTGAGCGACGACATGCTGGCGATCCGTCCGCCACCGTCCTGCTTCAGCATGATCGGCGCGATGGCATGGATGTAGTTGAAGCAGCTTTTCAGGTTGACCGCGATCGTGCGGTCGAACTCCTCTTCCTTGATTTCCAGGATGCCCTTGGCGTTGGAGGCGCCGGCGTCGTTCAGCAGGAAGTCGATCGTGCCCCACTGCCGGACGACGTCCTCCGCCACCTCGTGAGCGCGCGCGAACGAGGCGACGTCGGCCTGGTAGACGAGCGCCTTGCGACCAAGCGCTTCGATTTCGCCCTGGGTGCGCTTCATCTCGGGTTCGAGCAGGTCGACCAGCGCGATGTCGTAGCCCCGCTTCGCCAGCTCGAGCGCGCAGCCGCGGCCGATGCCGCGCGCGCCGCCGGTGACGATTGCTGTCTTGCTCACGCCGCGTGCTCCTTGGCGTAGCGCGCGACCTGCTCGTGGGTGGCGAACCACACCTTGCCCTTGGCCTTGGCGTGGCGGATCAGCTCGTCGACGATCCAGATGCGCGAGCGATAGCCGATGATGTGCGGATGCATGGTGAGCTGGAAGACGCCGCCTTCGTCCCACGCCGCATCGAGCTCGCGCCGGAAGATGTCCAGCACGTCGGTCGGCGGGGTGTAGGGCCGGAGCGCGGAGAAGCGGTGCATAGCGAAATACACCGCATCGTCGCGCACCCATTCGACCGGCAGTTCGAGCACGCCGCTCGGCTCGCCGTCCAGCAGCAGCTCGTAGCAATCCTCGTCGGCCATCAGCGAGGAATCGTAGAACAGGCCCATCTCCTTCTCGATGGCGAGCGTGTTGGGGCTGAAGTCCCACGACGGCGTGCGCAGGCCCACGGCGCGCTTGCCGGTGATCTTCTCCAGCGTGTCGGCCGAGCGCAGCATCAGGTCGCGTTCGGCTTCGTAGGGCAGCACGGAATTGAGCTCGTGGATCCAGCCGTGGATGCCGATCTCATGGCCTTCGGCGATCAGCGCCCGCTGTTCCTCGGGATGGAGCAGGGCGGAGACGGCGGGCACGTAGAAGGTGGCCTTCACGTCGTGGCGGTCGAGCAGGGCGCGGATGCGCGGCACGCCGACCCGGAGCCGTACTCGCCCCAGCACAGCCGGCCGATCGACTTGCCGCCGTCGCGCAGTTCGTTGGTCTCATGATCGGAATCGAAGGACAGCGCCACGGCGCAGCGCGCGCCGTCCGGCCACGAGGCGGGCCGATAGCGCTGGCCGGCACGCACCTGCTTCACCAGCTTGCGCCAGTGCTCCTCGCTCCACTGCCAGGGTTCGAGTTGTTGCGGGGCGTGCGTGTCGGGCATGGCGATCTCCTTCTCAGGATGACAGGTTCAGGATCTTCCCCGGGTTCATCAGGTTCTGCGGATCGAGGGCGCGCTTGATCGCGCGCATCGTGTCGAGCTCGACCTTGCTGCGGTAGTGGGCGAGCTCGTCGACCTTCATCTGGCCGATGCCGTGCTCGGCCGAGATCGAGCCGCCATGGGCCACGACCAGATCGTAGACCGCGCCGCTGATCGCATCGGCGTGCGCCATGAAGCGGGTCTTGTCCCAGCCGGCCGGTGCCTGGCAGTTGAAATGCAGGTTGCCGTCGCCGACATGGCCGAACGGCACCGGCCGGCACTCGGGCAGCGCCTTCTTCATTGCGACGAGGCCTTCCGTCATGAAGGCAGGGATCTTGCTGACCGACACCGAGATGTCGTGCTTGATCGACGGGCCTTCGCGCTTCTGCGACTCCGAGTGGTTTTCGCGCAGGCCCCAGAAGGCGCGGGCCTGCGCCTCGTTCTGCGCCAGCGCCGCATCGAGCACCAGGCCCCGCTCCATGGCCTCGCCGAGATAGGCTTCCATCTTCTCCAGAAGCCCGGTCTCGTTGGCGCCGGCGCGGCGCGGCCGGGTCGACGACCATTCCAGCAGCACGTACCAGTCGTGCCGCTCGGCCAGCGGATCGGCGGAGCCCGGGATGTGCTGCAAGACGAGATCGACGCCCTGGCGGGCCATCAGCTCGCAGGAGGTGACGTTGTCCTCGCTGGCGGCGTGTGCGCCGCTCAGCAGCGCCACGGCGGCTTCGGGCGAGGGCACGGCGATCCACGCGGTCGCCACGTCCTTGGGCTTGGGCCAGAGCTTCAGGATCGCCTTGGTGATGATGCCGAGCGTGCCCTCGGCGCCGAGATAGAGGTCGCGCAGGTCGTAGCCGGTGTTGTCCTTCTTGAGCGCGCGCAGGCCGTTCCAGACCTCGCCTTGCGGCGTGACCACCTCCAGGCCGAGCACGAGCTGGCGGGCATTGCCGTAGTGCAGCACCTGCACGCCGCCGGCATTGGTCGAGAGGTTGCCGCCGATGGTGCAGCTGCCCTCGGCGGCCAGGCTCAGCGGAAACAGCCGGTCGTTCCGAGCGGCCGTCTCCTGGATGGTTTTGAGAACGACACCGGCCTCGACCGTCATGGTGTAGCCGAGGGGGTCGACCTCGACGATGCGGTTCATGCGGTTGAGCGACAGCACGATCTCGCGGCCCTGCTGGTGCGGCGTGCCGCCGCCCATCATGCCCGTGTTGCCGCCCTGGGGAACGATGGCGACCTTCTCGGCGGTGCAGAGCTTCACGACGGCGGCCACTTCCTCCGTCGTTGCCGGCCGCGCGACGGCCAGCGCCGCGCCGAGGTAGTTCTCGCGCCAGTCGGTGAGGTAGGGGTGCTTGCCCGGCTCGTCGGTGATGAGGCCGCGCTCGCCGACGATGGCTCTGAGCTTGTCGATGAAGTCAGTCATGGTCATGTCGTCCTGAGCGCAGCGAAGGACCTCGTCGCCGCTTGCAACCGGCATGAGATCCTTCGCTGTGCTCAGGATGACAGAAAGGCGTCATCACAGCCGCAGGATCTTACCGGGGTTCATGATGTTCTTCGGATCGAGCGCGCGCTTGAGCGAGCGCATGGTGTCGAGCTCGACCTTGCTGCGGTAATGCTCCAGCTCGTCGATCTTGTCGATGCCGATGCCGTGCTCGGCCGAGATCGAGCCCGCCATGTCGCGCACCAGGTCGTTCACCGCCCGCGTGATCGCCGGTGAATACTGCTGCAGCGTCTCGCGGCCCATGCCGACCGGCGACATGAAGGAGAAGTGGATGTTGCCGTCGCCGATATGGCCCAGCGGATAAGGCCGGATGCTGGGCAGGATCTCCAGCACCGCCTTGAGGCCCTTGTCGATGAAAATCGGCACCTTGGAGGTCGCGACCGAGACGTCGAAGCTGAGGCCACCACCCTCGGCGCGCGAGGCCGGCGCCACCGATTCGCGGATCGTCCACATGTTGCGCGCCTGCGCCTCGTTCTGGGCGATCACGGCATCGAGCACGCGGCCCGTCTCGAACTGCTCGGCGAGGAACTGCTCCAGCTTCTCCGACATGCCCCCCATATTGCCTGGGGCGCCGTCGGCCTTGGGCCGCGACGACGACCATTCGAGCAGCAGGAACCAGTTGGTGTCGGCCTTGAGCGGATCCTGCACGCCGGGGATATGGCGCAGCACCACGTCGGTGCCGGCGCGGCTCATCAGCTCGCACGAGCCGACATTGTCGTCCGACGCCGCATGCGCCTCCGACAGGATCTCGATGGCAGCCTGCGGGTCGCGCACGGCGAGCCACGCCGTCGCCACGTCCTTGGGCGCAGGCCAGAGCTTCAGCACCGCCTTGGTGATGATGCCGAGCGTGCCCTCGGCGCCCATGAACAGGTGCTTCAGGTCGTAGCCGGTATTGTCCTTCTTGAGCGAGCGCAGGCCGTTCCAGACGTCGCCGTTGGGCAGCACCACTTCCAGGCCCATCACCAGGTTGCGCGCATTGCCGTAGCGCAGCACCTGCACGCCGCCGGCGTTGGTCGAGAGGTTGCCGCCGATCAGGCAGGAGCCCTGGGCGCCGAGGCTGAGCGGAAAGAAGCGATCATGGCTCGCCGCGGTCTCCTGCAGCGTCTGCAGGATGCAGCCGGCCTCGACGGTCATTGAATACCCAACGGCATCGACCTCGATCACCTTGTTCATGCGGCCGAGCGACAGCACGATGCCGCTGTGCGTGGGGTAGGGCGTGGCACCGCCCATCAGGCCGGTGTTGCCGCCCTGCGGCACGATGGCGATGCCGTGCTCGTAGCAGAGCTTCACCACCTTCGAGACTTCCTCGGTCGTTGCCGGTCGCACCACGACAGCGGCGGTGCCGACCAGCGTGCCGCGCCAGTCGCGCACGAACGGCTCCTTGCCCTGGTCGTCCAGGATCAGCCCCTTGTCGCCGACGATGGCGCGCAGGCCGTCGAGCACGGCGGGCGTCACGGGGGCGGTGGGAATGCTGGGCGGAGCTAATGTGTCGGGCATCGTTTCCTCTCTTTGAGCGCCAGCCTACCGCCGCCTACCGCAACCGTCATCCGCGGCCGCGCGGCGCAGCCGGTCGTTGATCGCAAGGCCCAATCCGGTTTGCGGAATAGGCATGACTGCGATGCGCGCGTTGGCCGGGTGGTCGAGGGCGCGCAAGTGAGCGAACAGGTTGGCGGCCGCCTCGGTGAGGTCGCCGCTGACGCTGAGATTGAGCACTTGGTTTGCGCCGACAGGCGGCCGCGGACCAAAGGCCAGTAGGCCTTCATCGGCAGTGACGCTCGTCGCGTTCAGCCGCACGGGCCGCGCCGGCGCGTAGTGGCTGGCAAGCTGGCCCGGCGATTTGTGGGCGGCGTTGCCGCTCGGCACGGCGTGGCTCAATGCCACGCGGCCGATCACCGCCTCGATCGCCTCGCGCGTGGCGCCGCCGGGACGCAACAGCGTCGGCGTGGCCGTCGTGAGATCGAGCACCGTCGATTCCAGCCCGACCTCGCACGGCCCGCCGTCGAGGATCAGCTTCACGCGGTCGCCCAGCGATTCGGCGACATGCTCGGCGCGCGTCGGGCTGACGGCGCCGCTGCGGTTGGCGGACGGTCCGGCGATCGGCCGGCCGGCGGCGCGGATCAGCGCCTGCGCCATCGGGTGGGCCGGCGCGCGGATCGCCACGGTGTCGAGGCCTGCCGTCGCCAGCAGGGCGATCGGCGAGCCCTTTGCGCGCGGCAGCACGAGCGTCAGCGGGCCGGGCCAGAAGCGTGCGGCGAGCTTGTCGGCGACGTCGCTCCACTGCACCAGCCGGCGCGCCTCGCCGGCATC
Source organism: uncultured Alphaproteobacteria bacterium (assembly GCA_963809025.1). Classification (GTDB taxonomy): domain Bacteria; phylum Pseudomonadota; class Alphaproteobacteria; order Reyranellales; family Reyranellaceae; genus Reyranella. The sequence continues at coordinate 235,157 of CAWEIE010000050.1, read as the reverse complement.
GAGCACATGGGAGATCAGCGGATTGAACTGCGGCCGTCCCTTGGCCTCGAAGATCATTGCGACGGCGCGTTCGTTGGTGGCGTCGCCGCCGAGGCCGTAGACGGTCTCGGTCGGGAAAGCCACCAGCTCGCCCTCGCGGATCAGCCGCGCGGCTTCGTCGATGCTCGCTTGGTCGACGCTCAACGCGCCGCCTTGCTGCGGGCGATGAAATGCGGATTGCCGAAACCCGGCTTGCCGTAGGCGAGCGGCCGGCCGTCGGTCGTCACCACTTCGCCGCCCGCCGCCTCGAGCACGCCCTGGCCCGCGGCGGTGTCCCATTCGTTGGTCGGCCCGAAGCGCGGATAGATGTCGGCCTTGCCCTCGGCGATCAGGCAGAATTTCAGCGACGATCCGGCTTGCACGCGATCGGCCACGGTCAGGTTGTTGCTGCGGAACCAGATATCGAGGTCGCTGTAGATCGCATGGCTGCGGCTGGCGCAGGCCGTGAGCCCGTTGGCCGGGGCGGCGCGCGTATGGATGGCTGTGAAGGCGCCGTCGCGCTCGCTCTTGTCGGCACCCAGGCCCGCCGCGCCGCGCCACAGCGTGTCGGTCGCCGGCGCCAGCACGATGCCGAGCGTCGGCCTGCCGTCCTCGATCAGCGCGATGTTGACCGTGAACTCGCCGTTCCTCTTGATGAACTCCTTGGTGCCGTCGAGCGGATCGACCAGCCAGAACGGCCCGCCGTTCAGCGTGGGCACGCGACCGGCCGCCATCTCCTCCTCGGCCACGACCGGCATGTCCGGCGTCAGCGCGCGCAGCCCCCTGACGATGATCTCCTCGGCGGCGTGGTCGGCATCGGTCACCGGGCTCTTGTCGGCCTTGGTGCGCTCGCCGAGGTCGCCGGCATAGATGCGCATGATCTCCCGCGCGGCGGCGCGGGCGAAGTCGCTGCAGGCGTCGCGCAGCGCGTGAGGGGAAGGCAGGGCAGGGGGCATGCGATCGGTTGCTTCGGCGGCGGCGACCTTATAACCCATTCGCCCATGACAGAAAGGCTCTTGGGCGTCATATCGGCCCTGCCCGAGGAGTTCGCCCATCTCAGCGATCGCTCGGGCGAGGCGCAGGAAATCGGCGGGTTCGCCTTCTGGCGCGGCGAGATCGCCGGCCGCGAGGCGGTTTTCGTCGAATCGGGCGCCGGCAAGGTCAATGCCGGCGTGGCGACCGCGCTGCTGCTCGATCGCTTCGACTGCCGCGCGCTCCTGATGTGCGGCGTGGCGGGCGGCCTCGATCCGGCGCTGGGCGTGGGCGACATCGTGGTCGGCACCAGCAACACCCAGCACGATTTCGGCATGCACCGCGATGGCGGCTTCCACACCATCCAGCCGGGCAGCCGCCCCTCCCTGGGGCAGGAATGGAAGCCCGGCTACGCCGTGGGCGACCCGGTGGTCTCGCGCCTGCGCGCGGCGGTAGCAGGGCTCACCTTGGAGGCGCTGCCGGAAGACGTCGGCGTCGGCCGGCGCGTCCCCGCCGTCCATTTCGGCGCCATCCTGACCGGCGACGCCTTCGTCAATTCCGATTCGTTGCGGGAACGGCTGCACGCCGAGTTCCAGGCGCAGGCCGTCGAGATGGAGGGCGGCGCCGTGGCGCAGATCGCGCGGCGCTGGGGCAAGGACATTCCGTTCGTCAACGTGCGCTGTCTCAGCGACCTCGCCAGCAGCGAAAGCCACCTCGACTTCCGCGCCTTCCTGCCGGTCGCCTCGCGGCTTGCCTCGCAGGTCGCGCACCGGCTGGCGCCGGTGATCTAGTTCCAGGTACGGTGATCCCGATTGGGCGGTGCATGCACTGCCGTCAGCGGTGCGAGGATTTTCCGGAATTATCGGAATTTCCGACAGACCCTCTTGTGATCGACGGAGAACCGACCCCCCATAGGTTGGAATTAAGATAGTTACGATAGTTTCGATATTGGGAATCGCTTGTGTCGGAGAGCCGGAGCCGCGAGCCCGTCCGGAGGCAAGCGGCCGGACGGGCCGCGCGGTGTCGGCCGCAGCCAATTGGTCTCGGATTAACGATGCAAAGAGCGACAACGCGGGGACGCAACGCGACAGGCCGTCACTATAACTCAAGTGTATATTTGGTCAAGCCTTCAGTTATAATCGGCCAGTTTCGTTTTCGCGACTTTTTGCGCTCCGTAGAAGGCCCCATCTGGCGGGTGATCCGGGCGACGACGCCATTGCTGGTGTGGTCGAGCACCGATGCCAGCAGTGCTGTCATCCAGCCTTCAAGACACGCCCGGCGACGGCGTCGAGCTTCTTCGCCATCGCGGCCGACCGCATCGCCGGCGCGGTGATCAGCGCATGCTCCAGCGCGCGGTCGCAGCCGTGCGGGCAGGGCTCGGGCCGTGACTTCTTGAGCAGCGGCGCCACCATGGTGACCAGGGTCTTGGCCTTCTCGGCGTTGTCGAGCAGGACGCGCACGATGTCGGCGACCTGCACATGGCCGTGGTCGGGATGCCAGCAGTCGAAGTCAGTGACCATGGCGACGGTGACGTAACAGATCTCCGCTTCGCGGGCGAGCTTGGCCTCGGGCATGTTGGTCATGCCGATGACGTCGCAGCCCCAGCTGCGGTAGAGCCGCGATTCGGCCAGGCTGGAGAACTGCGGGCCTTCCATGGCGAGATACGTGCCGCCGAATTTGATGGGAAAGCCCGCTGCCCTGGCGCAGTCGTGCACGGCGTGAGCCAGCCGGTTGCAGGTCGGATGGGCCATCGAGACATGGGCCACGAAGCCCTCGCCGAAAAAGCTCTTCTCGCGTGCGAAGGTGCGGTCGATGAACTGGTCGACCACCACGAAATGACCCGGCGGCAGGTCTTCGCGCAGCGAGCCGCAGGCCGACAGCGACAGGATGTCGGTGACGCCGGCGCGCTTCAGGGCATCGATGTTGGCGCGGTAGTTGATCGAGGTCGGCGAATGGCGATGGCCACGGCCGTGGCGCGGCACGAACACCACGTCGAGGCCATCGAGCACGCCGAACAGGAACTCGTCGGAGGTCTCGCCGAACGGCGAGGCGATGCGGCGCCACGTGGCGTCCTTCAGGCCTGCAATCTCATAGACACCGCTGCCGCCGAGAATTCCCAACACCGTCATCAGCTACTCCCCGTTGGGCTGTGGTGTATCATGATCCCCTCATTATTCCTCCCCCGTCATACGGGGGAGGGTAGGGAGGGGGCAGGCCGCAGACGCCATCTCTGAAAGTTTCAGATCTGAAATCGTCAGACATCACGACTGTGGCTTTCCCCCTTCGGCCCTTCGGGCCACCTCCCCCGTCAGACGGGGGAGGAAACGTAGATGCGGAGACACCTCATGGGCAGGCTCGACGGCAAGATCACCATCGTCACCGGGGCGACCAGCGGCATCGGCCGGCGCACCGTCGAGTTCTTTGCCCGCGAAGGCGCCAAGGTCGTGGCGACCGGCCGGCGCGAGGAGCTGGGGCGCTCGCTCGAGGCCGCGGTCGGCAAGGACAAGTGCCTGTTCGTGAAGGCCGACGCCACCAAGGAGGCCGATGTCAAGGCGATGGTCGATGCCTGTCTCGCGAAATGGGGCCGCCTCGACTGCATCTTCAACAATGCCGGCGGACCCGCCCCGGTGGGCGGCATCGAGACCATCCCGGTCGACGGCTTCGACGCGGCCATGGCGACCCTGGTGCGCTCGGTGATGCTGGGCATGAAGCACGCCGCACCGATCATGATGAAGCAGGGTTCAGGCAGCATCATCAACAACGGCAGCGTGGCGGGTCGGCGCGCCGGCTACTCGACCTCGATGATCTATGGCGCCGCCAAGGCCGCGGTGAACCACCTGACGGTCTGCGCCGCCATGCAGCTCGGCGAGAAGGGCGTGCGCAGCAACTCGATCTCGCCGGGCGGCATCGCCACCGGCATCTTCGCCAAGGCGCTGGGCCTGGCACCCGACAAGGCCGACGCCTTTGCCGAGACCATGAAGACCTTCATGGCCAAGATGCAGCCGATCCCGCGTGCCGGCAGCGTCGACGACATCGCCAACGCCGCGGTGTTCCTGGCTTCCGACGAATTGAGCTTCATCAACGGTCACGACCTGGTGGTCGATGGTGGCGTGGTCGGCGGCCGCCTGTGGACGCCGCACCAGGAGGGCGTCAAGGCCATGCGCCAGGCGTTCGGCGTGGATGAAGTCTGAGGGCGCCATGACGATGCGTGCCCTTGCTGCTGTTCTTGCCTGGGTCATGGCGCTGGCTGGGTCAGCACCGGCCATGGCCGCGGAACCGGAACTCACGCCGTTCGTCGCCGAGGCGTTGTGGGCGCCCAATCCGGCTGCCGGCTCGGATGGACGGCGCCATCTGGTCTATGAGCTGCGCGTCGCCAACACGACCGGAAGCAGCCTCGAGCTCCAGAAGGTCGAAGTCCTGGACGAGCCGTCCGGCAAGATGCTGCTGAGCCTGGACCGTGACGGTCTTGGCAAGCGCTTCTCGATCGGCGGCCGGCGCGGCGCGGAAGCGACGGATCTCGGTGTCGGCCAGTTCGGCGTGCTGTTCCTGCACGTGGCGCTCGAGCCGGGCGATGCTCTGCCGCGCGCGATCGCGCACCGCATCTCGCTGCGTCTCGTCCAGCCCGGGATCGACTTCGCCGCGACGGTTGCCCGTACACCGGTCGTCGAGCGTCCTCTGGTGGTGCTGGGACCGCCGCTCATCGGCGCGGGCTACGTCGCCGCGGACGGCTGCTGCGATTCCATTCGTCATGTGCGCGCCCTCCTGGCGCTGAACGGGCACTTCACCCTGGCCCAGCGCTTCGCCATCGATTGGGAGCAGATCGATGCGGAGAACCGCGTGGTCCAGGGGGATACCAAGAGCCTGTCGAACTACGTGATCTACGGACGCGAGGTCCTGGCGGTCGCCGACGGCACCGTGGTGTCCTCGCGCAACGACCTGCCGGAGCAGGTACCGGGCGCGCTACCCCAGGGCATGACCATCGACCAGGCCGACGGCAATTTCGTCGTGCTCGACATCGGTGGCGGCAGCTACGTGCTCTACGCCCACATGCAGCCCGGCAGCGTGACGGTGAAAGCTGGCGCGACGGTGAAGCGCGGCGATGTGCTGGGGAAGGTGGGCAATACCGGCAACACCCAGGCGCCGCATCTTCATCTGCATGTGATGGACGGTCCCTCGCCGCTGCAGTCGAACGGCATTCCCTACGTTTTCGAGGCCTTTAAGCTGACGGCCATCGACAAGGCGGGCACCGCCGATTTCGACAAAGCCGAGGCGACCGGCTCGCCGCTCACGCTGACGCCGGTGTCGCCACCCCAGGTGCTGTCGCGGGTCCTGCCGCTCGACCTCACGGTGGTTGAGTTCTCGCGATGAAGGGGCGCGCGCTCTCGATCTTGTTGCTGGGCTACTGGGCCCTGACAGGATCGCCCGCGGTGGCGGACGCGCAGGGCGAGAAGGCCATTCGCGATGCCTTGACCAAGTGGACCGCCGACTTCAACAGCCGCGATGCAACGCGCATCTGTGACCTCTTTGCGCCCGACCTGCGGTACGATTTCCGTGGAACTCCGGAACGAGACTACAATGCCATGTGCAGCCTGCTGCATCGGGCACTCAGCGACCGAGCCAAGAAGATCACCTATTCGTTCGACATCAAGGAGATCATCGTTTCGGGCGACATGGCCATCGTAAGGCTGGTCTGGACGTCGAGGGCGTCCCAGGAAGGCTCTTCGCAGGTCACCGAGACCAAGGAGCCCGGACTGGACGTGTTCCGTCGCCAGCCTGACGGCACGTGGCGGATCGCTCGCTATATGGCGTATGAAGCGCCGTGATGGAGAAGTGATGGGCAAGGAATTCTGGAAATCGGCCTGTCCGCACGACTGTCCCAGCGCCTGCTCTCTTGAGGTCGAGCGCCTATCATCGACGCGCATCGGCCGCGTGCGCGGTGCTGCGGCGAACACCTACACCGACGGCGTCGTCTGCGCCAAGGTCGCGCGCTACGCCGAGCGCGTGCACCATCCCGATCGGCTGAAGCAGCCGCTGCAGAGGGTGGGCGAGAAGGGCAAGGGCGAGTTCCGGCCGATCTCGTGGGACGACGCGCTGAACGAAGTGGCCGAAGCCTTTACGCGCGCCACGCGGATGTACGGGCCCGAGGCGGTATGGCCCTATCATTCCGGCGGCACGATGGGCGTCGTGCAGCGCTGGGGCCTCGACCGGCTGCGCCACGCCTTCGGCTATTCGCGCCAGAAGACGACGATCTGCGTCACGCCCGCCGAATCGGGCTGGCGCGCCGGCGTCGGCAAGCTGTTGGGCCCCGATCCGCGCGAGATGGCGGAATCCGACCTCATCATCGTGTGGGGCGGCAATCCGGTGTCCACGCAGGTCAATGCGATGACCCACATCGCCAAGGCCCGCAAGCAGCGCGGCGCCAAGCTCGCGGTAATCGACGTCTATCGCACGCCCACCGTCGAGGCCGCCGACATCGGCCTGGTGCTGCGGCCCGGCACCGACGGCGCGCTGGCGCTCGCCATGATGCACGTGCTCTTGAAGGAGGGCTTCGCCGACCGCGCGTACCTGGCGCGCTACACCGACTTCGGCCCAGACGTCGAAGCGCATCTTGCGGACAAGACGCCGGACTGGGCCTCGGCCATCACCGGCTTGGCAGCGGCCGAGATCACGGCCTTCGCACGGCTCTATGGCGGCACGCAACGCAGCTTCCTGCGGGTCGGCTTCGGCTTCACGCGCTCGCGCAACGGCTCGGCCGGCATGCATGCCGTGACCTGCCTGCCCGCGATCACCGGCGCGTGGCAGCATCGCGGCGGCGGCGCCTTCTTCCTCAATCTCGACAACTGGAAGCTCGACACCACGCTGGCGCACGGCCTCGACCTGATCGATCCCAAGACCCGCATCATCGACCAGTCGCGCATCGGGCCGATCCTGTGCGGCGACAAGGACGCGCTGGCCGGCGGCCCGCCGGTGATGGCCATGCTGATGCAGAATGCCAACTCGGCCAACGTGGCACCCGACAGCGCCGCCGTGGCGCGCGGGCTCGGCCGCGAGGACCTGTTCACCTGCGTGCACGAGCAGTTCATGACGGCGACGGCGAAATATGCCGACATCCTGCTGCCCGCCGCGATGTTCCTGGAATACGACGACATCTACTACGGCCTGGGCCACACCCATCTCACGGTCGGACCGGCCGTGCTCGAGCGCTACGAGGACTGCCGCACCAACCACGAGGTTGTCTGCCAGGTGGCGCAGCGGCTGGGTTCGAACCATGCGAGCTTCGGCATGAGCGCTGTCGAGATTCTAGACGCCACACTGCGCGCCTCGAAGCGCGGTACGTGGGACGAGGCGGTGGGGTGCGGCTGGGTCGATTGCGACGAGGGCTTCGAGGCGTCGCATTTCCTCGACGGCTTTCCGTCGAAGGACGGGCTCTTCCATTTCAAGCCCGACTGGAAGGCGGTCGGCCCCTACCATGCCGGCATGAAGCCTCTGCCCGACCATCTCGAGAACTACGAGCGGGCGAGCGAAGAGCTGCCGTTCCGCCTGGTCGTGCCGCCGGCGCGCGCTTTCTTGAACACCACCTTCACCGAGACGCCGGGCTCGGCGAGCCGCGAGGGCGAGCCGCGGGCGCTGATCCACGAACAGGACGCGGTGCGCTTGGGCGTCGGCGAGGGCTCGATCGTGTTGCTGGGCAATGGGCGCGGGCAGGTGCGCCTGCGCGCGCGACCGTCACAGACCGCCCGCCCGGGTGTCGTCATCGTCGAGGGCAACTGGCCGAGCGCCGCCTATCTCGACCGCGTCGGCATCAACGTCCTGATCGGCGCCGATCCCGTGCCGCCCAACGGCGGTGCCGCGTTTCACGACACCGCGATCTGGATGCGCGCGGCTTAGTACGGGAGCGCGGGCCTCCGGCCCGCATCATGATCATGAGCGGGCCGGAGGCCCGCGCTCCCAGCTATTCTGCCGCCTGCTGCTTGCCCTTCTTCTCCTGCTCCTCTTTCTCCTTGAGGAGCTTGGGCAGGGCGGCGTTGGCGGCCGCGAAGCGCGGCGATTCGGTGACCTTGAGGGCCTCGACGGCGTCCTTGTTCTCCATGATCTTGGCCATGATGGCCTGGCCCGCGCGCACGAACACCTCGCGATTCTCGATCAGGAACTTCTGCGATTCGCGGAGCTTGGCGACGTAGCCGTTGATCTCGGGGATGACATAGCGCGCCACCATGTCCCAGCTGCGCATGGTGTTCTCGGGGTTCGCCCAGTCGTGCACGAAGCCCACGACCGTGCCGAAGCCGCCGCTCTTGGCGTAGACGTCCTTGATCACCTTCACGAGGTCGTCGGGCGTGCCGATCACCGAAGCCGAGCCTTCCTCGAAGGCGGTCTTGTCGACCGCTTCGTCGGGCGAGGTGAACGGCCCGTCGCCCGGGCGCTGCAGGGTGCCGACGATGTATTCGTTGTGCCAGCGCATCAGGCCGTGTTTCGCCTCCTCGCGCGCCTTCTCGCGCGTCTCGGCGACGTGCCAGCTGAGCAGCACGCGCCAATTCTTGCGGTCGACCTTGGTGCCGTGCTTGGCGGCGGCCTGCTCGGCGAAGCCCCATTGCGTGGGCAGCGACAACAGGCCCTGGCTCGACATCGAACCCAGCGAGATGATGCCGATGCCGTACTTGCCGGCGAGCGTCATGCCCGACGGGCTGACCTGGGAGGCCACGACGAACTCCATGTCCTCCTGCAGCGGCAGCAGCTGGAGGGCCGCGTCCTGGAGCGTGTACCACTCGGTCTTCTTGGTGACGCGCTCGCCCTTGAACAGGCGGCGGATGACGCCAATCGCGTCGTCCTGGCGGTCGCGCTGGGTCATCGGGTCGATGCCGAGCGTGTGGGCGTCGGACGGCAGCGCGCCCGGACCCGAGCCGAAGATGGCGCGGCCGCCCGTCATGTGGTCGAGCTGCACCATGCGCTGGGCCACGTTGTAGGGATGGTGATAGGGCAGCGAGACCACGCCGGTGCCGAGCTTGATGCGCTTGGTGCGCTCGCCGGCGGCGGCCAGGAACATCTCGGGCGAGGCGATCATCTCCCAACCCGAGGAATGGTGCTCGCCGCACCAGAATTCGTCGTAGCCCAGCTCGTCCAGGTGCTCGACGAACTTGAGGTCGCGGCGGAACTGCAGGGTGGGATTTTCGCCGATCGGATGATGAGGCGCGAGGAACGCGCCGAAGCCCATGCGAGCCATGTGGGATGCTCCTATTCGTTGATAAACGGGTAACATGCCGGGCCGACGGGGTCGATACGCGGAGGGCTGAATGGCGGTGCTGAAGGGCAGGGTTGCACTGGTGACCGGTGGATCGCGCGGCATTGGCCGCGCCATTGCCATTTCGCTGGCCGAAGCCGGCGCCGCGGTAGCGGTCAACTATGTGACGAAAGCGGCTGAGGCGAAGGCGGTGGTCGCGGCGATCCACAAGCAGGGCGGCCGGGCGATTGAGGTTGGCGCCGATGTCTCCAAGGCTGCGGCGGTGAAGGGCATGGTGGCGGGTGTCGAGCGCGAGCTCGGACCGATCGACGTGCTGATCAACAATGCCGGCATTGCGCTCAACCGTTCGATCGACGACCTCACCGAGGAGGACTTCGACGTCACCATCGCGGTCAACCTGAAGTCGGTCTTCCTCTGCACCCAGGCCGTGCTGCCCGGCATGCGCCGGCGCCGATGGGGCCGCATCGTCAACATCTCCTCCGGTGCGGCGCGCGGCGCCGGCGGCGTCGGGCCGCACTACAACGCTTCCAAGGCCGGCCTGGAAGGCCTGACGCGCGGCTATGCGGCGCGGGTGGTGAAGGACGGCATCACGGTGAACGCGGTGGCGCCGTCGCTGATCCAGACCGACATGGTGGGCGCGGTCGCTTCGTCGGCAGCGCGCATTCCGCTCGGCCGTTTCGGCACGCCCGAGGAGTGCGCGCAGGTCGTGATGATGCTGATCGGCAACGAATACATGACGGGGCAGACGGTGGCGCTGAGCGGGGGCCTCTCGTTCCTATGAGGGCGTTCCTGTGATCCGCATCCTCGGGCACGCCTCCTCGATCAACGTGCGCAAGGTCCTGTGGACCTGCGAGGAGATCGGCATCTCCCAGACCCGCGCCGACGACGGCCTGGAGCTCGCGCAGAATCCCAATGGCCTGGTGCCGGTGATCGTCGACGGCGACTTCGTGCTGTGGGAGAGCAACAGCATCATCCGTTATCTCGCCAATAAATGGGCGGCCGAAGCGCTGCTGCCGACCGAACCGCAGCGGCGCGCCGAGGTCGACCGCTGGATCGACTGGCAGGCGACCGAGTTCAACAGCGCCTGGCGCTACGCCTTCTCGGCGATCGTGCGCAAGAACCCGGCCTTCCATGACGCACGCGAGGTCGAGGCCTCGAAGAATCAATGGATGCGCATGGTGGCGATCCTCGACGGCCAGTTCGCGCGCACCGGCGGCCATGTCGCCGGCGCCTCGTTCACGCTGGCCGACATCCCGATCGGGCTGTCGGTCAATCGCTGGTTCATGGCGCCCTTCGAGCGGCCGTCCTTTCCCCATGTCGAGGCCTATTACGAGCGGCTGAGCGCGCGGCCGGCTTTCCTCAGGCATGGCCGCAACGGGATCGAGTAGATGACACCCACTGAACGGCTGCTCGCGCTGTGGGATCATCTCGGCATCGGCGCCGCGCATGTCGCGACGCAGATGCCCGGCGACATCGCGCCTCTCGCGTCGGCGTTCGGTGAACGGCTGGCCGGGATCGTGCTGTGCGTGCCGACCCGTCTCGATCCGGTGCCTTTCGACGTGCTGCCCGAGCGGCTTCTGATGATCTGCGGAGAAGGTGGCCTGACGGCCGAGGTGACCGCTCGCGCCGAGGCGCGGCTACCCGGTTCGCGGCGAGTCGTGCTCGCGGGCTACGACGCGCCGGGCTGGGCCGACGTCGTGGCCGACCGCACCGACGAGATCGTGCAGGCGATGTCGCGCTTCCTCGGCAAGCTCGGGGCCGACGTTCCGACGAGCATGTCGCGCGAGGGCGTTCATGCCGGCATCACCTATCGCATCGACGGCAGCGGTCCGGCCTTGATGCTGCTGCCGTTCTTCCTGGCGCCGTCGCAATGGGCGCCGGCGATCGAGCGCCTGGCGCGGCAGTTCACGGTCATCACCCTGGGCGGCGCCCATCTCGGCGGTGTCGCGACCTTGGAGGATCGCGCCCGCGCGCCGACCTACCAGGCGATGTTCAGGACCCTGGTCGACCTGATGGCGCCCCGGCCGGGCGAGGCGATCCTCGATGTCGGCTGCGGCGCGGGATCGCTGGATCGGTTGCTGGCCGAGCGACTGGGCAAGGCCAACGCGATCACGGCGATCGACACCAATCCTTTTCTGCTGCAGGAGGCCGAGGCTTTGGCGAGGACGGATGGCCTCGACAGCCTGATCCGGTTCGCGCCGGGGAACGCCGAGGCACTGCCGTTCGCCGACGCATCGTTCGACTGCATCTTCTCGGTGACGGTGCTGGAGGAATGCGATGCCGACCGTGCGCTCGCCGAGATGCTGCGCGTGGCCCGGCCGGGCGGCCGCATCGGCGTGATCGTGCGGTCGATCGACCTGCCGCAATGGTGGAGCGCCGACGTACCCGAGGCGCTGCGTCAGAGGGCTATAACGCCGCCGCAGTCGATCGCCGCCAGGGGCGTGGCCGACGCCAGCCTCTACCGGCGCGCCCGCCAGGCCGGCCTGCGCGACCTCACCTGCTTTCCCGCGCTGGTGACGCTCGACCGGCCCGACGGCCCGATCTGGCGATACCGCGAGGATCACCTCGTGGCGCAGCTGTCGCCCTCGGAGACGGCCGCCTGGCAGGCCGCGCGCGAGGTTGCTGCAAGGCAGGGTCTCCTTTTCATGGCCCATCCCATGCACTGCGTTGTGGGACACAAGCCCGCCGGCTGAGCTAGACTTTCGGCAACGCGTCCTACGGAGGAATCCATGGCTTATACCCTCGAGCAGTTGAGCGACGACATCCGCGCCGCCCTGAAGGCCGATCCCGGCGTTGGCGGCAAGCAGGCTGTCGTAAAGTTCGTCGCCAAGGTCCTGCGCGACAAGGACTTCGTCGACAAGCACCTCCGCGCCGAGGATTGCAAACCGCGCAAGGTCCTGTTCGAGGATCCCGAGCTCGGCTTCTGCGTCTGCGGCCACGTCTACGAGAAGCCGGCGCACGGCGCGCCGCACGATCACGGCTCGAGCTGGGCGATCTATGGGCTCGCGGTCGGCGATACCGAGATGACCGACTGGCGCATCGTGCGCAAGGGCGACGGCGAGACGCCGTCGCTGGTCGAGCCGGAGCGGACCTACGTGCTGAGGCCCGGCGATGCGCATTTCTACGATGTCGGCGTCGTCCATTCGCCCAAGCGCGACGGCCTCACCAAGCTGGTGCGCATCGAAGGTTCCAACCTCGACCGCATCAAGCGCTCGAACATCAAGGCTGCGGCCAAGGTGGACGCGTAGCGGCGCCATGACAATGCGGCGGCGCGCGGCGCTGGCTCTTGCGCTCGCGCTGCCGTGCACGGGCGGCGCGGCGCTCGCCGCCGACTTTCCGACCAAGCCCGTCAAGATCGTCGTGCCCTATGCGCCGGGCGGCGGTGCCGATGCGGTCGCCCGCATCGTTGCCCGCAAGGTGAGCGAGAGCACCGGCTACCACATCGTGGTCGAGAACAAGGGCGGCGCCGGCGCCATCCTGGGCACCGACCAGGTCGCCAAGGCCGAGCCCGACGGTCACACGCTGCTGCTCGGCCAGTCCGGGCCGATCTCGATCAATCCCGCCGTCTATAAAAGCCTGCCCTACGATCCGGTGAAGGATTTTGCGCCGATCAGCATGACGACGGCCTATCCCTACATCCTCGCGGTCAATGCGGAGCTGCCGGCGAAGACGCTGCAGGAGCTTATAGCGCTGGCCAAGAGCAAGCCCGATACGATGAACTACGGGTCGACGGGCGTGGGGGCAGCCAACCATCTCGTTGCCGAGCTGTTCAACAGCAAGGCCGGCATCAAGATGACGCATGTGCCTTATCGCGGCACCGCTCTGGCAGTGGGCGATCTTTTGGGCGGCCAGCTCACCGTGGTGTTCAGCGATCCGATCAGCGTCCTGCCGCACATCAAGTCCGGCAAGCTGCGCGCGCTCGCCGTGACCAGCCTGGAACGCTCGCCCGTGGCACCCGACGTGCCGACCGTGGCCGAGAGCGGCTATCCCGGCTTCGAGGCCCTGGCCTGGCACGGCATCCTGGCGCCCGCCAAGACGCCGCCGGCGGTGATCAGGAAGCTCAACGAGGAGATCGTGAAGGCGGTCAAGGAGCCTGCCACCCGCGAGCTGCTGGCCAACCAGGCCATGCAGGCGGTGGGCAACACGCCGGAGGAATTCTCGGCCTTCATCCAGAAGGACATCGCCACCTGGAAGGCCGTGGCGGCGGCAGCGAAGGTGGCGGTGGAGTAGCTGGGGGCGCGCCACTCCAGTGGCGCGTCATGATCTTCCGGACCGCGCGCGTCTCGCGCGCTTCATGAGCGCGCGGGGACGCGCGCGGTCCGGCAGAGCATGAGAAGACGCGCCACTGGAGTGGCGCGCCCCCAGCATCAACGCGGCACGGTCAGCGCGGCCAAAGTCGACACGTCGCTGCTCTTGTCGAGCGCCCACACCGCGTCGATCAGCGGTCGGATGTCGTGCTGCGGCCGCCAGCTCTTCGCCTCGTCCGACAACTTCTGCTCGATCTCGGCATCCTTCAGCGGATTGGCCGACGACCCGCGCGCCGCCTTGGTCGACACGCTGTGCTTCTTGCCGTCGGCCGTGAAGAAATCGACCTCGATGGCGATGGTCGAGATCGCGGGATCGCCCGCCGCCTCGATCTTGCGCCGCATCGCCTTGATAGCGGGATCGTTGACGCACGCATCGGTGAACTGCTCCAGGCCCGCCTTGCCCATCACCAGGGCGGCCGCCGTGGCGTGCTGCAGGCTCACCTGTGCTTCGCGGCCGGTCGCGACCTCGGGCCGGTCGGTGCGCTGCAGCAGCAGGGGATTGCCGCGCACGGCCACGCGCTCGACGACCGCATCGGGATGCTGGCGCCGCCAGTCGAGCGCGCAGTCGAGCAGGGGATGGATCACGAAGCCCGCGGGATAGGGTTTCAGCGAATTGTCCAAAACCTCCCAGGTCGCGCCGAGCCCCTCGAAGGCCTCCCAGTTGGGCGGCTCGCCCATCGCGGCCAGCCAGCCCTGGGCGCCGGCGATCGGCTCGGCCGGACCGGAGAAGCCCTTCTCCGCCAACAGGGCGGAGAGCAGGCCGTTGCGCGCGGCATTGCCGACGCTGACGCTCTTGGCCGGCCAGCCCAGGCACTCGCAGAGCCCGCCGGATTGCGTCGATGCATTGCCCAGCGCCCACACGACCTGGTCCGCCTCGAGGCCGAGCAGCTTGGCCGCACCCGCCGCCGAGCCGAACACGCCGCAGGTCGAAGTGATGTGCCAGCCCTTGGGATAGTGGCCGGGCGAGACGGCCGCGCCGACACGGCATTCGATCTCGAAGCCCAGCACGAAGGCCGTCAGCAACTGCGGTCCGCTCACGCGCGTGAGCTCGCTCAATGCCAGCAGGGCGGGAGCGAGCGGCGCCGTCGGATGGACGACCGTCGGCAGATGCGTGTCGCAATAGTCGAAGACATTGGCGCCCGCGCCGTTCAGGAAGGCGGCACTCAGCGCGTCGATGCGCTCGCTGCGGCCGACAACCGTGGCCTGCTTGCCGCCGGAAAACTCGGCCAGGGTTTTTAGCGCGAGCTCGACCGGCTCGGTGCGGCAGCCGGCGATCGCCACGGCGAAGAAGTTCAGCAGCGCGCGCTTGGCCTCATGGCGCGCCTGCTCGGGAATGTCCTCCCACCTGGTGTCGACGACGAAGCGCGCGAGGTTCTGGGTAATGCCGGGTTTGGGAAGCATGACTCTCCTTGATGTCGTCCTGAGCGTAAGCGAAGGACCTCATCGCCGCTTGCAATCGGCATGAGATCCTTCGCTGCGCTCAGGATGACAGTAGATCCTTCTCATGAAACTCGATGCCGCGCGTGACGTCGGCGGCGCTGCCCTGGTACTCGACGCGGCGAAGCTGGTTGCGCCGGATCTTGCCGGAGATCGTCTTGGGCAGCTCCTTGACGAACTCGAGACGCCGGATGCGCTTGAACGGTGCCAGCCGCGTGTTGGTGTATTTCAGGATCGACTGCGCGGTCTCGCGCGTCGGCGACGCCGAGGCGATCAGCAGGATGTAGGCCTTGGGCACGCTCAGCCTGATCTCGTCGGGCGAGGGCACGATCGCCGCTTCGGCCACGGCCTCATGCTCGATCAACACGCTTTCCAGCTCGAACGGGCTGATGCGGTAGTCCGACGACTTGAAGACGTCGTCGGCGCGGCCGACGAAGGTCAGATATCCATCCTCGTCGAGGCTGGCGACATCACCGGTGCGATAGACCTTGTCGTTGGCGCCCGAGAGCTTGCCCTCGGCGTCGGCATAGCCCTGCATCAGGCCGGCCGGCCGCTCTTCGTTGAGGTCGAGGCAGATCTCGCCCTCGTCGGTCAGCATGCCGTCGGCATCGAGCACCAGGATGCGATAGCCCGGCATCGGCCGGCCCATCGCGCCCGGCTTGACCGTCTGGCCGGGCGAGTTGGCGATCTGCGCCGTGGTCTCGGTCTGGCCGTAGCCGTCGCGGATGGTGAGGCCCCAGGCCTCCTGCACCTTGCTGATGACCTCGGGGTTGAGCGGCTCGCCAGCACCGCAGACCTCGCGCAGCGCGAGCCTGGCTGCCGCCAGGTCCTCCTGGATCATCAGGCGCCATACGGTCGGCGGCGCGCAGAAGGTGGTGACGGCGCAGCGCTCCAGCACACCCAGCAGCGCCTTGGCGTTGAACGGCGCCTGATTGACCATCAGCACGGTGGCGCCGGCATTCCACGGCGCGAAGAACGTGCTCCACGCATGCTTGGCCCAGCCTGGCGAGGAGATGTTGACGTGCACGTCGCCCGGCTGCAGGCCCAGCCAGTACATGGTCGACAGCGCGCCCACGGGGTAGCTGCGCTGGCTGTGGTGCACCAGCTTGGGCTTGGCTGTCGTACCCGAGGTGAAATAGAGCAGCAACGGATCGTCGGCGTTGGTCACGCCGTCGGGCTTGAACTCGACCGGACACTTGTAGGCGTCGCCGAGCGACTGCCAGCCGGCAATGGGCTTGGTGCTGGTGTTGACGAACACGACACCCTCGCGCGCCCCGTTGGCGTTTGAGAGGCCGGCGCATTTGGCGACCTGATCCTCGTCGGTGACGATCATGCGCGCGCGGCCGCGCTCGACGCGGTCGGCCAGCTCCTCGGTGGTGAGCAGCGTCGTCGCCGGGATCACCACCACGCCAAGCTTCATGGCGGCCAGCATGATCTCCCACAGCGGCGCCACGTTGTTCAGCACCAGCAGGAGATGGTCGCCGCGCTTCAGGCCATGCTGCCGCAGCCAGTTGGCGACCTGGTTGGAGCGCGTCGAGAGTTCACCGAAGGTGAGCTTGGTATCCTTGCCGCTCGCCACGTCGACGATCCAGAGGCCGCAGCGGTCCTTGCTCGTGGGGCCGGCCAGCTCGGCATCGAACCAGTCGATTGCCCAGTTGAAGGGGACAGGATCGGGCCAGCGGAAGCCGGCCACCGCCTTTGCATAGTCGGTGCGGTTGGCCAGCAGGAAATCGCGCGACTGGCGAAAGGTGGGCATGCGGTCCTCATTTCTCTTCTTTGGGCGTCAACCAATTTCGGCACGAATGAAGAATAAGCTCAATCGAGTCCGTCGCGAATCCGCCAGATTGTTGGCGCCAAATCCAGTCGATCGCTCCTGCGAGAGACTGGAGATCGTACAGTGACCCACTTCGCCATCCCCATTCGCATCGATGCCTTCGTGAACAACTATCCGCTCTTCTACAAGACGGCGATAAACACCAAGGCCGGCCCCAAAATCGACCTAAAGTTGAAGGATCCCGGCGGCTCGCTGGCGGGAGAGCTCGACGGCTGGGTCACCGGCCTGATCAACGAGAACATCAATTACACCACGTGCTGCATTCAGATGTCGCACGCCATCAACATGGCGTTCATGCACAAGGACCAGACGAAAATGGTCGGCCCGCAGAGCTACCGGCGCCGGACCAATGGGTTCGCGATCAGGTCAGCAGCGAACACGACGTTCCGCTACATCGCCGCCGTCGACGAGATGAAGGATTTTCTCGACAGCACTTTCGAGGAAGGCGTGGAGATCACGAGCAAGGCCGATATCGAGGACAAGCCGGGCATCGTGGTCTTCATGGGCAACCAGACCTACGGCATCCACACCGAGATCTGGACGGGCGACAATTTCAACCAGGGCTTCATGCGGAACAACTTCGCCTCGCTCACCCGGCCGAGGGTGTGGTTCTGGAGCGTCGGCGATCCCGACCTGATCGACATCTGAGCGCGGCTACTCGCGAACGGCGCTGCCTTCGAGACGCATCGACACGTCGGCCTTGAGCGGCGTGGGCTCGTCGAGCCGAAGGCATCCGGCGTTGAGGCCGTCGCCTGGCGCCTTGTCGGCCGGCGCGATGAAGAGCGCCGTCAGCTTGAGGTCGCCCGCGATCAGGCGGGCCTCGCTCAGCCAGCGTGTGGCGCGGATCGAGTTGCCGCCCTTGTCCAGGCGCAGCCAGCCGCACACGACGGTGCGCTCGCCCGACGGGTCGATGCGGATCCAGGCCGTGTCGTCGCCGGTGAAAGAGCCGGCGTTGCTGGTCACCCGCCATTCGAACGGCACGGCGCGGTAGAGCTTGGCGTCCGCGGCCGACACGTCGATGTTGCCGACATAGTCGGCCTTGGCGAGCGACGGATCGCGCAGCCAACCCATGTGCACGGCAAAGCCGAACACCAGCAGGGCCGCGCCCAGCAGCAGGATCGCCCAGCGCGGGATCGACCACATGTCAGCCCAGGATGACGGTCATGCCGCCATCGACCACCAGCGTATGGCCGGTCATGTAGGCGCCGGCGTCCGAGGCCAGCAGCAGCAGGGGGCCGCGCAGGTCTTCGGGCTTGCCCCAGCGATGGGCGGCGGTGCGCTGCTCGAGCATGGCGTTGAAGGCCTTGTTCTGCTGCAGCGGGACGTTGAGCTCGGTGCGGATGTAGCCCGGCGCGATGGCGTTGCAGGTGACGTTCGGCCCGTACTCGGCGGCGAGATTCTTGGTGAGCCCGATCAGGCCGTGCTTGGCCGCGACATAGCCCGCCACCGTGGCGCGCCCCAGGATGCCCATGATCGAGGAGATGTTGACGATCCGGCCGTACTTGCGCGCCAGCATGTGGCGGCCGACCTCGCGCGCCAGCATGAATTGCGAGACGAGATCGGTCTCGATCGCGGAGCGGAAGGTATCGGTCGAGGTATCGACGATCGCTTCGCGGTAGATGATGCCGGCATTGTTGACCAGCACGTCGATGCGGCGGTGCCTGGCGATGATGCTGGCGACCTGCTCGCGCACGGCGGCTTCATCGGTGATGTCGAGCGGCGTGACCTCGGCCTTGCCGCCTTTGCGCTTGATGGCGCGTGCCGTCACCTCCAGCTCTTTCACCGTGCGGCCGGCGCACAGCACCGTGGCGCCGGCGGCGCCCAAGGTCAGCGCCATGTCGCGGCCCAGCCCGCGCGAGGCGCCGGTCAGCAGCACCACGCGGTTCTTCATCGAAAACAGATCGGCCATGTCCCTGTCCGTGCCCTGTCGTTTTGCCTTGGGGCCCGATCCTAGCCTATGAAGGGCGGGACGAGATATCGGAGAGGGACACATGGCGAAATCGGGCAAGGTGGCGATCGTGACGGGCTCGGCGACGGGGCTCGGCGCCTCGTGCGCGATCGACCTGGCGGAGCGCGGCTGGAACGTCGCCATCAACTACACCAAGAGCAAGAAGGAAGCCGACGAGACCTACGAGACGGTCAAGGCCAAGGGCGTCGAGGCGATCCTGGTGCAGGCCGACATGGGCCAGGACGCCGATTGCCGGAAGCTCGCGGCCGAGACCCTGAAGAAGTGGGGCAGGATCGACGGCCTCATAAACAACGCCGGCACCACCAAGTTCCAGAACCAGGGCGATCTCGACGGCGTGACGCCCGAGGATTTCGACCGCATCCTGCGCGTCAACGTCACCGGCCCCTACATGATGAGCCGCGCCGTCTTCCCGACCATGAAGAAGCAATGGGAGGACAAGCAGGACAGGGGCGCCATCGTCAACATCTCCTCGATCGCGGGCGTCATGGGCGTCGGCAGCTCGATCCCCTACGCCTGCTCCAAGGGCGCGCTCAACACGCTGACGCTCACGTTGGCGCGCTGGTTCTCGCCGGCGGTGCGCGTCAACACGGTGTGCCCGGGCTTCATCCAGACGCGCTGGCTGCTGGGCGGCATGGGCGAGGAGAACTACAACAAGCTGAAGCAGAGCCAGGAGCAGACCGCGCCCTTGCGCCAGGCCGGCACGCCCGAGCAGATGGCCGAGGCGGTACTGTTCTTCCTGACCAGCGCGTCCAACATCACCGGCGAGTTCCTGATCGTCGACGCCGGCATCCACTTGGCCAGCCTGCCGATGAAGGCGCGTTGATGCGGAGCGCGGACCTGGAGGTCCGCGCTCCAATTAGTCTGCTGCTTCGTCCGCGGCTTCCCGCGCCTTCGCAAAGGCCGCTGCCGCGTTCTGCACGTGGCGCGACGCCAGCAGAGCCGCCAGTTCCTCGTCGCCGTCGATCACGGCGGCCAGGATGCCGGCATGCTCCTTCCAGTCGTCTCGCGCGCGGGCACGGCCGTTGATGGAGAAGGCGAGGGAGGTGCGCTCGCGCAAGGAGCGCATGATGTCGGACAGCACCGAATTGCGGCTCGCTTCGGCCAGGCGCTCGTGGAATTCGCCGTTGAGCCGCGCCAGGTGATCGGGCGAGGCGGACTGGGCGGCGGCGTTGCCGCGCCTGAGCGTGTCCTGCAGGAGGGCGACGATCTCGGGATCGTGGCGGCGCGCGGCCAGGCGGGCGTTCAATGCTTCCAGGAGCGTGCGCACCTCGACCAGTTCGGCCACCAGCTCGGGCGTCACCTCGGCGACGCTGGCGCCGCGGTTGGGTTCCAGCCGCACCAAGCCTTCCATCGAAAGCCCGCGCAGCGCCTCGCGCACCGGCACGCGTGAGACGCCGAGTTCGGAGGAGAGCTTGTCCTCGACCAGGCGCTCGCCGGGCTTGAGCTTGCCGTCGAGGATCTGGCCGCGGATCTGGTCGCTGACGACCTTGCTGAGGGAGGCGCGATCGATTGCCATGGGTCTACTTCTTCAGCGTGGCCATGAAGGCCGCGATCCCGGCCTCACAGCAGGCGATGTCCTGCTCGCCGTTGCCGCCGGAGGCCGCGACCGAGCCGACGCACTGGCCGTCGACGAAGATCGGGAAGCCACCGACGAACACCGTGAAGCGGCCCTCGTGCTGGGTGAAGATGCCGAAGGCCTCTTCGCCGGGGTAGGCGTTCTTGTAGTTGTCCGTGCGCTTGCGATGGCCGGCGGCCGTGAAGGCCTTGTTCATGGCGATCTGCACGCTGGTCACCTTGCCGCCGTCGAGCCTTCGGAGCGCGATCGGATAGCCGGCATTGTCGGCGACGCAGAGGACCTCGGGGATGCCGAGCTCCTCCGCCTTCTTCTGCGCCGCGTCGAGGATGGTATGCGCCTCGTCGAGCGTCAGGGTCTTGTAGGTGTGCACGTCGGTACCCGGATCAGGCGGCGAGCTTCTTGCCCTCGGCCTCGGCGATGAACTTGCGATAGACGCCGTCGAGATAGAGACGGCGCATCATGGTCGCCTCCTTCACGAGGCGCACGCAGGTCTCGCGCTGCTCGTCGGTAGAGGCGTACTTCTCGACGATCTCGAAGCCTTTCTCGCCATGCTCGAGGTCGGCCACGATGTGGATCGAGAAGAAGGTCACTTCCTCTTCGCTGAAACCGTACTTCTCCAGGAGCGGCGGCGTAGTCTTGCTGTAGATCTTGGGGACCTGGCTCTCCAGGCCGATCAGCAGGCCTGACAGCGCCTCGACGAACGGCTTGCGCGATTGCACGGCGCACCAGCTCTGCAGGCCGAGAGTCTCGGCCAGAAGCTCGCCGTTCAGCTGGGCGTTGAGGATCTCCTCGCGCGGCATGCCGCAGGTCTCGGCGAACTCCAGCAGCAGGTCGGAATGGCGCACCGGTGCCGCGCCATGCATGCCGACGAAGCCTTCCTCCTCGGTGACGTTCTCCAGCAGGAAGTGCTGCACCTCCTGGTGCGGGCAGGTGGCGTAGACCGCCGCGACCCACTCCGCGAAGTGGCTGACGTAGTGATAGTGCTGCTTGACCCATTCGCCGAGCAGGCGGCGGTTCAGCTTCCCGGAGGTCCAGGCCTCGCTCCACGGATGCACCGCCGAATGACGCTGCTCGATCGCTTCCTCGAGAGCCTGACGAAATGCGCTTTTGGCCATCACGAGCCTCCTCTCTGGCATTGGACGACGGATTGTATACAATATGGTGCCCAGTGGTCAATTGGTGCCAGTAAACGGGCCCGATCGTATACAAATCCCATGAAATCCGACAATTACTATTCCCAGGGCGACGCCTTCCAGGTCGAAAAACGCACGGTTTTCTCGACGCAATCCCTGCCGCTCTGCGCCGAGAGTCAGCTCGCCAAACCCGGTGATTTCGTATCGGCGACCGTCGGTGGCTGGAGCGTCTTTGCCGTGCGCGACAAGGAACGGGCCGTGCGCGTGCTGCGCAATGCCTGTCGCCACCAGAACATGCAGGTCGTGGGCACACCGTCCGGCAACTGCGAGACCTTCCGCTGCCGCTTCCATGGCTGGACCTACGATCTGCAAGGACGGTTCGTGAGCGCCCCGCCGCCGGTTGCGCCCAAGGATGCGCAGTCGTCCGACCTGCACCTGGCGTCGCTGCCGTCGGCCGTCGCTTCGGGACTCGTCTTCTTCAGCCTGGCCGGGCCTCCGGCACCCGTCGATGTTGGCGCCTTGCCGGCTTACGGCGGCACGCTCGTTACCGACATCGCCTGCAACTGGAAGGTTCTGGTCGAGCACTTGCTGGCCGAGCACACGCCGTCGGCCGACTTCACCTGGGCCTGGCCGTTGCTCGCGGTGCGTCGCGCCGGTGCGGTGACGATCATGGAGCAGGTCGTGCCGCACACCTTCCTGCGCACGCGGCTGTTCACGCACGTCTTCGGCGCCAGCGTCGACGACAACAGGCAGGCGGCCGCCACCATCAAGCATGTCTGCGAGACGTTGCAGACCGATCGTGCCGCCGGAAAGCCCGCGATCGAGGGCACGCTGGTGGATGATTTTCATCGCCGATTGGCCGAGGCTTACGCGCAGGATCGTCCGACGACCTGAACTTGCTGTCGCGCCTGTTCGCGGCAGCAGGATTTTCGCTTCGCATGAAGTCCCCTCATGGAAGCGCGCAACTCTTCTCCATGGCGAGAGAGGCAGTGCCGGCCAACATGGATGTGACAAGCAGCGGAGTCACACCATGAGCCTGCAATCCTCCATCATCGCCAACCTGGCCAGCGTCCAGGCTGACATGAATTACCTCGCACCCATGCTCGAGCGGCCGCGCAACTACACGTTCGAGCCGCCGTCGGGCGTGCCGCGCAGCAACACCGTCAACGTTGCCCATCGCGTGCCCATCCACGATGCCCGCCCGGTCGCCGACCGCGTGTCGCTCGACGCCAGCGGCTTCGCGCTGGTCAATCACCGCAGCGCCGTGCGCAACTTCTTCGACGATGAGGAAGTGCGCCGCGTCTATTACCCCGAGGTCGAGCGCTTGGTGAAGCAGGCGACGGGCGCCTGGCGCGTCCATATCTTCGACCACACCACACGACGCCGCGTTCCGGACGCGCAGGACCGCAGCGATGCGCCGCGCCAGCCCGTGCAGCGCGTGCACATCGATCACACCGCCCGCTCGGGTCCGCAGCGCGTGCGCGACCTTCTGCCTGACGAAGCCGACGAGTTGTTGAAGGGCCGCGTGCAGGTGATCAACCTGTGGCGGCCGATCAAGGGACCGGTGCAGGATTCGCCGCTCGCCGTGTGCGACGCCACCACGATCGACCTTGCCGACCTGGTGCCGTCGGACCTGGTCTATCGCGATCGCGTCGGCGAGACCTACTCGGTGAAGTACAATCCCGCGCACCGCTGGTTCTACGTGCCGCGGATGCGCGTCGACGAGGCGCTGCTGCTGAAGTGCTCGGACACCAAGACCGATGTCCCCGCGCGCTTCACGCCGCACAGCGCCTTCATCGATCCGACGGCGTCAGCCGACGCCCCGCCGCGCGAGAGCATCGAGGTGCGGACGCTGGTGTTTCACCGCTGACTTCTGGGACCGCGGGCCTCCAGGCCGCTCATGAGAAGAGCGGACCTGGAGGTCCGCGGTTCCCATGAGTCACACCGGCAGTTCGTGCCCACGGCCGATGTTGCGGATGACGTCGCTGAGGTGCGGCTTCTCCTGCAGGAGGGTGCGGCGATAGGCTAAAAGGCCGCGCAGCAGGGCGCCGTCGCGCTTGAGCAGGGTGTCGGCGAACTCGACCATGCGCGTGTTGGGCCAGCCGTGCTTGCGCATCCCCAAAAGCTTCAGGAACGCTGCCTCTTCCTGGCCGGGCGCATGCTGGCACATCAGGATTGCCGCAGCCGCGGTCGAGCGCGAGATGCCGGCGTGGCAATGGACCAGCACGTGGCTGTCGGGCAGGGCGTGCACGCGGTCGCCGAATTCCAGCACCTTGACGATGTGGGCGGGGGTGCAGGCCTCGAAGCCGGGATACTCGGCCACGACGTCGTCGAAGCGGATCAGCTCGTGCTCGATCGCGAGATAGCCGTCGAGGGCGGGCGGCCTGGGTTCGTGGGTGTCGATGATCGACAGCACATGGCTGACGCCGACCGAGCAATGCAGTGACAGCTCGGGGATGCCGCAGATCGTGACTTTGTGGCTGGGGAGGGGCATGTCCGGTAATTCTATAGCAGGCTTCTCGCCATTTGCAGGCCGGCCACGAACAGGCCGATCAGGAAGATTCGCCGGAACGTCTCGGCCGAGACCGCATGGCGGGCCTTCTGGCCCAGCCACACGCCGGCGAAGGTCGGCGCGATGGCCGCGGCTCCGCCCAGAAGGTTGGCCGCGGTGAAGGCGCCCTGGATCGCGAGAGCGGCGGTGAGCGCGCCCATGATGAAGATGAACATGATACCCAGCGCCTGCACGAGATCGTGCCGGTCGATGTCGAGCGACTGCATGTAGGGCAGGAAGGGCACGGCGGCGACGCCGGTGATGCCGGCCGCCGCGCCGCTGGCCGCACCGATCAGCGGATTGGCCCAGCGCTCGGTGGCGCGCGATACCGACGGCCGCCACGCGGTCAACGCGAGACCGGAATAGATCACCAGGATGACACCGACCCAGGCCACGGCCTTCGGTGAGCCGAGCTGGCCGAACGCCAGGGCGACGACCATCAGCGCCGCCACCGCGGTCGCCGCCATGATGCGAAAGCGCACCAGCAGCCGCACGAAGCCGCCGCCGTAGACCGCCTGCCAGATGTTGGACGCCATGCTCGGCACGACCATCATGGCGATGGCGCTCTCGAGCGGCACGGCGAAGCTCATGATGGCGAGCGCGACCGGCGGCAGGCCCATGCCGATCGCGCCCTTGGCCACCCCGGCGACGAGGAAAGCGAGGGCCGTCACCAGCACCTGGGTGAGCGTCATTGCCCGAGCACGCCTTTCGCCAGCCGGTCGAAGGCCTCCCAGAACAGGGCGCGCAGGTCGTCGGTCTCCATCATCGCTTCGTGCTTGGCGCCGGCGATGGTGAAGTGCTCGCCGTGCCTGAGCCGCGCCGCCACCGAGGCGTGGGTCGCCGATTCGATCAGCGGATCCTGGCCGGCGCTGATCAGCACCAGCGGCAGGTCGATGCGCTCGAGGTAGCCCGGCGCCACGGCCGCGGTCATCGAACGGACGGCCTGGCGGCCCCAGCCCAGGGTCGGGCCACCCAGGGCGAGCCGGGGGTCGGCTTCGAACCACTGGTCGGTGAAGCGGTAGCGGCGCTCGTCGTGGGTGACGAAATTGGCGTTGAACTCGCGGGCGAGCAGCACGAACGGGCCGGTGCCGAACAGGTAGCGCTCCTCGATCGTCGGGATCTCGGGCATCAGCATCAGCACCGAGCGCAGCATCGCCTCGCGCTTCAGCGCCGTCATGGGCGAGCACAGCACGCCGGCCGACAGCGGACCCGATCCGTTCTCGGCAAGCACGCGCATCATGATGTGCGCCCCCATGGAATGGCAGAGCGCCAGGATCGGCCGGGGCGCGGCCGGCGCCACCACCTTGTCCAGGAATAGCTGCAGGTCGGCCATGTAGGTTGAAAAATTGTCAATGTGGCCCTTGCCGCGATCGGCCAGCGGGCGGTCCGACAGGCCCTGGCCGCGCCAGTCGAGGGCGTAGACGCAATAGCCGCGGCCCAAAAGCTCGCCCACGACTTCGGTGGCGTACTTTTCGATGAATTCGCCCCGGCCGGTCAGCAGGACGACGCTGCCCTTGCTGGGCTTGGTTCCCGGGACGTTCCAGCAGGCATAGCGCAGCCGGGCGCCATCAGCCTGAAGGAAGCCGTAACGGTCGGCCGGCACGTAAGTTCCGCCTAAGTCGGCCGGAACGGCGGCCGGCGCGGCTGTCGGGTCGTTGTCAATCACACGCGGCGTTTTGGCGAAGCCGGGCCTGAGAAGCCAGCGGAGATTTGGGCATTTTGGCCATCATCGCTCGCGGACTCTTTACCGATTCGATGGGCCTTTGCTATAGATCACGGTGTCGCCGCATCGTCTGCGAAGGGTCGCAGGCCGAGGAAACCGGGCGCAAGGAAGCCTCCAAGAGGTCAGCCCACTGCGTGGTCATCGACTCGTCGGTTGAGTCGATCCGGCACGGACCTTGCGTCGATGCAAATCGTCCGCAGGCGACATGTGACCGCGATCCCGACGCGAGCATGTGCCACCGGCGGCGCGCCGGAGCGATCGCCTCTTCATGATCCGTCTGGGATTGGTTCTTCTGATAGCAGCAGCGGCCACCATCGTGGGATGGCGCCTGCTCGACGGCCAGGTCGACGCGGCTGACGTCGAAGGTCCTCTGCACGGCGTCACCTACGCGCCGTGGGCCAAGGACCAGGACCCGATCGAGTCCAAGTCGAGCGGCGTCTTCAGCTTCCTGCGCACCGCGGTCAGCGACGCCCCGCCCGAGCCGGTCAAGCCGCGCAAGGAGCAGATCGAGCGCGACTTCGCCATGTTCGGCGGCAAGGTCAACTACGTCCGCACCTATCGCGCCACCGACGGCGGCGACATCATGCCGGAGCTCGCCACGCGCAACGGCATCAAGCTGGTGCCCGGCGCCTGGATCTACAGCGCCAGCGAGGCCAAGCAGCAGTTCGGCCGCGAGGCGAGCGAGGTCAACGCCGAGGAGACCCGGGCGCTGATCCGCATGGCCAACCAGAATCCCAACATCGAGCGCGTGCTGGTCGGCAACGAGAACATCCTGCGCTGGGACGGCCAGAAGAACCTGCGCGATCCCAACGCCACCAGCCCGGCCCAGCTCATCCGCGAGATCAGGAACGTCAAGCGCAACGTCAAGGTGCCGGTCAGCACCGCCGAGCCCTGGCACGTCTGGCTGGAGTATCCCGAGCTCGCGCGCGAGGTCGACTATCTCGCCGTCCACATCCTGCCGTACTGGGACGAGAAGTCGGGCGAGACGCCGCTTGAATACCTCAAGAGCCGCATCGCCAAGCTCAAGGAGGCCGAGTACCTCCGCAACAAGAACATCATCGTCACCGAGGTCGGCTGGCCGTCGAACGGTGCGTCGCGCCGCAGCCCCGGCTCGGGCGTGGTGAAGTATGCGACGCCGGCCGAGCAGGCCAAGAACGTGCGCGACATGGTGGCGTGGCTGAAGTCGCAGAACATCGACTACTTCGTCGTCGAGGCCGTCGACCAGCCGTGGAAGGCCTACGACCTGGAAGGCAAGGCCGGCGGCTACTGGGGCCTGTGGAACGCCGACCGCCAGCCCAAGTTCTCGTGGACCGGTCCGGTCGAGCGCTTCCCGCTGTGGTGGGCGGCTGCGGCCTGGTCGCTGGCGCTGTCGCTGCCGGTGATGCTGTTCTTCCTGTGGCGCTGGCCGACGCTCGGCACGGCAGGGCAGGTCGGCTTCTGCGGCCTGGTCGCGCTGTCGGCGAGCGCGCTGGTCTATGGCGGCATGGTCGCGGCCGGCAGCTACATGCTCGCATCCGAGATGATCGGCTGGGCCGTGCTCGCGGCCTTCCTGGTGCTGAGCCTCGCCATGGCGCTCGTCCAGGCGCTGGAGATGGCCGAGACCATCTGGCGCGGACGCTGGAAGCGCGAGGCGCTGCCGGCGGCCGAGATGATCGCCCGCCAGCCCGCCGACCGCGTCTGGCCGAAAGTCTCGCTGCATCTTGCCATCTGCAACGAGCCGCCGGCGATGGTGATCCAGACCCTCGAATTCGCTGGCCAAGCTCGACTACCCGGACTTCGAAGTCATCGTCATCGACAACAACACCAAGGATCCCGCGGTGTGGCGCCCGGTGCAGGACTACTGCGCCCAGCTCGGCGAGCGCTTCCGCTTCTTCCACTTCGACGTCATGAAGGGCTTCAAGGCGGGCGCGCTGAACTACGTGCTGACCCAGACCTCGCCCGACGCCAGGATCATCGGCGTCATCGACAGCGACTACATGGTGCGGCCGGACTGGCTGAAGGCCCTGGTGCCGTACTTCGACGACGGCAAGATCTCCTACGTCCAGGCGCCGCAGGACCATCGCGACTGGAAGGGCGACCGCTTCAAGGAGATGCTGAACTGGGAATATGCCGGCTTCTTCGACATCGGCATGTGCCTGCGCAACGAGTACGACGCCATCATCCAGCATGGCACCATGACCCTGGTGCGCCGCGACCTGATGGAGGAGCTGGGCGGCTGGGCGACCTGGTGCATCACCGAGGACACCGAGCTTGGGCTCCGCCTGATGGAGAAGGGCTACGGCGCCATGTACAGCCGCGAGCGCTTCGGCCATGGCCTCACGCCCGATCACTTCGCCGGCTACAAGAAGCAGCGCTTCCGCTGGGCCTACGGCGCCATGCAGATCATGAAGGCGCATGCCGGGAAGATGCTGAGCAACTCGACCAAGCTCACCGTCGCGCAGAAGTACCATTTCGTCGCCGGCTGGATGCCGTGGTTCGCCGATGCGCTGAACCTGATCTTCACCTGGGCGGGTCTCGCATGGCTGCTGGCCGTCGTCCTGCCGCCGCTGTTCGGCATCAAGCCGGTCGGCCTGCCGCCGGCCGAGTTCATCCTGCCGACGATCGGCATCTTCGTCTTCAAGCTGCTCTATTCCTTCGGCCTCTACTTCGACCGCGTGCGCTGCACCTTCCGTCAGAGCATCGGCGCGTCGCTGGCGGGGCTGGCGCTCACCTACACGGTGGGCCGCGCGGTGATCTACGGCCTGATGACCAGCCGGCTGCCGTTCATGCGTACGCCCAAGATGGACGAGCGCGCCACGCTCGGCATGGCGCTCGGCATGGCGCGCGGCGAGGCGGTGCTGACGATCCTGCTGTGGCTGGGCGCGATCGTGCTGTGGCTGGGCGCGGGCGCCGTCAATATCGAGGCGCGCCTGTGGGCGGTCTTCATGGTCGTGCAGTCGCTGCCCTATGCCGCCGCCGTCTTCGTCTCGGTGGTCAATGCGCTGGAGCAGATGCGCCATGCCCGGGTAGTGTTCGAGGCGGCGCCGCCTGCGACCCATGTCGCCGGACCCGCCATGCAGCCCGCACAGTAGAAGCTGGCTGCTTTTCCCTGTCGACACGCGACGCCCCTCTGTTAGCGTTTGGCCATGCCCACGGTTGAGCCTGCCGGCACGACTCTTTTCCTGAAACGCTGGCTGCGTCGGCCCTTCGCCACCGGAGCCGTGGTGCCGAGCGGCCGCCTGCTGGCCGAGGCGATGGCGCGCACCACACGGTCGGTGATCGAGGGCCGGCCGGGCCATGTCGTCGAGCTGGGCGCCGGCACCGGCGAGGTCACCAAGGCGCTGCTGGCCGCGGGCATCGCCGCCGAGCGGCTGGTCCTGGTCGAGCGCGACCCGGAGTTCGCCACCTTCCTGCGCCGTCATTTCACCGGGCCGCGCATCGTCGAGGGCGATGCCGCACGCCTGCCGCGCCTGCTTGCCGATCACGGCATCGCGCCGATCGCCGCCGTCGTGTCGAGCCTGCCCTTGCTGTCGCTGCCGGCCGACGTCGTGAACGGGATCGTCGGCGGTGTCTTCGAGGCCCTGCCGCGCGGCGCCGCGGTGGTCCAGTTCACCTACGGGCCCAAGCCGCCCATCCCGCGTGCCCTGCGCCAGCGCCTGCATCTCGTCGGCGCGCACGGCAAGCGTATCTGGCGCAACGTGCCGCCCGCCGTCGTCTGGACCTTCACGAGGCCCGCGGCGTGACGTCGTTCCGTTTTGACGACGTGCTTCGCCGCACCATCACCGATCACCTGGGCCGCTTCGAGCTGCGCCGGCGCGCCGACACCGGCGGGCTGAAGCGCGCCGCCGTCGCTGTCGTCGTCGTCGAAGGCGATGCGCCGGGCGAGGCCGCGTTCCTGCTCACCAAGCGCACGCCGCGTCTGCGCGCGCATGGTGGACAATGGGCGCTGCCGGGCGGCCGAGTCGATGCCGGCGAGACGGTCGAGCAGACCGCACTGCGCGAGCTGCACGAGGAGCTGGGCGTGCTCGCCTCGACCGACGACATTCTGGGCACGCTCGACGACTATCCGACGCGCTCGGGCTATCTCATCGCGCCGGTGGTGGTGTGGTCGCCCGGCGTCACGGTGACGGCCAACCCCGCCGAGGTCGCGGCCGCCTATCGCATCGCCTGCCGCGAGCTGTTCCGCGACGGCTCGCCCGAGATCGTGGCGATCGAAGAGTCCGACCGACCGATCATCCGCCTGCCGCTATCGGTCGCCAACGTCAACGCGCCGACCGCAGCCGTGCTCTACCAGTTCCGCGAGGTTGCGCTCGCCGGCCGCGACACGCGCGTCGACCACTACGAGCAGCCGGTGTTTGCCTGGCGTTAGCTGGGAGCGCGGGCCTCTGGCCCGCTCATGATCTTCGTCTTTGCCGGGAGCGCGCCACTCCAGTGGCGCGTTTTCGATGTTCAACCACCGCATGAGCGGCACTGGAGTGCCGCGCTCCCGGCAATGAGCGGGCCGGAGGCCCGCGCTCCCATTATGATCGCGCGCTGACGTTGGCCACCATCGCCGGCCGACGCTTCAAGAACACCGTCGTCTCCTGCTCCAGGACCGCCTCGCCATGCTGGTTGATCGTGACCTGGCGGATGCGGGCGATACCGCGGTCGGGCTTGGAGGTGGAGAGCCTGAGCTCGGCGATGTCGGTCACCACGCGCAGCGTGTCGCCCGGCCGTACCGGCCGCGGGAACTGGACCTCGCCGATGCCGGGCGAACCCAGGCTGCAGGAGCGGAACACCCCCTGGTCCAGCCACAGCCGCAAGGTCACCGCCATGGTGTGCAGGCCCGACGCGATGAGCCCGCCGAAGGTCCACTTCTTGGCGAATTCGGCATCGGTGTGAAAAGGCTGCGGATCCCACCGTTGGGCAAAATCGATGATCGCCGCTTCGGTCATGGTCAGGCCGGCGCTGGTGAACCGGTCGCCGACCTTGAAGTCCTCATAATAACGAATGCTCATGGGACCGGCTCCATGCAGGCGGTGTCGGACAGGGCGTGGGTAGCGGGGGCGGGGATGTCCACGAAGCCCAGCGACCTCTGGAGACTTACCGCGTTGTCTATTGTGACGGCGATTGTGTCGAGCGTGAGACGCCGTCATTTTCCGCGCTTGTGCTAGCTTGGCTGCGAAAGCAGGGGAGGAGTTTTCATGCGGAGTAATCCCACACGCCGGCAGGCGCTGCGCTTGGCAGGTGTTGCAGGGGCGGCGCTGGCCGCGCCCGCTTTGGCGCAGGCGCCGTGGCCCGCCAAGCCGGTGCGCTTCGTCGTGCCGTTCCCGCCCGGCCAGGCCGCCGACATCTTCGCCCGCCTGATTGCCGAGAAGCTGACCGACGAGTGGAAGCAGCAGGTCGTGGTCGAGAACAAGGCGGGCGGCAGCGGCATTCCCGCCACCGAGTACGGCAAGAACGCGGCGCCCGACGGCTACACGCTGATGATCGTCTCGAGCGGCACCTTCGGCGTCAATCCCAGCCTCTATCCCGACCTGCCGTACCGGCCGCTGGTCGATTTCCTGCCGATCACCAACATCTTCCTGGTGCCGCTGGTGATCGTGGCCAATCCGGGCTTCCCGGCCAACACGCTCGGCGAACTGATCGAGCTCGCGCGCAAGGAACCGGGCCAGCTTTCCTACGCCTCGGCCGGGCCGGGCACGTCGCAGCATCTGTCCATGGAACTCTTCAAGATGCGCGCCAAGCTCGACATCGTGCACATCCCCTACAAGGGCAGCGGGCCGGCGATGGCCGACCTGCTGGGCGGCCACGTCAAGCTGATGATGGACAGCACCGCGGCGGCGCTGAGCCCGATCACCGACAAGCGCATCAAGGCGCTGGCGCTCACCACGGCGCGCCGTGCCGCGGCGCCGCTCGACTTCATTCCGCCGATCGCCGACACCCTGCCGGGCTTCGATGCCGCCGGCTGGTCGGGCCTCGCCGCACCCGCGCGCACGCCGCTCGAGATCGTGGCCAAGGTGAACCGCGACGTGAACGCGCTGCTGCAGGATCCGGCCGTGGTGCGCGAGATCGAGCGTCGCGCCGGCATGCCCGCGCCCGGCTCACCCATCCAGTTCGCCGAGTTCATCAAGAAGGAGATCGACACCTGGGGCGAGGTCGTGCGCGCGACGGGCACGAAGCCGGGGACGTGATCATCATCGCTCCTCTCCCCCTAGCGGGGGAGAGGAACATGAGCAGAGTTAAGCCCCGACGATCCGCAGCGCATAAATCAAACCGACCACCAGCAGGCCGATGAACACCGTCTGCGTGATCAGCAGCATCACCGGCGCGATGCCGATGCGGGCCAGCGCCAGCAGCGAGGTCTTGATGCCGAGGGCGGCGATGGCGGTGATGATCAGGAACGAGGAGATGTCGGCCACCGCGGCCTTCACGTCGGGCGGTACGACACCCGCCGAATTGAGCGCGGCGAGCGCCAGGAAGCCGAACAGGAACACCGGCGGCGAGGGCCGTGCTTCGCCCGCCGCCTCGCCACCGCTCGCCACCCACCAGGCGATGCCGGCAATCGCGGGCAGCAAGAACGCCACGCGCAAAAGCTTGGTGATGATGGCTTCGGTCAGGACCTGAGGCCCCATCGTCTGGCCCGCCCCCGCGACCTGCGCCACGTCATGGATGGCACCGCCCAAGAACACGCCCATCTCGTGCAGCGAATAGCCCAGCACCGGCTGCAGGGTGGGATAGATCACCATCACCACGGTGCTGAGGAAATTCACGCCCATCACCGTGAAGGCGAGGTCGCGGTCGGAATTGGCATGCTTGGGCAGCACCGCCGAAGCCGCCATCGCTGCCGCAGCACCGCACACGCCGGTGGCGCAGCCGGTCAACAGGCCGAAGTCTCGCGTCAGCCCGAACAGGCGTGCGGCCCAGGCGCCGAACACGATGGTGCAGGAAACCGCGGCGAGGGCGATCAGCACCGGCAGCGCGCCGCCGTCGACGAGCTGCCCGAAGGTCAGCCGCGCGCCATAGAGCGCCACGCCGACGCGCAGCAGGGTGCGGCCGGCGAACTCGATGCCGGGCTTCAGCACCGCCCGGTCCGACAGCGGCTGCAGCGCCATGCCGATCACCAGGGTGAGGATCAAGGGCGGTATCCACAGCGCGCCGAAGCGCAGGAAATTCTGCTTGTCGGCCACGAAGGCGATGGCGGCGACGACGGCGCACAACGCCACGCCGGGCGCCACCCGACGCAGGTTGTCGGGCGCCCACAGACGGACGATCTCGACGGCGACGGCGCTGCTACGCATCAAGGATGGCGACGAGCTGGCCTTCGTCGATCGCCTCGCCTTCGCTGACCCGGATCTCCTTGATGGTGCCGGCCTTGGGCGAGAGCACGGGGATCTCCATCTTCATCGATTCCAGGATCATGATCTCGCCATCGGCCTCGACCCGATCGCCCGGCTTGGTCTGGATCTTCCACACGTTGCCCGCGATTTCCGACTTCACGTTGACGACGGCCA
This sequence comes from uncultured Alphaproteobacteria bacterium, assembly GCA_963809025.1. Classification (GTDB taxonomy): domain Bacteria; phylum Pseudomonadota; class Alphaproteobacteria; order Reyranellales; family Reyranellaceae; genus Reyranella. The sequence continues at coordinate 201,929 of CAWEIE010000050.1, read as the reverse complement.
TGCCCGGCTGATCTCCGCTGCGATGCTCAGGCGTTCTTTTCGGCCACGGCAAGGGCGAAGGCAAGCGCCGACCGGCCCTGGCGTGCGCCCAGCCGGTATGCAGCCTCGTTCACCTCGGACAGGAAGCCGTCGAGCAGGGTCGAGCGGCCATCGCCGATGCGGGCCGACATGGTCGAGACGGTGGCGGCCGGAATGCCGGCACGGTCGAGGATGGCGAGGCCCGCGACGCCGGCATGCTCCATGCCGAAGCCGGCATCGTTGAACAGCGCCATCCGCGGCCCGAACGTCAATGCTGTTTCGCCCGCCGGCACGCCGCCGTGGCTGCCGCTCGACACGACCTTGCCGCGGTCGCGCATGGTCGCGAGCGAGATCGAATCCACGCACAGGATGCGTCCGGCCATGGCGCGGGCTTCGGTGAGCGGTGCCGGTTTGGGATGCGGCCAGGGTGCCGCCTTCAGGAGCTCGGCGGCCTCGGCGACGCTCTGGCCAGGCTTGACGCCACACGCTTCGGCCAGCGGATTGGCGCGGCTGATGATGCCGCGCTTCAACATGTCGGCGCCGTCGCCGATGCGCGCACTGCCGCTCAATGCCGTCGCCATCGCCATGCCTTGCGTTTCCGCCCAGGCAAGCCCGCTGACGCCGGCTTCGTCACGGCCGATGCCGGCATCGTTGTGGATCGCCGCCCGTACGCCGGCCTTGGCCGAGAGATAGGCGGCGTACACCGCACCGTGCGAGCCGCCCACTACCACCGCGCCGTCCGCGGCGGACGGCAGCTTGGTGACGCTGGGAACGGCGAGGATGGAAACGGTCATGGCGACAGCCTTCCGACGAACGGTCTATATCTTCGCGCATGATCGAAGGTGCCCCGGAAGGACCTTGCCCATGCGGACGACCGCCCGCGCTGTGCGTTTGTCCGCCGGCCCCTGTCGTCGACAACAGGGTGGCGGTGCTTATCCTGCAACATCCACAAGAGCAGGACCGCATACTGGGCACGGCTCGATTGCTGACGCGCTCACTAGCTGACGCTCATGTCTCAGTGGGGCTGTCATGGCGCAACCTCGGCCATGCGTTTGAGAATCAGAATGAACAACGTCCGGTCGATCCGCGTCAATGGGGGGTGCTCTATTTGGGCGCTGGCAAACTTGGGGACAAAACACGGCAGCCAGGCAAGGACCCGCTGATTGCCATCGATCGCAAGGGCGAAGCGCTGGCCGACCAGGCGGCGGCGCTGGCCGGCCTGCACGGGCTGGTGGCGCTCGACGGCAACTGGGCGCAGGCCAAGGCGCTGTGGTGGCGCAACGCCTGGCTGACGCGCCTGCGCCGCCTGGTCGTCGTGCCGGACGGGCCGTCGCTCTATGGCAATCTTCGTCGCGAGGCGCGGCCCGATGCCGTGTCGACCCTCGAAGCGGTGGCGCTGGCGCTGTCCGTGCTGCAACGCGACACGACGGTGCGCGAGCGCCTGCTGGTGCCGTTCCGTGAGCTGGTCCGGCGGGCAAAAGCCGCGGGAATCCGCGATTCCAAGCGGGATCGTCGGTCGCGACGTTAGAGCGGTTTCCGATTGGATGGAACCGCTAGCGGTTCCATCCAATCGGAAACGCGCGCACCGGTAATGCTGGCCCCAAAGGGCATATCCCGTCCGGCTGATTACAGCCGGACGGGATATGCTCTAGCCCTTATACTCGCCTGATGCTCGACCAGCCGGCAGCCCAGCTTCCCGTAGTGCAGCGCACCAACCCGGAACGTTCCTTCGCCGAAGAAGTCCGTGCCTTGCGCCTGGGCGACGGCGAGACCTTCCGCGGCGAGGGCATTCTCGCCGTCACCAAGGCGATCCTGCAGTCGGGTGTGGCCTATGTCGGCGGCTATCAGGGCGCGCCGGTCTCGCACCTGGTCGACGTGCTGGTCGAATTGCAGGACCTGCTCGACGAGCTTGGCGTTCACCTCGAGACCTGCACCAACGAAGCCTCGGCCGCGGCCCTGCTGGGCGCCTCGATCAACTATCCGCTGCGCGGCTGCGTCACCTGGAAGTCGATCGTCGGCACCAACGTGGCGGCCGACGCGCTGAGCAACCTCGCATCGCCTGGCGTCATTGGCGGCGCGCTGATCGTGGTCGGCGAGGATTACGGCGAGGGCGCTTCGATCATCCAGGAGCGGGCGCACGCCTATGCACTGAAGTCCTCGCTGTGGCTGATGGATCCCAGGCCCAACCTGCCGTCGATCGTGCGCTGCACCGAGAAGGCGTTCGAATTGTCGGAGGCGACCAATACACCGGTGATGATGGAACTGCGCATCCGCGCCTGCCATGTCACCGGCGAGTTCTTGGCCAAGGACAACAAGCCGCCGCCGGTGTCGCGCAACCAGCGGCTCGCCAATCCCGCCGCGCACAACTACGACCGCATCTCCCATCCGCCGTCGACCTACGCGCACGAGAAGATCAAGGTCGAGGTCCGCCAGCCGGCGGCGCAGCGCTTCATCGTCGAGCACGGCCTGAACGAATTCCTGCCCGGCGAACGCTCCGACCTCGGCATCATCGTGCAGGGCGGCATCACCAACGTGCTGCTGCGCGGCCTCGACCGGCTGGAGGTCGAAGGGCAGGTCCCGACGCTGGTGCTGAACGTCACCCATCCGCTGGTGCCCGAGCAGATCGCCGACTTCTGCAAGGGCAAGCGTGCCGTCCTCATCGTCGAGGAGGGCGGTCCCGACTACATCGAGCAGGCGGTCCACGCGATCCTGCGCAGGCGCGACATCGGCACCAAGATCTACGGCAAGGACGTGCTGCCGATGGCGGGCGAGTACACCGCCGAGGTTGTGACCGACGGGCTGCTGAAGTTCTTCGCCCAGTCGGCCAACGACATCGATCTTTCCAAGCCGCGCGAGCGCTTCGAGGCGGCGCGTACCGGCCGCGCCGAGGCCCAGCGCCTGCTGGGCGGGCCGCTGCCGCTCCGGCCGCCGGGCTTCTGCGTCGGCTGTCCCGAGCGGCCGGTCTTCTCGGCCATCAAGCTGCTCGAGCGCGAAGTCGGCAAGGTCCATATCTCGAGCGACATCGGCTGCCATTCCTTCGCGACTCTGGCGCCGTTCAACCTCGGCAACTCGATCCTGGGGTTCGGCATGTCGCTCGCCGCCGCCGGCGCGGTGGCGCCGGTGATGCAGAAGCGCACCATCTCGGTGATGGGCGACGGCGGCTTCTGGCACAACGGGCTTTTGAGCGGCGTCGCCTCGGCGATGTTCAATCGCGGCGATCGCGTGCTGGTGATCATGCAGAACGGCTACACCTCGGCCACCGGCGCGCAGTTCATCCCCAACACCTCGGGCAACCGCCGTGATGGCGAGACGACATCGGACATCGCCGCGACCCTGAAAGCGATGGGCGTGAAATGGCTGCGCACCATCCGCACCTACAATGTCGCCACCATGCTGACGACCCTGCGCGAGGCCATGAGCAGCGACGACAAGGGGCTGAAGGTGATCGTCGCCGACGGCGAATGCCAGCTCGCCCGCCAGCGCCGCATCCGTCCGCAGATCGCCGCCCAGCTCAAGCGCGGCGAGCGCGTCGTGCGCACGCGCTTTGGCGTCGACGACGAGGTCTGCACCGGCGATCACTCCTGCATCCGCCTGTCGGGCTGCCCGTCGCTGGTGGTAAAGCCCAGCCCCGATCCGCTGCGCTCCGATCCGGTGGCGCACGTCAACAACGGCTGCGTCGGTTGCGGCCTGTGCGGCGAGGTGGCCGACGCCGCCGTGCTGTGCCCGTCCTTCTACAAGGCCGACATCGTGCAGAACGCGACCTGGTGGGACCGGCTGAAGTGGCGCTTCCGCTCGGCGGTGATCGGGGCGATGGCGTGATCATGCTGGGAGCGCGGGCCTCCAACGCTCAATCGACCGAAGGTCGATTGAGCTCACCGCGCTCATGATCATGGTCTTTGCCGGGAGCGCGCCACTCCAGTGGCGCATCTTTGTCGACCACACAGCCCATGAGCGCCACTGGAGTGGCGCGCTCCCGGCAATGAGCGGGCCGGAGGCCCGCGCTCCCCCATGAAACCCATCACCATCCTTGTCGGCGCCCTGGGCGGCGACGGCGGCGGCGTGCTGTGCGACTGGATCGTCGCCGCCGCGCAGAGCCAGGGGCTGGCCGTGCAGGCGACGCAGATCCCCGGCGTGGCGCAGCGCACCGGCGCCACGACCTATTATCTCGAAGTCATGCCCTCGCGGGCCGCCCAGCCCTCGGTGCTGGCGCTCAATCCCGCCATCGGCGAGGTCGACGTGGCATTGGCGACCGAGCTCCTGGAAGCCGGCCGCATGATCTTCAACGGCTTCGTGACGCCCGACCGCACCACCCTGATCGCCTCGACGCATCGCGTGCTGGCGATCGGCGAGCGCATGGCGATGGGCGAGGGCAGCTTCGATGTCGGCCGCCTGCTGCGCGCCGTGAAGGAGCGCAGCAAGCAACAGATCCTGTTCGACATGGACCAGGCCGCCGAGGAGTCGGGCGGCGTGATCAATGCCGTCCTGCTGGGCGCGCTGGCGGGCTCGGGCAGGCTGCCGATCCCCGATGCCGCCTTTGAGACGGCGATCCGCCATGGCGGCAAGGCCGTCGACACCAACCTCGCGGCCTTCGCCTTCGGCCGCGGCCATGCCCGCGGCGAGCTCGCCCAGGTCGTGCGCGAGCATCGCAAGCGCCAGGCCGGCGCGCAGGGCATCGAAGATCTGCTGGCGCGTGCCCGGCGCTCCTATCCCGCGGTGACCCTGGACGTGGTCGAGGAGGGCATGCGCCGCCTGACGGCCTATCAGCATCGCTGGTACGCCGAATGGTACCTCAACCGGCTGGACACGGTGTATGCGCTGGGCTCGACCGAGCTTTTGCGCGAGACGGCGCGGCATCTGGCGGTCCGCATGTCGTTCGAGGACGTCATCCGCGTCGCCCAGGCCAAGACCTCGCCCGAGCGGCTGGCCCGCGTGCGCGCCGAAGTGCGCGCCAAGGACGGCGAGCCGGTGGAGATCACCGAGCATTTCAAGCCGGGCATCGAAGAGATCGCCGCGGTCCTGCCGCCGGCCTGGGCCAAACGGCTGCTGGCCTGGGGCGAGCGCACAGGACGGCTGGGCAAGACCTACTTCTCCATGCATTTGCGCTCGACCACCGTGCTTGGCTTCCTTCGCCTGCGCCTGGTGGCCGGCCTGCGCTCCTACAGGCCGCGGACCAACCGCTTCGTCGAGGAGCAGGCGGAGATCGACCGCTGGCTGGAGCAGATCCGCAGCGCAGGGCGCACCAATGTCGACCTGGCGCGCGAGATCGCCGAGTGCGCCCGCCTGATCAAAGGTTACGGTGACACCTATAAGCGTGGATTGGCCAACTACCGTCGCATCACGGCCGAGGTGATCGAGCCCGCCCTGGCGTGGCGCATGACGCCACGTGCGGCGACGGACGCCGTCGCGAGCGCTCGGGTGGCCGCGCTGGCCGATCCGGAGGGCGAGACGCTGTCCAAGACCCTGGCGGCCATCGCCGCGGCTGCTCCGGTGCTGCGCCATGCCGCTGAGTAGCCGGCACGAGGTGACCGTCGAATGGGGCGATTGCGATCCCGCCGGCATCGTCTACTACCCGTCCTACTTCCGCTGGTGCGACCAGGCGAGCCATCGGCTGTTCGTCGCGGCCGGCGTCGCGCACAACGACACGCGCAGCGGGCAGTGGACGGAGGGCACGCCGCTGGTCGCCGCCGAATGCTCCTTCAAGCGCGCCTCGCAGCCCGGCGAGAAACTCGTGGTCGAGAGCCACGTTTCGCGTTTCGGCCGCAGCTCCTTCACCATCAGCCACGTCTTCCGTGACGCCTCGGGCGAGATCGCGGCCCAGGGCAGCGAAACCCGCATCTGGGCGAAGAAGGCAGGCGACGCGCGCTCGCTGAAGGCGGTGGCGATTCCCGCGGATGTCAGGAAACGGCTGGGCGGTTGAAGGAAAAACGCCCTTTGCTCTTTCTTCCTCCTCTCCCCTAGCGGGGAGAGGAACATGATCACCGCGACGAAGCGTGCTCTACGCCGCCATTGCCGGCGGCTGTCGCCGGCCCAAGGCGGTTCGTACCCATCGTCCGCCAGGCGCCTCGACGAAATAGTGCAACAGGGTCGCCATGATCAGGGAGACGAGGCCTGCGGCGACGACGCCCCCGATCGTGCTCCAGCCGTGCGCCACGCCCCAGCGAATGACCGCGAAGCCCAGGACGACGTGAACGAGGTAGAGCGGATAGGAGATCACGCCGAGAAAGACCAGCGGCCGCCAGGCCAGCCACTTGCCATGCCGGCTGATGGCGAACCAGACGAGGGCCGTGAAGGCGACAGTGAGCGGCAGGTAGACACGGCCCGGCGTGTCGAACGACCGCTCGCCGCCGCCCAGCGCCGTCGCGGCGATGGCCACGACCAGGGCGACCCACGTAATCGGCCGCATCGTGCGGGCGTGGATGCGATAGAGGCAGATGCCGATCAGGAAGAAGTTGCTGTAGTAGACCAGCAGCACGATCGAGCTGCGATGGTGGACCCGGACATCCAGGGTCGCGATGAACAGGCAGCTCACGGCGACGGCCAGCAGGCCGAACCACTCGGTCCAGCGCAGCATTCCCAGGGCCAGGATCAGGCCCATGCCGATGTAGAACACCAGCTCGTAGGTCAGCGTCCAATAGGGCATGTCCATGGCGGTCTGTCCGAACAGGGCGGGCGCCATGGTGAGGTTGGCGAGGAACTGCGGCACCGTCGGCGTGTCCAGCACGGGCACGGGCGACAGGGTGCGGATCGCGGTGGCCATGACCAGGGCGGCGAGGAAAGCCGGCATCAACCGCGCCGCGCGCGAGATCGCGAACGCCCGGACGGTCTTCTTGCGTTCGATCGTCATCAGGATCACGAAGCCGCTGATGATGAAGAACAGCTCGACGCCGAAGTGGCCCGGCCCGAGGTCGACGGACAGCGGGATTCGCCCCGGGTAGAGCACGTCGTAGTATTGCCCGTGATGGTGCAACATCACCGCCGCGGCTGCGAATCCGCGCAGCACATCAAGCCCGGCGATGCGCTCGGCCCCTGGTCGCACCTGTGGTCCCCGCCGAAATTGTCAGTGATCGCTGGCGGATCGACATCCGCGCATCGCCTGATGCCATACCGCTGTTCGGTTGCAAGCGCGGTGACCAGACCGTGACAAGCTCACGGTTCCGTGAGGCCACCTGCAACGACGGACCGAGCTAGGCGGCGACGGCCACTGCGGGTTGGTGCGTCAGCTCGTGGATGGCGCGATAGATGATCGCGCCGATGTCGTTGTGATAGAGCCACAGGCTGTTGGCCTGGCCGTCGAAGTTGGGCTCGCCGCCCATGCTGGGTGGCAGCTTGTAGCCGGTGCCCAGGCCGATGCCGAACAGGTTGGGCAGGCTCGTGCCGTCGGCCAGCAACAGGCGACTGTGCTCGCCGACGGCGTCGCCGCCCAGCTCGGCATTGAGCGTCAGCCGTTCGCCGCCGGCGTCGAATATCGGCAGCATCGTCGAGTGGTAGCCGAAGCTCGGCACGACCAGCGCCGCTTCCGCGATCATTGCGCCGAGCTCGCCGGCACTGAGGCGCTGCATGTCCATGGTGACGACCCGAGGTTCGGGCGTCGTGCGCGGGCGCCGCGCAACCTGGCGCCACATCTCGCGGCCAAAGCCGCGCAGCCCGCCCATGCGATTGACCCTCTGGGTCCGCGGGCAGATGTCGCCCGGCGCGACGTCGTAGAGGTCGTCGAGCGCGGCCTGGCGATCGGGATAGAAGATGCGCGGCTCGCGCCGCTGCAGGATGATGATCTGCCCCTTGGCCAGGCGTTCGGCTCCCGCCAATCCGAGGAAGGCGCCGGCGACCGAATAGGCGCTGTGCGAGCCGCCCAGGATCAGGATCGGCCGCTGGCCGGCCTCGGCGAGGATCTGGTCGGCTTCCTTGAGTTCCGCACTCGATAGAGCGCGATCCGACGGCATGACATGGCGCATCTGGCAGTTGGCCAGCATCAGGCCCGGCTTGAGCTCGCCATGCATCCAGCGCTGGCGGCCGCCCAGGGCGACGACGGCGGAATGGGCAGCCAGGATGCTCTCGGGGCCGTCGTGACCGGCGATCTCGACCTCGACCGAGCCGTCGGCACGAAGGTGGATCGCGCGTGCCTCGGTGGAGAGATGCAGGGCAGACCGCCCGGCGAGCATGGCGGCGAGCGCAGCGCCGATGCGGCGCATGTAGCGGTCGACGAGGGTGAGCGGCGGAAAGCTGTCGCGATACCACGCCATCTCATGCGCCACCGGCTCGTCGCGCAACGGCTTCAGCTCTGCCGGCAGGCCCGCCGCCTCCAGGCATTCGAGATAAGAACCGCCCAGCGAGTCCGAATTGATGCCGAAGCGGCCCAGCGTGCCGCCGAGATGGCCCTGGCGCTCGACCACGGCCACGCCGCGATCGAGCCACTGGGGTAGCAATCCGTGCTGCGCCGCCCAGAGAATCGGTCCGAGGCCGCCGGGGCCGCCGCCGATGATGACCGATGACAGCATGGCGGAACGCCTCCTCCGTTACGCGAACACGTCGTGGAACACCCGGGCGACGCGTTCGACCACGCGTTCGTCGACCGAGTGCGAGGTCGGCAGGTTCACGCCGGTGGCGGAGAGCTCGATGCTGTTGGGGCAGGATCGGGCGTACTTGCCGTAGGGCGGCAGGGCCGACAGCGGATGGAAGAAGGGCCGCGTCTCGATCTGGGCCTCATGGGCCGCGCGCATCAGCGGCAGGCGCTTCTCCGCCGGCACCTGCACGCAGGTCATCCACACGACGGGGCGGTACTCGTCGGGCAGCTGCGGTGGGAAGCGCACGTCTGGGATCCCCTTCAGCGCCTCGCGGTAGAACGCGGCAATCCGGGCGTTGCGCTGCAGCACCTCGTTGACGCGCCAGATCTGCGATTGGCCGATCGCCGCCTGCAGGTTGGTGATGCGATAGTTGAAGCCCACCCGCTCGTGCCAGTAGGAGCGGTCCGGCGACATGCCATGGTCGCGCAGCACGCGCAGCGAGTTCGCGAGCTCGGGCGAATCGGTGACGCACATGCCGCCTTCGCCCGTGGTCACGATCTTGTTGGCGTAGAACGAGAAGCACGAGACGTTGCCGAATTGTCCGACGGCCTTGCCGCGATAGCGCGCGCCGTGGGCTTCGGCGCAATCCTCGACCACGGCGATGCCGCGGCCGCGGGCGAAGTCGGCGATCGGCCCGATCTCGGCCGGCCGGCCGTAGAGATGGACCGGGATGATCGCCTTTGTCTGCGCCGTGCAGGCGCGCTTGACGGCCTCGCGGCTCATGCACCAGGTCTGGCGATCGACGTCGACGATCACCGGCGTGGCGCCGCAATAGAGCACCGCGTTGATGGTCGCGGCGAAGGTGAGGTCGGGCACGATCACCTCGTCGCCGGGCCCGATGCCGAGAGCGACCAGCGCGAGATGCAGTGCCACGGTGCCGTTCGAGACGGCGATGCCGTGGCGGACGCCGACGAAGCGGCTGAAGTCTTCCTCGAACTTGTTGACGTAGGGGCCCTTGCTCGAGATCCATCCGGAGATGAATGCGTCGAGCACGGAGCGAAAGTCGTCGCTCGTCATATGTGGCATTGCGACCTGTATGGGCCGCGTCGAGCGATCGATCAGGACACCCGTCAGATGGCCGCTCGAATTCGACCACCGGCCGCAGGCTTTCCTGTTGATCGAGGTCATTACGCAGGGGGTTGGCCGCGATCATGTTGCCCGCCGGGTGCCAGCCCAGCGTGGGATCGACGATCGCCGTGCCGTCGGCCAGCGCCCGCCGTATGTCGTCGAGCGAGACCCGACCGATGAAGCGATGGTCGTCGCTGACGACCAGGCATGAGCCTAGCCCGTTATCGAGACACTTCTCGATGACCGACAGGACGCTTTCCGACTTGTTACACACGAACGCGGCTTCAATAGACGTCTCCTCCGGCGCTGCCAGAGACATTTAGCCTCCCTTCGCGAGACACCCCTCTCGCGGGCCCGGGTTGACGGGCAGTTCACTATTCTTGTGACGCGGCCTGTGGGCTTGCCAGTGTCCAGATTGTGGCTGCCCGACAGTGTGTTGCAGCGGCAACAGTTGGCGAAATCGAAGGTCGAAAGATCGCTGCAGATGCGAACGTCGGTTGCGCCGACACAGCTTGATCACTGGCCTCTCAAAACGTCGCCACACATCGTTTTGAGCAAGGAGGCGCGCAATGCATTGCCTGTGGCTTACCCTTGCCGATCCGGACCCGGCCACCAACGGCCAGCTCATCTACTCCAAGGGATTGATCGAGGCGGCGCGCGATGCCGGCGCCACCCTGCGCGTGATCGGCCTGGCGCGGCCCGAGAACCCCCGGACGGTGTGCGACCTGCTCGGCATCGACTGGCGCTTGGCCGACGAGCAGGTCCAGTCGCCGTGGCGCCGCCTGCTGTCGTCCGTGCCTGTCGTCGCCCACCGTGGCAATGCATCCAGCATGAAACGGCTGCTCGACCAGGCGTTGGCAGAGCGGTCATGGGACGCCATCGTCTTCGACAGCATCAGCAGCGGCTGGGCGCTCAGCACCGTGATGCGCCATTGCCGGCAGAGCCTGCGGCCGCCGCGCGTCGTCTACCTGTCCCACAACCACGAGGTCACGGTGGCGCGCCGCATCGTCAAGGCCGCCTGCGGCCTGCGCCGCGTGTCGAAGGCGGTCGACTATCTCAAGGTGAGGCGCCTGGAGCGCCGGCTGGTCGCCGCGGCGAACCTGGTGACGTCGAACACGCCCGACGACTGCCGTCGGTTTGCTGCGGGCGCCAAGGGGCGTTCCATCGTCTTCCTGCCGCCCGGATATGCCGGCGCGCGGCTCGAGGCCCGCACGATCGACGAGGACGTGCCGCGCCGGGCCATCCTCGTCTCCAGCCTCGATTGGCCGCCCAAGCGCGCCGCGGCGGAAGCCTTTCTCGCCGACGCCACGGCGATGCTGGCCCGCGAAGGGATCGGGCTGCAGGTCGTGGGCGAGGCTGAACCCGCCTATCTCGAGATCCTGCGGCGACGCTTTCCGTCGGTCGATTTCGTCGGCCGGGTCGACGACGTCCGGCCCTACATGCGCCAGGCACGGCTCGCGTTGGCGCCGGACCTCTTGGGCGGCTTCAAGCTCAAGGGGCTGGACTACGTGTTCAACCGCATGCCGATACTCGCCATGCGCATTGCCTTGCCGGGCATGCCGCTGGAGGACGGGAAGAACATCGGCCTGTTCGACAGCCACGCGGCGCTGGCCGACGGCGTGGTCGAGCTGATCGACGATTTCCCTCGGCTGAATGCCTGGCAGGTCGCTGCCTACGACGCCTGCGCCGATCGCTTCGACTGGCGGCGCATCGGTAACCACCTCGTGCAGCACCTCGCCAAGGCCGAGCGGCTGTCTCCTACAGCTCGGAGAGACGCTTCGACATTTGCCGCAGCGTCTCGATCGGCTCATCTCGCGGCAGGAAGATGAAATTGTAGATGTAGCGGCCGAAGCGTTGGCGCTCCTGCAGCGGCGCCGTGAGGTTCGGCAGATCGGCCGGATTCTGCAGGACGCTGGCGGAGAACAGGCTCATCGGCTCGATGTGGCCGGCCTGGACGAAGTAGCCGCGATAGTCGAGGTCCTTGAAGTAGGCCTTGGCGCGGGCGAGGCCGCCCGGCGACAGGCGCTCGTCGATCTCGACCAGCATCCGCGGCCGGCAGCGGCGGATGGTCTGCGCCGCGCCGTCGAGCACGGCCTGCTCGTGGCCTTCGACGTCGATCTTGATGAAGCCGACGTCGCCCTCGTAAGAGCTGTCGAGCGTCGCCATCGGCACCTCGATGGCGCGATGGTCGGGATAAGTGGCTGATGCCGTCGGCGAGACGGTCGAGCAGCCTGTCACCGTGACGCCGTCGACCACCGGCATGTGCAGCGGGACGGTGCCGGCGCGGTCGGACAAGGCAATGGACCGGATCTCCACGTCGTGCCGGAACTTGGCGCGAAGCGCGTCGGCCAGGCTCGGCATGGGCTCGAAGGCGATCACCTTGCGCGCATGGCGGCGCAGGTAGTGCACGTAGCTGCCGTCGTTGGCGCCGACGTCGATGGCGTCCTTGTCGCGCTGGCACAGGAATTCCAGCAGGTGCAGCTCGACTTCGCCGTAGCGGCCGTAGAAGCGGGCCTCGCGCCAGTTGAGCAGCGCCTGCGGGCAGAGCGACCGCAACGCCTGCCGTGCCTCCCTGTAGACTCCACCGCCGGCACGCACACCCCTTGTCGATCCCTCGGCCTTGGCGGTCACGCTCATGATGCTCCCTCACGTCGCGGTCGAGGCATCAAACGTAAGAGGACTGGGCGGAGCAGGGCGTGATCAGGCGGTGATATTGCGGCGCAAAGGTCCCTCGCTGCGCTCGGGATGACAGCGCCTTTGTCATCCCGAGCGCAGCGAGGGACCTTTAAGGCAAAAGCAAGAATAGCGGTTTAAGCCGCCTTCAGAATATCCGCCATCTTCTCGCCCACCATGATCGACGGCGCATTGGTGTTGCCTGAGGGCATGGTCGGGAAGATCGAGGCGTCGGCCACGCGCAGCCCCTCCAGCCCGTGCACCTTGAGCTTGTCGTCGACCACGGTGGTCGGACCGGCCGGCCCCATGCGGCAGGTGCCGATCGGATGATAGGCGGTCTGCGAGTTGTTGCGGATCCAGGTCAGGATCTCCTCGTCGCTCTTCACCGACGGGCCGGGCGAGAACTCCTCGCCGCGGTAGGCATCCATCGGTGCCGCGTCGACGATCTTCCGCATCAGGCGAAAGCCGCCGACCATGGCCGCCTGGTCGATCGGATCGGCCAGGAAGTTGAAGCGGATGGCAGGCTGCGCCTTGGCATCGGCCGAGCGGATGTGGATCGACCCCAGGCTCTCGGGGCGCAGCTGGTAGCAGGCGATCGTCATCGACGGGAAGTCCTGCAGCTTGCGCGTCTTGGGGTCCTTGATCGAGTAGGGCACCAGGTGCATCTGCACGTCGGGCGTTTCGAGCTCGGGCCGCGTCTTGAGGAAAGCGAGCAGCGGCGCCGAGGGCAGGCTCATGAAGCCGCCGCCGGTCGCCAGGTACTTCATCATCTGGGTGACGGCGCCGACGCCGCGCGCCATATGATTGTAGGAGACGCGCGCGTCCTTCACTTTCCAGATGATGCGGGCGTTGATGTGGTCGCGGAAGTTCTCGCCGACGGCGCGCAGCTCGTGCTTCACCTCGATGCCGTGCTGCTGCAGCAACTCGGGCCGGCCGATGCCGGACAGCTCCAAAATCTGCGGGCTCGCGACACCGCCCGCCGACAGGATGGTCTCGCGGGCCTTGGCCTGCACCACCTTGCCGTCCTTCTCGTACTCCACGCCGACGCAGCGTTTGCCCTCGAGCAGCAGGCGCAAGGTGAAGGCATCGGTGACGACATGGAGATTGGATGAGCGCTTCATCGCCGGCTCGATGTAGCAATGGGCGACGCTCATGCGCCGGCCCTTGTAGATCGAGGTCTGGGTCTTGACGACGCCTTCCTGGTCCTCGCTGTTGTAGTCGGGGTTGAGCTTGAAGCCGGCGGCCTTGGAGGCGGCGAACAGCGCGTCGTAGAGCGGGTTCTGGTCGGGCACGGTCGAGACTTTGAGCGGGCCACCGGTTCCTCGGCCGTTGCTGCCATCGCCGTCGACGAAGTTCTCGATCCGGGTGAAGAGCGGCGCCACGTCGCGCCAGCTCCAGCCGCGGCAGCCCATCTGCGCCCAGGTGTCGAAGTCGAGCGGCTGGCCGCGCACCCAGACCAGGCCGTTGATCGAGCTCGAGCCGCCCAGAAGTTTTCCGCGCGGCACCGGGATCGTCCGGTTGGCCGTGTTGGGCTCGGGCTCGGACTGATAGCACCAGTTGGCCGTCGGGTGCTCGATCAGCAGGCCAAACGACAGCGGCATGCGGGAGTAGGGATGGCTGCGCGCGCCGGCTTCCAGCAGCAGCACCTTGTTGGCCGGATTTTCGCTCAGCCGCGCCGCCAGGGCGCCGCCTGCCGAACCCGCGCCCACGATGATGTAATCGTAATCGGCCATGATCTGGGCCTCCTCCCTCACGCGGTGGTTACCGCCCATGCAAGCCTAGACCAGAGCCATGCAGGAAGCAGGGCCAATATCGTCTCGACAGGCGAGACCCCCCGTGGTCCGATAAGTTCGCCGCGGTGGCTGGGGAGCCGGCGGCCCTCGAGTGGGGAAGTACAGCCGCATGCTGGCGTTGGTTCGGATCGCGCTCAGGCGTCCTTACACGTTCGTCGTTCTCGCCCTGCTGATCCTTATCGTCGGCCCGCTTTCCGCAATGCGGACGCCGACCGACATCTTCCCCGAAATCCGCATCCCGGTGATCGCCGTTGTCTGGCAATACACCGGCCTGCCGCCCGACCAGATGTCGGGCCGCGTCATGCTGCAGTTCCAGCGGGCGCTCACCACCACCGTCAACGACATCGAGCATATCGAGGCGACGTCCTACACCGGCGTCGGCATCGTCAAGGTCTTCTTCCAGCCGGGCACCGACATCCGCACTGCCAACGCGCAGGTCACGGCGATCTCGCAGACGGTGATCAGGCAGATGCCGCCCAACATCACACCGCCGCTGATCCTCAACTACAACGCCTCGACCGTGCCGATCATCCAGCTGGCGCTCGCCGGCAAGGGCGTCTCCGAGCAGGCGGTGTTCGACATCGCCATCAACACGGTGCGCACGCCGCTGATCACGGTGCCGGGAGCGGCGATTCCGTTCCCCTTCGGCGGCAAGTTCCGCCAGATCCAGATCGACCTCGATCCAGCCGCTCTGCAGGCGCGCGGCCTGTCGGCCAACGACGTCGCCAGCGCACTCTCCGCCCAGAACCTCTTGACCCCGGTGGGCACGCAGAAGATCGGCGGCTACGAGTACGCCATCCAGCTCAACAACGCGCCGAGCGACTTCGCGGCGCTGGCCGACCTGCCGATCTTCACGGCCAACGGAGCCATGGTCTTCCTGCGCGACGTCGCCCAGGTGCGCGACGGAAACCCGCCGCAGACCAACATCGTGCATGTCGATGGCGGCCGCTCGGTGCTGCTGCAGGTGCTGAAGAACGGCTCGGTGTCGACGCTCGCCATCATCGACGGCATCAAACAGCGCGTCGAGGAGCTCAGGAAGGTCCTGCCCGACAACGTCACGATCGCCATCCTGGGCGATCAGTCGCTGTTCGTGGAGGGCGCCATCGGTGGCGTGGCGCTCGAGGCGGTGATTGCCGCCGTGTTGACCAGCCTGATGATCCTGTTGTTCCTGGGAAGCTGGCGCTCGACGGTCATCATCGCGACCTCGATCCCGCTCGCCATCCTGGGCTCGATCGCGCTGCTCGCGGCGTTCGGCGAGACGCTGAACATCATGACCCTGGGCGGCCTGGCGCTGGCCGTCGGCATCCTGGTCGACGACGCCACCGTCACCATCGAGAACATCAACTGGCATCTCGAGCAGGGTAAGGATGTCGAGACCGCCATCATGGACGGCGCACGCCAGATCGTGACGCCGGCCTTCGTGTCGCTGCTCTGCATCTGCATCGTCTTCGTGCCGATGTTCTTCCTCGAAGGCGTCGCCCAATTCCTGTTCGTGCCGATGGCGCTGGCGGTGATGTTCGCCATGATCTGTTCGTTCCTGCTGTCGCGCACTCTCGTGCCGACCATGGCGAACTACCTGCTGAAGCCGCATGTCGATCACGGCGACGCCGGCAAGCCTGCATCGCGCAATCCGCTGGTCAATTTCCAGCGCGGCTTCGAGGCGCGTTTCGAGCGTTTCCGCGCCGTCTATCGCGATC
The DNA here is from genome assembly GCA_963809025.1 of uncultured Alphaproteobacteria bacterium. Classification (GTDB taxonomy): domain Bacteria; phylum Pseudomonadota; class Alphaproteobacteria; order Reyranellales; family Reyranellaceae; genus Reyranella. The sequence continues at coordinate 186,119 of CAWEIE010000050.1, read as the reverse complement.
TGCTGGAGCGGGCGTTGGCAAGCCGCGGGATCTTCATCACCGGCTTCATGGCCTTCGTGCTGGCCTCGTTCCTGCTGGTGCCGTTTCTTGGCCAGAACTTCTTTCCGTCGGTGGATTCGGGCCAGATCCTGATGCATGCCCGTGCGCCCGTCGGTACACGCGTCGAGGAAAGTGCCAATCAGTTCGCCAGCATCCAGAAGGCGATTCGCCAAGTCATCCCGCCGCGCGAGATCGCGGCGATGGCCGACAATATCGGCATGCCGGTAAGCGGCATCAACATGACCTACAACAACACCGGCACGATCGGCCCGCAGGACGGCGACATCCAGATCAAGCTCGTCGAGCATCACGGCCCGACTGCCGACTATGTGCGCGAGCTGCGCCGTCAGCTGCCCGAGCGTTTCCCGGGCTTCACCTTCTCCTTCCTGCCGGCCGACATCATCAGCCAGATCCTGAATTTCGGCGCCCCGTCGCCGATCGACGTCCAGGTGCGCGGCTCGGACCTCAAGGCGAACTTCGAGCACGCCAATCGGCTGCTGGCCCGCATTCGCCAGGTGCCGGGCATCGTCGATGCGCGCATCCAGCAGTCGCGCAGCGCGCCGGTGTTCGCCGTCGATATCGATCGTACGCGGGCGCAATATGTCGGGCTGACCACGCGCGACGTCACCAACTCGCTGGTCGTAAATCTTGCCGGCTCCAGCCAGGTGGCGCCGACCTACTGGCTAAACCCGGCCAACGGTGTGTCCTACGGCATCGTCATGCAGACGCCGCAGTACCGGCTGGATTCGCTGGCGGCGCTCTCCAACCTGCCGATCGCGGCCCCTGCCGCCAGCCAGCTCCAGGTGCTGGGCGGCATCGCCGACGTGCGCCGCGACACCGCCAACGCCGTGGTCTCGCAGTACGACCTGCAGGGCATGGTGCAGGTCTATGCCGGCGTGCAGGGGCGCGACCTCGGTGCCGTCGCCGCCGACGTGCGCAAGGTCATCGCCGAGCTCAGCACCCAGCAGTCGCCGCGCATCCGCGCGGTGAAGGTCCAGGGCCAGGTCAGGACCATGGAAAGCGCCTTCTCGGGCCTGCTGTTCGGCCTGCTCGGCGCCATCGTGCTGATCTACCTGCTGATCGTCGTGAACTTCCAGTCGTGGAGCGATCCGTTCGTCATCATCACCGCGCTGCCGGCGGCGCTGGCCGGCATCGTGTGGATCCTGTTCGCGACCTACACGACGCTATCGGTACCGGCGCTGACCGGCGCCATCATGTGCATGGGCGTGGCGACGGCCAACTCGGTCCTGGTGGTGAGCTTTGCGCGCGAGCGGCTGGCCGAGCTGGGCGACGCCACCCAGGCTGCCCTTGAGGCGGGCTACGTGCGCTTCCGGCCTGTGCTGATGACGGCGCTTGCCATGATCATCGGCATGGCGCCCATGGCGCTGGGCTTCGGCGAGGGCGGTGAGCAGAACGCGCCGCTCGGCCGCGCCGTGATCGGCGGCCTGGTCTTTGCAACGGTCGCCACGCTCATCTTCGTTCCCGTCGTCTTCAGCGTCATTCACCGGCACCACGGCAAGACGGTGGCAGCCGGCTCCCCCGGAGTTCCCCATGTCGCCTGAGTCTCCTCCCGGCGTTCCTCGCAAGCCCCGGCGGGGGCTTGCCATCGCGGGCCTGGCCGGCCTGCTGGTCGTGGTCCTGGTCGTGGCGAGCGGCCTTTGGAACCGCAACGCCAGCGAGGCCAAGCTCAAGGAATGGACGGACACCCAGTCAGTGCCGGTCGTGAGCCTCGTGCTGCCGACGAACAGCGCCAACCGGTCGTCGCTCGATCTGCCGGGCCGGCTCGAGGCCTATACCAGGGCGCCGATCTATGCCCGCGTCGGCGGCTTCCTGAAAACGTGGCACGTCGATATCGGCGCGCCGGTGAAAGCGGGCCAGCTTCTCGCCGAGATCGAGGCGCCCGATCTCGACCAGCAGCTCCTGCAAGCCAAAGCAGCGCTCGCCAGCGCACAGGCGGCCGAGGCGCTGGCGACGGTGACGGCCGGACGCTGGCAACAGCTGGGCGGCGCCAACACCGTGTCGCGCCAGACCGTCGACGAGAAGACCGGCGATCTCACCGTCAAGCAGGCGCTGACCAGGGCCGCGCAGGCGGCTGTCGATCGGCTGGAAGTGCTCTTTGCCTTCAAGCGCCTGACCGCTCCATTCGACGGGATCGTAACGGCGCGCAACACCGACGTCGGCGCGCTGATCGGCGCCGAGTCGAGCGCCGGTCTCGCGCTGTTCGTGATTTCCGACGTCCAGCGGCTGCGGCTCACCGTCAGCATCCCGCAGAACTACGTGCCGGTGGTGAAGATCAACACCAAGGTGCAGATCACCGTTCCGGAGTATCCCGGCAAGGTCTACACCGGCGTTGTCGATGCCTCGGCGCGCTCCGTCGATGCCCAGAGTGGCACGACGCGCATGCAGATCGTGGTCGACAACAACTCGGGCGAGCTGATGCCGGGCGCCTTCGCCAACACGCGCATCGAGCTGCCCGTCGACCTGCAGGCGCTCAGCATCCCGGCCGGCGCGCTGATCTTCGACCAGAAGGGCATGCGCGTTGCCACCGTCGACACCGACGGCAAGGTCGTGCTGAAGCCGATCACCATCGCCCGCGACCTGGGGCAGGTGGTCGAAATCGCCACCGGCCTCGAGGCCGGCGACCGGGTCATCGAGAGCCCTCCGGACGGCCTGTCGAACGGCGATCCGGTGCGCATCGTCGCGCCGGCCAAGGCCGCCGCGCCGCTCTAGCCCGCTCTATCCGCTCAAGCGAGAACCGCCCCCGGACAGCGGACGAGTGGCGCGTCCGCCGGACGCTGCGGGTATAAAGGCACAGCGCAGCGGGGGAGGCGACGATGATCGAGACGGAAAAGGGCAGGGCCGAACTTTCGCGTTTCACGGTCGATCTGGCGATCCGCATCGCGCTGATCGCAGGCGTGGTCTGGGTCAGCCTGGTGCTGCTGCGCCCCATCATGCCCTTGATGGCATGGGCGGTGATCCTAGCGGTCGCGGTCCATCCCGTGTTCGCGATCCTGCGCCGGCGGCTGCGATTGCCCCGTGGATTGGCGGCAACCCTTGTTTCCCTCGTCCTGCTCGCGCTGCTGCTCCTGCCGGTCGTCCTGCTGGCGACGTCGGCCATCGGCACGCTCGAAGGTTATGCCAAGCTTCTCGCCGAGGGCAGCCATCTGCTGCCGTCGCCGCCGGAGTCGATCCGGGAATGGCCGTTGATAGGCCAGCGCCTCTACGATCTATGGACTCACGCCAACGAGGATGTCCGCCCGTTGCTGACGGGGCATGTCGCGCAGCTCGCGTCGGTCGGCCGATGGATCGGCCGGATCGCCGCGGGCGTGACCCTCGAGATCCTGCAGTTTGCCGCCGCCATCATCGTCGCCGGTGTGCTGCTTGCCTACGCCGAGACGCTGACCGGTGTGGTGCGCGGCCTTGCCGATCGTGTCGCCGACGCGCGCGGTCGCCGCTTCCTCGACATCACCGGCTCGACCATCCGCAACGTCTCGCAGGGCGTCATCGGCATCGCGCTCCTGCAGTCCGCCCTGCTGGGCATCGGCATGCTGGTGGCGGGCGTTCCCTTCGCCGGCGCCCTCACCTTCGCCTGCCTGGTGCTGGCGATCGTGCAGGTCGGGCCCAACATCGTGATGATCCCGGTGATCATCTGGGCCTGGTTCAGCCTGCCGACGCTGACGGCCGCCGTCCTTACCGCCTACACGGCGCCCTTGCTGCTGGTCGACAACGTGCTGCGCCCGATCGTGATGGCGCGCGGGCTGCAGACGCCGATGGTCGTCATCCTGGCGGGCGTGATCTGCGGGACCTTGGCCGGCGGGCTGATCGGCCTGTTCATCGGGCCGGTCGTGCTCGCCGTCCTCTACGACCTCGTGACGGCCTGGATCGTGGGCGGACGGCAGGCGAGCGAGACGCCGTAGCGAAGAACCCCGCCCACGGGCAGCGGGCGGGGTTCGCTCGGGACATGGCCCCCTCCGTTTCGTCAGGAGGTCGGCGGTATGCCGTAGATGGTCGCGGAGTTCCGGTGCCGCGTCACCCACGCCTGTCGGGTGGAGTCATCTGGCCCTCCCTTCCCCCGCAATGCCCCTCAGACGTAGGGGCGTGCCCGGTGGACAATCAAGACAGCGACCCTGACCTTTGCGAGCATTACTTCCGCTTCGGCCGGATCGCCTCCCACTGCTCGTCGGTCCACTCGACCATCGCCTGGGTGTTGGCGCCGCCGCCGCCCGATTGCAGCATCTTGCCGCCGTCGATCACGATCGCATCGCCGTTGATGTAGGCCGCCCCGTCGCTCACCAGGAAGGCTGCGAGATTGGCGAGCTCGGCATGCTCGCCGACGCGGCGCAGCGGGATGGTCTTGACCAGCGCCTCGTTGCCGCCGCGCTCCGTGGGCATCAGCCGGCTCCACGCGCCCTCGGTCGGGAAGGGGCCGGGCACGATGGCGCAGGTGCGGATGCCCTTGGGTCCCCATTCGACGGCGAGGCTCTTGGTCATGGCCAGGACGCCCGCCTTGGCCATCGCCGACGGCACGGTGAAGGGTGCGCCCATCAGCGACGACACGGTGAGGATCGACATCACCACGCGGTCGCGCAGCCCCTGGTCGATCCAGCGCCGGCCGGCCGCAACGGTGCAGTAGGCCGAGCCGTGCAGGACGATGCCGAGCACGGCATCGATGGCGCGCGTCGACATCCTGTGGGTCTGCGCCAGGATCTGGCCGGCCGCGTTGTTGACCAGGATGTCGAGCGGGCGCTTGGCCCAGATCGTGTCCATCATCGCCTCGACGGCGTCGGCCACGCGCACGTCGCAGCCCACGGTCTCGATCTCGCCGCCGGTCTCCTTGGCGAGCTCATCCGCCGTCTGCTTCAGCACGTCCTCGCGCCGCCCGCAGATCACCACGTTGGCACCGAGCTCGAGATAGCGCTGCGCCATCGAGCGGCCCAAACCGGTGCCGCCGCCGGTGACCAGGATGCGTTTGCCCTTGAGCAGGTCGGGCTGGAACATCGTCCTTACTTCCTGATCTCGGTGAGCGCGACACCCGAGGCGATGAGCTTGTCGATCTCGGCCGGCGAATAGCCGTGCTCGGCCAGCACTGCCCTGGTGTCGGCGCCGAAGGTCCGCGGCTTGCTGCGCGCGCTGGGCTGCGTGCGCGAGAGCTTCACCGGGTTTCCGACATTGCGATAACCGTCCTTCTCCCAGACCATGTTGCGGTGCTTCGTGTGCGGATGCTCCATGACGTCGGGCACTTCCATGACCGCGCCGGAGGGCACGCCGTTCTGCATCAGCTCGTTGGCGAATTCCTCGCCGTTGCGGTCCTTGGTGAGCGCGCGCTAGCTCGGCCTCGAGCTCGGGCTTGTGAGCCAGCCGGTCCTTGTTGGTCTTGAAGCGCGGATCGTCAGCCAGCCCAGGCTTGCCCAGCATCTGCGCCAGCTTGCGGAACTGCCCGTCATTGCCGGCGCCGACTACGATGTTGCGTCCCTTGGTTGGGAAGTTGGCGTAGGGCGCCAGGTTGCCGTGGCTGTTGCCGTAGAGCTTGGGCTTCAGCCCGGCCATGAAGTAGTTGGGCGCGTGCGGCTGGTGCAGCGCCACGGCGCTGTCGTAGAGCGTGGCGTCGACGAACTGGCCCTTGTCCGAGCGGTTGCGCTCGTAGAGCGCCATCAGGATGCCCATGCAGGCGTTCATGCCAGTCGACAGGTCGACCACCGGCACGCCGATGCGCACCGGTCCGGCTTCGGGCGCGCCGTTGACCGAGACCAGGCCGGCCGAGGCCTGCACCATGGCGTCGTAGCCCGGGAAGCCGCCCAGCGGGCCGTCGGCGCCGAAGCCCGAGACGCGGGCATGAATGAGGCGCGGGAACTTCTGCGACAGCGTCTCGTAGCCGACGCCCCACTTCTCCATGGTCCCGGTCTTGAAATTCTCGATCAGCACGTCGGCCGTCTCGAGCAGCTTCAGCAGGATCTCGCGGCCTTCCTTCCTGGAGAGGTCGAGCGCCACGGTGCGCTTGTTGCGATTGATGCCGGCGAAGTAGGCGGAGATGCCTTCCTGATCGAACGGCGGGCCCCACAGCCGGGTCTCGTCGCCCTGTGGCGGTTCGACCTTGATCACCTCGGCGCCGTGATCGGCCAGCATCTGGGCACAGTACGGCCCGCCCAGCACACGCGACAGATCGACGACTTTCAGGCCTTCCAACGCCCCCGGCATCTCGTTCCACTCCTCGGACATGCTTGCGAGCCGGCGTTATAGACCATGGCCCGCGGTGTCGATACGGTCATGGGAGCGCGGACCTCCCGGTCCGCTCATAGTCTTCGTCTTCCGGACCGCGCCTCTGGCGCGCTCATGAGCGGACCTGGAGGTCCGCGCTCCGGCCTGAAAGGATTGTCCACATGCTCAGCGGAATTCACGGCCATCAAGACATCGAGCGCGTCGTCTACGGCAAGCCGGCGGGGCCGGCACTGCGCGCTGAAGCGGAGCGCCTGGGCGCAAAGCGCGTGTTTGTCACGACCTCGAAGTCGGTGGCGCAAAGCGCGTTGCTGGCCGACGTCATCCGCGATCTCGGCGATCGCTATGTCGGGGTCTATTCCGGTATCACCGCCCATTCGCCGCGGCCCTGCGTGATCGAAGGGGCGAAGCTCGCGCGCGAAGTCGGCGCCGATCTCATCGTCGCCGTCGGCGGCGGCTCGGTGATCGACGCCACGAAGGTCATGCTGATTGCGCTGTGGCAAGGCGCGATGACCATCGAGGCGCTCGACCTCTATCGCGCCGGCCGGCCGAAGGAAGGCGCGGCGCCGCCCTCCGAGGCGATCAGGCCGACCGCCGACGCCGTCCGCATGATCGCTGTGCCGACCACGCTGTCGGCGGCGGAGTTCAATCCTTTCGCCGGCATCAGCGACCCGCGCCACGGCATCAAGGAAAGCTTCGGCCATCGCCTGATCGTGCCGCGCGTCATCGTGCTCGATCCGGCGGCGACGCTCGCCACGCCGATGGACCTGATGCTGTCGACCGGCATCAAGGCCGTCGACCATGCGGTGGAGCGGCTGTGCTCGCAGCAGGCCCATCCCTTCGTGCTGGGCACGGCGACCGAAGCGCTGAGGCTCCTGACCAAGGCATTGCCGGCCCATGCGGCAAAGCCCGACAACATGGCGACGCGGCTCGACCTTCAGTTCGGCATGTGGCTGTCGATCGGCGCGGGCACCTCGGGCGTCGGCGCCGGCGCCAGCCATGGCATCGGCCACGTGCTGGGCGCGGCCTGCCACGTGCCGCACGGCCACACCTCGTGCGTGATGCTGCCCTCGGTGCTGCGCTGGAACCTGCCGGCCAACGCCGAGCGCCAGAGCCGGGTGAGCGACGCCTTCGGCAAGCCTGACGTGCCGGCGGCCGACCTCGTGGCCGGCCTGGTGCAGTCGCTCGGCCTGCCGGGCCGGCTGGCCGCCGTCGGGGTGGGCCGCGACCGCTTCCGCGAGATCGCCGAGAAATCGATGCACGACCGCGCTGTGCTGAACAATCCGCGGCCGATCAAGGGGCCGGAACAGGTGATGGAGATTCTCGACCTGGCGGCGTGATTGGAATTGATTTGGTCCCCAAACAATATAATCTAGAAGCGTTCTAGAACGAGGGCGGGCAATGACCCGACCCCGAAAAGCAAGACGGACCGGGAAGAAACGCTTCGAAGAGGGGATGCCCATGATCGGACTCGGATTGCGCCTGCTGTCGGCTACGGCGGTCGCAGCGCTTGCCTTCGCCCTGCCGGCGTCGGCGCAGGACAAGGTCAAGATCGGCTATGCCATTTCCAAGACCGGCCCCAATGCCGGCGGCGCCAGCATCACCCAGATCCCCAACTACGAGATGTGGGTGAAGGACGTGATGGCCAAGGGCGGGCTGAAGGTCGGCGACAAGCGCCTGCCCATCGAGGTCGTAGAGTACGACGACCGCTCGAATTCCGAGGAGGCCGTGCGCGCCGTCGAGCGCCTGATCACCCAGGACAAGGTCGACCTCCTGTTCCCGCCGTGGGGCACGGGGCTCAACCTCGCGGTCGGGCCGGTATTCAACAAGTACGGCTATCCGCAGCTCACCTTCAGCGCCGTCACCGACCGTGCGCCCGAGCTCGCCAAGCGCTGGCCCAACAGCTTCTGGCTGCTCGGCACGTCCAAGCAGTATGTCGATGCGCTGACCAGCTTGCTGAAGAAGATGCGGGACGAAGGCAAGATCGGGCCCAACATCGCCATGATCTCGATCGCCGACGGCTTCGGCATCGATCTCTCGCAAGCCGCGCGCAAGGGCTTCACCGACGCGGGCTTCAAGCTCGCCTACGACAAGAGCTACCCCATCGGCACGCAGGACCTCTCGCCGCTGATCGGCGAGGCCCAGCGCTCGGGCGCCGACACCTTCGTCGCCTTCTCCTATCCGCCCGACACCATGGCGCTCACCGAGCAGGCCAAGGTCGCCTCCTATGCGCCCAAGGTGTTGTTCCTGGGCGTCGGCGTCGGCTTCCCGATGTACCCGCAGCGCTTCGGCGCCAATGTCGAGGGCATCATGTCACTCGGCGGCTGGTCGAAGGACAATGCCGCCACGCAGGCCTACGCCAAGAAGCACGAGGAGCTGTTCAAGCGCGGCCCCGATCGCTGGGGCAGCCAGATCGGCTACTCCTCGCTGCAGATGCTCGAGCAGGCGATCGAGCGCGTCGGCAAGCTCGACCGCGCCGCCATCATCAAGGAGCTGCAGACCGGCACCTTCGACACCGTGCTGGGCAAGGTGAAGCTCGTCGACAACATGATGCAGGACAATTTCTGGCTGATCGGCCAGTGGCAGGACGGCTTCTTCGTCGGCGTGGCGCCGCAACGCGCCGGCGTCGGCACGCCCGTGGTGCCCAAGCCAGCCTGGAAGAACTAGTCTGCTGGGAACGCGCCACTACGGCGGAGATTACTCCGCCTCCAGTGGCGTGCTCCCGGCAATGAGTGAGGGTACATGCTGTTCGAAGTGACGCTTTCCGGCGTGACCTTGGGTGGCATGTACGCGCTGGTCGCCATGGGGTTGACGCTGCAGTACGGCGTCGCCCGCATCATGAACCTCTCCTACGGCGAGCTGCTGATCGCCGCGGCCTTTGCCGCCCTGTGGTTCTACTCGGGCCTGGCGATCAATCCGCTGATCGGCCTGATCGTCGTGCCGCCGATCGCCTTTGCCCTCAGCTACGCCATCTACCGCGTCCTGTTGCAGCCCCTGGTGCGCCGCGCCAAGACGCGCGACGCCCTCGAGGTCGACAGCATCCTCGCGACCTTCGGCCTGCTGTTCGTCATCCAGGGCGTGATGCTGGCGATCTTCGGCGGCGCCTATTTCAGCTACTCCTTCCTGGCCGTGCCGCTCAAGATCGCCGGCGCCACGGTGGCGGCCAATCGCCTGCTGGCGCTGCTGCTGGCCGTCGCCATCGGGCTCGGTCTCTATTTCGGCCTGACGCGCACGCGCATCGGCACGGCAGTGCGCGCCGTCGCCGTCGATCCCGTGGCGGCCCAGCTGGTCGCCATCGACGTGCGCACGGCTTCGGCGCTGGCTTTTGCGCTCGGCGGCGCGCTGGTGGCGGCGGCGGGCGTGCTGGTGTCGATGTTCCTCACCTTCAACGCCAACCTCGGCGTAGTCTTCACGCTCAAGGCCCTGGTCGTCGTCATCATGGGCGGCGTCGGCAATCTTTTGGGCGCCCTGATCGCCGGCCTGATCCTGGGCCTGGTCGAGAACTACGTCGCCGTGTTCGTCGATCCCGGCCTCACGCTCGCTGCTACCTACGCCATCTTCCTGCTGGTGCTGCTGGTGCGCCCGCAGGGCATCCTGGGCCGGAGCGGCCGATGAGCGGCCGCGAGATGCTCGGTATCGCGCTCGCGGCCCTCGTGGTTGCCGTCCTCGCCGGCGTGCCCCTGATGCTGGGCGACTATGGCCTGTCGCTGGCCATCAACATCGTGAGCTACACCGTGCTGGCGACCGCCTGGAGCCTGTTCTCCGGCCCGACGCGCTACGTCTCGCTGGCGACCGTGGCGTTCTTCGGCATCGGCGCCTACACCACGGCCGTCTTCGTCGAGAGCCTGGCCTGGCCGCTGGTGCTGCTGATCGCGACCGGCGTCAGCGTCGTCGTGGCGACCATCGTCGGCCTTGCGACGCTCAGGCTGAGCGGCGTCTACTTCGTGATCTTCAGCTTTGGCCTGGCCGAGCTGGTCCGCCAGCTCGTCACCTGGTTCGAGGTCAACAAGACCCGCACGCTTGGCCGCTACGTCTTCACCGACATCACGGCGGCGCAGATCTACTGGCAGCTCCTGGCACTCGCTGTCCTGGTGTTCGTCATCGGCTTCTGGATCGGCCGCTCCCGGCTTGGCCTTGCCTTGCGCGCCATCGGCGACGACGAGACGGTGGCGCGCCATTCCGGCATCGACACCACGCGCGCCAAGGTCGCGCTGTTCGTGCTCAGCACCGTGTTCATGACGCTCGCAGGCGCCATCATGGCGCCGCGCTGGACCTACATCGATCCCGCCATCGCCTTCAATCCGGTGATCTCCTTCACCGTGCTGATCATGGCCCTGCTGGGCGGCGTGCACCGGCTCTACGGGCCGGTGCTGGGCGTGGTGCCGCTGGCGCTGCTGTTCGAATATCTGCTGGCCAGCTTCCCCAACCACTTCAGCATCATGGTGGGCCTGGTCTTCATCGTGATCGTCTACCTCATCCCGCGCGGCATCGCCGGCCTGGTCGAGGGCGCGGTGAGGAAGCCCGCATGAGCGCCCTGCTCGAGGTCGCGTCCCTCAGCCGCCGCTTCGGCGGCCTTTTGGCCGTCGATGCGCTGGGCTTCTCGGTCACGGCCGGCGAGATCGTGGGCCTGCTGGGGCCCAACGGCTCGGGCAAGACGACCGTGCTCAACCTCTTGTCGGGCGTGTTGCGGCCCGACTCCGGCACCGTCGCCTTCCGCGGCCACGCCATTGCCGGCAAGCCCGCCCATCGCATCGCCCGGCTGGGCATGGCCCGCACCTTCCAGCTCGTCCGGCCGCTCGCCTCGCTCAGTTGCCGCGACAACGTCCTGACCGGCCTCGCCTTCGGCCGCCGCAACGCCTGGGGCGCCGCCGCCCGTGCCGACGCCGACGTGCTGCTCGATCGTGTGGGCCTCGGCCGGGCGCGCGACACGCTGCCGGGCGAGCTCACCTACATCGACCAGAAGCGCCTGGAGCTTGCCCGCGCGCTCGCGCTCGATCCTGAATTGCTGCTGCTCGACGAATGGCTGGCCGGCCTCAACCCGACCGAGCTGGAAGAGGGCATCGGCCTGATCCGAAGCTTGAGCGGGCAGGGCATCACCATCCTGCTGGTCGAGCACGTGATGGACGCCATCCGCTCGCTCTGCCATCGCTGCCTGGTGATGAACACCGGCCGCCTGATCGCCGCGGGCCTGCCGGCCGAGGTTTTGGCCGACCCGGAAGTGATCCGCGCCTATCTCGGGGACGACGCAGATGCTTGAGGTCAAAGGCCTCTCCGTCCAGTACGGCAAGCATCGCGCCGTCGACGATGCGGCGCTGAGCGTGGCGGCGAACGAGATCGTCGTCATCCTGGGCGCCAACGGTGCGGGCAAGTCGACGCTGCTCAAGGCGGTGGCGGGCCTGCAGCCGCCAGGCGCTGGAGCGCGCGTGGCGCTCGGCGACCGCGAGCTGGTCGGGCTGCCGCCGCACCAGATCGTCGAGGCCGGACTGGCCTTGGTGCCGGAAGGCCGTGGCATCTTCGGCGAGCTGACGGTGCGCGAGAACCTGCTGCTGGGCGCCTTCGCCCGGCGCGCCCGTGCCGACGAAGCGCACAACCGCGAGCGCGTGCTGACGCTGTTTCCGCGGCTCGCCGAGCGGCTCGGCCAGACGGCGCGGACCATGAGCGGCGGCGAGCAGCAGATGGTGGCGATCGGCCGCGCCCTGATGTCGGCGCCGCGGATGCTGTTGTTGGACGAGCCCTCGCTGGGCCTCTCGCCGTTGCTGAGCGGCGAGCTGTTCCGGGCGCTGGGCCGCATCCGCGCCGACGGCATCGGCGTGCTGCTGGTCGAGCAGAATGCGCGCAAGAGTCTCGCCATCGCCGACCGCGGCTATTTGATCGAGAATGGCCGCATCGTCGGCGCCGGCCGCGCGGCCGAGCTTGCGTCCGACCCGGCGGTGCAGCGCGCCTATCTCGGTGGCGCAAGGGTGGGACCATGAGCATGCTCGACGGCAGGATCTGCATCGTCACCGGCGCCGCCGGCAGCCTCGGCCTGGCGAGCGCGGCACGCTTCGCGGCCGAAGGTGCCAGGGTGATGCTGGTCGACCGCGACCGCCCCACTCTCGACGCCGCGCTGAAGTCGCTGCCCAAGGGGCAGGCCACTGCCATGCTGGCCGACGTCACCAGCGCCAAGGACACGCAGGCCTACGTCGACGCCACGGTGGCGCGCTGGGGGCCGATCGACGTGCTGTTCAGCAACGCCGGCATCAGCGGCGTCATCCGGCCGGTGACCGACTATCCCGAGGACGTGTTCGACGCGGTGGTGGCGGTGAACCTCAAGGGCTCGTTCCTCGCCTGCAAGCATGCGCTGCCCAAGATGCGCGACGGCGGCAGCATCATCATGACCTCGAGCGTGGTCGGCGTGACCAGCGACCGCGGCATCGCCGCCTACGCCGCCTCCAAGCACGGCCTGATCGGCCTGATGCGCACCGTCGCCAAGGAGGCGGCGTCGCGGCGCATCCGGGTGAACGTCGTGGCGCCGGGGCCGATCGACAACGACTTCCAGCGCAACGTCGAGAGCGGCTTGAGCCAGGCGCTGGGCACCGACGCGGGCAAGTTCCTCGATTCGGTGATCCCGCTCGGCCGTCACGCCAGGGCGGAGGAGGTGGCCGAGACCGTGCTGTTCCTCGCCTCGGACAAGAGCGCCTTCACCACCGGCAGTGTGGTGATGGCCGACGGCGGCATGCACGTCTGAAACGAAGCAAGAGGAGGAAGGGATGGAATTCTGGCGCAACCTCAAACCCATCGAGAAGGTTTTCCAACCTGACGCCTTGCCGGAGCTCTACACCGCCAACGCCGCGACCGACGACGAGCGCTACTACGTGCCCTTCACCGAGACCGTGTCGTCGCGGCCGCTCTGGATCTCGCCCAGCCAGAACAAGTGGTGCGACATCCTGATGGCCAAGGCGGCCGGGCTGGTGAACCGGCACTACCATCCGCACGAGGTCTTCGCCTACACGATCTCGGGCAAGTGGGGCTATCTCGAGCACGACTGGGTCGCGACCGCGGGCGACTTCATCTACGAAACGCCGGGCGAAGCCCACACGCTGGTCGCCCACGACCATCCCGATCCGATGAAAGTGTTCTTCATCGTCAAGGGACCGCTGGTCTGGCTGGACGACAAGGGGGAGCCTGACGGCTATTTCGACGTTCACCAGTACATCGCCCTTTGCAAAGCCCACTACGACAAGGTCGGGCTGGGGGCGGCGCTGATCGACAAGCTTTACCGTTGAGCCCATGAGGTCTTTTCATGAAGCGGGCCACTCGAAAAGCGTAAGCTCGAGACGACCTTATTGGGACGAGGACCCATCATGCCTTCTGTCCAGACCGCCCCATCGACTTCCGTTCCGCCGCTCGCCGCCTGGGTCGAGGCCAACGTTCCCTATCTGGCCGACCTCAGCGTCAAGCCGGTCACCTACAATCCGCCGATCGGCACCGGCGTGGCGCGGCGCGAAGGCAACTATCGCGACTTCAAGATGCGCATCCACGATGCGCGGCCGCTGGCCAGCGACCTGTCGCTCGACCGCCAGGCCTTCATCCTGGCGCCGCACGAGACCCAGGTGCGCGACTTCTACGACAAGGACGAGGTCCGCCGCATCTACGAGCCCGAGGTCGAGTCGCTGATCAAGCGGAAGACCGGCGCGTCGAAGGTCGTGGTGTTCGACCACACCATCCGCGCCGCCGATCGCGGCGTCGAGCGCGGCCATCGCGCGCCGGTGCGCTCGGTGCACAACGACTACACCGAGAAGTCGGGCCCGCAGCGCGTGCGCGATCTGCTGCCGCCCGACGAGGCCGAGGCGCGGCTGAAGAAGCGCTTCGTCGAGATCAACGTGTGGCGCAACATCGCCCACGATCCGGTCGAGATGTCGCCGCTGGGCTTCGTCGATTCCGAGAGCATCGCGCCGCGCGACCTTGCGATCTGCGACCTGGTCTATGCCGACCGCACCGGCGAGATCTACATCGGCGTCTACAATGCTGACCACCGCTGGTACTACTTCCCGCGCATGACCCGCGAGGAGGCCGTGCTGATCAAGTGCTATGACTCGATGAAGGACGGCCGCGCCCGCTTCTCGCTGCACTCGGCGTTCGACGACCCGACGTCGCCTAAAAATCCCAAGCCGCGCGAGAGCATCGAGACGCGGACCTTCGCCTTCTTCGACTGATCTAGGAGCGGGCGATCGCCTCGAGGTGTTCGGCCAGTTCCTCGGGGTTGCTGAAGAACGGCGAGTGGCCGCATTCCATGCTGATGACCTGGCACGGGGTCATCTTCACCATCAGCCTCTGCAGCTTGATGCGCACCGCGTTGTCGTGGGTGCACTCGATGTACCAGCGCGGCACCGAGCCGAAGCGGTCCTCGGTCAGCGTCACCGGCGTGGTCGAGATCGAGAGCGGCTGCGGCCGCAGACGCTCCATCGCCTTGTAGCGGTCCTCCGGCGAGACGTCGGCGTAGAACATCGCCGGCAGCTTGTCGCGCGCGAAGGCGTAGGTGAGGCCGTCGGGGCTGACCTGGCGCGACAGGCGGAACATCGTGTCGGGCTCGAGCGAGGTCATGTCCTTGCCGCATTTGCCCGAGGTCGGCAGCAGCGCGCAGAGGTAGACCAGCGCCTTGAGCTTGCGCCGGCGTGCCTCGGCGACCGCGCTGATGGTGATGCCGCCCAGCGAATGGCCGACCAGCACGACCTGCTCCTCCATCTTGTCCAAGAGCCGCGAGACCTTCTCGACATTGTCGGCCAGCGTGACGTTGGCGGGCGGCGTGTGGTCCTTGCCGAGGCCCGGCATGTCGGGAGCGCAGACCTTGTGGCCGTTGGCCTCCAGCAGCGGCGCGACCTTTTCCCAGCACCAGCCGCCGGTGCAGGCGCCATGGACCAGCAGGAACGTCGCCACGCGTCTAGTTCCGGCCGACGACGGTGCGCGCGCCGTCCGCGGGCACGAAGAAGTCGGGCATCAGCGGCGTGCCGGGCGACACCGCGTACTTGTCGAAATTGGTGACGCCCTCGGCGGCCAGGACCTCGTCGTCGATGAAGAAATTGCCGGTGCAGGTCTTCGCCGGGCGATTGAAGATGGCGTGGGCCGCGTCGGCCATGATCTCGGGTTTGCGGCAGCGCTTCATGCCGTCCTCGCCGCCCAGGATGTTCTGGATGGCGGCCGTGGCGATGCCGGTGCGCGGCCACAGGCAGTTGAAGGCGATCTTGCCCTTGAATTCCTCGGCCATCGCCCAGGCGTAGACCGACATGCCGAACTTGGCGAGCGTGTAGGCCGCGTGGTTGGAAAACCACTTCACGTCGAAGTCGAGCGGCGGCGACAGGTTCAGCACGTGCGGGTTCTCGGCCTTCAGCAGATGCGGGATGCACTTCTGCGAGACCATGTAGGTGCCGCGCGCGTTGATCTGGTGCATCAGGTCGTAGCGCTTCATCTGCGTGGCCAGCGTGCCGGTGAGGCTGATGGCGCTGGCGTTGTTGACCAGGATGTCGATGCCGCCGAACTTGGCCACGGTCTCGGCCACCGACTTCTCGACGCTCTGCTCGTCGCGGATGTCGCAGGCCAGCGGCAGGGCCTTGCCGCCCGCCTTCTCGATCTCCTCGGCGGCGCTGAAGATGGTGCCGGGCAACCTGGGATCGGGCTTCACCGTCTTGGCCGCGACGGCGACGTTGGCGCCATCGCGGGCTGCGCGCAGCGCGATGGCCAGGCCGATGCCGCGACTGGCGCCGGTCACGAACAGCGTTTTGCGAGCCAAACTCATGGCGCCCCCAAGATTACCTCGGGCTCTATAGCCGGGTGTGGGAGGGGCGGCTAGTCTCCGAGGTGTGCAAGGGGGACATGCATGAATCCGTGCTTTGAGACGGCAACACGGCTTGCCCGCGCCATACGAAACGGCCGCCTGAACTCGGTCGAAGCGACGAGGCGCATCTGCAGCGATCGCGCGGCTGAACGGACCGATCACACCCTGGTCGTGGCCGATTGCTGCATCCCAAGGCAGCAGAGTTGTCGGTTCAGGCAAAGAAGCCCTCTGGCCCTCTGGCAGGCACGCAATTCCGACCCTGAATCGCCTGTGTAGGGAGCCGAACGTCCATCGGCAAACGGCCGAACGGGTCGCGATGTCAGTAGAGCGTAGTGTCGGTGAACGAAGCTTAGAGCGACAACGCCCAGATGCTTGCAATAGGCTATAGTTCACAAAGTATGGATCGCTGCGATCCGCCTTATGACCGGGGTTCGTTTGTTGCGACTTTTGGGGCTCCGTAGAAGGGCCATATCTGGCGCGTATGCCAGGCCGCCCATACCATCGCTTGAATCGCCGCGTCGGCTCGCAATGTTGCAAGGACACGTGCTGTCACGGCTTCATCAACATCGAGGTCGCGATCGTCAACGGTCAAACTTCTGGCAGTCGACCTTAGGGCCAAGGCTCGTCACTCCGCCTTGACGCCGGCGGCTTCGAGGATCGGCTTCCAGCGGCCGAACTCGGCCTTCTGGAAGGCGGCGAAGGTCGCGGGCTTCATCTCCTCGGCCGTCGGCAGGTCCTGCCCGAGCTCCTCCATGCGCTTGCGCACGGCGGGGTCGGACAGGGCGGTGACGGCCGCGGCGTTCAGCTTGTCGATGATGTCCTTGGCGCGTGCCCTTGGGCGCCCACAAGCCGTTCCAGATCGAGACCTCCATCGGATAGCCGGCCTCGGCCGCCGTCGGGATATCGGCCATGGCGGACGAGCGCTTGGCCGAGGTCTGCGGCATAGGCGCGGATCTTGCCGGCCTGGACCTGGGGCAGGGAATTCGACGACTGGTCGACCATGACCTGGATCTGGCCCGAGATCAGGTCCTGCATGGCGGGGCCGGTGCCGCGATAGGGCACGAGCTGATAGGTGGCGCCAGTCGCCTTGTTGAAGGCGAGCGCGCCCAGGTGCGAGCCCGAGCCGATGCCCGCGGTGCCGCCCGACACCTTGTCGGGATTGGCCTTCAGGTAGTCGACCAGCTCCTTCAGCGTCTTGGCCGGCACGTTGTTGGTCGACACGACCAGCATGGGATTGGCCGGCAGGCGGGCGATCGGCTCGAGATCGTTCACCAGATCGAAGCCGAGCTTGGTGTAGATCACGGCGTTGGCGACGTTGGTGCCGACATGGCCGATGCCGATCGTGTAGCCGTCGGGCGCGGCACGCGCGAGCTTGGCCATGGCGATGGTGCCGGCCGCGCCCGTGACGTTCTCGATGATGAACTGCTGGCCGAGCTCCTTGCCCATGCGCTCGCCGATGATGCGCGCCAAGCAGGTCGGTCGGCCCGCCGGCGGCGAAGGGCACGATCATGGTGATCGGCTTGTTGGGCCAGGCCTGGCCGAAGGCCGGCGCCGCCGCCAGCACAAGAGCGGCCGCGAGCATCTGTCTGCGCAACATTGTTGTTTCCTCCCTAGCGCCAGCGGAGCACGGAACGCTCGACCATGCCAAGTCCCCAGGCGATCAACAGGCCCAGCACCGACAGCATGACCACGCCGGCCATGAGCTGGTCGGTCTGCATCAGGTTGCCGGCCTGCAGCACGAAGGCGCCGATGCCGTATTGCGCGCCGATCATCTCGGCCGCCACGACCAGCAGCAGCGCCACCGAGGCGGAGATGCGGAACCCCGCGAGGATGCCGGGCATGGATCCGGGCAGGATGATCTTGGCGACGATGTCGGTCGCCGGCAGGCCGAAGCTCTGGGCCATGCGTATGAGGTTGCGCGGCACCGAATCGCAGGCGCTGTAGGCCGAGATCACGGTCGGGAAGAACACGCCAAGCGCGATGGTCGCGACCTTGGACGGCTCGCCGATGCCGAACCACAGGATCAGGAGCGGCAGCAGGGCGATCTTGGGGATCGGAAACAGCGCCGACACGACCGGCAGGCCGGCGGCGCGCGCGGCCGAGAAGATGCCCATGATCGTCCCGACCGCGAGGCCCGCCGCCGTGCCGATGATCCAGCCCGGGATGATGCGCTGCAGGGAGGCCGAGATGTGCTCGACCAGGCGTGCCGTTCAGCCACAGCTCGACCAGGGCGCGCACGATGGCGGCCGGGCTCGGCATGAACAGCGCCGGCAACAGGCCCGCGCTCGAGGCCGCCTGCCAGGTCGCGATCAGCACGACGAATACGAGCCACGGCAGCAGGCGGCGCGGCACGGGATTGAAACCGCCGCCGCGGAAGGGAACGGCACGGCGATTGGTGGGATCGGACATCCCGATCCCTGTATCACGATTCAGCGCGGCATGGCGCTCAAGGTGCCGCCGCCTTCGGAGCGGCGGGTGTACCCCCATGTGCCTTGCAGCCCGCCGTTGGCAAGGCTGTTCATCTTGCCGCGGCCGAAATACTCGGTGCCCCAGCGCCAGGCATAGTCGAGCTGCTCGCCGGCGACCGTGCCTTCCAATTCGGCCGTTCCCATGCCGAACTCGTAGGTGCCGCGCACGGTCGCGCCCTGCCGTTGCAACGACATGCGGAAGTCGAGCGAAACGCCCTTGGCGTCGGTCCATTGACCGGCATAGTTGCCGTCGAACGGCTGCCGGTTCGCCCCGGGACGGGTGCCGCCTGGCCTCGTCGCAGCGGCGAAGTCGGCGACCTTGGACGACAGGCCGGCCAACCGCATCGACTGACGAATGTCGGGATCGTCGACGAGCTTGGCCACCTTGCCGAGCTCCTGGGCGATGCTCTCGACGAGTTGCCGCTCCTGCTGGGGAGACGGCTTGTCGCGCGCAAACAACGCGGCGTTGTCGCGAAGTGCTGCCACCAGCCGGGTGATGCGCTCGCCGGACAGCGGATGGGTGCTGCGGTCGGCGCATTCGAACGGTGCCGCCATCATGAAATAGAAGCTGATGCCGATGGGGGGTGCCCCCATGCGCGCCATCATTTCGACGGCGAAGGCATCAGCCTCGCCTTCCTGCTGCCGCGAGCGGGCTTCGCCGACATTGGCGCGATGGCCGTGGAAGAGATGGCCGGTCTCGTGCGCCATGATGAAGACCATGGTCGTGCCGAACAGTTTCTGGAACAGGGCCTCGACGGCAGGGTCGTTGTCCGCGTCGTCCGGCACCCCGAGCGCGGCCAGCGGCAGGGCCTTCACGCCGTCCGGCGCCGGCCCGCGAAAGGCCAGCATGGCGGCATAGTCGAAGACCTTCTGTTCGGGCAGCCGCTTGCGATTGTACCAGGCGAGCGCCAGCGAAAGATCGCTGACCAGCTTCACCGACGACAGCGGCAGAACGACCTTGCCGCCGGTCGCGGCATAGAAGTTCAGGGGATGCTCGGCGTATTCGCGCCGGCCGAGATCGAGGGTGATGCCGCCGAGCTTCTGGCGCTCGCGATCGGTGAGGCGCGGCAGCAGGACCTGCTCGAAGTTGGACCTGAGGCCAGGGGTCGTGCGCTGCGCGACCCGATCGAGGGCCGCCGGCGGATAGAAGCCGCTCCAGTTGAACGGCGGCGCGCACTGGGCATGAGCGGCGTTGAGGCCGCCGAGCAGAAACAACAGGGCGAGGATGGCGCGCATGACGGCCTCCTCACCGCGTCTGGCCGGCGAGGTAGAGACCTGCCGGCTCGTCCATGCCGGCCGGCGCCGGCAGGACGGCGCCACTGTTGATCCATGACTGGAAGCGGGCAGGGTCGCCCCACGTTGGCTGCCACGCGCCGCGCAGCAGGAGCATCTTGGCGTTCTGCAGCCCGGCAATGAGGCGATCGCGCTCGGGCGGCGCTGCGTCGCGCGTCAGCTTTTCGATGGTCGCGTTGAGATCGGCAAGCGCGCCGCGCAGCTCGATGAGCGCCTTCTCGCCCGCGGCGGCCGCCTGCGCCGCGCGCGGCGACATGGCGGCGATCTCCTGCCGGCGCATGGCGAGCGCCTCGCCCGGCGTGTCGGACGCGGCCCGCGCCGACGGAGCGCTCTGCTCGTTCGTGACCTTCACCGCGCTGGTGAAGGAGTAGGCGACGATGGCGGCGCCAAACAAGGCAAAGAAGAGTCCGGGGCCGACGCGCGAGAGCCAGATGCTGACGCCGCCCGGCAGCACCACCTTGCCGGCCGAATCGGTCTTCTCGGGCAGGTTTATGAACAGCCGGTAGCCCAGCACGACGCAGAGCGCGCCGGAGAGAAGGCCGAGCAAGCGTTCGACCATCCGCATCAACAACATCACGTCAACGGAGTCCATGCGGATCGCCCCCGAGCATCCGACAGTTGCAGACAGCATCCGTATGACACGCCATGTTTGTCAAGCGCCGACCCCCTCGCCTCGCGATGATCACAGGGTTCGAAGGGGCTGGATCTCGCGCTCGGCGGTGGCGGCCTCGTCGCGGATCAGGGCCCACAGGCGCTGATGCACCTCGAACACCAGCCCGGCATGCTCGGATCGCCCGCGCTCGGCAACCGGCACGTCGATGCCGACGATCTCGCGGATACGGCCGGGGCGGCGCGACAGCACGACGACCCGGTCGGCAAGCCGCGCCGCCTCCTCGAGATTGTGGGTGACGTAGACGCGCGTGCTTTTCTCGCGCGCCCAGATGGCCAAGAGGTCTTCCATCAGCAGCTCGCGCGTCTGAGCGTCGAGGGCGGACAGCGGCTCGTCGAGCAGCAGCACCGCCGGCCGCACCACCAGCGCGCGGGCGATGCCGACGCGCTGGCGCATGCCACCCGAGAGCTGCTTGGGATAGGCCGTCGCGAACTCGCCTAGGCCGGTCAAGGCGAGCGCCGAGGCGATGCGCTCGCGGCGCTCGGCGGCGCTGAGCGCACGGTGCTCGAGCGCCAGGCCGACATTGTCGGCGACGCTGCGCCAGGGCAGCAGGGCGAAATCCTGGAAGATGTAGGTGAAGGGGTTGAGCGAGTCGGCTGGCGGCGGTCCGGACAGTGTGACCCGGCCGGCCGTGGGTTCGAGCAGGCCGCCGACGATTCCGAGCAGGGTCGACTTGCCGCAGCCCGACGGGCCGATCAGCGCGACGGTCTCGCCGTCGGCGATGTCGAGCTCGATGCCCGACAGCGCCTCGACGGTGCCGTAGCTGTGGCAGACTCCTTCAATGTGCAGCGGCATGCTTACCGGGTCGGAACATTAGGCCATCGTCACGAGAATGGCGCGATTGGAGACCTGCTGGCCTTCCTTGACGGTCACCGATTCGACCTTGGCGTCGAGCGCGGCTTTCAGCTGATGCTGGATCTTCATGGCTTCCAGCACGATCAGCGTCTGGCCCTTGGCGACGACGTCGCCCGCCGCGACCTTGATGGCGACGACGCGGCCGTCCATCGGTGCGCGCAGCTTGCCGTCGCTGCCGGCTGCCGCCGTCGCGGGCGCCGCGTAGGTCCTGTCGGTGAAGCGCACGGTGAGCGCATCGAGGTCGACGATGACGTCGTCGCCGTCGATGTGGAACGGCACGTGCTCGTCGATGCCGTTGGGTGCCGCGACATGCAACAGGCGTTCGCTGTTGCCGACAGCGAGACGGATGGGCGTCGGTTGGGGATTGGAATTGCGCCAGCCACGCAGCGTCGCCGGATAGCGTGATGCCGACTGCCGCCACAGCAGCTCGGCCGCGAGCTGCCAGTGCGCGTCGTCGATTGCGGGCGCGGGGAATTCGTGTTTGCCGAGAAACGCGGTGGTCGCCTTGCCGGCGGCGAACTCGGAATGCTCCAGCAGGCGGATCAGGAAGTGCCGGTTGGTCGTCGGCCCGAGGACGATGGTCTCGCGCAACGCGCGCACCAGTCGCGTGCGCGCTTCCTCGCGCGTGGCGCCATGGGCGATCACCTTGGCGATCATGGGATCGTAGAACGGCGAGATCGCAAGTCCGTCCTTCATGCCGTGGTCGATGCGCACGCCGGGTCCGGTCGCCGGGCGCCAGACGTCGATGCGCCCGGTCTGCGGCAGGAAGCCGGCATAAGCGTCCTCGGCGTAGAGCCTGACCTCGATGGCATGGCCGCTGAAGGTCACCTGCTCCTGGGTGAGCGGCAGCTTCTCGCCGCATCGCCACCTTGAGCTGCCAGGCCACGAGATCCTGGCCGGTGATGGCCTCGGTCACGGGATGCTCGACCTGCAGGCGGGTGTTCATCTCCAGGAAATAGAAGGCGCCGTCGGCGCCCAACAGGAACTCGACGGTGCCGGCGCCGCGATAGCCGATGGTGCGGGCGGCCGCGACGGCGGCTGCTCCCATGTCCCGGCGCAGGTCGGCCGTCACGGCGGGCGAGGGCGCCTCCTCGATCACCTTCTGGTGGCGGCGCTGCACCGAGCAGTCGCGTTCGCCGAGATGGATGACGTTGCCGTGGGCGTCGGCGAAGACCTGGATCTCGACGTGGCGTGCGTCGATCACGGCTTTCTCGAGGATCAGCTCGCCCGAGCCGAAGGCGCTCTCGGCCTCGGCCCGCGCCGTGCGGATCGCTTCCAGAAGATCGGCCTCGCGCTCGACCAGGCGCATGCCGCGGCCACCGCCGCCGGCGGCCGCCTTGACCATCACCGGCAGGCCGATCTTGCGCGCCTCCTTCTCGAGGTTGGCATCGCTCTGGTCGGCGCCTTGGTATCCCGGCACGCACGGCACGCCGGCATCGATCATGCGCCGCTTGGCGGCCGCCTTGTTGCCCATGGCGGCGATGGCGGCCGGCGGCGGGCCGATGAAGACGAGGCCCGCCTTCTCGCAGGCGGCCGCGAAGGCCTCGTTCTCGGACAGGAAGCCGTAGCCCGGGTGCACGGCGTCGGCGCCCGACTTGTGCGCGGCCTCCAGGATGCGGTCGATGCTGAGGTAGCTCTCGCCCACCGGCGAGGGGCCGATGCGCACCGCCTCGTCGGCGAAGCCGACGTGCGGGGCGTCCCGGTCGGCGTCGGAGTAGACGGCAACGGTGCGATAGCCCATCGCCTTGGCCGTGCGCATGACCCGCCAGGCGATCTCGCCGCGGTTGGCGATGAGGATCTTGCTAAAACTCATTTCAGGGGCTGTCCGTCCTTGGTGGAGTAGCCCCAGCCGTCGGCATTCTCGCGCACCATCATGTCGATGTCGGAATAGTACGCGACCTCTTCGACGGTGCGCGTGCCGACTTCGAGCACACGCACGGTCTTGTCCGAGCGATTGACGAGGTGATGGCCGTTGGCCTTTCCGGCGCGGAAGCCTGCAACCATGCCGGGCCGCAGCACCGTCTCGCCCTCGTCGGTCACCAGCACGACCTCGCCCTCGAGCACGTAGACGAATTCGTCCTGCTGTTCGTGCCAATGACGCTGCGAGGACCATGTCCCGGGCGGCAGGTCGAGCAGGTTGACGCCGAACTGCGACAGACCGAAGGCATCGCCCAGCGCGCGGCGGATGCGGTTGAGGCAGGGAGCGTCATGCGGCGGCGGATAGTCCGTTCCCTGACGGGCCGGCAGGTCGAGCGCGGATACGGCGATCATTCGGTCACCCATTTCGGCTGTCTCTTCTCGGCGAAGGCGCGCAGGCCTTCGGCGGCTTCGGGGCTGCGCCGCGCCTCGGCGAACCGGTCGGCGGCGAAGTCGAGGACGGAGGAGAGCGGTTCGCTGCCCACCTTCATCACCACGGCCTTGGTCAGCGCATTGGCCAGCGGCGCGCAGCGGTCGATCTGCTTCAGGATTTCTTCCAGCTTGGCGTCGAGCGCCGCCGAATCCTTGACCAGGTGATGGGCGATGCCCAGCCGCAACGCTTCGGGACCCTTGAAGCGCGCCGCCGTCAGCGCGAGGTGGCGCGTCTGCGGCACGCCGATGCGGGCGGCGACGAAGGGCGCGATCTGGGCCGGCACGATGCCGATCGCCGTCTCGCTCATGGCGAAGCCCGCGTCCTCGGTGCAGATCGCCACGTCGGAGACGCAGAGCAGGCCGAAGCCGCCGGCGATGGCGTAGCCCTCGACGGCGGCGACGACCACTTGCGGCGTGGTGTTCACCGTTTCGAGGAAGGTGCCGTATTCGCGGTTGCCGAGCGCGATCGGGTCGCGCTCGCCGAGCCGCTTCTCGGTGATGCTCTGCTCCATGTTCTTGAGGTCGGCGCCGGCGCAGAAGGTGCCGCCGGCGCCGCGCAGGATCACGACCTTGATGTCGCGCCGCTCACGCAGGTTCTGGAACACCGTGCGCAACTCGCCGATCAGGGTCGGGTTCAGCGCATTCTTGACCTGCGGGCGATTGAGCGTGACGTGCAGGCGCGAGCGCTCGCGGCGCAGCAGCAGGGTCTCGTATTTCGAGGCGAATTCAGCCATTTCGAACTCCCCACATGAGGCGTGATGTGCGCGGCACAATCGATGTCATCCCGAGCGCAGCGAGGGACCTTTCCTGCGGCCTCAAAGGCCCCTCGCTGCGCTCGGGGTGACAGCGTGCGTGCATCACCGGTTTTCCAATCGGGGCAAGGTCCCCATGAGCTTGGAAATGATCTGCAGCATGACCTCGTCGGCGCCGCCGCCGATCGAGGCCAGCCGCGAATCGCGGAACGAGCGGGCGGTCGGCGATTCCCAGAGGTAGCCGGCACCGCCCCAGTATTGCAGGCAGCCGTCGGTCACCAGCCGAGCATGCGGCCCGCCTTCAGCTTGGCCATCGAGGCCAGCATGGTGACGTCGGCGCCGTCGAGATACTCCTCGCAGGCGCGGTAGCAGAGCGAGCGCACCAGCTCGACCTCGGTGCGGAACTCGGCGAGCTTGAAATGGATCACCTGGTTGTCGAGCAGGGGACGGCCGAACACCTTGCGCTCGCGCGTGTATTCGACCGTCTGGTCGATCAACCTCTCCATGCCGACCACGGCGGAGATGGCGCCCCACAGCCTTTCCTCCTGGAACTGCTGCATCTGGTAGACGAAGCCCATGCCTTCCTGGCCGATGGTGTGGCGCACCGGCACCTTCACCTCGTCGAAGAAGATCTGGGCGGTGTCGGAGGAGCGCATGCCGAGCTTGTCGAGCTTCTTGACGACCTGGACGCCCTTGGTCTTCATCGGGACCACGATCAGCGACTTGTTCTTGTGCACCGGGCCCTCGCCGGTGTTGGCCAGAAGGCACATCCAGTCGGCCTGGGTGCCGTTGGTCGTCCACATCTTGCCGCCGTTGATGACCCAGTCGCTGCCGGCGCGCTTGGCCGTGGTCTTGAGCGAGGCGACGTCGGAGCCGGCGCCGACCTCGGACACGCCGAGGCAGGCGACATAGTCGCCGGCGATCGAGGGCGCCAGGAATTCCTTGCGCAGCTCGTCGCTGCCGTAGCGGGCGAGGGCGGGCGTCGCCATGTCGGTCTGCACGCCGATCGCCATCGGCACCGAGCCGCAATTGATGTGGCCCAGCTCCTCGGCCATCACCATGGCGTAGGAGTAGTCGAGGCCCATGCCGCCGTATTCCGGCGGCTTGTTGATGCCGAGCAGGCCGGCATCGCCCAGCTTCTTGAAGACCTCGTGGGCGGGGAAGATGCCGTCCGCTTCCCACTTGTCGACGTGCGGATTGATGTCCTTGTCGATGATGGCGCGCAAGGTGCGGCGGATCTCGGCGTGTTCAGGGGTGAATTGCACGACTTGTCTCCTCTTCGGAGCGCGGACCTCCAGGTCCGCTCATGATCATGATGCGGACCTGGAGGTCCGCGCTCCGTTTCATCGGTTACCGAGCCTCGGCAGCGTGCCCATCAGCTTGGAGATGATCTGCAGCATGACCTCGTCGGCGCCGCCGCCGATCGAGCCGAGGCGGCCGTCGCGGTAGCTGCGCGCGACGGGATTGTCCCAGAGGTAACCCGCGCCGCCCCAGTACTGCAGGCAGGCGTCGGAGACCTCGCGGCGGAGCCGACCGGCCTTCAGCTTGGCCATCGAGGCCAGCATGGTGACGTCGGTGCCGGCGAGGTACTCCTCGCAGGCGCGGTAGACCAGCGAGCGCAGCGCCTCGACCTCGCTCTTGAGCTCGGCCAGGCGGAAATGGATCACCTGGTTGTCGAGCAGCGGCCGGCCGAACACCTTGCGCTCGCGCGTGTACTCGATGGTGGCGTTGATGATGCGGTCGCAGCCCATCAAGGTGCCGGCGCCGGCCCACAGCCGCTCCTCCTGGAACTGCTGCATCTGGTAGATGAAGCCCGAGCCCGGCTCGCCGATCGTGTAGCGCACCGGCACCTTCACCTCGTCGAAGAAGGTCTGCACGGTGTCTGACGCGCGCATGCCGAGCTTGTCGAGCTTCTTGGCGATCTGGACGCCCTTGGTCGGCATGGGCACCACGATCAGCGACTTGTTCTTGTGGGCCTGGCCGTCGCCGGTGTTGGCCAGAAGGCACATCCAGTCGGCCTGCGCGCCGTTGGTGGTCCACATCTTGCCGCCGTTGATCACCCAGTCGCCGCCGACGCGGCGGGCTGTCGTCTTGATCGAGGCGACGTCGGAGCCCGCGCCGGTCTCCGACACGCCGAGGCAGGCGACATAATCGCCGCTGATCGAGGGCGCCAGAAACTCCCGGCGCAACTCATCGCTGCCGTAGCGGGCCAGCGCCGGCGTCGCCATGGAGATCTGCACGCCCGTCGCCATGGGGATCGAGCCGCCGTTCACCAGGCCCAGCGATTCCGCGCAGATCATGGCGTAGGAGAAGTCGAGCCCCGAGCCGCCGTACTCGACGGGCTTGTCGACGCCCAGAAGCCCGGCATCGCCCATCTTCTTGAACAGCTCGTGGGCGGGGAAGGCGCCTTCCTTCTCCCATTCGTCGACGTTGGGATTGATCTCGCGATCGATCAGCGTCTTCCAGGTCTGGCGCAAGGCCTCGTGCTCGGGCGTGAATTTCATCGCTTACATCCTTGCGACGCCGAAGGTGATGGGATTGAGCGGCCGCACGATCGATTCGCGGGCGATCGAGAGGGTGAAAGCGAGGATGCGCCGCGTGTCGCGCGGATCGATGATGCCGTCGTCCCACAGGTGCGCGGTGCCGTAGAGCGCGGTCGACTCACGGTCGAACTGAGCGACGATGCCCTTGTACATCGTGTCGATCTCGGCGTGCGGCGGCTCCTTGCCCTCGCGCAAAAACTTCTGCTCGGTCACGGTCTTCATGACGCCGGCCGCCTGCTCGCCGCCCATGACGGCGGTGCGGTTGTTGGGCCAGGCGAAGATGAAGCGCGGGTCGTAGGCACGGCCGCACATGCCGTAGTTGCCGGCGCCGAACGAACCGCCGATCACGATGGTGATCTGCGGCACCGTGGCGTTGGCCACCGCCTGGATCATCTTGGAGCCGTGCTTGACGATGCCGCCGCGCTCGGCGTCGGTGCCGACCATGTAGCCCGTGGTGTTCTGCAGGTAGACGATGGGCGTGCCCTGCTGGCAGCACAGCTGGATGAACTGGGCGGCCTTGACCGAGCCCTTGGTGGTGATCGGCCCGTTGTTGCCGATGAAAGCCACCGGCTCGCCCTCGATCTCCGCCCAGCCGCAGATCGTCTGCTGGTCGTAGAGGCCCTTGAACTCGAGGAAGTCCGAGCCGTCGACCAGGCGGGCGATCACCTCGCGCACGTCGTAGGGATCCTTGTACGACGGCGGCACGACACCGCAGAGCTCGTCGATGTCGTACAATGGCTCCTTGAACGGCTTTTGCCTGTGCGGCGGCAGCTTGTCGTTCCAGTGCCACTTGGCGATGACCTCGCGCGCCATGCGGATGCCGTCGGCGTCGTTCTCGGCCATCCATTCGGCGACACCCGAGACGGTGGCGTGCATCTCGGCGCCGCCCAGCTCCTCGTCGGTGGCGATCTCGCCGGTCGCGGCCTTGAGCAGCGGCGGGCCGGCCAGAAAGACCTTGGCCTGGTTGCGCACCATGATGACGTAGTCGGAGAGGCCGGGCAGATAGGCGCCGCCCGCGGTCGATGAGCCGTGCACGACGGTGACCTGCGGGATGCCGCGCGCCGACATGCGCGCCTGGTTGGCGAAGCCGCGGCCGCCCGGCACGAAGATCTCGGCCTGGTACAGAAGGTTGGCGCCGCCCGATTCGACCAGGTTCACGACCGGCAGCTTGTTCTCCATCACGACCTGCTGGATGCGCTGGCCCTTGCGCTGACCGGACGGCGCCACGGTGCCGCCCTTGATGGCGGAGTTGGACGCCGTCACCACGCAGCGCACGCCCTCGACATAGCCGATGCCCGCGACCGAGCCGCCGCCCGCGCTCGATCCGTCCTTGTCGTCGTGCATGCGGTAGCCTGCGAGCGGCATCAATTCGAGGAACGGCGCGCCGCGGTCGAGCAACAGGGCGATGCGCTCGCGCGGCATCAGCTGCTTGCGCTTGGCGAACCGGTCACGCGACTTCTCTGACGTCGCCTGCACGCTCGCTTCGGCGGCGCGGAACTCGGCGATGGCGGCGAGCATCTTCTCGCGGTTGCTTGCGGTAGTCGTCGCCGTTGCGGTCGACCTGGCTTTCGATGATGGGCATGGTCAGTACCTGTCACCCCGAGCGCAGCGAGGGGCCTTTGGAGCCGCGGGAAAGGTCCTTCGTCGGGATGACAGCAGATGCGTATCAGGCACTTGTGACTCCATGCACTAGCCGCCCAGTACCTTGGGCTTCACTGCGAGGTGAAAACCGTTGAACTCGGGGGTCCGTTCGGGGGGCCGGAGCTCCATCGAGCGGTTGCCGAGCGGCACGCCGCCGTCGATGCGAAGCTCGGTGCCGGTGATGTAGCCGGCGGCGTCGCTCAGCAGGAAGCAGACCGCGGCCGAGACCTCGCTTTCGGTGCCGAGCCGTCCCAGTGGGCAGTAGCCCTTCAGCTTGGGGATCTGCTCCTTGAACTCGCCCTGGTAGGTGTCCATGCCGGAGGAGGCGATCCAGCCCGGCGACACGGCGTTCACGCGCACGCCGGCATAGGCCCATTCGTGGGCGAGCGTCATGGTGAGGTTCACCATGCCGGCTCGGGCGGCGCCGGTGTGCGCCATGTTGGGGAAGCCGTTCCTCATGTCGGCGGCCATGTTCACGATCGAGCCGCCGTGCTTTTCCATCGACTGCGTGAAGACCTCGCGGCTGACGATGAAGCCGCCCGTGAGGTTGTTGCGCACCACGACGTCGAAACCTTTGGCGCTCATGTTGACGGCGGGCGAGGGGAACTGGCCGCCGGCGTTGTTGAACAAGCCGTGGATGCGGCCGTTCTTCGCCACGATCGCTCCGATCGCTTCCTTGACCTGCGCTTCCTCGCGGATGTCGAAGGCATGCGTCTCGCAGCTGCCGCCCGAGGTTTCGATCTCGGCCTTCACCGTGGCGAGCTTGTCGGGCTTGCGGCCGGTGATCACGACATGGGCGCCCAGTGCCGCGATCTCGTGCGCCGTGCAGCGGCCGATGCCGCTGCCGCCGCCGGTGACGACGATGGTCTGGCCTTCAAACAGCCCCGGCTTGAAGACCGAGCGATACGACATGTTTCCTCACTGAACGGCCGTTCATCGGCCTGTATTTGACGTTTACGTAAAGGTCAAGTAAGCCCCCAGAAGACTGGCCGACTGGAGGAACCGTCACATGACCTTGGCTGAACTCACCGCGAAAATGAAGGAAGGCGCCTCGAAGAAGTCGGCCTTCGGCAACACCGTCAAATTCGCAACCGACCAGGGCGTCGTCTACATCGACGGCAACCAGAACCCGCCCGTCGTCAGCAACGACGACAAGGCGGCCGACTGCACGCTCAAGATGGACTTCAGCGACTTCGCCGACATGATCGGCGGCAAGCTCGACGGCATGACGGCCTTCATGACCGGCAAGCTGAAGATCGAAGGCGACATGGGCGTCGCCATGAAGCTGCAGAACATCCTGCGATAGCGTCGGCGTCTGCCAGCCCTCCATATTCTCCGTCATCCCGAGCGAAGCCGACCAACGGTCGGCGTAGTCGAGGGACCTGCTCTTGTCTACGCACCGACAGAACAGGTCCCTCCACTACGCCTCGCTGCGCTCGGCTCCGGTCGGGATGACGGGGTGTTGACGCACTACTGTTCGCGGCTCTTGTGATAGTGCCGCCGCGCCTTGGCGCGGTTGCCGCAGGACGACATCGAGCACCAGCGCCGCTTGCCGGCGCGGCTGTCGTCGAGGAACAGCCAGCCGCATTCGGGATTGGCGCAGCGCCTGACCTTGTCGAGCCTGGCTCCGGTCAGAAGGTCGCCCGCCGACCACAGCACGGGCGCGAGCAGGCCGAGCGCGGTCGAGCCGCGCATGTCGACATCCCAGGAGAAGCCGTTGCGCTCGCGCCGCAGCGTCGTGCGGGCCGGCGCGGCGGCCAAAAGTCCGTTCAGCGTCTCGAGGTCCGCGGCGGCCGGCGTCTTGCCGCGCGCCGTGGCGTCGAACACGCGATGGATCGCCTCGCGCGCCTCGATGGCCCGCTCGAACTCGCGTCTGGCGAGCGGCCGCGCCTCCTTGGCGACATTGGCCGCAGCCCAGGCGCCAAGATCCTCGGCCGAGTTCAGGGTTTCGGTCGGAGACTCCTGGCCACGCCAATAGCGGGTGTTGACGAACTCCAGGCAGAGATCGGGGCGGTTCACCATGCTGACTTAGTAACCGGTTGAGCGGTTGACAAGCACGATGCGTCTAACTAACCATATCACCGGTTAATAGGTTATATGGAGGAAGGGACGATGTTCGACCATGTTTCGATCGGCGTTGCCGACATCGCGCGCTCGAAGGAGTTCTATGACGCCGCCCTGAAGCCGCTCGGCTTCAGCCTGCTGAGCGACGGCGAGAGCTCGCTGGGCTATGGCGAGAAGGCGGTGCAGCTCTGGCTCGGCGCCACCAAGAAACCGGTGAAGGCCGACATGGAGTCCGGGCTGCACTTTTGCTTCCTCGCCAAGGACCGGGCCGCGGTCGATACCTTTCATGCCGCCGCGCTCAAGGCTGGCGGCAAGGACAACGGCAAGCCCGGCGTGCGCACCGACTACGGGCCGAATTATTACGCCGCCTTTGCAATCGACCCCGACGGGTATCGCATAGAAGCCTATTGCGGGAAGTAGCCTTGCGCCCGGCGTCGTGGCATCCAATCTTGGAGCGATGACGATGCGCGATGTTCAAGTGGCGACGGCGGCCGAGAGGGATGCCGTCTTCGCCATCCTGACCCTGGCGTTCAGTGGCGACCCCGCGACCCGCTGGACGTGGCCCGAGCCCAAGGCCTACATCGAGGCCTTCCCGCACTTTGCCACGGCGTTCGGCGGGGTGGCCTTCGAGAAGGGCAGCGCGCTGCGCGTCGGCTCGGCCGGCGCGGCGCTGTGGCTGCCGCCGGGAACCGGCCCGGACGAGGCGGCGCTCAACGCCTTGATGATGCGAACGGCCGATGCCGCGACTGCCGCCGACGGCCCGCAGCTCATGCAGCAGATGGCGAGCTTTCATCCGAAGGTACCGCACTGGTACCTGCCGTTGCTCGGCGTCGACCCGGCGCACCAGAACCAGGGCGTGGGCGGTGTGCTGCTGCGCCATGTGACCGACAAGTGCGATCGCGACGGCGTGCTCGCCTATCTCGAATCGTCCAATCCCCGGAACATCCCGCTATACGAGCGGCATGGCTTCGAGATCGTGGGCCGCGCCCAGTCCGGGCAGTCGCCCGTGATCACACCCATGCTGCGCAAGCCCCAGAGACGATGACGAGGCGATAAGGAGGCGATGATGCTGCGAGGAGGCTGCTTCTGCCGTGCGGTCCGCTACGAGATCGACGCCGAGCCCATCAACCAGACGATCTGTCACTGCACGATGTGCCGGCATGCCGCCGGCGCCCCGTCGGTGGCGTGGTTCAGCGTACCCCCGGACGCGGTCAGGTTCGTGGCCGGCGAGCCGCAGCGCTTCAAGTCGTCGGAGCACGCCACACGCTCCTTCTGCCCCGAGTGCGGCACGACCTTGACCTATCAATCGACGCGCACCTCCGCCGACCTCGACATCACGACGTGCTCGCTCGACGAGCCCGACCAGGCGGCGCCCCGGGACCACACCTTCGTGCGGTCGAAGCTTTCGTGGGTGACGGTGGCCGACGACCTGCCCGCCTATCCGACGACAAGGTCTGCCGGCGAATGACGGGCGAGCCGATCCGGCCGGCGAGCGTCGTCGATGCCGACGCCATCGCGGCGCTGCATGCGGCGAGCTGGCGCTCGGCCTATCGCGGCATCTTCAAGGACAGCACGCTTGGCCCCGCGCTCGACGCTGAGCGGCGGACGCACTGGAGCAACAGGCTCGCAACGATGATTGCCGACGACACGGTGCTGATCGCGGGCGATGTGGGCTTCATCGCGGTGTGGGCCGAGGGCGACCCGGGATTCGGCGCCTACATCGACAACCTGCATATCCATCCCGAGCGGCGCAGCGGCGGCCTCGGCCGGCGCCTGCTGGGCGAGGCGATGCGACGGGCCGCCAGTCGTGGCGAGACGGGCGCCTATCTCTGGGCGTTCGACGACAACCTGCGGGCCATCGATTTCTATCGCCGGCTGGGTGGCGAGATCGTCGAACGCGGCTTCGACGAAATCGATGGAAAGCAGGTCGCGCACAGTCGCATCACCTGGCGTGACACTGCGCGATTGGCCACTGCATGCGGTGCGTGATTGGCATCGTCGACCGCACGCTCAATCTCGGTGTGCGCTCGAGCTTCTGGCGCGGGCCGGTCAGGCCGGATCGAGCCCCTTGGCGCGGAAGACCGCCGCCGAGGCCGGCGATCGCAGGAAGTCAATCAACGCCTGGCCCGTCGCGGGCTCAGCGCTCGACGCTTCCACGCAGGCGACGAACACCGTGACCATGTGCAGATCGCCGGGCAGCAGGCCCAGGATCTCGATGCCGGGAACCTGCAGCAGCTCGGGCTTCTGCTGCACGGCAAGGTCAACGACGCCGCTTACCAGCAGGTCGCCGCATAGACCGGCGGGCGGCGGATACTTCGTCTTGGCGTTGACCTCGTCTGCGATGCCGAGGCGTTCCAGCAGCTTGGCGAAATAGATGCCGCTGGCACCGCCCGCCGCCGGATCGCTGTAGGAGATCGCGCGTGCTGCCAGCAGCGTCCGTTCCAGCGCCTCCGGCGTCGAGATGTCGGGATGCGGCGCGCCCGTCTTGACGGCGAGCGCGGTGGCCGAGCTCGCCAGCGTGACCTCGGACCCGGCCTGCACGCGCTTGTCGCGGGTCATGGCGTCCATGCCGGCGCGATTGAGGATCAGCACATCCGCCGTCTCGCCGCCCTGCAAGCGCTTTACCAGCACGGGCGCGGTGTTCCAGGCGATGCCGAGGCGACACCCGTTGTCCGCCTCGAACAGCGGAGCCAGCGTCTCCAGGGCGCTCTGCACTGCGATAGTGCTGAAGACCTTCAATTCCCGTGTCACCAAAGCACATTCCGTTCGGCTGGGATCAGCCGAACGGAATGTGCCTGTTGCAACACCTATGTCCAGTGTGCGCAATCGGGAATCGCTCCAGGCCGCTCGCTTTCCTTCGTCTGCCTGTCCTTTATCATGCGGCCCACGTCGGGCAGTCGAGGGCAAAACGCGATGACGCACGTTCCCGTCCTGATCGTCGGCGGCGGGCCGGTGGGGCTGATGGCCTCGCTGCTGCTGTCGCGGCTCGGCATCCGCTCGCTGCTGGTCGAGCGCCATCCCGGCACCGCCATCCATCCCAAGGCGCGCGGCATCAATGCCCGCACCATGGAGGTGTTCCTCCAGCAGGGCATCGAGGCGGCGGTGCGCAAGGCCGGCCTGCCGCCCGAGCGCACCGGCTTCATCGTCTGGGCGAAGACCCTGGCCGGCGAAGAGATCGAGCGGCGCGTACCGTGGGGCCGCAGCCAGCGCAGCGCCGAGGTCTCGCCGGTGCGCGCCTGCCTGTGCGCCCAGGACTATCTCGAGCCGGTGCTACGCCAGTGCGCCGAGCAGCAGGCGCCGGGCGAGCTGCGATTCGGCACCGAGCTGAAAAGCTTCGCCCAGGACCGCGCCGGCGTCACCGCCACTCTCCGCGATGCCGCCACCGGCGCCGAGGAAAGGGTCGCAGCGCTTTACATGATCGCGGCCGACGGCGCGCAGAGCCCGGTGCGCGCTGCGCTCGGCGTGCGCATGAACGGCAAGAAGGACGTCTATGACAGCGTCAACATCCTGCTCGAGGCCGACCTCCGGCCGTGGACCGAGGATCGTCCCGCCGCCCTCTACTTCATCGAGAACGACAGGTTGCGCGGCACCTTCCTCACCATCAACGCCGCCAACCGCTGGGGCTTCCTGGTGAATTCGCTCAAGGCGCAGGGCTACGCGCCGGAGGATTTCACGCCCGAGCGCTCGGCCGAGTTGGTGCGGCTCGCCGCCGGCGTGCCCGACCTGCCCGTGAAGGTTTTGGGCGTCGCGCCCTGGGTCGCCTCGGCTCACGTCGCCGAACAGTATTGCCACGGCCGCATCTTCCTCGCAGGCGATGCCGCCCACGAGATGCCGCCGACCGGCGGCTTCGGCATGAACACCGGCGTGCAGGACGCCCACAATCTCTGCTGGAAGCTCGCCCTGGTGCTGCAGGGCCGCGCCGAAGACTCGCTATTGCAAACCTATCACGACGAGCGCCAGCCGCTCGCCCGGACGATCACCGAGCAGAGCCTCGCCAACGCGATCTCCATGGGCCGCCTGCAAAAGACGCGCGAGACCACGGGTGCACGGCCCGAGTATCTCAACGAGCAGGGCATGATTTTCGGCGCGCGCTACACGTCGGCGGCCGTCGTGCCCGACGGCAGCGCGCCGCCTGCCGTCGCCAATCCGATCACCGACTACGTCGCCTCCGCCTGTCCGGGCGGCCGCGCCCCGCATGTCTGGCTGCAGCGCTCGAGCGGCGAGCGCGTGTCGGCCATCGACCTTGTCGGCCAAGGCTTCGTGCTGCTGGCCGGCGCGAAGGGCGCCGCTTGGGTCGAGTTGGCGCGGGCGATGCAGGCGGGCAACGGCATCGCGGTCGCGTCCGTCACCGTCGGCAACGGCGAACTGCAGCCCGCGGACGAACGCTGGCGCGAGGCCTACGGCATCGACGACAGCGGTGCGGTGCTGGTGCGGCCCGACGGTTACGTCGCCTGGCGCAGTGCCGGCGCCGCGTCCGATCCCGCCGCCGCGCTGGCCGGAGCCATGACCGCCATCCAGGGCCGAGCGTCATGACCCGGCGCGCGAGCCGGCGCCGGGCCGATGCAAGTCCGCAGACGCCTCCCGAACGTTTCCCGCCTGGAGCGGAATGCGATGAGATGGAACCGCGCGCGGTTCCATCTCATCCTAGACGCCGGTGATTTCCTTCAGCAGCCCGAAGAAGGCGCGCTTGCGGACCGACGAGATCGTCCAGTCGACCGGCAGCGACTGGAAGCCGTCCTCGAAGCGCTCGCGGATGCGGCGGAAGTCGAAGTAGCCCCAGCTCGCGCCGCTGTCGATGGCGGCCACCAGATGGTTGTCGGGCTTGTCGAAGTCGAAGTGGTCGTCCTCGTTGTAGACCACCGGCTGGCCGCGGTAGCCCGCGCCGGCGCGCCAGCGCGCCACCTGCAGGCGGATGCCGTGCGGGCTCGACTGCGGCGGCCCGTCGGGTCCGCTGACGGGATTGCCGTGCGGCAGCAGGAAATCGGCGGCGGCGAGGATCGCCTCGGAGGGTGCGTTGATCGTGACCAGGCTGGTGCTGACCAGAAGCCTGCCCTGGCTGCGCTGCTTGGCGACCTCGATCAGCTCGTGGCAGCGCGCGGCCGTGATGATGGGATGGACGAACACGTTCGGCAGGTCGACCTCGTTGCCGATCTCGAGCAGCACGTTGGTGGCGTTGCGCTGAAGGAGCCAGTCGACGGTGTTGGTGACGGCGGCCTTCACCGCGGCCTCGTCCTTCAGGGTCGGGCTCTGCTTGCCGTAGAACAGGCCGAGGATCACGGCCATGCCGAGGCCGTCGCAGGCCTTGATGACCTTGTCGAGGCGCGTTGCCCAGGCCGGCTTGATCGTGCCATCGGCCGTGAAGCCGCCGATCTTCCACGGCTGGTGCCAGGAATAGCCCTGCGGGCTGCCGCCCTGGATGTTGATGCAGACCGCCAGCAGGCCGTGCGCGCGATAGGAGGGGAGGGCGGCGATGAACTCGCGCGTGCTGCGCTCGGCGTCCCACTCGCCGTCGGCGTAGGACCAGGCGCCGCGCGTCGCCGGGTTCTCGTCGTCGGCGATGGCGTTGGCCATGCGGCTGTTGAACAGCAGGCCTTCGATGCGATGGCCCTTCCACGAGCGGCCGGCATAGGTCGGCGTGCCGTTGAGGGCGAAGCCGCCGTTGGCGATGGAGATGGTGGTGGTCATGGGAGCGCGGGCCTCCGGCCCGCATCATGATCATGAGCGGGCCGGAGGCCCGCGCTCCCATGAGCGCCACGGAGTGGCGCGCTCCCGGCAAAGAACATCAGAACCCGACGGCCGCGCCGTCGCGGCGGCTTTCGGAGGCGGCGAGGTAGGGGCCGCCCTCGGGGAAGCGCCAGATGATCTGGCTGGAGCCGAAGTCGAAGCTCGGCCACTTGGTGCGCGTGAGCTTGTGGCCACGGGCCTCCAGCCCGCTCATCGTGTCGGCCGGCATGTGCTCCTCGACCCACACCGTCTTGTCGGTCTCGTGCACGCGCCAGCGCGGGGAGTCGATGGCGGCCTGCGGATTGCGGCCGTAGTCGACGATGCGCGAGAAGACCTGCATGTGGCCCTGCGGCTGCATGGCGCCGCCCATCAGGCCGAAGGTCGCGACCGGCCTGCCGTCCTTGGTGATGAAGGCGGGGATGATGGTGTGGAACGGCCGTTTCTTCGGACCGACCTCGTTGGCATGGCCCTTGGTCGTCACGAACCCGCTCGCACGGTTCTGGAGAGCGATGCCGGTGCCCGGCACCACGATGCCCGAGCCGAAGCCCGTGTAGTTCGACTGGATCAGCGACACCATCATGCCCGAAGCGTCGGCCGTGCCGAGATAGATCGTGCCGCCGTCCTTCGGGACGCCCGGGCCGAACTCCTTGGCCTTCTTCGGGTCGATCAGCTTGGCGCGGGTCTTGAGGTAATGCTTGTCGAGCATCTGCGCCGGCGTGATGTCCATGAAGCGCGGATCGGCGACGTAGCGCCAGATGTCGGCGAAGGCGAGCTTCATCGCCTCGATCTTGAGATGCGCCACTTCCGGCCCGTCGGCGTCGTGGCCGGCGACGTCGAAGTTCTCGAGGATGCCGAGCGCCATGCAGGCGGCGATGCCCTGGCCCGACGGCGGGATCTCGTGCAGCGTCACGCCGCGATAGGTGAGGCCGATGGGATCGACCCAGTCGGCCTTGTGCTCGGCGAGGTCGCCAAGGCGCAACCCGCCGCCGGTCGCCCTGGCGTGGCTGTCCATCGCCTCGGCGAGCTCGCCGCGATAGAAGGCCTCGCCGCCTGATTCGGCGATCTTGGTCAGCGTCTTCGCCTGATCGGGGAATTTCCACAGCTCTCCCGTCTGAGGCGTGCGGCCGTTCGGCATGAAATCGCGCACCCAGTCCTGCTGGCCGCGCAGCCGGTCGACGGCGCGCGCCCACTGCCGCGCCACCATGTAGGAGACGCGAAAGCCGTCGTGGGCGTACTTGATCGCAGGCTCGAACAGGTCGGCGAAGGGCAGCTTGCCGTAGCGCGCGTGCAGGGTCATCCAAAGCGACACCGCGCCCGGCACGGTGACGGTGCCCCAGCCCGTGCTCGGCATGCTGGCCTGGCCCGAGTACTGATCCGGCGTCATCAGCGCCGGCGAATGGCCCGAGGCGTTGAGGCCCACGAGCTTGCTGCCGTCCCACAGGATGCAGAAGGCGTCGGCGCCGATGCCGTTCATGGTCGGCTCGACGATGGTGATCGCAATCGCGCTGGCGATCGCCGCATCGACCGCGTTGCCGCCTTTCGCCAGCATGCGCAGGCCGGCGGTGGCGGCGAGATGCTGGGAGGAAGCAACGACGTTGGACGCAAAGACCGGGAGCTTGATGCTGGCGTGGGGAAAATCGTACGTGAAGGACGGCACCCAAAATTCCTTTCTACTTCTTCTTCTCCGCCGCCAGCGCCTCGATGCGCGCCACGAAGCGCGGCGTCTGCAGGAACTGGCGGTGCTCGGCCTCGCTCTTGCCGAACAGGCGGGACCAGTCGAACACGCCCGCTCCGGCGATCTGGCCCATCCTGCCGGAAAGCGAGATGCGCTCGCCGAGCCGCAAGGTTTTTAGCGCCGCGATGGCGGGATCGGAAAGGCCCGGCGGCGGCGGTTCGCGCGATCGTGTGGAGAAAAGGTCGAGGACGGAGCCGGCAAAGGCCAAAGTCCAGTCGTTGAACGCGTAGAGCGAAACTTGGCGGCCGATATCGACCGTGACGGCGACCTTCTGGGCGGTGCCCTCGATCTTGGTCAGGGTGCCGCACCAGTCGGAAAAGGCGCCGACCTTGTCGGCCAAGCCGATGCTCTGCTTGGCGGCTTCCTCGATCTTCAGGGGATTGCCCGAAGAGAGAGCGGGCTTGGCGAGCGACTTCAGGCCGTCGAGGAAGGCAAGCTGCGCGGGGTTGCGCTCCTCGCACGGCTTGTCGAAGCAAGCGGTGAGGGCGAACGAGGAACTACCGAGGATGATTACGCGACGACTAGCGCTCATGGTCTTCCGGACCGCGCGCGTCCCGCGCGCTCGTGAATTCTGAGCGCGCGGGACGCGCGCGGTCCAGAAGAATATGATCACGCCGCCTTGGCCTGCGCCTTGGCGCGCTCCTCTTCCTTCAGCTCCTTCTTGGAGAGCTTGCCGACCGGCGTCTTGGGCAGCTCCGGCCGGATCTCGAGCGCGATCGGCATCTCGTGCTTGCCGATCTTGCCGTCGAGATGCTTCAGCAGCTCCTCGAAGGTGAGCGAGGCGCCGGGCTTCAGCTTGACGAAGACCTTGGGCGCTTCCTGGCGATGCGGATGCGCGATGCCGATGACGATGCATTCGTCGACCGCCGGATGCTCGTAGACCGCCTCCTCGATCATGCGCGGATAGACGTTGTAGCCCGACGAGATGATCAGGTCCTTGGAGCGGTCGACCAGGTAGAGCCAGCCGTCGGCGTCCATGTAGCCCATGTCGCCGGTGCGCAGGCCCATCCAGTTGCTGCTGGGATGGCGGAACAGGACCTTCTCGGTCTCCTCCGGCTTCTTCCAGTAGCCCTTCATGACCTGCGGGCCGATGATGCAGACCTCGCCGACGTTTTCCTTGCCGGGCGGCAGGACGGTGTCGCCCTTCTCCATGTCGCGGATCTCGATCACCGTCCCGGGCATCGGCACGCCGCACGAGCCGACACGGCGCACGCTCTTGTCGACCGGGCAGATGGCGCCGGTGGGCGAGGTCTCGGTGAGGCCGTAGCCCTCGATCAGCGTGGCGCCGGTCAGCTTCTCGAAGGCCTGCTGCACCTCGACCGGCAAGGGCGCGCCGCCCGACATGCAGATCTTCAGCGACTTCAGGTCGAGGCCCTGCGCCTTGGGATGCTTGTTGATGGCGGTGTAGAGCGTCGGCACGCCGGGCAGGAAGGTCGGCTTCTTCTTGGCGAGGTCATTGACGATCATGTCGATGTCGGGCCGCGGATAGAGGATGAGCTGGTTGCCGTTGCGCACCGCGCCCAGCATGATTCCCGACAGCGCGTAGATGTGGAACAGCGGCAGCACGCACACGACCTTCTCGGTGCCGGGCGTGGTGTAGGGCGTGGTCCACGACTGGCCCTGGCTCATCGCCGCGGCGACGCAGCCGTGCGTCAGCATGGCGGCCTTGGGCAGGCCGGTCGTGCCGCCGGTGTATTGCAGCAGCGCCACCTCGTCCCACAGGTCCTCGCCCACCGGGTGCGCCGTGTACCTGCCGTCATTGGCCAGAAGATCCTTGAACGACATGTGCCAGTCGTCGCGCGGCCAGACCGAGAGCTCCTTCTTCTTGGCGATGGGATAGAGCCAGTTCTTGGGCCACGGCAGGTAGTCGGCGATCGAGCCCACGATCAGCTTCTTGAGCCGCGTCTTGCCCTTCATCGCCGCCATCTTCGGGTAGAGCGCCGCGACGTCGAGCGTGACCAGGATGTCGGTCTCCGAATCGCCGATCTTGAACTCGAGCTCACGCGCCGCGTCGAGCGGGCTGTAGTTGACCACCCGGCCGCCGGCCTTGAGCACGCCGAAGAAGGCGATGATGTAGTGCGGCGTGTTGGGCAGGTACAGGCCGACGTTGATGCCGGGTTTTACGCCGAGCTTCTGGAAGCCGGCGGCCGCCTTGTCGGAGGCTTCCTTGTAGTCGCGGAAGGTCATCACCTTGTCGAGGAAGTCGGTGAAGGGCCGGTCACCGTACTGCGCACAGCTCTCCTCGAAGATCTGGTGCAGGGCCTTCTTCGGAACCTCGAGCTCCCACTTCACGCCGGGCGGGTAGCTCTTTTCCCAAGGATAGTTCGCCATTTTACGTGTTCCTCCCTGTTTTCAACTATTGAGGGAGGCGGGCTGAGGGTCAAGGCGATGGCGGCACGACGTATTCGTAGTCGTAGACCGTGCGGAAACCTTGGGCGGCGTAGAGCGGCATCGCCGCTTCGTTGGTGGCGACGACCTGCAGATAGGCGAAGCGCGCGCCGTGCCGCCACGCCCAGGCGTAAAGGCTCTCGGTGACCTTGCGCGCGAGCCCACGGCGTCGCGCCCGCGGCATCACCAGGACGTCGAACAGGCCCATGTGGTCGCCCTGCACCGCGCCGATCGCCATGGCCATCGGCTGGCCCGCCTCCTCGACGAAGGCGAAGCCCGCTGGGGCGGCGATCGAGGCCAGCATGCGGCGCATGGTGGCGCGATGCTCCGGCCGCACAGGGCTGTAGGTGGCGAACGCATCTAGCCAGGCGGCTGACGGTTCGGGCTGGATCGACACTTCCGGCGCCGCCGCAAAGCCCGGCTGGAGCGGACAGACCTGCAGGAGGCTGCGCTCGATCGGGCGATAGCCGCGTGCGGCCAGGAGATCGGCGATCGCCGGCGGCGCCAGGGGCGTCAGCCGCCAAGCCGGAAGCTGGTGGCGTTCCCGGTAGGCCGCTTCGAGGCCGTCGAGCGTGCTGCCGTCAACCTGAGCATCTCTCCCTAAAGCATTGATCGAATTGGCTCTTTTTGTGTAGCCGCCGGAGAGGCGCAGGCGCCAGCCGGCGACGTCGCGGGTTTCCAGGGCCGGCCAGGCGGCAAAAGCCAGCTCTTCCAGGCGCCGAACTTGGGAAAGATCAGGAGACGATGACAACATGCAGGAAATCTGCTAACTTAAAGACAAGTAATAACAATCATTTATTTTACCTCCTGCAAGTCATACATGAATTTCGACATCCCCTCCGTCGATGTTCGTGCTTGCTGGCAGCCACCCGCCCTGCGTTCCTCCCACGCATTCGGTCACTGGCTGCCAGCGATCTTCCTGCTCGTTTTCGTCATGCCGTGGCTGCTGAGCGGCTGTGGCGGCAGCAGCAGCAGCACGGGCTATGCCGACCGTCCGCCGTCCGATCGCGTCGCCTATACCGCGTGGCAGGAGTGGACCCGGTTCGGCCGCTCGACCGTCGTCTATGGCGGCCAGGCCAACGGCTATGTCAATCGCAGCGGCGTCAGCGAGCGCAGCGAGCCCCTCGCCAGCAAGATCGGCGACTACTGGGGAAGCTGCGGCCATCCCAACTGGAACGGGCGCAACTCGAGCCGGCCGTGGTCGGGCGCGTTCGTCGCCTGGACCATGAGCCACTCCGGCATCAGCGCCGCCGACTTCCCGCGCGACGGCCGGCACGGCGGCTACCTGGCCGCGCTCTACGACCGCCAGCAGCAGCGCGGCGGCCGCGCGGCTTTCACCCTGCACGCGCCCAACGAATATTCGCCCAAGCCGGGTGACCTCGTCTGCACCGGCACCGGCGGCCCGACCTGGCGCCATGCCGATTCGCGCACCGCGCGGCGGCGCATCGACAGCACCGCCAACCATTGCGACGTCGTCACCGACGTGCGCGGCCGCTACGTGCACGCGATCGGCGGCAACGTGAAGGACAGCGTGACCATGAGCCTCTATCCCGTCGATTCGCGCGGCCGGCTGGTGCCGGTCGCCGGCAAGACGTGGTTCATGGTGGTGGAGAAGCGCGTCTGACAGGAGGCGAGCCGCCAGGTTCGCCTCCTGTCATCCTGAGCGGAGCGAAGGATCTCGTGCCGATTGCGAGCGGCGATGAGGTCCCTTCGGCTACGCTCAGGGCAGGCCTTCGCTGCGCTCAGGACGACAGCTATCGCTTTCTCACCGCGAGCGCCGCAGCGGCGCCCAGCACCGCGATCGCGAGCAGCAGCACTGGCGCGAACCGCCAGTCGGTCCAACCGACCCACACGGCGAGCAGCGGCGGCCCGGCCAGCGAGCCCAGGCTGCCGGCCTGCGCCACCAGGCCGTTGATCGGTCCGATGGCGCGCGGGTTGCCGGCGACCAGAGGCACGGACGCGAAGGTCGCCGCCGGCACCAGCCCGCCGATGGCGAACGACAGGGCGAAGCCCACGACGGCCAGGGGCAGCGGCAGCACCGTGAAGCAGAGCGCAGCCAGGGCCATCGAGCCCAGCAGGCCGATCGCCGCGAGCCGGCCGGGCGAGACGCCGGCGCGCATCAGCGAGCCGGCCAGAAGGCTGCCCGGGATGCCAAAGGCGGTGGCGATGGCGGCGATGCGCCCGGCGTCGGCGGCCGCGAGACCCCGGCGCTCGGCCAGCCAGGCCGGCAGCAATCCGGCGACGGCCAGGAAGAGCAGGGCGAAGCAGAAGAAGGCGGCGGCAAGCGGCAGGGAAGCGGCAAGCGCGCCAGCCGGCGGCTGCTCCTCGCCGCGCGCAACGCCGCCGTCGCGCGGCACGGCGAGGACCGTCACGATCACCGCGGCGGCCAGCAGCACGAGATCGACCGCGAAGATGGTGCGCCAGCCGCTGTCGGCGAAGCCCGCCGCGACCAGGCCGGCGAGGGCGATGCCGGTCGGCACGAAGGTGCCCCACAGCGACAGCGTCATCGGCTGGTGGCGCGGCTCGGCGGTCGCGGCCATCAGCGAGGGCCCGGCCACGACGACCAGCAGATAGCCGATGCCGGCCAGCGTGCGGCCGGCGAGCAGCGTGGC
Source organism: uncultured Alphaproteobacteria bacterium (assembly GCA_963809025.1). Taxonomy (GTDB): domain Bacteria; phylum Pseudomonadota; class Alphaproteobacteria; order Reyranellales; family Reyranellaceae; genus Reyranella. The sequence goes on along the minus strand of CAWEIE010000050.1, from coordinate 142,962 downwards.
GGCATCGTTGGCCGCGGCGCACAAGGCCGCGGCGACGGCCATGATCGCCAATCCGATGGCGAGGGCGCGCGCATGCCCGATGCGCTGCGACCAGCCGCCCGCCGGCAGGCCGAGCACGGCGCCGACCAGGGTGATGACCGACACCGCCGTGCCGGCGCCGGCCAGCGACAGGCCGAGGTCGCGCTGCAGCTCGGGCACCAGCGGCGGCACGACGCCGAGCTGTCCCGCCGCCAGCACGCCGATGGCGTAGAGCAGGGCGATGCGCGACCAGGAGGTGGTCATGGCGGCGACGTTAGGGACGGGGAAGGCGATCGCCTACGAATAAAATATCCGGAGCGCGGACCTCCAGGTCCGCTTACGCGCATTCACATGCGCGCTTGATCATGATGCGGACCTGGAGGTCCGCGCTCCAACTAAAGCGACGTCACCAGGCGCGCCAGCGTGCCGTCGCTGAGCTGCAGGCGCTCCCATACCAACATACCCGGCTCGATCGGCACGATCGCACTGTCGTTGGCGCCGTTGTCGAAGCTCACCTGGGCCACGCCGTCGTCGTACCAGCCGAGCTCGGCCAGCCGGCCCTCGGCGGCGCGGATCTCGTCGGTGGCGTAGCGCCACAGCGATTGGCCGCGCATCTCGGCGAGGTCGGCCGCCCAGTTGACGACGCGCGGCGGCGAGGCCGCGAGAAGGCGATGCGTGAGATCGCAGATCAGATGGACGGACAGGGCCGAGCCCTCGACCAGCCGGCGCAAGCCGGCATCGCCCGCCGAATCGAGCGGCGCGCGCAGCAGGTGCGAGAGCTTGCGCTCGGCCGGCTCGGGCAGGCGATGATGGCCGCGCTCCCAGCGTGACAGCGTCGCCTGGGTGACGCCTAGAAGCTCGGCGGCATGGCTCTGCTTGACGCCGCGCAGCCGCCGCCATCGGCGAAGCGCGCGGCCGTACTCGTTCACCGCGGCCGCCCTTGTTCCAGCGCGATCGCGCGGCGCCAAAAGGTGCGCGCCAGGACGAAGTCGAAGACCATGATCGCCAGTGCCGCCAACCACACGGCATCGAAGCCCCAGAGTGTCAGGGCGGCCGGAATCTCGAACACCATCAAGAGCACCGGCAGGCCAACGCCGATCATCAACCCCGTGACCACCATGATCACGGCAAGACGTTTCAAAGCCTTTGCCTGTGCAACGGGGTCGATGTCCGGCATCACGGCTCCTGCATGAAGCCCGCGACCCGCTCGGCGATCATGATGGTGGGCGCGTTGGTGTTGCCGCCGACCAGCGTCGGCATCACCGAGGCGTCGACCACGCGCAGGCCCACCAGGCCATGGACGCGGCAGCGATTGTCGACCACCGCCATGGGATCGCTCGACGGGCCCATCTTGCAGGTGCCGACCGGGTGGTAGATCGTCTCGCACTTGGCGCGGATCCACTGCTCGAGCTCGGCGTCGGTCTTGACCGCGGCACCCGGCTGGAGCTCCTCGGCGCGATAGGGATCGAGGCCGGCCTGGGCAAAGATGTCGCGTCCCATCTTCACGCCGTCGATCAGCGTATCGAGGTCGCGCCGTTCGGCCAGGTAGTTGGCGTCGATCAGCGGATGCTCCTTGGGATCGCTGCTCTTCAGCCGGATCGTGCCGCGGCTCTCGGGACGCAACGTGCAGACGTGCAGGCTGTAGCCGTCCTTGCGCATCTCGGTGCGGCCGTGATCGACGACCATGACCGGCAGGAAGTGCAGCTGGACGTCGGGCGCGCTCAGCCCCTGCCGCGTGTAGAGGAAGCCGCCCAATTCGGCGATCGGCGAGGTGCCGGGGCCCTTCTTGTTCACGACGTACTGGTACAGCGCCCACAGCTTGTTCGAGCGGCCGTAGGTGGTGCCGGATTTGGCGTACTGCAGGATGGCCGCGTCGAGATGGTCCTGCAGATTGCCGCCGACGCCCGGCAGGTCGTGCAGCGGACGAATGCCGATCGAGTTCAGGTGGTCGGCCGGGCCGATGCCCGACAGCATGAGGAGCTGCGGCGAGTTCACCGCGCCGCCCGACAGGATGATCTCGCGGCTGCAGCGCGCGACCTCGTCGCGGCCGTCGACCACGTAGCGCACGCCCATGGCGCGGCCGTTGTCGAGGATGATGCGCTCGACCAGGGCGTCGGAGATGACGTGGACGTTGTTCCGGTTGCGCTCGACCGCGGGCCGAAGGTAGGCGCTCGCCGCGCTCCAGCGCTGCTGCTCGCGCTGGGTCACCTGGTAGTAGCCGACGCCGAACTGGTCGGCGCCATTGAAGTCGTCGTTGCGCGGGATGTTGAGTCCGGCGCAGGCGCGGATGAAGCCGTCGTTGATTTCCAGCGCATGGCGCTGCTCGGCGACGTTCAGCGGGCCGCCGGTGCCATGGTACTCGTCGTTGTAGCGTTCGTTGTGCTCCGCCTTCTTGAAGAACGGCAGCACCTCGCGATAGCTCCAGCCCTCGTTGCCGAGCTGGCGCCAGTGGTCGTAGTCGGAGGCGTGGCCGCGCACGTAGAGCATGGCATTGATCGACGAGGAGCCGCCCAGCGTCTTGCCGCGCGGCCAGTACATGCGCCGGTCGTTGCAATGCTTCTGCGGCACCGTCTCGTAGCGCCAGTTGTAGGGCGAGTTCTCGCCCAGGCTGGCGAAGCCCGCCGGCATCTTGAGCTTGAAGGAGGTGTCCGGCGGGCCCGCCTCGATGATCAGGATGCGCAGCGCCATGTCTTCGGCGAGGCGGTTGGCGATGGCACAGCCGGCCGAGCCGGCGCCAATGATGATGTAATCGTACGGCCAGGACATTCTCGTTCTACCCAGGTCTATCTACGGCAGCCTGTTTTCTATCACGGCGAAAACGGGCCGGGCGGATATGGGCGATAAAAACCCATGGCCGTCCAGTGGAAAGACGCTGCGGCTGACCGAGTTGGCCACGTTGCCGCCGATCGCCGCCGCCCAGCCGGGCTTTACCTCGACCACGATATCGCAATGGCCGGCGCCGCGGTTGAGATTGCCGAGCGTGGTGCCGCTGCCCGCCCGCGAGGCGCATATAAGGTCGCCGGCCTGGGGTGCGCGATCGGACGGCCGGCGGGCGACGAAGGCGGCGCCCGGGCGGCGCGCCCGGTCGACCATGCGCTCGACGTAGATCGTGTGGCGCTGGTCGGGGCAGAAGAGATCGCGCGGTACGCCCGCGCTGGCGATGTCCCAGGAGACGAAGGCGGCCGACCAGGCCACGTCGTCGAGGCCGCTGCGATCGGGACGATCGACGCTGGCCCAGTAGTCGTGGATGCGCTCGGGCGCCTCGCGCTCCCTCAGGCCCTGCTGCTCGGTGCGCGGCGGCTGGTCGGTGGAATAGACGACGACCTGGCGGCCGAAGCGGGCCCATTCGCCGACCGCCAGCAGCACCATCGAGACCTTGGCGCTGGCTGTCGGCGGCGGCGCCTCGGGTTTCCACGACGAAGCGGGGCAGGGACCGAGCGGCGGCAGATCGGCGGCGCTTTTCACGGCAGGCGGCGGCGTGGATGTCGGCGGCGGCGCGGCAGCGCAGCCCGCGACCAGCAGACAGAGCACGAGGGACGCCGAACGCATCACCAGTGCTTCAACCCGCCGATGACGATGGTGGGCACGCCTTCGGTGTGGCTGTTGACCGAGAACACCTCGGTGCCGGGGCGGCGGCCGGTGCGGACCGGCGAGACGTCGACACCGGCGCTCTTCAGCCGTGCGTTGGCCTTGGCGATGTCCGCTGCCCGCCACGACAGGCCCCACAGATGGTCGGGCCCGTCCGACACACCCTTCTTCAGGTCGTGGGCGACTTCGACCACGAGATCGCCGCAGCGGAAGAACAGCAGGCGCGAGCCCCACTCGGGATTGCCGCGGTCGAGCCGGAGATCGAGGCCGAGGCGGCCGGCATAGAAGGCGACGGCGCGCTCGGGGTTGGGCGTGCGGATGACGACGTGGTCGAGCTCGGCGATGGCCGATGCATCGTCGACCGTTGCGGGAGAGGGAGCGGGCTTGCCGTGGCGTTCGACCAGGGCGATGGCCACGCCGTGCGTGGCTGCGTTCGACAGTTCGAGTGTTTCGCCTTTGGTGGTCGGCACGCCACGCCGTTCCAGCAGGCGCGCCGCCTTCCCGAGGTCGCCCGTCGCGAACGTCATCGACGAGAGGGGCGCACGGTCGGCGCTGAACACGATCGCGACGTTGCCGGTTCGCACGCATCCGTCCTGTGAACGGCGGCCAAGCAACGTCTCGTAGACTTCAGCCGACCCTGCGACGGCGATTTGATCGAGTGCATTTATCATTCGGCTAGCGGTCTACCACGCGGGACAAGAGCTGCTCAAAGCCGGTATCATTGCCAAGCGCGCCTCATCGGGCATCGCGAATGCCAGAGGCGTCGGAGTTCAACTCAGCGAGTAGAGGTAAGAAGAGCGCAAAAAAATAGAGGAGGAGCCCATGACCCGTGTCCGCCGGATTACCCGCCGCCGCGTGCTGAAGACCACCGCTGGCGCTGTCGCCGCGACCCTGCCGCTGGTGCATGTCCAGTCAGCAAGCGCTGCCGGCAAACTGACGATGGGAGTCTGGGATCACTGGGTACCGGCGGCCAATCCGGTGCTGAAGGGCTTGGTCGGTGAATGGGCCACCAAGAACAAGGTCGAGGTGACGATCGACTTCATCGCCTCCGCCGGCAACAAGATGATTCTCACGCAGGCCGCCGAGGCGCAGGCGCGGAGCGGCCACGACATCCTTGCCTTCGACCAATGGGCGTCACACCAGTACGGCGACAAGCTCGTACCCATGAACGACGTCATGGATGGGCTGATCAAGCAGTACGGGCCGGTGAGCAAGGCCGTGGAATATCTCGGCGTGTCGGATGGCAAATGGCTGGGCGTGCCGGTCGCCTGGGGCTCGGCTCCGCTGCCGCCATGCGCGCGTATCTCCATGCTCAAGACCTTTACCGGCGAGGACGTGACCGAGTGGTATCCGGCCAGCGACGCGAAGACCAAGGGTGCGGCCGAGTGGACCTACGAAAAGCAGCTGAAGATGGCCGAGCAGTGTCACAAGGCGGGCCACTTGTTCGCGCTTGGCTGCGGCGCCAACAGCACGGACGCGAACCAGACCTGGGGCGCGACGTTCGGCGCGTTCGGAGCGCATCTCGTGGACGGCAAGGGCAACATCACCGTCGATTCCGATCCGGTCCGCGAGGTGCTCGACTACGTCAAGCGCTTCGTCCCCTACCTGCCGCGCGAGACGATTGCCTACGACGACGCGTCCAACAACAAGGCCTTCGTTTCCGGCTCGGCGGCGCTGATCTGGAACCCGCCCAGTGCCTGGGCGGTGGCCAAGCGCGATGCGCCCGCCATCGCGGCCGACACCTGGCACTTTCCAAATCCCAGGGGCAAGGCGGGTCGGCTCGTGCCTCATCGCCCGTATTTCTGGGGCATCTGGCAATGGGCGCAGAACAAGTCGGCGGCAAAGGACCTGATGGCCTTCGTCAGCCAGCGCGACATCGTCACCAAGCTCAGCGTTCCGGCGGCGGGCTATGACATCCCGCCCTTCCTGTCGATGGCGGATCTGCCGGTCTGGGCCGACACCGAGCCGCCGAAGGGCACGCTCTACAACTATCCTCTGCGCCCTCACCACGATGGCGAGTACTACATCGTCGGCTCGAGCGCGCCGCCGGACATCGGGGTGCAGATCTGGAGCCACTACATGATCCCGGGGATGGTGGCGCGCGTGGTGTCCGGTCATACTGAGAAGAAGGTGATCGATTGGGCGAAAGCGGAACTCGAGGGCATTCGCCGCTGATACGGGAGGAGAGACTTATGTCGACGAACGAACTGACCCCGGGACTCAAAGCGGAGATCGTCACGACAGTCGACGACAAGCTGGTGGTCAAGCACATGGGAGGTGAGGGCGTCCTGTCCACTCCCAACATGATCGGCCTGATGGAACGTGCCGGCATCGAGGCCGTGCAGGCGCATCTCCCCGAAGGGCACACCACCGTGGGCTTCGAGGTGCACGTGAAGCACTTCGGCGCCACGCCCAAGGGCAAGAAGGTGACGGTGCGGGCCGAGCTGCTCGAGGTCGACGGCCGCAAGCTCCGCTTCAAGGTCGAGGCGCACGACGAGGACAAGAAGGTCGGCGAGGGCACGCATCGGCGCGCCGTCATAGCCATTCAACGCAAGGCGTGAGTCCGCAGATCGGGTTCGACTACCCGATCCGCTTGAGCTCCTTCTTGTACTGGATGCCGCGCTTGACGTAGTCCCCGGCGCTCTCGCGCATGCGAATCAAGTTGTCCTCGCTCACTTCGCGCACCGCCTTGGCCGGCGCGCCGAAGATCACCGAGCGGTCGGCAAAGTTCTTGTTCTCGGTGATGACGGCTCCGGCGCCGACCAGGCAATCCTTGCCGACTACCGAATTGTTGAGCACCACGGCCTGGATGCCGATCAGGGTGCCGTCGCCGATCGTGCAGCCATGCAGCATCACCTGGTGGCCCACCGTCACGCCATCGCCGAGCGTGAGCGGCAGCCCGGGGTCGGTGTGCAGGACGCAGCCCTCCTGGATGTTGCTGTCGTCGCCGATCACGACCGGCTCGTTGTCGCCGCGTATGACGGCGCCGGACATGACGCTCACCCGCTCGCCCAGGGTCACCTGCCCGATGATCGTCGCTTCCGGCGCGATGTAGCAGGAGGCGGGGATGACCGGGACGAGGTCACCGAGCTGATAAATGGGCATTTTGTGCAAACTTCCTCTGTGCTTCGACTGCTCAACTACACCACTTGTGGCATGTCGTCTTGGTCCTGCCGATGCGCCTGATCAGCCCGGGCAAGTGCCTCTCTGCGCATGCCAGACCTCCCTTGGCCGTATCGCACATCGAGGTGGGCCCCCTTTCGCCACCCTGCCATGAACGCCTAAGCTCGCGGGAACATCAGTCGGTCATTAGGGGGAAACATGAGCGAAGTCGACGGCGCTACCCTGATTGCGCGGAGCCTCAAACAACAAGGTATCGATCACCTGTTCGGGGTCGTCGGGTTTCCGATCACCGCGATCGCGGCGGCCGCACAGAAGGAAGGCGTCGCCTACCTCGGCATGCGCAACGAGCAGAGCGCCGCCTACGCCGCGGCAGCTTACGGCTATCTCACCGGCCGTCCCGGCGCCTGCGTCGTCGTCACCGGCCCCGGCGTGGTGCACGGCCTCTCAGGTCTCGCCAATGCCCAGCAGAATTGCTGGCCCATGATCCTGATCGGCGGCGCCTCGGAGACCCATCGCGGCGGCATGGGTGCGTTCCAGGAAGAGCGCCAGGTGCTGATCGCCTCGCCGTTCTGCAAGTTCGCGCACGGCATCGAGAGCGTGCGGCGCATCCCATACTATGTCGAGATGGCGACCCGGAACGCGATCTACGGTCGCCCCGGCGCCACCTATCTCGACATGCCCGACGACATCATCCAGGGCAAGTGCGAGCTCGACAAGATCGCCGAGGCCGAGCGCGTGCCCGAACCGCCGCGCACGGTGGCCCCCGCGGAGAACGTCGAGGCGGCGCTGAACCTGCTCGAAAAGGCCCAGCGGCCGCTCGTCATCCTCGGCAAGGGCATGGCGTGGTCGCGCGGCGAGGACGAAGTCAGAGCCTTCATCGAGCGCACGCAGGTGCCGTTCGTGCGCTCGCCGATGGGCAAGGGCGTGATGCCGGACGACCATCCGCTGTCGGCCGGGGCGGCGCGCACCTTGGCGCTGCAGCAGGCCGACGTCATCTTCCTGATGGGCGCGCGGCTGAACTGGATCTTCCACTTCGGCCTGCCGCCGCGCTACGCGAAGGACGTCAAGGTCATCCAGCTCGACATCTCTCCCGAGGAGATCGGCCACAACAAGCCGACGGAAGTGGCGCTGGTCGGCGACGGCAAGGCCATCATGGCGCAGGTCAACAAGGCGCTGGCCAACCGCCAGTGGTTCCACCCCAAGGACACGCCGTGGCGGCAGGCGCTCACCAAGAAGGCGGCCGAAAATGCCGCGACGATCAAGCCGCAGATCGACGACGACCAGGGGCCGGCCGGCTACTACCGGGCGTTGCGCGACGTCGCCGCCTGGATGCCGAAGAACGCGATCCTGAGCGCCGAGGGTGCCGGGACCATGGATATCGGCCTCACGCAGTTGCCGAGCGTCAACGCCCGTTCCGTGCTCAATGCCGGCACCTACGGCACGATGGGTGTCGGCCTCGGCCAGGCCATCGCCGCCGCCGTGTCGGATCCCAGCCGGCCGGTCGTCCATCTTTCGGGCGATTCGGCGATCGGCTTTTCCGGCATGGAGATGGAGACGCTGGTTCGCTACAACCTGCCGGTCAAGATCGTGGTGCTGAACAACGGCGGCATCGGCCCCGGCATGCCGGAGATCCCGGAAAACCCGATGTTCAACCTGAAGCCCAACGCGCTGATCTACGGCGCGCGCTATGACAAGGTGATGGAGGCCTTCGGCGGCAAGGGCCTGTTCGTCAAGGAGCCGAAGGACATACGCAAAGCCCTCGACGAGGCGATGGCCTTCCCCGGCCCCGCCCTGGTGAACGTCGTGCTGTCGCAAGGTTCTACCCGCAAGGCGCAGCAGTTCGCCTGGCATAGCTGACGGGGCACAGCTGATCGAGTGACACAACAACGTGCCGCGCCATTGCTGACGCGGCCCCTTATGGGAGGGATCGCCATGCAGGATCAGGTAATGCAGCCGCAGGTCGCAACCGGGACCGCGCCGGCGCTCAAGGGAATCAAGGTACTCGACCTCACGCAGTTCGAGGCGGGACCGTCGTGCACCGAGGCGCTGGCCTGGCTCGGGGCCGACGTCGTCAAGGTGGAGGAACCCAAGCGCGGCGAGCCGGGACGCTGGGGATCGAGCGATCGTCCCGACGCCGATTCGCACTATTTCATCTACTACAATCTCAACAAGCGCAGCGTTACCTGCAATCTCAAGAGCGACGAGGGCAAGGCGCTGCTCCGAAGGATGATCGCCAAGGCCGATGTCGTGATCGAGAACATGGCGCCGGGCACCTTTGCGCGGCTCGGCTTCGACTATCCGCGGCTGAGCGCGATCAATCCGCGATTGATCTTCGCCCAGGTCAAGGGCTTCGCGCCGGAGAGCCCGCACGCGGACTATCTGTCGTTCGACATGATCGCCCAGGCGATGGGCGGCACCATGGGCGTGAACGGCCATCCCGGCCAGCCACCGGTCCGGCCGGGCCCGACCATCGGCGATACCGGCACCGGCATGCTGTGCGCCATCGGCATCCTGGGCGCACTCTACCAGCGCATGACCACCGGCCGCGGCCAGCACATCCAGATCGCCATGCGCGATGCGATGCTGAACTACTGCCGCACGCCGATGAGCCGCCAGGCCGGCATGACCGACCAGCTGCCGCGCGGCGGCAACACGGTGCCGGGGACCGCACCGGGCGGCCTCTACAAATGCGCACCGGGCGGGCTCGACGACCTCTGCTACATCTTCGCCTCGCGCGGCAACGAGGAGCATTGGCGCCGCCTGGTGAAGGCGATCGGCCGCGAGGACCTGCTCAACGATCCGCGCATGAGCGACCCCACGACCCGCGGCCAGAATCGCGAAGCCGTGGATGCAGCCATCAACGAATGGACGTCGAAGCGCACCAAGCAGGAGGTGACCCGCATCGTCGCCGGCGCCGGCGTTCCCTGCGGCGCCGTCATGACCACGCTCGAGCTGCTGCACGATCCCGACCTGCATGCGCGCGGCATGATGCAGAAGATCGAGCATCCGATCCGCGGGACGGTCACCGTGCCGGGCTGGCCGCTGCGGATGTCCGACACCAAGGTCGCGCTGAAATGCGCGCCGGTTCTCGGCGCGGATTGCGAGGCGATCTACGGCGAATGGCTCGGCTGCTCGCCTGACGAGGTCAAGGACATGCGCCAGGCCAAGGTGATCTGAGGAGCGTTGTCGCGATCGCGGCTGCTGACGGCGGCGGCCGGGTCGGCAGTGTCGCCCCCAGCACTGAGCGAGCCGCTTCGGCGGACCGTCTTGCTGTCAAGCAACGTGCCGATTAAGGCTGCCGAGTGATCCCAGTCGCGAGAGGAAGATGTCGACTTTGTAGCCGGTTTGCCTGAGATCACCCGCCCTAGCGGAGACAGAGGCTACCTCCAGACTCGGGCGGCTGTTACGATCCGCTCCCTTTGATTTCCGATCGTCTTGGACTGGGCTTCCATCAAGCGAGAACCTGCCAAAGGCGCACCGCGAACCACGCAAACATGACGGTTGCGGCCTCGATCTCAAGTGCGATGACGTAACCGTGGAAAAAGCTCATCAGGACGCCTCCGTCGTGGCGGCCGGCGCTGGCCGGGACCCCCGCGTGTAGTGCGAGCGCGGGCGCCGATCATTGACCGCAGCCGCCAAAACATTGACAGCCTGCGACGGTCGCGATCCTGCTGTCCATCGGGGCAGTGGTGGCGGCCCCGCGCCTGGCGTGACCGTCTGGTGGCCGGTGTGGAAAAAAGCCGTTCTTGAACAGCAGCTCGGGCCAAGGGCGGGTGCACCGTAGCTCGAATGCCGGTAGCGTGACCGCCGCGCACTCTCGCGCTCACACTAGGATGCAGACCATGGCTTCAGGCACAGTCAAGTGGTTCAACGCCACCAAGGGATTCGGCTTCATTCAACCTGATGGCGGCGGGAAGGATGTCTTCGTGCACATCAGCGCCGTCGAGCGAGCAGGTCTGAACGGCCTCAACGAGGGCCAGAAAGTTAGCTACGAAGTCCAAACTGAGCGCGGCAGAGACGCGGCAGTAAACCTCAAGGCCTGAGGCTTGGAAGCATCGCCATGGAAGGCGGCTTCGGCCGCCTTTCTTTTTTGCCGGGCAAGCTGACGCCAGCGGTTGCCCGCAAAAACCGCCATCAAACGATGGCGGCCCCGCGCTAGGCCCACACTCCCAGCGACGGGGCCGTCGCCGAAACCAGCCTCCACTGAGAGTAAGTGGGTGCTTCGGCCAACGCTCAATCTAGGCCTGCGAGCATTACATCGAAATTACCTGCAAGAAGCGGCGCCTCGCCTGACCGGCGGGTGGCGGTGTCGCCCCCTCCCAGTGACATCTTCGCGGCTCTCAGCGGCCAGATTTCCTGGTTTGCCGGCGAACGGCGGAAAGCACTGACGGCCGAGGATGAGTTGGCTCGTGGAAGTTTGGCGGGCTTTCGTCCTTCGCCTGCTCGCGCGCTGGTGGCGTCCTCCAAACAACGAACGACACGCCAAGGAGGCTGACCAGGAGACACGAGACGAAGCCCGCTATGAACCAGAGCAAGCCGGACAATGGGGCCTCAGTTCGACGATGTGGGCGGGCCCGGTCGCGAGAGGAAAATTTCGACCATGTAGCCGGCTTGCCTGAGGTCAGCCGCTCTGACGGCAGCGGCGACAGTCGTCGGGTAAAACTCCGAAATACCGCCCAGACGCCTGGGGTGCGTCGCCCAGATCGACCACTTGCCAAGGGTACCTTCTGGAACCATCGCGCACGAGTACATCAATGGGCGCTCGGTTCGATGTTCAATTTCGGACGTCGCGAGAGCAATTTGGGGTTAACCCTTTGCCCTCGGCCAGTACTCGGCTGCGGGCTGGTAAGCAGCACCAGAGCGTCGTCGTCCACACGGCGGACGAGGTCGATGGCAGTCATTGCTCAGAACCAGCCCTGCGGAATCACGATGGTATCTCCCGGGCGAAGTGGCACGTCCTGGCTGATGTCGCCTCCGCGCATGAGGTCGTCGAGGCGGACGCGCAGGTTGCGCGGCGTCGCCCCGGGGGCGTCGCGGCGGATGATCTCGGTACGGTTGCCGGCGGCATAGCGGGTCAGGCCCTTCGCCTCGATGACGGCGTCGACCACGGTCATGCCCTCGCGATAGGGCATGGTGCGCGGCTGGGTCGCCTCGCCGATGATGCGCACCTGTTGCGCCGGCGAGCCGACGAAGGTGCGCACCATCACCGTGACATTGGGGTCGATCACATAGGGCCGCAGCCGCGCCGTGATCTCGGTGGCGAGCTGGGTGGGCGAGCGCCCGGCCGCGACGATGTCTGGCACCAAAGGCAGCGAGATGCGCCCGTCTGGACGCACCGGCAGGCCTTGCGTGCTCAACTCGGGGGATAGATAGACAAAAACGTCGAGACCATCACCTGGGCCGATCACATATTCGGGTGCCGCCGCCCCGGTGGGTACGGCGGTGAGTTCGGACGGCGGCGCGGTAGGGTTTGTGCAGCCCATTGCCGCGAGGGCAAGAACCACCACGGCGTAGTGCAAGACGTTCGACCTCATCTCGATCCCCCAAAGCTTTGGCGAATGCCTTCATGGGACGCAAGGTTACGTGGATCGGCGCCTACGTAAACCATCATTGACGTTTACGTAAACGTCAACTATGACGACTCCATCATGCCCGTCGCCGCCCCTCCGGCCGCTTCTGCGGCCAAGAGTACCGCATCGCGCGACAGCCAGCGCATCTACAGCATCGCCGAGCTCAGCCGCGAGTTCGCGATCACGCCGCGCACCATCCGCTTCTACGAAGACGAAGGCCTTATCAAGCCGCGCCGCCAGGGCATGACCCGGCTGTACAGCGCCGGCGATCGCACGCGACTCGGCTGGATCCTGCGCGGCAAGCGGCTGGGCTTCGCGCTGGCCGAGATCCGCGAGCTGCTCGATCTCTATCAGGTCGACCGCACCGGCGTGCAGCAGCTGCGCGAGCTGCTGCGCCGCAGCCGGCTGCACATCGAGGATCTCGAAAGAAAGCGTCGCGATCTCGACGCCCACATCGGAGAATTCAAGGACGTGGAGACGCAGGTGAGCGCCGAACTCCGGCAACGCGGCGTCGATCCGGAGAGCGACCAGGCTTAGGAGGAAACGATGGCCGTCTACAAGGCGCCGCTGAAGGACATCAACTTCGTGCTGAACGAAGTGTTGGACGTCTCCAGCCTGTCCAAGCTGCCAGGCTATCAGGACGCCACGCCGGACACGATCCAGGCGATCCTCGAGGAAGCCGCCAAGCTCTGCGAGAACGTGCTGTTCCCGCTCAATCGCTCGGGCGACGAGGAGGGCTGCACCTACGAGAACGGCGTCGTGCGTACGCCCAAGGGTTTCAAGCACGCCTACGACATGTTCCGCGAGGGCGGCTGGACTGCTATGACCTGCGATCCCGAGTATGGCGGCCAGGGCCTGCCGGCAACGGTGGGCTTCGCCGTGCAGGAAATGTTCACGGCGTCGAACCAGGCCTTCGCCATGTATCCCGGCCTCAGCCACGGCGCCTACGAGGCGCTGTCGCGCCACGGCTCGGACGAGCTCAAGAAGAAGTACCTGCCCAAGCTGACCGACGGCACCTGGACCGGCACGATGTGCCTGACCGAGCCCCATTGCGGCACCGACCTCGGCATGCTGCGCACCAAGGCCGAGCTGCAGGCCGACGGCAGCTACTCGATCACCGGCACCAAGATCTTCATCTCCGCAGGCGAGCACGATCTCGCCGAGAACATCCTTCACCTGGTGCTGGCGCGGCTGCCGGATGCGCCGGGCGGCACCAAGGGTATCTCGCTGTTCCTGGTGCCGAAGTTCATCCCCAAGACCGACGGCAGCGTCGGCGAGCGCAACGGCATTCGCTGCGGCGCCATCGAGCACAAGATGGGCATCAAGGCCAACGCCACCTGCGTCATGAACTTGGACGGCGCCAAGGGCTGGCTGGTCGGCGAGCTCAACCGGGGCATGCCGGCGATGTTCGTGATGATGAACGCCGCTCGGCTGGGCGTCGGCATGCAGGGGCTGGGCATCGCCGAGACCTCGTACCAGAGCGCCGTCGCCTATGCGCGCGACCGCATCCAGGGCCGTTCGCTGACCGGGCCGAAGAACGCCAACGGGCCGGCCGATCCGATCATCGTGCATCCCGACGTACGGCGCATGCTGATGATCCAGAAGTCGTTCACCGAGGCCGCCCGTGCATTGTCGCTGTGGGTCGGCATGCTGATCGACGAGGCGCACAGCCATCCCGACGCCGACAAGCGCGCCGCGGCCGACGACCTCGTGCAGATGCTGACGCCGATCATCAAGGCGTACTTCACCGACATGGGCTCCGAGTGCGCCAACCTCGCGGTGCAGACCTACGGCGGCCACGGCTTCATCCGTGAGAACGGCGTCGAGCAGTTCGTGCGCGACGCCCGCATCACCCAGCTCTACGAGGGCACCAACGGCATCCAGGCGCTCGACCTGATCGGCCGCAAGCTGCCGATGAAGGGCGGCCAGGCGGCCCAGCGGCTGCTCGGCGAGATGAGCGGCTTCGTCGCCCAGCACAAGGCCGACGACAAGATGAAGGAGTTCGTCGAGCCGCTCGGGAAGGCGCTGGGCCGCGTGCAGGACGCCGCTCTCTTCGTGATGCAGAACGCGATGAAGAACCACGACGAGGCCGGTGCCGCCGCGACCGACCTGCTGCGCCTGATGGCGCTCACCGCCATGACCTTCATGTGGGGCCGCATCGCTGTCGCCGCCCACAAGGGCCTGGCCAACGGCAACGACAACGCCTTCTACGAGGCCAAGCTCAACACCGCGCGCTTCTACATCGCCCGCGTGCTGCCGCAGACGACCTCGCTCAACCATCAGATCAAGGCGGGTGCGGCGACCCTGATGGCCCTGCCGGCCGAGGCGTTCTGATGTCCGGGCGCGCCACGGGCGTGACGCGCCCCCAAGCGCAGGATTGTTCCCGGCCGCGAAATCCATTAGGTCGCCGGACTGACGAACGAAGTCCGGGGGATGGCATGTCGGCACCGCATGTTCTGGCCGAGATCAAGGATGGCATCGGCTGGCTGACGCTCAACCGGCCGGAGTCGCTGAACGCGCTGTCGTTCGAGATGACCGACCTTCTGATCAAGCACACCGCCGAGTTCGAGAAGGATGCCAAGGTGCGCTGCGTGGTGATCCGCGGCGCCGGCACGCATTTCATGGCGGGCGGCGACATCAAGGGCTTCCACAAGTCGCTCGTCGAAAACAAGGCCAGCCATCTCGCCGGCTTCGAGATGCGCGTGGTGAAGGCGCACCAGACGATCTACCAGATCCGCCGCATGCAGAAGCCGGTGCTGGCCTCGGTGCAGGGCGCCGCCGCCGGCTTCGGCCTGTCGCTGATCCTGAATTGCGACCTCGCGATCGCGTCGGACGATGCCTTCTTCACCCTGGCCTACCGCCATATCGGCCTGTCGGCCGACGGCGGGGCGACCTATTTCCTGCCGCGCATCGTGGGCGAGCGCAAAGCCCTGGAAATCGCCCTTTTAGGCGAAAGATTCAGCGCCGCGGAAGCCAAGTCCTACAACATCCTCAACTGGATCGTGCCGAAGGCCGAGCTCACGGCCGAAACCGAGAAGATGGCGCGCAAGCTCGCCGACGGCCCGACCGTCGCCCTGGGCGTCGCCAAGAAGCTGATCCGCACCTCGTTCGACAATTCCTGGGACGAGCACTCCCATCGCGAGGCCGAGGGCCTTGCCGCCTGCGCCGCGACCGACGATCATTTCGAGGGGCTGAACGCCTTTCTCGAGAAACGAAAGGCGGCGTTCCAGGGGAGATAGCCAATGTTGCGCCGTGCGTGGCCGATCGTCGTCGCAAGCTGCGCCCTGCTGGCGGCGTGCCTCGACGACCAGCAGGCGCTGAAGAGCTCCGAGCCGCTCTATACGATGGTTTTCTTCGCCTCCGACAGCACCACGCTTGCCAAGCGGGCGCGCGATCAGATCGCGAATTTCGTCGCCAACCCGATGGGACCGATCAAGATCATGCCGAAGGCCAAGGTCTGCGTCGGCGGCCATTCCGACAAGACCGGAACGGAGCCGGTGAACCGGGAGGTCGGGCAACGCCGCGCCGACGCCGTCACCAAATACCTTGTCGAGCTCGGCGTGCCGCAGGAGCGGATCGTGACGGCGAGCCTCGGCAGCTCCAAGCCGCTGGTCGCCACCGGACCGCAGACGTCGGAGATCTCGAACCGGCGAGTCGAGATCGTCGTGGGTAGTTGCTGAAGGGAATGGGAGGAGCGTTCATGCAAGACCGTCACATAGGCGACGTTCGCGTCACGCGCATCGAGGAGCAGATGGGGCCAGGCTTCCCGGCCAAGGACTTCTTTCCCGAGTTCGACGCCGACACCTTCGCCGCCGAAGGACATTGGCTGGCGCCGAGCTACTACCAGCCGGAAAGCGGCCGGCTGATGACCTCAATCCATTCCTGGCTGCTGCGCACGGGCAAGCACACCATCCTGGTCGATGCCTGCAGCGGCAACCACAAGCCCAGGCCGGGCATGCCGCGCTTCGACATGCTGAACACCCAGTATCTCGAGCGCCTGCGCGAGGCGGGCGTCGAGCCCGAGGAAATCGACTTCGTGATGTGCACCCATCTGCATGTCGACCATGTCGGCTGGAACACGCGGCTGGAAAACGGCAAGTGGGTGCCGACCTTCCCCAACGCCAAGTACGTCATGTCGCGCACCGACCACGACTTCTGGGAGGCCGAGGCCAAGCGGCCCGGCACCGAGGCCTTCAAGGTCAACACCTACAACGATTCGGTGCTGCCCATCGTCGAGGCGAAGAAGGCCGAGTTCGTGTCGGGCGAGCACGGCATGTGCGGCTGCCTGACGCTCAAGCCCGCGCCCGGCCACACGCCGGGCCAGATCCGCGTCGATCTCGATTCGCGCGGCAAGCGGGCGATCTTCGCCGGTGACGCCCTGCACAATCCCGTGCAGGTGCCGCTGTGGAAGTGGAACAGCTGCTTCTGCGAGGACCTCGACCTGGCGCGCAAGAGCCGGCACACGCTGCTTGCCGACTGCGTCGAGCAGGGCGCGCTCTTGATGCCGGCCCACTTCGCGCCGCCGCATGCCGCCTACATCAAGGAGGCCTCATCAGGGGTAGGGGGCGAGCGCTTCGAGCTCGACTGGGACTACGACAACAAGCGCGGCCGCTGAAGGACGGCGGCCAACCGCCCCGCGGCGCCGGCGATCGCCGCCGCCGGATAGCCGCTGAAGCCCAGCAACAGGCCCTGCCGCGGTCTCGCCCTCACATGGAGCCGCGACAGCGCGCGGACGACGACGCCGTCGGCGAGCGCGGCGCGCTCCACCGCCGTGTCCGAAAGGCCCTGGCGCAGATAGGCCACGAGATGCATGCCCTGGTCGGGCGGTTCGACCTCGAGCTTGTCGCCGGCACGCCGACGCAGGGTGGCGACCAGCCGGTCGCGCTGGTCGCGGTAGAGCGCGCGCATGCGGCGGATGTGCGAGGCGAGATGGCCCTCGGCAATGAACTCGGCCAGCACCTCCTGCTGCAGCGCCGGCGGCTGGCGGTCCATCACGTAGCGCGCGGCCACGAAGCCGGGCAGCAGCCGCTCGGGCACGACGAGGTAGCCTGAGCGCAGGCCGGGAAACAGCGCCTTGTTGAGCGTGCCGACATAGAGCGTGCGCTGCGCGGCATCGAGGCCCTGCAACGCCGCGAGCGGTCGGCCGCCGTAGCGGAACTCGCTGGCGTAGTCGTCCTCGACGATCCAGGCGCCCGATGCGCTTGCCCAGGCGATCAGGTCCAGCCGGCGCGCCATCGACAGCACGACGCCTGTCGGGAACTGGTGCGAGGGCGTGATGAAGGCGGCCCGCGCCCGCGGCGCCGCGGCGATACCGGCCGCGACGTCGATGCCCTGCGCGTCGACCCGCACCGGCCGCGTCGCGACACCGCCGGCGGCCAGCACCTCGCGGGTCAAGGGATAGCCGGGGTCCTCGACCCAGGCCTCGCTGCCGGCCGGCAGCAGCACGCGCACGACGAGATCGAGCGCATGCTGCGTGCCCGACGTGACGATGATCTGCTCGGCGTCGCAGCGCACGCCGCGCGCGCCGGCGAGATAGGCCGCGATGGCGCCGCGCAGCTCGGCCGAGCCGCGCGGATCGCCATAGCCCAGATGGCTTTTGGGCATGGCGCGCAAGGTCCTGGCACTCAGGCGCCGCCACTGGTCGGCGGTGCGCTGGTCGATCAGCGTGCGGCCGAGGTTGAACGGGCGGTCGTCGCTCTGCAGGGTGACGTCGACCTTGCCGGCAAGCCGCGGCGCGCCGTAGCGCGCGGTGCGGCGGGTCTTGCCGATCGATCCGCGTCCGCCAGCCCGGTCGGGCAGGTCCGACGCCACGTAAGTGCCCGAGCCGATGCGGCCGGCGACGTAGCCTTCGGCCAGCAATTGTTCGTAGGCCGCCACGACCACCGTGCGCGACAGGCCGAGCCGCTCGGCGAGCTCGCGGCTTGCCGGCAGCTTGGCGCCGGCCCGCAGCCTGCCATCGACGATCGAGGAGCTGATGGCGGAATAGACCTGCCGGAACAGCGGCGCGGCCGACCGGCGGTCGATCGCAATGTCGGAAATGGTCTGCTCCATCGGAAGAGAATGGACCTTTCAACAGGACCACACAACGACGACAGTCTCGCCCATGAGTGCACCGAACGAAGTACGCCGCCGCGACCTGGCGATGGACGAGGCGGGCATCGAAGCGCTGCTGCAGCGCGGTTTCTGCGGCCGGTTGGCGACCGTCGGCATCGACGGCGCGCCCTACTGCACGACGCTGCTCTATGTCTGGATGGATGGACGCATCCACATGCACGGCACCGGGGCGAGGGGGCATCTGCGCGCCAACATCGAGCACGAGGCTCGCGCATGCTTTGCCATCGACGAGCCGGGCGAGGTCTTCGACTACGGCCGCTTCGAATGCGATTCGACAGTATCCTACGCCAGCGTCGTGGCTTTCGGACGCGTGACGGTGGTCGACGACGTCGCGATCAAGCAGCGCTTCTTCGGGGCGCTGATGGCCAAGTACCGTATCGCCGGCGCGCCGCGGCCGAACGATTTCTTCCCGCGCATCGACCAGATCGCGCTCTACCAGCTTGCGATCGACAGGATCAGCGGCAAGCAGATCGTCTTGCCCGACATCGCCGGGCAGTGGCCGGCGCTCGACCGCAGCAAGACGCCGAACGCGCGGGCTCCTGTTTGACGGTCAGCGGCCCTTCCAGTTGGGCTTGCGCTTCTCGGCGAAGGCTTTCGGCCCTTCGACCGTGTCCTCGCTCCTGGCCATGGCGACGAAGGCCGGATAGTTCAGATTGCGGTTCGCCATCTCGAGCGCCGGCACGTCGAGCGCGCGCATGACGACCTGCTTGGTGGCGCGCACCGACATCGGCGAGCATTCGAGGATCGAACTGGCCCAGCGGCGTGCCGCCGCCAGCAGCTCGGCGTGCGGCACCACCTCGGTGACGAAGCCCAGCTCGTAGCCCTCCTTGGCCGAGACGCGACGGCCGGTCAGCATCATGCCCATCGCCTTCTTGAGCGGGATCATGCGCGACAGCCGCTGCATGCCGCCGGCGCCGGCCGCCAGACCGACCCGCGGCTCGGGCAGGGCGAACGTGGCCTTCTCCTCCGACGCCACGATGATGTCGCACGCCAGCGCGATCTCGAAGCCGCCGCCCATGGCGAAGCCGTTGACCGCGGCGATCACCGGCTTGTCGAGGTCGTAACGGTTGGTCAGGCCGCCGAAGCCCTTGGCCGGATGGACCGGCCGCTTGCCCGTCTTGGCTTGCAACTCAGCATGGTATTTCAGGTCGTTGCCGGCACAGAAGGCCTGGTCGCCGGCACCGGTGATGATGGCCACCCAGAGCTCGGGATTGGCGTGGAATTCGTCGAAGGCTGCGACAAGTTCCTCGTTCGCCATAGGATGGCAGGCGTTGTAGACTTCCGGCCGATTGATGGTGACGGTCATCAGGCGACCATCGATCTCTACCTTGCTGTACTGGCCCATGGCGTTCCCTCCGTTTGCTGAATGAGGGTTTATCGCATGTGGCCGAGATACAAAATGCCGCTCTCCCCGGTGGACCGTGAAATCACCACCTGATGGGGCTGGTTAAGATCCAATCAGAGCGCTGAACGGGAAAATCAGCAATATGAGTTTTGGAAAAGGACTAATCGGAGGGCTGGCCCTTGCTGTTGGCCTGGGAATGGCGGCCGCGGCCACTCCTGGGTTCGCGCAAGCAACCAAAGAGCGCCTGCAAGTAGCCCAGGCCAAGGGCAAGACCCCGGCGCCGACGCCCGCTACCGAGCGCGGGCCGTCGAATGTCGAGCTGGTGAACAAGGCGTTGAATCCGGGAGCCTCCGACCCGGATGTGCCCTTGCCGCACCCTGGCCTGGCCAACTCCACGGCCGACCAGCCCACATCGCCGTCAGGGCCTCGGATTTTCGGCCGCCAGGAGCAGGGCGGCGCCGTGTTGGGGCTCCGGATGCCATTCCCGGCGGATCGCAGTGCGACGGGCGGAACTACCAGATATAGTTCTCCCTGATCGGCGCCGGATGGCCCTTTCCGAGGGCCTCTGGAGCGCACTGTTGCCTCTGGGCCACAGGCTGCCCGTGAGTCGCCGCGTATTGGCCGCTTTCCTTGCGCCTTACAAGTTGTGGTGTGTATATATCCGGCAGGAGTTGGTGACAGACCCCAGCCCCGCCAACACTCGTCAGTTTTGAATTAAACGAGGGGAAGAACTCATGAAGAAGGCTTTGATGGCCGCCGCTGCGCTGGTAGCGCTGCCGGTCATGGCTCAGGCGCAGTCTCCGTCGCCGGGCGTGTATATCGGTGCGGAAGGCGGTTTGAACTGGCTTCTGAACTTCAACGCGACCTCGGCGATCGCACCGAATTTCACCACGGTGTCGGTGTCACCGCAGACCGGATGGGCTGTTGGCGGCGTCATCGGCTACGATTTTGTCGGTCCGCGCGTCGAGCTGGAAGGCGTCTACCGCAACAACCAAGTGAATGTCGGCATTCCTGGCACGGCGATCAACAATCAGGTCGGTCAGCTCGGCATCATGGCGAACCTGCTGTACGACTTCATGCCGGCCTCGGTGATCACGCCGTACATCGGCGTTGGCGCGGGTCTCGGCCTGGTCGACGGCAACAGCTCGCTGGGCAGCACGGTGTTTGCCTATCAGGGCATCGTCGGCCTGGGCTGGATGGTCGACACGAACTTCCGCGTGAACCTCGATGGCCGCTACTACGGCACGTCGAACCCGACGGTCAATGGCGCCCAGTGGACCAACAACAACTTCAGCGTGATGCTGGGCCTGCAGCTGAAGTTCGGCTCGGCTCCGCCGCCGCCGCCGGTTCAGGCGCCGCCGGTGGCGCCGCCGTCGTTCATGGTGTTCTTCGACTGGGACCGCTCGAACCTGCAGCCAGCAGGCGCTGAACACGATCAAGCAGGCCGCTGGAGCGTTCAAGAGCAAGGGCAACGCCCGCATCACGGCGACCGGCCACACCGACACGTCGGGCCCGGAAGCCTACAACATGGCGCTGTCGCTGCGTCGTGCCAATGCGGTGAAGGATGCCCTGGTGCGTGAAGGCGTGCCGGCGCAGGCGATCACGGTGATCGGCCGCGGCGAGGCGGGCCTCCTGGTCCAGACCGCCGACGGCGTGCGCGAGCCGCAGAACCGCCGCGTCGAGATCGTCATTCAGTAAGCGATCCGAAGCGTAAGTCTTCAGGGACGGCCGGGCTCTGCCCGGCCGTTTCCTTTTGGACCATTTCCCGGTTTCGGCCCCGTTTCCCCTTGCACTGCCCTGCAGCTTTGGGGCGCTTTTCAGGTTGGCGCGGGCAGGGGCGGCCTCTATATCCGGGCTCAGGAGAAGAACCCATGTCACAAGTGTTGATGCCCAAGGCCACTGCGGTCTGGCTGGTCGAGAACAGCACCCTGACGTTCGACCAGATCTCGGCCTTCACCGGCCTGCATCCGCTCGAGGTCCAGGCGATTGCCGACGGCGAAGTTGCAGGCGGCATGACGGGTCTTGATCCGACGACCAACGGCCAGCTCACCAAGGAAGAGATCAAGCGCGCCGAGGCCGATCCGGCGGCCCGCCTGAAGCTCAGCCCGCGCGACGTGCCGATGCCCGTGGCCCGCTCCAAGGGCCCACGCTACACGCCGGTCGCCAAGCGCCAGGATCGCCCCGACGCCATCGCCTGGCTGCTGAAGGTCCATCCCGAGCTGCAGGATTCGCAGGTCGCCAAGCTGGTCGGCTCGACCAAGAGCACCGTGCAGTCGGTGCGCGACCGTACGCACTGGAACATGCAGAACGTGCGGGCGCGCGATCCCGTGACGCTCGGCCTCTGCTCGCTGAAGGATCTCAACGACTCCGTCGACAAGGCGCGCCGCAAGGCTGCGCGCGAGGACGCCGCCAAGAAGAAGGCGGCCGCCCGCGCCGCCGTCGAGGGCGAACCGATGCCCGACACGTCGGCGGAAGAACTGGTGCGGACGCCGCCGGACGTCGAAGGACCGGTCGATCCGGCCGAGGCCGATCAGCCCGACACCGACGAGACGACGCGGCACTGAGAAGCTGGCTCCGACGCCAATTTCACACTCGCCACTCGGTGTGAAGATCGGCACACTGTGCATGGAATGAAGGCGCCGAAAGCGCGCCGCATTCCCAACGCAGGAGGAACGTTCAGATGATGCGCCTGACAGGTGCGACCGTCGCCGTTGCGGCGCTGTCGCTTGCATTCGCCGGCACCGCCGCCGCCCAGGACAAGGTCACCGAGCTTCGCTACACGACCGGCGCGCCGGAGCAGACGCCGTGGGTCAACCCTCAGCTTCGCCGCTTCGAGAAGGACGTGACCGAGGCGAGCGGCGGCAAGCTCAAGATCTCGTCCTTCATTGCCGCGCAGCTCGGCAACGAGCAGGACACTGTGCAGCAGGTGGCGCGCGGCCGCATCGACATGGGCGGCTTCTCCAACGGCGCCGTCGCGTTGATCGTGCCCGAGCTCGCGTTGCTCGGCCTGCCGTTCTATTTCAAGAACGTCGCCGAGCAGGACTGCGCGGTCGACAAGATGACCAAGACGGTTTCGGACTTGCTGGCCAAGAAGGGCGTCAAGTTCCTCGGCTGGACCGAGGTCGGCACGGCCGACATCGTCGGCAAGAAGCCGTATCTGGTGCCGGCCGACGTCAAGGGGCTGAAGGCGGCGTCGGCGTCGAACAAGGTGTCGGCGATGACCTGGACCACGCTCGGCGCCAATCCAACGCCGATCGGCATCACCGAGATCGCCTCGGCCTTCCAGACCGGGCTCACCGACGTCAACGGCACGGTCGTCACCTTCTACCTGCCGTCGGGCCTGGCCAAGGTGGCGCCGGTGCTGTCGCGCGTCGAGCTTTCCGATGCGCCCGGCATCATCCTCATGAACAAGGCGGTCTACGACAAGCTGCCGGCGGCCGAGAAGGCAGCGCTCGAGAAGGCCGTGACGACGCGCAGCGCCGATCAGCTGCGCA
Source organism: uncultured Alphaproteobacteria bacterium (assembly GCA_963809025.1). Lineage (GTDB taxonomy): Bacteria > Pseudomonadota > Alphaproteobacteria > Reyranellales > Reyranellaceae > Reyranella. The sequence continues at coordinate 119,710 of CAWEIE010000050.1, read as the reverse complement.
AGGAGATCCGCGGCTTCGAGGAGACCTTGCGGCAGATGCATGTGAAGGCCGGTGGCACGATCGCCACGCCGACGCCCGAGCAGCGCGAGCTGTGGCGCAAGGCGCTGCAGCCGGCTTGGCCCAAGATGGTCCAGGAAGTGGGCGGCGACGCGCCTGCCTTCTACAAGGAAATGGAAGCCGCGCGTGCGGCTTGCGACAAGAAGGCCTAAGCACCTTTCATGAGCGACGTGCCTGAGGCGCGCACCGCGCCGCCTGCTGCTGCGGCGCGCGTGCTGGCAGTCTGGCACAGGGTAGAGTGCTGGGTCGCCGTCGTCTGCTTCACCTTCATCGCCGTCATCCTGGTGCTCGATGTTCTCGGCCGCGAGTTCGTCGGGCCGGTGTTCAATTTCCTGGGCATCGATGTCGGTCCGACCGGCATCTTCGCCTCGCAGCGGCTGTCGATCTACGCCCTGGTGGTCGGCAGCTTCGCCGGCATCGGCATCGCCACCGCGACCGGCAGCCATCTCGTGCCGCGCGTCGGCTTCGGCTGGGTGCCGAAGGGCTGGGGTCCGCGGATGGACCGGCTGGCCGACGTCATCACCGGCTGCTTCCTGCTGGGCGTCACGTGGTACGGCTTCAAGTTTGTCGAATCGACCTACACGGTCGACCTGCGCGCGCCGGTGCTCGACTGGTCGGTATGGCCCTTCCAGCTCGCCATTCCCTTGGGTTTCCTGTCGGCGGCCTGCCGCTACTTCGCCTACGCGCTCTGGCCTTCGCTGCGTCCCGGATTGCCGGAATTCCAGGAATGAACGGCGTCCTGATTCTCGGGCTGGTCGCGCTTCTGCTGTTTCTGCGCCAGCCGCTGCTGGTGATCCTGTTGTCGGCGGCGGTGTTCGTCCATCTCGTGTGGGGGAAGGGCGAGCTCGACTACATCATCGAGGACATGTGGATCGGGCTCGACAAGGAGCTGATCCTTTCCATCCCGCTGTTCATCCTGTGCGGCAACGTCATGACGCGCGGCTCGATCGCCCAGCGCCTGATCGACATGCTGGCCGCCATCACGCGGCCGGTGCCAGGCGGCATGGCGGTGGCGTGTGTGCTCTCCTGCGCGGTGTTCGCGGCGATCTCCGGCTCCTCCATCGTCACCATGCTGGCGATCGGCTCGGTAATGTATCCGGCGATGCGCCAGGCGGGCTACGACACCAAGTTCACCCTGGGCGCGATCATGTCGGGCGGCACGCTGGGCATCATCATTCCGCCGTCGATCCCGATGATCATCTACGGGCTCGTCACCGAGACTTCGATCGTCGATCTGTTCGCCGCAGGCTTCGGGCCGGGCATCCTGATCACCCTCGTGCTGTCGGTCTATGCCGTGTGGGTCAACCGCAAGCGGCCGGCCGAAACCTTCAGGTTCGACGAGTTTTTAACCTCGTTCCGCCGCGGCATCTGGGCGGTGCTGATGCCGGTGATCATGCTGGGCGGCATCTACACCGGCTGGTTCACCGCCACCGAGGCGGCTGCCGTGGCGCTGGCCTACGCCATGGTGATCGAGGTCTTCGTCCACAGGGAGCTCAAGCTCGTCGACTTCTACAATGTCGTGCTCGAGGCCTCCAAGCTCGGCGGTTCGCTGTTCCCCGTGCTGGCCGTCGCGCTCAGCCTCAACATCATCCTGATCGAGCATCGTATACCGCAGGGCATGGTGGCCCTCATGCAGGGCTATATCGACAGCCCCATTGCCTTCATGGTGCTGGTCAACATCCTGCTGCTGGTCGTTGGCTGCCTGATGACCACGGGCGAGGCCATCCTGGTGCTGGCGCCCTTGCTCGCGCCGGTCGCTGCCGCCTACGGCTACGACAAGGTGATCTTCGGCCTGATCATGATCCTGAACCTCGAGATCGGTTATCTGACGCCGCCGGTCGGGCTCAACCTGATCGTGGCCATGAGCGCCTTCAAGCAGCCCTTCGGCCTGCTCTGCCGCGCCGCGCTGCCGTTCATCCTCCTGATGATGGGCTGCCTTGCCCTCGTGGTTTGGCAGCCCTGGATCGCGATGTACTTCGTGACCGGGAAGTTCTGAGCCGGGGGCGCCGGGGCGTCCTTCTCACGCTCTTTTGGACCGCGCGCATCCTGCGCGCTCATGAATCATGAGCGCGCAGGATGCGCGCGGTCCGGAAGACCATGACGGCCCAGCGCTACACCGCCAGCATAACCTTGCCGACATGGTCGGCACGCTCGAGCTCGGCGTGCGCGGCGGCAGCTTCCGTGAGCGGGAAGGTCTTGTAGATGATGGGCTTGATCTTGCCGGCCTCGAGCAGCGGCCAGACCTTTTCCTTCAGGCCTTGCGCCATGCGGCTCTTGCTCTCGATGCTCTGCGGTCGCAGCGTCGAGCCTGTCAGCGTGAGCCGCTTCACCATGACGATGCCGGCGCTGACCGTCGCCGTCGCGCCGCCCTGGATGGCGATGACGACACAGCGGCCGTCCTCCTTCAGCAGTCCGAGGTTCTTCGGCAGATAGTCGCCCGCCACCATGTCGAGCACGACGTCGACGCCGCCTGAGAGCTTCTTCGCCTCGGCCGCCCAGTCGTTGTCCTTGTAGAGGATGGCGTGGTCGGCGCCGAGATCGAGCACGGCCTTTGCCTTGGCCTCGTTGCGCACGGTCGTCAGCACGGTGGCGCCGAACGCCTTGGCGAGCTGGATCGCCGTCGTGCCGATGCCGCTCGCACCGCCATGGATCAGCACGCTCTCGCCGGCCTTGAGCTGGCCGCGCTCGAAGAGATTGTGCCACACGGTGAAATAGTTCTCCGGCAACGCCGCCGCGCGCAGCATGTCGAAGCCCTTGGGCGGCGGCAGGCATTGCGGGGCCGGCACGGTGCAGTACTCGGCATAGGAGCCGCCCGGCGTCAGCGCGCACACGGCATCGCCCACCGTCCAGCCGCTGACGCCCGCGCCCAGCGCCGCCACGGTGCCGGCGGCTTCGAGACCGGGCAGATCCGACGCGCCCGGAGGCGGCGGATAGAGGCCGGCGCGCTGGGCGATGTCGGGCCGGTTGACGCCCGCCGCCGCGACCTTGATCAGCAGCTCGCCGTCCCTGGGTTGCGGCACCGGCCGCGTCGTCGGCACCAACGCTTCGGGCCCGCCTGGCTTCTTGATCTCGACACAGGTCATCGTCGCGGGCAGTGCGCTCATGGTCGGCCTTTCGGAGCGGTGGGAGCAATGGTAGGTCTCAATTAGCCGCTTCCCGTGGAGCCGCGCCATGGCCTTTGACCTCGACGATCTCGATCCGAAACAGAAGAAACCGCAGCCCAAAAACCTCGATGCCATGAACATCGAGGACCTCAAGGAATACGCCGCCGCGCTGAAGGCCGAGCTGGCGCGCGTCGACGACAAGATCAAGGCCAAGCAGAGCCACGCCGCGGCTGCCGCTTCCTTCTTCAAGAAGTAGATCGCCGTGGTCGAAGCCAAGTTCCTGAAGCCCGATACGCTCGCCCTGCATGCCGGCCAGCATCCCGATCCCGTCACTGGCGCGCGCGCCGTGCCGATCTACCAGACGACGTCATTTGTATTTCGCGACGTCGACCACGCCGCCAGCCTGTTCAACCTCGAGGTTGGCGGCCACATCTATAGCCGCATCTCCAATCCGACGGTCGCGGTGTTCGAGGAGCGCGTTGCGGCTCTCGAAGAAGGCTCGGGCGCGCTGGGCGTGTCGAGCGGACAGGCCGCGCTGCACATCGCCATCGCCACGCTGATGGGAGCGGGGGGCCACATCGTCGCCTCGACCTCGCTCTACGGCGGCACGCGCAACATGTTGGGGCTGACCCTGCCGCGCTTCGGCATCACCACCACCTTCGTCAATCCGCGCGACCATGACGGGTTCGCCAAGGCGATCCGGCCCGAGACGCGGCTGGTGCTGGGCGAGACGGTGGGCAATCCCGGCGGCGAGATTCTCGACATCCCGGTCATCGCGGGTATCGCGCACCAGGCGAAGATCCCGCTGATGATCGACAACACCTTCGCCTCGCCGGTGCTGTGCCGACCGCTGACGCTCGGCGCCGACATCGTGTTCCACTCGGCGACGAAGTTCATCGGCGGGCATGGCGTTGCAATCGGCGGCGTCATCGTCGACTCCGGCCGCTTCGACTGGGAAGGCTCGGCCAAGTTCCCGACGTTGAGCGAACCCTATGCCGGTTATCACGGCATCGACTTCGCCGAGGAGTTCGGCCCGCACGCCTTCATCATGCGCGCCCGCACCGAGGGCGTGCGCGACTTCGGCTCGTGCATGGCGCCGCAGACCGCGTTCTACCTGCTGCAGGGTCTCGAGACGCTGCCATTGCGCATGGCGCGCCACGTCGAGAATGCGCGCAAGGTGATCGGCTTCCTCAAGGACAATCCTGCTGTCGAGCGCATCGCCTCGCCGGAGCTGCCCGATCACCCCGATCATGCGTTGGGCCAGAAACTCCTGCCCAAAGGCACCGGCTCGATCTTCAGCTTCGACATCAAGGGCGGACGCGAGGCGGGCCGGTGCTTCATCGAGCGGCTGCGCCTGTTTTCGCACCTCGCCAATGTGGGCGATGCCAAGTCCCTGGTGATCCATCCGGCCTCGACGACGCACGCCCAGCTCGATGCGGCGGCCCTGAAGGAGGCGGGTATTGGCGAGGGCATGATCCGCCTGTCGGTCGGCCTGGAAGATCCCGCCGACCTTTTGGACGATCTCGGCCAGGCGTTGCGCGCGGCAGTGAAGGCCTGACCATGAAGCTCGCCGTCAACGGCCGCGCCGTCTCTGCGACGACCGGCGGCACCGACTTCGACCCGGCGAAGCCTGCCGTCATTTTCCTTCACGGGGCCGGCTTCGATCGCACGATCTGGCGCCTGCAGACGCGCTGGTTTGCACATCATGGCCGCAGCGTGTTGGCGGTCGATTTTCCCGCCCATGGCTGGTCTGACGGGCCGGCTCTCGAAAACATCGCGGCGATGGCCGACTGGACGGCGGCGCTCGTCGATGCGGCCGGCCTGAAGCAGGCGGCGCTGGTTGGCCATTCCATGGGCGCGCTGGTCGCCGTCGAGATGGCGGCGCGCTTTCCCGACAAGGTGAGGGCGCTCGGCCTGTGCGGCGTGGCGGCCGAGATGCCGGTCCATCCCGAGATGCTGGAATTGGCCAAGGCCAACACCCTCAAGGTCCAGGAGCTGATGACCTTCTGGGGCATGGGCAACGCGCTGCACAAGGGCGGCATGGTTTCGCCCGGCCTGTGGCTCCGGCGCGAATTGCTTGCCGTGCTCTCGGGCAACCGGGCCGGCGTGATCCACGCCGATCTTGCCGCCTGCAACGTCTACAAGGATGCGCTGGCGCGCGCCGCCGCGATCAAGTGCCCGACCGTGCTGGTCCTGGGCGACGGCGATCTCATGACGCCCGCCGCCAAGGCCAAGCCGCTGGCCGCCGCCATCGCCGGCGCCCGCACCGTCGTCATTCCCAACTCGGGACACTTCATGATCGTCGAGCGGCCGGACGAGACGCTGGAGGCGCTGAAGTCCAGTGTCTGATCGCGTCGCTCTGATCACCGGCTCGACCTCTGGAATTGGTGCTGCCACGGCGCGTCGCCTGGCGCGCGACGGCTACAAGGTCGCGCTGCATTCGCGCAGCTCAGCGGAAGTCGGCAAGCGCATGGCCGATGAACTCGCTGGCGCGAGCTATCACCAGGCCGATCTTGCCGATGAGCAGGCGACACGCGGCCTGGTCGCCGCCGTCTTGAAGCAGCATGGCCGGCTCGACGTGCTGGTGAACAACGCCGGTCAGTCGATCCGCATCCCGCATACCGATCTCAAGGCGGCGACGCCGGCGGTCTGGCGGCGCATGCTCGACGTCAACTTGATTGCGCCCTTCGTGCTGATCAGCGAAGCCGAGGCGGCGCTTCGCAAGTCGTCCGAGGCTGGCAGGCCGGCCTCGATCGTCAACATTGGCACCCATGCCGGCGTGCGGCCCAAGGGCGCCTCGATTCCTTATGCGACGGCCAAGGCGGGACTGCATCACGTCACGCGCCTGCTCGCTTTGGCGCTGGGGCCGGCCATCCGCGTCAATTGCGTGGCGCCGGGCCTCGTCGAGACGCCGATGGGCGCGAACTGGCCCGAGGCGACGGAACTCTGGTACACCCGCTCGGCCATGCGCCGGCCTGCGAAACCCGAGGACATCGCCGATCTGGTGGCCGCGCTCGTTGCCAACGACTACGTTACCGGAGAGATCGTCATCGCCGATGGTGGGCTCAACCTCACCTAACCAACGCCTCCGTAGCTCCGCAGGAGCAAAGGAGGCAGACACGGAGGAAACCATGAACGTCCAGACGCTGCCGCCGGGCTACAAGGTCGCCCCGTGGACGCCGCCCGAGAAGATCGACGGCAAGATGCTGGCCGACGCCTCGGCCAAGCTGATCGACCTATTGCGCATCCGGACCCAGCCGATCGGCATGCGGCTGTTCGAGGACCCGGCCGACATGGAGAAGATCCAGGGCGTCCGCAAGCCGACCGACGGTTTCAAGTTCACCATGTGCCAGATGGTGACGCAGTCGCGCTGGTACGGTTTTACGCTCGGCATCACCGTCGACAACACGCGCGGCGGCAATTGCGGCGGCGTGGTCGGCTTGAACCATCCCGGCGAGGGATTCCTGTCGGGCGACCACATGAACGGCGTGTGGTTCGGCAACAAGGAAGCCTCGGCCGCGCACCAGGCGCAGATGCCGCGCGTGCCCGACGGCAAGTACAACGGCCTCGTGGTGTCGCCCCTGCGCTCGGCGCGGCTCGATCCGCCGGACATCTGCCTGTTCTACGGCACGCCCGGGCAGATGATCTACTTCATCAACGGCCTGCAGTTCCATCGCTACCGCCGCTACGACTTCACTTGCACCGGCGAGAGCGCCTGCGCCGATTCCTGGGGACGCGCATTGGCCACGCGGCAGACCTCGCTGTCGCTGCCCTGCTATGCCGAGCGGCGCTACGGCGGCGTCGCCGACGACGAGCTCTTGATGGCCTGCCCGCCCGACGAGTTCCTGCGCGCCATCGAGGGTATGGGCCATCTCGGCAAGAACGGCCTGCGTTATCCGTTCCCGCCCTACGGCGCGGCGATGGATCCCGCCTTCGGCATGGCCAAGAGCTACGGCTGATGCTCTACGTCGTGGCCTGGCCGGTGCTGGCGGAGGCCGACGACACCGCACTGCGGCGGCTGAGGGCGCAGTACCACTCGCGCGAGGCCGACCTGATCGGCCCGCACTTCACCTTGGTGTTCGGCGCCGATGCATCCGAGGAGGGGCGGCTCAGGACCGCGCTCGACGGCCTCGCCGGGCGCCGGCCCTTCTGGTTCATGCTGGAGCGGCTGGTGCGCCATGACATGGCGCCGCCATCGCGCGCCGCCTACCTCTATGCCGTGCCGGCCAACGGTGCAGCCGAGCTGATCGAGCTCCATGAGACGCTGAACCCAGTGCCGGGCAGCGAGGCCTTCGAGCCGCACATCACCGTTGGCCTGTTCGGCCACGCCGCCGAGGCCGAGCATCTCGCGCGCATGGTCGAGCGCCAGCATCTGCCGATGCACGGCCGCGTCGAGGAGCTGGCGCTGTTGCGCCGCCGCGACGACGGGGTCGAAACCCTGGCCAGCGTGCGCCTCATGAAATGAAGCGGCTGGCGCTCCTGCTCGTCTGCGGCGTGGCGCGCCCCAGCGTCAACGCCACAACGGCGGCAGGGGCGGCAGGCGGACGTTGCCGGGGCGCGCCACGATGCCGAAGCGGGCGAGCGTTTCGCGCACCTCGCGCGGGACGCGCACCGTCGGGCCTTGGGCGTCGATGCCGGCCAGCCGCAGCAGCCGATCCATGACCTTCTGCCAGCGGTCGGAGTCGGGCGGATAGGCACGCAGCTCGACCTGGCGCTGCTCGTCGATGCCACCCTTGGCCTTGGCGATGTTGAGGGCGAGCTGCAGGCCGCCCAGCTCGTCGATCAAGCCTGCCTTCTTGGCGTCGATGCCGGAGAAGACACGGCCGCGCGCAGCCGCGTCGAGGCGGCTGCCCTCGAGCTTGCGCGCCTCGCTGACCTGGCGCGTGAAGTCGGCGTAGATTTCGTCAAGCTGGCGCTGGATGGCGGCGCGCTGCGCCGTGGTCGGCGGCTGGAACACCGAATACATTCCGGCGTTGGTGCCGACCGACAGACGCTCCACGTTGACGCCGAGCGAAGCCAAAAGCCCGGTCGCCACCGGCCAGATGCCGAACACGCCGATCGAGGCCGTGATGGTCGTGGGCTGGGCCACGATGACGTCGGCGCGCATCGCCGCCATGTAGCCGCCCGACGCCGCGACGTCGCCCATCGACACGATCACCGGCTTGCCGGCCGAGCGGGCGCGCCCGACGGCGTCGGCGATGGCATCGGCCGCCGGATAGGTGCCGCCGGGCGAGTCGATGCGCAGCACGATCGCCTTGACCTCCTTGGCCGAGGCCGCCTGGTCGAGCGCGTCGACGATGTCCTCCGACGTGGCGATGTTGTCGTCGTCGAGCGGACCGCGGTTGGGCGATCCCGACATGATCGCGCCGGTGATGCGCACCAGCGCCACCGTGTCGCCGCGCGGCTTGGGCCGCGACGGATCGTTGGCATAGTCCGAGAGCGTGACGAGGGTGCGGCTCTTGCCGGCCCGCGTCGTGACATCGTCGAGCGCATCGGCACGGTAGCCGATGCGATCGACCAGGCGTTCCTGCCGCGCCTTCTCGGAGTCGAAGGGCACCGAGTCGATGAGCTGACGCAGCTTTGCCGGTTCGATATTGCGCTCTCGTGCGACGTCGCCCACGAACTGGCCGTAGAGGCTGTCGAGAAGCTGCTGCAGGTTCTCGCGGGCGGGCGGCGGATAGGCGGTGTCCAGGAAGGTGTCGGGGGCGCTCTTGTACTCGTAGCGCTTGCCGCCCTCGACTTTCACGCCCAGCCGGTCCAGGCCGTCCTTGATGAACGGCGTCTCGATGGCGAGCCCGGCCACCGCGAAGCCGCCGCTCGGTTGCAGCCAGATCTGCTCCAGCGCCGAGGCGAGGTAGTAGTCGGAGAAGTGCGTGCCGCCGCTGCCCAGCGATTCGGCAAAGCCTATCGCGAACTTGCCCTTGCCGCGGAAGTGGGCGATCGCTTGGCGCAGCTCCTGGACGCGGCCGAGGCCTGCCGATTCATCGCCGATGTCGACGAACATGCCGACGACGCGCGGATCGTCGGCCGCCTGCCACAGGAACTGCACGGTATCGACGATGTCGCGCTTGCCGCCGAACAGGTCACCGCCCAGCAGGCTGCTGCGGGTCGATTCCGACGGCACGTCGCGCAGGTCGAGCGACAGGACGACGTTCTGCGGCAGCGGCTTGGTGGTGAAGGGCGCCGAGGCGAGGAAGGCGGCGCAGCCGCCGATTCCGAGCAGGGTGAGGGTGCCCACGGTCGCCAGCACGCCGACGATGAATCGCCACATGGCGAAGTCTCCGTTTCAGATCTTCAGGATTTGACGAGATTCGGCCGGAAGGTCCTGACGGCGTCAAGCATCGCCGATGCCTTGGTGTCGAGCCCGTTGTCGCGCACCAGCACCGTCGTCGGCTGCCCGCGCACCGGCCGCAGGCTGTCATCGAAGCTCCACATGCTGAGGCGCAGGTTGGCGGCGATGAAGGCTTGATCCGCAAGGCCGATTTCGAGTTGCGGGCGCAGCGCCAGCCGGCGCAGGCGCACCCAGATGATGTCGTCCCAGGTGAAGCGGCTGTTGCGGCCGAAGCCGAGCCGGATGCCGTCATGGTCGATGACGACCTGCGGATCGCGATTGCGTATGCGGCTGATGCCCAGGACGACGTAGTAGAGCACCGCAATCGCCAGCACGAAGAACAGCACGAAGTTCGGGTCGTTCAGCGACAGCGTCGGCGCTTTTGCCGGGTTGTCGATGAAGTGCACAATCGCCACGACGACCATACCCAGCGAGATTGCCGCCATGCTGCCGTTGTGCAGCGTGCTGTAACGCGCCGTCATCGGCTGGGCGGCCATGCCCGTCGGCTCAGCCGCACTGCGCGCGATGGCGCAGCAGATGGTCGGCCAGCACGACGGCCATCATCGCCTCGGCAACCGGTGTTGCGCGGATGCCGACGCAGGGATCGTGGCGGCCCTTGGTGCGCAACTCGACCTCGTTGCCGAAGCGGTCGATGCTGCGCACGTTGTGCAGGATCGAACTGGTCGGCTTCACGACCAGGCGGCAGACGATGTCCTGCCCGGTCGAGATGCCGCCCAGGATGCCGCCGGCGTGGTTGCTGAGGAAGGCCGGCGCGCCGTCCTTCATGCGCATCTCGTCGGCATTTTCCTCGCCGCTCATCGCCGCCGTGGCGAAGCCGTCGCCGATCTCCACGCCCTTCACGGCGTTGATGCTCATCAGCGCCTTGGCGAGATCGGCATCGAGCTTGTCGTAGACCGGATCGCCCAGGCCGACGGCGATGCCGGAGGCCACGACCTCGATGACCGCGCCGACCGAGCTGCCGCGCTTGCGCACGTCGTCGAGATAGCCTTCCCAGCCCTGCGCCGCCTGGCGGTCGGGGCACCAGAAGGGATTGTCCGCCGTGGCGTCCCAGTCCCACTTGGCGCGGTCGATCTTCTGGGTGCCGAGCTGGATCACGGCGCCGCGGAGCTTGACGCCGTCACCCAGGATCTTGCGGGCGATGGCGCCGGCGGCGACGCGCACCGCCGTCTCGCGCGCCGATTGCCGGCCGCCGCCGCGATAGTCGCGCACGCCGTATTTCTTGAAGTAGGTGTAATCGGCGTGGGAGGGGCGGAAACTGTCCTTGATCTCACCATAGTCGCGCGAGCGCTGGTCGACATTGTCGATGTGCAGCGCGATCGGCGTGCCGGTGGTGACGCCCTCGAACACGCCGGACAGGATCTTCACCGTGTCCGGCTCCTGGCGCTGGGTGACGAAGCGCGACTGGCCGGGCCGGCGCTTCTCCATCCACACCTGGATGTCGGCTTCGGCGAGCGGGATGCGCGGCGGCGTGCCGTCGACGACGCAGCCGATCGCCGGCCCGTGGCTTTCGCCCCAGCTGGTGAACCGGAAGAGGGTGCCGAAACTGCTGCCGGCCATGGCTGCCGGCCTCCGTCCTACTCGCCCTCGAAATTGCCGAGCAGTTCGGCGATCTGCTTGGCCGACGAGGTCTTGATCATGCCGACGACGTGGTAGCCGCCGTCGACATGCATCACTTCACCGGTCATGCCGGTGCCGAGATCGGACAGCAGGTAGAGGGCGGCGTTGCCGACTTCCTCCTGGGTGATGTTGCGCTTGAGCGGCGAGTTGAGCTCGTTCCACTTCAGTATATAGCGCCCGTCGTTGATGCCGGCGAAGGCCAGCGTCTTGATCGGACCGGCCGAGATGGCGTTGACGCGGATCTTCTGCTCGCCGAGGTCGGCCGCGAGATAGCGCACGCTGGCCTCGAGGGCGGCCTTGGCCACCCCCATGACGTTGTAGTGCGGGATGACGCGCTCGGCGCCGTAGTAGGTGAGCGTGAGCAGGCTGCCGCCGTCCTTCATCAGCGGCACGGCGCGCTGCGCCACCGCCGTCAGCGAATAGCAGCTCACGTTCATGGTGAGCTGGAAGTTCTCCGGCGAGGTGTCGAGATAGCGGCCGCGCAGCTCGTCCTTGTTGGAGAAGGCGATGGCATGGACCACGAAATCCAGCTTGCCCCACTGCTTCTCGATCTCGGCGAAGGTCGCGTCGATGCTGGCGGCGTTGGTGACGTCGCAGGGCACGATGATCTTGGCGCCGAGCGAGTTGGCCAACGGCCGCACGCGCCGTTCCAGCGCCTCGCCCTGGAAGGTGAACGCCACCTCCGCGCCGTGGTCGTGGCAGGCCCTGGCGATGCCCCAGGCGATCGAGCGTTCGTTGGCAACGCCCATGACGAGGCCCTTTTTACCGGCCATCAATTGTCCAGCTACGGTCATGCTCCGGTTCTAGCGGGGGATGGCTAGCGGGACAAGATGCCGGTGGTCTTGCCGCCCACAGCCCCTCATATTGTGGTGTCATGATCCCTGAAAAGTCCGATCCGCTAGAACTTTTCGCCGCGTGGTACGCCGAAGCCGACAAGAGCGAACCCAACGATCCGTCGGCGCTCAGCCTGGCCACGGTGGGGCCGGACGGCACGCCGGCGGTGCGTATGGTGCTCCTCAAGGGCTTCGACGCGTCCGGCTTCGTCTTCTACACCAACCATGAAAGCCGCAAGGGCGAGCATCTGCTGGCCCATCCCAAGGCTGCCATGCTGTTTCACTGGAAGTCGCTGCGCCGCCAGGTGCGCCTCGAAGGGCCGGTGGCCCCGACCACGGCCGAGGAGGCCGATGCCTACTTCGCCAGCCGCGACCGCGGCAGCCAGATCGGCGCCTGGGCGTCGGAGCAGTCGCGACCGCTGGAGAGCCGGTTTGCGCTGGAGAGGCGCGTCGCCGAGTTCACGGCCCGGCACGTGATCGGCAAGGTGCCACGGCCGCCGCACTGGTCGGGCTTCCGGCTAAAACCCGTGCGGATCGAGTTCTGGCAGGATGGCGCGTTCCGCCTGCACGACCGGCTGGAGTATCGCCGGCCGTCGCCCGACGCGCCGTGGACGACCCGCACGCTCTATCCCTGACGGCGCCGGCGTGACCGCCCCTCCGTCCTTCGTGGTCGAGGACCAGAGCGAAGTCATCGACTTCCTCACGAAGCATCTGGCGCCGGAGCGGCGCATCGACACGCACGGCGCGGTCGTATTCCTCACCCCGGAGCGCGGCTACAAGCTCAAGCGCGCCGTGAAGTTCCCTTACATGGACTTCTCGACGGCCGAACGGCGCGGCGCGATGTGCGCGGCCGAGATCGAGATCAACCACAAGCTGGCGCCGGAGATCTATCTCGGCGCCGCACCCGTGCGCCGCCGCGACGGCAAGCTCGGCCTTGGCGAGGTCGGTGAGCAGCGCCGACGACGCCGTCGACTGGCTGGTCGTCATGCGCCGCTTCGACGAAGACGGCCTGTTCGACCGCATGGCCGACCGCCGCGCGCTCACGCCCGAGATGATGGCGGCGCTGGGCGTGCGCGTCGCCGCCTATCACGACACTTTGGCGCCGGTCAGCGGCTTTTCCGGGCCGGACGACTATCGCCGGTCGGTGGCGGCCGACATTCGCCAGTTGCGCGAACAGGGCGAGCGGCTGGATCGGTCGACCACTGAGTCGTTGGCGACAGCGCTGCCCGATGCGCTCGAAGCGCATATCGAGGAGGTGGCGCGCCGCGCCGGCGCCGGCGCAGTGCGGCGCTGTCATGGCGATCTGCACCTGCGCAACATCGTGCTGATCGACGGCCAGCCGGTGCCGTTCGATGCCATCGAGTTCTCCGAGCGCATGGCCAGCATCGACGTGCTCTACGATCTTGCCTTCACGCTGATGGACCTTTGCGAGCGCGGTTTGCGGCCGCTGGCCAACCGCCTGTTCAACGAATGGCTGTGGCGCATCGCCGAGCTGCCGCAGGCGCCGCACGAAGAGGCGCTGGCGCTGCTGCCGCATTTCCTGTCGCGTCGCGCCTGCGTGCGCGCCTTCGTCGACGCAGCGGGTGCGGCGCTGGCGGGGAAAGGCTTCGAGGGCGCCCGGGCCTACCAGCGCATGGCGCTCGATTTCCTGAAACCTGCGCCGCCACGGTTGCTGGCCATCGGCGGCCTGTCGGGCAGCGGCAAGACCACGCTGGCGTTGAAGCTCGCGCCGGAGATCGGCCGCGCGCCGGGCGCGGTGGTGGTGCGCAGCGACGTCGAGCGCAAGCGCCAGGCCGGCATCGCCCTCGAGCAGCGCATGCCGCCGGGCAGTTACTCGGCCGATGCCGCGGCGAGGATCTACGCCGCCTTCATGGCGCGTGCCGAGCGCGTGCTGCGCGCCGGCTACAGCGTCGTGCTCGACGCGGTGTTCGCCCGCGAGGACGAGCGCACCGCGGCCGAGGCGCTGGCGCTCAAGGTCGGCGTGCCGTTCGAGGGCCTCTGGCTCGACGTGCCGAAGGAGGTCGCCCAGGCCCGTGTCGCCGGCCGCAAGGCCGATGCCTCGGACGCGACGGCCGCCGTGATTGAGCGGCAATTCGGCTACGACCTGGGGCGCATCACCTGGCAGCGCCGCCAGGCTTGACTAGTGTCGTTAAATGAGTGATTGCTCACTTTATGGAGTATGTCTCGCAGATCGACCTGCGTGAGGAGGGGGTGGCGGCGCATGCGAGGCGCCGACGCGCGCAGGCTCTGGCCCTCCGTGACGCCTGCCTAGGTTGGCTGCCCTTCGGCGGGCTGCTTGCCCGGCTGGCCGATCCGTTCGCCCGGGGGTGGCTGCGGCGGTCGGGATCGCCCTTTCTGGACGATATCGCCGCCATTGCCCGCACGTTGGGCCGGCCGGGCATTTGGCTGCTGCATGGCGCCTACGCCTTCGGCTGCACCGCCCTGGCCGACGATGGCCCGGAGGGCCCAGTCCTGCGCCGTACCCTCGATTGGCCGTTTCCGGGCCTGGGCAGGCTGGTCGAGGTCGTCCACCAACGCGGCCCGGCCGGCGACTTCCTGAACGTCACCTGGCCGGGCTTCGCCGGCGTCCTGACCGCCGTCGCACCCGGACGCTTCGCGGCCTCGATCAACCAGGCGCCGATGCGCCGACGCACGACGGCGGGCTGGCTGCTGTGGCTCGACTACGCGCTGAACGCGCTCGCGGCCTTCTTTTCCAGCGGCCGTCCGCCACCCGAGCATTCCTTGCGGGTCGCCTTCGAGATGTGCGCGACGTTCGATCAGGCCTGTCGATTTCTTGAAACGACGCCCGTCGCGCGGCCCGTGCTCTTCCTCGTGACAGGGTGCGCGCCCGGTGAACGCGTGCTGATCGAGCGCGATGGAGACGGGGCGCGTACCTACCGCGGCCGGACGGTCGTCGCCAATGCGTGGCGCGATCGATCGGATGGCTGGCGGCCCCGCGTCTGCGGCGAAGGCACGCCGGTGGAGAATAATCGCCGCCGCGTTGCCGCGATGGCCGCCTGCACTGGAAGACATCCGCCCAATCTCGAGTGGGCGACGGCTCCCGTCGTGAATGTGTGCACGCGAGTCGCCGTCGAGATGTGCGCCGCAAGCGGCCGTTTGGCCGTCGCTGGCTGGGAGGCGAATGGTCGCGTGACGAAGGTTACGGAAGTCTAGTCATGTTCGGACCGCGGGCGTCCCGCCCGCTCATGACTCATGAGGCGGGCGGGACGCCCGCGGTCCGAATAGGAGTTAGGCCCGTTTCTTGGCCGCCGCACTGCGCGGCAGGTGGCGCGCCAGATACTGCCCGGTGTAGCTGTCCGCGACCTTCACGATCTCTTCCGGCGGCCCCTCGGCGACCAGCCGGCCGCCGCCGGCGCCGCCGTCGGGGCCGAGGTCGAGGATCCAGTCGGCGGTCTTGATGACTTCGAGATTGTGCTCGATCACCACCACCGTGTTGCCGCCCTCGACCAGCCGGTGCAGCACCTCCAGGAGCTTGCGCACGTCCTCGAAGTGCAGGCCGGTGGTCGGCTCGTCGAGGATGTAGAGCGTGCGGCCGGTGGCGCGGCGCGACAGTTCCTTGGCGAGCTTGACGCGCTGCGCCTCGCCGCCCGACAGCGTCGTCGCCTGCTGGCCGATATGGATGTAGCCCAGGCCGACTTGCTGCAGGGTCAGAAGCTTGTCGCGGATCACCGGCACGGCCTTGAAGAAGTCGACGCCCTCGTCGACCGTCATCTCCAGCACGTCGGCGATCGACTTGCCGCGGAAGTGGATCTCCAGGGTCTCGCGGTTGTAGCGCTTGCCCTTGCAGACGTCGCACTGGACGTAGACGTCGGGCAGGAAGTGCATCTCGATCTTGATGACGCCGTCGCCCTGGCAAGCCTCGCAGCGGCCGCCCTTGACGTTGAACGAGAAGCGCCCGGGCTTGTAGCCGCGCTCCGTTGACTCCGGCAGTTGCGAGAACCAGTCGCGGATTGGCGAGAAGGCGCCGGTGTAGGTCGCCGGGTTGGAGCGCGGCGTGCGGCCGATCGGCGACTGGTCGATGTCGACGATCTTGTCGAGGTGCCCGACACCGTCGAGCCCGGCATGGACGCCGGCATGCTCGCGCGCATTGTTCAGGCGCTTGGCCAGCGCCTTGTACAGGGTCTCGATGATCAGCGTGCTCTTGCCGCTGCCCGACACGCCGGTGACGCAGGTGAAGGTGCCGAGCGGGATGCTGGCCGTCACGTTCTGCAGGTTGTTTTCCTTGGCGCCCTTGACCGTCAGCCAGCGGCCGCCCTTGGCGGGCGGCTCGCGGCGGACCTTGGGAATCGGGACCTGGCGGAAGCCCGAAAGATATTGCCCGGTGAGGCTGGCGCTGTTGCGCATCACGTCCTCGGGCGTGCCCTCGGCGATCACGTTGCCGCCATGCGCGCCCGCGCCCGGGCCCATGTCGACCAGATGATCGGCGGCGCGGATCGCGTCCTCATCGTGCTCGACCACCAGCACCGTGTTGCCGAGGTCGCGCAGGCGGGTCAGCGTCTTCAGCAGCCGGTCGTTGTCGCGCTGGTGCAGGCCGATCGACGGCTCGTCCAGCACATAGAGCACGCCGGTCAGGCCCGAGCCGATCTGAGAGGCCAGACGGATGCGCTGGCTTTCGCCGCCGGACAGAGTCCCCGAGGTGCGGTTCAGCGTCAGGTAGGAGAGGCCGACATTGTCGAGGAAGCCCAGCCGCTCGTTGATCTCCTTGAGGATGCGGGCGGCGATCTCGTTCTGCTTGGGCGTGAGCTTGGGCGACAGCTCGAGGAACCACTTCACCGCCTCGCCGATCGAGAACTCGGTCGTCTGGCTGATGTTGAGGCCGGCGATCTTCACCGCCAGCGCCTCGGGCTTCAGCCGGGCGCCGCCGCAGGTCTCGCACTTGCTCTCGTGCTGGAAGCGCTCGAGCTCCTCGCGCACCCAGGAAGAGTCCGTCTCCTTCCAGCGCCGGTCGAGGTTGGGGATCACGCCTTCGAACGGCTTGGTGGTCTGGTACTGGCGGATGCCGTCGTCGTAACGCATGGCGATCGATTCACCGCCGCTCCCGGACAGGATGGTGTCGCGCACCTTCCTGGGCAGGTCGCGCCACGGCATCGACATCTTGACCTTGAAGTGCTTGGCGATGCTTTCCAGCGTCTGCATGTAGTACTGGCCTGACGAATCGGCCCACGGCGCGATCGCACCCTCGCCGAGCGACAGCCGGTCGTCCGGCACCACCATCTCCGGATCGAAGAACATCTTTACGCCCAGGCCATCGCAGGCCGGGCAGGCGCCCTGCGGCGCGTTGAAGGAGAACAGCCTGGGCTCGATCTCCTCGATGGTGAAGCCGGAGACCGGGCAGGCGAAGCGCGCCGAGAAGACCGTGCGCTCGCCGTTGTCGGCGTTCTCCGCGACAGCGAGGCCCTCGGCGAGATTGAGCGCCGTCTCGATCGAATCGGCCAGCCGGTTGCCGAGGTCGGGGCGCACGACGATGCGGTCGACGACGACGTCGATGTCGTGCTTGTACTTCTTGTCGAGCGAGGGCGCCTCGGCGATCTCGTAGAGCTTGCCGTCGATCTTGACCCGCTGGAAACCCTTCTTCTGCAGTTCCTGCAGCTCCTTGCGGTACTCGCCCTTGCGGCCGCGCACGATGGGCGCCATCAGGTAGAGCCGCGTGCCGTCGGCCATCGTCTTGATGCGGTCGACCATCTGCGACACGGTCTGGCTCTCGATCGGCAGGCCGGTCGCGGGCGAGTAGGGCACGCCGACGCGGGCGAACAAGAGGCGCAGGTAGTCGTATATCTCGGTGACGGTGCCGACCGTCGAGCGCGGATTGCGCGACGTGGTCTTCTGCTCGATCGAGATTGCCGGCGACAGGCCTTCGATCGAATCGACGTCGGGCTTCTGCATCAGCTCGAGGAACTGGCGGGCGTAGGCCGACAGGCTCTCGACGTAGCGGCGCTGGCCTTCGGCATAGATCGTGTCGAAGGCGAGCGAGGACTTGCCGGAACCCGACAGGCCGGTGATCACCACCAGGCGATCGCGCGGCAGGTCGAGGTCGACGTTCTTCAGATTGTGCTCGCGTGCGCCGCGGATCGAGATGAAACGGTGCGGCTCGGCAACAGGGGTGCGTGATTTGGCCATCGGTGCGGGCAAGAATAGGCGATGCAGGGGATCACCGCATATGGCGATTAACCCCCAGCTTCGCCAGTCCGCAGATCAGGCCGGCGCTGCTTGCAGTGCCTGCATTCTGGCCGTTGGCCGGTCATTCATCAGCAACTGCATCGTGCCCGCAATCAGGCCGATGAACACGCCGATCTTCCAGGCGAGGTCGTAGGAACCCATCAGATCAAAGAGATAGCCGCCACCCCAGGCGCCGAGGAAGGAGCCGGCCTGGTGGCTGAGGAAGGCGATGCCGGTCAGCGTCGAGAGGTAGCGCAGGCCGAAGATCTGCACGACCAGACCATTGACCAGCGGAATGACGCCCAGCCACAGCACACCCATGGCGGCGCCGAACAGCACCACCGAGACCGGCGTGGGCGGGAAAACAAAGAACAGGGCCAAGGCGGCGGAGCGTCCCAGGTAGATGCCACCGAGCAGCAGGCGCTTGGGATATTTGTCGCCCAGCCAGCCGAACAGCCAGGAGCTCAGAATGTTGAAACCGCCGATCAGCATCAGCACCAGGGCGCTGTAGGACGCGTCCATGCCGCATTGCGCGAGGTAGGTCGGGAGGTGCGTCGTCAGGAACACGAGCTGCAGGCCGCAAACGAAGAAGGCGATGGACATCACCACGTAACCGGGATGGCGCCGCGCCTCGTGCAGCGCACCCGTCAGGCTGAGGTCGCGGTCGGCCGTCCCGCTGTTGGGCAGCTTGTCGGCGCGGCTGCCGAGCCAGGCGGCCGGCAGCATGGCGACGGCCAGGATGGCGAAGGCCCACAGCCCGGCGCGCCAACCGTCGTGGTTCAACATGTAGGCCGCGATCGGCGCGGTCAGCATGGTGCCGACCGAGCCTGCCGCCGAAACGATACCGAAGGCCAGTGTCCGCCGCGTCGGCTGCACGACGCGCGCGGCGATGTTGGCGGTGATGCCCGAGGTCGTGCAGGCGAGCGCCACGCCGATCAGCACGCCGGCCCCCAGCACGATCGGCAAGGCGCCCTGCGCCGTCGCCGTCAGGACCACGCCGGCGATGAACAGCAGGCTGCCGACCAACGCCACGCCTCTGGTGCCGTGCTTGTCGGCCACGATGCCGGCGAACGGCTGGCTCAGGCCCCAGGCGACCTGCTGCACGGAGATGGCCAGCGCGAAGTCGGAGATGGCAATGCCCAATTCCTTGGAGGCGGGCGCCTGGAACAGGCCCAGGTTCTGCCGGATGCCCATCGCCAGGGTCATCATCAGGGCGGCCCCGCCCAGGATGGCGAAAGCCTGCCCGCGCGAGACCTGCGACACGTGAAAGGAATTACTCATGGCGCGGGAGGATAGGGGAGGGTTTGCCTGGCCAACCAATGAATTGTCGGCGGGGCAGCATGAGCGAAGTTCACCCGGTCAGGCCGCTACAACCCAAAATCGGTGGTTGCCCACAGGTGGGTAGGTCTAGTTTGGCCGCCGTGAGGTAGGTGCCGCGCCCCGCGGCACCGGGAAAGCGAAGGAGGCCCCCATGGCGGGCAGCGTCAACAAAGTCATCCTGGTCGGCAATCTCGGCCGCGACCCCGAAGTGAGGTCCATGCAGGACGGCAGATCCATGGTGAACATGTCGGTGGCCACGTCGGATACGTGGCGCGATCGCCAGAGCGGCGAGCGCAAGGAACGCACCGAATGGCACCGTGTCGTCATCTTCAACGAGAAGCTGGCGGAGGTCGCGCAGAAGTACGTGCGCAAGGGTTCCAAGGTCTATGTCGAGGGACAGCTCTCGACGCGCAAATGGACCGACCAGAGCGGCCAGGAGCGCTACACGACCGAGGTCGTGATCCCGCGCTTCGGCGGCGCGCTTACCATGCTCGACGGCCGCAGCGGCGGTGGCGGCGAGGCGGGTGCCGGTGCGGGCGCTGGCATGGATGACGACATGGGCGGTGGGCCGCCGGCGGGTGGCGGCGGTGGCCGTCCGGCGGCGCGCGGCGGCAAGGCCGAACTCGACGACGACATTCCGTTCTAGGACGTGAGCACCATCGAGCACCTGACCGAGGCGGATCATGCGGCGGTCGGGTGTCTCCTGCTCGAGGCCTATGCCGACTATGCCGAACGCATGGGACCGGATGCCTGGACGCGCCTGCAGGACGGTCTTGCGCAGGCTGCCGGCGGACTGCGTGACGCGGAGATCGCGGGCATACGCGGACCGGCCGGGCTCGACGCCGTCGTGTTCTATTTCCCGCCAGGCCGGTCGGACGGAAAGATATTCCCCAGCGCATGGGCCTCGCTGCGCCTCCTGGGCGTGGCGCGGTCGGCGCGCGGCCGCGGCCTGTCGCGTCGGCTGACCGAATGGTGCATCGCGCGGGCTCTCCAGCAGGGCGCGACGGAGATCGGGCTTCACACCAGTGAGGCCATGACGACGGCGCGAGGTCTCTACGAGCGCATGGGCTTCGTGGTCGACGGCGACTTGCCGACGAACTTCGGACTGCGCTACTGGCGATTCCGACGGAGTCTTGGGGGAGGCTGACCTTGGCGCGGATCTGGTACCAGAGCTTCGTTCATCCGGTCGAACAGGCGCCGTACATCGAGCGGCTGCAGGCGATGCTGTCCAAGGTCGCGGCCCCCGGCATGAACTTCGAGGTCCATGGCCTCGATCCGCCCGACCATTCCTTCCACGCGCTGACCGAGTTCCGCTGCGCCGCCCAGGTCATCGGCAATGCGCTGGCCGCCGAGAAGGCGGGCTACGACGCCTTCGTGATCGGCCATTTCCAGGAGCCCGGCCTGATCGAGATCAAGGGGGCCGTCGACATCCCGGTGATCGGTCTCGGCGAGGCCAACCTGCTGGCCGCGCTGAGCATGGGCGGACGACTCGGCCTGGTGACCATCGATCCCGTCTTCGTGCCCTGGCACGACCGGCAGATCCGCATGCATGGGTTTGGCGAGCGCTATGCCGGCACACAGGCCCTCAAGATGGACCTGCCGTCCTTCATGAAGGCCTTCACCGACGAGACGGCCTACGCAGAGGTGCGCGGGCAGTTCATCACGCAAGTGAAGCCGCTGATCGAGAAGGGCGCTGAGGTCATCATCCCCGCGGGCGGTCTGCCCATGCTGCTGTTCGCGCGCGAAAGCCCGTTCGTCATCGACGATGCACCTGTGCTGAACGGCATCGCCATCGTTGCCAAGGCGACCGAGATGGCGCTGTCGCTGCGCGCCATCACCAACGTCGTCGTCAGCCGCCGCGGCACCTACGCCAAGGCGCCGCCAGTGGCGATCAGTGAATTCCAGGCGCGGCTGCGCTAGCGGCGCGTGCGCGTCCTCGTCCTCGGCGGCACCGGCGTCTTCGGCAGCAGGCTCTGCCGTCTGCTGGCCGCCGATCCGCGGATCGCGCTCACCGTTGCCGCCCGCGACCACGGCGCCGTCGATGGCCTGGCGCGCGAGCTCGGTGTCGCCGGCCGCGCCTTCGACTGGCGCCGCGATCTCGACGGCGTGCTGGGCGAGGGCGGCCACGATCTGGTGGTCCACGTCGCCGGACCTTTCCAGGGACAGGACTATGCGGTGGCCGAGCTCTGCATTCGCCACGGCGTCCACTATGTCGATCTCGCCGACGATTCGGCCTTCGTGCGCGGCATCGATCGTCTGGCTGAGGCGGCGCTGAAAGCGAACCTTCTGGTCTGCTCGGGAGCCAGCACCGCGCCTGCCATCACCGGCGCGGTCGTCGAGGAGGCGCTGAAGACGGGGCCGGTCGAGCGCGTCGCCTTCGGCATCATGCCCGGCAACGATGCGCCGCGCGGTCCGGCCCTGGTGGCGACGATCCTGGGCGGCGCGGGCAGGCCGATCGCCGACCAGCCGGGCCGGCATGTGTGGGGCAGCCTGCGCCGCATGAGGCTGCCGCGGCTGGGCAAGCGCTGGGTCGCCGCCTGTGATCTGCCGGAACCTGCGCTGTTCGCCCAACGCTTCGGCATTCGCGAGACCTACGCCGGTGCCGGGATCGAACTGTCGATCCTCCATGTCGGGCTGTGGTCGCTGTCCTGGCTGGTGCGCGGCCGGCTGCTGCGGTCGCTGGCGCCGGCTACGCCGCTCCTGGTGCGCATCGCCGATCGTCTGCGTTTTCTCGGCACGGATCGCGGCGGCCTGCGCATGGAGCTGCGGGCCGGCGCACAGAGCCGTGTCTGGTGCCTGATCGCCGAGGGCGGCGACGGTCCCTTCATCCCGGTCACGCCGGCGGCAGCACTGATCCGCAAGCTCGCGCGCGGCGCCTCGCTCCGAGGCGCCTTGCCGTGCCTGGGCGTGCTGACGCTGGCGGAAATCGAAGACGAGTGGCGGCAGGCCGGCCTGCGCATCGCCGCCGGCTGGGGCGAGAAGGGCGGCGACCTTCGTCCGTCGCTCTACCGGCGGGCTCTCGGACCCGCCTACGACCGCCAACCGCGCGCCGGGCAGGTGCTGCACGATGCGGGTCCGTCGCATTGGCAGGGGCGCTGCGCGGTTGCGGGCGCCGACGCCGCGGTGGGGCGCTTCCTTGCCTGGTTGTTCCAACTGCCCGCCGCAAGCGACGACGCCGCCATCGCCGTCGAGTTCGAGGCGTCAGGCGGCGGCGAGGTCTGGACGCGCCGCATCGGCGGTCGGGTCATGCGCTCGCGGCAGTTCATCGGTGTACGCAAACCGTCGGGCTGGATTGTCGAGCGGTTCGGCGTCCTCGATTTCGACCTCGAATTCCGCGTCGAGGAGGGCAAACTCGAGCTCGTGATGCGCGGCATGCGCTGCTGCGGCCTGCCTCTGCCGCGCACGCTATGGCCGACGATCGAGGCGTCCGAATCGGAGGAGGAGGGGCGCTTCCGATTCGATGTGCAGATCGGACTGCCGCTGGTCGGCCGGCTGGTGCGTTATCGCGGCTGGCTTACAGATCGATAGCCGGGTGCTCAGCGGTGATTCCGGACGCGATCCGTGTCATCGTATCGCGCGGAGGAACCAGCGATGGCGCTCACTCCGACCTTGATCATCGAGCGGCGACGCAACGCGCTCATTGCCCAGTGGAAGCAAGATCCGCTCATCGTTGTGCAGGTGGAGTCGCCCTCTGTGCTTCCGGTGTTGACCTTCCTCGACGATCGTGGCCAGGGAGCAGGCGTCGGCGCCGTCGGCAGGCGCAGCCAGACCAACACGGTGATCGTGTCGCGCGTGGGCGGCGATCCCGACCGCAACGCCAGTGTCTGGGTCAAGGCGAGTTACACGGGATATCGCACCGCATTCATCGGCTTTCTCAACCACGTCTACGGAACGCAGGCCACGACTGCCGACCTCGCGGGCTACGACGTCGACCATCTGCTCAATCGCGCCCGCAGCCCGGGCGGCGCCGGCTACATCCGCATCGAGGCCGTCAATTCGGCGGTCAACCAGGCCTGGGGACGGCTGTTCGAGAAGGCCGCGAGCAACCCGGCCTTCTTTGCCAACCAGCAGCGGCTGCGGCGAACCTTGAGCTGGACGATCTGTGCCAAGCTCGCCAACCGGTTTCCGCCGAACGGCCCGAACGACGTCGGCGGCATCACTCAGCTGGCCGCCTATTTCCAGACGCTCGGGATGGACGCCAACGAGGCGCGCGAGGGGCTGACGTCGATGCTGAACTTCGCCTACGGCATGCGCTGACGCGGCCTACAAATCGATGAAACGATCGCGCAGTCCAGGCGCAGGCACGAAGCAGCTTGGTTGGCGTCCGAACCAACGATATCGGTTGCGTGCGACGAGGTCGTAGAGCGGATCGCGCAGGAAGGCCGGGATCAGAAGCAGAGGCTGCAGCCATCGCACCGGTCCGCGAAGATGGCGCAGCGAGCGCAGGACGGCGGCCGATCGCGTATACACCTCGTCACCATCGAGCAGCAGGATCGTCCGGTCGAACGTGCCGTCCGGCAGGCCGACGTCCCTCAGCACGCGCTGACCCAGCGCCGACTGCGCGCTGGCGTATTTCAGCCGGCCTTCGGGGTCGCGCGCCAGGCAGAAGGCGACGAAGCCGCTGCACAGCACGCAATAACCGTCGAAGAAAAAGAGCGGCCGCGGCAGGTCGCCGAGGGCCGCCGGCGCCTTCACGCGGCCAACCTCACGCTGGCAGGCCCAGCTTGCGCAGCGCCTCCGTGGTCTCGCCCGCCGAGCGGTGATGGACGGCATGCATGCCGAAGGCGCGCGCGCCCTCGACGTTGGGCAGGTTGTCGTCGATCAGCACGGCCTCGCCAGGCTGGAAGCTGCCGGTGCGGCAGACCAGGTCGTAGATCGCTGCGTCGGGCTTTAGGCAGCGCACGACGCCCGAGACGACGTAGTCGCGGAATCGGCCGAAGAAAGGATGCCGGCGCTGGCCGGGGCCGCGCAGCCAGGGGTCGAGGAAGCCCGGCGCGTTGGACAGCAGGTAAAGCGGCGTTCCCGCTCCGTGCAGGCGCTCGACGAGGGCCGCCATCTCGGGGAAGGCATGGTCCATCATCTCGTCGAAGCGGCCGTAGAAGGCCTCGATCAGGGCTTCCTGGCCGGGGTGCTCGGCCTTGAGCCGTCGTGTCGCCTCGACGGGATCGCCGCCGGCATCCTGCAGGCTGTGCCACGACGTGGTCGCCACGGTCGCCAGGAAGCGCTCCATTTCCTGCGGATCGGCAAACAGCTTGCGGTAGAGATGCCGCGGGTTCCAGTCGAGCAGCACGCCGCCCATGTCGAAGACCGCGACCGAGGGTGCCGGGAGGCCTGTTTTTGGGGCTGTTTTGGGGGTCATTTCCGGGCCTTTTCGTGGGGCGTTTTCACCTTTAATTTAGTTAGCAAAATCAATAAGTTAAAGTCCAGTCTCGCGAGCGATTTTTGTTGGTCTCTGCGGGCCGTTTTGCTAGGGTGCGCTTTCGTTCCGCCGGGCCCTCTGGCAGGGCCACAAAAACGAGCAAAACCAGGTTTCCGTGAGCGACGATACGACCCTTCCACCGGCGCCGCCGCCCCCAGACGCGCCTCCACCGCCGCCTCAGCCGCCGCACGACATCGCGCCGATAACCATCGAAGAGGAGATGCGCCGCTCCTACCTCGATTACGCCATGAGCGTGATCGTGTCGCGCGCGCTTCCCGACGCACGCGACGGCCTGAAGCCGGTACAGCGGCGCATCCTCTACGCCATGAAGGAAGGCGGCTACGACTCGACGCGGCCCTTCCGCAAGTCCGCCCGCATCGTCGGCGACGTGATGGGCAAGTATCACCCGCACGGCGACACGGCGATCTACGACGCCATGGTGCGCATGGCGCAGGACTTCTCCATGCGCCTGCCGCTGATCTCGGGGCAGGGCAATTTCGGTTCGATGGACGGCGATCCGCCGGCGGCCATGCGCTACACCGAGGCGCGGCTGGCACCCGCCGCCGAGACGCTGCTGGCCGACTTCGACAAGGACACTGTCGAGTTCCAGGCCAACTACGACGAGCGCGAGCAGGAACCGACGGTCCTGCCGGCGGCCTATCCCAACCTGCTGGCCAACGGCGCTGGTGGCATCGCCGTCGGCATGGCGACCAATATCCCGCCGCACAATCTCGGCGAGCTGATCGACGCCTGCTGCGCGCTGATCGACAATCCCGAGCTCACCGTGCCGCAGATCATGGAATACGTGCCGGGGCCTGATTTCCCGACCGGCGGCATCATCCTTGGCCGCAACGGCATCCGCGCCGGCTTCGAGCTCGGCCGCGGCTCGCTGATCATGCGGGCCAAGACGCGGATCGAGGAGAGCCGCAACGGTCGCGAATCGATCATCGTCTCCGAAATCCCCTATCAGGAGAACAAGGCGCGCCTGCACGAGCGCATCGCCGAGGTGGTTCGCGACAAGCGCGTCGAGGGCATCTCCGAGATCCGCGACGAGAGCGACCGTGACGGCGTGCGGCTGGTGATCGAGCTGAAGCGCGACGCCATGGCCGACGTCGTGCTGAACCAGCTCTATCGCTACACGCCGCTGCAGACCAACTTCGGCGTCAATGCGCTGGCGCTGGACGGCGGCCGTCCGAGGCTGATGAGCCTCAAGGAGCTTCTGGAGGCGTTCATCCGCTTCCGCGCCGAGGTCCTGACACGGCGCACCAAGTACGAGCTCCGCCACGCGCGTGACCGCGCCCATGTGCTGGTCGGTCTCGCCATCGCCGTCGCCAACATCGACGAGGTCATCGAGATGATCCGCCGCGCCCCCGACCCGGTGGTCGCGCGCGAGCGGCTGATGGCACGGGAATGGCCCGCCTCCGACGTGGCGCCGCTGATCGCCCTGATCGCCGAGCCCGGCCGCGAGGTTTCGACCGAGGGCAACTACAAGCTCTCCGAGGTCCAGGCCCGCGCCATCCTCGAGCTGCGCCTGCAGCGCCTGACCGGCCTGGAGCGCGACAAGATCGCCGAGGAGCTGGGCGAGGTCGCCCAGATGATCGAGGGCTATCTCGAGCTGCTCGGCGACCGCGACAAGCTGTTCGAGCTGATGCGCACGGAGCTGCTCGAGATCAAGGAGCAGTTCGCCACGCCGCGCCGCACCGAGATCGTCGACAACGAGTTCGAGCAGGACATCGAGGACCTGATCCAGCGCGAGGACATGGCCGTCACGGTGACGCACGGCGGCTACGTCAAGCGCGTGCCGGTCTCGGCCTACCGCGCCCAGCGCCGGGGCGGCAAGGGCCGCTCCGGCATGGCCACGCGCGAGGACGATTTTGTCTCGAGCCTGTTCGTCGCCAACACACACACGCCGGTGCTGTTCTTCTCGAGCCGCGGCATCGTCTACAAGCTCAAGGTCTGGCGCCTGCCGCTGGGCACGCCGCAGCAGCGCGGCAAGGCCTTCGTCAATCTGCTGCCGCTCGGCGAGGGCGAGACGATCAGCGCGGTCATGCCGATGCCCGAAGACGAGGCGAGCTGGTCGACGCTCCATGTGATGTTCGCCACGGCGCGCGGCGGCGTGCGCCGCAACGAGCTCAGCGACTTCGTGAACGTCAACCAGACCGGCAAGATCGCCATGAAGTTCGAAGGCGACGATGCCGGCGATAGGCTGATCGGCGTCGGCGTCTGCAGCGAGGAGCAGGACGTGCTGCTGGCGACCCGCCAGGGTCGCGCCATGCGCTTCCCGATCGCCACGGTGCGGGTGTTCCAGAGCCGCGCCTCGACCGGCGTGCGCGGCATCGCCCTGGCCGAGGGCGACGAGGTGATCTCGATGTCGCTGGTCGACAGCGGCAAGGGCATCACGACCGAGGAGCGCGAAGGCTATCTGCGCCAGTCGCGCGCCCAGCGGCAGGCCGAGAATGCCCTCGGAAGCGCTGGCGAGAACGGTGAAGAGGAAGCAACGCCGGCCGCCGAGGAGGCGGTTGCGGCGACCCTGTCGCAGGATCGCTTCGACGAGCTCGAGGGCAAGGAGGAGTTCGTGCTCACCGTCGCCTCGTCGGGATTCGGCAAGCGCACCTCGGCCTACGAGTACCGGGTGACCGGCCGCGGCGGCAAGGGCGTGGAGCTGATGAGCCTGGCGAGGGGCGGCGAGGTCGTGGCGGCCTTCCCCGTGCTCGACAACGACCAGATCATGCTGGTGACCGACGGCGGCACGCTGATCCGCTGTCCGGTGGATGGAATTCGCATCGCGGGACGCGCCACCAGGGGCGTACGCATCGTCAACGTGAGCGAGGGCGAGCGCGTAGTATCTGCAGTGCGCATCGGCGAGGACGATGCCAGTGCCGAAAACGGCAATGGCAATGGCGACAGCCACGCCGAAACAACGGTGGATAAGGACTAGCCGTGCCGCTAAGACTTCGCCGCCGCTCAGGGCGCACCAGTCATGGGGAAGTGGGGGCAAGACATGGCGTCAGAACGCGTCGGCGTCTATCCGGGCACGTTCGATCCCGTCACCAGCGGGCACATGGAAGTCGTGCGCCGTTCCCTGCGCCTGGTCGACAAGCTGGTGATCGGGCCGGCGACCAACATCGGCAAGGGCCCGCTGTTCTCGCTGCAGGAACGCATCGACATCATCAAGGACGACATTGCGGACTTCTCGGAGACCGACAAGGCGCGCATCCAGATCGCGCCGTTCGACGGGCTCCTGATCCATTTCGCCCGCGAGGTCGGCGCCTCGGTGATCATCCGCGGCCTGCGCGCGGTCTCGGACTTCGAGTACGAGATCCAGATGGCCAATATGAACGCCCGCATGGAGCCCAACATCGAGACCATCTTCCTGATGGCCTCCGATCGGCACCAGTTCATCGCCTCCTCGCTGGTCAAGGACATCGCCCGGCTGGGCGGGGATACCTCCCAATTCGTGTCCAAAAAGGTCTTCGAGCGCCTGAAAGCCAAATTCAAGAAGACCTGACGCCCCAGGGAGCTGGTCGGGCCGCCGCGTTGACCGGGGGCCTCGCCCATCTTATACGGGCGCCGCGCGGGGTTTCGGCTCTCCGCGTCAGGCCGGAGCGAGCCCGTAGCTCAGCGGTAGAGCATCTGACTTTTAATCAGGTGGTCGTAGGTTCGATCCCTACCGGGCTCACCAGCACAGGCGAGAAGGAGGCACGCGGCTCATGCCGTCGGTGAAAGTCGTCAACGGCAAGCAGATCGTGGTCGAGACCCTCGACCCGGGCCAGCGCTTCAAGCGCTTCCTCGCCAAGCCGTTGCTCCAGATGCGCTACAACCGGGAGATCGTCCTGGCGATCCTGCGCCGCGAGCTCGCCTCGCGCTTCACCGGCTCCGCCGGCGGCTGGCTGTGGGCGGTCGCGGCGCCGCTGTTCGCCATCGCGGTCTACACCTTCGCCTTCACGACCAAGCTGCAGATGACGTTCGTCGGCGAGCAGGGCCAGGCGCCGATCAGCTACGCCCTGTTCATCTTCGCCGGCCTGATCGTCTTCAACTTCTTCTCGGAGATGGCGTACCGCTCGCCGATGCTGCTGCACGAGTACGCCCACTTCATCAAGCAGACGATCTTCCCCAGCGATATGCTGGCGGTCATCTCGACCCTGCGCGCCGCCGCCTACACCGGCATCGGCGCCATCGTCATGCTGATCTGCATCGCCGCCGTCAAAGGCGGCCTGCCCTGGACCGTGATCTTCGTGCCGCTGATCTTCATCCCGCTGGCGGCGTTCCTCATGGGGCTGTCGTGGTTCCTGTCCGCGATCGGCGCCTTCACGCGCGATGCCGGCTACCTGATGATCAACATCGTCCCGCTGTTCATGTTCCTGACGCCGGTGTTCTTCACGCACACCTCGAGGCCGCCGCCTTGGGACATCCTTTTCTACCTGAACGCGCTCACCGCCTATGTCGAGGTCATGCGCAACCTCGTGCTGACCGGCGTCCTGCCCAACCCGCTGGTCGTCCTGTGGATGCTGGCGACGTCGATCTTCACCTTCTACTTCGGCTATTGGTTCTTCGACAGGTACCGGAATGTCATCGTCGACGTCATCTGAGGTCGTCGTCCGGACCCGGCACCTCGGCAAGGCCTACCAGCTCTACGCTCATCGCAGCGACTGGCTGAAGCAGGTGGTGTTCGGCCATTTCAAGACCTACTACAAGCCGTTCTGGGTGCTGCGCGACATCGATCTCGACGTCTATCGCGGCGATTCGATCGGCATCCTGGGCCGCAACGGCTGCGGCAAGTCGACCCTGCTGCAGGTGATCTGCGGCATGACGCTGCCCTCCAACGGCGAGCTGCGGGTCACCGGCCGCGTCGCGCCGGTGCTGGCGCTCGGCGCCACCTTCGACGCCGAGCTGTCGGGCCGCGAGAACATCATGATCGGCGGCGCCGTCATGGGCCTGTCGCGCGCCGAGGTGCTGGATAAATTCGAGTCGATGGCGGATTTCGCCGGCATCGGCGATTACATGGAACAGCCGGTCAAGCACTACTCCATGGGCATGCGCACGCGTCTCGCCTTCGCCATCTGCGCCCATGTCGAGGCCGAGATCCTGGTCGTCGACGAGGCGCTGGCGGTGGGCGATGCCGCCTTCCAGCGCAAGTGCCTCGACTGGATCGACAGTTTCCGCCGCAAGGGCACGCTCCTGTTCGTGTCGCACTCGCCGGGCGAAGTGCGCCGCCTGTGCAACCGCGCCATCTGGATCGAGGACGGCCGCATCCGCTCCCAGGGCGACCCGAGCGTGGTCATCCGCGCCTACCACCGGGCTCTGGCCATGGAGAAGGACGACATCCATCGCTTCTCGGTGAGCGAGTGATGGCCGATGGCCGCCTGCATCCTCTTCTGGGCGGGGCTGGGCTGGTGGGCGGCCACGATGGCCGTGCAGTGGATAAGTGCGGGGCTGGGCCGCTGGCGCCGGCCGGCCGACCCGGTGCGGCACGGCGCGGCCGATTTCAGCATCGTGGCGCCCATGGTCGGCGTGCGTGACGCTTCGCCAGCCTACGTGGGGCGCCTCGCCGACCTGTCGCGGGCCGGCGCCGAGGTCCTGATCTGCGTGACCACCGAGCATGACGAGGCGGTCAGCCGCACCCGCGCCGAATGGCCCGATGCGCCGATCCTGGTCGGCAGCGACGACACCTTCAATCCCAAGCTCAACAACGTGCGCAAGGGCCTCGAGGCGGCGAGCCGCCCGGTCGTGGCACTGTGCGACGCGGGCATCGACCTCACGCTCCCCGAGCTCACCGCGGCGGCCGCCCACCTGTCCGACAAGGTGGGGCTGGTGCTGGCGCTCAAGACCGGCGATCGGCCGGAGAACTTCGCGGCCGAGATGGAGTGCAGCTACATCAACGGCCATCAGGCGCGTTTCCTGATGGCGGCGGACCGGCTGGGCATGCCGGTCGCGTCCGGTGGCGTGACCATTCTCACCAGGGACGTGCTGGAGCGCATCGGCGGTCATCACGGTTTCCTCAACTATCTTGCCGACGACTATTCGGTGGTGCGCATGGTGCGCGATCACCTCGGCCAGACGACCTGGCTGGCGCGCGTCATGCCACGGCTGCTGGTCGGCGGCCGGCGCTGGCAGGACGTGTGGCGGCGACAGGTCCGCTGGGGATCGACGCGGCTGAAGCTCAGCCCCGAGGTGAGGGCGCTGGTGCTGCTGGAGCCCGCGATCGGCTGGCTCGCAGCAGGCATCGCGCTGATTGTGGCGCTGCTTGCCGCCGGCGCGGCACCGATTTGGCTTGCCCCGGCGGTCGCACTCCATACGGTTGCCTGGTTCGCCGCCGAGGCATGGTTCCTCGCCGGCCACGGCCTGCCGTTCGGTCCGCGCGCCTGGGCTGCGGCATTGGCGCGCGAAACGCTGGTGCCACTGCTTGCCGCACAGGCCTGGCGCGGCCGCAATCGCATCGACTGGCGCGGCACGAACCTGGCGGCCGGGTGGGAGCCCGCCAGGGATGGCACTGCCGGAAAACACGTATGAGATGACGAGCATCATGGAAAAGATCACCACCGTCATGCTGCCTCAGCAGGTCGATTCGGAGACCTCGGCTTCGGTCGAGACCCTTATCGTTGACGCCCTCCGTCCCGGCGCCGGTGTGATCGTCGACGGCAGCGAGGTGACCTACATGAGTGCCGCCGGCGTGCGCGTATTCGCCATCGCCCTGCATCGGGCCGAGGAGATGGGCGTCCGCATCGCCTTCTGCCGCTTCACCGGTGCTGCCGCCGACTGCCTGCTGGTCAGCGGCTTCACCCAGCTCTTCGAGGTCGTCGATTCCGTCGAGGAAGCGGCCGCAAGGTTGCGTCGAAAGCCCGTAGGCGCGGCCGAGGAACGCTTGCACCCCCACCGCCGTGCGGGTTAATTAACTGGCCGGGCTTGGACTACATCATGGGACGAAACGCGGCGCGGCGCGTGACGTGCTACCACTGCTAGACGGGGATCGAATTTTGACTGTTTGGAGCCGGCTGTATGCCGCCGCGCGACCCCTCGCTATTGCTCTGGGCATGGGCCTTGGCGTGGCAGCCTGCACTGCGTTGCCTGGTGATGGCCCGTGGATGGGCGGCGCGCAGACGACCAGCACGGAAGCCCTGCCGTTCGACGTCATCGATCTCACGCCGACCACGGTCGTCGCCTACCGCCAGCCGCCGACCCCCGACAGGCCGGTGACGACGACCAGCTCGCTGTCGGCCGCGCAGCGCCTCACCGTTGCGCCCGGCGATTCGCTCCGGGTGCGCATATACGAACGCTACGGCGGCAATATCTTCCCGACCATCCAGGGCCAGAGCGCCGATCTCGGCATCCAGCGCGTGGCCGAGGACGGCTCGATCAAGATCCCGGTGGTCGGCGTCGTTCGGGTGGCAGGCCTCGACCTCAACCAGATCGAGACTCGCGTCATCCAGGCGCTCGGCAACAAGGTGCAGGAGCCTGAGGTCATCGTCGAGTTCGACTCGCCGCGCACCCATACCGTGATGGTGTCGGGCGATGTCAAGAACCCGGGACGCGTGTCGATGCTCGAGGACGTGCGCAGCGTCGCCGATGCCATCAACAAGGCGGGCGGCCCGCTTGCCTCGGCCACAGGCTCGGGGGCCAACCAGCTCCAGGTCGTGGTGCGTCGCAATGGTCAAGTCATACTGACGACGCAATTCTCCGATTTGTTGGCCGGCAATGACATTGCCGTACAGAAGGGCGACGAGATCGTGGTCCGGCCCAATTCTCGGGTCTTCACGGTGTTAGGCGCGGTGCTGCGCTCGGGCAACGTCGAGATGACAAAGCACAACCTGACCCTGCTCGAGGCCCTGGGCCAGGTCGGTGGGCTGTCGGACGTGCGCGCCAACAAAACGGGCGTTTATGTGTTCAGAATGGGCGACCTTGAGACCAATCCGACGGCTCGCGGACGCGTTTTCCGGCTGGACCTGTTCCAACCGGTGTCTATTTTTGTCGCACAGCAGTTCGGTTTGCAGGCCCGCGACGTGATCTATGTCACCAATGCGCCGCTCTACGAGTACGACAAGATCCTGACCTCGATCTACCGGACGTTCTCCATCGTCGGTATCGCCAGGGGTACCGTCCCCATCACGTCAACGTTCTGATGGCTTTGCGAGCGTTCCCGGCAGTTTTTTGGTAGAGTTCACAATGGCTCGAGCGAAGAAATTCAGGTGGGGTGCCATCGGGTTGGCGATCCTGATCGCCATCGCCGGGGCCGGGCTGTGGGTCATGCCCACCCGGCAGACCAGCAGCGCGCAGGACACGCCCAAGGCCGCGCCGCCGTTGATCGCCCGCGGCTATACCGACGCGCCGGAAGGCACGGCGGTGGTTGCCGGTGACCCGGCCGGCGGCAGCGTGCTGGTCGAGCTGAAGGTCAAGGACGGCCAGAAGGTCAAGAAGGGCGAGACGCTGGCGGTCCTGTCCAACTATGCCCGGGCGGACGTGACCCTGCGCATGGCCGAGGCCGACCTGGTCAAGCTGAAGCAGATGCATGATTTCGTGCTCAAGGGCACGCGGCTCTCCGATATCGCCCTGCAGGAGGCGACCCTCAAGTCCTCGATCGAGCAGAACAAGCTCGACTCCCTGCAGCGCGCGCGCTCGGGCAAGCCGCCCGACGTGCGTGAGATCGAGGCAGCGATCGCCGACCAGGGTCTCGAACGGCAGAAGGTCAGGCTGGCACTGCTGAAGACGACGCTGGAGAACGACCTGGCGCAGCACGAGATCGACATGGCCAATACCCAGTCCCGCATCGACAGCGCCAAGCGCACCCTGGAGGATGCGCTGGTGCGCTCGCCGCTGGACGGCGTCGTCGTGCAGATCTTTTCGCGCCAGGGCGAGCGCGTGTCGCCGGCCGGCATCGTCAAGGTCGTCGACATGGCCCAGCTGCGCGTGCTGGCCGACGTCGACGAGCTGCATGTCAACCGGCTGAAGCCCGGCGGCAAGGTCGACGTGACCTTCCGCGGCAACAACGACGTCTACAAGGGCACGATCGAGCGCATCGCGCCGACCGTGAAGCGCATGCAGCGCGTCGAGCCGGACGGCGGCTCGTCGACCGATGCCCGTGTGGTCCAGGTTGAAATCAAGATCGACGACACGTCCAGCATGCCCCCCGTGCTGGGGCGCGAGACGCGCGTCACGTTCCTCTGATGGCCATCTCGCTGCCTGACGCACCGGGGCTGCGGCATCGGCTGTCGCGCCTTTGGGCACGCCTGGCGCGGATCGGACGGTGGCGGCCGCACTTCTCCATGGCCGCGGTGCGGGCGGCCGCCCGCACCTCGACGACCATGCCGCTGGGCGCCCAGCAGCTCAAGCGCCAGCGCACCAGCACGCTCCTGTCGCTGGCCGGCGTCACCGCGAGCCTGCTGGTGATCTTCGCCCAGCTCGGCATCGAGCGCGCGGTCTACGAATTGTCGGTGCGCCTGCATCGCATGGTGTCGGGCGACCTCATCATCGTGCCTTACGGCTTCAAGTCGATGCAGCTGCATGCCGAGGTGCCCGTGGCGGTGACGGACATCATCGCCACCAACCCCTCGGTCTCGTCCTATTCGCCGTTCTGGTTCGGCGTCATGTCGCTCAGCCACGCCAGCATGCCGACCTCGCGCCGGCTCGCCTGGTACGCCATTGATCCGGAGAAGCCCGCGGTCGACGTGCCCGGCCTCAAGGAGAACCTGCACAAGCTCAGGGAAACGCGGCGCATCCTCTTCGACCGCGATTCGCGGCCCTATTTCGGCGATCTCGCCGCCCAGGCCGACAGCGGCTCCGAATACACAGTGCTGGGGCCGCCCGACAATCGCGGCCTGCTGCGCCAGCTCTTTGCCGTCGGCACCTTCGCCGTCGGCCCGAACGTGCTGAACGACGGCTCCATCATGATGAGCCAGGAGACCATGGCCGAGGTGTTCGGCAACTGGTGGTCCGACCGTCCAGCCTTCATCTCGATCCACCTGGCGCCTGGCGCCGACGTCAATGCCGTGCGCCAGCAGCTCAATCGCACCCTGGTCGGCCGCGGCGAGGCCATCGACAAGCGCGAGTTCGAAGCGCGCGAGCGGGTCTACTGGTCGCGCGAGACGCCGGTCGGCTACATCACCGATCTCGGCTTCATCATGGGCGTGATGATCGGCATGGTGTTCATCTACTACGCCCAGTACCAGATCATCCGCTTCTACCTCCCCGAGTACGCCATCCTGAAGAGCCTGGGCTACGACTGGTGGTTCTTCCTGTTCATGATCGGCCAGATCGGTGCGGCCATCATCACGCCGGCTTTCGTCGTGTCCTTTGCCCTGGCGCGCTTGGTCTACGGCATCACCGAGGCGGCCATGCACCTCGGCATGTCGATGGGGCTGCGCGAGATGACGGTCGCCCTGGTCGCCTGCATGATCATGACCGTGGTCTCGAGCCTGTTCGCCATCCGCCGCCTGTGGAAGGTCGATCCCATCATGCTGTTCGAGTGACCATGTCGACCGACACGCACAATTTCGGACCGCCCGTCGTCGAAGCGGTCGATGTCCACCACCACTACGGCGAGGGGCCGCAGCGGGCCGACGTGCTGTTCGACATCAACATGCAGGTGCGCGAGGGCGAGCTGGTGATCGTCACCGGTCCCTCCGGATCGGGCAAGACCACGCTGCTCACCATCCTCGGCACCATGCGCCGCCCGTCCGAGGGCAAGCTGCGCCTGCTCGGCACCGACATTGTCGGCCTCCAGGGCCGCGAGCTCGACGTGCTGCGCAACCGCATCCGCTTCCTGTTCCAGAAGCGCAATCTCCTGTCCTCGCTGACGGCGCTGCAGAACGTCATGGCCGGCGTCTCGACCACGCCCTTGTCGGATCCCCAATGGGACGAGCCGCGCGCCCGCCATCTGCTCAGCCTGCTCGGCCTCGGCGACAAGGCCACGGCCTGGCCCGACGAGCTGTCGGGCGGCCAGCAGCAGCGCGTGGCCATCGCCCGCGTCATGATCGGCCTGCCCGACCTCATCATCGCCGACGAGCCGACGTCGGCGCTCGATCGCGTCGCCGGCCGCCTGGTGGTCGACCAGCTGAAGGACCTCGCCATGCGCGCCAAGTGCGCCGTCGTGCTGTCGACGCACGACGAGCGCATCTTCGACGTCGCCTCCCGCCGCCTTCACATCGAGGACGGCCGCTGCTTCGACGTGCCGATCCATTACCACTGAGCGGCAACTGTGCTGCTCTCGGTCATCGATCTCATTGCCTTCCTCTGCCTGGCCGTCCAGTTCGTCATCGCCGGCTACTTCCTGTACCTGGTCTACTGGTCGATCGAATTGCCGCCGGCGGACGGCACCGTGCCGGCCCTGCCGGACGAGCTGCCGCGCGTGCTGGTGCAGATCCCGGTCTACAACGAGCCGCTGGTGATCGACCGTGTGCTCGGCGCCGCCGCCGCGCTCGACTGGCCGCGTGACAGGCTGGTCGTCCAGCTCCTCGACGACAGCACCGACATCACCTCCGACATCGCGGTCCACGCCGTGGCGCGGCTGAGGCGTGACGGCGTCGATGTCGCCCATATCCGGCGCGACGACCGCTCGGGCTTCAAGGCCGGCGCCCTGGCCGAGGGCCTGAAGCTCTGCGACGCGCCCTATGTTGCCGTGTTCGACGCCGACTTCGTGCCCGAACCCGGCTGGCTGCGCGGCGCCATGGCGGCCCTGCTGGCCGCGCCACGCGCCGCCTTCGTGCAGACCCGCATCGAATGGGGCAACGGCGAGAAGAACTGGCTGACGCGCGCCCAGCGCCTGATGCAGGACGCGCATTTCGCCGTCGAGCAGGACATCCGCGCCCGCCGTGGCATGCCCTTCCAGTTCAACGGTACCGGCGGCATCTGGCGGCGCGCCGCCGTCGAGGAGGCGGGCGGCTGGTCGCACGATACGCTGTCGGAGGACCTCGACCTGGTGCTGCGCACCTCGCTCAAGGGCTGGCACGGCGTGTTCCTGATGGAGCCGCACGTGGTCGGCGAGCTTCCGGCCAAGCTCGATGATTTCAGCGCCCAGCAGAGCCGCTGGTCCAAGGGCTTCATGCAGGTCGCCCGCAAGCTGCTCGGCCCGATCTGGCGCTCCGAGTGGTCGGACGAGGCCAAGTTCATGACCACCGTGGCGCTCGGCCAGCAGCTCATTTTCCCGGTGCTGGCCATTGGCATGGTGGCGCTGGTCGTGTCGGCGATCGGCCATGGGTATTTGCCGGGCGTCTTCCGCTTCCTGCTGTGGCTGTGGTTCATCGGCATGCTGGCGGTGCTGTTCGGCATGACCTTCGGCGCCTGGCGCCGGCTGAAGCGGGGCGACCTGGGGCGTTACCTCGCCACGGCCGCCAGCGTGCCGGCGCTGATCGTCTATCTTGCCGCCGCCAACGCCGGCCCGATCGTCGGCGCCGTGTTCGGGCGCAAGACCGAGTTCAACCGCACGCCCAAGGCGGGGACGTGATGGCCATCGTCGCCACCCTGGCCCTGCTGCTGGCCGCGATCTTTGCGGTGTGCTGCGTCCTGCTGGCCGCCTTCGTCGGCAGCCTGCTCTACATGGTGATCCTGCATCACCGGCTGAAGGAGCGGGGACTGCGCCGCGAAGAAGAGCTGCTGGCCACGCCGCTGCCGCACGACGCCGATCTGCCGCACGTCGTGGTGCAGATCCCGTCCTTCAACGAAGGTGGCGTGCTGCGGCGCGGCATCGAGGCAGCGGCAAAGCTCGACTGGCCGCGCGACAAGCTGCATATCCAGGTGCTCGACGACAGCACCGACGAGACCGCCGAGTTCGCCCGCACGGTGGTGGCCGAGCTCAAGGCTCAAGGTTTCGACATCGTGGCCCTGCAGCGCACCGACCGCTCTGGCTTCAAGGGCGGCGCCCTGCACGAGGCCATGCAGCAGACGCCGCACAACTACTTCGCCATCTTCGACGTCGACTACGTGCCGGAGCCCGACTTCCTGCGTACCTGCATGCGGCCGTTCTTCGCAGAAGTCGGAGGAGGGCGGTCCAACTGGGCGTTCGTGCAGGCGCGCTTCGACTTCCTCAATCCGCACGAGAACGCGCTAACCGAGATGCAGATGGTGACGCTCGACGCCCATCTCGGCATCGAGCAGGCGACCCGCTGCTGGGCCGGCCATCCACTGCCCTTCAACGGCACCTGCGGCATCTGGCAGCGCGCGGCCATCGACGCCGGCGGCGGCTGGAAGGGCGATACCGTCACCGAGGACCTCGACCTCACCTACCGCGGCTGGGTCAAGGGCTGGCGGGCGCTGTTCCTGACCAGCGTGCCGGTGCCGGGCGAGCTGCCGGCCGACACCAAGACCTGGCTGCGCCAGCAGCAGCGCTGGCAGGACGGCTTCCGTCACGTCGGTCTGCGCATGGTCTGGCCGATCCTGAAGAGCCGCGACATCACGCCGTCGTCGAAGGCCGCGGCGCTGCTGCATCTCTGCATGTCGTTGAACCAGCCGGTCCTGCTGGTCGGTGTCGTCTCGGGTCTGCTGGCGGCACTGCTGGCGCCGTCCCTGGTGCCGCTGCTGCTGACTTTGTTCGTCGTGACCCTGGCCTGGGTGCTGCTCTCTGCCACGACGTTCCTGCGCGCCGGCCACAACTTCATCCGTGGCGGCGAGATGTCGCCTGCGCGCTTCGCCCTGGTCCTGCTGCGCTTCGTCGGCGGCCAGGTGGCGATGCTGGTGCGCTCGCTGGGCGTCCACATCGGCAAGCGGCTGAACCGGCCCAAGCCCATCGTCTTCGACCGCACGCCCAAGAAGGGCGCCTGACACCCCATCGCTGGCTTTGGCTGACTATTTGAGGGGACTTGACTTAACGTATCAGTTATTTAACCTACTATTTAAATGACCGGCCTCGACCACACCTTCAACGCACTGGCTGATCCGACCCGCCGGGCGATTCTGGCGCGCCTGGCGCAGGGTGAGGCGACGGTCGGCGAGTTGGCCAAGCCTTTCGCGATCTCCCAGCCGGCCATCTCGCGGCACCTGAAGGTGCTGGAGGAGGCCGCGCTGATCTCCAACGAACGGCGCGGCAAGCATCGCCACTGTCGCCTCAGACCGGAGGCGCTCGATAGTGCCGCGGCGTGGCTCGAGTTCCATCGCCGCTTCTGGACAGGTAGCCTCGATCGTCTCGACGCTCACTTGAAGTCGGAGAGGAAGGGACGATGATCGCCGCCAACCCCGACACCGTGCTGGAGATCACGCGCGTCTTGGACGCTCCGCCCGAGCGGGTGTTCGCGGCCTGGCTCGATCGCGGGCAGTTCCAGGCATGGATCGGCCCCGAAGGCATAGATTGCGAGGTGGAGCTGCTCGAGCCGCAGGTCGGCGGCCGTTTTCGCCTCGTCATGAATACACCAGAGCGCGTGATCCCCGTGTCCGGCGTCTTCAAGTCGATCGAGCCATCGCAACGTCTGGTTTTCACCTGGGGTTGGGAGGGCGATCCCATCCGACAGTCGCTCATCACGCTGACCTTCCGGGGGCTCGGCGCAAAGACGGAGCTGACCTTGAGGCAGGAGGGCCTCGGCTCCGTCGAAAGCCGCGACGGGCATGTGCGGGGTTGGAACAGCGCGCTGAACAAGCTGGGCCGTTATCTTTCCAAGGGAGTGAGACGATGAGCGCGATCAAGGTGAGCGCCTACCGGTGGGTTCCTCCGTTCGCCCAGGGACTGGTCCGAGATCTGCGGGTACGCTGGGCGTTGGAAGAGGCGGGCATGCCCTATGAAGAGCGCCTGCTGGACTTCAGGAACAAGCCGGACGGCTATCGAAAGCTTCAGCCGTTCGGCCAGGTCCCGACCTTCGAGGAGGACGGGCTGGTGCTCTTCGAAACGGGTGCCATCGTGCTGCACATCGCGGAACGATCGACGCTGCTCCTGCCGCCGGATCCTTCGGCACGCGCGCGGGCGACGAGCTGGATGTTCGCGGCGCTGAACAGCGTCGAACCGTCGATCATGTCGCTGATCCAGATCGATCTGAAATTTGCCGGCGACGCCGCAGCGACTCAGGTGCGCGAAGCCGCGGTCGATGCAGTGAAGGGCCGCTTGGAGAGCGTGGCCGCCTGGCTGGGGGAACGCGACTATCTGGAGGATCGGTTCACCGCCGGCGACCTGCTCATGGTGACGGTGCTGCGCATCCTGCGGCACACCGACATGGTCACCACGATGCCGGCACTCGCGGCCTACCAGGCGCGGTGCGAGGCACGGCCGGCGTTCCAGAAGGCGCTCGCTGCCCAGATGGCGGTGTTTGCCGAGAACGCAGCCGCTGCGGCCTGACCGGCAGATCAGGCGAGGGTGCTCTCGCGCAGCAGCGGGTGATGCGCGCAACGCAGGCCGCCGCCGGTCGCGATCGGACCGCCGAACGGCAGGGGAATGACATCGACCTTGCGCTTGCGCAGTTCGTCGATCACCCGGGCATTGTCGGCATCGACGATGACGCGGCCTTCCTCGAGGACCAGCCCGTTGGTCGCCAGCCGATTGGCCTCGTCGACCGAGACCTCGATCTTGTCCCAGTCACGGAGGGACATCGGCAAGCCATCGATCAGCTTCAGCGGGCAATAGACCAGCAGGCCGGGCTTGATGAGGGCCATGGCGCAATCGAGGTGCAGGACGTTCGACTTCATCGCCACCGGAAGCACCCGGTAGGTCTCGCCCAATAGCGCTTGCAGCCAGTCCGCTCCGGCGAGGTCGGAGGCGCAACCCGATATGCCGACGTAGATCTCGTAGCCGTTCAGCAAGGTATCGCCGCCTTCGAGGAACGGCCCGTCGACGCAGCCCGGCGAGCCCAGCGGCACGCTCGACCAGCGCGCGCCGCGCTGCTGTACGGCCTGCTGAATGATCGGCCGCAGCCCGTAGCGCTCGCGCTGTCGGCAGAGCAGGCGGAGCGAGGCATCGACCACGTGATTGCCGATCACGATCATGCCGTCGCGCGGAAAGAGTTGGGCGCCCTCGCCGTTGGGCGCCAAAAAGGTACGCTCCTCGCCTGCCAGTCGTTGCGGACGGTGGACGGCCACGCCTTCGCGCGCCACCAGTTCGGCCAGCGCATCGACCTGCCGCTCGATGCGCTCGGCCCATTCGCGGTCGACGTCGATCAGACGCCGTCCTTTGTGGGCGCGACTGAAACGGTCGCCTTCCGGCAGCAGCCAGCGCTGCAACTCTTCGTGAAAGACGACGAAATCCTCGGCCGGCGAAATGCCGATCACGACCTCGCGCAGCTTGCCCCACTCGTGGTGGGCGCCGAAGCGCGCGCTAGACACGAGCGTAAATGTCTTCGTAGCGGATGATGTCGTCTTCCTCGAGGTAGTCGCCGGTCTGGACCTCGACGACCTCGAGCGGCTCGCTGCCGGGATTGGCCAGGCGATGGATGCCGCCCATCGGGATGTAGATCAATTCGTTCTCGTGCAGGGTCATGATCTTGCCGTCGAGCGTGACCTCGGCCGTGCCCCTGACCACGACCCAGTGCTCGGCGCGGCGCTTGTGGCTCTGCAGGCTGAGCTTGCCCTTGGGATTGACCGTGAGCCGCTTGGCGCGGAAGCGCTCGCCGCGGTCGATGTCCTGGTAGCTGCCCCACGGCCGGTGCATCACGGCATGTTCGGTGGCGGCCCTGTGCTTGCCGTCGGACATGCGTTGCACGACGTCCTTCAGCCGCGGGAGGTTGTCGCGATGGCCGACCAGCACGGCGTCGTTCATCGCCACCACCACGACCTCCTCGACGCCGATCACCGCCGTCAGCGGTCCGTCCGAGCGGACGTAGGAGTTGCGCACATGGTCGATCTCGACCGGGCCCTCGGTGACATTGCCCGCGCTGTCGGCCTCGCCGATATCGAGCAGGGCGTCCCACGTGCCGAGGTCGGACCAGCGGAACTTGGCCGGCACCACCCAGCACTTGTCGGTGCGCTCCATGACGGCATAGTCGATCGACTTGGCCGGCGCCTTCTTGAAGGCCTCGGCATCGAGGAACACCGTCGACCCGGTCTTCTTGGCCTTGGC
This sequence comes from uncultured Alphaproteobacteria bacterium, assembly GCA_963809025.1. Classification (GTDB taxonomy): domain Bacteria; phylum Pseudomonadota; class Alphaproteobacteria; order Reyranellales; family Reyranellaceae; genus Reyranella. The sequence goes on along the minus strand of CAWEIE010000050.1, from coordinate 77,874 downwards.
GACGGCCTCCTCGGCAGCCGCCGCCATGGCGGGCTCGAAGCGCGCCATCTCCGACAGCAGCGTCTCCGGCGCGAACAGGAAGTAGCTCGCGTTCCAGAACAGCCCTTCCTGGATGTAGCGTAGCGCGGTCTGGGCGTTGGGCTTCTCGACGAAGGCCGTGACCTTCTGCACCGAGCCGATCTGCTCGCCGCCCGGCCGGATGTAGCCGTAGTCGGTCTTGGGCTCGGTCGGCGGGATGCCGAAGGTGACGATGCCGCCGCGCTCGACGGCGGGCAGGCCGTCGCGGCAGGCGGCGCGGAACTCCTCGGCGCCGATCACCATGTGGTCCGACGCCATGGCCAGCACCGCCTTGGCGCCCTGCGTCCGGGCGTAGACCGTGGCGGCGGCCATGGCGGGGCCGGAATCGCGGCGCTCCGGCTCGACCACGATGTCGATCTCCACGCCGATCTCCTTGGCCTGCTGCTCGCACATGAAGCGGTAGGCGTCATTGGTGGCGATCACCGGCCGGCCGAACAGGCCGCGATCGGCGACGCGCAGCAGCGTCTGGTGGAAGGTCGATTGCTTGCCGAGCAGCGGTACGAACTGCTTGGGCATGCTTTCGCGCGACAGGGGCCACAGGCGCTTGCCGGAGCCTCCAACCAGGATGACGGGCGTAATGGACGACATAGGGGGCTTTCGTTGCTGGGCGGCCGGGCCGGGGCTAGGCCGCGTGACGAGGCGCGATATAGCCCAAGGGGCGGGCCCGGCCAATGGCCCCGAAATGGGGCCTTTTCATCGTTTGCCGGCCGCCTGGCGCTCGAGGTTCTCCTCGCGGCGCCGTTTGGCCTCGACTTCGACCGCCTCGGCGAGCTTGGGGATGTGTGAGGCGATCTCATAGAAGTCGCTGGCGTAGAGCACCAGCAGCGTGGTCGGCCGTGTCGTCGACACCGTCGCCGACCGCGGCTGGCGCTCGAGCAGCGCCATCTCGCCGAAGAACGCACCTTCGCCCAGCCGCACCGAACCGCCGTTGGGCAGCCGGACCTCGACCTCGCCGCTCGAGATGAAGAACATCGAATCGCCGGCGTCGCCGCGCCGTACCACGGTAATGCGCGGCGGGTAGTAGCGCGTGCGCAGCTTGCCCACGATCTCCGACAGGGTGACGACGCCCAGCGAGGCGAACAGCGGTACCCGCGCGACCTGCTCCCACACCCGGAGATATTCGCGCCGCCGCTCTTCCTGGGCGAAGCCGGTAGCGAGCACGCCGGTCATCAGCGCGAGCACTGCGATGCCGGCGATCATCAGCATCGCACCGATGAGGCGCCCGCCAAGCGTGAGCGGCACGACGTCGCCGTAGCCTGTCGTCGTGAGAGTGACCACGGCCCACCACATGGCGCCGGGCAGCGAGCCGAATTGCTCGGGTTGGCGCACGCGTTCCAGCATGTGCGCGCCGGTGGCGGCAATCATCAGCAGGATGGCGAACAGGATCAGCACGCTGGCGATCGGCGCGCGCTCGTTGGATACGACGCGGGCCAGCGTACTGAAGGCCGGCGCGTGCAGGCCGACCTTGAGGATCCAGAGGATGCAGAAGACCGATGCGGCGTCGGCCCCGGTGATGGCGTAGCCGCCGGCGAACATGAAGGCCGGCAAGACGGCAAGCAAGCCGATCAGCCCCTGGATCGACATCGCCCAGCGCAGCCGGGCCTTGGTTGGCGTATCCTGGTCGTAACGCGGCGTCTCCGGCGCCACCCACAGCCGCGTCAGGTACTCGACGAGGAAGATGAAGGTGACGGTCCAGATGATGGTGCGCAGGACCTGGCGGACCTGCCCATCCAGCTCGTCGACCGACAGCAGAATTACAGCGAACAGGCCGATGCCCAGCACGATAAGATGAACCACCCGCACCTGCCGGGCGGCGGGTGTTGGATCGCTGTAGCGCAGAAGGGCGTAGATCCGCGCCCGTAAAGTCGGGGCCGTGGCCGTCACGCTGCGACCATAGGCATCCTGGCCTGCGAATTGCAACGCAGGGGGCGCCGGTCTACGGTCGCGCCCCTCTTGCAGGATATGGGTCTGGATTGAAGGTGGTCAGTGATTTGCGCATTGCCGTCGACATCGGCGGCACGTTCACGGACGTGGTGTTGGAAGAAGGCGGGAAGCGGCTGACGCGCAAGCTGCTGACCACGCCGCAGCGGCCCGAGGAGGCGGTTCTCGACGGTGTGCGGCTGATCCTGGCCGATGCCGGACGCGGCTTCGGCGACGTCGCCGTGTTCGTGCACGGCACGACGCTTGCCACCAACGCCGTGATCGAGCGGCGCGGCGCGCGCACGGCGCTGCTGGCCACCGAGGGCTTCCGCGACGTCCTCGATATCGCCAACGAAAGCCGCTACGACCAGTACGACCTCACGATCGAGAAGCCCAAGCCGCTGGTGCCGCGGGCGCTGCGCTTCACGGTACCCGAGCGCATGGACGTGCACGGCCATGTCCGCCTGGCGCTCGACGAGAAGGCGGTGCGCGTGGCCGCGCGCAGCCTCAAGGCCGAGGGCGCGGAAAGCGTCGCCGTCGCCTTCATGCACGCCTATGCCAACCCCGCGCACGAGCGGCGCACGCGCGACATCCTGAAGGAGGTGCTGCCGGACCTCTGGGTCACCCTGTCGAGCGAGGTCTGCCCCGAGGTGCGCGAGTACGAACGCACTTCGACGGCGGTCGCCAACGCCTATGTCCAGCCGCTGATGGATTCCTATCTCGAGCGCATGCAGGCGGCGCTGGCGGCGGAGAAATTCACCGGCACGATCTATCTCGTGACCTCGGGCGGCGGCCTCACCGCCATCGCGACGGCGCGGCGCTACCCGGTGCGGCTGATCGAATCGGGTCCGGCCGGCGGCGCGATTTTTGCGGCGCAGGTGGCGGCGCGCGCCGGCGAGGCGCGGGCGCTCAGCTACGACATGGGCGGCACCACGGCCAAGATCTGCCTGATCGACGACTACAAGCCCCACACCGCGCGGCTGTTCGAGATCGACCGCGCCGCCCGTTTCCTCAAGGGATCGGGCCTGCCGGTGCGCATCCCGGTGATCGAGATGGTCGAGATCGGCGCCGGCGGCGGCTCGATCGCGCGCCTCGATGCGCTGAAGCGCGTGACGGTGGGGCCGGAGAGCGCCGGCGCCGAGCCGGGCCCGGCCTGCTACGGCCGCGGCGGCATGCACCCTGCGGTGACCGACGCCAATGTCGTGCTGGGCACCATCGATCCGCACGACTTTGCCGGCGGCAGCATCAAGCTCGATCTCGGCGCGGCCAAGGGCGCGCTGGAGCGCGACATTGCCGAGGGCCTCGGCCTCTCGACCGAGATGGGAGCCTACGCCGTCTATGAGATGGTGTCGGAGAACATGGCGAGCGCCGCGCGCGTGCACGCCGTCGAGCGCGGTGCCGTCGTCAACCAGTACAATCTCATTGCCTTCGGCGGCGGCGCGCCGCTGCATGCCGCGCGGGTTGCCGAGAAGATCGGCGTGAAGCGCGTGATCGTGCCGCCCAATGCCGGCGTCGGCTCGGCCGTGGGCTTCCTTGCGGCGCCGGTCTCCTACGAGCTGGTGCGCAGCCGCTACATGCGGCTCGACGCGTTCGATGCCGACGCGGCCAGCGAGCTCCTGAACGAGATGAGCGCCGAGGCCACCGCCCTGGTCGCCCCGGGTGCGCGCGGCATGGCGACCTTCGAGCGCCGCGTCGCCTTCATGCGCTATGTCGGCCAGGGCCACGAGATCGTGGTCGAGCTGCCGCCGCGGCCCCTGCAGGCGTCGGATGCCCAGGCGCTGCGCGAGGCCTACGAGCGCGACTACGCCGTGCTGTTCGAGCGCCACATCCCCAACGCCGCCATCGAGATCCTGAGCTGGTCGGTCCAGGTCTCGACCGAGGCCAAGCTGCCGGCAAAGCAGGGGGCAGCGCCCGCCGTGCCGCAGCCGGTGCCGGTCGGCAAGCGGCCGGTGTTCGACGGCCGCAGCGGGCGCACCACCGAGGTTCCGGTCTATCGGCGCGATGCCCTGCCGCCCGGCAGCGCCTTCCCGGGGCCGGCCATCGTCGCCGAGGACGAGACCGCGACCTATGTTTCGGCCAGTTTTGCCGCGCATATCGATGCCTCCGGCTGTATCGTCATGGATCGCAAGGACACGTGAGGAAAGCATGAGCCAGTCCAACAGCGTCGGCCTGATCGACCTGCAGATCATGTGGAACCGCCTGATCGCCGTGGTCGAGGAGCAGGCGCAGACCCTGATGCGCACTGCCTTCAGCCCGATCGTGCGCGAGTGCGGCGACCTCTCCGCGGGCGTCTTCGACCTCGAGGGCCGCATGCTGGCCCAGGCCGTCACCGGCACGCCGGGACACGTCAACTCGATGGCCGAATCGGTGAAGCACTTCCTGCGCTACTTCCCGGTCGAGACGATGAAGGCGGGCGACGCCTACATCACCAACGACCCGTGGATGGGTACCGGCCATCTCAACGACTTCGTCATCACCACGCCCTGCTTCCGCAACGGCAAGCTGGTGGCGCTGTTCTCCTGCACCAGCCATCTCATGGACATCGGCGGCATCGGCTTCGGCCCGGACGCGACCGACGTGTTCATGGAGGGTCTCTACATCCCGATGCTGAAGCTGTTCGACCAGGGCAAGGTGAACGAGACCCTGATGTCGATGATCCGTGCCAACACCCGCCTGCCGGTCGACACCGAGGGCGACGTCTACTCGCTGGCCGGATGCAACGACGTCGGCGCCCGCCGCCTGGTCGAGATGATGGACGAGTTCGGCATCGACTCGCTCGACCAGCTCGGCGATCACATCATCGCCCGTTCGCGCGAGGCCGTGCTGGCCGAGATCGCCAAGCTGCCCAAGGGTACCTGGCACAACGAAATGATGATCGACGGCTATGACGAGCCGCTGACGCTCAAGGCCACGCTGACCATTTCCGACGGCGGCATCCATGTCGATTACAGCGGCACGTCGCCCGCCTCGGGACGCGGCATCAACGTGCCGCATGCCTACACCACGGCCTACACCGTGTTCGGCCTGGGCTGCGTGGTCGCCACGCACATTCCCAACAATGCGGGCTCGCTCGAGCCGCTCACCGTGTCGGCGCCCGTCAACACGATCCTGAATGCGCCCAAGCCCAACGCCGTCGCCTCGCGTCACATCATCGGCCAGATGCTGCCCGACGTCACCTTCGGCTGCCTGCGCCAGGTCGTGCCCGACCGCGTGCCGGCCGAGGGCACGTCGTGCCTGTGGAACATCAATGTGCGCGGCCATGTGAAGGGCGGCGAGGGCGGCAACTACGGCTTCGGCATGGCCATCACGTCGAACGGCGGCACCGGCGCGCGGGCCGACAAGGACGGGCTGTCGGCCACCGCCTATCCCAGCGGCGTGCGCGGCACGCCGGTCGAGATCGCCGAGACCCAGACGCCGCTGATCTTCTGGCGCAAGGAATTCCGCCCCGATTCGGGCGGCGCCGGCCGCACCCGCGGCGGCCTCGGCCAGATCATGGAGATCGAAAGCGGCATCGCTGAGCCGTTCGACCTGCTTGCCGCGTTCGACCGCATCGACTATCCGCCGCGCGGCCGCGACGGCGGGCGGGACGGCGAGGCGGGTTTCGTCGCCCTGAAGTCGGGGCAGACGCTGAAGGGCAAGGGCTTCCAGCTCATCCCGCCGGGCGACCGGCTGGTGGTCATGACGCCGGGCGGCGCGGGCATCGGCAAGCCTGGCGAGCGTGATCGCGTGCAGGTCGCCAACGACCTGGCCGACGGGCTGATTTCGGAGGAGACAGCCGAAAGGATTTACGCCTACAAGGCGCCGCGCGCTGCTGAGTAGCGGCGGCCGAGGAGTGGGGTTCGGGGAATCAACAAGCAAATGGGGTCTTCGATGAAACTGGGACGCAGAGATGCCTTGAAGGCAGGCGTGGGAATGGGCGCGTTGCTGGGCGCACCGGCGATCGTGCAGGCACAGGCGGCGTTGAAGCTGCCGCTGGCCACCGTGTGGCCGGACGGCAACTTCCATACGATCAACGCCAAGAAGTTCGCCGAGGAGGTCAAGGCGGGCACCTCCGGCGCGATCGAGATCGACGTGAAGTCGGGCGGTCAGCTCGGCTTCAAGGGCCCCGAGCAGCTGCGCGCCGTGCGCGACGGCTTGGTGCCGATGGCCGACATCCTCAACATCCAGCAGATCGGCGACGAGCCGATCATGGGCGTCGAGGGCATCCCTTTCATCTCCAACAACATCGAGGAGCTGAAGGTGCTGCACAAGTACCTCCGGCCCGAATACGAGAAGGTGGCGCTCAAGAACAACCAGACCATCCTCTACATGGTGCCGTGGCCGAACTCAGTACCTGCACCTTAAGGTCAAGTGCGAGTCGCTCGATGCCTTGAAGGGCATCAAGATCCGCGTGCCCGACAAGAACGCCCAGGACATGTGCAGCGCCATCGGCATGGCGCCGGCACTGATCCCGTGGGGCGAGACCATCGCAGCGCTGTCGTCGGGCGCCGTCTCCGGCGTGTCGACTTCGTCGGTGTCGGGCGTCGACGGCAAGTTCTGGGAGTTCCTGAAGTTCTTCCACCAGACCAACCACGCCTGGTCGAGCCAGATCGTCACCATCAACAACGACACCTGGAAGAAGATCTCGCCGGCCAACCAGAAGATCATCGTCGATCTCGCCAAGAAGCTCGAGCCCGACTTCTGGCAGACCTCGCTCAAGGCCGATGCCGACAGCAACAAGAAGCTGACGGATGGCGGCATGCAGCTCGTCATCCCGCCGCCGCAGATGGTGGCCGACCTGCGCAAGAAGACCGAGCCGATGATCGCCGACTTCGTCAAGCGCGTTCCGGCCGCCGAGAAACCGATCAAGGCCTACCTCGTCGAGATGAAGCGCGCGTGAGCGCACACGGCCCGAACCCGAACGCAGGGGCGCCCCAGCCCCTGCGTTCCCTTCTCGACGCCATCGACACGCTGGGCCGGCTCGACGGCTGGATGGGTGCGGCCTGCCTGGCGGCGCTGACCTGCCTGATGCTGGGCGAGGTGCTGGTGCGGGCGCTGTCCGACATCTTCCCCTGGGTGCCGGCTGACATTCCGGTCGCCTGGGAATACAGCTCCTACCTGATGGCCGCGGCCTTCACCTTCGGCGCGGCGATGACCTTGCGCGCCGGCGGTCATATCCGGGTCACCCTGGTCCTGGCCCGCGTCACGCCCGCGACGCGGCGCTGGATGGAGACGGTGCTGGCGGCGATGGGCGTGGCTTTCACCGGCTATCTTGCCCTCGCCATGATCAACTTCACCTGGCGCAGCTTCTCGTCCGGCCAGGTCTCGATCTCAAGCGAAAGCCCGTTGTGGGTGCCGCAGGCGCTGGTCACCTTCGGCATCTGCCTGCTGGTCCTGCAGTTCGTGGCGCGCTTCTTCCAGGCCCTGTTCGGCCTGCCGCTGGAGGACCTCAATATGCGCGCGGCATCGGTCGCCGAATGATCCTGGCGACTCCGTAGGCTGAGATGCTCGAAATCGTCATCGTCATGTTCGTCGTGCTGTTCGCCTTCCTGGCGGGCGGCCTGTGGATCGGCTGGACCCTCGCAGTCACCGGCACGGTGCTGCTGGCGATCTTCCGCGACATCCCGCTCGATAAGCTTCTGGCGCAGTACGCCTGGAACATCCTGACGACGCAGGAGCTGCTGGCGCTGCCGCTGTTCATCGTCATGGGTGAGATCCTGTTTCGCACGCGGCTGTCGCAGTCGCTGTTCCGCGGGCTGACGCCGTGGGCGGCGCTGCTGCCGGGCCGCCTGCTGCACGTCAACGTCATCGGCTGCTCGATCTTCGCCGCGATTTCGGGCTCGTCGGCCGCGACCACGCAGGTTGTCGGCCGCATCTCGCTCTCCGAGCTCCTGAAGCGCGGCTACTCCAAGGATGTGGCTGTCGGATCGCTGGCCGGCGCCGGCACGCTGGGCTTCCTGATCCCGCCGTCCAACATCATGATCATCTACGGCGTGCTGGGCGACGTCTCGATCGCCAAGCTCTTCACCGCGGGCTTCATCCCGGGCTTCCTGCTCGCCGCGAGTTTCATGGCCTGGATCATGATCCATAGCGCGATCAAGCCCGGCCTGGTGCCCGCCGCCGAGCGCAAGGTGCGCGTGGCGTCGGCCGCGGAGTTCGCTGGTTCGGTCCGCGACCTGGGGCCGGCCGTGTTCCTGATCCTGTGCGTGCTGGGGTCGATGTACGGCGGGCTCGCCACGCCCTCCGAAGCGGCCGCCGTCGGCGTGGCGGGAGCGCTGGTCGTCGCCGGCCTGCAGGGCGAGCTGAAGGGCGGAGCGCTTCAGGCCATCGCCATCGGCTCGGTGCAGACCTGCGCCATGATCGCGCTGATCGTGCTGGGCGCCTCGATCCTGGGCAGCGCCGCGGCCTTCCTCGGCATCCCGGCCGCCGTCGCGGCCTTCGTCTCCAGCCTCGGTCTCTCGCCCTTCATGCTGATCGTGGCCCTGATCGTCTTCTACCTGATCCTGGGCTGCTTCCTCGACGGCTTCAGCATGATCGTCATGACCCTGCCGATCGTCATGCCGATCGTGAAGGCCGCCGGCTTCGATCCGATCTGGTTCGGCGTGTTCCTGGTGCTGGTGGTCGAGATGGCGCAGATCACGCCGCCGGTCGGCTTCAACCTGTTCGTGATCCAGGGCCTGACCGACGACGGGTTGGGCTATATCGCCAAGGTGACCATGCCCTATCTGCTGATCATGGTGCTTTTCACCATGGTCATCGCGATCATCCCCGATATTGCCCTCTGGCTTCCGCGCTATCTCAGCAGCTAGAGCATGATGGGTCCAGCTGGAATCAGCTGGACCCATCATGCCTCCTGCAACACGCATCCCCGGTGCGCGCGAATGCGATGAGATGGAACCGCGCGCGGTTCCATCTCATCGCATTCCGCTCTAGTGTGGCCTCGTCACGAGGGGAGAAGGAATGGAACCGCGTCAGGTCCGCACGGCCGCCGATGCGCGCCGCATCCTGCAGGAGCGTGGCCTGCGCCATGTCAAGGTCGGCGTCCACGACATCGACGGCATCCTGCGCGGCAAGTACCTGCACATCGACAAGTTCAGCGGCGCCCTCGACGGCGGCATGGGCTTCTGCGACGTGGTCCTGGGCTGGGATGCCAACGACCAGCTCTACGACAACGTCACCTACACCGGCTGGCACACCGCCTATCCCGACGCCAACGTGCGCATCCTGCCCGAGACCTGCCGCGAGATCGCGACCGAGCCCGGCAACCTGCTGTTCCTCTGCGAGTTCGTCGACAAGGCCGAGGAGATCTGCCCGCGCGGCATGCTGCGCCGCGTGCTGGCGCGCGCCGCAGAAGATGGGCTTCGAGGTCAAGGTCGGCTTCGAGTACGAGTTCTTCGTCTTCGCCGAGACGGCCTTCTCGATCCGCGAGAAGGGCTACAGGAACCTGAAGCCGATCTCGCCCGGCTTCTTCGGCTATTCGATGCTGCGCAACTCGGTCCTGTCCGACTGGTACAAGGACCTGCTCGCCATGTGCGAGACGATGGACATGGGCATCGAGGGCCTGCACACCGAGACCGGCGCCGGCGTGCTGGAAGCAGCGCTTCGGGTCAAGGACGGGCTGGCGGCAGCCGACAGCGCCGCGCTGTTCAAGCTCTACACCAAGGTGCTGGCGCAGAAGCGCGACTGGCTCGCCACCTTCATGGCCAAGTGGTCGAAGGACTGGCCGGGCTGCGGCGGCCACATGCACATGTCGCTGTGGAAGGACGGCAAGCCCGTCTTCTTCGACGAGGCGGGCAACCATCGCATGAGCGAGACCATGCGCCATTTCGTCGGCGGCCAGCGCGCCTTGATGCCCGAGCTGCTGGCGATGGTGGCGGCCAACGTGAACTCCTACCGCCGCCTGATCCCGGGCTTCTGGGCGCCGACGGTGTCGAGCTGGGGCGTCGAGAACCGCACGACCTCGCTGCGCGTCATCCCGGGCTCGCCCAAGTCGACGCGCGTGGAGTACCGCGTGGCCGCCGCCGATGCGAACCCCTACCTGGCGCTGGCCGCGGCCGTCGGCTCGGGCCTGTGGGGCGTCGAGAACAAGGTCGATCCCGGCGAGCCGATCAAGGGCAACTCCTACGAGATCGAGCATCCGGCGGAACGGCAGCTGCCGCGCACGCTGATGGACGCGGCGGGCCGCTTGAAGGGATCGAAAGCCGCGCGCGAACTGTTCGGCGACGCCTTCGTCGATCACTATTCTGCAACCCGCGAATGGGAAGAGCGTGAGTTCCGCAAGGCCATCACCGAGTGGGAGCTCGACCGCTACATGGAAATCATCTGATGTCTCAGTCTTTGGTCGGTAACTGGAATTATCCAACCTCTATCCGCTTTGGCGCGGGCCGCATCCGCGAGCTGCCCGACGCAGCCAAGGCGGTCGGCCTCAAGCGGCCATTGCTGGTCACCGATCCTGGCCTGGCCAAGCTGCCGATGATCGCCGACGCCATGCTCAGCCTGCGCAAGGCCGGGCTGGAGGTGGCGCTGTTCAGCGACGTGAAGCCCAACCCGGTCGCCAGCAATGTGAACTCGGGCGTTGCCGTTCTGCGCGCCGGCAAGCATGACGGCGTCATCGCCTGGGGCGGCGGCTCGGGCATCGACACCGCCAAGGCGATCGCCTTCATGGCGGGCCAGACGCGGCCCTTGTGGGACTTCGAGGATATCGGCGACTGGTGGACGCGGGCCAATCCGGCGGGGATCTATCCCTCGATCGCCGTGCCGACGACGGCCGGCACCGGCTCGGAGACCGGCCGCGCCTCGGTGATCACCAACCAGGAGACGCACACCAAGAAGGTGATCTTCCATCCCAAGATGATGCCGTCGATCGTCATCGCCGATCCCGAGCTGACGGTCGGCCTGCCGGCCAAGCTCACGGCCGGCACCGGCATGGACGCTTTCATCCATTGCCTGGAGGCCTACTGCGCGCCGGGCTATCACCCCTATGCCGAAGGCATCGCCGTCGAGGGCATGCGCCTGGTGAAGGAGAACCTCGCGCGCGCCGTCAAGGACGGCCGCGACATCGAGGCGAGGGGCCACATGCTGGCCGCCTCGCAGATGGGCTCGACGGCCTTCCAGAAGGGCCTGGGCGCCATCCATTCGCTGTCGCATCCGGTGGGCGCCGTGCTCGACACCCACCATGGCCTCACCAACGCCGTCGCCATGCCCTATGTGCTGAAGTTCAACCGCGCCGCCATCGACGAGAAGATCCAGCGGCTGGCGCGCTGGCTCGGCCTGCGCAACCCGACCTTCGACGGATTCATGGAGTGGAGCTTGGAGCTCCGCCGCCAGATCGGCATCCCGCATACCCTGGCCGAGCTCGGCGTCAAGGAAAGCCATCTCGACAAGTTCGCCGAGATGGCCGCCGTCGATCCCACGGCCGGCGGCAATCCGGTGAAGGCGGGCGTGCCGGAGATGCGCAAGATGTACGAGGCCGCCGTGGCGGGGAGGTTGTGATGCGCTCTACCGTCATCCTCGAGCGGAGCGAAGCGAAGCCGAGAGACCTCTCTGGCCTGATCCGTATGAACAGGTCCCTCCACTCGCGCGCTGCGCGCCCTCGGTCGAGATGACGGAGTGATGGCCACCAACTTCCCCACCCAGGCCCGCGTCGTCATCATCGGCGGCGGCATCATGGGCTGCTCGACGGCCTATCACCTGGCCAAGCTCGGCTGGAAGGACGTGGTGCTGCTGGAGCAGGGGCGGCTGAGCGGCGGCACGACCTGGCATGCCGCGGGCCTCGTCGGCCAGCTGCGCAGCTATCAGAACCTGACGCGGCTGATCCGCTACAGCACCGAGCTCTATTCCAAGCTCGAGGCCGAGACCGGGCTGGCGACGGGCTGGAAGCAGTGCGGCTCGCTGTCGGTCGCGCGCACCGAGGAGCGCATGGTGCTGCTGCGCCGCTCGGCCGCCATGGCCAACGCCCAGGGCGTCGAGTGCGAGCCGCTGACGCCTGAGCAGGCCGGCGAGAAGTACCCCATCATGCGCACCGACGACCTTGTCGGCGCGGTGTGGCTGCCGGGCGACGGCAAGGCCAATCCCGCCGACATCACCCAGGCGCTGGCCCGCGGCGCGCGCACCGGCGGCGTGCGCATCTTCGAGAAGACGCGGGTGACGGCGATCGACACCAAGGACGGCCGCGTCAGCGGCGTGCAGACGACCGAAGGCCCGATCAAGGCCGAGATCGTCGTCAACTGCGGCGGCCAGTGGGCGCGCCAGCTCGCGCGCACGGTCGGCGTCACGGTGCCGCTCTATTCCTGCGAGCACATGTACATCGTCACCGAGAAGATGGAGAACGTGCCGCGCGACCTGCCGGTGATGCGCGATCCCGACGGCTACATCTACTTCAAGGAAGAGGTCGGCGGCCTCCTGATGGGCGGCTTCGAGCCCGAGGCCAAGCCGTGGAACAAGGACATCATCCCCGACGACTTCGAGTTCGGCATGCTGCCGGACGACTGGGACCAGTTCCAGATCCTGATGGACAACGCGCTGATCCGCGTGCCGTCGCTGGAGAAGACGGGCATCAAGACCTTCATGAACGGGCCCGAAAGCTTCACGCCCGATTTGAACTACATCCTGGGCGAGGCCCCGCAGGTAAAAGGCTTCTTCGTCGGCGCGGGCTTCAACTCGATGGGCATCGCCAGTTCTGGCGGTGCCGGGCATGGCGCTGGCCGAATGGATCGTGGCGGGTGAACCCACCCTCGATCTCTGGCCGGTCGACATCCGCCGCTTCGCGGGCTTCCATGGCAACGATGCCTGGCTGAAGAGCCGCGTCGCCGAGACTCTTGGCCTGCACTACAAGATGCCGTGGCCGCAGCGCGAGCAGGAGAGCGGCCGGCCGTTCCGCCGCTCGCCGCTCTACGACCGGCTGAAGGCGAGGGGCGCCTGGTTCGGCAACAAGATGGGCTGGGAACGGCCCAACTGGTTCGCCGGCATCGGCAAGACGCCCGACATGCAGTACGGCTGGGGCCGCGGCGCCTGGTTCGACGCCGTCGCCGCCGAGCATCGCGCCACCCGCGAGGCCGTGACCGTGGTCGACGAGACCTCGTTCGGCAAGATTCTCGTCCAGGGCCGCGATGCCGAAGCGCAGCTGCAGCGGCTGGCAGCCAACAATGTCGCCGTTCCGATCGGCAGCACGGTCTACACCGGGATCCTGAACGAACGCGGCACCTTCGAGAGCGATCTCACGATCGCCCGGCTGGCGCGCGACAAATTCCTGATCATCACCGGCTCGGCCCAGCCGGTGCGCGACATGGATTGGCTGGGCCGCCATGTCGACGAGAATGCCCATGTCACGCTCACCGACGTGACCGGCGCGTGGACGGTGTTGTCGGTGATGGGGCCGCGGAGCCGCGCCTTGCTGCAGAAGGTGAGCCGCGCCGACTTCTCCAACGAGGGCTTTCCCTTCGCCACCATCCGCGAGGTCGGGATCGGCCACGGCACGGTGCTGGCCTCGCGCCGCACCTACATGGGCGAGCTGGGCTGGGAGCTCTACGTGCCGGTCGAGTTCGCCGTCACCGTGTTCGAGACCCTGCACGAGGCCGGCGCCGAGTTCGGCCTGCGCGATGCCGGCTACTACGCGGTCGAATGCATGCGACTGGAGAAGGGCTATCGCGCCTGGGGCCGCGAGCTCACGCCCGACGACACGCCGTTCCAGGCGGGCCTGGCCTGGGCGGTGAAGCTCGACAAGCCGGGCGGCTTTTTAGGCCACAAGGCGCTCCTCGAGGCCAAGGCCAAGCCGTTGGCGCGCCGCTTGGTGTCGGTGGTCCTGGACGATCGTGAGCCGCTGCTCTGGGGCGGCGAGGCGCTGCTGCGCGAGGGCCGGCCGGTCGGCGACCTCACCTCGGCAGGCTACGGCCACTCGGTCGGCGCCTCGGTCGGGCTGGGTTATGTGCGGCGCGAGGACGGTGCGGCGATCGACGCCGCCTGGCTCGACGGCGGCAAGTTCGAGGTCGATCTCGCCGGCACGCGGCTTCGGGCCAAGGTATCGCTGCGCTGCCCGTTCGATCCGACGGGCGCCCGCATCAAGGGTTAGCGGAGCGCGGACCTCCAGGTCCGCTCATGCTCTTCGTCTTCCGGACCGCGAGCCTCCGGCTCGCTCATGAGTCATGAGCGCGCAGGATGCGCGCGGCCCGAAAGAGCATGACCATGAGCGGACCTGGAGGTCCGCGCTCCCGTTCAGATCGACGGTGCCGGCTGGCCTGTTGTCGGCTCGGGGGCGGTCCTGAGACGGGTGTCGGCGAGCTCGCCGGCGGCCTCGAGGATCGGATAGGCCACCGACGCCAGGTGGCCGTTGATGCGCTTCAGATCGCGGATCACGTCCATGTGGATCGAGCTGGTCTCGATCGATTCGGGCCGGCCCTCGCGCAGGCGGGCGAAATGGCTGTCGGCGGCGCGCGATTCGGCTTCGCGCAGCGACGCCTTCTCAGCCACCAGGCGGCGGGCCAGCGTGATGTCGCGCGTGGTGAAGACGTTCAGCGCCAATCGCAGGTTCTCGAGCACGCGGGCATGGAAGGCCCGCAGCTCGGCCATGCCCTCGGCCGAGAAGGCATAGCGGTTCCTGATCTTCTTGGCGGCGAGCTCCATCAGGTTCTTGTCGATGATGTCGCCGATATGCTCGAGGTTCGTCGTGAAGGTCAGGATCTCGACATAACGCCGGCCGTCCTCCTCGCCGAGCTCGTTGCGCGAGACCTGGACGAGGTAGAGCTTGATCGCCTCGTAGAGCTGGTCGACGGCGTTGTCGGCTGCTTCGATTGCCTTCACCGCCTTGGAATCGTTGCGCTCCAGGACGTCGATGGTCTGGCGCAGCATGTCGCTCACGCGATCGCCGAGGTTCAGCGTCTCGCGCAGCGCGCAGCCCAGCGCCTCGGCCGGCGAATCGAGCACGTTGGGATCGAGATGCCTGCGGCTTGCCGGGATCGTCGGGGACAGGCTTGTCGGGCAGCAGGCGGCGGCAGGCCCAGGCGACGACGTCGACCAGCGGCAGGAAGACCAGCGAAGCGAGCACATTGAACGCGGTATGGAAGTTGACCGGCAGGCGCGTCGTCGAGGCATCGACCAGCGTCAGCCAATCAACGGCCTGGCTGAGGAAGGGCAGCAACGCGACGCCAATGATGGCGCGCGTTAGCAGGTTGGCGAGCGGCACGCGGCGGGCGGCGACGTCGGCGCCCGACTGCGCCATGTAGGGCGCCAGCGCGCCGCCGATATTGGCGCCGATCACCAGGGCCAGCGCCAGCTTGGGCTCGATCAGGCCGCTACCCGCGAAGGACATGACCAAAAGCACGATCGACAGGCTGGAATGCGCGAACCAGGTGGCGAGCGTGCCGACCACGACGGCGATCACGTATTCGTCCTGCAGGCCCTGCAGCATCGCCATGAAGGCGGGCGCGCTGCGCAAGGGCTGCGTCGCCAGCGCCAGGAGCTTGAGCGACAGCAGCATCAGGCCGAGCCCGATGGCGACGCGGCCGAGATGGCGCGCCTTGTCCTGCTCGCTCGACAGGAAGGCGATGACGCCGGCGCCGATCAGGAGAGGCGACACCCAGCCGAGGTCGAACGACAGAACCTGGGCGGCGATGGTGGTGCCGATATCGGCGCCCAGCATGATGGCGAAGGCGATCGACAGCGGGATCAGGCCGCGGCCGGCGAAGGAGGAGACCAGCAGCGAGGTGGCCGTGCTCGACTGCAGCAGGCCGGTGACGGCGATGCCGCCTAAAAAGGCCGTGACCCGGTTGCGTGAGCAGGCGGCAATGGCGCGGCGCAGCGCAGCGCCGAAGGCGCGCGTCAGACCCGTGCGCACCATGCGCACGCCCCACAGCAGCAGCGCAACGCTGCCCAGCACGTTCAGGACGGTCTCGACGCCATGCATGATCGCGAACCTACGCCTCGTTGCTCATTGATGAAAGTTTTTTGACAGATCTAAGACTCTCTTGGGAGCGCGGGCCTCTGGCCCGCTCATGATCAAGAGCGGGCCAGAGGCCCGCGCTCCCATTCAAGCTCCGGCGACCTTCGTCGCTTCGTCCATGAAGGCGCGCACCAGGGCCACGCGGCGGCGCTCCTGCAGACACACCGCATATTCGGCGACATTGAGGTCGGTATCGGTGACCAGGATGCGACGAAAACGACGGTCCTCGCCGAGCTCGCTCGCGAACACCGCGCCGATGCCGAAGCCCGCCGCCACCGCCTCGCGCACGCCCTCGCGGGTCTGCACCTCGACGATGGCGTCGGGCCGGATGTCGGCCGCGGCCATGGCCTGCTCGATCACCTCGCGTGTGATCGAGCCGCGCTCGCGCAGCACCAGCGACTGCCCGGCCAGCGACGACAATGTTGCCCGGCCGCGCCGCGCCAGCGGATGGCGGGTGGGGACGAACAGCACCACGCGGTCGGTCCGCAGCCGAACGGCGTGCAGACGCGGGTCGGATATGCTTTTGGCCATTACCGCGACGTCGGCCTCGTGCCGCAGCAGGCGCTCCAGCACGACGGCCGAGTTGTCGATCGACAGCGCGAAGGTGAGGCCCTCGGCGCGGTCGCGCAGGGCGGCCATGATGGGCACGACATGGTGCGCCGAATCGGCCGCGATCCGGAGATGCCCACGGGTCAGCGCCTGCTCGCCGGCCAGCAGCGCGCGGGCCTCGTCCTGCACGGCGAACAGCCGCGTGGTGATGCCGTGCAGTTGCCGGCCGGTCTCGGTCGGCAGCACGCTGCGGCCGCGCCGGTCGAACAGGCGCACGCCGTAGGCCTGCTCCAGCGCCGTCACCTGGCTCGACAGGTTGGGCTGGCTGAGGCCCGAGGCGCGGGCGGCGGCGGAGAACGACCCGGATTCGGCCACCAGATGGAAGGCGCGCAGCTGCGTCGGCGTCATATATGGAAAACCAATAAGTAACATATGGAATATATACTGGACGCATAGAGCCCGCGAGCCCAAGAATCACCGCATGACCAAGCCCGCCCCCCTCAAGCCAGCGACGTCCGAGACCGGCGATCCGCTGCTGCTGACGCCCGGCCCGCTCACCACGTCGGCCGCCGTCAAGCAGGCCATGGTCCACGACTGGGGCTCGCGCGACGCCGAGTTTTTGCGCATCAACCGCATGGTGCTCGACAAGGTCGTCGAGCTGGCCGGCGGGCAGGGCACGCATGTGACGGTCCCGATGCAGGGCTCCGGCACCTTCGCCGTCGAGGCGATGATCACGAGCTTCGTGCCGAAGAGCGGCAAGCTGCTGGTGCTGATCAACGGCGCCTACGGCCAGCGCGCGCTCAAGATCGCCCAGGTCGCCGGCCGCGCAACGGCATCGCTCGAAACGCCGGAGGACACCCCGCCCGACCTGACGCGGCTCGACCGGATGCTCGGCGACGACAAGGCGATCAGCCACGTCTTCGCCGTCCACTGCGAGACCACGTCGGGCATCCTCAATCCCGTCGCCGAGGTGGCGGAGATCACGGCGCGCCACGGTCGTCGCCTGCTGGTCGATTCGATGAGCGCCTTCGGGGCGTTGGAGATCGATGCGCGCAAGATCCGCTATGACGCGCTGGCGGCGTCCTCCAACAAGTGCCTGGAAGGCGTGCCGGGCCTGGGCTTCGTGGTCTGCCGCAACGAGGCGCTGGCCGAGTGCAAGGGCAACGCCACGACGCTGGTGCTCGACCTGTTCGACCAGGCCGAGGCCTTCGCGCGCACCGGCCAGTACCGCTTCACGCCGCCCATCCATGTCATCGTGGCGCTCGGCAAGGCGATCGAGGAGCATGCGGCCGAGGGCGGCGTCGCCGGCCGCGGCAAGCGCTATCGGGAGAATGCCGGGGTGCTGATCGACGGCATGCGCGCCATGGGCTTCCGCACCCTGTTGCCCGACCGCCTGCAGGCGCCGATCATCGTCACCTTCCACATGCCGACCGATCCCAAGTTCGTCTTCCAGCGCTTCTATGATGCGCTGAAGGACCGCGGCTATGTGATCTATCCCGGCAAGCTCACGGTCGCCGACTCGTTCCGCATCGGCTGCATCGGCCGGCTCTATCCTCAGCACATGGAAGCTGCTCTGCTGGCCGTACGCGAAGTGCTGGACGAGATGCGGGTCAGCAACGGCGGCCCGGCATTGGCGGCGGAGTAGGAGGTACCATGGCACCCGACAGTCTCAATACGCCCAACAAGGAAACTGGCGGCGGCGAGATCGCCGTCAACGGCCGCCGCTACCGCCTGCCGCGCCAGCCCACCGTCGTGGTCTGCGTCGATGGCTCGGAGCCCGGCTACATCGAGCGCGCCGTCGAGGCCGGCCGCGCGCCGTGGTTCGGCAAGGTGCTGACCCAGGGCACGAACCTTCTGGCCGACTGCGTCGTGCCGTCCTTCACCAACCCGAACAACCTCTCGATCGTCACCGGCCGGCCGCCCGCCGAGCATGGCATCTGCGGCAACTACTTCCTCGATCCCGACAGCGGGAAAGAGGTGATGATGAACGATCCCAAGTTCCTGCGGATCGAGACCCTGTTCCCGTCGTTCCAGCGCGCCGGCTGCCGCATCGCCGTCATCACCGCCAAGGACAAGCTGCGCGGGCTTTTGGGCAAGGGGCTGGAGCTCGGCGTCGGCAAGGCCTGCAGCTTCTCGTCGGAGAAGTCCGACAAGGCGAGCGTGGCCGAGAACGGCATCGACAAGGTGAACGAACTGGTCGGCATGGCCGTGCCCGACGTCTACAGCGCCGGCCTGTCGGAGTTCGTGTTCGCCGCCGGTGTGAAGATCATGGAACGCGACCGGCCGCAGGTCATGTATCTGTCGACCACCGACTACATCCAGCACAAGCACGCGCCCGGCACGCCGGTGGCCGACGACTTCTACGCCATGATGGACGGCTACATGGCCAGGCTCGACGCCATGGGCTGCACCATCGCGCTCACCGCCGACCACGGCATGAACGCCAAGTTCGGTGCCGACGGCCAGCCCGACGTCATCTACCTGCAGGACGTGTTCGACGGCTGGCTGGGCAAGGACAAGGCGCGGGTGATCCTGCCCATCACCGATCCCTACGTCGTGCATCACGGCGCGCTGGGCTCGTTCGCCGTGGTCTATCTGCCGGACGGCACCACGGCCGAGGCGATGGCCGCCAAGCTCAAGGCGATGCCCGGCATCGAGGCGGCGCTCTCCAGGCAGGAGGCCGCCGCCCGTTTCGAGTTGCCGGCCGACCGCCTGGGCGACCTCGTGGTCGTCTCGACCAAGCACAAGGTCCTGGGCACCTCGGCATCGCGGCATGACCTGTCGGGCCTGACCGAGCCGCTGCGCAGCCACGGCGGCATCTCCGAGCAGAAGGTGCCGCTGCTCTGCAATCGCAAGCTCGCCGCTGACGGCGCGTCGCGGCATTGGCGCAACTTCGACGCCTTCGACCTCGCCCTCAACCTCGTCGCCTGAAGGGGACAGCCATGGACACCATGATCCGGAGCGACGTGCGGCACGAGATGCTGCGCATTGCCGGCAAGAAGGTCGAAACCAAGTACCGCCTGGAGGTCCGCTTTCCGTGGGACAACAGGCTGGTCGGCAGCGTCCCCCGCGCCACGCCCGAGCTGGTGGCCGAGGCTTTTCGTATCGCCCATGCCTACAAGCCCAGGCTGACGCGCTATCAACGCCAGCAGATCCTGCTCAAGACGGCCGAGCTGTTGGTCGCGCGCAAGGAGGAGCTGTCGCGCCTGATCACGCTCGAAGTCGGGGCTTTGCCTGAAGGATTCGCTGTACGAGGTCGGCCGCGCCTTCGACGTCTTCACCTTCGCGGGCCAGCTCTGCCTGCTCGATGACGGCCAGACCTTCTCCTGCGATCTCACCCCGCACGGCAAGCCGCGCAAGATCTTCACCCTGCGCCAGCCGCTCAACGCCATCTCGGCGATCACGCCGTTCAACCATCCGCTGAACATGGTGGCGCACAAGCTGGCGCCGGCCTTCGCCACCAACAACTGCGTGGTGCTGAAGCCCACCGAGCTCACGCCGCTCACCGCCCTGTTCCTGGCCGACACGCTCTACGAGGCCGGCCTGCCGCCCGAGATGCTGTCGGTCATCACCGGCAATCCGTCGGACATCGGCGACGCCATGATCACCGATCCCCATGCCGACCTCGTGACCTTCACGGGCTCGGTGCGCGTCGGCAAGCACATCGCCAACACCGCGGGCTACAAGCGGCTGGTGCTGGAGCTGGGCGGCAACGATCCGCTGATCGTCATGGAGGATGCCGACCTCGACAAGGCGGCCGACCTCGCCGTCGCCGGCGCCACCAAGAACTCGGGCCAGCGCTGCACCGCCGTGAAGCGCATCATCGTGGTCGACAGCGTCGCCGACGCTTTCGTCGAGCGTGTGCTCGCCAAGGCGAAGAAGCTCAAGGCGGGCGATCCGCTCGATCCCGAGACCGACGTCGGCACTGTCATCCATGAACGTGCGGCGACGCTGTTCCAGAACCGCGTCAGCGAGGCCGTGGCCAAGCACGGCGCCAGGCTGCTGCACGGCAACGACCGCCGCGGCGCGCTGTTTCCGCCCACCGTGGTCGACCATGTCGATCCCACCTGCGAGCTGGTGCGCGAGGAGACCTTCGGGCCGGCCATCCCGGTCATCCGCGTCAAGGACATCGACCACGCGATCAAGGTCTCCAACGGCACGGCCTACGGCCTGTCGTCGGGCGTCTGCACCGACCGGCTGGACTACATCACCCGCTTCGTCGACGAGTTGCAGGTCGGCACGGTCAATGTCTGGGAAGTGCCGGGCTATCGCATCGAAATGTCGCCGTTCGGCGGCATCAAGGATTCAGGCCTGGGCTACAAGGAAGGCGTGCTGGAAGCGATGAAGAGCTTCACCAACGTCAAGACCTGGTCGCTGCCCTGGCCGGGCTGACGCACACCACCACCGTCATCCCGACCGGAGCCGCCCGGAGGGCGGCGCAGTGGAGGGACCTGTTCTTGGGCGCCGTCGCAGAAGAGAAGGTCCCTCCACTCCGCGCTTCGCGCTCCGGTCGGGATGGCGGTCTGAACTGGCCAAGGGCGCCGACAAGCAAGGGGACTACCTGTTCAACAAGAAGCGGTTGCACCACCGGTTCTGCACCACCTGCGGTATCGAAAGCTATGCCGAGGGCACGGGCCCCGACGGCTCACCCTCGGTCGGCATCAACCTGCGCTGCCTCGAAGGCGTCGATGTCGACAAGCTCTCCCCGCGTGCATGGGACGGCCGCAGCAAGTAAATTGATCCTCTGAAATCGGAGGAATCGCAATGTCATCGTTGTCCCGTCGTCGCCTGCTGGTATCGACCGCCCTGGTGATGGCCGCGCCGGCCGTTGTCCGCGCCCAGGCCTGGCCCACCAAGCAGATCCGCATGATCGCGCCCTATCCGCCGGGCGGTGGCGTCGACACGGTGTCGCGCGCCTTCTCCGAGAAGATGTCGCCCAAGCTCGGGCAGACCATCGTGGTCGACAACCAGCCCGGCGCCGGTGGCACGATCGGCGCGGCGGCGCTGGCCCGCAGCCCGGCCGACGGCCACACCCTGATGCTGGGCAGCATGGTCGACTATTCGATCGCGCCGTACTTCCACCAGAACCTCAGCTTCGACATGGCCAAGGACTTCGTGCCGATCCTCGAGATCGGTAACGGCACGATCGGCGTGCTGGTGACGCCGAGCCTGCCGGTGAAGAACGTCCAGGAACTGATCGCGCTGGCCAAGTCCAAGCCGGGGGAGCTGTCATACGCCTCGTCGGGCTATGGCGGCCTGATCCATCTCAACTACGAGATGCTGAAGCAGATGACGGGCGCGGAGATGACCCACGTGCCCTACAAGGGCACCAGCTTCTTCCAGGCCGACCTTTACGAGAATCGCGTCCAGGTCTCGATCGACAACGTGCTGGCCCACCTGCCGCACCTCGCGGCCGGCAAGGTGCGTTGCCTCGCCGTCACCAGCAAGGTGCGCTCGCCCTTGCTGCCCGACGTGCCGACCATGGCCGAGTCGGGCGTGCCGGACTTCGAATTGGCGACCAACTACACGCTGTTCGCGCCCAAGGCGGTGTCGCCCGACATCGTCAAGAAGCTGAACGTTTCCGGCAACGAGGTGGTCTCTGACGCCGACTTCCGCGAGCGCATGCTGAAGCTCGGCATCGTGACGGTCGGCGGCCCGCAGGCAGAGGTGCAGGCCAAGATGCCGACCGAGATGAAGCGCTGGGCCGACGTCATCCAGAAGGGCAACATCAAGCCCAGCTAGGGCGACGCATGAGCGACGATCGGGCTATTCCTCGTTGCGCGAGGGGTGACCCTGCCGACAAACTCGCCGCGCATTTTGCGAGCGGAGGAAGCCAGCCATGACCGTCAGCCAGGCCGACAAGGCCAAGAAGTTCCGCGCCCTGCACGAGGCGCCGGGTTCGTTCGTCATTCCCAATCCGTGGGACGGGGGCTCGGCGCGTGTTCTGGCCGGTCTCGGCTTCGAGGCCCTGGCGACGTCGAGCGGCGCCAAGGCGGGCGTGCTCGGCAAGCGCGACGGCAAGGTGAGCCGCGAGGAGGCGCTGGCCAACGCCAAGCAGATCGTCGAGGCGTGCGACCTGCCGGTGGCGGCCGACCTCGAGAAGGGTTTTGGCGACGCGCCTGACGCTGCGGCGGAGACGATCCGGCAGGCCGCCGGCGTCGGCCTGGTCGGCGGTTCGATCGAGGACGCCACGGGCGACAAGGACAAGCCGCTGTACGATGTCGAAGAGGCCGCGGCGCGCGTGGCGGCCGCGGTCAAGGCGGCGCGGGCGCTGCCGTTCCCCTTCGTGCTCACGGCGCGCGCCGAGGGATTTTTGCGCGGCCGCGCCGACCTCGACGACGTCATCAAGCGCCTGAAGGCCTATGAGGCGGCCGGCGCCGACGTGCTGTTCGCGCCCGGCCTGCCCGACCTCGCGGCGGTGAAGAAGGTGTGCAGCTCGATCGGCAAGCCGTTCAACTTCATGGTCGGCATCAAGGGCCGCTCCTTCAGCCGCGCCGAGCTGGAGGCTGCCGGCGTCAAGCGCATCAGCCTCGCGACCTCGCTCTATCGCGCGGCAATGACGGGCCTGGTGACTGCTGCGAAGGAGGTCAAGGACAAGGGCACCTTCACCTACCTCGACACGTCGATCCCGACGCCCGATCTCAATGCCTTCATGAAGGAGTAGCTTGCACGCCTTTCTTTGCCGGGAGCGCGCCACTCGAGTGGCGCGCTCCCGGCAAACTACTTGCAGCGCAGCGTCTCGCCGGCCGGCTTGCCGCCGCGATCGATGTCGTAGGTGTCGGGCAGGAACTTGTTCTTGATCAGCTTGCCCGAAACCTCGACCTGGGCGCCGATCTTGCAGCCCTTGTCGTTGCGATGGGTGACCATGCCGAACTGGCAGGCGGTCTTGCGGTCGCGGAAGAAGATCACGCCGGCGGCCTCGACCATGCGGTCGATGGTGCCGGAAACCTTGACCTCCTGGCCTTCTAGATTGTCGCAATATTGTGCAGCCGCCGGGCCCGTCTGCAGCCATAGGGCGACAGGTAGCGCAACGGCGGCCACCAGCCTTGGTCGCATCTTCGTTCTTTCCCACACCAGTGCGGCAAGGCCGCTCAAGACACACTTTAGGGCAGGCGGGCCTTGGCAAGACCATCCAGGATGCGCTGGAAATCCTGACCATCCTTGTAGGGCAAAACGCCTTCGCGCTGTTGCATCGAGAAGCCGGGATTGACCTCGAGAAGGCCGGTCCAGGCCTCGCGCGCCTCATCGATCCTGCCGAGGTGGCCATACGAGGCCGCCAGCAGCATGCGGCTGGCATCGGTGTTGGGGTTGCGCGCGATGCGCTCGACCAGATAGCCGGCGGCAATCTCGTCCTGGCCCATGCTGAAATGGGCCTGCGCCGTCAGATGCAGCAGGATGTTGGGATAGAGCGGATCGAGCCGCATCGCCACGGCCAGCGACTCCAGCGCCTTCTTGCAATGCCCCGAGTACATCAGGGCCATGCCCAGGAGCGCGTGGCCCTGCGCGTAGTTGTGGTCGAGCTCGACGGCCCGGTGGAGCTCGCTCAGCGCATCGTCGTGGCGGCGCTGCCAGACCTGCACATTGCCCATGGCGACATGGCCGCCGGGCTGGCGTTCGTCGAGCTCGATGGCGCGCCGCGCCCAGCGCTCGCCCTCGGCGAGGGCGCCTTGTGCGTCGGGGATCCAGGCGTTGACGTAGTCCGACACCGACGCGAAGGCCAAGCCGACATGCGGTGCGGCGAAGTTCGGGTCGAGCTCCAGGGCGCGGCGATGCAGCGCCTTGGCCTCGGCGATGGTCTCGCGCGTGCCGATGCCGAGCAGTTGGCGGGCGCGCAGCCAGCTTTCATAGGCTTCGAGGTTCTTGGTGCCGCCGCGCTTGAGGTCCTGCTCCTCGACGCGGCTGAGCTTCACCGCCAGCGCCTCGACGATCTTGTGCACGACCTCGTCCTGCGTGGCGAAGATATCGGTCAGCTCGCGATCGAAGCGGTCGGCCCACAGATGGCCGCCGCTCTGGGCGTCGACCAGCTGGGCGGTGATGCGCACGCGGTTGCCGGCCTTGCGGATCGAGCCTTCCAGGACGAAGCGCACGCCGAGCTCGCGGCCGATCTCCTGCACCTTCACCGAGCGGCCCTTGTAGGTGAAGGAGGAGTTGCGCGCGATCACGAACAGCGCCTGCACCTTGGACAGGTCAGTGATCAGGTCCTCGGAAATGCCGTCGCTGAAATACTCCTGCTCGGCATCGCCGCTCATGTTGGCGAAGGGCAGCACGGCGATCGACGGCTTGTCTGGCACGGCGGGTGCAGCCGTGCGCGCCTTGCCGTTGGCGCGGCCGATTCGGAACACGCGGACCGGGCGGGCGATGTTCTTGACCGGCCGCTCGCCCAGGTCCTCGAGCTCGATGCCGAGCTTGTCGCGCACCGAATCGCGCACCGCGCGCGACACGAAGATGGCGCCCGGCTCGGCGATCCCCTCCAGGCGGGCGGCGATGTTGACGCCGTCGCCGAAGATGTCCTCGCCCTCGATGATGACATCGCCCAGGTTGATGCCGATACGGAACTCGATGCGCGCCTCGTCGGGCGCGCCGCGGTTGCGGTCGGCCATGCCGGCCTGGATGGCGACGGCGCAGCGTACCGCCTCGACGGCGCTGGCGAAGTCGACCAGCAGGCCATCGCCGGTGCGCTTGACGATGCGGCCGCGGTGGGCCGCGATATGCGGCTCGATCAGCTCGCCGAGGTGACCCTTCAGGCGCTGCAGCGTGCCTTCTTCGTCGCGGCTCATCAGCCGGCTGTAGCCGGCGACATCGGCCGCCAGGATGGCGGCGAGCCTGCGTTCGGTACGTTGTTGCTCGTCCATGATCCGATTTCCGGGGCGCCACCATAACGTCGCGCCCGCTTCTGCGCGAGATGGTTGCACGGGCGCAGGCTTGCGCCGACCGATGCCCTCTATGATGTTAGGGATATGGATACTCTTGCCGATTTTGCACGCACTGATACCGAATACCTCGACGTCCTGATCGTGGGTGCGGGCCTGTCGGGCATCGGCGCCGCCTGGCATCTGCAGGACATGTGCCCGGGCAAGAGCTACGCCATCCTCGAGGCGCGCGAGACCAGCGGCGGCACCTGGGATCTGTTCCGCTATCCCGGCATCCGCTCGGACTCCGACATGTACACGCTGGGGTATTCATTCCGCCCCTGGAAGGACGCCAAGGCGATCGCCGACGGCCCGGCGATCCTGTCCTACATCCGCGAGGTTGCGAGCGACCACGGCATCGACGCCAGGATCCGCTACGGCCATCGCGTGGTGGCGGCCAACTGGTCGACGCCGCAGGCGCGCTGGACGGTCGAGATCGAGCAGGGGCCGGCGAGAAGCGCAAGGCCACGATCAGCTGCGGCTTCCTATGGATGTGCAGCGGCTACTACGACTATGCCGCGGGCTACACGCCCGAGTTCCCGGGCATCGAGCGCTTCAAGGGCCGCATCGTCCATCCGCAGAAATGGACCGAGGACATCGACTACAAGGGCAAGAAGGTCGTGGTGATCGGCAGCGGCGCCACGGCGGTCACCCTGGTGCCGGCGATGGCCCCCGAGGCGGCGCACGTCACCATGCTGCAGCGCTCGCCGACCTACGTCGTGGCGCGGCCCGCCGAGGATTCCATCGCCAACTCGCCTGCGCCGCCGCCTGCCGATCAGGCTCGCCTACGGCCTGACGCGCTGGAAGAACGTGCTGCTCGGCATGTACTTCTACCAGCTCTGCAAGCGCCGGCCGGATCGCGCCAAGGCGTTGATCCTGAAGGGCGTGCGCTACTTCCTGGGGCCCGACTACGACATCGAGAAGCATTTCACGCCGACGCTACAACCCGTGGGACCAGCGGCTCTGCCTGGTGCCCGACGCCGACCTGTTCCGCGCCATCCGCGCCAAGCAGGTGTCGGTCGTCACCGACGAGATCGAGACCTTCACCGAGACCGGCATCAGGCTGAAATCGGGCGGCGAGCTCGAAGGCCGACCTGGTTGTGACCGCGACCGGGCTGGCCTGCAGCTCGCTCGGCGGCATGCCAGGCTGCAAGTCGACGGCAAGCGCCGTCAACCCGGCCGAGACGCTTGCCTACAAGGGCATGATGTACAGCGACATGCCCAACTTCGCCGTGGTCTCCGGCTACACCAACGCCTCGTGGACGCTGAAGGCCGACCTGGTCTGCGAATATGTCTGCCGGCTGCTCAACCACATGGAGCAGAACGGCTGCGCCAGTGCACGCCGCGGAACGGCGATCCCGACATGAGCGAGGGCCGTGGGTCGACTTCTCGTCGGGCTACATCCAGCGCGCGCTGGCGACAGCTTCCCAAGCAGGGCGCGCAAGCGGCCGTGGCGACTCACCAGAACTACGCGAAGGATCTCTTGAGCCTGCGTTACGGCTCGCTGCGCGACAAGGCGATGGTGTTCTCGCGGTAGTCACCAAAGCGTCACGCTGCGTCTGTCGGCTGAAGTCTCAAGCATGTTGCAATCTCGAGTTGCACGTGGTCTATTTACTGACCCGTGAGGTGAAGCATGGCAAACGGAAGCAGATTGCCGCCCGCCGCCAACGTTCTGGTCGAGATGACATTGGTACCGGGCAGCGGCGCGACGGTGGGGCCGGCGCCCGCTGCAGCGCCAGGCGCCGGCAACCGATACCGGATTCTGCGGACACTCGAGGTCGACCAATACGAAGCGCCGCTGCCGGCGGCGGCGATCGTGCCGCTGACTGCACCGCAGCCTGCACCGGTCGACAATACCTTTAGAGGGACGTCGCGCAAGGCGGCCAAGCTGTCCATTGCCAACGCGCAGCTCGAGCAGTTCAACGATGTAAACAAGCTGATCGCGACCTTTCCCGCGCATGCAACGATGGTGAAGCGCAAGATCCCGACCAAGGCCGGCAGCAACCGGGTCGATGTCGAGAAGCGCAACGTCAAGGTGGAAGCTTTCCTCTATGCCGCCAGCCGCGAGGACGACAACGACTACCACCTGATCATCGGCCGCGATCCGGCAAAACCGGCCAAGTACATGACGGCGGAGATTTCTGGCCTGCCGCCGGCCAGCAGCAGCGCGTTCACGGCGCTTTCCGACGCGCGCGACGCCTTCTTCAATTTCTTCGGCGACGGCCTTCCAGGCACGTCGTACGACTTCTATGATCCGCCGATCCCGATCGAGATCGAAGGGTCCCTGTTCTGGGATTCAAGCCACGCCAAAGGCGGGCGGCCCGGTCCGCAGACACTGCGTCCTAAGATGCCCGTGGTGTGGGAGATCCATCCGGTGACCGGGATCGTGTTCGAACCCTAGCTGGAGCGAAGGCATGGCAAAGCGCGGGAGACGGTCACGCATCGACGACGCCTCCGGCGAAAGAAAAGCCAGCCAATCCCGGGCTGCCGGACCCCAAGACCGTCCTCTGTGAGCGTTCCCTGGTTTCGCCCAAAGGCAAGCGCTATCGCATCATCACCACCACCGAGAAGGATCCCTACGATCCGAAGGGCCAAGGGGAAGGTCGCAAGCGGCATCATTGAGTTACGCAAGAGCGAGGGGGAGACCCGATGTTTACGATGTTCCGGAACCAGTCGGTTGGCGCGCTGCTGGGCACCCAGCTGCCGCCGTTCCTGATTGCCTTCATCGCCGCCGAGCTGTTCTTCAAATGGAAGAGCTTTGCCCTGGAGTGCCTGGGCTTCCTGGCGCTGTGGTTCGTGCTCGACGCGGCCTACACCGGTATCCGCTCGCTCCTGCGCAAGAGCAGCGCGGCACCGTTTCCGTCGAATCGTTAGCCCGACCACGGCCTGCGGGGGCGGGACATGCCAACGGCCAAGAAGACGTACGCCAAGACGAAGCGGCCGCGGCTGCGGCCGTCCAAGCGCGGCCCTGCTCGCTGGCTCGATGACGATCTGCTTTTTCTTTATGAGAAGGGCGCCGGCAAGACGGCGAGCAGTGAAGGTCAGCGGAGACCCGCAGCGCTGGCGGCAGCCTGTGGCACGACACCTACGACGAGTTCAAGCGACGACGCCAACAGGAATCGGATGCGCTGACGCCGTCATTGCTGCGGCGGCGCCTGGTGCGGCTCGCGGCGCCGGTGGTGCCGCAAGGCGTCAATTGGCTGCCGCTGGGCCCGACTGTCGTCATGAACGGTCAGACAGGCGCCGAGCGCCAGCCCGTGGCGGGGCGCGTCGCCGGCCTGGCGATCGGCCCGGGCGGCGCGGTGATCTATGCGGCCTCGGCCAATGGCGGCGTCTTCCGCTCGCGCGACGGCGCACTGAGTTGGGAGGCAATGGACCAGATCGACCTCGATCCGAACAGTCCGGGCAGCGCCAGCCTGATCTGCGGGGCCATCGCAATGGATCCCACGAACCCGCGCCGGGTGTTCGTCGGCACGGGCGAAGGCGCCACGCTGTTCTTCTATTCGCGTCGCATCACCGGTGCTCTGCCAGCCTACCGCGGCATCGGCGTGTTGCGCACCGACGATGGCGGCGAGACGTGGGAGGTCGAGGCGAGTGATCTTGCCGGCCAGGCATTCTTCGCTCTGGCGCTCAATCCCGTCGATCGTGAGGGGGCCGTGGCGGCGACGACCGCCGGACTCTATCGACGCAAGCCGCAGGCCGGCGGCAAGTTCGAATGGGTGCGCGTCACCGCGGGGGTGTTCTCGAGCGTGGCGTCGGCAGACTGCGGCGGGTGTGGTGCGCTTCTTCGCGGCGCGCTGGCGCCAAGTCGACGAGCCCACGAGGCCGGCGGTGCTCTTTTCGGCCGACGGCACGACCTGGCGGCGGGCCGGCAGCGTGTTTCCGACCAACGACGTGGCGCGCATCGCTCTCGCCGTGCAACCGACCAAGCCCGACCTGCTGTATGCATTCGTCGTCAAGTCGAACGGATCGTTGCACGGCCTCTACAGACTCGATGGCATGAACGCTGCCTGGAAGCCGGTGGCCGGGTTGCCCGACGTCCTGCCGGGGGTGTTGGGCCAGTTCCAAGGCAACTACGATCTGGCCATCGCGGTCGATCCCGAGAACCCCGACATCGTCTATCTCGGCGGGAACTTTCAGCCGCAATCGGGCGGGGCGTCGGTCTGGCGTTGCGAGGTGGTGGCGGCTGGCGCGGGATACCGTGTCGCGGTCAGCGCCTCGATTGGCCATCACGCTCATTCCGATGTGCATGCCCTCGTGCACAGTCCCGGCAATCCCAACGAACTGTGGTGCGCCTGCGATGGTGGCGTCTTCCTCAACCGCGATCCGCGCGGCACCGGGAAGTTCACGGCGCAGAACAACGGTCTCGCCTGCTTGTGCTGCAACTTCATCGCCCAGCATCCGACGGATCCCAGCATTGTCTTCACCGGACTTGCAGGACAACGGCACGGCCCTGAAGGTCGGTTCCTTCTGGCATCACGTGCAGGACGGCGACGGCGGCTACTGCGTCATCAACTGGGCCGATCCGCGCCAGGTCCTGGTGTTCTGCAATGGCGACATCGAACGGTCGACGACAGGCGGCAAGACGCATGACGGCTGGAGGAGCGGGCCTCCGCTCGGTTGGCAGACGATGACCCAACCGATCGTCGGCGTGCCGTACAATGCCGACCCCGCTCGCAAGGCTGATGCCAGGCGGGTCGCCACCGGCGTGGCCCACCGAGTCTACGTGTCGGACGACTTCGGGGCGACATGGCCTGCGGCTTCAACGCCCAGCTTCAAGCTTAGCCCGTCTGACGGCAGCGTCTTTGCGCTCGCATTCGCGTCGCGGACCAGGATTTTTGTCGGTACGACGAGCGGCAAGGTGTTCCGGGCCGACCAGGGGCAGGGCGGATGACCGTCACGCCGTTGGTTGGGCGGCGGGCCATCTCGATGTTGCCGGGGTCATCACCGATGTCGCCGTCGACTTGGCGGACGACACGCGTGTCTCGATCTACGTCGCCTTCGGCAGCATCAGCGATGCAAAGCGCATCTTCGGCGCATGTCTGGTGGTACGACGGACGGGATTGGCAGCCACGCAGTGGGACAGGCCCTGCGGCGCTGCTCAATGTCGAGCACAATGCGCTGACAATCGATGCGCAAAATCCCAATCATATTTACGTCGGCGCCGATATCGGCGTCTGGCATTCTGCCGACGGTGGCAGGAACTGGGAATCTTGCAGAACGGCCTGCCCGATGCTCCCGTCTTCGACCTGCAAATTCATCCGACGCAGCGGCTGCTACGTGCAGCCACGCACGGGCGCGGCATATTCGAGATACCGATCTGATCCGCTTCAGGCCGCCGCCCGGTGCTGCAGCCCACTGAGCGCCGGAAGGGGATCGGCGCCGATCTGGCGCAGCAGCGAGGCCAAGTCGTAGTGGAAGCGCTCGGAGAACATCAGCCCATCCTTGAAGGAGAGCGTCACGACGAACGGCTGGGCGATGGTCCGGCCCGTCGGCTCGATGCCGAGGAAGCGGCCGATGTGGCGGCCGTGCCACGTCACTTCGGCCATGTAGCCGCCGCCCTCGAGCCAGCCGCCGCTCTGGCCTGGGCCGCGCTTCACCGTGACGTCGAAGGTGGTCCACCATTGCCGATAGTGCGCCGCGGCGCCCTCGTGGCCATGCCAGACCTGGCCGGTCGCGACGTCCTCGAACACGCACTCGGGGTGGAGGGTGGCCAGCGTTCCCGGCAGGTCCTGGCCGTTCTCGGCCGCGAGATGGCGGCCCACGAGGGCGGCGAGTTGCTGGTCCATGAACGGTCTCCTGCTATAGTCGACGTCTGATGAAATATAAGAACTCTGATATTATACGCAAGCCGGGAACGGTGCCGCGCCCGGGCGAGGGCAAGCGCGGGCCGCAGGGTCATCTCGGCTACCTGGTGCGCCAGGCGAGCGTGGCGGTGCGGGCGGCGATGGAAAAGGCGCTGGCCGACATCGAGATCACGCCGCCGCAGTTCAGCGTGCTCACCATGATCGTGTCCTATCCCGGCGTCTCGGGCGCCGACCTGGCGCGGCTCACCTTCCTGACGCCGCAGACCATCAACGTGATCGTGCGCAACCTCGAGAGGATGGGCGCCATCAGGAAGGCGGCCGATGCCGAGCACGGCCGCATCCTGCGGCTGACGGCTACGGCCAAGGGCCAGGCGCTGCTCAGGCGCTGCCGGGCCCGCGTGATGGAGGTCGAGGACCGGCTGGGCGGCCTGCTCGGGCGCGATGACGAGAAGATCGTGCGCCGCTGGCTGAGCGCGGTAGGCGAGGCGCTGGGGAAGGGCTAACCGTCATGCTCTTCCGGACCGCGCGCGTCTCGCGCGCCTCATGAGCGCGCGGGGACGCGCGCGGTCCGGAAGACTATGAGAGGATCTTCTTGCGTTGCGCATCGACCGCGGCGCCGTCGATGCGGGCGGCGGCGTGGCGGCGCGTGAAGGCTTCGATTTCGTAGTCGGCGTGGCCTGCTTCCTCGGCCGGCACGTAGCCGAAGGCGACGGCCTTGCCGATTGTGTGGCCCCAGCCGGCCGACGAGGTGACGCCTAAAACCTTGCCGTTTCGCCGGATTGCCTCGCCGCCATAGAGCTGCACGTCGGCGTCGATCAGCAGGGTGATTAGCTTGCGCGACGGGCCCGCGGCCCTGGCCTTCTCCAGGGCGGCGCGGCCGATGAAGTCGGATTTCTTCTTGAGCGACACGGCAAAGCCCAGGCCCGCCTCGTAGGGCGTGTAGTCCGGCGTGATGTCGCTGCCCCAGTAGACATAGCGCTTCTCCAGGCGCAGCGAATCGATGGCGCGGTAGCCGGCATCGGCCAGGCCGAGATCGCGTCCCGCCGCCCACAACAGCTCGTAGACATGGGCGGCATACTCGGCCGGCAGGTGCAGCTCCCAACCCAGCTCGCCCAGGTAGGTGACGCGGAGCGCCAGGACCGGCGCAAAGCCGATGCGCAGCTCGCGCGCGGTCATGTACGGGAAGGCCTGGTTGCCGACATCGCCGTCGGCGACCTGTTCGAGGATCTGGCGCGACAGGGGACCGGCGAGGTTGATCGTGGCGCGCGCCGAGGTCAGCTCCTGCACGGCGACCGAGCCATCGGTCGGCAGGTGCTTCCTGATCCAGCCCATGTCGCGCACGCCGAAGGCGCTGCCGGTCACCATGTAGAAGCGGTTCTCGTCGAGCCGGGCGAAGGTGAGGTCGGCTTCGATGCCGCCGCGCTCGTTGCACAGCTGCGTGTAGACGAGCGTGCCCTGGGGCTTGTCGAGGTCGTTGGCGGCAAGCCGCTGCAGGGCGGCGAAGGCGCCGGGTCCGGTGATCTCGTACTTGGAGAACGAGCTCTGGTCGATCAGCACGGCGCGCTCGCGCGCGGTGCGGCATTCGTTGCCGACCGGGCCGAACCAGTTGGGCCGGCTTTCGAAGGACGGCTTGTCGATCGCCTCGGTGCCGGCCGGTGCGAACCAGTTGGGCCGCTCCCAGCCGAAGCGCGAGCCGAACACGGCGTTCTTGCCCTTGAGCACGGGATAGAGCGGCGAGCGCCGCCCGCCGCGCGCGGACTCCAGCTCCTCGATGGGGTAGTGGATCTGGTAGTAGCGCCAGTAGCTGTCGACGCTGCGCTCGGCGAGATACCTGGCGCTCATGTGATGGCTGCCGAAGCGGCGCACGTCGAAGGCCCACAGGTCGAGGCCCGGCTCGCCCTCGACGATCCACTCCGCCATCGCCTTGCCGGCGCCGCCCGACGCTGCGATGCCCGAGGTGAAGGCGCAGGCGACGTAGACGTTGTCGCGTTCCGGCGCGAGACCCATGATCGGCTCGCCGTCGGGCGAGATCGGGATCGGCCCGTTGATCACGGTGCGAATGCCGAGCTCGTTCAGGATCGGCAGGCGCTCGGCAGCCGGCAGCACGAACTGCTCCAGCCGCTCCTGGTTGGGCTGTAAAAGCTCGCGGCCGAACGAGAACGGCACGCCGTTCGCGCCGAAGGTGGGCGTGCCCTTTTCCCAGCCGCCGATCGCCAGCGCCCCGGGCTCGGGCTTCAGGTAGAAGATGCGATCCGGATCACGCAGCGTCGGCAGGCCGGCCGGGATGGCGTTGCTCTTCTCGGTGATCAGGTACTGGTGCTCGACGGCGCCCGCCGGCACCTGCACGCCCGCCATGCGTGCCACGTCGCGCGCCCAGATACCGGCGGCCACGACCACGATCTCGCAATCGACGTCACCCTGGTCGGTGAGCACGCGCTTGATGCGCCGCCCGTCAGCCTCGAAGCCGGTGACCAGGACGTTTTCGACGATGCGCACGCCGCTCGAGCGCGCGCCCTTGGCATAGGCCATGGTCAGGCTGGACGGCTCGACCGAGCCGTCGTTGGGCACGAACACCGCGCCGACGACACCGTCGGACGAGGCCAACGGGAATTTGTCGTGTGCTTCCTTGGGCGAGAGCGTGTGCAGCTCGAAATCGAAGCTGCGCGCCGTCGTCGCCATGCGCTTGAGCTCGCTCCAGCGCTCCTCGGAGGAGGCGAGCCGCAGGCTGCCGACCGGCTTCCATTCCGTCGCCTGTCCGGTCTCGGCCTCGAGCCTGCCGTAGAGCTGGGCGCTGTACTGCATGAGGCGGGTGAGGTTGCGCTTGCTGCGCAGCTGGCCGACCAGGCCCGCGGCATGCCAGGTCGAGCCGTGCGTCAGCCCGCTCTTCTCCAGCACCAGCACGTCCTTCTGGCCGAGCTTGCCCAGGTGATAGGCGATCGAGCAGCCCACCGCGCCGCCGCCGATCACGACGATGCGGGCCTGACTGGGGAGGCTCACGCGCGCAGTTCTCCGAGATACCAATCGAGGAAGTGCGCGACGTTGCGCTCGCGGACCAGGGAGAAGGGGCCGGGCAGGTAGGCCTGCGAGCTCACACCCTCCTGCTGGTCCTCGCAGATCGTCCAATCCTGCCGGTTGGTGATGTCCCAGATCGGCAGCAGGCGTTCGAGCGTGTAGTCGCGGCCCTCCACGGCCTCGGCGTCGACCAGCCAGTAGCCGCGCACATGCGTCTCATTGAGGCCGATCGGCGTCAGCCGCGCGGCGGCGGCATAGTCGCAATTTGTGTGCTGCCAGAAGTTGGGGAAGATCGTGGTGCGCAAGGTCCCTGAATCCCATTCCTTGATGTCGCCCATCAGGCGGTTGCACAGCGGCTTGCCGTCCATGCTTTGCGTCACCGCGCCCTCAATCACCGGCGTGCGATGGCAGCGGAAGGCGGCCCCCGTCATGCTCGACAGGGCATCGCCCTCGTCGAGGCCGAGCGAGCGGAAGCGGGCGTTGGCGCGCGCGACGATGGCGTCCATCGCCGGCTGCAGCGAGGGATCGAGCATCGCCATGTCGCGCTGCACGTCGTAGGCAGCGCTGTTGTATTCCTTGTGGTTGGGTGGGCAGTGGTAGCACTCGCGATTGTTCTCGAAGACGAGCTTCCAGTTCGCTTTCACGACGTAGTCGATCTGTTGGGCGATCTTGGCGCGCTCGATGGCGTGAGGCTTCATCTTGTGCCGGATGGTGGCAAGCGCCTGCGAGAAATCGGGCGGCGAATCACTCAGCGAGATGAACAGCAGCCCGGCCGCATTCTCGATGGCGACGGGCCTCAGCGAATAGCCGGCGCGATCGACGCCGAACTCCTTCGACGTGTCGAGCACCAGTGCGCCGTCCAGTTCGTAGGTCCAGCGGTGATAGGGGCAGACCAGGCGATGGGCGTTGCCCTGCTCGGTCTTGCAGATGCGCGAGCCGCGATGGCGGCAGACATTGTGAAAGGCGCGGATCTCGCCGGCCCGGTCGCGCACCACGATGACCGATTCGGTGCCCACCTTGTAGGTGAAGAAGTCGCCCGGCCGCGCCACCTGGAAGGCATAGCCGGCGAAGATCCAATGGCGGTGAAAAATTCGTGCCAGATCGGCTTCGAAGACCTCCTGGGCGACGTAAAAATCGCGTTCCAGGGGGCCGCCCGGGCGGTGCTCGGCGACGAGGCGGGCGATCTCCGGCGATAGCGTGTGGCGGGCCTTGAGTGGCATGCCGTCCATTTTTGTCTCCTTGCACTCCAAGCGTACCACGCAGCCCTTGCCCGGCCCCAGTGCCATGTTAAGGTTTTGTGAATGACTGCAATGAAAGCTTCATGTGGGGCGTGTAGCGAAGACGGTCGGGAGACATCGAAACAGGGGGCTTACAATGACAATGCTTGCAACCATGCGGCGCGCCGCGATCCTGGGTGGCGTCGCGCTGGCCGCCATCGGGCTGAGCGGCACGGCGTTCGCGCAGAAGACCAAGCTCACGGTCTACACCGCGATCGAGAACGAGCAGCTCGAGCCGTTCAAGAAGGCCTTCGAGGCCGACAATCCCACCATCGAGATCGCCTGGGTGCGTGACTCGACGGGCGTCATGACCGCCAAGCTGATCGCCGAGAAGGACAACCCGCGCGCCGACATCGTCTGGGGGCTGGCCGCCTCGAGCATCGGCCTGATGGGCAGCCTGGGCATGATCGAGCCCTACACGCCGTCGGGTGCCGCCGCGCTGAAGCCGATCTTCAAGAGCGGCAAGAATCCCGAGACCTGGGTCGGCATGGACGCCTATCTCGCGGTGCTGTGCTTCAACACCGCCGAGGCCGCGAAGAACAAGAAGGCCAAGCCCACGAGCTGGGCCGACCTCATCAAGCCCGAGTACAAGGACTCGATCGTGATGCCGAACCCGGCCTCGTCGGGCACCGGCTACCTGACGGTGGCGGGCTGGCTCACCATCATGGGCGAGGAGGCGGGCTGGAAGTTCATGGACGCGCTCCACCAGAACGTCGCCCAGTACCTGCATTCCGGCTCGGCGCCCTGCGTGCAGGCCGCCAAGGGTGAACGCCTGATGGGCATCGGCTTCGACATGCGCGGCGCCACCGAAAAGACCAAGGGCGCGCCGATCGACTTGATTGTCCCGAAGGAGGGCCTCGGCTGGGAGATGGAAGTCACCGCCATCATGAAGGGCACCAAGAACCTCGAGGCGGCCAAGAAGCTCGCCGACTGGTCGTCCTCGCTCAAGGCCAACGAGCTCTACGGCAAGTACTACGCCATCGTCGCCAACCCGCAGGTCAAGTCGATGCCGCAGAACTATCCGGCCGACGGCGAGAAGCTGATGGCCAAGATGGACGTCGAATGGATGGCCAAGAACCGCGACCGCATCCTCGCCGAGTGGTCCAAGCGCTACGACGGCAAGTCGGCGCCGAAGGCGAAGTGACACGACTCATCTCCTCCCCCGTCATACGGGGGAGGGTAGGGAGGGGGCGAGCCTCACAGGTGATCTCCGGAAGTTTCAGATCTGAAATTTTTCAACGCCTGTCCTGCGGCCTTCCCCCTCCGGCCCTTCGGGCCACCCGCGCGCCTTTGGCCGCGGCGCGGCCAAAACGCTAGCCCGTCAGACGGGCGGTAAGACGTCATGTCCCTCCTCGAAGTCCGCAACCTCATCAAGCGCTACGGCGACTTCACCGCCTTGGGCGATATCAGCCTGGATATCGCCGAGGGCGAGTTCGTCTGCTTCCTGGGGCCCTCCGGCTGCGGCAAGACCACGTTGCTGCGCGCCATCGCCGGCCTCGATCCGCAGACCTCCGGCACCATCCACCAGAAGGGGCGCGACGTCTCGGCGCTGCCGCCGGCCAAGCGCGACTTCGGAATCGTCTTCCAGTCCTATGCGCTGTTCCCCAATCTCACCGTCACCGACAACGTCGGCTACGGCCTGGTGAGCCGCCGCCTGAAGCGTGCCGATATCGTGAAGCGCGTCGACGAGCTTCTGGCTCTGGTCGGGCTGCCCGACTCCGGCCCGAAATATCCCGCGCAGTTGTCGGGTGGCCAGCAGCAGCGCGTGGCGCTCGCCCGCGCGCTCGCCACGTCGCCCGGTCTGCTGCTGCTCGACGAGCCGCTGTCGGCGCTCGATGCGCGGGTGCGCCTGCGCTTGCGCCACGAGATCAAGGCCCTGCAGCGCCGGCTTGGCGTCACCACCATCATGGTGACGCACGACCAGGAAGAGGCGCTGACGATGGCCGACCGCATCGTGGTGATGAACCAGGGCGCCATCGAGCAGGTCGGCACGCCGCAGGAAATCTACCGCCGCCCGGCCACCGCCTTCGTCGCCGATTTCGTGGGCTCGATGAACTTCCTCGCCGGCACGCTGGTCGCGCTCGACAAGGTCGAGGTCGCGGGCCTTGCGTTCGGCTGCCCGGCCCAGGACGGCCTGGCGCCCGGCAGCAAGGTGGCGCTGTGCATCCGGCCGGAGGATGTGCGCGTACGCGACCTGCCAGCCGATGTCGTCAATCGGGTCGGCGTCGAGGTCACCGACCTCGATTTCGTCGGCGCCTTCTGTCGCGCCGCGCTCAAGGTCCAGGGCACTGAGGACGTGTCGATGACGGCCGACTTCTCCAGCAACCTGATCCGCGACCTCGGCGTCGAGCTCGGGCGCAAGCTCGACGTCGCCCTGCCGCCAGACCGGCTGCGGGTGTTCGCCGCGTGAGCCTCGCCGAAGTACGCCGCCCGATCCTGCGCGTGGCCCTGTCGCGCGACGATCTGGTGATGCGCGCCGGCGTCCTGCTGCTGGCGCTCGTGCTGCTGGTGATCGTCGGCCTGCCGCTGTGGGCGCTGCTGGCCAAGGGCTTCGAGGACCGCGACGGCAAGTTCGTCGGGCTGGCCAACTATGCCTCGTATTTCTCCACCCCGGCGCTGTTCGATTCGGCGCTGAACTCCTTCCATGTCGCGGCGGTGTGCACCCTGATCGTGGTGCCGCTCGCGTTCTTCTACGCCTATGCGTTGACGCGCACCGTGCTGCCGGCGCGCTGGCTGTTCCAGGGCATCTCCCTGATCCCGATCTTTGCCCCGTCGCTGCTGCCGGGCCTGGCGCTGGTCTACCTGTTCGGTAACCAGGGATTCTTCAAGGGCGCGCTGGGCGGGCCGATCTACGGTTTCGACGGCATCGTCATCGCCCAGGTCTTCTATTGCTTCCCGCACGCCACCCTGATCCTGGTGACCGCGCTCGCCACCGCCGACGCCCGTCTCTACGAGGCGGCCGATGCGCTGGGCGCCTCAAAGCTGCGCGTGTTCTTCACAGTCACTCTGCCCGGCGCCAAGTACGGCTTGATCAGCGCCGCGCTGGTCGTGTTCACCCTGGTGCTCACCGACTTCGGCATCGCCAAGGTGATCGGCGGCAATTTCAACGTGCTGGCGACCGACGTCTACAAGCAGGTGATCGGCCAGCAGAACTTCTCGATGGGTGCGGTGGTCGGCATGATGCTGCTGGCGCCGGCCGCGCTCGCCTTCTTGGTCGATCGCGTGGTCCAGCGGAAGCAGGTGGCGTTGCTGACGGCGCGCGCCGTGCCGCTCATTCCCCGACCGAAGCTTGGCCGCGACCTGTTTTTCACGGCCTTCTGCAGCATCGTCTCGGTCGGCATCCTCGCCATCCTCGGCATGGCCGTCTGGGGATCGCTGATCAAGTACTGGCCGTACAATCTCAGCCTCACCCTCGGAAACTACGCCTTCGCCAACTTCGACGCCGGCGGCTGGGATTCCTATTTCAACTCGCTGCAGATGGCCGCGGGCGCGGCGCTGTTGGGCACCATCGTGATGTTCGTCGGCGCGTGGCTGAATGAGAAGACCCGCGAGTTCTTCGTGATACGCGGCATCGTGCAGTTCCTCGCCTTCCTGCCGATGGCCGTGCCGGGGCTGGTGCTGGGGCTGGGCTACATCTTCTTCTTCAACGCGCCCAACAATCCACTCAACTTCCTGTACGCCACCATGGGCATCCTGGTGGTCAACACCGTGGCGCACTTCTACACCGTGGGCCACCTGACGGCGACGACGGCGCTGAAGCAGATCGATCCGGAGTTCGAATCGGTCTCGGCGTCGCTCAAGGTGCCGATGTGGCGCACCTTCGGCCGCGTGACGGCTCCGATCTGCCTGCCCGCCATCCTCGACATCGCGATCTACCTGTTCGTCAACGCCATGACGACCGTGTCGTCGGTGATCTTCCTTTATGCACCCGACACCAAGCTCGCCTCGGTGGCGGCGGTGAACATCGAGGAGAGCGGCGCCACGGCGGTTGCGGCTGCGCTCTGCATCGTCATCGTGATCACCTCTGCCGCGGTCAAGGCGCTGCACGTGCTGGCCGACCGCTTCCTGCTGGGGCGCCTGCAGGCCTGGCGCCGGCGCTGAGGCGGGCCGGCAGCTCCCTTTGGGCGGCTGGCATCACAACGGCACGGCGAGCGCGAAACCTGACGTCGGCAGGCGGCTCGGCGCCGTTTTGACAACCGTCTCACACGGTCTGTAGCATTCCTGCGTCCAGCCAAGTGTTGCATATTGCTCGACGTCGATCGGGGAACTGACTACTGGGAGGCGACAAAAATGACGACAATCAAGCGACGCAAGTTCACGCGGGCCGCCGTCGGCGGCGTTGCCGCGGGCACGGCGATGACGACGGTGGCGGCACCGGCGATCTCGCAGCAACGCCAGGAATGGCGCATGGTCACGAGCTGGCCAAAGATGTTCCCGGGCGGCGGCACCGCCGCGGAACGCTTTGCCAAGACCATCGGCGAGGCGACCGGCGGCCGGCTCACCATCAAGGTATTCGCGGCTGGCGAGCTGGTGCCCGCCTTCGAAGCCTTTGACGCCGTGCAGCGCGGCACCGCCGACTGCATGCATTCGACGCCCTACTACTACCAGAACAAGGCCAAGATCCTCAGTCTCTACACCACCGTGCCGTTCGGCATGACCAACTACGAATCGGTGGCGTGGCTGCGCTACGGCGGTGGCCAGGCGCTGTGGGACGAGATCTACGGCCAATTCGGCCTCAAGGGATTCCATGCCGGCTCGACGAGCGTGCAGATGGCCGGCTGGTTCAACCGCGAAATCAAGTCGGCGGACGACGTCAAAGGCCTCAAGATGCGTATCCCTGGCCTCGGCGGCGAGGCGCTTCGCAAGCTCGGCGCGACCATCGTCAACCTTCCGGTCGGCGAGATCTTCGGCGCCCTGCAGTCCGGCGCCATCGACGCCACCGAGTGGGTCGGGCCGTGGCAGGATCTTGCCGCCGGCTTCTACAAGGTCACCAAGTACTATTACTGGCCGGGCATGCATGAGCCTGCGACCTTGAACGAGATCACCGTCAACAAGGCCAAGTTCGACGCCCTGCCCAAGGACATCCAGCAGATCTTCGCCTGGGGTTGCGGCGACGAGCATGTGCAGGCGACCGCCGAGAACGACGCCAACAATGCGGGCGCTCTCGAGACCCTGATCAAGCAGCACAACGTGCAGCTCAAGAAGCTGCCCGACGACTTCGTCAAGGCCTACGGTGCGGCGTGGGGCGAGGTGCTGAAGGAACTGCGCGACGGCGGCGATGCGCTCACCAAGAAGACGCTGGATTCCTATTACAAGTTCCAGCGCGAGCAGATGGCGTGGACCCGCATCGGCCTGCAGGAGTATCTCAACGCCCGCCTGGTTGGCTTCCGCTTCACCTAGACCAGCCAGGCCTTCGACGCCAAGCATCAGCAGGGGGCCGGCGGCGACGCCGGCCCTTATTGCTGCTTGGGTGGATTGCCCTGCAGGCGATCGAGGATGGGATCGCTGCCTGATGGCGCGCTCGGGGCGGGTTGGTTGAGCAGCTGGTCGAGCGGCGAGCCCGAAGTTGACGGCGACGGCATACCGGTCGGCGGCGCCTTGAGGATGTCGTCAAGCACCGAGCCCGGTTGGCCGCCGGTGGCGGCGGGCACGGCGTCGGGGAAGACCTGCTTGGGCAGCCAGGTCGCGAGGTCGGGCACCATCCACAGGATCGCGATCGCCGCCACCTGCAGGATGACGAAGGGGATGATGCCCTTGTAGATGGCGCCGGTGGTGATCGATTCGGGGGCCACGGCGCGCATGTAGAACAGCGCGAAGCCGACCGGCGGGGTGAGGAAGGCGGTCTGCAGGTTGACCCCGATCATGACGCCGAGCCACACCGGATTGACGCCCATGGCGATGATGACCGGCGCCGTGATGGGGATCACGATCAGCACGATCTCGATCGTGTCCATGAAGAAGCCGAGCACGAACATCACGACCATGACGGCCATGACCGCGCCGAAGGCGCCTCCCGGGACGTCGGACAGGATCTGCTCGACGAGGTGCTCGCCGCCCAGGCCGCGGAACACCAGCGAGAACACCGACACGCCGAGCACGATGGCGAACACCAGCGCGCTGATCACCGCCGTGTTGCGCATGACAGCAAGCAGTGTGCCGAAGGAGAAGGCGCGGTTGAAGGCGGCGAGGATCATCGAGCCCACGGCGCCGATCGACGCGGCCTCGGTGGGCGTGGCGAAACCCGCCAGGATCGAGCCCAGCACTGCAACGATCAGCAACAGCGGCGGAACCAGTGCGCGCACGAAGCGCCGGCCGAGCGAGGCCCGTTGCGCGTCGTCCATCACCAGCGCCGGGCAGTCCGCGGGCCGGACGAACGCCAAGCCGATGATGTAGAGAATATAGAGCGCCACGAGGGACAGCCCCGGCAGGAAGGCGCCGGCGAAAAGGTCGCCCACCGACACCGGATCGAGTGGCTTGCCGGTCCGCTGCGCCGCGAGCTGATTGGCGCCCATCAGGAGATCGCCGACGAAGATCAGGATCACCGACGGCGGGATGATCTGGCCGAGCGTGCCCGAGGCGCAGATGACGCCGGTTGCGAGCTTGGGATCGTAACCGGCGCGCATCATCGCCGGCAGGCTGATCAGGCCCATCGTCACCACCGTGGCGCCGACCACGCCGGTCGAGGCGGCGAGCAGGGCGCCCACGATCACCACCGAGATGGCAAGCCCGCCGCGCATGGTTCCGAACAGCTGGCCCATGGTCTCGAGCAGCGCTTCGGCGATCTTCGAGCGCTCCAGCACCGCGCCCATGAAGATGAACAACGGCACGGCGACCAGCACCTCGTTGGTCATCAGGCCGAAGTAGCGCGACGGCAGGCTGGTCAGGAAGATCGGGTCGAATACGCCCAGCGCCCAACCCAGCGCGGCGAACAGCAGCGAGAAGCCCGCCAGGCTGAAGGCGATGGGAAAGCCGCACAGCACGCCGAACGTGGCGACGATGAACAGCGCAATGGCGAGGACGTCGCCGACCAGGGAACTGGACATCGCGGTCTAGCCCAGTGGACCGGTCAGCGTCTCGGCCGGCGGCGGCTCGCGTCCGCCCAGCACCAGGATCGACCGGCCCATCCAGGCCAGCCCCTGCAGCCCCACCAGGATGACGAAGCCCAGCAGCGTCGATTTCAGCACATACATGGCGGGCATGCCGTTGCTCTGGACCGAGATCTCGCTGGTCTGCCAGGAGTAGGTGACGTAGGTCCACGCCGTCCAGGCGAGCAGGGCGAGCCACGGCATCAAGAGGAAGATCACGCCGAACAGGTCGACCCAGGCTTTGCCGCGCCGGCTGAGCTTTGCGTAGACGATGTCCACCCGGACATGGGCATTCAGCAGGTAGGCGAAGCCTGCGGCCAGCAGGAACGTCATGGCGTGGGTCCAGACGTAGAGCTCCTGCATCCAGACATGGCCGACACCGGCGGCGTATCGCAGCACGACGACCGCGCTGCATATGATCACAGTCGCAAGGGTGAGCCAGGCCACGACCCTCCCGACATAGCGGTTGACCCAATCGATGCCGGCAACAAAGCGCGCGAGAGTGTCCAAGCGTACGCCTTCCCCGTTTGTTTTCACCGTCTTGCGGCCGTGTGGCCATGCGGCTTTGCCGGGAGCGTAGCGTATGCGTGACGACCCTGCGAGGGGCATCGTGCCGACAGGCGATGCGTGAGAGCTCAGGCCCCCTTGGCGATGTCCATCAGGTAGCCCGCGCCGCGGATCGTGTGGATCTGCACGTCGGCGCCCGCTTCGGCCAGGATCTTGCGCAGGCGATGGACGTAGACCTCGATCGCGTTGGAGGCGACGTCCTGTGACGAGCCGAAGACCTGGCCCTGCAGCGAATCGTGCGACACCACCTTGCCGCTGCGCTTGAGCAGCACCTCGAGCACGTCGACCTCGCGCGCCGGCAGGCTCAGCATCCGGCCGTCGACGACGGCCTGGCGGCCATCGGTCTTGAGCGCGACGTTGCCCAAGGTCAGCGTCGGGCCGTCGGGACCGGGCGAGCGGCGCAGCAGGGCCTGGAGGCGGGCGATGAGCTCGTCCGTCGAGAACGGCTTTACCATGTAGTCGCTGGCGCCCTTGTTGAGGCCGCCGACCCGGTCGTCCAGTCCGCCGCGCGCCGACAGGATGAGGACCGGCGTCTGGTCGCGCCGCCGGCGCATCTGGTCGAGCAGGGTGAACCCGTCGGCATCGGGCAGGCCGAGATCGAGCACCACGGCGGCGTATTGCACCGTGCGCAACGAGGCCTCGGCATCGGCGACGGTCTGCGCTGCGTCGACATCGAGGCCGGCCCGGGCCAACGCCTTCGTTACGAGGTTGACGAGATCGTCGTTGTCCTCGACCACCAACACCCGCATCTGTCCTGAAACCCCGCTTCCCTTGCCGGCCAATCGTAGGTCGCCGGGCCCGGCGCGTCGAGATTGCGGTCAGGAACGTGTAATCGGCCGGTGTATAGTGCCGCCATGAAACAGCTCCGGATTCCCGCGGTTTATATGCGCGGCGGCACCAGCAAGGGCGTGTTCTTCCTGGCCGACGACCTGCCGTCGGACCCTGCGGCACGCGACCGCATCCTGATGCGCGTGATCGGCAGCCCCGACCGCTACGGCAAGCACACCGACGGCATGGGCGGGGCGACCTCGAGCACCAGCAAGGTCGTCATCCTGTCCAGGTCCAAGCGCGCGGGCTGCGATGTCGACTATCTGTTCGGCCAGGTCGCCATCGACAAGCCCCTGGTCGACTGGTCGGGCAACTGCGGCAACCTCAGTGCCGCGGTCGGGCCGTTCGCCATCAGCATGGGCCTGGTCGACGCGCCGGCCGACGGCACCGCGACGGTCAACATCTGGCAGGCCAACATCAAGAAGAAGATCGTGAACCACGTGCCGATGAGCGACGGCGAGGTCCAGGAGCTGGGCGACTTCCAGCTCGACGGCGTGGCCTTCCCGGCCGCCGAGGTCCAGCTGGAGTTCCTCGACCCGGCCGACGATGAAGGCGGCGAGGGCGGTCCGACGTTTCCCACCGGCAACCACATCGACGTGCTCGACGTGCCCGGCCTGGGCAAGATCGAGGCGACCTTGATCAATGCCGGCAATCCCACGGTGTTCGTCGATGCCGCGCGGCTTGGCCTCAAGGGCACCGAGCTGCAGGGCGACGTCAACGGCGACAAGGCGCTGTTGGCGCGCGTCGAGCAGGCGCGCGCGCTGGGCGCGGTCGCCATGGGCGTCGCCGCGTCACTGGAGGAGGCGACCGCCAGGCGCCAGCACACGCCCAAACTTTCCTTCGTCGCCAAGCCGGCGGGCTACACGGCGTCCGACGGCCGCGCCGTCGAGGCGGGCTCGATCGACTTGCTGGCGCGCATCTTCTCCATGGGCGTGCTGCATCACGCCATGACCGGCACCGGCGCGGTCGCCATCGCCGCCGCCGCGGCCATCCCGGGCACCATCGTGCATCGCGTGGCGCCGGTCGGGCCCGACGGCCGCGTGCGC
This sequence comes from uncultured Alphaproteobacteria bacterium, assembly GCA_963809025.1. Classification (GTDB taxonomy): domain Bacteria; phylum Pseudomonadota; class Alphaproteobacteria; order Reyranellales; family Reyranellaceae; genus Reyranella. The sequence continues at coordinate 32,884 of CAWEIE010000050.1, read as the reverse complement.
TTCGGTCATCCCTCCGGCACGCTGAAGGTCGGCGCCGAGGTCGAGAAGGACGGCAATCGCTGGGCGGTGAAGAAGGTGATGATGAGCCGTTCCGCGCGTCGGCTCATGGAGGGCTGGGTGCGGGTGCCGGCCGTGTGATACGAACTTGGCGATGTTCGACGGCAACCGAGTCACCGCGCACACGCGCTCGCGCTATCCCATCTTCCAGTCGCCGATGACCTGGATCGCCCGCGCGCCGCTGGTATCGGCAGTCTCGGCCGCGGGCGGCATGGGTTTGCTGGAAAACTCCATCCGCGACCTCTCGGTCACCCGGCGCGAGTTTCTGGCCATTCGTGCGGCGACCAACGAGCCCTTCGGCGTGAACCTGCCGGTGCGCTACCTGCAGATGGATCCCAAGGAGGAGAGCGCCATCATCGACTGGCTGCTGGGCCAGGGCATCCATTTCGTCACCACTTCGGCGGGCGATCCGACGCGCTACACCAGGATGCTCAAGGACGCGGGCGTCATCGTCTATCACGCGACGGCGACCTTGCGCGGCGCCATCAAGGCGGTCGACGCCGGCGTCGACGGGCTGATCGTCGAGGGCGCGGAGAGCGCAGGCCTGCGCAATCCAGAGGAGGTCCACACCTTTGCGCTGCTGCAGGCGGTGCGGGAAAAGGTCGACGTGCCGATCGTGGCGGCGGGCGGCATCGTCGACGGCCGCGGCATGGCGGCGGCTTTTGCGCTCGGCGCCGAGGGCGTCACCATGGGCACGCGCTTCGTCGCCTCGTTCGAGAGCCCGGTGCATCTGAACTACAAGCAGGCGATCGTGGCCGCGCCCATCACCGGCACGGCGCTGACCGACAATCCGCCGCGCGCCCGCTCGCGCGGCCTGCGCACGCCCTACGCCACCGAGGTCGCCGAAGGAAAACGCGAACGCCTGCCGCGCAACGCCACGCTCGACATGCTCTACGTCAACGGCGACGTCGACAACACCTCGGGTGCCGCCGGCGAAAGCGCCGGCCTGATCCACGAGCTGAAGTCGGTGCGCCAGATCGTCGACGACACGATCGAAAGCTTCTGGCGCGAGATCGACCGATTGGCGCGATTGCGGCCTTCCTCTCTCTCATTTCCTCCCCCGTCACACGGGGGAGGGTAGGGAGGGGGAAAGCCCCACTGATGATCTCGGACAGTTTCAGATCTGAAATTGGCAAGCAGCCTCATTGAGGGTCGCCCCCTCCCGTACCCTCCCCGAAGACGGGGGAGGGACTTATGGCTTCAGCCCCGTCAGCTCCAGGCTCAACGCCCTGAGCTTGCGGCGCGCTTCGGCATCGTAGGCCTGCGGGTTGGCGCGCGCTTCGTTCAGCACGTTGAAATAGAGGCCGCTGCGGCCCTCGATCTTGGGCGACACGGCAAGCTGGAGGATTGCCTCGGCGCCGTCCTCGACGCGGCTCATCGGCGAGATGCCGGAGCGCCTGACCATGGTCGTGTTCATGTAGGTCGAGGGATGCAGCGCGTTCGCGATCACGCCCGTGCCTGAAAGTTCCTCGGCGAGATCGATGGTGAACATGATCTGGGCGAGCTTGCTCTGGCAGTAGGCGGCCACGCCGCTGTAGCTCCTGGTCAGCATGACGTCCGAGAAGTCGATCGCCTGCTGGCCGGCCGACGAGACGTTGACGATGCGCGCCGGCGCGGCGGCCTTCAGCAGCGGCAGCAGCTCGTAGGTCAACAGGAAGCCCGCGAGATAGTTCACCGCAAAGCGCAGCTCGTGGCCGTCGATGCTGGTCTGCCGGCCCGGCACCGATCCTGCCGTGCCGATACCGGCGTTGCTGATCAGCAGGTCGAGGCGGTCCATGGCGCTGCGAACCTCGTCCGCCAGGCGGCGCACCTCGGCCAGCGACGCCAGGTCGGCCCGCAGGAAGGTGGCGCTGCCGCCGGCCTGGCAGATCTCCTGCGCCAGCGCCTCGCCGCGCTTGGCGTCGCGGCCGTGCACCAGCACGCGCCAGCCGTCCTTGCCCAGCGCCGTCGCAACCACGCGCCCGACGCCGTCGGTTGCCCCGGTCACCAGGGCTGTTCGTCCCTTGCCGTTCGTCATGGCCTGAACCATAGCCGCCACGCCCGCCATTGACTAAGACTTCTCGCCATGGCGAACAGGATCCACATCCGCGGTGCGCAACTCGTGACGATGGACGCGACGCTGGGCGATTTCCCGGCAGCCGACATCCTGATCGAGGACGGCGCCATCCTTGCCGTTGGCCCATCGCTCGACGGCGGCGGTGCCGAGGCAATCGACGGCGCCGGCATGATCGCGCTGCCCGGCATCATCGACGCCCATACCTGCCTGTGGCAGACCGTGCTGCGCGGCACCGTGCCCGACCTGTGGCCCGGCGCTTACTATTCGAAGTTCCTGCCGCTGCGCAGCCGGTTCACGGCCGCGGACAATTTCAACGCCGCCTGGATCGGCGGCTTCGAGATGCTGTCCTACGGCACGACCACGGTCGTCGACTATTGCCACGACATCCGCAGCCCCGCCTTCGCGCCCGCCTCGCTTGCGGCGCTGAAGGAGACCGGCATCCGCCATCTCTTCACCTATTCGTTCATGCCGCCGACACCCGACGAGTTCGCGCGGCCGGAGGATCGACTGGCGGACGGCCGGCGCGTCTACGACGAATTCCACGATCCCAGGAGCCTCACCACCGTCGGCTTCGGCGTCGAATCGATCGGCGCACCGGGACTGGGGGCGCAGCTCGCCTTCGCGCGCGATCTCAAGGCGCCGAGCTGCATCCATGTCAACGAGACCGGCACCATCGACAAGCTCGCCGCCCAGGGCCTCGGGCCCGACCTGCTGGCGATCCACGGCAACCTGATCAGCAATCCCGAGCTCGAGCGCATGGCCGGTGCCGGCATGCCGCTCTGCTTCACGCCCACGGCCGACACCCAGGGCACGCCGGCCGATGTCGTGCGCCGCGCCGTCGAGCGCGGCGTCGACGTGGTGTTCGGCTGCGACATTCCCTGCACCGTGGCGTCGGACACGCTTGGGCAGCTGCGTGTCATGTTCAACGTGCAGGGCTATCTCGACGGCGCCATGGAGCGCAGCTTCTCGACCGTGCTGGGCCGCCGGCCGCCGGTGCGGCCCGGCCTGCCGCTGCTCGCGCCGCGCCGGCTGATCGAGACCGCGACCATCACCGCCGCGCGCGTGCTGGGCCTCGGCGATCGCATCGGCTCCCTGACGCCCGGCAAGCGCGCTGACATCGTGCTGGTCCGCAAAGGCCCGTTCGGCGATTCCGTGGTCGACGACGCCTGCGCCCACGTCCTGTTGCAGACCAGCCCGCGCGACATCGACACCGTGCTGGTCGACGGCAAGGTCCGCATGAAGGCGGGCATGCTGCAGGGCTTCGACGCACGGCGAGGCGCGGCGATGATCGCCAACTCGCGCAAGCGCATCCTGGGGTGACGGTGCCTGTGCCTGTGCTCTATCTCCTCTGCGGCAAGATCGGCGCCGGCAAGTCGACGCTCGCGCGCCAGCTCGCGGCGCGCCCGGCGACGATCCTGATCAGCGAGGATCACTGGACCTCGACGCTGTTCGCCGACCAGCTCAAGACGATCGAGGATTACGGGCGGCTGTCGGCCCGGCTGCGCGCCGCCATGGCGCCGCACATCGTCGATATCCTGCGGCAGGGGCTCTCCGTGGTCCTCGATTTCCCGGCGAACACCGTCCGGCAGCGGGCCTGGATGCGCTCCCTGATCGAACAGACGGGCATGCTCCACGAGCTGCATCACCTCGACATGCCCGATGCGATCTGCAAGCAGCAGCTGCGGCAGCGCAACGCCAGTGGCGAACACCAGTTCCAGGTGAGCGATGAGGAGTTCGAGCAGTTCACCGCCCACTTCGTCCCGCCGGCGGCGGACGAAGGCTTCAACGTCATCGTCCACAGGCCGTGACCCGAGCAGGCCCTCCGATTTCGTGCTATAGTTCGGGCCCCCTCAGAAAAAGAACAATAAAAATGACCCTGTTCGAAGAACTACAAAGGGTGGCGACACGGACCGCACCCTATGAAGCGCCGGCTGTCTGTCCATGGTGCCGGGCCGGCCACCTGAAAGTGATCGAGGAAACCCCCGACCCCAACTTCGGCGCCCTGGGCGTCAGCAGCCTGACCTTGCGCTGCGACGCGCCCGCCTGCGGCAGGCTCACAAAGACCTGACGCTTCGCGCGCCTCTCAATCGAGCGGAGGGCGCTTGCCCGCCCACGGCCGTGCCGCCTCGAACGCGGCCGACATCTGCAGCACGCCGAGATCGTCGAACCGCCGGCCGACGATCTGCAGGCCGACCGGCAATCCGTCCTTGGTGAAGCCACAGGGCACCGATGCCGCCGGATTCTGCGACAGGTTGAAGGGGTAGGAGAACTCGGCCCACGACAGCCAGTCCCATGGATGCTGTGGCCAGTGGTCGGGCTGTAGCCGTTCGGCCGGGAAGGCCGCGACCGACACCGCGGGCGTCAGCAGGAAATCCCAGTCGTCGAAGAAATGATTGATCTCGGCGCAGTAGGCGTACTTCACCAATCGCATCTTCTGATAGTCGGCCATGGTGATCTTGGAGCCGGCCTCGATGCAGGCGACGAAGCCCGGATCCAGGCGGTCGCGGAACTCGGGCAGGCGGTCGGCGTGTCGCTGGAAATGTGCCGGCCAGAAGAATCGCGCGAGCTCGGGACCCTTCGGACCCCACGGCGTCTTCACCTGTTCGACGCGCCAGCCCAGGTCCTGCTCGAAGGCGGTCACCGCCTTGGCGACCAGATCGGCCACCTCCGGGTCGACGCGGGCATGATCGAGGTCGGGACTGTAGGCGAGGCGCGGCGCGCGCGGGCGCTGGTGCAGATGGCGCGGATAGTCGGCGGGCAGGGCTTCCAGGCTGGTGTGGTCGTCGGGATGCGGCCCGGCCATCGTCTTAAGCATCAGCGCGGCGTCGGCGACCGTGCGCGTGAGCGGCCCGAGATGCACGGTGTGGTCGCTCGCCGCCACCGGCGACTGCGGCACGCGGCCATAGGTCGGCTTCAGCCCGAACACGCCGCTGAAATGCGCCGGCATGCGGATCGAGCCCGCGCCGTCGCTGCCCTGGTGCAGCGGCCCGTAGCCCGCCGCCGCGCCGACGCCGGCGCCGGCCGACGAGGCGCCGGCATTCATGCCGTGCTTCCAGGGATTGTGCGTGATGCCCGTCAGCGGGCTGTTGCTGACGCCCATCCAGCCGAACTCGGGCGTCGTCGTCTTGCCGAGGATGACCGCGCCCGCCCCGCGCAGGCGGGCGACCATGGCGCTGTCCGCCGCCGCGACCTCGCCGCGGCGCAGCCAGGTGCCATACTCGATCTGCAGGCCACGCACGGCCTCGTGGTCCTTGATCGTCACCGGCACGCCGTGCAGCGGCCCGATCGGATCGCCCTTGGCCATCCTGCGATCGGCCGCTTGAGCCGCGTCCATCGCCTCCTCGGCGGCCAGATAAGCGAAGGCGTTGAGCGTCGGCTCCAGTCTCTTGATGCGATTGAGCACCGCCGAGGTGATTTCGACAGCCGAGAGCTTCTTGGCGCGGATGGCGTCGGCCAGCTCGGTGGCCGGCATGTAGCAGAGATCGGTCTCGTTCATGGTGCGAACCCTACACCATCCGCCCGCCTTGCCGCGCCCGTTTGCCGGTGGCAGGTTCGTTGAGCTGCTTCGCGCCTCTACGGAGTCCTTTGTTGCAGGAGAGGGCCATGGCTGCTCAATTCGATCTGGTGGTGCGCAACGGCACCGTGCTCGACGGCACGGGCGGTCCGGCGCGCGAGGCCGACGTCGCCGTGCAGGACGGCCGCATCGCTGCCGTCGGCCGCGTTGCCGGCGCGGGCCGCGAGGAGATCGACGCCAAGGGACTGGCGGTCACGCCGGGCTTCGTCGACATCCACACCCACTATGACGGGCAGGCGACCTGGGACCAGCGCTTCGTGCCGTCTTCGGGCCATGGCGTCACCACCGTGGTGATGGGCAACTGCGGCGTCGGCTTCGCGCCCTGCCGGCCGCAGGACCGCGACACGCTGATCAAGGTCATGGAAGGCGTGGAAGACATCCCCGAGCTGGTGATGCGCGAGGGCGTGCCGTGGAACTGGCAGAGCTTCCCCGACTATCTCGACGCCCTGGCGCAGCGCCGCTGCGACATCGACTTCGCGACCCAGGTGCCGCATGCGCCCTTGCGCGTCTTCGTCATGGGCCGCCGCGGCGTCGACCGCGAGCCCGCGACGACCGCCGACATGGCGGCGATGGCCGCGCTGGTCGAGGAGGGGCTTTTAGCCGGTGCGCTCGGTTTCACCACCTCGCGCTCGCTGTTCCATCGCACGCCCGACGGCGCGCTCACGCCCACCATCACTGCCGGCGAAGAGGAGCTGGCGGCGATCGCCCGCGGCATGCGCCGCGCGGGCAAGGGCGTGATCCAGCTCCTGGACGACTTCCAGGATGCCACGCCCGAAGGCTCGACCGAGTTCGCCATGCTGCGCCGCCTGGTCGAGATCTCGGGGCGGCCGCTCTCCTTCACCCTGCTCGACATCTCGCTCTATCCCGGCCGCTGGAAGACGCTTCTGGAGGAGGTCGCGCGCGCCAACCGCGATGGGCTGCCGATCAAGGGCCAGGTGGCGGCGCGGCCGGTGGCGATCCTCTACGGCCTGGAACTGTCGTTTCATCCTTTCTCGACCTGCCCGAGCTATCGCGAGATCGAGCACCTGCCGCTGGAAGGCAAGCTCGAGCGGCTGCGCGATCCGGCGATGCGGACGCGGCTCCTGAAGGAGGAGCCGGTCTACAGCAATCCCAACATGCTGGCCTTCATGCGCAACGTCGCCAACATGTTCGTGCTGGGCGATCCGCCCAACTACACGCCGCCCGCCGCCGAGCGGCTGGATGCGCGGGCGGCCGTTCTCGGCATCACCCCGCTGGAGCTCGCCTACGACCTGCTGGTCGTCGGGCGACGGCCGCACCATCCTGTTCCATCCCGGCGCCAACTACACCGACTGCTCCGACGCCAACATGGCGAGCATGCTGCGCCATGAGAACACCGTGATGGCGCTGGGCGATGGCGGCGCGCACTACGGCCTGATCTGTGACGCGAGCTACCCCACGCACGCGCTGACCTACTGGACGCGCGACCGCCAGGGCGAGCGCTGGCCGCTCGCCTGGACGGTGCACCAGCTCACCGAGGTGCCGGCACGCACCGTCGGGCTGGGCGATCGCGGCCGGCTGGCGGCGGGCTACAAGGCCGACATCAACCTGATCGACCTCGAGGGTCTCCGCGTCGCCGCCCCGCATCCGGTGCACAACCTGCCGGGCGGCGGCCGGCGCCTGGAACAGAAGGCCGAGGGCTATCGCGCCACCATCGTCAGCGGCGAGGTCACGTATCGCGACGGCGCCTTCACGGGCGCGCTGCCCGGCCGGCTGGTCCGAGGGGCGCGCACTCTTTGAGAAATCGGCCCCTTCTGTCATCCTGAGCGCAGCGAAGGATCTCATCGCCGCTAGCCACCGGCATGAGATCCTTCGCTACGCTCAGGATGACGGGAGGAAACTTCAATGGCGCGTTTACGGATCTTCGTGGCGTGTATCCTGGCGTTCATCGCCGCACCGGCGGTCGCCGCCGACTATCCCGCACCAAAGACCGGCGAGTGGATCGCCAAAGACTTCAAGTTCCACACCGGCGAGGTCATGCCCGAGCTGCGGCTGGCCTACACCACGGTCGGCGATCCTTTCGGCCAGCCCGTCGTCGTCCTGCACGGCACCACCGGCTCGGCGACCAGCATGCTGACGCCGGCCTTCGCCGGCGAGCTGTTCGGCGCCGGCCAGCCGCTCGACGCCACCAAGTACTACATCATCATTCCCGACTCGATCGGCCACGGGAAATCCTCGAAACCCTCCGATGGCCTCAGGGCCAAGTTCCCCAAGTACAACTACGCCGACATGGTCGATGCGCAGTATCGGCTGGTGAAGGAAGGTCTCGGCATCAACCGCGTGCGCCTGGTCATCGGCAATTCGATGGGCGGCATGCACACCTGGCTGTGGGGCGTGAAATATCCCGACTTCATGGATGCGCTGGCGCCGATGGCCTCGCAGCCGACGGCGATGGCCAGCCGCAACTGGATGATGCGCCGCCTGATCATCGATTCCATCCGCAACGATCCCGACTGGAAGGGCGGCGACTACACGACCCAGCCCAAGGCCTTCCGCACGGCGGCGGTGTTCTTCAACCTTGGCACCAACGGCGGCACGCTTGCCTTGCAGAAGATGGCGCCGACGCGCGAGGCCGCCGACAAGCTTCTCGACCAGCGGCTGGCCGCGCTGACCAACGCCGACGCCAACGACTATCTCTACCAGTGGGAATCGTCGGGCGACTACGATCCGCAGCCCGGCCTCGGCCGCATCAAGGCTGCCGTGCTGGTCATCAACGCCGCCGACGACGAGCGCAACCCGCCGGAGACCGGCCTCACCGAAGCGGCGCTGAAGCAGATCAAGACGGCCCGCCTGCTCCTGATCCCGGCCAGCGAGGAGACGCGCGGCCACGGCACGACGGGTATGGCAAAATTCTATAAGCAGCCCTTGGCCGAATTGCTGCAAAGTACGCCGGCAGTCAGGTAGAGGTGACGACATGACCACGGCCAGCGAAGGCGCGGAACTCACCCAGATCGGCCCCGGCACGCCGATGGGCCGCCTGATGCGGCACTACTGGCTGCCGGCGCTCCTGTCGTCGGAGCTCGAGCGCGACGGCCCGCCGACCCGCTTCATGCTGCTGGGCGAGAAGCTTCTCGCTTTCCGCGACAGCGCGGGCCGCGTCGGCGTGATGGACCATCGCTGCCCGCACCGTTGCGCCTCGCTGTTCCTCGGCCGCAACGAGCAGGGTGGCCTGCGCTGCATCTACCACGGCTGGAAATTCGACGTTTTAGGCAACTGCCTCGACATGCCGAACGTGACCGAGGACCGGGATTTCAAGCACAAGGTCAAGGCCAAGACCTATCGCACCGTCGAGCGCGCCGGCCTGGTGTGGGTCCATATGGGCGAGGGCGAGCCGCGATCGATGCCGGGCTTCGAGGTGCTCGATTTGCCGCCCGACGAGATCGTCGTCCACATGATGCAGCGCAATTGCAACTGGCTGCAGGCGCTCGAGGGCGAGATCGACACCGCCCATTTCGGCTTCCTGCATGGCGGTCACGTCGATCCGAAGGACGTGCCCGAGACCGATCCCTTCTACTTCACCATCACCAATCGCGCGCCGCAGTATCAGGTCGCCGACGCGCCGTGGGGCACGCAATATGCCGGCTACCGCGCCGCCGGACCGGGCGAGACCTACTGGCGCTTCGCCAACTTCCTGTTCCCCTGCTGGTCGCAGGCGCCCAACGGCGAGTTCATGAGCCACATGCACGCCCGCGCCTGGGTGCCGCTCGACGACGGCCACACGATGTTCGTCTTCATCTTCTGGAAGAAGGCCAGGTCGGCGCAGGCCCTGCCGCAGCCCAGGTACAAGGACGGCACGCCGATCGGCGGCACCGGCCGCGGCGGCATCAAGATGCTGCCCAACACCACCGATTGGCTCGGCCGCTGGCGCATGGCCCTGGACGAAAGCAACGACTGGGGCATGGACCGCGACGCCCAGCGCAGCAACCGGATCTACAGCGGCATCGACGGCATCCACCTGCAGGACCAGGCGATCACCGAAAGCATGGGGCCCGTCACCGATTTCGGCCACGAGCACCTGGCGCCGTCGGACCAGATGATCACCCGCACGCGCCGGCGCCTGTTGCGCGCGGCGCGGGCGCTGGGCGAGAACGGCACGCTGCCGCCCGGCGCGGAGGACCCAAGCGTCTATCGCGCCGCGCGCAGCGGCTATTTCATCAGTCCCGACAGCGACAAGTCGTGGCAGGACGTCTACGCCGCGACGCTGGATTCATCGGTCCATCCGCCGGCACGACAAGCGGCTGAGTGACCTCGCATGTCGCGTTGGCGCGTCGGGGTGGATTCCGGCGGAACATTCACCGACATCTGCCTGTTCGACGAACGGGCAGGGCGCATCGAGACCTGGAAGGTGCCGTCGACGCCGGACGACCCGTCGCGCGGCATCGCCCAGGGCGTCGAGGAGGGCATGCGCCGCGTCGCGCCCGAGGCCGGCGAGCGGCCGGCCGCGCCGATCGTCTATTTCGGCCACGGCACCACGGTCGCGACCAATGCCCTGATCCAGCATCGCGGCGTGAAGACCGGCCTTGTAACCACTGACGGCTTCCGCGACCTGCTCGAGATCGGCCGCCAGAAGCGGCCCGATCTCTACGACATCCAGGCCGACAAGCCGCTCACCCTGGTGCCGCGCGATCTGCGCCTGGAGGTGCCCGAGCGCCTGCGCCACACCGGCGAGGTCGATGTGCCGCTCGACGAGGCGAAGATGCGCGCCGCCGCCCGCACCCTGAAAGCGGCAGGCGTGAAGGCCGTCGCCGTGTCGTTCCTCTACGGCTTCATCCGCCCCGATCACGAGAAGCGCGCGGTGAAGATCCTGCGCGAGGAGATGCCCGACGCCTTCATCTCGGCCGGCCACGAGATCGCGCCGGAGTTCCGCGAGTACGAGCGGCTGTCGACGGTGGTGCTGAACGCCTATCTCGGCCCGGTGATGGAGAACTACATCCGCCGGCTGAGCCCGCGACTGGAAGCGCTTGGCATGACGGCCACCCCGCATCTCACGCAGTCCAACGGCGGCGTCATCGGCTTTGCGACGGCGGCCGAGATGCCGGTGCGCACCGTGCTCTCGGGTCCCTCGACCGGCGTGGTCGGCGCTCAGGCGATCGGCCGGCTGGCGGGCTTCGAGGACCTCATCACCTTCGACATGGGCGGCACCTCGACCGACGTGGCGCTGCTGCAGGGCGGCCGCTGCCGGCTCGCCGCCGAGGCCACCGTGCACGGCTATCCCATCAAGGCGCCGATGCTCGACATCCACACGGTCGGCGCCGGCGGCGGCTCGATCGCCTACATCGACAGCGGTGGCCTCCTGAAAGTGGGGCCGCGGTCGGCCGGCGCCGATCCCGGCCCGGCCTGCTACGACAAGGGCAACGACGAGCCCGCCGTCACCGACGCCAACGTCGTGCTGCAGACCTTGAACCCAAAGCATCTGCTGGGCGGCCGCATGAAGATCCGCCGCGATCTCGCCGAGCGCGCCATTGCGGCCCTGGCCGGTCGGGTCGGCCTCGGCGTGCCGCAGACGGCGCAGGGCATCCTGTCGGTCGTCACCGCCAACATGGCGCGCGCCATCCGCGTCATCTCCGTGCAGCGCGGCCACGATCCGCGCGACTACACGCTGATGGCGTTCGGCGGCGCGGGTCCGTTGCATGCCGCGCGGCTGGCCAAGGAGCTCGAGATCGGCCGCGTGCTGGTGCCGGCCAATCCCGGCATCCTCTGCGCCATGGGCCTGCTGCTGACCGACCTGCGCGCGGACTTCGCGGCAACGCGCCTGATGCCCGCGACCGAGGTTTCGACCGCCGACGTGGCCGAAGGCTTTGCCGCGCTGGCGGAGCGGGCCGAGCGCTGGTTCGAGCACGAGGGCATCGCTGCCGCCGATCGGCGCATCACGCGAACGGTCGACATGCGCTACCACGGCCAGAACTACGAGCTGAGCGTCGCGGTGCCTGACGGTTCTATCTCCCAGGCGACCCTGCACGCCCTGGCGGCGGGTTTTGCCGACGTGCACCGCCAGCGCTACGGCTTCGCAGCTGACGGCGATCCGGTGCAGATCGTCACCCTGCGCGTCGAGGCGACCGGCGCGGTCGCCAAGGCCGAGCTCAGGGCGCACCCGGAAGCCGGACCGGACGCTGCCGCCGCCATCGCCGAGCGCCGTCCGGTGTGGCTGGCGGAAGCGGGCGACATCGTCGATTGTCCGATCTATGCCCGCGACGCACTGCGTCCGGGAAATCGTTTCGCCGGCCCCGCCATCGTCGAACAGATGGACGCCACGACGCTTGTGCCGCCCGGCTGGTCGGTGCGGGTCGACCCGTATCTCAACCTGATTTTGGAAGCAGAGGTATGACTATGTCCGTCATCCTGAGCGCAGCGAAGGATCTCATGCCGGTTGCAAGCGGCGATGAGGTCCTTCGCTGCGCTCAGGACGACAAGACGGGCGCCGTAGGTGATTTATGAAGACACGCCCCACCACCCTCGACCCCATCACCGTCGAAGTCATCGGCGCGGCCATGGCCTCGATCGTCGAGGAGACGGGTGAGACGCTGATCCGCGCTTCGCATTCGACCAACATCAAGGAGCGGCGCGACTGCTCGACGGCGCTGTTCAACGCCGCCGGCGAGACGCTGTGCCAGGCCGAGCACATCCCCATCCATCTCGGCAGCTTTTTGGACCTCATCAAGCACATCATGCGGCGCTACCCGACGCAGGACATCCGGCCGGGCGACGCCTTCATCGGCAACGACGCCTATGAGGGCGGCGGCACGCATCTGCCCGACATCGTCGTCGCCGAGCCGATCTTCGTCGATGGCGATATGGTCGCCTGGACGGTGAACCTCGCTCACCATGCCGACTTCGTCGATCGCGGCCACGCCCACATCTATCAGGAGGGCCTGCGCATCCCCCCGGTGCGGCTCTATCGTGGCGGCGAGCTGCAGAAGGACGTGCAGGACCTGATCCTGCTGAACTGCCAGGTGCCCACCGAGCGCCTGTCCGACCTGCGCGCCCAGATGGCCGCCAACCGAGTCGGCGTGCAGCGCTTCCAGTCGCTGGCGGCCAAGTACGGCACCGACATGGTGCTGAACGCTGGCGCGGCGCTGATGGACTACGCCGAGCGCAAGATGCGCGCGGCCATCGCCGCCATGCCCGACGGCACCTGGCGCTTCGAGGATGTGTTCGACAACGAGGAGGTGGCCGGACTCCTGCCGATGTCGGTCGAGGTGACGGTGAAGGGCGAGGAGATGTCGCTTGCCTTCGACGCACCCGAGCAGATGCGCGCCGGCATCAACATGACCTACACCGCGCTGCTCGCCACGACCTACTACGTCGTGAAGTCGGTGCTCGATCCGGGCATCCCACCCAACGCCGGCCTGGCGCGACCACTGAAAATCACCGCGCCCGAGGGCAGCATCCTGAACTGCCTGCCGCCGGCCGCGGTCAACGGCCGCCTGCAAACCTGCCAGCGCGTCTCCGACATGATTCTAGGCGCCCTGGCCCAGTCGGTGCCCGAGCGTGTCATGGCCTGCTCGAACTCGGCCTGCACGGTGGCCTACTTCATCGGCAAGCGACCGGACGATGGCTCGACCTGGGTCTATCTCGAGACGATCGGCGGCGGCAGCGGCGCGCGCGCCCACAAGGACGGGCTGGACGGCGTGCACGTCCACACCACCAACACCTCGAACCTGCCGGTCGAGGCGCTGGAAATCGAATATCCCCTGCTGCTGACGCGCTACGAGCTGGTCGAGGATTCCGGCGGCGTCGGTCAGTATCGCGGCGGCATGGGGCTGCGCCGCGTCTACCAGGCGACACACGACTGCCGCGTCCGCGTCGACCTCACGCGCCAGCGCTCACGGAGCTGGGGCCTGTTCGGCGGCGGCGCCGGCGCGCACGGCAAGGTCGAAGCCGGGCCGGGCGTGGTGTTCGACGGCGATTCAGCCGTACTGAAAACCGGCCAATGGTTCGCCTTGGTGACGCCGGGCGCCGGCGGCTTCGGCCCGCCCGAGCGACGCGAGCGTGCGGCCGCCGAGCGCGATCTCGCCGAAGGCGCCATCAGCGCGCCGACGGCGCGCGACATCTACGGCGTTTCCCGCTAGAGCGCTTTCCCCTCGACCGGAAGCTGCGCTAAACTTCGCTCGCTGAAGATCATCGAGGGCGTACCGCCATTCGTTGGCTGGTGTTTCTCCGCTCAGCGTTTCCAAAAAAATCAGGTGTCAGCTTCGCGTGCACAAAAAAGCGTTCCGTTCAGGGAGGGCTAACGTCATGCAAGGAAGACTGTCTCGTCGAGGAGTCGTCGCGGGCGGCGTCGCCGCCGGACTGGTTGCCGCGCCGTTCGTGCGCGGCGCCTACGCCGCTGGAACCATCACCATCGGTTTGTGGGACCACTGGGTCCCCGGCGCCAACGATGTCCAGACCGCAATCATCAAGGAGTGGTCGGACAAGGAGAAGGTCGAGGTCAAGACCGACTACATCACCAGCCAGGGCAACAAGCTGCTGCTCACCCTGGCGGCCGAAGCGCAGGCCAAATCCGGCCACGACATCATGGAGTTCACCAACTGGGAGTCGGCGCAGCACAATGCCGCGCTCGAGCCGGTCGACGACGTGGTCAAGGCCGTCGTCGCCAAGAACGGACCGATCGATCCCGCCGTCGAGTATCTCGGCAAGTTCGAGGGTCACTGGTACGGCGTGCCGATGACGCGTGGCACCCTGCTGCTGGGCTGCTGCTCGCGCTTCGACCTGATGAAGGAGCATGGCGGCGTTGACGTGCAGGCGCTCTATCCCGCGGGCAAGCCGCCCAACGACGCGAGCTGGACGTGGGATGCCTTCCTGGCCGCGGCGGAGAAGTGCCAGAAGGCGGGCTATGGCTTCGGCCTGCCGCTCGGCTCGACCACCGACACCAACCAGTGGGTCGGCGCGCTGTTCCTCGCCTTCGGCGCGGAGCTGATGGACGCCAAGGGCAACGTGACGGCGAAGTCGGACGCCGTGAAGCAGGTGCTGGAGTACGGCAAGAGGCTCGTGGCCTTCTGTCCGACCGACGCGACGGCGTGGGACGACGCCTCGAACAACAAGTGGCTGCTCTCCGGCAAAGGAGCGCTGATCATGAACCCGCCCAGCGCCTGGGCTGTCGGTAAACGCGATGCCCCCCAGGTCGCCGAGAAGTGCTGGACGCACGGCTTCCCCAAGGGGCCGGCAGGCCGTTTCAACCCGATCCTGCCGCGCATGTATGGCGTCTGGAACTTCTCGAAGAACAAGCCGGCGGCCAAGAGCCTGCTCGAGTTCCTGACCTTGCGGCAGAATGCCGAGAAGCAGGTCGCGGCGAGCCAGGGCTACGACATCCCGCCCTATACCAAGTTCGTCGACTTCAAGACCTGGGACGAGGAGGGCCCGCCCAAGGGCTCGCTGTCGCACTACCCGATCAAGGGCGGCGACCAGAAGGCGGGTGTGACGTGCTCGCCGGCGCCGCCGCTCATTGCCGCGCAGATCTGGCAGCAGTCGGTCCAGGCCCAAATGCTCGTCCGCCATGCCAAGGGCGAAGCGATGGAAAAGACCATCGACTGGGCGTCGCGGGAAGTCGAAGGGTTCAAGCGGACCTGACGCCTGAATACCGTCGGTCGCCGCTCTGCGGCGACCGAGGCGGGGCCCCAGATTTGCCACACCTTGTGGCCTTCGATCGGTGTGGCCGAAGCCTTAACCTTTCGGCCATGAAACGCATCATTCTCCTCCCCCTGTTGCTGGCCGGCTGCTCAGGCAGCGGCCTCAGCACGTCGAGCGGCCCCAATGGCGAGAGCATCGTCGGCAACGAGGTGTCGGTGCAGGTCACCGGCGCCGCCAATCCGAACGCCGCCTTCACGCTGGCCCAGAGGTACTGCAGCAAGAACGACCGGGTCGCTCGCGTCGTCGGCCAGTCCGGCACCACAGCAGCGTTCGACTGCGTGAAGGCCACTTAGGCTCTTTGCTGGGAGCGCGCCACTCCGTGGCGCTCATGGTCCGCGCTCCGAAGACGCGCCACGGAGTGGCGCGCTCAGCAATGAGTCACGCTGCCTTCGACATCTCGGCGCGATACCAGTCGAGGATCTCCGCACCCGTCCAGTGCACGACGCCGGCGTGCCCGAGGATGTAGTCGTAGAGCATCTCCAGATACTTGATCCGGTGCGGCACGCCGGTGAGATAGGGGTGGATCGAGATCGCCATCACCCGGGGCGCCGTCTTGCCCTCGAGGTAGAGGCGGTCGAACTGATCCCGTCCGCGGCGCAGGATCTCGTCCGACGGCTGCTGCTGGACGGCGCTGATCACGACGTCGTTGATCTCGACGGTGTAGGGCACCGAGACCATGCTGCCGGCACGGGTCTTGAGCGTCACCGGCTGCTCGTCCATCACCCAGTCGGCGACGTACTCGATGCCGGCTTCGGCCAGCAGGTCGAGCGTCTCGTCGGTCTCGGTCAAGCCGGGGCTTTCCCAGCCGCGCGGCGGCTTGCCGGTGAACGCCTTGATGGAAGCGATGGTGTCGCGGATCGCCGAGCCCTGATCGTCGACCCGATGCATGGGCCGCTGCACGAAGCCGTGGCCCATGAACTCCCAGCCCGCGTCGAGCGCCGCCTGGCAGGCCTCGCGATAGAGCTCGCAGGCCGTGCCGTTGACGGCAAACGTCGCCTTGAGCTTGCGCGCGCCCAGCACCTCGAGGAAGCGCCAGAACCCCACGCGCATGCCGTACTCGTGCCACGCCCAGTTGGGCACGTCGGGCAGCAGGGGATTGCCCATCGGCGGCGGCAGCACCGTGCGTGGCATCGGCCCCAGCGGGCTCCAGTTCTCGACATTGACGATGGTCCACACCGCGACGCGCGCACCGCCGGGCAGGCTGAGGCGCGGCCGCTTGTGGATGGGCAGGTAGGGCGCGCGGCTGCGCAGGCTATGACCCGGCTCTTGCGTCATGGTGGTCTCCCTATCAGTCCTTCCGTTGTGTTCACAGCCCGTACACTATGCAGCCCCGGTTCTGGGAGGCGTCAATGCGGCTTGGACTGATCCTCGTAAGTGTCCTGACGCTCTTGTCGGGAGTGGCGACGCGAGCGAATGCCGGACAATTCGTCGAGTTCGAGAGTGCGCAGACGAACCAGGTGCGGCTCATCGGCTATCTTGCCCGCCCTCCAGGGCCGGGTCCGTTTGCCGCCGTCGTCGTCCTACACGGCAGCGGCGGCTTCCACTCGGACATGCTCTCGTGGTCCGACAGGCTGCGCCGGTGGGGATATGTCGCGCTGGCGGTCGATAGTTTCGGGCGACGTGGACTCGAGAGCGCCCAAAACATGTCTCAAGGGGAACAGGTGGCGGATGCGTTTCAGGCCCTCCAGTTCCTCAAGAAGCAACCGTTCGTACGGTCTGACGAGGTTGCAGTTCTGGGGTTCTCGCTGGGAGGAATCTCGGTCCTCGCGGCACTCGAACGCGGCTCGATTACCGAGAAGATCTTCCCGGACAGGTTTCGGGCCGGCATTGCCTTCTATCCCGACTGCGCCGGCGCCTCGGGAATCATGGCGGCGCCGACCCTGGTGCTGATCGGCGACCTGGACGACTGGACGGGAGCGTCGGCGTGCGAAGCCATGGTGGCCGGACGCGACGATATCGGTGTGTCGCGGACACCCGGGGACCGTTCGATGGTGGAACTCGTTGTTTATCCCGACGCCCACCATGGCTTCGACATTGCCGATCTGAGGTTTACCTCGGGCGTTCAGAACAAGGGGCATCGACTCGAATACAATGACGCCGCCACGCGAGCCTCCATTGAGCGGGTGCGTTTGTTCCTTCAGCGGACGCTGAGGCAGGGATCGCTCCAGTAGAGTCCGGACTCTGCGCTCCTCTGGCGGCAGCGCTTTCCCTGGAACTAGGCGCCTTTGTCGATGCGAACGCGCAGTTGAAAGCCTGCACGATCAGCCAGTTCGACCAACGCATCGAGGCTGAACTTGCTGATCCTGCCGCGCAACAGGTCGTTCAATCGCGGCTGTGTGACTTGCAGCCGACGCGCCGCCTGGGCCTGGGTAACCTTCCAGGTCACAATCCGTTGGCGCAACGCGATCAATAGATCCGATCGCATGGTCATATTCGCTGCCTGAGCTGGAGTGCCTTCCAAGGCCTCCCAGACATTGTTGAATTTCTGCCGCTTCAGCGTCATGGCTGTCAGGTTCGCTAATGGAATCCTCCAACTATATCAAAACTGATATAGATGCGAAACCTGTCCAGATTGGTTACGTATCAGTATGCCCGGTGCGAACAATACGGTTGCGATCGTCGGCGGCGGAGTAATGGGATCGTCCGTTGCCTATCATCTCAAAAACGATCCCAACTTTACCGGTAACGTCGTCGTCATCGAGCGCGACCCGACCTACGCCTGCGCCTCGTCAGCGCTGTCGGCGAGCTCGATCCGCCAGCAGTTCTCCACCCCGCTCAACATCCATCTGTCGCGCTACGGCATCGGCTTCCTGCGCCAGGCGTCCAAGCTCTTGGACGTCGATCTCGGGCTCAAGGAACCAGGCTATCTCTTCCTGGCGAGCGAGGCGGGCGAGGCGGTGCTGCGGGCCAACCACGCCGTCCAGAAGGGCGAGGGCTGTGCCGTCGAGCTGCTCGATCCCGCCACCCTGCGCGGCCGCTTCCCCTGGATAACCGACGAAGGCGTGCGGCTTGCCTCGCACGGCGTCGCCAACGAGGGCTGGTTCGACGGTCCGGCGCTGATGCAGGCGTTCCGCCGCAAGGCCCGCGAGCTGGGCGCGCAGTACGTCGCCGACGAGGTCGTGAAGCTGGCAGCCAACGCCGTCACCCTGCGCTCGGGCAGCACGATCGAGGCCCGCACGGTCGTGCTGGCCGCCGGGCCCTGGTCGGGCGAGGTCGCCGCCACTGCCGGCATCGCGCTGCCGGTCGAGCCGCGCCGTCGTTCGGTGTTCGTGTTCGACTATCAAAAGGAACAAGGGCGCGAGCCGCCCGGTCTCACGCCGCTCACCATCGATCCCTCGGGCACCTGGTTCCGCCCCGAGGGCCGCTTCTACATCGGCGGCACCACGCCGGCCGAGGGCAACGATCCGCCGACCGCGCCGCTCGAAGTCCAGCACCAGGAATGGGACGACATGGTGTGGCCGGCGCTCGCCAACCGCGTGCCGGCCTTCGAGGCGGCCAAGGTGGTGAATTCCTGGGCGGGCTACTACGAGTACAACACCTTCGACCAGAACGGCATCGTCGGCCGCCATCCCGCGATCGAGAGCCTGATCTTCGCCACCGGCTTCTCGGGCCACGGCATCCAGCAGTCGCCGGCCGTCGGCCGCGCCGTTGCCGAGCTGATCGTGCATGGCAGCTATCGCACGCTCGATCTTTCGCCGTTCGGTTATGAACGGATATCCGCAAGCCGGCCTATCCGGGAGCTGAACGTGGTGTGATAGTGTCCTCGTTGTCGAGTTCCTCCCCAGCTTCGCTGGGGAGGTGCCCCGAAGGGGCGGAGGGGTCATGAGCAACCACACCGACGCCCATGACCCCTCCGCCCGCTACGCGGGCACCTCCCCGCGCTTCGCGCAGGGAGGGGAACTTCTGCTCAGGGAGTATCCCGTGCCCGATTCAGCGCTGGTCAATTCGGACCTGCAGTCCGCCCTCGACGAGGTGCGGCAGGCCTATACCGCCCGCAACCCCAAGAGCCTCACGCGCCACCACGAAGCGTGCGAGGCGATGCCCGGCGGCAACACCCGCACCACGCTGCACAATTCGCCGTTCCCGCTCACCGTGGTGCGCGGCGAGGGTTGCCGGCTGTGGGACGCCGACGGCCACGAATACATCGACGTGCTGGGCGAATACACCGCCGGCATCTACGGCCACTCCCATCCGGTGATCCGCGCCGCCATCGATCGCGCGCTGAACCACGGCTGGAACTACGGCGGCCGCAACGCCAACGAGGCCAGGCTCGCCAAGCTGGTGGCCGACCGCATGCCGTCGATCGATCTGGTGCGCTTCACCAACTCGGGCACCGAGGGCAACGTGATGGCTCTGGCCGGCGCGCGCGTCTACGCCCAGCGGATGGGCCGCATCGGCGCCACCAAGGTCATGGTGTTCCACGGCGGCTATCACGGCGGCGTGCTCTATTTCGTGAGCGGCGGCAGCCCGGTGAACGTGCCCTACGAGTATATCGTGGCGCCGTACAACGACATCGACGGCACGCGGACACTGATTTCCAAGCACGGCGGCGAGATCTTCGCCGTCCTGATGGAGCCCATGCAGGGCAGCCACGGCTGCCTGCCGGGCGATCTCGACTTCCTCAAGATGGTGCGCGAGGAAACCAGGTCGCACGGCATCACCCTGATCTTCGACGAGGTCATGACCTCGCGCCTGGCGCCCGGCGGCCTGCAGGAGAAGACCGGGGTGATCCCCGACATGACCACGCTCGGCAAGTACATCGGCGGCGGCATGTCGTTCGGCGCCTTCGGCGGGCGGCGCGACATCATGGAGCTGTTCGATCCGACCAAGCCCGACCACCTGCCGCACGCCGGCACCTTCAACAACAACGCGCTCACCATGGCGGCGGGCGCGGCGGGCTACGGCGAGGTCTACACGCCCGCGGCGGCCAAGGAGCTGAACGAGCGCGGCGAGAAGATCCGCCAGCGCCTCAACGCCATCTGCCAGCGCGAGAAGGTGGCCTTCCAGTTCTCCGGCATCGGCTCGATGATGACGGCGCACGCCACGGCGCGGCCGATCAAGACCGCGGCCGACATCGCCTCGGGCAACCAGGACGCCAAGGAGCTGTTCTTCTTCGACATGATGGCCGCCGGCATCTGGATCGCCCGCCGCGGCTTCGTGGCGCTGAACATCATGATCGGCGACGCCGAAGGTGACCGGTTTGTGGCGGCGGTCGAGGAGTTCGTCACGGCGAGAAAGGCTCTTTTGCAGACGAAATGACTTCCTATATGGCGGGCGTGAAGGCTTCCGTCGTCTCGACCGGAGCCGAGCGCAGCGAGGCGAAGCGGAGAGACCTCGTCTGCGGCAGGCAAGATCCCTCGACTTCGGGGAGTTTACCCCGAGGGTTCCCGAGGGGCTCCGCTCAGGATGACAGAAGATGAACGACGCTTCGCACCCCTCCAAGCCTGCCTTCCCGCAGCCGGTCTCCGGCACGGTGGTGCCGCGCTTCGGCGACGTCGCCACCTTCATGCGCCTGCCGCTGTTCCGCGATCCCGCCGACGTCGAGATCGGCATGGTCGGCGTGCCGTGGGACGGCGGCACCACCAACCGGCCGGGCGCCCGCCACGGTCCGCGCCAGATGCGCGACCTCTCGACCATGATGCGCCGCGTGCACCACGTCACCGGCGTGGCGCCTTATGAGCTGGCCAAATGCGGCGATCTCGGCGACGCGCCGGTCAACCCGGCCAGCCTCGACGATTCGCTGGATCGCATCGAAGCCTTTTTCGCCAAGCTGCACTCCGTCGGCGCTGTGCCCTTGTCGGCCGGCGGCGACCATCTGATCACGCTCCCCATCATGCGCGGCATCAGGAAAGGCCTGCCGCCGCTCGGCATGGTCCATTTCGACGCCCACAGCGACACCTGGGACACCTATTTCGGCGGCTACAAGTACACCCACGGCACGCCGTTCCGCCGCGCCGTCGAGGAGGGCCTGCTCGATCCCAAGCGCGTGGTCCAGATCGGCATCCGCGGCTCGCTCTACAAGCGCGACGACAACATGTGGGCGGTCGAGCAGGGCATGCGGGTGATCACCATCGAGGAGTATTTTGACCTCGGTGTCGACAAGGTGATCGCCGAGGCCCGCCGCGTCGTGGGCGACGGCCCGACCTATGTCAGCTTCGACGTCGACGGCCTCGATCCGGCCTATGCGCCCGGCACCGGGACGCCCGAGATCGGCGGCTACACCCCGCACGAGGCACAGCGCATGCTGCGCGGCCTGCGCGGCCTCGACCTGGTCGGCGGCGACGTCGTCGAGGTCTCGCCGCCCTTCGACATGAGCGGCAACACCGCGCTGGTGGGCGTCACCATGATGTGGGAGATCCTCTGCCTGCTCTCGGAGGCGGTGGCCCGGCGGAAGGGACGACTGTAGTCCTAAACGACTAGAGCATTCGCGCGCGCCTGTACTCGCACTGTAACAGTTACTTCCTTGACGGCTGTTGCGTACACCCTAAAGTTGTAGCCATGAACGGCAATCGAGTTCGTCGGGAAGCGCTCGATGCTGTCCGCTATCTTGCAATTATACTCGTACGCGCGGGGGACTGAACCAATGCCGATCCACGCCATACCTGGAACGTCGTCGTCATACTGGTTGATCTGCTTCGATAAGCATGGTGCCGAGCGAAATGACCCGGCAGGCGGGCACGCCTATCTAAGCGAGCGCATCTTTTCCGAAGCCCGCAAGCAACAACCGACGGACATTTTCCTTTCCAGCCACGGCTGGAAGGGCGATGTGCCGGCGGCAAAGGATCAATACGATCGCTGGTTCGGTGCGTTGCTTGCGAGGCAAGCCGATGTCGAGGCCATGGGCGAGGATTTTCGGCCTCTGTGGATCGGGCTGCACTGGCCGAGCCTTCCGTTCGGGGAGGAAGCGATCGGCGGGGCGTCGCTTACGGCACCGTCTCAGTCCCAGGAGGAAATCCTGGAAGAATATGTCGAGTTCTTCGATGAGGACTTGCCCGATGTTCGTCGTTTGCTGCAAACCATTTTCGATGAGAACAGCGTGAATGCGGGCGCAGTGCAAATGCCGGAACACGTGGCGCAAGCGTACCGGGAGCTAGGGGAGCAGCTTGGCTATGCGAGTGGCGACTTGGATGGTGCTCCCGACAGCGACGGCGTGCCGTTTGACCCGGTTGGTGCGTTCGAGATAACCCAGGAGGCAGGTGCCGGTTTCAGTGAATCCAGCGTGCTCTCCGGCCTGCTCGCGCCGATCCGACAGCTTTCATTCTGGACCATGAAAAAAAGAGCCAGGCGGTTGGGAGAGAGCAAAATGCACGAGTTCTCGGCGAAGCTGCAACTCGAGTTTCCCGGTGCCCGTCTCCATCTCATCGGACATAGCTTCGGATGCATCGTCGCCTCATCTATTCTCGGCGGCCCCAATGGAACGGCCAAGCTGCCGCGCCCGGCGAGTTCCCTGTTCCTGGCTCAAGGCGCCGTGTCTCTCTGGGCATATGCCGACCATATCAAGACTGTGGGCAAGCCGGGATACTTCAACACCATGATCCGTGGGCCCGCCGTCCAGGGGCCAATAGTGACAACGCGCTCCGGGCACGATTGGGCGGTCGGCTCGCTCTATCCCTTGGCCGTCGGACTGGTTGCACAAGTCAGTTTTGCCGAGCCTCCGATGTTCGGTGGGATTGGGTCTTGGGGTATGCAGGGTCTCCGGGAAGCCAAAGATCTCGCCATGGGGCACGCCTCGGCGCAATACCCCTTCAAGTCAGGTGGCGTGTACAACCTCGAAGCTAGTCAGTACGTCGCAGGACATTCCTCGATTGACGGGCCGGAAGTTGCGCACGCGGTATGGCAAGCCGTGCGAGCCGGATGCGGGTTGAACAAGTGACTGCAGCGGGGGCAGCAATGAGCGAGCAAGTCGAACCGGTCAGCGGCGATGAAATGCCCCTGCCTATCGGCGTCTGGCAAAGCGGCGAAGCTTTGCCAGCGTTCGATCCTCGCGTCCTCTCCGCCATCGAGCCCGCGCAAAAGGAGGTCGTCCAGCGGGCAGCCGATGGAGCCGCCGAGAAACTAGCGGTATCGGACATTGATCCTAACAACCTGGCCGAGGCTGGTTGGGGCATCATCTTTGCCGACAAGGCAGATCAAAGCGTGCGCCAAGCCTTGCAGCCGCTGATCGAGCACCGGTTTGGCGAAGTTCGCAACAACGATCGCCTGTGTCGCGTTTTCGAGGGCAGCAAGGGGTATCAGCCGGGCGACACGGTGCGTTCGTGGCTTGCCAAGAGCAACGTGGGGTTTTCGGTGGTCGATCCTGCCCTTGGCGTGCCTCTTTACCTGACGATCGTCGGACCTCCAACGGCCATCCCCTTCGAGTTCCAGTATCTCCTCGATACGTACTGGTGCGTTGGCCGTCTTCACTTCGATAGAGCGGAAGATTATCGGACCTACGCGAGCAATGTCATTGCCTACGAAAAGGCCCAAACCCTTCAACAGCGCCGCCACGTCGCGATCTTTGCTCCGAAGAATCCCAGCGATCGCGCGACCGGCCTGCTCCACGATCTGGTCGCGCGGCCATTGGTGGAGGGCAACGCTCTCGTCAAGCCGCTCGGTCCACGACAGAAATTCGGCGTGAAAGCGTTGCTGGGCCAGGACGCGACAAAAGCCAACTTGCGGGATCTGCTGCATGGCAAGCTGGACGGCGGGGTGCCAGCCCTGTTGTTCAGTGGCTCTCATGGTCTTGCCGTCGCCTGCGATGCGCCAGATCAAATCGAACGGCAGGGGGCAATAGTCTGCCAGGACTGGAAAGGGGGCCCTATCACTGCGGAAATGACCTATGCAGCGGCAGATGTGGACATGGCGACAGCACTTGGCGGCCTCATGCACTTCTTCTTCGCTTGCTACAGCGGCGGCTGCCCGGTCCTCGACGACTACGCAAGGGACCCGCAAGGAAAGTCGGTCAAGATTGCGAGCGCCCCTTTTGCCGCCCGCCTGCCGCAAAAACTTCTGCTTTCGGGCGCTCTCGCCGTGTTGGCTCATATTGATCGAGCGTGGTCCTATTCGTTTCTGGGCGGTCGGAGCGCGCCACAGGTTCAGGAATTTCGCGACGTGATGGTCCGCATCCTCAATGGCGAGCGCATTGGTCAGGCGACCGATCAGTTCAACCTGCGTTGGGCGGTCCTGTCGGGCGAGCTTCTCGACACACAGCGATTGCATGATCTTGGTCCGGGGAATGTATCCCTGGCCATACTTGCCAATCGCTGGGTCGCAAGGAACGACGCAAGGAACTATGTCGTCTTCGGCGATCCGGCCGTGCGCCTCAGAGTCGATGCTCTGGAGGAGTCAAGTTTGTAAGCCGGCATCGGCGTCGACGTTTGCAAACAAGGTCTTGGCGAGGAGATCGACAGGAGCCGGCGCTCCTGCTGCCGGCGCACCTGCTGCCGGCTCACCTGCCACACCGGCCGGGCGCGACTCCAGATGGTGCTGGCGAAGCAGTTGCCAAAGGGCCTGTACTGGGACAGCCGTCGGCGGTCCTTGCGTAAGGAGCCGGGCGGCGGTGACATAGGCACGCGCGGGCTTCGGCGCTGTCTTGGCCAATTTCCCGCCCTGCCGATACATATTCGTGACCAAGATCGCCGCGTCCATGATGGGACGGCTAAAGCTTCCATACTCCGCCTGCTTCAGGTCGAGAACGCTGCAGAATCCGTTCACGATCGCATCAAAATCAGAACTGAATGCCTGGAGTTGGTTCTGCGGATAGGCTTCCGACCATGCACCAACGATTTCGTCCGCTTCCGTCTTGAAGCCCATGTCGCGCATCGTGTGGCAGGCGAGCAGAACGCGGACCGTCGCCGTCGGGTACGCGGTCCAGCTGCCATTCTGATGCGGTCGTGTCTGGCGAGCGATTTGTGCCTCGTCGTTGGCCAAATGATCCACCAAAGACCGGACAAAGGCCGGTCCACCCATTGCGCAGCCGTACCAGTCGGCGAAAACTTCCTTGCGCCAATCCTGCCATGCTGCTCGACGTTTCTCGTCGCCGAGTTTCGCATCGCCAACCGCCTGGTCGAGCGGTTTCGTGAGCTGCGCGCTGCGCTCGATTGCATGGCCGACCTCATGCGCGAGCAGCGCTATGTGCGGCAAATAGGTGATGTAGGACCACGGCAGGCCAATCAGCGCGAGAGGAAGTTGCTCGAGAGCATCCTGTAATTGCTGGGCAGTGAGCAGCGTTCCGTCCCGCCCATCCGATTCCGCCGCTCCGGCTTCCGGTTTCATCCACGGCGAAACTTGATGGTCGAACGTGACCAAAGGGGCAGGGCAAAGCTGGTCCGATGCAATCTTATGCAAGTGCCGATAGACGGGCACGTAACATTCGCGGGCGTACGCATCGGCAAGCGCCAGATAGGTATCAAAAGGAGACACCAGCCGCAGCGACAACCGACTGCGAAACTGATCCCACAGCGTATGGACGATCAATGCCTTTTTTTCCAAGCTCTCTGCCCGAAGCCAAAGCTCGCCGTCGTCAACGGCTTTAACGAGCTCGGCCATGACCATCGCTTGGAGGCCTTCGATCTGACGCGAAAGGCGGTCGATCTGGCTATGATTCTTTTCCAGCGAATTTGCTTTCTGTGCGCGCTCACGCCAATCCTTCAGTTCCTCCGGCAAGCTGGCGAGTTTCCACCTCAGCTCTTCTTCCTTTCGTTTCAAAAACGCCGTTCGCGGGCCGTTCATCACACTGGCTCAGGAGCGATGCTCAGGAACAGCGCAGTGGCAGGCAGGCCGAGCATCTCCTCAAGCTTGGCGACAGTCTGGGGATAGACCGACGACGCCCGCAGGGTGCGCATCACATCGGTCATATGGCCTGCCGTCCGCAGCGACTCGAGCAGCAGGTCCTGCGGACGAGGATCCTTAGGCAAGGAAGTGATGCCGGTCGCCAAGACGCCGGATACGGCTCCACTGTTGATGAGAGCTTGCGCCAGCCGGTTTCTGGCGAACACCTGCTCGAGCGCGTGTGAAAGCGATGGCGATGTGGGCGAGTGCAAGACCACGAACGGCCTGGATCCATCTGTCCTCCTTCGCTGGAATTCACGCCCGAGCCTCTCTCCCGTCATGCCGTCGGGCAGGCACGGTTCATCCAGCGAAGGCGAGTCCTCGATGTCGGTCATGACATAGATGACGTCCGCCGTTGCCGGATCGCCGGGGGCGAGTAGACCGCTTGCCATGAGGCGATCATCGAGGATGCTCATTTGGGACACCATGTCGGATGTCGCCGAATACGGCACGCGGTAGACGCCAATTCCCGACCTGAACCGCAGCGCAAGGCCGGACAGGAACTTGGCCGTTTGACGCAAGTTCGCCGGGTCGCGGATTTCGTCCACGATCGGACCTTCATTGCGACCGTTTCCGATGCGAACAGGTGCATGGGAGGGCGGCAAGGCCAATTCCCAAGGTACCGCAACCAATGCTGCTCCCCCCAGCGCAAGCAGCACTGCTTTGCTCTTGTCGCTCGCCTGCTCCAGAAGCCCCGCGAGCGGTTCCTGCAGTTCCTCGACCGGTTCCGGCCAACTGCCTATGAAATGCGGCACGAGCCTTCTGGGACTTCGTTCCCGTGAGTAGTCGCAGAGAATTCCAAGTGATGGGTTTTCGTAAGGCGATAGCAGCCGACGATCTTGGCCCGCCGCTTCGACCGAAACTCGCCTACTGTCGACGGTGAGGAGGGTGCAACGATAGTCCGTGAGCGTCACGTCGCTATCGTTCGCGGCGTTCTCAGGAGGCAGGCTCTCAATCAGGCTCTCAATGGCTTCACGGTCCGGTCCTACCGCTTCCGCGAGCTTTCGTTGTACGCCATGGAGCCGCTCGATGAGGATAGGGTGGACGGGGTTGATCTGCAGAACCGCTGCCGCTCGCTCGAGACTTTGTGTCGGGGCGGTCCATTCCGAAGTCTGCATCGCCCGCTCTGCGTTCTCGATTAGTGCTGCTGCATGCAGGCCCGGCTCGGAAGCGAGCCCGCCAAAAAACTCCACGGACTGGGGTGGGCCAGAGCGCCCGATCCAAAACGTTGCGGTCGGGGGCGGGGCCTGTAGATCGGCGAGGCCGCGTTGGCGAAAGACGGCTAGTTCGGCCCTATCGGCGCCCATTCCAACCTTCACGTTGGCAAAAGCTGCATCCGCCCGCTTGCCATCCCCCATCGCGAGAAGCGCGCGACCGAAAGCGACCCACTCCAACATTCCGGTCCCAATATTGTTCTCGGGCGTCAAGTTGGTCCGCAACGTAAATCGCTTGAACCAGCTGAGCTGCCATGGCGCGACTTGCCCAAGCAGAACCGGCGGTTCCAGCAGCCGCAGCCGCATGCCCGCATTGCCGACCCGGCCTAACATGGAGATGAACGAGTTGTTTATGGCGGCAGAGGGAAGTATTCCCCACGAAACTCCCGCGATCGTTGCCCGGATGCGGGTGGACTCCGGATGCCGGTCCGAGATGAGTGTCTGGATGATCGTTTCGCAGGCCGCCCGGTTGTCGCGCACCTGGAATGCTCGGATCAATTCCAGTTCGGTAGCCGCTCCAACTGGTGTGGGGCGCGGACCAGCCGGCTCTGTCGGTAGTCCCGCCTCAAACAGTCGAAACATCAATTCTTCGCGGCGGATGTCGTCGAGGAGCGTCGGAACCTCGCCCTTTAGGCCGGCCTGCATCGCGTCGGCGAACGCGGCCATCGCTTCGTCGATGCGCAGCAATTGTCCCAGCGCCTGCCCTCGCAACAGGTGAAAGCGGTAGTGCTGCTTGTCCTGAATTTTCTCGGTCAGGTCCAAGGCAGTCCAGGCGTCCCGTCGGAGTAGGCAAATCTCGATTTGGAGCAACAGACGGCCTTGATCCTCCTCGCTGGCTGCAGCATCAGCTTTCCGTATTTCTTCTTCAGCGGCCAGTAGGCCGGAATTCATCACGAGGAGTTCGATCAAGCTCGCCTGGATTCGCCTGAAGTGCTTTCCATCACGAGGCCCCGGCCAGGTATTGAGGATCTCGCGAAGCTGGCTCTCCGCCCTCTGGAGCGACCCACGCCTTCTGTAGGCGTTGGCTCGACGTTCCAACACTGCCCAGGCCGGGACCCGCTTGCAGAACACGCTCCCCGCTGACACCCCGGAAAGGGCGGCAAGCTGCTCGAACACAAAGGATGAAAGCGTTCTTTGCGCCAGCATTTCGATGATCAGAAACCAATACCTGATCTTGCTCTCATCCGACTTTCTGACCAGTAGTAGCAGATCGGCCAATGCACCTGTCGTGCTGGGGATGTTGCGATCGAGAAAATCACGCCATTTGAATGCAAAGGGCGGCAACTGAACATCGGTAGCAATCCTGTTCAGCTCGAAGGCCTTTTCCAAAGATCTGCGGATGTCCTCGCGGCGAGCATCTTGCGGAAGGTAGTCGAAATTCGCTTCGATTGCGATCGTGTCGGCGATCTCATAGTGGGCGCGGGCCAAGGTTGCCGGTTTCGCATCAGTGAAATCGCCGTCGGGTTTGACGATTTCCCGCAGGACCTCCAGCCGAATGGCGGCATCGTCCGGCGACGGCCGTTCATCGAGGGCGGCCACGAGCGCCTCGTGGACGCGATCCTCTCCAAGCTGTACCCGGTGATAAAGCTCTGCCAGCGTGAGCTCAACCCACCGATCGAGATGCTGTGCCTTTAGGCTTTGAATATGATCCACTGCCTTGCGATGGATCTGACTTGAGATCGGCTGTTGTTTGAGCAACCGCCGCATCGGCGTGACGACATCAGGATGCAACGTCGCCGTATGCCGATCCCTGCTCAGGGAAATCCAGCTATGGTCGCTCGCGTATTTTGCAAGCCTCTGCCAAAGATGCTCTGGGTCGAGCACGGTATCGGCATTCCTTATCCACGCCTGTCGTTCTTTGTCCGAGGGAATGTCGTCCTTGGCGTCCTCGATCTTGCCGCTGAGGGCATCGAGCAGCAGCGGGTGCAACACCTCTTGCAGAAACGTGAAAGTCAGACGTCGGGGGACAGCGCCGTACCGCAACAACCAGCGCAGACCGAGTTCGTCCGCCACCGGTATGCGCTCGACGACTCGCTTGATCAGATAAGCAACGTCAACCTCGGCTCCGTATTCCTTCAGCTCTTTGTCGCCCATTTCAGGGTTCTGGCTTATGATCTCGCACAGCATCGAGAGTTTGAACGGGCTTCCGGCCGCCGCAGAAACCATCGTGTTGGCCAGTTGCTCGCCGACGTTCGGCAACTGCAAACGAACAAAGCGCGCCGCGTCGTCGGGCTCGAACGGCGCAAGCCGAACGAATCTGGTTTCACTCCTCAGCCTGTCGTCATACTGCGAGGAATCCCGCGTTTCTTCGGACGGCGGATAGCGTCCCGACAATACCAGGCGCAACTGAGGCAGCTCTTTGCGAAGCTCTTCGAAACGAGCCAACAGGTGGCGGAATTGGGCGGGCCAATGCAGCGTGGCCTCTTCGATCGTGTCGATGAAGACCACCAGCGGACGATCCCGCGGCAGTTCCATGCAGCGGCTGATGAATGCGGGCCAGTGGGAGAACTGCTCGGAAGCGCGGCTTCTCAGAGCGGCGCGGAGATCATCGGTCAGGGTCTGCCCACGGTCGGACGCGCGTCGATAGAGCAGCGGACTGAACGGCTTGACATTGTCAAGATAGGCGTTGGCGCCGTCGGAAAACAATCGTCGGGTCAGTTGCTCGTCCAGCTCTGCGGCGATCTCGATGGCGACCAGCCACGGCGACCGGGCGATCTCGGGCACCTCGATGTCGTCGAGGTCGATACGCGCAACGAAGGGAAACGGCGGCTTCTTGAGCAGTTCATGCGCGATCATGCGTTGCACGAAGATGGTCTTCCCCATGCCGCCGGGCGACGACAGATAGAGAATCCATTTGGAGTCGTCGCCCGCGATCAACTTCTGGAAATCAGCTTCCAGCGACTTCCGAGGAAAGTATTTGATGGTGCGATGGAATTCCTGCAGGAACCAGGCTCTGCCACGATAGCGCGCAACAAACTCCAGAAAGCCCGCGCGAAGGCCGGAGTCGATCTTCCCCAGGTTGGCCTCGACTTGCTGCGTCAGCGAATGACACAGAGCGAGGTCATCCTTGGCATTGGCCTCTTCAAACTTGTTCTTGAGGAATTGCAAAGCGCGCGGCCAGTCGAAACGCAACAGCAAGGCAAGCTGCTCCGCCGGATCCTTGTCGTTTTTGTCGAGCCACTCGGCAAATCGCCTCGCCCACGGCACATATTCGTCGGTATGCTTTTCCCAGTAGCTTAGCCAATAGTTCTGCACTGATTCGCGCAGCCAGAACTGTCCCTCTGCTCTCGGTACTTTTCGTACATCTGGGCTATTGACGATCTCGCCGAACGCCGGGAGACCGGCATCGTTTTGTTGGCACACACCTGCGTACATCGCGCTATCGAACGCGCGCACAATGCTTACAATCCGAAGCGCGCGATCCTGCGGAGACTCTCGTGTCGAGAGAAGCTCGTCGCGCAGTTTCGGACTATCCTTGAGCAATTCCTCCAGACGGCGTCGCTGATCGTCGTCAAGGTTCGGCAGGTGGAGGTTCATGACTTCGCCAACTTGATCAGGCCGCCGATAATTCCAAGTCTATCCGTGTCCCATTGCGAATCCTTAACGATTAGCAAGGCGGTTTCATGAACGGTGTCGAGTGCGGCGTCGTCGCGATAGAACCGGCACAGTTCTTTGAACAGCATCGACACGTCTTCCTTCTTGAACAGCTGGAGGTGGATCGGGTCCCCCGGCAGTTCCGCGAGACCATAATCATTGAACAAGTCCTCGCGGACGACGATGATCAGACGCAAATTCGGGATGGAACCCTGGGCAATCTTGAGCCACAGCGGCAGCAATATCTCTCTGAACTCCCCTACGGGCAGGGATTCCGCAACGGAAGTGTTCCGCTGAAATTCATCCAGCACGATCGTGAGCTCTTGCTCCTTCGTGGCTTGCTGCAAGCCACGCTCGAAGGCGTCAACGATGCGTTCAACCGGACTCTTTGCCGCGACTTCAGCATGGAATTCCTTGAAGCAGTTGTTATCCAGCGCCTTATGGACCAGCGAGCCGACTCTCGTGTTATCCGCATCGACAATCGCGGACAAAAGGTCGAGGTAGTTGACGGCGGAACTTCCCCCTCCACAGACAGCGACATATTTGACTTGATGGCCGATATGGACGGCGTCTCGTAGCGTCCGCATGACAAGCCAGGATTTTCCGCCCTTCGGCGGTCCCTTGATGACGAGACAATTCGACGTTCGAAGTGCCTTGAGAGCCTTCCATCGCTGGTTCGTCAAACTCAGCCCGGCGAACGGAGCTGGAAGGTCATCGTCGTCGCTGCGCATGAACTCCTTGAGCACGGCGCAGCCTCGCAGGGCTTGGACAGGGTCCGGCTTCTGAATGCGCCGGGGTGGAAATAATTCTTCCGGAGGAACGGAGACGCTCAGGACGGGGAGGCCCCAATCGCGCGATTGCCAGCCAGTTCCTTTTTCGCCCTGGGCAATCTTGGCGCGCGCCTGCGCCAGCGCCACGTCGACGGTTTTGCCCGCGAGCAGCTCACGGTAGAACACCTGCGATAGCTCGGATGTCACCGCCTGTCCGATCGGTGCCTGCGCGGCGACCACCGCAGGAATACCGGCTTCCATCAGGGCTTCCAGCACCGAATAGAGAGTGCTGGCGCGCGGCACTGTCGCAGGCGTTTAGGACGACAAGGCGCGGCTTGTGTTGCTGGTTGGAGAAAAGGAATTTATTGCGGCAGTGTCCCACCACCAGGGGTCGCCCGGTTTGCTGATCCTCAGGGCGGGCCTTTGTGTTGTGGGGGATAGCTCTCCATGTCCGGTAAAGTGAATGATATCCGGCAATTGACGATCAAGAACCGGTTGCAACTCATTGAGGTCGGGGACTTGCAGCAACTCCGCGTGGGCGATGGTTTCACAGCGCTGCATCTCTCGCAATACGGCACCCACATCGTCGCCGGGGAATCCACCGGTCTTCCAATCGACACTTCTCCGGTGACGATGAGAGCATTCAGCTGGCCGCGCGTCGGGCATGGCGCCGCGCCCTGCCTAACCCTCAGCATCGGCTTTTGCGGCTCGGCGAAATAACGATCAATGAAGCCGCCAGGCTTGTTTTTCCCAGGTATTCCCACGGCAAGTCGGCCAGTTGCCGGGCACCGGCGAGGATTGAGCAGGCCTCCTCACTTCCAAGTACGTTCTTGTATCCTTGGTTTGTATCTTTGCCCACTCGCCGAGAACAAACGGTTCCAGCAGACTTCGAGTGTCATCTCCGAAATCGTCGAACAAGCTGGGCGCCGGGGCTACGGAGGAGGCGACCTCAGCCTCGCGATTCTTCCAAGCTTGCTGAAGTGTTGGGGCGAGTGAAAACGGCTTCTCGGCGATCGGCTGGCGCCCCGGCTCAGGAAACGCGACGTCGAATAGAGCGATGCTGCCGGTCGCTTGATCGAATTCCTCTATTCGGAGCCAAAGGGATTGCATTGAGCCACATCCTCGTATGCAGGAAAGTCTACCATTTTTGCGCGATTGCCGGAAC